>OZ253445.1:717500-2125472 GCA_965261165.1 Gammaproteobacteria bacterium | reverse complement strand
CATTAGCTCGGCAGCTTCGATATTGACCGGGTCTTGTTCTTTTATTTTGTGCGTTTGATAACCAGCGATAAAGGCGAATAGGTGGATGTTTTTATGCAAGTATTCAAGGGTAAATTCATGTTGCTTGTTGTCGTCTAAATCGTGCAAGCGAAACCGCGCAAAGTCCGATACCAGCACAAATCGTAGCAGTTCGCGTTCTTTTAATCCCGGGAAATAATTTAATGCCTGATCGTAGGCACGGTCGAGGTTCTTACCACGCGATTTATGTTCGATAAGTAGCACTCCTTTCCATAACAAATCAATGTAGCCGTCCTTGCCGTCAATTTTCTTTATACGCGCTTCAAAAGAGGCAACGCGACGGCGGGATACGCCAAAAATATTGAAAAAATCATTCCAAAAGGACTTGGCTTCGGCATCTTCGGAAGACTCATCGCTCCATTCATTAGAGAATGTCAGGGCACGAGATCGAATTTCGTTCCAGCTTAATGGCATTGGGGATTCACAAAATGATAGTTTGGTTTAATGGATGACACCTTTGTAGCAAAATAAATGATACAACGCTCCGTAGGAGCGAAACAAAATGGAGATACCGCTCCTAACAATGGAAAATGGAGAATGAACAATAATTATCAACTATCAATTTTCAATTTTCAATTCCCCCTGATAAGGGGGCAAGGGAGTTATCTGGCAACATCACACACTACACCAATCACAAACCCATCGCCTACCTTGTTCTCGACTTTGGCATCCAGCGCCAGAAAAGAATCGTTCAACAAGCAACTCATCAAAATCGGTGCATCCGGGCGCAAAGTGTCGGCGCTCACGTTGCCCTGATTGATATGGCTAATTTTCCGATGCCCCTTTTCGATCAAGATTTAGAGGTCGAGCAAGGAATGCCGGACACGGCCAAGACCTTCAAAGAGTTGTTGATTGCCCATGATGGGTTGCTGACTGCTTCGCCCGAATACAACAGTGCTGTGAGTCCACTCCTGAAAAATACTATTGACTGGGCATCGCGTTCAGAAGTCGATGGTGAAACCCCGCTGGCAGCATATAAAGGCAAATTCGCTGGTATTATGGCCGCATCACCAAGCAGGTTGGGCGGACTTCAAGGCTTGGTTTTCTTGCGAATGTTGCTCAACAATCTTGGCGTAACCGTGCTTGCCGAGCAACTCACTGTAGCCTGGGCGAACCACGCATTTGCTCAGGATGGAGTGCTGATTGAAGACCGAAAACAGCAGGCGGCGATTGCTATCGGTGTCCACCTAACACAATTGATTAGCCACACCCGCAATTGATTAGCCACACCAAGACCGCATAATCGCGACTTTATAATAGGCGTTTGTGGCAAGTCAATGCCAATGCGTATTGTGTCGAGATCATTAAAAACGCCGTTCAAAAGCAAGGAGCATGAACGCATGACTATTGTCCTTGTTGTGTTGTGGGTGATGTTGCAGTCCCATGCGGGTCGTCAATGCACCGCCAGCGATGGACAAACTATATAAGGCTTCGACATGTAGTGCGCGTGCGTTAGGGGCCAGACTCACGGCGTGGTTTTTATACTCCACTTGACCGTATTTGGTACGCCCGACCGGCAGGCGTAACTTCGCCTTGCCACGCTCGGCGCGCAATGGTTGCGCTAGGCGTAGTCCGAGCCAATCGTCCGCTTGCCAGAGTGATGTACGTGCGGCACCGAGGCTAAACGCGCTACTGACGATGGGACTGATATCATGCAATAGACCATCTCCAGTCCGCGCTCGCGTACGCCCAAGATATGCCGATGCCAGTAGCTGCCAATGGTCATTCGTGCCGAGCGTCCAAGCCCCGTTGAGACCAGCAAAGGTAGTCACCGCCTTGGCCTTGCCGAATGCGCCTTGCGTTTGTGCGCCGAGGAAGCCGGCGCGCTCGCGTACCGCGCCGACCTGTAGCGACAGCCCAGTAGCCGAATGCTTGCGCTGCATCGTCATGCTCATCAATACGCCGATGCCGCGCTTGCCCCCCGAAGTTTGCTGGTCATCGAATTGTGGCGCACCGTGCATCAGCGTGAAGCCGAAGCGTCTGTTGGTGGCACCAGATGAACGCCAGCCGATACCTGCGCCGTCGCGCACCAAAGACAAATACGGTGCGGCAAACGCCAGTGGGTCATTAAAACGATTGCCCAAGCCGTATGCCATGCCGTTCGTGCCGGTCCCAGCAACGCGCGGATTGGCGGACGAATGATCATACAAACCGAGCCACTGTCCGCCATGCTGGCGATAGGACACCCACCAGCCGTCTGCGAAAGCAAGCCGCGCATCGGCTACCGCACCGTGCTCCACCGTTAGCGACAAGCCCGTACCATTGTTCGCGTTATGGTGTTGTCGCGTACGTTGATAAGGTGTCACCTGCACCCGCCGGCGTTGCTTGTTGGCAATAATTCTGGCAATACTAGATTGTCGCTTTGGCGGTGTTACCAAAGTTGCCGCCGATTGAAAAAAGGGCGCATCGAGGGCATCAAAACCAGCGACTTCCACATCCGCCAACTGGCGTTGTAACGAGGCCCCAAAAGCACCGCTCGACAGGGCAATCGCACTCTCAGCAAACGGTCGGCTATTGGGGTCATTGGACAAGCCGGTCATCACCGTCCCGACCGGTGCCGTCGCCGCATCCAGATCGACCAACCCATGTCCGTAAATATCGGGGTCGGCATAAATACCCGTACGGTTGGCGGTGGCAAGCAGGCGATTGACCAATTCGGTATTGCCGAGCTGTCCACGAAAATATTGGCGTAACAGGGCCAGCGAGCCACTGACTATAGGGGCAGAAAAAGAAGTGCCTCTTCCCCTTCTGTAGTCACCTCCAGCACGCGCCGATAAAATTCCAGCATCATCCCTATCACCCCCAGGTGCGGCAATGCAAAATGCTTTGGCTTCGCCACAACGATTAGAATAGCTGGCAATCATACCATCGGCACCGACGGCAACAACTGCAATCACATGCTCTAAATTCGGGTCATTAGCACCGTTAAACACCACAGCCAAAGCATTGCTGGCGAACGGTGAAGACGCATCAACCGACGGCCCCTTACCATCTCCATTCCTTAACAAATCATGGCGTGCGCCACGAGCATTACCAGCCGCAATCACAACAATGCTTTTGTTTGCCGTGTGTGTGCCGGCTTGAGCAAGCGCATCAGCAGTGGAGCGATAGTAATATTTATAACAAGCGTAGGGACCAGTCTCGTCAATGTTGCCGCAATTTGCTCCCAATGTTTTCCATTCGGACAATGACCAGGGTGAGCCAAAAGAATAGTTCAAAATTTTCCCTTGAGCAATATATTGACGATAGTCGGCAGACCTATCGAAGAAACGACGATCGTTCGGGTCCCATGAATAGTCATTTAATTGAAGGATTGGAGATATGTTTGGAGAAATTCCTCTCAACCTAATAGGGATAAACTTGATTTGTGCATCAAACGCAACCCCGTGCATATCGCTGCCTGACGATGATGTGCCGCGATGACCGGCAGCAAGCGCAGCAACCGCAGTGCCATGATCAGAATTAGCACACTGCCCGCTATTGGCAGCTGCTGGCAAACAAGGACTCCCAATACCGGTAATGACCTTAACCTTCCCGCCTTGGAACTCTCGATGGCTGGCATCTATGCCAGAATCCACTATTACGACCGTCTCGCCCATACCCGTGGCACCGCGTGCGTAGGCGGTGGCGGCTTTGATTAAAGGCAAATGGTTGTCGGCAGTTCTATAAGCCGGAAAATCCTCATATCTCATTATCGCAGTTTGTTCCGCAGCAGGCGTAGGCAAAGAGGGGAATAGGTTCGGATCCGCCGTGGTGCGGGGAAAGGGTATTAGTATAGGCGGCACGGGCTTGGTGGTGCTACTGCCCCCACCACAAGCGGTCAGCAGGAACAGAAACAACATACAGAAAGGAAAGAATTTAGCGATGCTGGTCACCCACTGTGTGGTGCGTATGTTGGAGGGCGAGGTCAACTATATGATTATTAAATATTTTTATTAAATATGATAACTTCATTCGGAATCTCCTCCAGTTTTAAGCATTATTTGCGAGACTTAATTTGAATGCCTTACTCGACCGTTTTAGATATAATCTAACAGATTATTTTATGCAACCTCTCAAGTAATCCCCAATCCCCAGATAGAAAACCCTAAAACGTAGCAAACCTTGTCTGTATGCTAGTTAACAACAATGGTTACAACAAAACCCTGCACAACTCAAGGCTTTAATGACCATGCTACCTTATAAACTCGACACAACCAACGATTGACTCACCTCTCGTGCCGGTTTATTGGCTACGGCTCAATTAATGGACTCCCCTAATAGACTACATGAACCTGTCTGAGTGAATCGATAAGCACTTCCCCTAGCTTAAAAGTAATCGGGGGGTATAAGCCCTCTGAATTCATCAAGGGGAATTCATCAAGACCCTCATCCTGATGCAGCATGAAGGCAGTTTTTATCTGGATGAGGTTCGTCACCTTGAGGAGGATGCGGCACTGCGCACTAAATGTTGGATCTCAAGAAACTTCCTCAAGCGACCACACTTGGAGATTGGCTCAGGCGGGTTGCAAGCCAGCGCAAGATAATAAGGCGTTTATCCAGCAATGCCAACAATCTCTCCCGAAAGACTGTACCGTGAAGGCGCTGCGTATTGATGCCGCTGGCTAGCAAACAAGAATCATTGAATATTGTCATGAGCAAGGGATCGAGTATGTCATTCGCGCCAAGACCAGTGCCGCGATGTGCGCACAGATAGCAACGGCAAATGCTTCTAACTGGCAGCCCTTGATGGATAAACTCTTGATGGATAAACTCTTGATGGATAAACTCTTGCTGGATAAACTCTTGATGGATAAACTCTTGCTGGATAAACAAGACGCGGCGATAAGCGGCCAGGATACCTACCGCAGCAGCTTCTGTATCGGTGAGTATGCAAAAGCCTTCACCTTGATCATTCAGAGAACAGCCGTTACCGGTCAAGCAAGTCTGGGTTTAGATTCATCAGGTAATTCAGAAGACAGTTCACAAGATAGCGCAGAGGGAACAAGCTCAGAAGAAATAAACTCGAGTGCTTATATTGATCGTGCGATTGCCACTCATCGGCCACTCATCGGCCACTCATCGGGATGACCTTAGCCATAGCCAGATTGTCCACAGGCCAATATGACTAATATGGCAGCGTGGCGAGGACAGTGAGGGCCACATCAAGGAACTGCAACGAGATTTTGGCGGTGACCCCCTGTCGTGCTCTGATTTTGCTGCCAATGTGCTGTACTTTTTAACCTCAGCATCTTCCTACAATCTATGTGCCCTCATGCGTCAGCTGCTGCTAGTGGAGTTATCCCGACATCGAGACTGTGTAAGAAACCCCACTAAATCGCGTTACATGTGGAAAACCCTTGCGGGTTTGGCTGTTTTACTGGGTTCCTGCTTGCGCAGGAACGACGGATGTTGGTTTTTTGCACAGTCTCCATCTTGTGCTGACTCTGCACTGGTGTCTGGTCGCCATTGCGGCAAAAGTGGTTAGAACCGGACGACAATTATTTATAAAGCTGCAAGAAAACCACCGAATACTCCTAGAACCAGTGCTACTGGCACTGAAGCAGTTTGCAGCACCGTCCATTTAACCCGATATAGGGCAAGCGTAACGGCTTCTGCAAGATAGGTGCGTGCAAAAAAAGCCCATTGAACACTGATTAATGGCGGGACTTAATATACAGAAGGCGCTGAGCCAGTATTTTTTAGTAAAGCTCTCAGCACTATGGGCTTGTCGGTTAATTCAAAATCAGTCCAATTTTAAGAAAATAAAATGTTTAATAACAAGGACTTAAATATTCACAACAAGCTAAAAACTCCATTTTCCGACAAGCCCACTATCTGCCATAATCTGCGGTAATGGCCAGTCATAAGGCTTGCAAGCGGGATTACAGGTCATTGAAGCACTGGTGCTACCCTATCTGGGGATTTGGGGACAGACAGTGAGAAAAGATTTTGACACAGAGATTATGGTTCGCATACTAACTGAAGACAATAGCATAATGGGTTCCTTCCTCCTCGACAATTACCTCAAGGGCTATCGAAAAATTGAGAAACAACATAACCAAACAATTGAGTGCGCCAGTGTGTTCAACTCGCTGGCGCCTTATTTGGTCGTTGCAAGAACCTGCCCCCCCGAACATTATCTATAATTTATTATCTTCCACCTGACAATGTCTGCAATCTAATGTATTTAGGCACTTTTCCTTGGCATGTCTGACAATCAGCGCGTGATATTGATTAAACAGGATTACATCTGGCTCGAGCCCAGCCTCGACAATTTCTCTCAGTTCTTCGTAAGGTTCGTCACCTTCAATCAGGCAAAGCCTGACGAATAAACGTCGGGTATAGGTATCGATGACAAATACAGGGCGTTCAAAGGCATAAAGAAGGATGTCGTCCGCAGTTTCCGGGCCAATGCCGTTAACCTGCAGCAAAGATGAGCGCAGAGTTTCTGTATCAAGCTCAGCCAGCTTTGACTCTCCACCATTCTCAGCTATCCACAAGCACAGGTTTTTCAATCTTTTGCTCTTGACATTGAAATAGCCGGACGGTCTGATAAGTTGAGCCAAGACTTCATCAGACAATGCTAATAGGCCTTCTGGCATTAAGTACTTTGCATGCTTTAAATTTCCGATGGCTTTCTCGACGTTGGTCCAGGCCGTATTTTGCGTTAATATTGCTCCGACCATCACTTCGAATATTGAGTCCGCTGGCCACCAGTCTTGAGTCCCGTAAGCTTCAAGTAAACGCTGGTAGACGGTCATTAACTGCTGCTGTTTCATTACAAATTGCGACGCCTATCTTCCTCTGGATTTCCTGCTGGATGCACTCCTTCCTGTAGTTCTTGTGCCGCGCCTTGATCTTATTGATGGAGATCTGCCCTCAGGCTTCATATCCAGCCATCCATATAGCGCATTGAGTTCTTTGCCATTGAGTTCTCTGACTGTTCCTACCCGCGAATCCCGAGGTAAAATAATTGGGCCAAAACGGACACGAATCAAACGACTAACAGTAATTCCCTGAGATTCCCAAAGACGCCTTACCTCATGATTACGCCCCTCCATCAGTGTGACATGATACCAATGATTGGCGCCTTCACCTCCAGAATTAACGATATCAGAGAAATGTGCCTGACCATCTTCTAGTTCTACCCCCGCCTGCAATCGTTGCAACATTTCTTCATCAACCTTACCCACTACACGAACCGCATATTCACGATCTACCCCTGATGAAGGATGCATTAAACGATTAGCAAGATCGCCATCAGTTGTAAAAAGCAATAATCCATAAGTATTGATATCCAGACGTCCGATACTAATCCATCGTGAACCTTTCAATCGTGGCAATTTAGAAAATACGGTAGTCCTTCCCTCTGCATCTTTTCGGGTACAAATTTCACCTGCGGGTTTGTGATAAGTAATCACTTTTGGCCTAGAATCCATTTTTTTTGGAAATTTAACCTGTTTTTTATCCAACTGAACCCGATCTTCTGCGGTGATAGAGTCACCAAGTTTAGCGATCTTGCCATTGACCATGATGCGCCCTGCCTTGATCCACGATTCTATTTCACGTCGGGATCCCAGGCCCATATGCGCCAGTACCTTTTGAATACGTTTAGGTGTTTTTTGTTCAGACATGTGTTGACTGAGTTTCTTGATTCGAGAAAGGCTTTTGAGCTATCTAAACGATCAACCGAAAGGCACGACGTTATCTTTGTTGCTGACAACATGCCCCTTGCTTTCTATTTCTTCTCCTGATTTTTCATCTGCATTGGTTTGTGCAGCCGCCGCCTTCTCTACCTCGCTTCGTGCTTCTTTTTCCAGTTCCTCAAACAAATCAGGATTGATTTGATCAAAATCCTTTATCTCGGAAAGTGAAGGCAGCTCTGACAGTTTTTTCAGATTAAAATAATCTAGAAACCCTTTAGTTGTAGCTAATAATTCGGGTTTTCCGGGAATGTCTCTCTGACCTACGACCCGGATCCAGTTACGTTCCTGTAGCGTCCTGATAATATTTGAACTGACACTCACGCCTCTGATTTCTTCTATCTCAGCACGCGTAATAGGTTGGCGATAAGCAATAATCGCCAGTGTTTCCAATAAAGCTCTGGAATACCTTGGTGGCCGATCATCAAATAAACGATTTATCCAGTCCGCGTAATCGCCATTTACCTGCACACGGTAACCACTGGCAATTTCCTTGAGTTCTATACCCCGCCCTTCATAGTCCTGCATAATTTGCTCGAGAGCTGCCTTAACATCTGCTCTTTCAGGTCTGTCTGCCTCTGCTTCGAAGAGTGCCAATAACTGACTCACATTAATTGGCTTCTCAGAAACCATCAATGCAGCCTCAATAATATTTTTTAGTTGTTTCTGATTCACGTTCCTTTGACTTCGAATTTGGTGTTTATATAACTTTGTTCTTTTACGATGCGGCCTTCACGTAGATGGGTCCATTCACTTCATTCTGTACCATATCTATCAGTGAACCCTTCAATAATTCAAGGATTGCCAGCAAGGCAACGATAACTCCACCACGACCTTCTTCTATTGAAAACAGTTCTTTAAAATCTATAAAATCATCGGCATTGATCTTATCCAGCACCATGGTCATGCGTTCACGAACAGACAATGCTTCACGCTCTATCCGATGATGTGTATACATATCTGCTCTAGCCAGCACTTCGGCAAAGACCCTAAGCAAGGAATCCATAGAAACATGGGGTTTTTGCTGGCTTGATTTTCGGTCAGGAAATTCGGCGATAACGCCAAATATTTCTCGTTCATATCTGGGCAGCACATCTATACCCTCTGCAGCTTGCTTATACCTTTCGTATTCCTGCAACCTCCTGACCAATTCTGCACGAGGATCATCCTCATCTTCATTTTCATCAATAGGTCTCGGCAACAACATTCTTGATTTAATCTCTGCCAACATCGCGGCCATCAACAGATATTCTCCGGCTAGGTCCAGTTGCAGATCATCCATAAGGTCAATGTAACGCATGTACTGCTCTGTGATCTGGGCAATGGAGATATTCACAATATCCAAGTTTTGACGCTTAATCAGATACAGCAAAAAATCCAATGGTCCCTCAAATGCTTCAAGAAAAACTTTCAATGCCTCGGGAGGAATATATAAATCCGCAGGAATTTCAGATAAAGGCTCGCCTTGCACCACTGCGAATGGCATTTCTTTTTGGTTGCCTACAGACTGATCACGAACTCGATCTTCAGCCTGAACACTTGCCTTATCCGCAGGCTGATCCTGAGGCTCATTTTTAGGTAATGGTTTATCTGACATTTATAACTTTATTCCCAGTATCACACTAATTCTTGGCGAAATTCCGCTATCTATGTTCGAGACCCATAGCCCGCTTGACTTCAGAAATAGTCTCTCTGGCAACTTCTCTCGCGGCTTCACTGCCATCGCCGATAATACCACGTACAGTCTCAATATTTTCCTGGTATTCCTTGACTCTTTCGCGGATGGGCGACTGTTCTTTCAGGACAGAATCTATCAGAGGACTCTTACAGTCGAGACAGCCGATGCCTGCAGTTCGGCATCCAGTCTGAACCCAGTCTTTTACTCCATCATCGGAATAAACTTCATGCAAACTCCAAACAGGACATCTGCTTGGATCTCCCGGATCATCACGACGAACACGATTCGTATCTGTTGGCATCTTCTTTATTTTTTCTTCTACGCTGGCAGGACTTTCACGTAAGGAAATCGTGTTGCCATAGGATTTAGACATTTTTTGACCATCCAAACCTAATAGTTTTGATGCTGGTGTTAGCAATGCCTGTGGCTCTGGCAGAATGACTTTGCCACCACCATCCAGATAGCCAATTAAACGCTCTCTATCTCCAATGCTTATATTCTGTTGTCCCTCTATCAAAGCGCAAGCCTTATCAAGCGCCTGGGCATCGCCCCGTTCCTGATAATTCTTTTTTAAATCCTGATACAGACGATTATTCTTTTTACCCATTTTCCCGGCAGCGGCTTCCGCTTTTTCTTCAAATCCTGCTTCTCTGCCGTAAAGAAAATTAAACCGTCGTGCGACTTCTCTGGAGAGTTCAACATGAGCAACCTGATCTTCGCCAACAGGGACATTGCTCGCCTTGTATATCAAGATATCCGCTGCCTGTAACAAGGGATATCCTAAAAAACCATAGGTAGTCAGGTCTTTGTTGTTGAGTTTTTCTTGCTGGTCCTTGTAGCTCGGAACCCTTTCCAACCAGCTCAGTGGTGTGCACATGGAAAGTAATAGATATAATTCGGCATGCTCAGGAATACGGGACTGAATAAAAATCTTAGCAGCGCCCGGATCAATACCCACGGCCAACCAGTCAATCACCATATCCCAGACACTTTCTGAGATAATATGGGGGTCCTCATACTCAGTGGTTAATGCATGCCAATCCGCGACAAAGAAAAAACATTCATATTCGTTTTGTAGGGTTAGCCAGTTTTTGAGTACGCCGTGATAATGGCCAAGATGCATCTGTCCTGTCGGTCTCATACCTGACAGAACTCTCTGATTTGCAGTACTGCTCAAGATAAAGATCCTCAATGATTAATATTCGGATAGCAGTATACATTCTCTCATAAACCGATGGCAGAAATATCCCCCATTCCTTCACGGACAATCGCCACCTGACCATCTGCCAGATCTACAACTGTCGTCGCATCCATGCCGCAGGCTCCACCATTGATGACCAAATCAATTTGTCCATATAAATTGGCCGCAATATCTTCTGGATAGGTCATTGGGTCATCGCTGCCAGGCAATATCAAGCTGGTACTAAGCATCGGCTCGCCCAATTCTTCCAGTAAATCGAGAATAATCTGATTGTCTGGGACTCGAACCCCAATGGTTTTGCGTTTCGGGTGTTGTAAGCGCTTTGGCACATCCCGTGTCGCCACTAAGAGAAAGGTATACGGCCCTGGCGTCACTGCTTTCATCAAGCGAAATGATGAATTATGCACCTTGGCATAAACGCCTATTTCAGAAAGGTCGCGACATAATAAGGTTAAATTATGTTTCTTATCCAACCTTCTTATTCTCTGGATTTTCTCCAAGGCTGTTTTATCGCCAATATGACACCCTAGGGCATAACAGGAATCAGTAGGGTACGCCGCGATACCACCATCACGCACAATGGCAGCCGCAGCCCGAATCAGGCGCTTTTGTGGGTTATCTGGATGAATTTCAAAAACCTGCGTCATAAATAGCCTCGCTGAAAATAGTCTGAACTATACTTTTTGGTTATGATCGCAGCATTAAGATTTATTTACAAAGAGCGTATATTACCTTTATGAAATTTTTGTTCGACTTTTTTCCGATTCTGGCATTTTTTATTGCATTTAAAGTAACGGGTGACTCAGAATTCGGGATTTATACAGCCACAGCCGTATTGATGGCTGCCAGTTTCATGCAGATAACCGTCTACTGGTTGATGTATAGACGTTTTGAAAACATGCATCTTATTGCACTAGGCGTTGTATTGTTATTTGGCGGTGCAACCTTACTACTGCATGACGAAAGATTCATTCAATGGAAGCCAACGGTCGTATTATGGATTTTTTCCCTGATGACAATTGGCAGCCAGTACATTGGCAAAAAAAATGCGTTTCAAAGAATGATTCAATATTCAGATGAAAGGATAACTGCACCTGACTCAATCTGGTTTAGATTGAACATCAGTCTGGCTCTATTCTTCATTATCCTTGGAATCGCCAATATCTATGTTGCTTATAATTTTGACAGGGCAATATGGGTTGATTTCAAAGTCTTTGGTATCACCATTTTAAATATAATTTTCATGGGTGGCGCCATGTTTTATATGCTTCGGTATGCTGACATCCCTGAAGACATGCCGCCAAAAGATCAAGATATTAACAAAGAGGAGGAGTAGCGCATGTTTTACGCTGTGATAAGTCAAGATATGGAGGATAGCCTGGAAAAAAGAATGAGTGTACGTGCAGACCATATTGCACGACTACAGGCATTGCAGGATGAAGGTCGTATACTTATTGCTGGTCCTCATCCCGTAATTGATAGCGAAGATCCAGGGCCAGCCGGGTTTACTGGAAGCTTAATCGTTGCAGAGTTTGAATCGCTGAAAGCAGCACAGATATGGGCAGATGCAGATCCATATCTCACCGCAGGTGTTTATGAAAAAGTGATCGTTAAGCCTTTCAAGAAAATTTTCTAGAACAGCTAATTTAAGATAGGAATCAAAATGGATCGTATTGCTGAAATTACAGCCAGATTAGAGCAAGCCCTATCGCCCAGCCATATTGATATCCTGGATGAGTCTCATCTACACGCTGGGCATGCTGGCGCTGCTGGCGGTGCTGGTCATTTTAATGTCACCGTTGTCTCCGAACAATTTGCAGGACTATCTGCCATTCAACGACACCGCATGGTCTATTCAGCCCTCGCCGATTTAATGAAATCTGAAATTCATGCTTTGAGCATTAGTGCTCTATCTCAAGCAGAAAAATAAATAATCATTCATGCAAGAAACACCTAAAAAAATCGACCTCCTCTTAAATGGGCAGGTGGAAAATATTGGGTATTGCATGAAATCAAGAGGAGACTTCCTATATGCATAGCGACGCAACACATAAAGAGCTTGTCGGTTAATCTAAAACAATGTCAAAATTCACATATTTGTTCAAATAAACGACAATAGTCCGCTTTATTTAAGGCCCAATGGGCTATTTTAGGCTATTAGTGCCTTAGGTCTGCCCTTTAGGTAAATGGAAGGCGGATTTACCCTAGTATTTACCCTAGTATTTACCTTGGGCAGGTATTAAATTGATGTCTTCAAAACCCAATCTATCTATGTCTTCAAACCCCAGCGTCATCACTCTTTTGCGGTTGAAAGTCAGTGTGCGCATGCCTAATTGCACCTTCTGCAAACCACGATAACCAACCCGCCGGTTACGGTGAGCAAAGACACGCTCATAAGGTGAACGCATCGCTGCAAGCCAACCATCTTTAATTTAGTCTCTTTGCCTTGCATATTGGCTGGCTTGATCGTGACATCATGACAGCCCTTGCGCTTGATGGTGGGTTTTGCTGCTAACCCCTGCTTGCCTAACCCCTTGTTGTTAACTAGCATACAGCCAAGGCTTGCTACGTTTTAGGGGGTTCTATCTGGGGATTGGGGGTGGGAAGATGTCTACTTGGAAGTTAAAAACAATCCACTCTATAATAAAAATATAAATAGAGAGCTTTGCATAAATCAGCTTAGCAACAAAATGTTCCTGATTTTTCGTTAAAAACCGGTCATTAGCTTGTTAAAAACGACATTTTTGTCGCAATAGGAACAGGTTTAATCTCTCTTCTGCCAACATTTTAAATTATGCAAAGGTCTCAAATAATAAATTCAAACTAAATTATGAGTGACACACTAGAATTAATCAAGGACTTGATCCGCAGGCGTTCTTTAACGCCAGAAGATGACGGCTGTCAGGGCATGTTGGCTAGGAGACTAGAAACCACAGGCTTCAAGGCAACACATTTACGCTATGAAGATGTCGATAACCTATGGATCACTCGTGGTGATGACAGTCCTTTATTCGCCTTCGTCGGTCACACCGATGTCGTTCCTACCGGACCTCTCGACCAATGGGATTCAGACCCTTTCGTGCCAGAGATAAGAGATGGCATGCTTTATGGTCGTGGCGCTGCCGATATGAAAAGTGGCATTGCTGCCTTTGTGACCGCTGTTGAAAGGTTTATTGGGGACAACCCCGAACATTCTGGAGCTATTGCCTTATTAATCACCAGTGATGAAGAAGGATCTTCCATCAATGGCACGCGTAAGGTTGTTGATTATCTGCAAGAAAATAATATCAGGATCAAATGGTGCTTAGTAGGAGAACCTTCCAGCGAAAAGAAAATAGGTGATGTGGTTAAGAATGGTCGCCGGGGATCTCTAGGGGCGAAACTAATCGTCCGCGGAGTTCAAGGGCATGTTGCCTATCCTCATCTGGCAGAAAATCCGGTGCATAAATTAAGTCCGGCCTTGAGTGAACTTTGTGCCAAGGTATGGGATGAAGGTAATCGATTTTATCCACCAACTTCTTTTCAGATATCAAATATTCATTCTGGAACAGGCGCGGATAACGTCATCCCAGGGGAAGTGGAGGTGATGTTTAACTATCGCTTTTGCACGGAAATTACTGAGGAAGAATTGAGTCAACAAACTGAAGCAATCCTTGACAAATATAATCTTGATTATGAATTAATCTGGAGACTTTCTGGCTATCCGTTCCTGACAGCAGAAGGTGCCCTTGTTGATGCCGTCAAACAAGCTGTCAAGGAAGTTGCAGGGTATGAGGCCGAACTTTCCACAGGTGGTGGAATTTCAGATGGTCGTTTCATTGCGCCCACTGGCGCAGAAGTCGTTGAGCTTGGTCCAATCAACGAGACCATACATAAATTAAATGAATGCGTGAGCGTGGAAGAGCTGGATTTACTTTCAGAAATGTACGAAAAAATCCTCAATACCCTGCTTCGCTGATGGTATTTAAATCATAACCAATAATCTAGAGATTCGCGAGAGAAATATGACCACAATTAAACAGCAGGATCTAATCGACAGCGTTGCCGATGCTTTGCAGTTCATTTCTTTTTACCACCCGGTTGATTTTATCCAGGCGGTGCACGAAGCCTATGAGAAAGAGGAATCAAAAGCCGCTAAAGATGCCATGGCACAGATTTTAATCAACTCTCGCATGTGTGCAGAAGGTCATCGACCTATTTGTCAGGACACTGGGATCGTCACTATATTTATCAAGGTTGGTATGGATATACAGTGGGATGCGAAAATGAATCTGACCGATATGATCAACGAAGGCGTACGTCGTGCCTACAGTCATCCAGATAATGTCTTACGTGCCTCCATCCTGTCTGATCCTGCTGGTGCCAGAAAAAATACGGGCGATAACACCCCTGCCGTCATTCACATGGAGATCGTCGAAGGTGATTCAGTCGATGTTCAGGTCTCTGCCAAAGGTGGTGGGTCAGAAGCAAAATCCAAATTTGTTATGCTAAACCCCTCCGATGATATTGTTGATTGGGTAGTCAAAACAGTACCGACTATGGGGGCAGGCTGGTGTCCACCTGGTATGTTGGGGATTGGGATTGGCGGTACCGCGGAAAAAGCCATGATCCTTGCCAAAGAATCACTCATGCAATCCATTGATATTCATGAACTCAGAGCCCGTGGTCCGCAAAACCGTACTGAAGAATTACGTCTGGAAATATTCGATGCAGTCAACGATCTCGGTATCGGTGCTCAGGGTTTGGGCGGATTAACCACTGTGCTCGATGTCAAAATTATGGACTACCCAACCCATGCGGCGAATAAACCCGTGGCAATGATTCCTAACTGTGCTGCGACACGTCATGCACATTTTGTTTTGGATGGTTCAACACCTTCATTACAAACACCTCCGAGCCTGGATGATTGGCCCGACATTACCTGGGATGCAGGACCTTCCGCCAAACGAGTTAATCTCGATAAGGTGACTCGTAACGAAATCAACACATGGCAGCCGGGGGAAACCTTATTGTTGTCCGGAAAAATGTTAACAGGAAGAGATGCTGCACATAAACGTATACAGGACATCCTTGATAAAGGTGAATCACTGCCAGAAGGTCTAGATTTCACTGATCGTTTTATATACTACGTTGGTCCCGTTGATCCGATTCGTGGGGAGGTTGTTGGTCCGGCAGGGCCAACCACTGCCACACGCATGGATAAATTTACCAAGATGATGCTGGATAAGACTGGTCTCATAGGGATGGTCGGCAAGGCCGAACGAGGGCCAGCAGGTATAGAAGCTATTAAAAAATATAAAGCTGTTTACCTAATGGCCGTCGGTGGTGCTGCATATCTCGTATCAAAGGCAATTACTGGCGCAAAAGTTATCGCCTTTCCAGAATTAGGTATGGAGGCCGTGCATGAGTTTGAAGTAAAAGATATGCCTGTGACAGTTGCTGTTGATGTCAACGGGGATGCTATTCATAAAACCGGCCCACAAGAATGGCAAAAAATTATATTGCAAAGAAAACCAGCTTAGCAAGAAATCGAATGCACCATGAAATTGCAAAATTAAGAAATCAAACTATTTAGTTGAGACCCTTGCATAACCCACACTAGATTCTACCGAAACAGGTAAAATAAGGCCATTCTCAAGACCTTCAAGGATTATTCATCATATCCTAAAAATATCCTGAAAAAACTGCTCAAGGTTGGTTCGCAGATAAAATAACCAGAGACCTTTGTACTTGTGCCCTGTGGGTACTTGTGCCCTGTGGGTACTTGTGCCCTGTGGGTACTTGTGCCCTGTGGGTACTTGTGCCCTGTGGGTACTTGTGCCCTGTGGGTACTTGTGCCCTGTGGGTACTTGTGCCCTGTGGGTACTTGTGCCCTGTGGGTACTTGTGCCCTGTGGGTACTTGTGCCCTGTGGGTACTTGTGCCCTGTGGGTACTTGTGCCCTGTGGGTACTTGTGCCCTGTGGGTACTTGTGCCCTGTGGGTACTTGTGCCCTGTGGGTACTTGTGCCCTGTGGGTACTTGTGCCCTGTGGGTACTTGTGCCCTGTGGGTACTTGTGCCCTGTGGGTACTTGTGCCCTGTGGGTACTTGTGCCCTGTGGGTACTTGTGCCCTGTGGGTACTTGTGCCCTGTGGGTACTTGTGCCCTGTGGGTACAATTCAAAAAATGATCGGAAGTGGGACTTTGCCGATTTTTGCTCCTCGATAATTGCTCCTGCAGGTGATGGACAGGAAGTCCAAATGTCGCGCTGACAGGATGTCAATGAGCGACCCTAATAAGTTACATCCATGTAACGATGCAAAATCGGCATACCGTACATCCTGTATATAAGTCCCGCCATCTACAACGGTTTTGCGCGGCTGAAGCCGCGCTTCCGACAATTATGCAAAGGTCTCAATAAGAAGATAAGCTAAGCAAACCACAATCATGCACTGGGCTGTCGCATAAACCGTTAACAGTCCAACAATAAGGTACAGAACAGGCGTTATGTGTATATCTGCTATTATATGGATCACCCAAACTGCATCATGGATTAGGTAAGGCACGATATTTAGGGTTGGAAAGGAATAAAGCCCGTGCTAGGCTGATCGCAATGAGTTATCGCCTTAAATCATTCATCACCTTTAGAGAGGGGAAGGGAATGAACCTACAGTAACAAATATCTGTAGATGTATTGTGTCTGAATGCTCGATAATGGATAAGTAATAACTAAAAACCCGTTCATTGAGGGGTTTTATGCTATTGCTGTGACGATTAAAGGAGAATTCTCGCAAAATGAAACTGTTTCATACAAACTTTATAAATTAATGCTATTGCCTATACGTCTTATTCAGTGGTTTTGAATGATGTGAAGGTTTCCATTAACTAAAGAGGTTGCAGATGAAGATGGATGTACAAGAAAGTATCAAAAATGTAATTGAAGAAAATAATGTCATTATTTTCATGAAAGGTTCGCCAAAAACGCCACAATGCGGCTTCTCCGCACGTACAACAGAAGCGTTAAAAGCCTGTAATGCGGATTTTGCCTATATCGACGTACTTGCTGAGCCAGAAGTCCGCGCTGGTCTGCCTCAATATTCCAACTGGCCCACATTTCCTCAATTATTTGTCAAAGGTGAACTGGTCGGTGGTTGTGACATTGTCATGGATTTATTCCAGAAAGGTGAATTACAAACAATGATCGATGGAGCTACTGCAGACTAACTTGGGCAGACTGATTTGGTTTGATTCATACTCACGGTGGAATGATTAAGGCAATTTCCCCAAAAAGGGACAGTGGCAATCATTCCACTTATCAACACAAAACGCAGGATTTAAGTCACTTCCTTCATTTTTTTCCAAAGACAGTTTCCGTCACTTTTCTTATCCACTGTCTCAAGTTTCTTGAAGTGGGCTTCCAGTTCTTCACTGTTCGGTTTGATAACAGGCAATTTTGGTCGATTTGGATCAAGCTTTCTAACTTCTGTCGAAGCTTGATTATTTCCTGACTGCTCATCACTTAGTAGAAGTAATGTTTGACCGCCCGTCATTGCCAAATAGACATCCAGTAAAATCTGCGCATCCAGTAATGCACCATGATGCTCGCGTTTTGAATTATCTATTTCATATCTCTTACACAGTGCATCAAGATTGTTTTTCTGGCCGGGATGCATTTCCCTAGCCATGACCAAAGTATCAATAACCACACAATGATCTTCAACTTTACCCCATTGATGACCCAGTCTTCCTAGTTCCGCATCAATAAATCCAATATCAAATGGGGCGTTGTGAATAATAAGTTCACTGCCTCTGATGAAGTCAATAAACTCCTGAGCCGCATCGGCAAAAACAGGTTTGTCCGCCAGAAATTTATTACCAATGCCGTGTACATCATAAGCACCATCATCAATTTCTCGCTCGGGATTTAAATACTGTTGATAATGATTATCAGTTTTGCGCCGGTTATTTAACTCGATACAACCAATATCAATAATACGATGCCCTTGTTTTGGCTCCAGACCTGTTGTTTCAGTATCAAGCACTATCTGTCGCATTCAAGAGAGCCTTTCGTTATCTGCGACAACAATTTATCTACGCCCTTATTGGCAAGAGTATCCGCCAATTCATTTTCACGATGTCCACTATGACCTTTTATCCACTGCCAGTTAATCTCATGTTGCTCACAAGCCTTGTCTAGACGTCGCCAGAGATCCTCATTCTTGACGGGCTTTTTAGCTGCCGTCTTCCACCCTCTTTTTCTCCAGCCTTCAATCCAGTCGGTAATGCCGTCCATGACATATCTTGAGTCCGTCGTTAGACTAACGCGACAAGGTTCATTAAGTGATTCCAGCCCGACAATTGCAGCCATCAACTCCATCCTGTTATTCGTTGTTTCAGCTTCTCCACCATATAAGGTCTTTTCCTTACCCTGAAAACGTAACAACACCCCCCATCCGCCTAAACCTGGATTACCACGGCAAGCACCATCTGTGAATATTTCAATCTTGTCTTTCATTTTACGGAATCCCTATTCGTATTCTTGTGAGGCAACATCCCCGTAGTGGTTCCGGCAATTCCAGTGACAATCGTTTGTCTTCTGGCTCGCCATTGCAATTTTATCGGTGTTAAAGGCACAACACGTTTTCTGGAAATTAATAGATACGCCCCGCCAAACCATGGCCAACAATAAGAACCTAGTTGCTCCATGAATTTAAGCTTCTGCAACAGCCTCAAGCTTCGAAGTGGCGGTCTAAAATAAAAATGTTCAATCTTAATGATTTCAAAATCCAGTAATTTCAACCAATCCTTAATTCTTGTCACCCCAATGTAATGACCTTGCCATGGCGGTTTCCCACTCCAGACTAAAAGCAATCTCCATAACCCCCAAAGACTCAATGGATTGAAACCCAGAACCACAACATGACCTTCGCCAATCAATGCCCTTTCCGATTCTCTCAATACCTGATGTGGATTAGCTTCAAATTCCAGTACATGGGGCAAGACAATGACATCAATACTGCCAGGCGCCACAGGAAGGTTATTACAATCACAACAGAAATCAGAGTCTAACTCAATATCTTCATCAGGAACTAGATTGGCTATTAATTTATGAGATATCTTACTGCCATCAAGAAATTTTCGGCTACCAATGTTTCCCACTTGCAAGATATGATAACCAAATAAAGGGTGCAGCCTCTGGCTTAATTTTTTTCCCTCTTCCTCAAGCAGTAAAGCACTCTGTTCACTCGCAAACCAGTTCTGTAACTGTTGTCTGACGGAGAGACTTTTCTTCGTAATTTCATCAGTCATAATTTAAGAGCCATATTTAAAAACTTGTTCAGCAGTTAATTTTACTGGGCTTAACACAACGAAAAATATCTCTAACAGAGCTCTTCATCGCTTGACCAATCAGGCCACACTGTACAATGCAAAAATCACTAGCAGCATTCTTTAGCTTTTCCCAGTCCTTTTTCTTAGCGCCTGTAATCTCACGCCGCCACATGATGACGTCAATGTTGCCCATTAATAAAGGGCACATAAAAAAATTTAATCTTAAGGCTGTTGCATCCCCCCAAACTATCTGGAAACACAAGTTTCAGTATTTCCAAATAATCTGGGTATAGTGTAGATTAACAGCTTATGATTAAACTTCTTAAGTTCTTCCTTCGCTGCCTTCTCAAGCTTTTGTATCGCGTCAGAGTCACTGGAATGGAACATTACAGGGAAGCGGGAAACCGCGTCTTGATAGTTGCAAATCACACATCACTGCTTGATGGCATATTACTTTATGCCTGGTTACCAGAAACACCCACTTTCGCCATCAACACGCACATCGCCAGCAAAAAAAAATTCAGATTTTTTCTGAAATTTGTTGATTTATTTATCATGGAGCCGAGCAATCCACTATCGGTAAAGTCCATGGTCAAATTCCTCCGTGAAGATAGAAAAGCTGTCATTTTCCCTGAAGGGAAAATCACAACAACTGGCGCTTTAATGAAGATATATGAAGGTTCGGGACTGATTGCCGATAAATCTGGTGCCACCGTATTGCCAATCGCAATAGATGGAGCAAAATTTTCTCCGTTTTCATATCTGGGAAAACAATATCTCACCATCTGGTTTCCACGCATCACCCTAAACATACTTGCTCCCGTAACATTTAAGATAGATAAAAATATTCATGGGCATGAGCGCAAGAAACATACAACAACTATGATGCAAGACATCATGCATTTACTGACTTACAGTTCTTTTAATCATCGCACCACCATCTTCGATGCGATGTTGAATGCTGCCAATCGTTACGGGGGGAATAAATTGGTTGCTGAAGATATCAATCGCCAACCAATTTCATACAAACAACTCATTACAAAAGCAATGATACTTGGCAGCGTCCTACGCAAAGAGACAGATGAGAACGAACATATTGGCATCATGATGCCCAATGTGATTGGCACTATAATCACTTTTCTGGCGGTTCAATATGCAATACGCGTCCCGGCAATGATAAATTTTACCGGAGGAACCCAGGCCATCCTACGATGTTGTGAGATAGGTAAAATCAAAACGATTTATACCTCACGGAAATTTATTGAAAATGCCAAATTGGAAGAACTTGCAACCGCACTTGAAGAAAAATTACGCTTGGTTTATCTGGAAGATCTAAGTTCTTGCATTTCGATTTTTAATAAACTAACAGGATTGATTAAAAGTCTTTGCCCAAGAACTCACTATCGTCGATTATCAAAGAATATCTCTCCTGATGACCCTGGCATCATCCTGTTCACCTCTGGTTCTGAAAGCTCACCCAAAGGCGTCGTCCTTTCGCACAGCAATACACTTTCAAACTATGCCCAGGTCAGTTGCCACATTGACTTCAGACCTCAGGACATAATCTTTTCATGTTTGCCGCTGTTCCATACATTCGGTCTCAATGCTGGCTTTCTGATGCCACTGTTTGGCGGCAGTAAGGTATTCCTTTACCCAACACCCTTGCATTCCCGAATCATTCCAGAATTAGTCTATGAACTTGAAGCAACCATCCTATTCGGCTCAAATACCTTTTTCAGGGCTTACGCACGTCATGCCCACCCTTACGATTTCCATGCCTTACGTTATGCCGTTGCAGGTGCTGAGAAATTACGTAATGAAACACAGCAAGCCTGGATGGAAAAATTTGGCATACGTATTTATCAGGGCTACGGTGTGACAGAGACAAGCCCAGTATTTTCCGTGAACACACCTATGGAAAGCAAACTTGGCGCTGTTGGTCGTCCTGTTTCGAAAATGGAATATTACCTGGACCCTGTCGAGGGGATTGAAGAAGGTGGCAGATTGTTCGTGAAGGGACCCAATGTAATGTTGGGTTATTTGCTTGCAGAATCTGATGGGGAAATTCAAGCACCTGAGTCTGATCGTGGTCTTGGATGGTACGACACGGGAGATATCGCCAGGGTCGATGAAGATGGCTATTTTTATATCCTTGGTAGAGCAAAACGTTTTGCCAAGATAGGGGGGGAGATGGTGTCGCTTGTTGCCGTCGAAGAACTAGCTACACAAACCTGGCCAGGGTTTAATCATGCTGCTGTTAGCCTCATGGATGACAAGAAAGGCAATAAAATCATTTTAATCACAGACAATAAGGATGCCCTGAGAAAACAATTTCATGAACGACTCAAAAAAGACAAATATGGTGAATTATATTTACCAAAAAAAGTATTACTAGCAGAAGAATTACCCGTCTTAGGCACAGGGAAAACAGATTACGTCGCACTGACACAGATGGCGCAAGAAGCAGAGGAAGAAGGGCCAACTTAAGCAAGAAATTAACAAGCCCTGTCGAATAGTGCTGGTCATCCCGATAAAAACAATCAAGAAGGATCTGAAGTACCAGAAGATAACACTGAAACTGATACCATGCTTTTGCCTACAGAAGATCTGGAAGAAAGTAATGACGATGCCACAACCCGAAAAGAATCTGAACAAGAAGTTAATCTAGAAAACATTACAACTTACAACACTGGAGACTGTTTCATGGAACAACTTGAAGCTCACATCAGAAATATCCCTGATTTTCCTAAACCAGGAATACAGTTCAAAGACATTACCCCGCTCATCAAAGACCCGATAATGTTGCGATTGGCTGTTAACCAACTCGTGCACCCTTTTCTGAATGAGGATGTCACAGCCGTTGCTAGCATGGAAGCAAGAGGTTTTATATTTGGCAGTCTTGCCGCGTGGGTACTGGGTGTTAGCTTTGTTCCTTTGCGCAAACTTGGTAAATTACCCTACGAAACTGAAACTGTTTCTTATGACCTCGAATATGGCTCAGCATCATTAGAGATACATGCTGATGCACTTGATGGTAATGACAAAGTTTTGCTCGTTGATGATTTGATCGCCACAGGTGGAACAGCAATAGCCAGTTGCCAATTGGTGGAAAAACTTGGGGCTAAAATTTCCGCATGTGCATTTGTCGTTGAACTCGATAACTTAAATGGGAAAGACCTATTGGCGCAGTATCGTGTGCATTCGTTGATTCATTGCTAGCAATACTAATAGCTCGTATAGGACTGAGGGAAATCAAAGTTGGAAAATATTTTTGCTGAAGAATATCTGAATTACAAAGACAAAGTACGATATTAAGATCTAGCCATGAGCCCGACTATTCGGCTTAAATCAGACCGCCATTAATATTGATTGTCTGACCCGTAATATAGGCAGCTTCATCCGATGCCAGATAAAGCGCGGCATTGGCAACATCTTCAGGTCGCCCAAAACGTCGCATCGGGATTTCACTGATACGTTCCTGATAATAGGTGGTTTTCATAACATCTTCCGCAAATGCCGTTTCAATCCAACCGGGCGCAATTAAATTCAATCGCACCTCAGGCGCAACAGTTTTTGCTAGGGATTGACTAAAGCCTCGTACGCCAGCTTTGACGGTTGCAAACATTTGTGAATTTCTACCCTGAAATCCGTGAATCGCCAGATCCCAAGTCATATTGATGATAACCCCATGACCGACCTGCTCCATCGCTGATAAAACGCCCCGACAGCAATTGATCGTGCCTTTCAGATCTACATCAATGAGTGACTGTAATTTTTCCTGTTCACTTAATTCTGCACCTTTACCTGTTAAAATATCTGCTCCAGCATTATTCACCCAGATATCAATCTTCCCTAATTCAGACAAGGCTTCATCAATCAGGAAAGCAACATCTTTTGGATCAGCCACATTCGCCCTGATGGCCACAGCTTTACCACCAGCACCATTAATTTGTTTAACGATATGTTCAGCCTTTTCCTTTGATCTCTTGTAATTAACAACAACATACGCGCCTTCACGGGCAAAGGTTGTGGCTATGGATTTGCCAATACCACTACTGGCACCAGTAACAACAGCAGTTTTATGTTCAAGACGTGGCATTTATTAGATAATCCTAGAATATAATCTCATTTGTTCGCTCTATTTTAACCATTAGAGACCTTTGCATCATTCACACTGATTCTACCGAAACAAGTAAAATAAGACCATCGACTGAGAAAATCAAATGCTGTAGTCGAGTGAGAGCATCTGCGTGAGTGCTGCCATCGCCACCCGGCACAGATCCTGTTCAATCCGTACTGGTGTGTCTGGTATGCTTGGACTTATTGCCATCTTTGATGGCAACCCCGATTCACCCCACTAGAAATATTTATTGAACAATAATCAAAGAAACAGATAATTGTCTAGACAATTTCTCTAGACCTTAGATAATACTCCAATGTCTATTGAGAATGAAATACGCCGCATAGCGGATAAATATGCCGACAACCTAAAAATCCGTGTTGAGCAACGCGTAGAGGAAATGGAAGCAGACGATAACAGTCATTTTTTGATTTATCGGGTGTTAGGCATCACCAATGAAGAAGGGAAATTGATTGATGCTTATCAGAACAAAGGTCGATTTCTCTACAAAAACGCAGGATCATTTTTAGAAGAAGCCGCAAAAGCATGTTTTTTGGAAAAATTTCCCGACTCTGGTTCGGTACGCATTCCAAATACGATTGGGCAACGCCCCAAAACCTTTGAAATTGATTGCCTGGTTGAAGAACGCGATGCAATTGAAATCAAATGGCGGGATGCAACAATAGATGGCGACCATATTACCAAGGAACATACTCGTATGCAGAACGTGAAAAATGCGGGATACAAACCTGTTCGCGTGATGTTTTACTACCCACTTCGCACCCAGGCACAGCGTATTCAAAAGACTTTGGAAACGCTTTATGCAGGGGCAGATGGTGAATACCACTACGGCGATGATGCCTGGAATTACGTCCAACAATACACCGGAGTTGATCTTAACGGGATTCTAGAAACCATAGCAGCAGAGCGGGCACATGGTAATTAAAGCACAGACGTATACGGGCGATTGTCTTGATGTCTTGCAAGAGATGGAACCGGAATCGGTTGATCTTATCTATGTTGATCCGCCATTTTTCACGCAGAAAGTGCATGATTTAGTAACGCGTGATGGATCGGCAAGTTTTAGTTTTAGGGATATTTGGGATAGTGACAGTTCCTATGCTGATTTTATTTATCAGCGTATAGCGCGTGCACGGGATGTCCTAAAGAGTTCTGGGAGTCTATTTTTTCATTGTGATAAATCGGCCTCGCATATAGTTCGTTTGATGCTTGATAGTATTTTTTCGCCCGATCATTTTCAGTCTGAAATCATTTGGCATTTCAAAAGATGGTCAAATGCCAAGAAAGGATTATTACCCGCTCACCAGACGATTTTTTTCTATTCGAAGACCGACAAATTCAAATTTAACACTTCTTATCAGGAATATTCGCTTTCGACCAACGTAGACCAAATCATGCAAAAACGTGTTCGTGATGATCGTAACAAGTCAGTTTACGCTCGTAGTAAGAACGGAGAAGTGGTTGGTAATGGATTGAAAAAGGGCGTTCCATTATCGGATGTTTGGGAAATACCGTTTCTCAATCCCAAAGCTAAAGAACGGGTTGGCTATCCTACGCAGAAACCTGTTCTTTTAATGAACAAGATTATAGAACTCGTGACCGAAGAAGGTGATGTTGTTCTAGATCCCTTCTGCGGTAGCGGGACAACGCTTGTTGCAGCACAGGTTTTGAACCGCAATTCCATAGGCATCGACATAGCAGATGAGGCAATAGAGTTGACTAAGAGCAGGCTCGAAAACCCTGTTGTTACAGGCTCAGCCTTGCTTGATAAAGGTAAGGAGTCGTATCGACAACATGATGCCTTTGCATCTAGTTATATGGTCGGAATTGATTATATGCCAGTACATCGAAACAAAGGAATAGATGGATTGTTAAAGCAGGAAATTGGCGGGTTGCCTGCGTTCATTCGTGTGCAACGTGATGGGGAAAGTATAGGTCAAACAGTCGCCGCCTTGAAGAAAGCCGCGAAAAACAAAGGGGACTGTAAGTTAGTTGTTATCGCGACGTGTGGCGACTTATTGGCTTATAGAGCTACTTCAGATATTCATTTAGTTCCGTCTACATCGTTTGCAATTGCCGATCTACTGAAAGGTAGACAAGAGCAGATGGCGGCTCTTGCGGAATAAAGATGAACAATGGCTGATGAGCAAAAGTATAAGCATCTGGAACTGATTCAAGGCGTAATCAATCGCCTTTCGACAAACTCGTTTCTATTAAAGGCTTGGAGTGTCGTTCTGATTTCTGCCCTGTTTGCGCTTTCGGCGGCTGATAGCCGCCCAGCCTTTGTTTTTCTCGCTTATATCCCGGCAACGGTATTTTGGGGGTTGGATGGCTTTTTTCTCTGGCAAGAGCAACTGTACTGGAAGCTCTCACTTGAGTGCGCTTATGCCATTATGCAAAAAAATGATATTTAAGTCTCTGATTTTGCCGCTTTAATTTCTTCAGCAACACCTTCCAAGTCTTGATAGGCATACTCAACTCTGACCAGCTCATCACTGATATTTTCTAATCCAGTGAATGCACCGAGCAGCTTCTTTGTCTTCAGCAGCTCGTAGCCCTTCCTCATTTTACTGACGATTACTTCTGCCTGTTTTGCAGGTAATTCTACATTCCACATGATTGCTTTGAGGCGAGCTAGCCTCCTATCCAGATTCCTTCTCGCCTTTTCTAGCTTCTTATATTCAGCCTGAATTGCTGCATAGCGTTCCTCTTCGGCAATTTCACTCTCATCAATCATCTCGTATATTATTTTAGTCTTAACAACGGGTGCCGTTACCACAACATTTTTGCTATCACTGCCAAACCAACCAAAGACAAATATTATTGTGCCTGTTAACAGAGCTAGGGCAATGAATAGAACATATTTCATTAATGTCACTCCAAAGAATATTACGACTACTATTTTTCTTAATTGGCCAAGAAAAATCAACCTAAACTAGGCATCTAAAATTTTGCTGCGGGATTATGACACAGATAATCGCTTTGACATATATCATATTGATTTTATTAATTATTTCTAATGTATACAAATATATTTTTATAAGAAAAACTGAATTATTTTTAAGTTTTTCAATTAATTATAGAATAATAGTTAAATAATATTTATGATAAAACAATTTAAATAATATTTATAACTATAGGTAATTTATAGATATTTACTTGATTTATTACTCCTGATGGACTACAAATACCTTTAAGATAAGTTAAAAACATCCGCTTAATGGAGACTTCGCCATGGCAAATATGACGGCTCAGGCGTGTCAGAAGGTTTCCCGACACGGCATACCCGGGGACAGGCAATATTCTGTGATTACCGATGATGGGCGGCTATCAGATTTCATTCGCCATCCATCAGCATTCCCCCTAGGTTGTAAACGACTCTGGTTTGGCAGGGAGGAAAACCACTCTGCCAAGAATGAAAAAACCATCGGTCTATATTTCAGACCAGAGAGATACCTGAAACTTGGTATCAATGTCGAAATGTCAATCCCTCTCAGAGGAGAGATTTAAATTTTTTGCGGTAAGGTCGTATTGGTTAGAAATATGGATGACCATTTCGAAATCGGTGTGTGGCTAATACCAGCAGACGTGCGCCGTGCTGTTGAACAGATTTGCCACATTGAAACCTATTTGAGAAACAGGAGACGTCAAGATGGGCAGCTTATTAACGATGAACGTGTCATTGATAAATGGGTTAATAAATATGCAGCAGCATTTTCCCCTCTCTCTGGAGGGTAAAAGGAAGGAAGGAATTAATCATGAATAAAACAAAATATATAAGGACCTCATCCGGCAGCATGATACCTATTTATCCGCATCCAGCTGATAATAAAAATTCATCACAAGCCAAGCCACCAAATCTGAAGACACCGAAAAAAGCTGCACATTCCAAGGCATCGAATAGCGAAGTTTAAACATAGACACCACACGGAAATACAGGGACGTATTTCAACATTAAGTTTATGAATCTTCAGACTTGGCTTGGAAATGATTTAGTAACAGACACCTAAGCCACCCAAGCCACAATACCCCTGTGGATTTTTAGCTAGATATTGCTGATGCCGATCTTCGGCATAATAGAATTCGGCGGCAGATAGAATCTCTGTAGTAATTTTCCCATGACCAGCATCGGCTAATGCCTGCTGATATTTTGTTGCTGATTTTTTAGCAATATCCAACTGCTCATCTCCGTAACTGTAGATACCCGAACGATATTGTGTCCCAGTGTCATTGCCCTGGCGCATGCCTTGAGTTGGATTGTGGGACTCCCAGAAGACCTTCAATAAATCCTCATAGCTAACTTTTTCAGGGTCAAATACAACCCGAACGACCTCGTTATGCCCAGTCTTACCAGTACAGAGTTCTTCGTATGTTGGATTAGGCGTGAAGCCACCAGCATAACCCACTGCCGTTGAATACACCCCCTCAAGCTGCCAAAATTTTCTTTCACCCCCCCAGAAACAACCTAAACCAAACATGGCTATCTCCATTATTTCAGGAAATGGCTTCTGAATAGGAGTATTTTTAATAAAATGCTGGCTCAGCACAGGCATTTTCTCCTGACGCCCAGGCAAAGCTTCACTAGCGAGAGGAATTTCTGTTTTCCCTCTAATATCAAACATGATTTATTTCATCCATAGGGTCTCATTTCACTATTTTTGTTTAACAACTCTTCTGGCTGTTAGTATACCGCCATGATTTGCCTGATTCTGTTTCTAGCTGGTGCCGTAGCATGGGCAATTAGTACGGCTGCTGCAGGTGGTGCGGCAATCTTACTGATTCCTGTTATCGGCCTCCTGTTAGGGACGCAACTTGTTCCTCCCATTATCTCAATTGCATCAATCATTGCCAGCCCATCCCGTGTATTTTTCTTCCATCAATTCATTGACTGGAAAGTCACTCGCTATCTCATGCCAGGTAGCTTGTTGGGTGCAGCCATAGGCGCCTGGTCATTCACGCAGATCAATGCTGAACTGGTTCGAATAATTCTTGGCATTTTTCTTATCACCTACGTCTTGCAATATAAATTTTCTAAAACAAAATTGCATTTCCATATGCAACAGCGATGGTTCTTCCCTCTGAGCATCACTGCCTCATTCCTGTCTGGATTAGTCGGAGCAACAGGACCTATTCTCAACCCTTTCATGCTGAGTTATGGCTTGGAAAAAGAACAATTGGTTGCGACCAAATCTCTCAATTCGCTTGTCATGCAATTAACCAAGTTAATAGCATATGGCATGTTCGGCACATTAGGCTGGCAGGTTGGTATTTATGGGCTCCTGCTTGGCTCTGGAGCCATGTTGGGCGTTTACATCGCTCGAGAACATTTATTAAGCATTCATCTTGAACGTTTTAGAAATTATACCTTGACCATCATGGCCATTAGTGGCGTACTAATGTTAGTGAAAACCTTCTAACTTTCATATCCAGCTTATATTATGAGGGGGGGGGGATGAGGGGACACACCCGCGGACAATCATTAGCCTATTGCAGATATTTACTTTGCAATACTATTGATTAGCTCACTAGCCTCATCTACACTCTGGGCGTAACAAATTAATTTTATTAGGGCGAAGGTTGTTTTGACTAAAGGTAATCTGGGTGGTGCTGGCGAACACAAACTTGGAAAATATATATTGGCATCCAAGGGTGCAATCAATAATATTGTTGAGAAGCAGAACAATGCTTCGCTCGCTCATGGTGACGAGAATAAACGTATTGGAGAATTACTGATAGAGCAAGGCGTTATGACCCAGGAAGAGCTGGATAACAGCGTAAAAAACAACGTGTCGCCAGACTTGCAGCATCTCTTGTATTCGCAACATTATCGTCAATGGAACTGGCAACACTGAGCAGGATTTTCACAGAAGTTAGTTACCCGCCCAATGAAACTTTTATCATACAGGGAGAGGATGACCCTTCCCTGTTTGTGATTGCATCAGGTCTTGTCGAGGTTTTCCGTCTAAATTAATGTCGGCGATGAAACTTCTATAGCAAAAATCGGTGCTGGCGAGCCTATCGGCGAAATGGGATATTTTTCTGGTGGCGTCAGAAGTGCTTGTGTACGAACCTTGAAAACAACTCAACTTTTACAAGCAAAATATAAAGATTTAACAGGTTTTTTTGAGAGCATCCCTCGTATCGCCTTGGCCTTCTCCAGTGTGGTAGAACAACGTAAAAAAAGAAAGGAATAGTTGATTTCAACAAGATAATACTTTTTAAGGAGCCCATGATTAAGCTCAAGGCGTGAAACGTACGCAATAACAGAGCTATTATTGCGAAGTTCTGCAAAGCCCCCATCACCTACATCCATGCCTAGGTGACGTAGAAACGAGATATCAACTCATGGCTTGATCAGAGATTTCTTGGTGAGATACAGGCTGAAACTCACATCAACGACTCTCAGCGCTTAGCTGTTCTATTTGAATAAGATTTTTAAAGTCGTTTATTTTGATGCTGATCATACTGTCTTTTGTTAAAGGTAAAGGCGTGATGCTGATAATCTAATATGTGCTTTTTCGCTTTGTAAAAACACACTTTAGAGATAGTATCATCGCAGACTCACAGGCGGTAAATAAAGACTTGGGGTGTGAACTATTTAAATAACATCCACTCAATGGTATATTCGGGCCGTTTAATTGCGGCGTAAAATGGCAATAAGGTGTTTATGTTTTTCAACATAACAAAATAAACTGGGTATTTATGGCAGGTTATAAACAGGTCTTTATAGTTTCTATAAAGCTTGCACATGGGAGATATTTTCTATGCAAGAAATCGAGCTAATAGCGCGGCTACTCAAGCTAGATAGTGATTGGCACATCGCGTCTGCTGAATTTGATGAGCCTTCGAATCGTGTTGATATCACCATTTACCATGGACCGCTGCGAAAGAAAAAATTATGGAGCCGCACTGATAATGAGAATAAGCAAGATACAATCACACTCAGACATCTTCCGTTTGCAGGGATGAGATCCTACCTACATGTGCCCAGGCCTAATGCAACCGAATCTAATAAAATTTGGGCATTTGCTGGCTCAGCTTTTACTGTAGAGATGGAAGAATTTATTGTAGAGACACTGAGCAGTTGCCATACCATTCAGGCCGTTGCAAAGTTAGCTCACGTTACCAATGCCGAAGCTAGAGAAGTCAGTGAGCGAAGAGGTGTTGCACTAGAAAATTATAAGTCGAGCATCTCAGCAGCACCTGCTGCTGCACCTATTCCGCTTGAGCATGTCGCCACACGTTCACCAGAACCCAAGCGGGCAGTTAACCTGCCTGCGGAAACCGATGCAGCATGGCAAAAACTGATTGATGGGGAAATTCCGATTCAATCCAGCTCAGTCGCATTACAGATGCTTATTCAAAGAGTTAGACAAAATATCCAGACGAATCCTTCAGAAGTCACCCGGCTGGCCAGCACCAAGATGTTGAGACGGTACTTCATTAAGAATCAAGGCCAGCATCAAGCTGAGATAAAAATGCTGTCTGGTGACATCACGCCGACGATAACACCTGCTCAGGCAGCAACGGCAACATCTTCTGGCTTGCCGAGCGAAAATGACCTTTGCTGGCAACAAATTATTAATGGCTCCCTTAAGATTGATACCAGTACCGTTGGCCTGCAAATGATGATAGAGAGCGTGCATCTTTCGATTGAACGTAATCCTTCTGAGGCCTCACAAAAAGCTGGCGTCAAGATACTGCATCAGTTCTTCACGAAACATCAAAGTCGTCTGCAGGCAGAAATTCAACAGCTAGGTGGTTCCGTAATACCTATTTCCGCAGCCACAACCAACCAAGCATCAGTTGTCCCGGCTACTTCTGCGCCTATCTGGCAAGAAATAATCACTGGTCAGAAGGCCATGCATACCAATACCGTTGGCCTGCAAATGATGATAGAGAGCGTGCATCTTTCGATTGAACGTAATCCTTCTGAGGCCTCACAAAAAGCTGGTGTCAAGATACTGCATCAGTTCTTCACGAAACATCAAAGTCGTCTGCAGGCAGAAATTCAACAATTGGGCGACGCGGTAGCGCAACAATTGGGCGACGCGGTGGCAACTCCCATAGAACAAACACCATCTGTCCCGCCACATGCACATCCAGGCTGGCAACGCTTGATCAATGGGGAATTAGAGATAAAAACCGATGTAGTTGCGCTAAAAATGATGCTTGAGCGTATTCGTATATCAATTGAAAACAATCCATCTGACACATCACGCATTGTTGGAGCAAAAATTCTTAGACAGTATTTTATTAAACATCAAAACAAACACCAAGCTGAATTAGATCAGCTTTTGGTAGCATAGGAGATTAGAATTATGCCAACTTCCAATATTAATGCTAGATTGGCCTCGGTCGCAGAGGTCTCCTCCGCCATCGAAGCTGGAAAAGTTTTATGGTTAGCAGGAGATAAAAAATTACTCGAATCATTACCGAAAGGCCGATGGATTGGCGGCTCTATTCCCTACTTCATGGGCGTAGATGGTGGTGAAACGACTCGTGATAAAATATATGTTACAGAGCTTGACCCGGCATTAGCCAGAAGAATTCAGATCAAGTTTTATAATACGCCAACCATCCAGAGTATTGCCAAGGAAGCGCCGGATGATGGCTTCACAATCCTGTTGCTCCCTGCGCTGACACAGATGCATCTTGATTATGCACGTAACGCACCTGAATACGAAGATATGTTTATCAAACCAATTGTCGGATGGGTGACAGGCTTGCATCTGGATGATTTAGGCAGTGTTAGCCCAATGGTGATTAACGGCGGTACCGGAGAAGTTTCAACAGATAAAGCTGTTGTCATGCATGTGACTCTGACACCAGGAAAATTTGCAAATATTGGCATTGTAAATATCGCTGCGCAAGGGGATGGTGATACTTTTGAATTTCCTGAAACTGGATTTTCTGTCCGTAATTGCCTGATAAACGGTGTTGAAGGAAATTTTGCTGATTATGTAATAGAACATGGCGTAGATATGCGTTATCCATTGGTCGCAAACTATTCTGGCGCCATGATTAACGTCTCCTTTCGGGAAATGGATGAGATAAATAAATCGGTTTCTTTTTATGCCCCTCTCTTTAACGGTGTTGAATATAAGCTTGCCATACCTCATGATGATTACGTAAAGAGTTTTCAAGCGGCGGTGCCCTCCCTAGATAATGTTATTTTTTCCTGCAATTGTGTATTGAACTACTTACATTCAGAACTCGAAGGTAAAAAAACTGGTGATTTAAAAGGCCCCATGACATTCGGAGAGATCGCTTATCAACTGCTTAACCAAACAATGGTTTATTTAACTATCGAAGATGCATAGTCATCACTTAATAACTTATTTTAGATTAAAATGATTGATAATGGTTCTGTGACAATTGGTCTGATAGGCATGCCTCCTGTTGAGGAGAAACGCTTACAGATGGCATTTGAGTATTCTCAAGGTCGGCATACCTCCTATACTGAGAAAGATTTAGATATGTCTCCAGGCATTCTCATGGTCAATGCGGATGAGCCTAGAGCACTTATCAAATGGCGTGCCTACCGAAATACACTAGAGCAACAGGATATCGCTAACCCGCCATCTGTGTTGGTATCTAAACAACGTGAATTTAAGACAAGGCACTATCAGGTCAGGCGTCCCTTGATTACATCGAGAATTATCAGTGTGCTGGATCAGGTTGCTAATAAAGAACTAGATGTCGATGACGAAATTGCAATAGCAGGCGTTGAAAGTAATGAAGGCTCGAAAATTGAATCTGCAGATGATAATAGTGAGGGTAGTGCTATTGCGCTGGTCGTGGATGATAGCTTGCCGGTTCGTATACAAATGCATACCGTACTCTCTTCATTCACCTCCCGTACTGACCTGGCTGAGACAGGCGAGGAAGCCCTTGACCTGATAAATGAAAATAACTATGACGTCATATTCCTCGATATTATTTTACCTGGAGTCGATGGTTATGAAGTCTGCAAAACAATTAAAGAAGGCAAATGTAAAGATACACCTGTTATTTTACTAACGAGTAATTCATCACCCGCAGACCGCATTAAAGGTAATTTATCTGGTTGTGATACCTACCTAATCAAACCAGTGAATCAAATGGTATTTCAGGAGATAGTAAACCAATACCTTAACAAGCCTGCCTTGCTAAGTAGAAAATCTGGTTGATTCAAGACAGCGGAGGTTCTGTTGTATATCATGTTTAAAATTTAATTTAATTACAAGAATTTAGAACATTTTCTGGAGAGAGTATAGTCATGCCAATTAAGAAAGTTTTGATAGTTGATGATTCACCAACTGATTTATCAAACCTTAAAAATATATTAAGTACACTGGACTGTGAAGTCGTAACTGCGACCAATGGCAAAGAAGCCATTGCAAAGGCAAATTCTGAGAAACCTGACATTATCTTTATGGATATAGTTATGGAGAAAATGGATGGTTATGAAGCAGCAAGAACTATTACCAATGACAGCGCAACAAAATCAATGCCATTAATTTTTGTTAGCAATAAAAAACAAAAAGCAGATCGCGTCTGGGCAAAAATGCAGGGAGCCAAAGATCTTGTCTCCAAACCCTATACCTCCGAACAAATCATGGATCAGATAAAAAATTGCAGTTGATTATTATGCTTAATAAGATAATCACACTCTATGAACACAGACTCAGGTGTTCTACGGGCAATTGATGATGAGTGAATCTCAAGATGATCACTCGCAATGGATGAAGGTAAATCCAGAGATTCATCTCCTTGAAGGTCTTGGTAAAGAAGAAGACGAAGTTAGACACCTTAGGTACGGGATCATTATAGGCAATCAGCATTTACTTTTTGATAAATCTATACTCTGTGAAGCAACAATAAATACCACCGTTTACTCCATACCTAATGTTTCCCCATGGTTGAGCGGCATGATAAATCTTCGTGGTAATCTGATTCCAGTATTTAAAATTGATAAATTTCTCGCTGAAAAAAAGACATCAGAGAGAGAAAACAAAGTCGTGTTCGTTATTGATGAAGGAATCGATGCTGTTGGCTTGTTGATCAACGAATTACCTGTTGCTGTAGAAATTGATGAAGAAAGTACTGAATCAATTCCTCATCCTGACAATGTGCCAGAAATATTTTCAGATGCCATCAGCAATACTTATGAAATCGATAAAATAATCTGGCTTGAAATTGATATAAGCATAGTCATTGAAAATTTAAAATCTCTCGAGACAAATGATCTTGCATAAGCCAAAAAAGGACATTACAAACAGGTAAATTATCATGCTAAACGATATGAAAATCAAAAATAGAATTATTGCATTAACAACATTTAATTCTATGTTATTCATAATTTTGTATGCGGTACTTGTCACCACAGCAGAAATTGATATCATGGGCGGTGTAACGCCAGGAGGAGGACTCGTTCTGGTCATCATATTAACCATTGTTTCTACCCTATCTATCATCAAGTCATTTGATGTACCACTGAATCGCATGAGTAATATCTTGGAAAAAGTCGCCAAAGGCGATCTGGAGGCACGCGTAGGTCTTAAGAGTAAGGATGAATTTGGGGTGATGAGCAAATCTATCGATACCATGCTTAATGAGCGAATGACATCAACTTCCTATGCTGAAGACGAAAATGAAACACTCAATGATTCTATCGTCACTCTGCTTCAAACCGTTGCACAACTTGCTCAAAAAGATCTGACTGTAAGAGCAAAAGTCAATGAAGACATAACCGGCCCTATTGCCGATGCGCTTAACATGATGTCGTCTGAAACTTCTAGTATTTTAACTGAAGTGATGGATATCGCAGAAGAAGTTGCAGAAACATCAAATCTGGTAAAATCACAGGCTGATAACGTTATATTGCTTGCTGACAATGAAAGAAATGAAGTAGAACAGACGGTAACGGAACTAAAATCTGCCGTGGGTACGATGGCTGAGATCAACAAACTTGCTGAAGCATCTAATACCGCAGCCGAAGATGCAACTAAAACAACAGTTACCGCTATGACCTCGGTAACGGATACTGTTAATAGCATCAATACCATTCGAGACACCATTCGTGAAACTGAAAAACGCATTAAAAGACTTGGTGAGCGTTCTCAGGAAATTAGTACGGCGGTGAACCTAATTAATAATATTTCTGAAAGAACCCATATTTTAGCGCTTAATGCCAGTATGCACGCAGCTTCTGCTGGTGAAGCTGGTCGTGGCTTCGCGGTTGTCGCCGATGAAGTACAGCGATTGGCAGAAAGCTCTCGTGAGGCAACATCAGAAATTGCCACGCTGGTAAAAAACATTCAGTTAGAAACAACCAGTACGGTGAGTACCATGAATGAACTTACCAGCCAGGTGGTAGAAGGCAGCGAACTCGCAGAACAAGCCGGTAGAGAAATGGAAGAAACACAAAAAAATACGGCAAACCTTGTGGAAATGGTGCAAAAAATCTCAAAAAGCGCTTCCATGCAAAGTCGTCGAAGTCGACAGTTACGTGAACGTGCTGACGTTATTCGAAGAAGTGTGCGCAAAACAGGTAACCATTTAAGAGAGCAAACAAGCCATACGGATGAACTAGTACAACAGGCATTCTCACTGGTGGCAGCAGTCTCTGTGTTTACTTTGAGCGAAGATGATAAAGATACCGTCATGGACATAGATATGGAAGGCATGGGCGCGTCTACTAAATTAGACTTATCACTTTAAAATTATTTGTTACTTCCATAGACCAGTGATTAATCTGTGACAAAAAAATCCATTTCAACACCGATGCAACATATTGAGTCTCTTTCTAAACTCGGCACATCCTATCAAAATGATAATCCAGAAGATTTACTGAATGCGGTTGCTCAAAAACCTGAAGGAATTGGCACCTGTGCAGGCGAACAAAATATGTCAGGGTTTCAGAATGCTTGTTTTTTACTTGAAAATTCCTTGCTTGAAACATCTTATGGTTCTGTTTACAAGGCACCGCAGCAGCTTATTAATAACTGGATTGAATTAGCAAAGAACTACATCAATCATGCAGATGATTCTAATGCAGAAAACATATTAAATATTTCTAGGAGCGATTACTGGCCAGCCCCATTATTAGAAACGATACCAACTTTATGAAAGAAATATTGGTGAAATCGAATGATGAGCGAATCTGAAGTAGAAAAAATAGAAGCAAGAATAACAGTAAATATCTAATGCCCTCTCTTGATAATTGCTTTACCAAGCTTAACCAAATCATCACTCACGAAAATATCAGTGATACAGACTCACTTGGCAAGCTATCTGAGGCGATCAATGAATTTTCTCAAGCCATTACTAAAGAATCGTCGCTCGGCTTCCAGGATATTTATTTGCTCTTTGATGAAAATATTCTTGAATTAATTAAGCAAAAAAAGGATTTGTCCAGCGCTCAAAAAACTCTATTAACAGCGTGGGTCGAACTTGCCGGGAAATATATAAATGACCCGGAAAATGATGATCTGGGGAGAGCCCTGCTTTTAAACCTTGAGAACCAACAATGGCCTCTACCATTGAGATACGAAGATACCAGCATAATTGCGGGCATGATGGGGATAAAGCTAAAAGACAACGACGAAGTAGTGGCTGAAGAAACTGACGCTTTATCGATGGACTCGGTTAATTCCCTGAAATTGGCCATTGAAAATTATAAAACAGAATCATCATTAGAAAATATAATTACTTATCTTGGAAAAATAGCTTCTGATGCTGCAGAGTCTAATTTACTAGGTTTTGAGGATGTATGCATGTTACTACAACAAAACCTTGAAGATTTGGCATGCAACAAAAAAAAATTATCAGACGAACAATGTCATTCGCTCCAGCAATGGGCCAATGATGCTAACAGCTATGTTAACGATCAAAATAATGACGCAGCTGCTCTTTCTTTAATCAATGCTCTAACGGCAAGCTATTGGCCATCTTCTCTTACTGAAATTGATATCCCTATGATAAAGGATATGTTCTGTCTTGTTGATGAGCCTGATCAGATCAAGGATTCATCGCCATCTGATATTGTTGATGGTAAATCAAAATACTCAATCACAGAAAATAATGTAACTGCATCTGCTGAAGCATATCCTGTAAGTCCAATGTTGATCGACATGTTACTCGATGAAATAAGAAAAATTGAGAAGGATATTAATGAGGCAAAGACAAAAATCATATCAGAGTCGATTGATGAAAAATTGAGAAGCGATGCGCTCATGCAATTGTCAACGCGCCTTGAACGATTTGGCAACGCTTGTCAGGCAGCCGAACTTGCCGGACTATATCAGACATCTGGAATTATGCGAGAGAATATTGCTCTGCTGAATGAGAATGAAGGTATCGCTAGTCAGGAATTAGGTGACTTGATTGGCAAGTGGCCTAAATCTGTAGAAGGATATTTATTATCACTTGGTGATAATTCTGGCAGTGAGAATCTGGTGAATACACTAAATTCTAAGGCATTGTATAAACCGCTTATCCCTGAAGTAGTTCCTGCTTTGATTGATTTGCTAAATGCACCCTATCCCTCCGAAGAAGAAACTAAAGAAACTAGGCAAACAGAAGCGACTCCTGAAGATGTCTCGCTGAAATTACCCACTGACATCAGCCAGGAATTACTTGATGGCCTACTACAGGAATTGCCTTCTCAAACAGAAGGACTTTCAAATGCTATCCATGCACTAATTGATGGCAGTGGAGGCAATAAAGAATCAGAAAATGCACAGCGTATAGCGCATACTGTCAAAGGTGCCGCTAACACGGTTGGAATACGAGGGATAGCCTCATTGACACACCAGATAGAAGATATATTCCTATTATTAAATAAACATCAAAAATTACCATCGAGGGCATTGGCTTACTCTTTGATTGTTGCAGCCGATTGCCTTGAAGAGATGAGTGAATCTCTCACATCGCAGGAAGAAGTGCCCGCAAATTCTCTGAAAGTATTCCAGAGTATTCTTGACTGGAATAATCGCCTTGAGAATGAAGGCATTAAAATACTTGACGACGATGCAACCTCGGTTTCTGAAAACACTGCTAGCAAAAAAGATATTGAAGAAAAACCGGAAAATGATACTGAAGATGAACAAGTTACTATTGCTACTTTACGTGTGCAAGCTCCCATCATTGACGATCTTATCAGACTGCTGGGTGAGACCATTATCTTGACTACTCAGCTACAGGAAAAAATTAAAAATTCTACGGATGAAACAGAAGAATTAGTCAATCTAAATGAAACAACTCATGAATTAGTCAATCAACTTGAACAACAAGTTGAGTTACGCACAATAGCCAATGTTCCTCAAGCTGTTAATCAGAATGAGATATTCGATGCCCTTGAGCTTGAACAGTACAGCGAACTTAATACCGTAACGAATCAACTGGCAGAATCAACCTTGGATTCTGTTGAGCTAAACAGACATATCAAGCATGACCTCCATGAATTAGATGAACTCCTTGTTGATCAATCGCGTCTGCACAGAGAGGCTCAAAGGCTGGTGATGCGAACACGCATGGTGCCTATTAAAACTATCGCGCCCAGACTACAAAGAAATGTCAGGCAAACATGTCGATTAATTGGGAAACAAGCTACCCTGCATCTGGCTGGCACAGATACGCTAATAGATAGTGATATTCTAAATAATCTCGTTGACCCATTAATTCATATATTACGTAATTCACTCGACCATGGAATCGAGGATCGCAATGAACGTATCAATAAAAATAAAGATCCGGAAGGCAAGATTGACCTATCATTTTCATCAGAAGGGACTCAAATTGTTGTACGTTGCAAAGATGATGGCGCAGGACTAGATCATGATGCAATCCGTGTCACTGCCATTAAACGTGGGCTTATCGAACCTGAAGAAAAACCAACGCCAATAGAACTGGACAGGATGATCTTGAAGCCTGGCTTTTCTACAAGCAAAAAAACCACGCAAATATCGGGACGAGGGATTGGTATGGATCTCGTCTATTCACAAATACTTGCAAGTAAAGGAGCTATACATATTGAATCTAAAAGAGATGAAGGCTTGCAGATTGAATTACGCATGCCAGTCACATTAATTTCATCTCACGTCCTCATCATAAGACATAGAAATAAAATTCTTGCTGTTTCAAGCAGAGGTGTGGAACAGATATTACATCCATCTGATAGTGAGATAATCGAATCATATGATGGTTTTATGTGTAAAGTAGACAATGAACTTATCGAATTAAGTAACCTAGAAGATTTAATAGATTTTTCAGGAGACCAGCGCCTTAAAGATCGGGAAACCAGACCTGCATTGTTAATCCGAGAGGAGGATATCAACAAGGTTGTCTATCTCCAGGAGATCGTTGATAGTCGGGAACTGGTTATTAAATCAATGGGCAAACATATGAACAATATCCATGGCATCCCTGGTGCAATAATTCTTGGCGATGGCAGCGTTGCCCCCGTACTTGATATCCCCGATTTGTTACGCTCGTCTACCCGACGTGAAGAAAGGACTGAGCATGATGATCTGGAACATACTAGCATCAACGCTATTTTGCCAACAGTATTAATTGTTGATGATTCGCTAAGCGCACGCCGTGCGCTTGCTCAAGTTGTAAAGGATGCTGGATACGATATTAGAACGGCTAAAGATGGTGTTGAAGCCGTAGAAATTACAGAAAAGAAAGTTCCTAACATCCTGCTTGTCGATATGGAAATGCCACGAATGAATGGTATGGAATTAACAGCATATATACGCGCAAATCCAGAGACTGCAGATATCCCTGTGATTATGGTGACATCAAGATCCACTGAGAAACACCGGGAGCAGGCTAGTTCCGCTGGCGTTAATGTTCATTTAACCAAGCCTTTTTCGGAAGACGATTTATTAGATCATATTAGCAAGCTCCTGAATTAGCTCAGAATCCCACAACAACCTTAATATTTACCCAAAATCCTGCATTTGTTATGTTACCATCACGCTAAATAAACTAGATTGTTGTATAGTTCCGTTTTTGTTTCATCATTTAATTTTTGGTAATCAAGTTTGCTTAATATCCTCCTTATCGGCGATTCTAGGTTCTGCGGAACCTTTCTGAAAGAATTAATCACGGGCAACCAGCTAAATTTTCAGTTCGAAGAACATGTCTCTGATCTAAATGGTATCCCCGAGACAGATATGAATTGGAAAAACTACAGTATGATCTTATTGGATTATAATCTAGGGCTTAAGAGTGAAAATGGTCTGGACTGGTTAAAAATTATGTTGACCTACCCTGATATGCCACCCATCATCATATTAACAAATGAAACTAATACAACGGTTACAGATAGAGCTCTGGAACTTGGAGCTGCGAATTATCTACTTAAAACAGATGTGAACTCGGACAATATTATTTCCAAGCTCACTGAATTATCCGAATCGACAAACTTTCATGAAAGAACATCAACAAATGCTTCACAATCTGAGGGTATGCTAGATGAAAAAACTCAGATACTTGAAGGCGGAAGCATTGAAAATATTTTAGATGAAAAAACTCAGATACTTGAAGGCGGAAGCATTGAAAATATTTTAGATGAAAAAACTCAGATACTTGAAGGCGGAAGCATTTTTAATGATGATCAAGCATTTCAATCAAATGGTATTCGTTTACTCATCCCTGGCTATACCATTGAAAGGGAGATCGCAAAGGGCGGCATGTCGATAGTGCTTTTAGCGAGGAGAATGGAGGATAACCTAGATGTTATTTTAAAGGTTTTATACACCCAGGATCAGGAGGATCCCAATGCGCTGAAACGCTTTATGCAGGAATACAATCTCATCTCTGCTATGGAACACCCTCATGTTATTCGTATTTACGAAAGGGCATTTGCCTCTGATTTCGCCTATATCGCGCTGGAATATTTACCGAGAGGAGATCTCTCAAAACGTATTGAAGGAGGAATTCCCGCTGAAATCGCCATGTCCTATCTAAAACAAATTACCCTTGGCCTTAGCGCGATCCATGAACTCAATATCATTCATAGAGACTTGAAACCTGGCAATATCCTGTTCCAGGACGAAAACACATTGAAAATAGCTGATTTTGGAACAGCAAAGGTTATCTCAGATGAAACGGAGGACATCACTCTCAATAACATTATTATGGGAACACCCTACTATATGAGCCCGGAACAAGGCTCAGGAATGAGAGTTGATCAACGGAGCGATATCTACAGTTTAGGCGTCCTTTTCTATCAAATGCTGACTGGCAAGAAACTATTCACGGCAGATAGTATTGCTAATTTAATCCATGCACACCTCCATGCCACTGTACCAAAATTACCTGAAAACATGAGTAAATATCAGCCTCTTATTGAAGGAATGTTAGCCAAAGAACCAGATGAACGGTTTCAAGTCACAGATGAGTTAATCGCAGGCATAAACTGGATCGAAAAATCGTGATAATATATTTTTTCATTAATTTTCCAAATCTATCTATGGATATTTTGCCATGGAATATTTCATAGAATACCTGCTATTTCTTTCAAAATTTGTTTCTATCGTAGTCACAATAGCTATTATTGTTGTTGCGACAGTCATTGTTATTTTGCGTGCTAAATCATCCTATGATGGGCATATTGAAATTAAAAATCTTAATCAAAAATTTGAAGAAATGGGTCTGCTGATGAAATCACAGGTGTTGAACAAAAAAGAATTGAAGCAGGCAATTAGACAACTCAAATCAAAACATAAAAAAAACCAATTAGATAAAACAGGTGATAAAAAAGATATTTACGTACTTAATTTTAGAGGTGACATCAAAGCAAGTGAGGTTGAGTCTTTAAGGGAAGAGATAACGTCTGTATTAACTGTTGTTAAAACTTCTGATGAAGTTGTCCTTATCCTAGAAAGTGCTGGAGGAACAGTGCATGGTTATGGGCTGGCTGCATCCCAATTAAAAAGAATTCGCGATAGAGGAATCTCGCTGACGGTCGCCGTAGACAAGATTGCGGCAAGTGGCGGTTATATGATGGCCTGTGTTGCCAACAAAATTGTTGCAGCACCATTCGCTATCATAGGATCTGTAGGAGTTCTTGCTCAACTACCTAATTTTTACCGCCTAATGAAAAAATATGACATTGATTATGAACAATTATCAGCGGGAGAATATAAACGAACCTTAACCCTTTTCGGTAAAAATAATGATAAAGATCGCGAAAAATTTCAAGAAGAACTTGAAGACACGCACGAATTATTCAGAGAGTTCATTAAAGATAATCGCGAACATGTGAATATTGAAAAAATAGCAACGGGCGAACATTGGTATGGGAAAAGAGCGCTGGAGCTAAAACTCGTAGATGAGTTAATCACCAGTGATGATTATTTATATATCGCTGCCGCAAATGCGAATATTTATGAAATAACTCAAATCAGAAAAAAAACTGCATCAGAAAGATTATTTTCATTAGGCTTGAAGTTATTTGATTATTGATTTATTTATTTATTTATTTTCTGTGCATCTTCTTTACCTCTTCAGCAATGATTCTAGCGCCTTCCTCAATAATATTTATATCCATTGAATAGGTGACACGTATACACTCATGTTTATGCTCCCAGTCACTATCCAATCCTGGGAAAAAATGATGCCCTGATATAATCAGAACACCTCTTTGCTTGAGGCGTTGATAAAGAATTTCAGAAGTAATTGGTAGCTTGGGAAACCATAACCACAGGAAAATAGCACCTTCTGATTTATGGATATAATATTCAAGGCCAATCAGTGCCTTATGAAATAGGTCGATGGCGATTTTTGCTCTGTTTTGATAGTAGGGCTTGATAATAGTTTTACTTATACGAGTGATTTCTCCACTAGTGACAAGATCATGAACAAGAGTTAAACCAACGCTACTAATAGATAAATTAAGAACCGCATTCATTCTTGTAATAATACTGATAATCTCCTCATTGGAGATAACAATGCCCGTCCGTGTTCCTGGCAAACCTATCTTGGATAAGCTCATACAAAGTACTGTGGTTTCATTCCAAAATGGTTTTGCCTCAGAAAAAATTATATTGGGAAATGGCATTCCGTAAGCATTATCAATAATGAAAGGAATCTCTTTTTCTTCCGCTAATTTTGATAGATTTTCTACTTCAGAATCGGTGATGACATTACCTGTCGGGTTAGTGGGTCGTGAAACACAGATAGCGCCAATATTCTCATTTATATTTAATTCGTCGAAATTAACATGATATTTGAAAGTGTGATCATCGAATTTTTCTATATCCGGCTTTCTTGCCAAAAATAAACCATCAGATAAACCTACATCACTATAACCAATATATTCTGGCGCCATAGGCAATAAGATTTTTCTTTGTATCCCATCAGTACATTCGCCAGCAAAAATATTAAAAAGTAAAAAGAATCCAGCCTGACTGCCTGCAGTCAAGGCAACATTCTTCGAACTGATGTCCCAACCATTTTCTCTTTTTAATAATTCTGCAATCGCCTCAATAAAAGGTTTATCACCTTGAGGAGGGTCATAGTCGCCAACCATATGTGCAAATTCTGCAGGCCGATCCAACACACACTGCATTTTATCGTGGAAAAATTGCTGTACTTCAGGAATATGGCTTGGATTGCCTCCTCCCATCATCAACATGTCCTTATCTGTTGATAGGGCATTTCCCAAATCATGCATTAGCTGGACAATACCGGAATCCATATTAAATCGGGAAGCAAATCTGGATATTTTCATCAAGTTATTATAACAATAAATGACACAGGCCTGTGTCAAGAGTAGAAATATGAAAGATTTTGGTGTTTATTATTATCTTTTTTTGTTTGGTTTTTTTTTCGATTTCGCCAGCTTTTTGCCAATCAATACTAAACGCACAACACGTTCGGCCGCGTTTGCTAAATGAGCTTTTGAATTACTTATCGCCTCTTCGAGTGACATATCTCTTGCACATGCGCTCGCCAATCCATCAATACCATATTCAAACACGCCACGCGCATCATCAGTAATCCCGCCACCTATTGCAATGGTCTGTACTTTTTGTTTCCTAGCTGCCTTGGCAACACCTGATGGTGTCTTACCAAAAGCCGTTTGAAAATCAACTCGGCCCTCTCCAGTAACACACAGGTCCGCACCTTTAAGATGTTTTGCCAGCCCAGTTGCCTCGACAACAATATCAACACCACTCTTGAGTTTTGCTCCTGTAAATGCAGCCAGGCCGGCTCCCAGACCTCCAGAAGCCCCTGCTCCTTTTAATGTCATGACGTTCTTACGCAAATCTTTTCTGATGATGCCAGCAAAATGCTTCAGATTTGCGTCTAGTTTTTTCACCATCGCAGGTGTCGCGCCTTTTTGTGGTCCAAACACATGCGCAGCGCCTTTTTTGCCGCAAAGTAGGTTTTCCACATCACTGGCCACAGTGACTTTGACCCTCTTCATCCTGACATCCATTCCACTCATATCAATACTAGCTATTTTGTTAAGCATGCCACCAGCACCCAATTCTTTTAGCTCGCACCCTTTTTTATCCAAAAACTTGACACCCAGTGCCTGAGCCATACCTGCACCACCATCTATTGTTGCAGACCCGCCCAAACCAAGAATAATATGGCTTGCGCCTTTATTGATGGCATCCATCATTAATTGGCCTGTCCCATATGTCGTTGTTTTCATTGGATTTTTATCTTTTGTTCCTTCAACATCAGGCAAGCCAGAAGCCTCAGCCATTTCAATTACCGCTGTTTTACCATCTGACAAAATTCCATAACGTGCAGACACTAATTTGCCTGCAGGGCCTTTAACTCTCTTGCGGATAAACTTGCCACCAGTTGCGTCAACCAGAGACTGGACAGTTCCTTCGCCACCATCGGCCATAGGAATTTTAATGCAATTTGCATTTGGAACAACTCTTTTGATGCCCCTTTCAAGCGCTGAAGCAACTTGTAGGGATGTGAGGTTTCCTTTGAAGGAATCAGGTGCGAGCACAATTTTCATTTTATTATTATAATTCCATACTCTAAGAAACCAGAGTGTCAATATTCAGACTACCTGAAAATACAGCTTTCAAATAATTTAGTATATAATAACCTCTCCAGCGATCAGAATAAACTGATGCTGTCTGCTCAATAACCAGCATCAAGAACTCTGATGAAACATCGGCAATGATTTTCGTATAAATCTTTCGATAAGCTGAATACTTAGGATTTGCGCGTTTACCTTTGCGACGACCACCAAAATAACTTTCAGCCACCTTAACATCGCCTTGTTTTCGGCTTCCAGTTCATAGGAAGAAAAAACTAGCGGTTTTGCGGTTGCTCTGTCTGTTGTTCCTAGCATGAGATGATCTTATTTCTATGGATTCTATTGATAACAAACATAAACCTATCAAAAGAAACATCATGAAATATGTGATCAGAATTATAAATTCAGAATACGGAACCTCAATCCATCCTTTAGGAGAAAATTCTGGAGAAATGGTAGCCTATAGAATTTCTTGGAGCAGTTTTGACGGTATAATCCTGTGGTCTCGCTAAATTTCGCTGGAAAAATTAAGGCAAGAGAATTCCGAATATCTGGAGGATACGATGAAAAAAATTATAAATTTATACTTATTTTCTGTTTTTTTTGCCCCTGCACTAGTCATGGCTCACGGACCAGCAAGAGTCTTACTGGTCGAGGAAATAGAAATTAATGTTGCACCAAACAAGGTCTGGGCTGTCATTAGTGATTATTGTTCAATCAAAGATTGGCATCCAACAGTCATAGACTGCACTACTGACAAAGGCAATGAACCAGAGTCATTACGCGTCATTACTCTCGAGGGTGGTGAACAAATAAGGGAGATCCTAGCAAAACATAAACCGGAAAATTTCATGATTCAGCATTACATGGAAGACGGTCAACAGCTCAAAGCCTACCCTATCACTACCCACGGTTTAACCATGACTATTACAGATAACGGCAAAGGCGGCTCGACGCTTAAATGGAAAGGTGCATTTTATCGCTTATTCCAGGGACCTACCCCACCCCACGAATTAAGTGACGAGTATGCAACTGAAAAACTGACTATTTTCTACAAAGCAGGAATGGAAAATATCAAAAAACTCTCCGAACAAGCTTGAACTCGGGGAAGCTGGATTAAATTAGTTGCAGTTTCCCTAGTTTTATTTAAACTTGGTTTTATTTAAACGATTCTTCCCAAATAATCCCTCCTAAATACCAAATAATTCATTTTGCTCTAATTTCAAAAGTCACCTTGAATTATTTACTTCTGATTATTTTTTTCTTTTGTGTCACATCGGCAACACAATCTGCCACCTTTGCTTACATCTCTAATCAAGTTAGCAATACCGTGTCAGTTATTGATACGTCATTAAATCAAGTAATTAAAAATATAGATGTAGGGCATCGTCCAGCTGGTGTAACGACAAGCTTAGATGGGCAACGTGTGTACATATCAAATCCTGAAAGCCAGGAAATTTCTATCATTGATACAAGCAATAACACCTTAATAAAGAATGTTAAGGTGGGTGATGCCCCTGTTGGGATAGCAGTCAGCCCAGATGGAAAGAAACTTTATATTGCAGATTGGTATTTGAATATCGTTTCAATCATGGACACCAACACCATGCAAATTATTTCAGAAATCAAGGTTGGCAAGTCACCCTCAGGGATAGCAGTAGGCCCCGCAGGGGACTGGCTTTATGTTGCCAATAGAGATGGCCATAATTTAATGATCATTAACACAGAAACAGAAGACATCGAAGCTGTTATTCCAGTTGAAACAGCGCCTTTTGGTGTTACCGCCGCAAAATCAATCAACAAAATTTTCGTGGCGAATGTTCGTGCTAACAGTGTCAGTATTATTAACCTGGATGATGACAATAGGGTCATCAATGTAAAAGTCGGCGGCTATCCCTATGCTATCGCACATGATGAGATAAGAAATAGAATATTTGTCACTAACCAGCATGACGGGACTGTCTCGGTTATTTCTTTATCAGAGAACAAAGTGATTAAAATAATCAAGGTAGGTGATTATCCTGAAGGGATAGCACTACATCCTTCTGGGAAATCTATTTACGTTGCCAACTGGTTTGACGGGACTGTGAATATTATTGATACGGATTCCCTAGAGATTACAGGTGAGATCCAGGTACAGGATGGCTGCCGTGCATTTGGTATTTTTTTTTCCTCTCACTGATTCTGGCAGAGACGATATTCATTCCCTGTAATTTATGTACTTAAAAGTATCCGATAACACGATTCCTGAATGGCTGTCACATAGAGGGAAAATCCGGCATCGGATCTAGAAAATACTCGCTGCTCTTTTACGTCCATGCGATTACAATATTCGTGCATCCATGCAATTTTAAATTATAGATGTAATGCTGAGCTTTTCTATCAACTCTCGAAATTGCCTAGCCATAGCTTTATGTTGCGGCATGCATCCCCCCCTCCTGCCAGATTAGTTTAAGATAAAATTCTCTACATAAAATTAGAAGGTGCTGATTTTTTCCATTTATCCAATTCCTTGATGTCGGCATACCATCGTTGTATCTGCTTGAAACCTTCGACAGGCATGTGCGCAGCTTCCGCATGATCCAGAAAAGAACCAATAGCGTAATCTGCCAATGCAATATCATTGCCTACCAACCATTTACTATCATTTAAGATGATTATTTAACACTTCTGCAAAAACGAAAAAATAATTCATCTTTTTTTAGTTTTTTCGAATCTGGATCGCCCAGATTGAGGAAGTTTTTAACCAGATATTCGTTAAATATATATACCACAAGCCGAACTCCAGTACGCAATATTCCAGGCCAACCATCTGTTAATATCGGCGCATGTTTTGAGGTTATCAGAATAAAGGCTATGCTCCATTTCTTTCTCTGCCAAATACTGCATGATTGTGGTGGACTCCCGCAGGATAAAACCATCGTCATCAACAAATAGGGGAATTTTATGATTTGGATTCAAGGCAACAAAATCTGGATTCATTTGTTCACCTTTAGGCAATGAAATATCTACCAGATTAGGATCAAGACCAAAATAACACATAGCAGCTAATAATCGACGAGAATTTGGTGAAGGTAGAAAATGATAAAATTTTACAATGTTACCTCTTAGTTATTTCCAGAAATAATCTCTATGATAGATCAATATTACGGCCAAGTGGAAATTCAAATGGCAGAGAGACAAAAAAAAGGCAGCATGATAACAACGGACATTATTTATATGTTTGGCCTTACCCCAATAAAACGTACACTCAGTTAAGCAACACTCATTTCTTCAAATGCTATCGGTGACAGATAGCCAATCGTAGAATGCTTACGTTGCCGATTATAAAATAGCTCAATGTAATCGAATATCACTGAACGTGCCTCATTTCTTGTTCGGTAATCATCATGATGTACTTGTTCCACCTTCAAACTATGAAAGAAACTTTCCATAGCGCCCAAATCCCCAGATAGAGTAGCACCAGTGCTTCAATGACCTGTAATCCCGCTTGCAAGCCTTATGACTGGCCATTACCGCAGATTATGGCAGATAGTGGGCTTGTCGGAAAATGGAGTTTTTAGCTTGTTGTGAATATTTAAGTCCTTGTTATTAAACATTTTATTTTCTTAAAATTGGACTGATTTTGAATTAACCGACAAGCCCATAGTGCTGAGAGCTTTACTAAAAAATACTGGCTCAGCGCCTTCTGTATATTAAGTCCCGCCATTAATCAGTGTTCAATGGGCTTTTTTTGCACGCACCTATCTTGCAGAAGCCGTTACGCTTGCCCTATATCGGGTTAAATGGACGGTGCTGCAAACTGCTTCAGTGCCAGTAGCACTGGTTCTAGGAGTATTCGGTGGTTTTCTTGCAGCTTTATAAATAATTGTCGTCCGGTTCTAACCACTTTTGCCGCAATGGCGACCAGACACCAGTGCAGAGTCAGCACAAGATGGAGACTGTGCAAAAAACCAACATCCGTCGTTCCTGCGCAAGCAGGAACCCAGTAAAACAGCCAAACCCGCAAGGGTTTTCCACATGTAACGCGATTTAGTGGGGTTTCTTACACAGTCTCGATGTCGGGATAACTCCACTAGCAGCAGCTGACGCATGAGGGCACATAGATTGTAGGAAGATGCTGAGGTTAAAAAGTACAGCACATTGGCAGCAAAATCAGAGCACGACAGGGGGTCACCGCCAAAATCTCGTTGCAGTTCCTTGATGTGGCCCTCACTGTCCTCGCCACGCTGCCATATTAGTCATATTGGCCTGTGGACAATCTGGCTATGGCTAAGGTCATCCCGATGAGTGGCCGATGAGTGGCCGATGAGTGGCAATCGCACGATCAATATAAGCACTCGAGTTTATTTCTTCTGAGCTTGTTCCCTCTGCGCTATCTTGTGAACTGTCTTCTGAATTACCTGATGAATCTAAACCCAGACTTGCTTGACCGGTAACGGCTGTTCTCTGAATGATCAAGGTGAAGGCTTTTGCATACTCACCGATACAGAAGCTGCTGCGGTAGGTATCCTGGCCGCTTATCGCCGCGTCTTGTTTATCCAGCAAGAGTTTATCCATCAAGAGTTTATCCAGCAAGAGTTTATCCATCAAGAGTTTATCCATCAAGAGTTTATCCAGCAAGGGCTGCCAGTTAGAAGCATTTGCCGTTGCTATCTGTGCGCACATCGCGGCACTGGTCTTGGCGCGAATGACATACTCGATCCCTTGCTCATGACAATATTCAATGATTCTTGTTTGCTAGCCAGCGGCATCAATACGCAGCGCCTTCACGGTACAGTCTTTCGGGAGAGATTGTTGGCATTGCTGGATAAACGCCTTATTATCTTGCGCTGGCTTGCAACCCGCCTGAGCCAATCTCCAAGCGTGGTCGCTTGAGGAAGTTTCTTGAGATCCAACATTTAGCGCGCAGTGCCGCATCATCCTCAAGGTGGCGAACCTCATCCAGATAAAAACTGCCTTCATGCTGCATCAGGATGAGGGTCTTGATGAATTCCCCTTGATAAATTCCCCTTGATGAATTCAGAGGGCTTATACCCCCCACGATTACTTTTAAGCTAGGGGAAGTGCTTATCGATTCGCTCAGACAGGTTCATGTAGTCTATTAGGGGAATCCATTAATTGAGCAATGACCAATAAACCAGCACGAGAGGTGAGTCAATCGTTGGTGGTATCGAGTTTGTAAGATACCCTAGTCATAAGCCTTGAGCTGTGCAGCCATTGGGTGATGGTGGGTTTTGCTGCTAACCCCTGCTTGCCTAACCCCTTGTTGTTAACTAGCATACAGCCAAGGCTTGCTACGTTTCAGGGATTTCTATCTGGGGATATGGGGACACCGCTAGCGGACAAAAGAATTATCGTGCAAAGATCATACTGTGTTTATCGCTGTATATGGCAACTGGGCGACCATGCTTATCAAGCTGCTGATTGAGGGTCTCTATGTAAGCCCGAGTAGTCTCCGTGGGCGAGAAATGCAAAGCCAGACCGGTTTTTGCTCCTCGTTTGGGCAAAGTTGGTGGGGCTTGTTTGTAGCGATAGCCATTGCCCCATTGTATCGCGTTTAATTTCACGGCTGATGATTGACTTGCTTCTACCCATGGTTTTAGCGATTCCCGCTAGTGTATAATGTTGCTGATTCATGAGGTAAATTTGGTATCTTTCGTTCAGTTAAAAGCATGATCGCGCCCTTTGGCTGACTTAGGAGTGTTGCACTTAATTATGTGAATTCATCGGCGTTAAAGTATTGCTTATAAAAATTGCTATCGTCAAACAAGGGGGCCGATTCAGCAGGTAAGTTGCGTCTAAAGATGAACATAAGAATAAAAAAGGCTACAAAGTATCGAATTCGTGCAGGAATTAACGCTTGCATTATGTTGTTTGAGCGCGGATTCGACTCAAAAACGCAAACTGCCCCCCGTGCGAAGGTATTTCTGAAAAATCAACACCACTTTGCTGAGGGTGGTCGAACTAAATGTTATTACCATCCAGATGATGATGATTTATGTATCAAAATTAAAAAACCGATAGAGCATGATGAACGCATGCTCCAAGAAGTGAAGTACATGATGAAATTAAAGACGAAGGATCGGGATTATGATTACCCGTTTTATGCGACCTATCATGGCGTGATTGAAACTAATTTTGGTGTCGGTCATGTTTATGACTTGATAAGAGATGAAACGACCCAAAACAGGTCGTTGACATTAAGCCATTATCGTGAAATGACAAAGGCTCCATTGAGCGACGTAACGATTAAAGGAGCACTAATGCGATTGAAAAAACAAATGATCGCGCATAAGGTGTTTGCTAACGATTTACATGCTAAAAATATATGTTGTAGAATATTGGCTGATGGTGGCATGGAGTGCGTGGTGGTGGACGGTCTAGGGCACCGAGATTTCTTCCCAGTAGTGGATTATTTTCATTTTTTTGCTAAAAAGAAGATGGAACGCCGCTTTTTAAGGCATCGTTTAATCCCGCATAATTCATCGGCAAATAGGTCAAAATGAATCCGGTTAATGTGATTTGCATGAAGTGGGGAAATAAATTCCCGGCGGACTATGTGAATCGACTTTATGGCATGGTGTCACGCCACTTGAACCGACCATTCAGGTTTGTTTGTTTTACGGATGATGCCAGCAATATTCGCACACAAGTAGAAATACAGCCCTTGCCAGCATTGAATATACCCAGCGATACGCCTGAACGTGGCTGGCGTAAACTGACGGTATTTGCACAAGATTTTGGTGGCTTGTCTGGTGCGACCCTGTTTTTAGATTTGGATGTGGTGATTGTCGGTAATTTAGATGACTTTTTCGCCGTTAAGGGTGATCTTCTCATTGCCCATGATAAAAAAAATCCTGAAAAAATGCAGGGGAATTCTTCGGTTTTTCGCTTTGAAGCAGGTCAATACCCACACATTCTTACGTTTTTTGAACAGAACTTTCAGAAAATAAAACAACAAGTTCGCCACGAGCAAGCCTATTTATCAGCAGAAATGCACAAATTAGGCAAACTCCATTTTTGGCAGGATGACTGGGTGTCCAGTTTTAAGTACCGTTGTTGTCCGTCATGGATGAAGTCATGGTTTCAAGCACCGAGTATTCCTCAAAACGCCAGAATTATTTTGTTTCATGGCTTGCCTAACCCACCTGAAGCCATTGAAGGCATTAGTGGCAAGTGGTATCGGCATATTCAGCCATCACCGTGGATTGCGGACTATTGGAAAGAGTAATGGTGTATGATGCGGTTCATTCTTTATAATTAACGGATATAAGTGATGGGCGCAATTACATTTGATACCATGGATTATGCAGAGCAATTGATTGAATCTGGTGTTCCACAGCAGCAAGCTAAAGTACAATCAAAAGCCTTAAAAGCCGTTGTTGATGATATTGTTAGCAATGCCTTAGCCACGAAAAATGATTTAACAGTAACCCACACTCAGATTACGAACAAAATTGCCGAGCTGGAATTAAAGATTGCCGATTTGGAATTAAAGATTACCAATCTGGAATTAAAAATAGAAAAACGCTTTGTTCGTCTTGAGGTTTTTATGTCCATTATAATTGCTATTTTAGTGATTCCAATCTTAAAAGACTTGTTTTTATAAGCCCAATCACAGCAATCAAAGGCATCAGTGGCAAATGCTATCGGCATATCCAGCCATCACCGTGGATTGCGGACTATTGGAAGTCGTAAGCCACCTGCTTGGGACTTGCTGATTCATGGGTAAATATGGTGTCTTTCATGCAGTCAAATGGGTTATCTCCATAGTTTTACTCCTTTTTTCTGTGCGGTTAGGAGTGCAACAGCATGAAAATAAAAGCAATTATAAAAATACTTGAAAATGATGGATGGTATTTCTCGCCAACAAAGGGTAGTCATCGTCAATTCAAGCATCTCACCACATCTGGTTTGGTTACTGTGTCAGGAAAGTTGAGCGATAAAATCACAATTGGCACACATAATGAGCATTTTCAAACAGGCGGGGTTCAAGAAATGAGATATTTAATCGTAATTGAAGAAACTAAAACAGGATTTTCTGCTTATTCTCCAGATGTAGATGGTTGTGTTGCCACCGGCAAAACCAAGCAAGATATTGAACAAAATATGCAGCAAGCAATGGAATTTCATCTGCAGGGGTTGGCAATGGAAAATCAAATAATCCCGCATTCACATACTTATTCAAATTATGTGGAAGTAGAGGCAACAGTGTAATAAATCACGCCAGTGCTAATGGTCTTGCACAGCTAAAGTCGTGTTTCTGGCAATCGAACTCATTTTCCCCTCGGTAAAATACGCCACTATGAAGCTAGCAAACAAGCACCTTAATTTTACCTTTTTACAACTGGTTGTACTGTTATTGCCGTTGCTTATATTAAATGTGAAGCATGCATCAGAAGTTTTAATTTTAATTTTGACTATATTTGGGGTGTATTTTTCCATCAAGGAAAGAATGATGCCTATTTTTCACAATCAATTGAAACTGTATAGTTATTTAGTCTGGGCATTCTTCCTTTCTGTAGTTGTGTCTGTTGTTTTGTCAAATAACCCACACGATGGCATCAATCGGATTGGCTCCAATATCCATTTTTTGGTTGCACCATTTGTGGCATACGGCATTCACAAAAGCGGCATAACGTTGAAACAAATTGTTTCGATGATTAAATTGAGTATTGTGATTGGGACTATTTTCGCCATATATCAGTTCCACTATCTTGGCTTCACCAGATCAGAGGCTGGTGCTGACTCCCCTACAATATTTGGTTTTATTATGGTGATTTTTGCATTCTTCTCTATTGTTAATATTTGGAAGGAACATACGGCAGACAAATTATTCTTGCTGCTAGTTTTTTTGCTCGCCACATATTCTATTATTCTAAGCGGTACGCGCATCGCATATCTGATGTTTGTCGTGCTTGTTCCTGTGATCATATTGCTTTGGGCGACAACAAATCAATTAACAAAAAAAACTCTGCCTTATATTTTCATAACATTATTGGCAATCGTTATGTTTGCAACACATAACAAACAAATTAATCACCGTATTGTGGATGCGTTTAATGAAGTCCAATCGTTCCATAATAATCAGGAAGCAAATAAGTCAGTAGATTTAAGGCTGGAAATGTGGCGCAGTGGTTTTGATGCATTTAAGCAGAAACCAATTATTGGTTATGGTTATCAGAATACGGGTGTAGCGGCTAGTCGATATGTCAATGGAAATTATGCCAAAAGCTTTATAAGTGGGATGAAAATACTGCACAATGATTACATTAACTCAATGGTTGGTTTTGGCATTATTGGTCTTTTCGTTTTATTGTCCTTATTGTTTGTGCCATTGATCTTATTTTTTCAGCGGGCAAAGAATAGCGATAATTTTATTACAAATTCCATGGGTGTTATTCTAATAATTGGAATGGCAACATTTTCGATTACCGATAGTATTTATTCGCACAATGTTATGCGAACTTTTGTAATATTTTTTATGGCACTTTTATTATGCGAATCCAAGTCAAAACATCATCAAGAGAGGGACTTATAATTTGAATTCTTTTTTACTATTTTTACCACTGCATATCGTTTCGTTGTACGATAATATGTCGCCTTTGTGATTTTGTAATCAGTCCTAATTGACGAAGCCCCAGCCTAATTTGAGCAATTATTCTTTTAACCTTAAACCGTATATCGCTTTTTTCATGGCATTGATTCCAAATACTGGAATTAGGCAAAGTTTGTGTGTCCGCATTATATATGCCATAAAACTCACAACAGTCTAACTGCACTACCATTGCAGGCTCAATCTGATGGGCTATTAGTTTATTGCAAGAGGTGATGTGGGCATCTGCTAAAGCAATGCCGTTTTCATGTTCGTGCTGAATGAGTTTTTTTGCACCACCAGGGTAGAGAATATAGCCAGCCGACCCTGTTCTATCTTGTAATAATTTGTATAACTTATGATTGCCTATTTCCTCAAACTTTTTACTAATCATTTTTTTCCGTTTACGCGCTTCTAAATTCAGCAAATCAATGCCGTTTTTATTTTTTACTTGTGTCAACAAAAATGGCAGGTGCTTGGATAACAATGCGTCGTCTTCCAAAATTAGTGCTGGTTTTCCGTTTCGAATGACTTTATGCCAAAGGTTTTGATGCGAAAAATAACATGCTACTTCAGCTTTTCTCATCGGGCGTTGCCAATCAAAATAATGTTTTTTATAAGTCGCCTCACTAATATCATCAATGCTCATGGCAGGTATTATCTGATATTCAAGTCCTAGTTTTTGTAATTGCCTCTCTTGAAATGTTCGACGTTTTGTCGCGCTAGGCAAATTAATGACAAATACTTGCATCTACTATTATCGTATTTTATGTTGAGCGATATTTCCTGATTATTTCATCAATAAGATTCCTAATCACTATTCCACTACGCCATACAGGGCGGGTTAATTCATTCTTTATTTTTGTTGACAGTTTCTTTTTTCCTGCTGAAATTGTTGAGCCGCCAACGGTGGAATCTTGGTGTGATAGACAGCCGGTTTCCAACGACCAAGTTTGCACACCATGTTGCCAAATCATTTGTTGTAGCGTATCAACTGGTGCTGTAAAATTCTTTATATGACATAAGAATTTCTGCACCGCTTGCTTGCCATAAATCGCGCCTTGATTTTTAAGTGGTGGTGTTTGATAACGAATCAGCGTTATGCCATTGATGGTTTTCCGTGCCTTTTCTCCGCTACCCTTTTTACCCGACAAGTCAATAATAATATTTTCGTTTGCTCCTTCAAACAAAGACGCTATGGTGTGCTGAAAATTATCGCCAATTTTAATGTCGTCCTCTAATACCACACATGCTTTGGCGTGGTGTTCGGCGACTGTCTGCCATGCCTTATGCCAGCTCATGGCGCAACCAATTTCGCCGGCGGAAAGCGTGGCATAATGCAACCACGATTTTTTAGATTGTTGCTGGCAGGATTGTAGTGTTTTGACATTTATCTTAACCCCATCAACCGCTTCTATTCGCTCAAAGGACATTGCGTGTTGGGATAATTGCGTTGTCATGTACTCTAATCTATTCGGACTTCGAGCTAAATTAATGACATAAACGGGGGCTTTGTTGATTGTTCTGTGTTTCATCGCGGGGCTGTTGAAAAAGGCATCCAAGTCTCAATGATATAGGTGGTTTTTATCTAATTTTTATCCCGATATTATATTACATAGTCAGCCCTTAAAAACATCTAAATAGGTTGATTTATATCAATAAGAGACCTCAGCATAACGCCGGGTTTTAGCGGATACCATTAAATCTCAACATTTTTGCACAAAGCGAAAGGCATTCGCCGGGGATTTAGCGCTGTCTCAGCGGATTAACGCGTGTTTTAGATGCTTTTTACGAAATTTAGACACAACTATCCCGTAAAGCAGGGATCCGGTAAGCCGTAGAGCGTTAAAAACCTGGCACCTTTGCGAATATTGGCTGCCATTGCCGCTAGCCCGTAAACAGTCGCGTTTTTGGCAAGACCCATGAACCGGGTGCGAGCCAGCCCATAATGCCATTTATAGGTGGCAAAGGGACGTTCACCGCCAGATCGCGTTAGCGCAATCTCTTTGTTACGAATTCGGTCCGCCTCCGATAAAGGATTACCCCGGTAGCCCTTGCGTTGGACCTGATCATCAATGCCCAACTGCTCCAACTTGTCTCGGGTCTGTTGAGCGCTGTAAGCCGCATCCGCATACCATGCCGTTTCATCACCCAGCAGCAAGGCATCACGCTCCTGAGAATCATGAACATTACCAGGTGTCACGCTTTGACGGTGGATAAAACCCTCTTCATCGACACCCGTATGGACGGAAAAACCATAAATGGATTTCTTGTTACCCCGACTGTCGTTCTTAACCTGCCAACCTGCCTCAGGATCACGTGTCGGCTTGCCATCCTTGTCGTTGCCTGAACCCGATTGTGCAGCCTCTACCGGGGTCGCATCGATGATGTTGATGCGACCCGCGCGCATGATGATATTTTTGGCGTCGAGCTGACGATTGATCTCGGCCAATAATTGAGCCCACAGGTTCTGTTCGACCAAGCGGGCTCGAAACCGCCCTAGGGTGGACGCTTCGGGAACCTCACCGCCAAGCTCAAGGCGGCAAAATTTACGCAACAACCGATCTCGGTATAAGCATTGAGCCAACTGCACATCGGACAAGTGATACCATAGTCCGAGCAATAAGCCCCGCAACAAGGTCAGCAATGGATAGCTGGGGCGGCCTGTTTTAGAGGCATAGATAGAGGACAGTAATCTCTCAATCTCCGACCAGTCCAACAGAGCCTCAGTCGCATCAAGGCTGTGAAGAATTGGGTGGTCCAGATCAGCGGTCGAGACGAATAGTTTGGCTTGTGTTGCGAATGATTTTTGCCTACCGAAGTATAGCAAAAAATACCTTGTTTTGTGGGGTTATGCTGGGGTCTCAATAAATTAAAATTCTTCTAGAATGGAATAATCAGGCATTATTCGAGATATCGATTAAATTTTCTTCGTCAGCCTCCTCTCTTTTTAATTTTGCACTATCTTTGCGCATGTCTTCAATATGATCGAGGTATTCCTGATTCACATCACCAGTAACATATTCACCATTGAAACACGACAGGTCAAAACGGGTGATAGAAGGATTTTCTGCACGTGCCGTCTCAATTAATTTATCCAGATCCTGATATATCAACCAGTCAGCACCAATCAAATCTTCAATTTCTTCTTCAGTCTTATTATGAGCAATTAGCTCATTCACAGTCGGCATATCGATTCCATAGACATTCGGATATCGAACTGGAGGCGCGGCTGATGCGAAAAAGACTTTGTTAGCACCCGCATTTCTTGCCATTTCTATTATCTGACCAGAGGTTGTTCCTCTGACGATAGAATCATCGACTAACAGAACATTTTTACCCTTAAATTCCGATTCAATTGCATTTAGTTTCTGCCTGACAGATTTTTTACGAATCTCCTGTCCAGGCATGATAAAAGTACGAGGTATATAACGGTTCTTGATGAACCCTTCGCTATATTTCACATTTAACTTCTGAGCCAGAAGTAAAGCGGAAGTCCTTCCTGTATCAGGGATCGGTATGACAACATCAATGTCGTGTTCAGGTCTCTGCATTAGAATCTTATTTGCCAATGCTTCACCCATAAACAACCGTGAGTTGTAAACAGAAATATTGTCAATAATTGAATCAGGTCTTGCTAGATAAACATATTCAAAGATACAAGGTGAATACTGAGGACTTTCTACGCATTGGCGTGTGTGCAACTTCCCATCTTTAGTGATAAAAATAGCTTCGCCAGGCTCAATATCACGAATCACAGTAAATCCCAATGAGGTAATTGCAACACTTTCAGAAGCAACTATATATTCTTTTCCAGCTTCGGTCTCACGCTCTCCAAAAATTACCGGCCTGATGCCATAGGGATCCCGAAAACCAAGAACGCCAAAACCACTTACCATTGCGACTGCAGCATAGCCCCCCCGGCAACGCCTATGTAGTTTTTCAACTGCATCAAAAACATCTTCAACCTCCAGACGATGTTTCCCGAGACGCTGTAACTCATGAGCAAGAATGTTAAGTAAAACCTCAGAGTCGGAATCTGTATTAATATGCCTGAGGTCATCTCTGAATAATTCACGCTTCAATTCATCACCATTAGTGAGATTGCCATTATGGGCGAGTGATATCCCATAAGGAGAATTGACATAAAATGGCTGCGCCTCAGCAGAAGAAGAACATCCAGATGTTGGATAACGAACATGTCCTATGCCAATATTGCCCTTGAGATTAAGCATGTGACGGGTGTGGAAAACATCACGCACCAGACCATTATTCTTGCGTAGATAGAGTTTACGGTCATGGTACGTCATCATCCCCGCGGCATCTTGTCCCCGATGTTGTAATATCGTCAGTCCATCGAAGATGAGCTGGTTCACGAACTGCTTGCCAACGATACCTACAATACCGCACATAAAATTTCCCCTTCTAGCTTGTTGAACTAGTCTCTGGTGGCTTCTCTTCGGCAGCTCCTTCCGTCATTGCTTCATAGCCATGATACTTGGAAATATTTTCTGGCAAATATAGCCCTGACCAAACAGCCGCTCTTTCAAAATATTTAATGACTCTCGAATCATCCCACCAAGACTCTTGTGGTAATGCGGTAAATCCTCCAAGAAAGACAACGACTTCCACAATTATAGCTCCAAGAACAATGCCAAAGAACAGACCAAGCATTCTGTCAGTTGCTGTTAACCCTGTCCTGCCTAATAATTCTACAATAAGGAGACCAATACCCGTTAGCATTACTAGGCTGATAACAAAAAAGGCCTGCAAAAGCCAGAGTAGTTCTTAGAACAGGAGTATTTACCGATGATTCAAGTAATGGTGTAAATGCAGGAGAAAACTTGATTGAGATATCCAAAGCTAATGCCCACGCCAACAATGAAAAAATAATATTTAGAAACCCATACGTCATACCTGCAATAGCTGGCAAAACAACTATGGTCAAAATGGCAATATCAACAAGTTGCATTAATATCTATTCCCGCATGTTTCAGATATGCCCCTCATCAGGGGTAACTCACGACAATTCCATCAAGCTTTATTTTTTCTTTCATTTTTTTTAGCATTAAATCTGCTTCTGACCGTTTTATCTCCGGGCCAACCCTTACCCTATAACTAATTTTGCCATTTTCATTAAGCGGTTCTACAAAAGCTGGATAACCTGCTTCGCGTAATTTTTTGTTTAGGGATTGAGCGTTATCTTCCTCAATAAAGCTGCCTAGTTGTACAATCCAGGCAGATAAACCTAATGCCGCTTTCGTCTCAACGTCTATTGTTGATTTTATCTGTTCTCTCGCAGCTTCCTCAGTCTTATCCTTCTTTGTCGAGACGACCTTTCTGGCAACCACCGTCTGTTCATTAGCCGAGCTGTCTTTTTTATTACTTATTTTCACTTCGATATTTTTTGGCTCAACCGTAGTTAGCGAGGCTTTATTATCATTTTTAATAACAGGAATAATCCTTGAATTAAAATTTGTCTCTGGCTTTTTAGGGATATTTGATCCTGAAATCACCTCTGTCTTCGGGGAGTCAGTAAATATAACGGGCAAAAAGATAACAGCGGCTGCGACCAAGACTGATGCACCTACTAATCTTTCCTTTAATTTCTGCTCCATAATTTTTAATCAGCTAGTTTAAGGTGTTTAATGGCATCACCAACGGACAGGAAAGATCCTGTCACAACGATACGATCATGCATTCTAGTTTTATCCTGCAACTTAAGGAAGGCGTTGGCTACAGTATCATCCTCTGAAATTGGCGCAGTCACACCCAATTCAAGTAATTCCTTCTTTAATTTTTCACTGTCACTACCTCGGGAGTTTGAGATGCTCACTGTATGCCAGGAATCAGCTATTTCCATTAACTCACCCAGAACACCCGCTTGATCTTTATCTTTCAACATTCCTATGATGATGTGCGTTTTTCCACTGTTAGGAAATTGTTTTAGATTATGAACCAGAATTCTTGCTGCCTGAGCATTATGCGCCACATCAAGAATTGTCTGCATCCCTTCTGTCAACATCTGAAATCTTCCGGTAAGACTGAAGTTCTCCAACCCTTTTTCTATGGCACCTGCTTTTATCGGTAATTTTGATTTTAATGTACTGAGAACCATCAAGACGCCAGCAGCATTTTGAACCTGGCAACTATTATATTGGTCTGGGCGTGGCAAACTTTCATAAACCTCATTATCCCATTGCCATGACCAACGATCATCAGATAATTGATAATTGAAATCCCGACCGGGAATATATAATGTTGCGCCTATCTCATCAGCATATTGCAGTACCGTCTCGGGTGGACGAGAATCAGAACAGATGGCGGGTTTATCGCCGCGAAAAATACCAGCCTTCTCACGAGCAATAGTATCACGATCCATGCCTAGCCACTGCATATGATCTAGGTCGATGCTGGAAATCAAAGCGACATCAGCATCTAAACAATTGACAGCATCAAGCCGACCTCCCAGCCCCACTTCAAGCAAAGCAACATCAACATTTGCGCGATGAAATATATCCAGTGCGGCAAGGGTACCAAATTCAAAATAAGTTAAGGAAATATCACCTCTAGCATGATCAATTCTGCTGAAAGACTTGCATAACATTTCGTTAGTAACTTCAATACCATCAAGTTTTATCCGCTCGTTGTAGCGTATGAAATGCGGTGAGGTATAACATCCGGTTTTATAGCCAGAATTACCAAAAATTGAATCCATCATGGTGACGCTTGAGCCTTTACCATTGGTTCCAGCGACACTAATCACTGTGAAATCTGGATTAAGTAATCCCATATTCTCGGCAACAGCAGTACATCGATTCAGGCCCAACTCCATTGCCGTAAAATGCAATTCTTCTTGCCATTCCAACCACTCATGAAGCTTGTTGAATCTCATGACTTCCTTATTGTTGAAATGACTCTGGGACATAGATTCTGCGCTTATGGTTGATAATTCAGAATCAATTCTAGGCTGTTTTGTTATTCAGAATGGACAGTATAGGAGATATTTTTTCGCGCATTTCACGTCTATCAATGATCATGTCTATATCGCCATGTTCCAGGAGAAATTCACTTCTCTGGAAACCTTCAGGCAGCTTTTCTCGTACGGTCTGTTCGATCACTCTCGGCCCTGCAAATCCTATTAATGCATTAGGCTCAGCAATATTGATATCGCCTAGCGTTGCCAGGCTAGCAGAAACTCCCCCCATCGTCGGGTTCGTTAATACAGATATGTAAGGTAATTTCTTTGCTGCCAATCTTGCCAAAGCAGAACTCGTTTTTGCCATTTGCATTAGCGATAGTATGGCCTCCTGCATACGTGCTCCACCACTCGAAGAAAAACAGACTAATGGAATATCGTTCTCTATTGCTGCTTCTGTAGCTAGAACAAACCGCTCTCCAGCAACAGCACCCATCGATCCTGCCATAAAATTAAATTCGAATGCTGCTACCACAACAGGTATTTCTTGTACTTGTCCCATCATTACAACCAGAGCATCGTCTTCTTTTGTCTGCTTTTGTGCTTGGCTCAAACGATCTTTATATTTTTTCCTATCGCGGAATTTGTACCTGTCTACAGGTTTAAGCTCGCTGCCTATCTCAACGCGAGGCCCTGGGTCCAAAAATAACTCGATCCGTACACGAGCACCAATAAGCATGTGATGAGAACATTTGGGACAGACTTCAAGGTTTCGCTCCAGCTCTGATCGATATAATACTGCGCTACATTCATCGCATTTGGCCCACACGCCCTCAGGCACCATACGTCTGGATGCGCCATCTATTTTAATCCTTGAGGGAAGTAATTTTTTAAACCAGCTCATAACATTTTATTCATTATCCTATATGACATCAATTGCTCGCCGTATTGTCGAAAGGTAAGTGCTTATTGATTTCATCGATTCTACTGAATCATCATTCAAATCTCCCACGAGCTCAACAATGGGACTGCCAATAACAACCGCATCACTCACTCTGGCTACATTTGCGGCGCTTTCAGCATTCCTAATACCAAATCCAACACCGACAGGTAAATTTGAATGTTTTTTAATGGTATTGACCGATATTTCTACAGATTTTGTATCTAGGCGACTACTTCCTGTGACACCTTTGAGAGAAACATAATAGAGGAAACCACTGGCTATTTTTGAAATATATTCTTGCCTCTCAACATCCGTTGTCGGTGAGATCAGAAAAATCAGGTCAAGATCATGCTTCACCATAATTTCTTTCATTTCTCCAGCCTCTTCAGGCGGCATATCTACGATTAGTGCGCCGTCGACTCCGGCTGCAGATGCCAATTCTGCAAAAGCTTCATACCCCATCACCTCAATAGGATTCAAATAACCCATCAGAATGACAGGAGTTTGCTGATTTCCCTTTCGAAAATCAACCACCGTAGAGATAACATCACGCAATGATGTCCCATGCAGCAAAGCTCTTTCACTACCTCTTTGAATAACAGGCCCATCTGCCATGGGGTCAGAGAAAGGCACGCCTAATTCAATTAGGTCAGCACCGCCTTCGACCAATACATTCATCAAAGGCAGTGTAAATTCTGGTTTTGGATCTCCAGCAACGATAAAAGTGATCAAACCCTTGCGGTTTTTGTCTTTCAATTCATTAAAACAGTTTGCTATACGACTCATAAATATAAATTCAAATATCTCCTTACTTATCATTTTTAAATGTAATGACTAAATTTTAGCCACAGACTACTAGATTTTATTTGACCTCAGCTTAAGCTCCAGAAGTTCAATTGCCATATCTGGAATATCTTCGTAATTATGAGATTCATGGGAAGCAAGCCAATGGCTAACTGTCTCAGTCTTAACTTTCAGAAACTCTGCCACTTCTCTTCTCTCTAGTTTATGGTCTGCCACTAATTCAATAAGCCTGTCTCTGTTATTCATAAAAACCCTCCTGCCCAAAAGCATAGTAATCTACAAAATATTTCTTTACGGTCATTTCTACAGTGTAATACCTTCTAATGCAGCAACTGTTTGAATATCTTTATCACCTCGACCAGATAAATTTACAATAATAATTTCATCTTCACTCATTGTCGGTGCCAGCTTCGTTGCATAAGCAAGCGCATGACTCGACTCTAGGGCAGGCATAATTCCTTCAATTTTTGTTAAATCATGAAAACCTTGCAGTGCTTCACCATCATTAATAGCAACATATTTTGCTCGCCCACTGTCCTTTAACCAGGAATGTTCAGGACCTACACCTGGATAGTCTAACCCTGCAGAAATAGAATAAGTTTCTATAATTTGACCATTCTCATCTTCCATTAAATAAGTTCTATTGCCATGTAAAACACCTAGCTTACCTGCATTTAATGGCGCGGCATGTCGACCTGTTTCAAGACCATGACCGCCTGCCTCTACGCCATAAATCTCAACATCTTTATCATTAAGAAAAGGATAAAACAAACCGATAGCATTTGAGCCACCACCCACACATGCAACCAGCGCATCAGGCAAACGTCCGGCCTGCTTAATGCATTGCTGCCTTGCTTCACGCCCTATAATGGCCTGAAAATCTCTTACCATCACAGGATAGGGGTGCGGCCCAGCGACTGTCCCAATGATATAAAATGTATCATCAATGTTCGTTACCCAATCACGCATCGCCTCATTTAAGGCATCCTTTAAAGTCCTAGAACCAGACTCTACAGGCACCACAGCCGCACCCAATAATTTCATACGGAAGACATTAGTTGACTGTCTTTTGATATCTTCAGAGCCCATATAGACAACACACTCAAGGCCAAGTCTTGCGGCGACAGTTGCTGAGGCAACACCGTGTTGTCCTGCCCCAGTTTCTGCAATAATTCTGGGCTTCCCCATGCGCTTCGCCAATAGGGCCTGACCAACCGTATTATTTATCTTATGCGCACCCGTATGATTCAGGTCTTCTCGTTTTAAATAGATCTGAGCACCACCCAATATCTCTGACCAACGTTTGGCATGATACAAGGGGGATGGTCTACCGACGTAATGATGCAATTCATTATCTAGTTCAACCATAAACTCAGGCTCTTTAAGATAACGTGTATAGGCATCTGTTAATTCTTCCAAAGGAACCATCAGTGTCTCGGCGACAAATTTACCGCCATATGCCCCAAAATACCCATTCTCATCAGGCAAACTATTATTCAGCATACAAAACCTCTTGTATAAATTCTTCTATTTTCGCAGCATCCTTGATTCCTTTCTCTATTTCAACACCGCCACTGACATCCACAGCATAGGGGGCAATCTCAGATATCGCTGCAGCCACATTTTCAGGCGACAATCCACCAGCTAGTATTATCGGCTTATTAAGATCTGGAGGCACCCTCGACCAATCAAATTTTTGCCCCGTCCCACCCTGAGTTCCCTCAACAAAACTATCAAGCAATAAGGCTATCGCATCAGTATAATCATTACTTAACTGCACAAGATTTACATCATCACGCATTTTTATTGCTTTGATATATGGTCGATCATAACTCTGGCATATTTTCTGACTTTCCTCGCCATGAAATTGTAATATATCCACAGGGACAGAGTCTAAAACAGAATTAATCTCTTCATTTTCAGCGTCCACAAATAAGGCGACTATACTGACAAAAGGAGGCAATGATTTCGCAATCTCAGCGGCCTTCTGCACGGTAATATAGCGTGGACTTTTTGCATAGAACACAAAGCCTATCGCATCTGCACCTGATTCTACTGCATTAAGTGCGTCTTCCGCACGAGTGATCCCACATATCTTAATTCTGGTTCGTTTCATTTCACTTTTTGAGAAAGATGTTCGCCAGTGGAATATTGCATGTTTAGGGATAATTTAGCTGTGAATACAATCTTAGTATATCAATACCTGATTATAGCGTGGTGACGCTTGGTATGGTACGTTGTGAATTAACAGGCATTGGGATTTCATATTTTTCTGGATATTGAATCATCGCCAAATATAGACCGCCTGGAGAGGCAGTTTTTGCCGATTTGGTCCTGTCTCTAATTGCCAAAACCTCATGCGCCCAGGAAATGTCGGCTTTACCACAACCTATTTCAATCAATACACCAGCAATATTCCTCACCATATGATGCAGAAATGCATTCGCTTCAATTTCAAACATCACATAATCATCAACTCTGCTGATATTCAGTTTCCTTACATTACGAACAGGGTTCTTTGCCTGACAAGCAACAGTTCGAAACGAGGTGAAATCATGCTCCCCTATTAAAGAATTTGCAGCTAATTGCATCCTACTTTCATCCAAAGGTTGCCGTTCCCATGTCACCAGCCCATGATTCGTGCCAGGTCTGGATTGCCTATTCATAATTATATATTTGTATGTGCGTATTATAGCTGAGAAACGCGCATGAAAATCATCATCAACCTCTTTAGCCCAAAGGATACTGATATCATTAGGGAGATTCACATTACCACCAACGACCCATGAATACATGTTGCGAACGACATCTGTTTCAAAATGTACGACTTGATGCAAGGCATGCACACCAGTATCTGTTCTACCAGCACAAAAAATATTTATTTTTTGGTCCGCTACTTTAGACAATGCATTTTCAACGTATTCCTGGATACTGTTTGGAATATCCTGGCGTTGCCATCCATGGTACGAGGTTCCACAGTATTCAATACCAAGTGCCATTTTCATGAATTACACCACCAGAAAAAACAAAAAAAGAATACCATATTGCAGTATTCCTGTTTAACGACTAAATAATTTTCTCCAATAATAAAATACTAGGGAAGGCCTAACCAAAAGATGTTGTTAACATTTTTCCATTATTTTTCTGATTGAAATATTCTCCAAGTGTAGTTTAGACAATGATGATGTTCTAACGTCTTTTGACTCCAATGGCGTTTTTTTGACTTATTTCCAACCCGACAAACCCATGTTAGCAATAATCGATTTTCAGCATCGCCAGATTGAATAATCGTTCGCTCAAATTCTGTTGCCCCAGCAAATGACGAAATTGACAGATCACTGCTATTTATCTCATAATTATTCTGGGAAATTTTTATTATCTCAGATTGTCCGTTTTAATAAGAACATCCCTAGTCTATCTGCCCAATCAGCTCCTCAGCCTTTTGTCGATAGCTGTCACTGCCTCGGGCAATAATCTCATCAAGAATCGTTTTTGCGCTCTCAGTATCGCCTAATTCAATGTAGGCCTTTGCGAGATCCAGTTGACTGGCTATTTCTTCATTTTCTGACTGCGCAGCAATACTAGGTGACTTGGCAATAAAATGTGTTTTATCGTCATCGTCATCGTCATCGTCATCGTCATCGTCCGTACTCAAACCTCCCAGATTTTCAGGAGACATTTCAACATTAGAATCCATATTCGTCATACCATCATCCATTTCAAGTTCAGATTTATTACTATCCAGATCTAAACTAAAATCAACCGATTCATCGCTCGGTAATCCCTCACCTAAGTCTAGGTCTAATTCATTAACACCTTCTAATTCCATCAGCTTGGAATCTACTTCCTCTTCACCGCCTTCACCAAGCGTATTATCTAAGGAAATATTGGTTGCACCTGAGCTCTCTGTTGAAGCATCTCCAAGCGACATATCAAGCTCATTGGAATCTCCGCTATCCTGCACAATAGAGATATCCAGTAAATCTTCGTCATGTGCGCTAGGAGTATCGTTTAAGGAAATATTGGTTGCACCTGAGCTCTCTGTTGAAGCATCTCCAAGCGACATATCAAGCTCATTGGAATCTCCGCTATCCTGCACAATAGAGATATCCAGTAAATCTTCGTCATGTGCGCTAGGAGTATCGTTTAAGGAAATATTGGTTGCACCTGAGCTCTCTGTTGAAGCATCTCCAAGCGACATATCAAGCTCATTGGAATCTCCGCTATCCTGCACAATAGAGATATCCAGTAAATCTTCGTCTTCGTCAGCAATTGCAGTCGTGATATTAAGGACTTCTTTGGCCGCACCTTCTTCAACCGGCAGAACTTCACTTGCATCACTGAGGGCCATTTGAAGAGTATCATTCATCTGCTCCTCTGCCGATTCTTCGCTATCCTGCACAATAGAGATATCCAGTAAATCTTCGTCTTCGTCAGCAATTGCAGTCGTGATATTAAGGACTTCTTTGGCCGCACCTTCTTCAACCGGCAGAACTTCACTTGCATCACTGAGGGCCATTTGAAGAGTATCATTCATCTGCTCCTCTGCCGATTCTTCGCTATCCTGCACAATAGAGATATCCAGTAAATCTTCGTCATGTGCGCTAGGAGTATCGTTTAAGGAAATATTGGTTGCACCTGAGCTCTCTGTTGAAGCATCTCCAAGCGACATATCAAGCTCATTGGAATCTCCGCTATCCTGCACAATAGAGATATCCAGTAAATCTTCGTCATGTGCGCTAGGAGTATCGTTTAAGGAAATATTGGTTGCACCTGAGCTCTCTGTTGAAGCATCTCCAAGCGACATATCAAGCTCATTGGAATCTCCGCTATCCTGCACAATAGAGATATCCAGTAAATCTTCGTCATGTGCGCTAGGAGTATCGTTTAAGGAAATATTGGTTGCACCTGAGCTCTCTGTTGAAGCATCTCCAAGCGACATATCAAGCTCATTGGAATCTCCGCTATCCTGCACAATAGAGATATCCAGTAAATCTTCGTCATGTGCGCTAGGAGTATCGTTTAAGGAAATATTGGTTGCACCTGAGCTCTCTGTTGAAGCATCTCCAAGCGACATATCAAGCTCATTGGAATCTCCGCTATCCTGCACAATAGAGATATCCAGTAAATCTTCGTCATGTGCGCTAGGAGTATCGTTTAAGGAAATATTGGTTGCACCTGAGCTCTCTGTTGAAGCATCTCCAAGCGACATATCAAGCTCATTGGAATCTCCGCTATCCTGCACAATAGAGATATCCAGTAAATCTTCGTCATGTGCGCTAGGAGTATCGTTTAAGGAAATATTGGTTGCACCTGAGCTCTCTGTTGAAGCATCTCCAAGCGACATATCAAGCTCATTGGAATCTCCGCTATCCTGCACAATAGAGATATCCAGTAAATCTTCGTCATGTGCGCTAGGAGTATCGTTTAAGGAAATATTGGTTGCACCTGAGCTCTCTGTTGAAGCATCTCCAAGCGACATATCAAGCTCATTGGAATCTCCGCTATCCTGCACAATAGAGATATCCAGTAAATCTTCGTCATGTGCGCTAGGAGTATCGTTTAAGGAAATATTGGTTGCACCTGAGCTCTCTGTTGAAGCATCTCCAAGCGACATATCAAGCTCATTGGAATCTCCGCTATCCTGCACAATAGAGATATCCAGTAAATCTTCGTCATGTGCGCTAGGAGTATCGTTTAAGGAAATATTGGTTGCACCTGAGCTCTCTGTTGAAGCATCTCCAAGCGACATATCAAGCTCATTGGAATCTCCGCTATCCTGCACAATAGAGATATCCAGTAAATCTTCGTCTTCGTCAGCAATTGCAGTCGTGATATTAAGGACTTCTTTGGCCGCACCTTCTTCAACCGGCAGAACTTCACTTGCATCACTGAGGGCCATTTGAAGAGTATCATTCATCTGCTCCTCTGCCGATTCTTCGCTACCAATAATATTGAAATCCATATCAGCTCCATCCTCGGAGCCATCATCACTTGCTGCAATATTCACAATGCTACCGTCAGTTGATTCCACTGATAATTCTTCCTCATCAGCAATAGGTGCTCCAAATAAAGCTCTGTTTGGAGACATTTCCTGCCACATGACTGTTGCCATATCCCAGTATTCACCTTGTCCACCTGTTTTTTCATTAACAACTCTGGCGGCATCTTCGTATGATTTTTTATTTCCAGATGCATAAAAAACTTCCAATAATTTACTGTGGAAATTCAAGTTATCTGGCTCATCTTTCAATGCATTTCTGACGAAAGATTCAGCCTCATTAAAATGTTCGTAGGCAAGAAATATATTAACCTCTTCCATAGAGTTTTCCTTGGATATTTCAGCGGCATCTTCAGGCGCTTCAAATGCATCGGATGCATCGGATGCATCGGATGCATCCGATGCATCACCACTCACAGAAACAGCTTCTTTATTAGCTGAATCATCGCTTAGTAATGCAGCCTCTTCCCCGCCCCCCTCCGGAATGACCGTGACTGATTCTGAATCTAGTTCGTCATCAAAATCAAGAAAATCTTCCGCTGACAACTCAACTGCTGCTGCCTTTTCATCACGTTTTTTCGAGACAAAGATCATTAAAATTTTCGGGACGAAGATTATTAAAAAGACCAATAACAACAATCCGCCAACGACACCGCCTATAATCTTCAGGTTAGCTTTTGCTTTTTCAAGCACGCTCATACCTTGATCTTTCAAGCCAGATAACACAGCTATACCCTGTTCCATCAAGCTGGATGATGCAGCCATATCCTCGTCATCGGCAATCATGACTTCCTCAATCGTCTCACCTTCTGAATCTGAAGTTTCTGATTCCATATCTTTCTTAACAATTTTTTCTTCCTCAACAAATTCCTCTTTGGCCTCTTCTTCTGCAGCGGTAACTTCTGTACTCTCTTGTTCTGCCGCTGCAACCAGTGTTTGTTCCTGCATGGCAGCAAGCTCATCTTCCTTAAGCACGATGAGGCGTTTCAAATCGTAGATAATGCCCTCAGTTTCAGTTAGCTTGTCCTCGAGCTCTGTATTTTCCAAAAATAGTGCTTCAATGGATTCATTTGTCAATGCCAATTCATTGTTCAAGGCATTAACACTGGCTAATTCCGCAGAACTCTGGCCACTTCCTGAACCCTGCTCGGGTTCTGATATAAGTCGTAACTCTGCTTCACCGGTTTCTTCGACATCTGCAATAGAAGATTCCTGCTTAATATCTCCTGCTGCTTCTTCGCTAGTCTGACTATAAGCACCTGAGCTTTCTGCTTGCTGACTCACATAAGCCGAAACACGGCCTTTATACTCGTCCCACAATGCATGTTGGCTATTAACTTGAGCCAACACATTGGTCTGGTCCAGAAGATCAATTTCCGAAGAATCTGGTATCTGCAAAATGGCGCCACGTTTAAGTCCGTTGATATTATTTTCAATAAACGCATCTGGGTTAGCGCTCAAAATGGCGAGCATCATTTGCTGGATACTGACTGATGAATCAGGTCTTGTCGCCTTGGCAATTGACCACAGAGTATCTCCCGTAACTGCGGGACCATAATCGCCACTACCGGCATAATTTATTGTCGTAGATTCAGATTTATGTTCAAAATCATAAACAGCCTGGTGGTCGCCTGAATCTATTCCTACGACCGGTTTTTCGGGGTGTGTAATGGTCTTTTTCTTACTAGCAGGCGCAGTGTATGTAGGCGGGTCAAGCAAAACAGTGTATTCCCTAAATAGTCTGCCTTTAGACCAGTTTATCTCCAGCAAAAAATTAAGGAATGGTTCTCGAATTAACTCACTACTGCGAATTTTAATGTAATCAGAGCCATCTTCAGATTCTTGAACTTCAAAGCGCAGATGGGTGAGTAAAAAAGTACGTTGAACACCTGCCCGATCAAATGCTTCTTGACCCGCGAGATTAACCTTTAGGCTATCAAGCTCGTTTGCAGTGGCTGAGAGCAATTCAACCCTTGCTTTAAATGGCTGGTTTAATGCAGATTGAAGTTCGATCTTGCCCAAACCCATAGCATTGGCAATTGTTGGCGCTACCAGCGCCAGCAAAACCAACATTATTTTAAATTTCATTCGTTATATCCCTGCTCTGCATTATCTTTTTATGCCCTAATATTCTAGGGTTTTAAATCTATTAGTAACGAATAATTCCGCCGTATATGACCATTCGACCAGCGCATATCGAGAATAAAGTTCAGTGCAGGCTCGCGTAGAGCCTCTTCACTGCTAATCTTTAAATAGGGCTGATTCCCCTCATTTTTGACAATCTCAACCTTTAGGCTGTGCCAAGACTGTGAGTTGGAGGCGCCTTCGTCGGGGAGGCTAATACTTAACTTTAATTCCCCAAGTTCACTTTCTTTCGAGAAAACTAAAGGAACGGCCAAATTAAGTCGTTGATTTAAGTATGATTTAAGCTCCAATTCACCCAGCGCCAAAGCTTGCGCAGTAGATTGGCACCCTGCAAATAACAGTATAAAGGCTGTAAATAAATTCTTATGTTCATAAGGCTTGAAGAATGTCCTGTTTGAAATATCTGTTTATTTTCAACAAGTTGTATCACATTTTTCCGAAAGACGTATCCTGCGATGCCTTCGCCCAGCACAAGATTACTACGAAAATATGCAGTAGTTTTGTGGGACTAGCAACCTGTGAATGTCCTTTACAATTGCTCCTTAACTATAGCTTACAAATAGTCTTTTACCAAAATTTCAGCGATTTGAACACTATTTAATGCAGCACCTTTGCGAACATTGTCAGAAACCACCCAGAGGTTAATGCCTCGAGGGTGTGAAATATCTTCCCGAATTCGTCCAATATAGACAGGATCAGTGCCTACAGCCTCGCTTACGGCAGTTGGATAGCTGCCATCTTTATGTTCATCCATCAACTTTATCCCAGATTTGTTGCTGAGTATTTTTTTTACATCTTCTGCCGATAATTTTTTCCTTGTTTCCAGATGCACAGCCTCAGAGTGACCAAAAAATACTGGTACCCTGACAGCTGTTGGATTCACCTGAATGTCATTATCCTCAAATATTTTCTTGGTTTCATGGATCATCTTCATTTCTTCCTTGGTGTAACCATTTTCCTGGAAGTCATCGATATGAGGCAAAACATTAAAAGCAATTTGTTTAGGATAAACCTCACACACAGCAGGTCGGCCACTTAACAATTCGGCAGTCTGCTTTGCCAATTCTTTTATTGCTTCTTTGCCTGTTCCTGACACTGCCTGATAGGTACACACATTGATGCGCTCAATAGTTGATGCATCGTGGATTGGCTTTAGTGCTACTAGCATTTGAATCGTTGAGCAGTTTGGGTTGGCAATGATTCCTCTGTTTTTATAATCAGCAATAGCATGAGGATTAACCTCTGGCACTATCAAAGGGATATCATCGTTATAACGAAACTCAGAGGTATTATCCACCACTACACAGCCTGCCTCAACAGCGCGTGGTGCGTGAATTTTAGACACGGAGGCGCCTGGAGAAAAAAGACCAATATCAACGCCTTTGAAATCAAATTTTTCCAAATCTTCAACCATGATAGTCTTGCCATTGAAACGAATAGTTGAGCCAGCAGAACGACTACTGGCGAGCGCATATAAATTTTCCACAGGGAAATTACGCTCTTGCAAAATAGACAACATGGTTTCACCGACTGCACCAGTAGCGCCCACAACCGCAATGTTAAATTTCTTACTCATTGAAATCTATTACCTAGCTAAAATCTAAAAACTCAATTCGTATTAATTAAGCGCCGCAACAACAGCATCACCCATTTCAGTAGTAGATACCTTTGTCATTCCTTCAGAAAATATATCGGCCGTTCTCAAGCCATCTGCTAATACTTTCTGCACCGCTTGCTCTATTCGATCTGCCTGCGTCACCTCTGCTAACGAATACCTAAGCATCATGGCGACTGAAATTATTGTTGCCAACGGATTGGCAATATTCTGTCCTGCGATATCAGGTGCAGATCCATGAATAGGCTCGTACATACCTTGGCCTTCAGCATTCAATGAGGCTGAAGGCAGCATACCGATTGAACCTGTTAGCATGGAAGCAAGATCAGATAAAATATCGCCAAACATATTGGTTGTAACAATCACGTCGAACTGTCTAGGATCTCGTACTAATTGCATGGCAGCATTATCTACATACATATGTTCTAGGCTAACTTCTGGATAGCCTTTTGACACACGAGTCACAACCTCACGCCAGAGTTCGGTCGCTTCCAGTACATTCGCCTTATCTACTGAACATACCTTTTTATTTCTTTTCATGGCCACGTCAAAGGCGGTGTGCGCAATTCTTTCAATCTCGAACTCGTTATAGACCAACGTATTGAACCCTTCGCGCTGACCATTTTCCAAAGTTCTGATGCCATGTGGTTGTCCAAAATAGATGCCGCCAGTTAATTCACGCACGATCATAATATCCAGTGCGTCAATCACTTCCGGTTTTAATGATGAAGCCTCGACAAGCTCCTTATAGAGAATGGCAGGCCTTAGATTGGCATACAGGTCAAGACCAGCACGAATCGCCAACAAACCTTTTTCTGGCCTTAAAGAGCGTTCAATCTTGTCCCACTTTGGTCCGCCCACAGCACCCAGCAAAACTGCGTCAGATTGTTTCCCCAAAACAAGTGTTTCATCAGGCAGTGGTACACCTGTCTCGTCAATTGCAGAACCACCGATCAAACCCTGCCTGGCATTTATCTCAAGACCATACCTCTCTGACAGTGCATCCAGCACTTTTTTCGCCTCTGTCACAATTTCCAAACCAATGCCGTCCCCCGGAAGGATTAATATGTTTTTACTCACACCAAAGTCCTATTATTAAGTTTATGTCCTGTTTGTAGCTACTACAACGCAGCGCAACAAAAGGTGGCAAAGGATACATCAAGTAGCTGGATTGTTCACTAAACCTCTGATGATTACAGGCAGAAAACGCAATTAGCAAACCATCTGCCCGTCAACCCTAAACTAGGGTTAGAATTTCTTCGGTCGGTAATGAGCTTATCGATTAATAGCTCGAAACATGAGATGACCCGACATTCAAAACGGGTCTTATTGATGCGCAAACACCAACAAAATAGGACTCTATGAAGAATACAGTGGGTAATTGAATTTCAACTTCCCACACAGGAAGTAAATCATGTTGATAAAATTATCAGTATTACGATAGCCACGCGCTCTTCGTTTGGTCATTTGAATTTTGTTATTAATGCTTTCTAAAATAGCATTCGTAATATGGGTTTCAACGTAGTTGATAATACCAGACAAATGTGTTTTGACGGTTTTAGCAAAGCTGATAAACGCGGGTATCTTGCTTAATTCTACTTCACGGCACCACTGCGCAATGAATATCTTCGCCGTCTGTTTGGTTGGCATGTCCCAAAGGTCGTTAAATAACACCTTTAGTCGGTATGCTTCCCCGAGTGTGGGATATAACGAAATCATCTCAGATAATGCGGTTTGTTTATGAGCGGACAGGTTTTTCGAGTTTCTCAAAAAGGTATATTTATGACCTTTTAAGGCATCATGTTCGCGCCGAACTTGCTTGCGGACGCACCGTTCAGCAGTTTAACCACGTGGAAGCGGTCAAAGGTAATTGTGGCTTCGGGAAAGTATTTTCTAATGCCCGCAATGAAGGCTGGTGAGAGAACCATGCTGGCTTGGGTGATTGACCTATTATCGATACCTTTCATTGCTAAATAGTCCCCTATTTGTTTGATTGTGTTGCTCTCTTTTCCTGTGACGGCGTGCAGTACCCGCCGTTCTTTCAAGTCCACAGCGACGGTTAGATAATTGTGTCCCTGACGGCGCGAGGTTTCGTCAAAGCCCAGTTGCGTTAACACGCTTGGAGCATCGGCTTGATAAGCTAAACGCATTCAACGAGTGATGGCAGTGATTAAAGATTGTCCAAATCCGATGGGTATTTTCTCCCAACAATTGACCGACCTTATTCACCGGCATCTCGCGTTCAATCAAGGCCATCGCCAAGGCTGCAAACAACAAAGTAAAACGCCCCCTGAACGCGCCCATGGCACCTTTACCAATCATACCTTGCCATCACTCGACAGGATACGCGAAAGCGCACAATGCAGATGACAGCTATGTTCAAAAAAGTGAAGGTGGTGCCAAGTTCTCTTTTGAGTATCATGCACCGAACAGCTGACACCGGCATCATCATAAAATTTCGCACCACCCTTAAAACCAAGCTGAATATTGAGCTCTTTAACGGCATTTTTGCCTACTGATATTTCAATACCCGTGATTTACCATGGCTCCTCTAACCCTAATGCAAGGGTAAATATTTCTCTACTATTCATAAGTTTCTGCTCATGTAGCTAAAATGTAATTAGGCTATAGTACCCACTGTATTCTTCATAGACCCGTGATTTTTAAGAGGGTCGTCGTTACCTCTAATGTGAGGAAACGCATCTGATATTGAGCTACTTATGACTACCTTTTGTTATGAGTCAACGCGGTGGTGGGACAGATGCCACTAAAACTGGCGCACGAAGCGCAAATCAAAGCGGGTACGTTGATAAATATGTCGGGGGGAATTGGATTGTTGCCGCTCATGGGTAACAATAAATTGCGGACTAAAACCGAAGAAAGTGAGTCCGCGATTGAGCAAGAATAAACGGGCAACACGCTTGCGGTCCCGCTGACGTTGAAGTTGGCTTTGCGGTTGTGCCGTGCCCTGCACATCGTTGCCGTGTCGTGTCCGCGACCATTCAAGACTGCTGCCCACGGTCCAGCCACGCGGGAAAATTCGGTTTAGCCCAAGATTAAAACGGCGACTCCGACTACCGCTATTCAGGTTATTCTGGCGTTTCGGTTGTGGGCGGCTATGCGACAATCCAATGCCGGCACTGCCTTGAAGCAGTGGCGAGAACAGATAAGTGCCGTTGAGCGAGTAACCGACATCAATGTTATCTACGCTGAATGTTCGCCGCTCACCGATTGGGACAGTTCTTTTCCACGATACCTGACCATTGATGCCAAGCTGTCGGTTCAACTGATGGCGGGCGTTAAAACGCAAACCATAATCTGTGCTGTAGCGTTTGTCGGCAACCCATTGTTGACCAACAGTCGCTTGCAAATCGTACTCGCTACGCTGTGACAACAACCAACGTGGGCCGGTGCGTAAAGATAGCTGCGTCTCATCAGCGTTATTGTTGCGGTATTCTCTGTGGGTTGCGTCAACCCCAAAACGCCAGCGTAAATACTGCCCCAACGGTTGTTGATATTCCCGTCCAGCGGCAAATGCAATGCTGTTGCCCGAGCGCGGACGGGAGTTTTCATTCAGCGTAAAAGGCAACCCGAACAGATAAACCACTTCGGTTTCGGTACCATTGTTGAGGTTGTCATTTTGTTCAAAATTGAATGAAAAATAACCACTCCAACGGCGACGGGCACGAATAACATGCAGGAAACGGCGGATATTGGCGAGCATCGGCGCGGGTGGGTCGCCGGCGATGACACGGTCAAAATGGGTTTTCGATAAATCATCATCGCCCTTGAGAAAGAAGGCACGCGCTAATTCCAAACGCACCCGCGTCAACTGTGGATGATCAATTAAAATAGCGCGCAGGGCAGCGATGGCTTCGCGCAATAAGTCGGTTTTCGCTGGGTTATCGCTTTGACTAGCGAGCGCGATGGCAGACAAGCCAACGAGGAAACGAATATCGATAATATCGGCGCGCTTATCCGCAGATTGAACAGCGAGCAAGGGGCGTAGCACTGTTAATGCCGCTTGATGCTGTTCATTGCCAATCAGCGTCCGCGCCTGTTTGACCTGCGGGTCTTGTGATAAATGCGCACGCTCGGATGAACTGGTGCGTTCCAACAATTGGGCAGATGCGGGTGCGCAAATCGTCAACAATAATACAAATACCAAACACGCCGAGCGAATCATAACAGGCAGCCGCCAATAAAGAGATGGAAGCGACTGCCTGATTATCTACTGCGGTATAGATTATTACTATTCTTCGTCTTTAAGAGCCCCGAAAACACCTAAGATGCTCCTACTAGGTCCCTCACCAGCTTCTGATGCGGCACCGAAAGTTCCGCCGATGGAGCCGGGTTGGAGACCGGTTCCACTTGCACCAGAAGCGGGGTTGCCGAAAAACGAGCCGCCCCATCTGCCTGCGTAAGCTTGCCCGTTGAATTCCGTGATAGCGGTGCTTCCTTTGAAGAACCCGCCATCGTTAGCATCAGTAATCGTAGCACTTTCCAGAGTAACCGTCGGGTTTCCTGGCAGAGGCACATCCGCTTGGACAACCACTGGTTCGCCGCCAAAGCCCTGAGGAAATTCAAGCTCGTCATGTCTAAAATTATCAATTGTTCCGGAAACCGTTCCCAGTCCGGTGTCGAAATTAGCAGTTAAACTAACATCGGCTTCAAAGAAAAAGTTCCTACCTATCAACAAGTCAGCGTACACGCCGGTCGCTGCTTGCGGTCCAGAATAAGTTGCGACACCAGTCAATCCCGCCAAGTTTTCCTTCGTAAAAGGGTCGGGGCCGTCACCGAAAACACCATATTCGTAGTCTGCTAGACTTCTGGTGTCGTCTGGGGCATATACCCAAAGTCCACCCGCCAAATAATCGGTGTCTTCTTCGATGGTTAGCTCACGGTTTGTATAAACATCAACCCACAACCGCCCTTCCGGAAGTTTTTTATACAATTCAACATCACTGCCCTCTGTGGCACTCTGAACTCGGGCTATCTCTTCATCGACGGTGCTACTGATGGTTACACCTTCTGATTCAGCACCTATTCCATCACCCGCAGCGGTTTTTACCACCGTATAATCCAGCATGCCTTTCCCGTTCCTGACTACATATGTTACGTCCACTGCTACGGAATCCGTGGTGGTGGGGTTGTCGACACCGTCGGTGTTTGAGGACTGTGTAATACTACCCTCCTTCGGGTCGGCAGTAGCAGCAACAACGATTTTTGCTTGGAATTCCGAGACCTGCGATGCCCCGCCGAGACTGGGCACGATATTAGACCCACCACCACCACTGGGCGCGATATTAGACCCGCCGCCGCCACTGGGCGCGATATTAGACCCGCCGCCGCCGCAGGCAGTTAGTGTGACAGAAGCCGCCAATAGCAGGGCGAGAGGCCCGCTGAGTTTTAGTTTACTGGTCGGGGGGGGGGATATAACGATTTCATCATAAAATGACCTCATAGATTTTAATTGATTTTAATTTATTATCACATAAATCACGATATCACACGTAAACACTATATCAAAACGGCAATCACAACAACTATGTTACATTCAGCAACTGCCACTTTAAAGACATCGCGAGAGGCCAAAACCTACACTATCCTCCTTTCAAACGCAAGTGTCTGTCCGGTTTTTGTTAGCCCAAAGCAGTAATGTCCCCTTTTGACTTATTCAAGAGAGATTATGACACCGATTTTTGCTCCTGCAAAATCGGCATACCGTACATCCTGCACATAAGAAGAGATAATTACATTGAGCAAAACAGAACTTGACCGAGTAGCGGTTATTCAGTCCATTATTGAACGCCGGCTGTCGCAGGCACAGGCAGCACAGCAACTACACTTAGGTGTCCGGCAGGTAAAACGCTTAACCCGCGCTTATTGAGCCTGTGGTGCGACTGGGCTTGCCTCCAGGCGGCGCGGGCGACATCCTGGCAACGCCATTGGCGATGAACGACGCCAACAGGCACTCGCCATTATCAGAGCGCACTAGGGTGACTTTGGTCCGACTTTCGCGCACGAGAAACTCACCGACTTACATGATGGCCAATTCTCGGTGGAGACACTGCGTCAATGGATGATTAAAGATGGGTTGTGGCTAGGGAAACAGCGCAAAAGAGCAGCCATCCACCAAAGCCGGCCGCGCCAGCTGCGGCTGGGTGAGTTGGTACAGATTGGCCTTGTCGGTTAATCTAGAACAATGTCAAGATGCAAATATTGGCAGGATCAAATTCATCAGCCAGGATTTACCCAATGATCATATCTCCCAATTTTTTAAACCAACAAATTTCCATCAGCAAGATCACTATCGCCTGCTATTAACGCATCTGTCCAGAAGGATCGAATGAGAAAGGATGTTAGCCAAACTCTACTTTGGCGGACAACCACTATTCCTCAAGGTAGTTTTTATGGCCTAAATCTAAAGGATTCAACAACAGAAGCAGCGCGTATACTGCTGCATCAATAATTGCCAAGCTATATTGTAGGAATATTCAAAACCTGACCAATTCGAATCTTGTCGCTTTTCAAGCGATTCGAATCACGTAATGTATTCATACTGATTCTATATCGTTGAGCAATGCCTGATAGTGTATCGCCTTGCGCAATGATATGTTTGCGTGTTGCAACAGCCGCCAGCAACGTTCCTTCTGGTGCGTAGTCCCTGAAATAACCTTTCAAACCACTCAACAAGGCCTTTGCAAGTTTAGTTTGATATGCAGCACTCTTTAAATTTTTCTCTTCTTCAGGATTAGATATGTAGGCTGTTTCAACCAGTATCGAAGGAATGTCCGGCGATTTTAAAACTGCAAATCCAGCCGACTGCACATGCCTTTTATGCGTTTTCCCCAGTTTTTTCAAACCGGATAGAACCCTGTCTGCAACATCAATGCTAGCCTCAAGACTGGCGGTTTGAGAAAGGTCGAGTAATACCGATGCCAGTACATCATCTTTATCATCAAGACTGACCCCGCCAATAAGATCAGCCGCATTTTCCCTTTCTGCTAACCATTTGGCAGCCTCACTACTAGCACCTCTATTGGATAGTATGAATACAGAGGAGCCCTTGACCCTGGGGTCCTTAAAGGAATCGGCATGAATGGAGATAAATAAATCCGCCTTGTGCTCTCTGGCTTTCTCAATTCGCTTATGTAATCTAAGATAGTAATCACCCTCACGAATGAGAACAGCTTTCATTCCGTATTCCTGATTAATTAAATTAGCTAGATTTTTGGCTATTTTTAAAGTGACATCTTTTTCGCGCACACCACGTGGACCCATCGCGCCAGGATCATCTCCGCCATGACCTGCATCAACTGCTATAATAACATCCTTTGAACGTTTGTTATCTGCTTGCGTAATTATCTGAGCAGCTCCGTCTTGTTTGTTTTCGTCGTAGAGATCGACAACCAAACGATGTCCATATTGTCTGTTGGGCTGTAGTAGGAAACTACGCATTTCGATATTTTTCTTCAAATCAAAAACTACACGCAAGTTCGACCTATCTCTTTCAGCACTACGAACATTTTTCAGATATTTATCGGAATTAACGGGCTGACTAATTGCCTGAGTCATTTTCGTGTTTTCAATATCGACAACCAAGCGATCAGGGTTGGAGAATAATTCCAATTTGTGCTCGACCGGGCCAGAGACATCAAAAACTACACGCGTGTTATCTGGTGCTGCCCAGATACGGACATTCTGTATCGCCGCCTGCCCTGCAAACACAGATGTTGGTAGTGTGAAGCACAAAATTAAATAGAGTTTACGCATGACCTTTGAACCGTAAGTTTTCCAAATATTGTCTTTATTATTTGATTGTTACTTGAATAATTTCAAGTTTTATCTAGAAAATCAACCTATATCACTGTTTTATAGGCAATAGTGGAGAAAAAATCAAGTTTTTAAGCCTATCACAAGGATCTTATGATTGCCTTTCCCACAGGAGTTTTAGCCTCTAGCAGAACACTTCTGCGATCATCCTTATATTGAATATGAGTGTGTAAATCTGGCTCGCCCAAATACGGCGCACCTTTTTCCGGCCATTCCACAAGGCATATCCCCTCACCAGAGAAATAATCACGTATGCCAATAGTTTCGAGTTCTTCCGAATCACTGAGTCGATAAAGATCGAAATGAAATACTTCGAGATCATCAATTTGATATGGCTCTACAAGCGTATAGGTAGGGCTCTTAACAATTCCTTCATGTCCGAGTCCATTTAGAAACCCTCTGCTTAAAGTGGTCTTGCCTGCACCTAACTCACCTTGCAAAAACAACTTACTGCCAGATGGACAAACGCTTGCCAATTTCCGACCCAGCGCCTCCATCGCAGGTGCATCCTTGATACTAAACTGGCACATTCACTAACCGTCGTATCCAGAGTAACAAATCACTTGCCAACATCCCGCGCCCACCATCCTCGGCGACATTATCTCCGGCCGCAGCATGGAGGCAAACGCCCAATCGCGCTGCATCTCCAATATCAAGACCTAGCGAAATTCTCTGAGCAAGCAGCCCGGCAATAACCCCAGTCAAGACATCTCCCATACCACCACTTGCCATACCTGAATTTCCAGCAGAGCAAATTGAGACCTTTTGCTTACCATCTTTCCTATCATCAACAATCACAGTGCCGCTGCCCTTCAAAACGACAGATCCACCAAATTTTTTCTGGATCTCCTTAGCGGCAACAATTCGATCTGATTGAATTTTATTAGTATCACAATTTAATAATCGTGCTGCTTCACCAGGATGAGGGGTTAACACCCAGCGATCGGAATAAACTGGTTCTTGCGCAAGTAAATTTAAGGCATCCGCATCAACTACTAAAGGCAGCTTGCTCTCCAATACTTTAGAAAATAATGACATACTCCAACTGGATTGCCCCAACCCCGAACCGATAGCCACGACATTGGCCTTTTCTAAAAGGGATATCAACTCACTCGGTTTTTCAGTCGCACGCGTCATTACTTCTGGAACAGCCACAGTGATATATCCTGCATGATTCACGTGCGTAGCAAGGCTAATCAATCCTGCGCCAGTTCTCGCTGCGGCCTCAGCACACAGTCTTGCCGCACCCGCAAAACCATTATCACCACCAACCACAAGAACATGTCCGTAACTTCCTTTGTGTGAAGATTTTGATCTTGGCATTAATAAAGATTGCAGATCGTTTAATGTAATCTGTTCTGTCATAGAGTTAACTTTTTTTCCAACTTCATCGGAGATATCTAAATCGTTAAAATGGATATCCCCAGCATATTCCACACCCTCCCCAGTAAACAAGCCTTGTTTCAAACCGATAAATGAAATCGTCATATCTGCGTTTACTGCAGCTCCCATTATCTGGCCCGTATCCGCATTGAGTCCAGAAGGAATATCGAGAGACAACACAGGCGTATTACAACGATTAATGTTATTAATAACTTCCTGCCATTGACCAAATACTTCCCTATCAAGACCAGTCCCTAGCAGTGCATCAATAATAACATCGTAGTCATTCATATCTTCTTTGCTATATGCATTCGGCTCCACATCACCGTCAGCACATTTTTCGGCAGCCAGTAAGGCATCGCCTACTAGTTTTGTATGGTCGCCAACCTGTTGGAGATTGACAGAAAAGCCATCAGCCTTTGCAAGGCGTGCTAGAACATAACCGTCCCCACCATTTTTGCCCTGACCACAAAACACAAGGATATTTTTTACTTCGGGCCATTTCGAACGCATCAATTGATAAGCAGCATCCCCTGCACTTTCCATCAGGGCAATGCCAGGGATAGAAAATTCCTTAATAGCGATACGATCCAGTTCTCGAACTTGTGCTGCGAGATATAATTTCTTTGGCAAAGATGGCTTAGGGACTAACATCAGAACTTAGCTAATGAAAAAATGCTCCCGATAAAACTTTAATTCACCAATGGAATCTCGTATATCTTGCATAGCAAGATGCTCTGAACTTTTTTCAAACATCGGTTTTTCGGGATACCAGCGTGTCGCCATCTCCTTGACCGAACTGACATCAAGATTGCGATAATGAAAATATTGTTCCATTTGCGGCATTAAACGGTGTAAAAATCGACGATCCTGACAAATATTATTCCCGCACATGGGAGAAACCTTTTCTGGAACGAATTTTTTCAGGAATTCCAGAGTCTTACTCTCTGCATCGGTAGCGGAATAAGGGCTTTCCAATACCCGTTTTACAAGGCCGGATTGATTATGCTGGCGAGTATTCCATTCGTCCATGGCATCCAGTACCTCTTCCTCCTGATGCACAACAATGACAGGCCCCTCGGCGAGAACATTTAATTCTGAGTCAGTAACAATCGTTGCAACCTCAATGATATAATCATTGTCTGTGTCCAAGCCGGTCATTTCTAGGTCAATCCAGACGAGGTTATTCGGAGATGCAGCCATAAGTACCCTTATTTGCTTTCAGTTAACATTCTACCCATAATTATGTACTGCCTGAAATAGGATAAGTAATTAGAGACCTTTACATAATCCACACTAATTCTACCGAAACAGGTAAAATAAGGCCATTCTAAAGACCTTAAAGGTTATTCATCCATGTCTTGGAAAAACACATGTCTTGGAAAAAACCACTCAAGGTTAGTTCGCAGATATGCCTTTAGCAGGGCATAAATCATTCATCACCTTTAGAGAGGGGAAGGGAATGAACCTACAGTAACAAATACGTTATCTGTAGATGTATTGTGTCTGAATGCTCGATAATGGATAAGTAATAACTAAAACACGCTCATTGAGGGGTTTTATGCTATTGCTGTGACGATTAAAGGAGAATTCTCGCAAAATGAAACTGTTTCATACAAACTTTATAAATTAATGCTATTGCCTATACGTCTTATTCAGTGGTTTTGAATGATGTGAAAGTCTCCATTAACAGAGAATAGAAATTATGAATGAACTTACCTACGTATTCCTTATCGCATTGGCGCTAAGCATTGCTGTTCAATTACTGCTCGGCTGGAAGCATATCAGCCATGTTCGCTCACATAGCGGAAAAGTTCCTGATGACTTTGAAGGCAAGATTCCACTTGAAGCACATCAAAAAGCTGCTGCCTATACACAGGCAAAAGTTAAGACAGGTTTTTATGAGTTATTACCTAAAACAATTTTTCTTTTGATCTGGACACTAGGCGGTGCGTTGCAAATGCTTAATGATAGCTGGCAATCTCTGGAATTATCCGAACTTTGGACGGGCACCGCATTTATACTTTCCGTGATTGCCATTATGTCGCTTCTGGATCTACCTATGTCCGCCTATCGTACTTTCCGTCTAGAACAAAAATTTGGCTTTAATAAAATGACCATACGTATTTTCGTCATGGATATAATTAAAAATACGATAGTAGGTTTTCTGATTGGCGCACCGTTACTGATGCTGGTGCTTTGGATCATGAATGTCTCGGGATCGCTATGGTGGTTATATGTCTGGCTAGCATGGTTTGGATTCAGCCTGCTTATGATGTGGGCCTATCCAAGCTTCATTGCGCCCTTGTTTAATAAATTTAAACCACTGGACAAAGGTGAGCTAAAAGATCGCATTGAAAATCTACTGACACGTAATGGCTTTACCTGTGACGGTATTTTTGTCATGGATGGCTCAACTCGCTCAACACATGGCAATGCTTATTTCACTGGCCTTGGTACAAATAAACGCATCGTATTCTTTGATACATTGATTGATGAATTAAACTCTGATGAGATTGAAGCAGTTCTGGCTCACGAGCTTGGGCATTTTAAATGTAACCACATTAAAAAGCGCATGGTCGTCATGGGCGCATTGTCACTGGTCGGACTTGCCGTACTTGGATGGCTAATTAATCTTCCATGGTTTTATCAAGGCCTGGGAATTTCAACACAATCGAATTACATGGCTCTATTATTATTTGTCATGATATCGCCAGCATTCACCTTCTTTCTGCAACCAATTTTTTCATTTACATCGCGCAAACACGAATTTGAAGCAGATGATTTTGCGGCAAAACAAGCTCAGGCTGAGCATTTAATCCATGCACTGGTAAATCTCTACAAGGAAAATGCCAATACCTTGACACCAGATCCAATGTATTCAGCTTTTTATGATTCGCATCCACCCGCACCTGTCAGAATTGCACACCTATCTGCACAATCCTTATGAATCTCTGGCAACCAGCATTGCTATGTCTATCTCTAGTCGTTATTCCCTTGACTACAATGCATGCTGAAGATATTAGTTATGGAGAACAATTACATCAGGAAAATTGCCTAGAATGCCATAGACCTGAACTATATGAACGAATAGATAGAACCGTAAAAACGCTGAAGCACTTACGTTCTCAAGTTTTATTTTGCGCAGTAAATAATAATGTGGAATGGTTTGATGAAGAAATTGATGATGTCACGGCTCATTTGAACACATTTTATTATCTATTTGATATGAAATAAATGGCGATGGAGAAAATAATGCAATCTAATGTTAATGAATGCCTCACGGCATCTTGCAATCACTTTTATTCTATCCACGCTGGTAATTCTAATGCAATAAAACCATTAACGATATGTGGTTAAATCAAAGTTCTCGCCTACCTGTCATGGCATGTGAGATTGTTCGACTGTTCACATACTCTAGACCACCCCCCACAGGGATACCATGTGCGATACGTGTGACCTTTAGGTTGCGCTTTCTGACCATTTCTCCAATAAAATATGCAGTCGCCTCGCCTTCCACTGCCGTACTTGTTGCCAGGATCACTTCCTGAATTTCACCCTCATCAAACAACTGCCCCAACTTAGGCAAGCCAATTTCCTCAACCCCGATACCATCTAGTGGCGAAAGGTTGCCCATCAATACAAAATATAATCCCCGATAATCTGATTGTTCTATAGAGACGACATCTGCTGGGCTTTCGACCACGCATAACAAAGCACGGTCTCGTTTTTGATTAGCACATAATAGACAAATTTCTGTCTCACTGAAAGTTCTGCATCGCTGACAATGGCCTATCGAGTCCATGGCATCATTCATGGAATCTGCAAGTTTACGTGCGCCATCTCTGTCCCTTTCCAGTAAATGGTAAGCAATGCGTTGTGCAGATTTCTTACCTATCCCCGGCAAACAACACAAGGCCTCTATTAAGTGAACGAGTTTAGGAGATTCAATCATTAATTAGAAAGGCAATTTCATTCCAGCGGGCAAATCCATTCCCGCAGTCAAGCTAGACATTTTCTTCTGCGTCATATTTTCTAAGCTACGATTTGCATCATTAACTGCTGCTGCGATTAAATCTTCTAACATATCCTTATCATCACCTAGTAAGGATGGATCAATGGTCACTTTTTTGACATCATGTTTACCTGTCATGGTGATCTTGACCAAGCCTGCGCCTGATTCACCCGTAACTTCCAATCTGGCAATTTCTTCCTGCGCCTTCTGCATATTTTCCTGCATCTGCTGCGCCTGTTTCATTATGTTATTCAAACCGCCTTTCATGCTGCTTATAACCTCACACGAGAATATTATTAATACGCCTTAGCTATACAGGCCTGATAGATTTCTCATCTAACGTTGCGCCAAACATTTCTTCCATTGCCTGAACATTGTCATCGCTTCTCAGAGAAGATTCCGCAACTTGTTGTTTCTCTCTCTGTTCACGAACTGTCTTTTGTGCAGGTGTCTCGGCATCAGGCTCTTCTACTGATATATTAAGTTGCATATCTTTACCAAAACGCATCTGAAGTGCATTGGCTAATCGATCTTTTTGCGTTTGATCAAGCAAATGTTCTTTATTCTGAGACAAAACCAGATGCACCTTCTCTTTACTATGTTCTTTTAGTGCGCAGTGACCGGCCAACTCCTTAACTAGACCACTCAGGGACATCTCATCAATAATCGATTGCCAATAGGTTGCGCGTTCGGACTCAACCTCTAATTGCGATGTAGTATTAGTTTCAATACTTCTCTCCATATCAACTGCTAGAGTTTTTTCTACTTCAATAGTCTTTGCCACCTCACTGTTCGACAAAGTATTACTCGATCTAGACTTAAACTTTGTTTCCCCCGCTACAGATTTTTCTACTCCCGCTGGCCTGAAAGCTAGCATTCTAATTAACGTCATTTCAAATCCGGTACGTGGATCGGGCGCAATAGGTAAATCTTTTCGGCCCATGATCCCGATTTGATAGTACAACTGAATATCTTCCTTACTGATACGTTGCGATATCGTGTTAATCGTTTCATCTTGTTCGACATCATCGCTATCAACGATTTGGCAGATAGCTATTCTCTGAAAGATCGAGAGTAACTCCACCAACACCGAGTCATAGTCTGGGTTATGACCTGCCATATGATCAGCACATTGGAGAACAGACTGCGCATCGCCAGATACCAACGCTTCAAGCAATCCATTTAATTCGAGATTATCAATCGTTCCCAACATAGTTCTGACTTGTGCTTCCTGCAAACCACCACCGCCATAAGCAATCGCTTGATCCAATAAGCTTAGTGCATCACGTAAACTACCATCTGCCGATTTTGAAATAAGGCTTCTCGACATTGCATCACTTTCTATTGATTCAAGTTCAAGGACTTTCTTAAGCTGCGCATCAATTTGTTCCGTACTCAAATGTTTAAGATTAAATTGCAAACAACGCGATAAAATTGTTACAGGAATCTCCTTCGATTCTGTGGTTGCCAGCAGGAATTTCACGTGGGGAGGGGGTTCCTCTAGGGTCTTTAATAATGCATTAAAACTATGCCCGGAAAACATATGCACTTCATCAATCAGATAAACTTTATAACGGCCAACACTAGGCGCATATTGAACATTATCCATGAGATCGCGCGTCTCATCCACCTTAGCTCTTGAGGCCGCATCAATTTCTATCAAATCGATAAAACGACCTTCATCGATACTCACGCAGGCAGAACATTTGCCACAGGGAGTGGAGCTAACGCCTTGCTCACAATTCAGGCATTTGGCAAGAATTCGTGCGAGAGTCGTCTTCCCTACGCCACGAGTTCCAGTAAACAAATAGGCATGGTGTAAACGATCATTGTCTAGCACGTTGGTCAGCGCCTGTAGCACATGATTTTGCCCAACCATATCTTCGAATGTTTTTGGCCGCCATTTACGCGCCAGAACCTGATAACTCATTTGCTTTTTATTCTTCCTATTAGAGACCCTTGCATAATTCTCACTAATTCTACCGAAACAGGTAAAATAAGACCATTCTAAAAAACCTTAAAGATTATTCATCGCCTTTAAAAAAATGGAGATGAACCTACTGCAACAAATACGTTATCTGCAGATGTATTGTGTCTGAATGCTCGATAATTGAGAGGTTTTATGCAAGAGAGTTACACGATGCATGAGGAGAATATAATCTGTCGCAGAGAAATTGATGAGAGATTCCCAAGATTAACCAAAACCTAGGCAATAGAAGCAAGGCGGCAGCCCATACCCGCCTTGACCCGGCACCCGTATCCATTGCTGCCGTTGCTCCCTTCCGGGCCTGGCGGGGTTCGCAATATCACGTCGCGGGGAGACCGGTAGGGCCACCATAAATCTGGCGGAGAGAGAGGGATTCGAACCCTCGATACGGGATAAACCGTATACACACTTTCCAAGCGTGCGCCTTCAACCGCTCGGCCACCTCTCCGTATATTCTCTAAAAAGACGAGAACGCGAAGGTTAAACAAAAAGGCAAGACTGCGCAATCTGGGAAAAACTGTTTCAAGAGAATATATTAAGTGTCACTGATATATCTCTGATAATCCTCTGGTGTATCAATATCGTCGAGCTCTTCCAATTCAGCGTAATCTAGTCCTAATTTGATAAAATGTTGACGTGTTCTTTCAGCTACACTAGCCTCCCCCCATATAATATTCTGAAATATTTCTGGGTTCGATGCCCTCAAACCGATTAAAAAATAACCACCATCTTTTGCAGGCCCAAGGACTGCATCTTTGCTATTAGATAAATGCTGATATGCTTGGTTTAGCATATCTGTTGATAATGCTGGGCAATCACTGCCGATAAGCACAACAAATTCATGTTCAGCCAATGCGATATTCATCGCATGGTGCATTCTTTCACCAAGATCATTCCCCCGCTGACTTTTGATTGTAGACGAATAATCTAATTCACATTGTTTCAGAAAAGGATGGCTTTCATCTGTTGCACACCAGATTTCAATGGAACTAAAATCCGATGCTTTTACTTCTGCTAGTGTCGATCGTAAAACAGTCTGATGAAACTCTGCTGCACCCTGCGCACCCAACAATGGAATAAGCCTGGTTTTTGTCTGTCTAGGAACGGGTGCACGTGTAAAAACTAGTAAAGCAGTCTTAATCATATTGACTGGCAAGCCTTACGGGATCAATACCTATGTAGTATGAGAACCTCAGCCACCACATCTTAACTATGGTGCTAACAATACCGTGCTTTTCCCAACGCCTGCTTGAAGTAATTACCTTCTGCTTCAAACATAATGGTGTACATATTTTTTTTAAACTTCGGCTCATAGCAATATCTTCCATTAGTACGATTTCGGGAAATCCATCTACTTCTCTAAATAGTTTCTGTGAGACAAATATTACCTGGTCTCCCGTTGCTATCCCTGTCAATCGTGAGCGTAGATTCATCATTGATTCGATGACTCTGAATGACCAGTGCTTACCGGACAATTTCACATCGAATCGCCCCCAACAGAATTTTCTGGCCTCGACTGATGAAATTAGTTCTGAGAATTTTTCAGGAAGTTGAGTATCGACGTGTAAGAAAAAAATAAGTTCACCATTTGCCTGTCGGGCACCTGCATTCATTTGTGCTGCACGACCTGGTTGAATTGAGATAAATTGATCACAGAGCTCTTTGGCTGACTGAGGCATCTTATCAATACTACCACCATCAACTACGATCACTTCGAATCCTTTTTCTCTTAGTCTCTGCAATTGCGCCAAACAAATCTGAGTCTGAGTCTCTTCGTTTAGTGTTGGTATAACAATTGTGTTTAGTGTCATTTCAGGCCAGATAAAGTTATATCAAATCAGCTTAGGGCACCACCACAACTACTTCCCTGTCCGGCAGTACAACCGTAACAATGATCAAGCACTATGATTGAATTGCCTTCCAGTGAATAGTTTTTTAGATCGGTGATATGCAATTGCTTGGCCTCATTCATTAAATTTAATCCCAGCATTTGATTAAAATCACAATCATAAACAAGACCTTTCCAATCAACACTGAGCATATTTCTGCACATCACATTATCCAGATTATCGTTGTCGTGAGATTTTTTAAGCAAAGATATGTAATCACTAAATCTCCCTTTAGATATCAACGTGCTACCGAAGCGGTTAATAGGCATATTGCATAAGGTAAATAATTGATTGAATTCGATGCCATGATCCTGCATTAGTATTTCCTTATAAGATGCTTCAAGTAGCGCTTGATCTGGCGGCAACTCGGGGCCTTGAGGATTATAAACAAGGTGTAAATTCAAATTAGAGCCAGATTTTCCGTAACCCAGACGATTTAATTGCTGCAATCCTTCAATACTTAATTCAAACACACCTTTGCCACGTTGCTTGTCGACATTCTCTTTCTGGTAGCAGGGTAATGAGGCGATAATATCTACCCGTTGTTCTGCCAAAAACTCAGCCAGATCTTCCTGACCGGGTTCACTCAATATGGTTAAGTTACAACGATCAATCACTTTGATATTTAGTGTCTTGACTTTAACTACCAGTTCGCGGAATTGAGAATGTAATTCTGGTGCACCTCCTGTGATGTCCAGTGTATGTACATCACTATTTTTTACATAATCGTAAACTGAAGCAATGGTTGCTTCATCCATTTTTTCAGTGCGTTTTGGACTAGAATTCACATGGCAGTGGACACACTGCTGATTACAACGTAACCCAATATTAATCTGCAATATTTCTGTCTTACGTCTGTTGATGACAGGAAAATCTGAATGATTCAGAAAAGGTAGAGTGTCATGCATGTTATATCGTCGCGCGTCTGGTCATTTCGTCTTCAGACAGCAGTTTATATCAAATGCGCCAGCACGCCATTAAATTTTCGCAGATGACGCTTCGCCTTGTTTTCAGCTTCTGGTTCGCAGGAAGAAAAGCCCAGCGATTTTGCGGTTCACGCCAATTGCCGCCTTGTCCATCTCTAGTGCCTTGCCTAATCTACGTGCCATGTTAAAGATTATAAAATCTCTCGGTAATTACTCCTGAATCCTTGCAGTCGTGAACATACTAGAGGCGTTCAATGAGCGGCTTCTCTTACTATTCCATAAAGAGATACAACCTAAATCTTAGCCACTGCATCCCTCTCCTCTTCCAATTCTTTCTGTGTCGCATCCATCTTCGCTTGACTAAAATCGTCAATCTCCAAACCTTGAACAATAGAATACTCACCATTGCTACAGGTCACAGGGAATGAATAAGTCAAACCTTTAGGAATGCCATAACTACCATCACTAGGTATCGCCATGCTAGTCCAGTCATCGGCTGGTGTTCCTGATACCCAGTCACGAATATGATCGATAGCGCCATTGGCAGCGGAGGCTGCACTGGAAGCACCACGTGCCTCAATAATTTCGGCGCCACGTTTGGCGACCCTTGGAATATAATCATTCTCATACCAACTTCTATCCACGAGATCAAGCGCAGCTTTGCCACCAACCGTGGCCTGACTCAGATCAGGATATTGTGTGATTGAGTGATTACCCCAGATGACCATCTTTTTGATATCACTGATATCAGATTTGGTCTGAGCTGCCAATTGTGCCAAGGCGCGATTGTGGTCCAGACGCATTAGTGCTGTAAAATTTCTAGGTTTCAGATCCGGTGCATTAATCATTGCTGTATTGGCATTGGTATTCGCTGGATTACCGACAACGACAACCTTAACATCAGGACTGGCATTGTCATTCAGAGCCTTACCCTGAATCTTGAAGATACCGCCATTGGCTTCAAGCAAATCGCTACGTTCCATACCGGCAACACGTGGTTTAGCGCCGACTAACAACGCATAATCCGCATCCTTGAATGCAACATTAACGTCATCAGTTAATACAAATCCAGCAACCAGTGGGAAAGCGCAATCATCAACTTCCATGACCACGCCTTCTAGGGCTTTCATTGCGGGTGTAATTTCCAGCATCTGAAAAATTACAGGTTGATCACTGCCCAGCATTCCACCAGCAGCGATTCTAAATAGTAGTGAATAGCATATCTGACCAGCTGCCCCTGTTACTACAACTCGGACTGGAGACTTCATTTTTTTAGTCCTCCTCTTTAACTTTGCCTTTACCGCTTGCCAATCGGGATATAATCACGCTTTTCAACACCAGTATAGAGTTGGCGTGGGCGCCCGATCCTGAATTCTGGATCTTCCATCAATTCCAGCCATTGCGAAATCCAACCAACTGATCGAGCCAGAGAAAACATGACCGTGTACATGCTGGTTGGGATCCCCAATGCCTTAAGAATAATACCACTATAAAAATCAACATTAGGATATAACTTACGCTCAATGAAATAATCATCTTTTAGCGCAATTTCTTCCAGTTCCATGGCGATATCAAGCAATGGCTGGTCCACTGTTGTGTCTACAGCTTCGAGTAAGTCATGACATGCCCTACGAATAATAGTTGCCCTTGGATCAAAGTTTTTATACACACGATGACCAAAACCCATCAATCGGAAAGAATCTTCTTTGTCTTTTGCTCGCGCAACAAACTGAGGGATATTCTTAATGTCGCCAATCTCACCCAACATATTCAACACAGCTTCATTAGCACCACCATGTGCACGCCCCCATAGGGTTACGATACCTGCCGTAATACAGGCAAATGGATTAGCCTCGGCACTACCCGCCAGACGTACTGTTGATGTTGAGGCGTTCTGCTCATGGTCTGCATGCAGAATCAACATCAAATCAAGTGCCTTAACGGCAACGGGCTCGGGTTCGTAATCACGCATGGGGACTGAGAACATCATATTTAAAAAATTCTCAACATAACCCAGATCATCGCGTGAATAGACAAATGGATGACCCATCGAATGCTTATAGCAATGCGCTGCCAGAATAGGCATCTTGGCGATAATACGCTTGGCCGTCAGATCGCGGTCTGCCGGATCTTCGAGGTCCATTGCCTCATGGTAATAAGAAGATAATGCTCCTGTGACACCAATCAACATGGACATTGGGTGGGCATCATAACGGTAACCACCATAAAAACATTCCAGATGCTCATGCACCATGTTTCGCTTATTCAGATCTGCACGAAAATCAACAAATTCAGCATCTGATGGTAGCTCCCCGTAGAGCAACAAATAACAAACTTCCAGATAATTGCTTTGTTTCGCTAATTGCTCGATGGGATAACCGCGGTGCAAGAGCACACCGTTATCTCCATCCAGATAAGTAATCGAACTCCGACAAGAGGCAGTAATGCCAAAGCCAGGGTCAATGGTGAACATGCCAAGTTCTTTATTGAGCGCTCTGGCGTCTATGACTGGATCGCCATAAGTTCCCTTATACACTACGCACTCTTGCTGTTTACCAGTTTTGTTATCGGTAATTGTCACCGTATGAGACATCAAAACACCTCCCAAAAAACTGCTTAATAATTTGTTTCAAATTTAAAAAGTCGCTAAACATACCCTCTAATATGGCATTGCAACAATAGCGGCTCCTGTGTTAGCCAACCCTCAGTTATGTTTTTTATGACAAAATCGTTAATTCGTTTAAACTTGTCATAACTAGTATTTACAAAAAAATTTAAATTATCGGCTGCTGCTGCTTGAGAAATGAAGAGAAATAGAATTATCTATTATTGTTTTTCTCTTTATCCTAGCACTTTGATACGCGTAATTATGCCAGAGCTCAGCATGCCTTGCCCGATGAAGGATAACCTATGAATGAGTTAGTGTCTTCAATTCTATACAGTGGAAACGCATGGTACATAGAAAAACTGTATGAGGCCTATCTAAGAAACCCAAAAAATGTCGGTGATAGCTGGCAGCTTTATTTCAATACCTTGCAACTCTCAGATACCAGTGGTCATCAAGATACCCCTCGCTCAGCCATACACAAAGCCCATACTGAAGCAGCACGAAAAAAAGGACAGGCCCCGACCACCAGTGTCAGTGCCAATGCGGCTGCCCATCAAAAACAGGCTGCTGTCCTGCAATTGATCAATGCCTATCGTTTTCAGGGTCATCGACAGGCCGATCTTGACCCACTGAAACAATATGAGAGACCCAATGTACCAGAGCTTGACCCTGCCTACTATGGATTAACTGAAACAGACATGGAAACGGCATTTAACACAGGTTCATTGCATGCAGAAGATGAAATCCCGCTGCATGAAATCATCAGTATTATTCGGAAAACCTATTGCCGGTCAATTGGCGTGGAATACATGCACATCAATGAAACCAGAATCAAACTTTGGATTCAACAACGTCTTGAATCCTGCCGTGCAACACCGCAATTCGATAAACAGGAAAAAATACGTATTCTGGAACGCATTATTGCCGCCAATACCCTTGAAGAATATTTGGCCACCAAATACGTTGGACAAAAACGCTTCTCACTGGAAGGTGGTGAAAGCCTGAACCCTCTGCTGGATGTTCTAGTTCAATCCGGAGGCACGGCTGGCATTGGGGAAATTGTCATTGGCATGGCGCATAGAGGCCGCTTGAATGTGCTTGTGAATATTATTGGCAAAAATCCTGACGAGTTATTTGACGAATTCGAAGGTAAAAATGTTCAGGGTTCTGGATCTGGTGATGTGAAATACCATCTTGGTTACTCGTCTGATATTGAAACACCCGGAGGCAATGTCCACCTGACGCTATCCTTCAATCCTTCTCACCTTGAGATTGTGGATCCAGTCGTCGAAGGATCTGTCCGCGCACGTCAAGAAAGAAGAAAAGATTTTGCCAGAGATGAAGTGCTACCTGTTGTCATCCATGGTGATGCAGCATTCGCAGGTCAGGGGGTTGTCATGGAAACATTCAACCTTTCGCAGACACGAGGCTATGCCACGGGCGGCACAGTACACATTATCATTAATAACCAGATTGGGTTTACCACCAGCGATCCGCTTGATTCCAGATCAACACTTTATTGCACCGATGTCGCAAAAATGGTGCAAGCTCCCATTTTTCATGTCAATGGAGATGATCCAGAAGCCGTGGCATTCGTCGCCCAGTTGGCGCTTGATTACAGGATGGAATTTCACAAGGACGTTGTTGTCGATATGGTCTGCTTTCGCAAACAAGGACATAGCGAAACCGATGAGCCAGCAGCGACACAACCGATCATGTATCAACGTATACGTCAGCATCTAGGAGTGAGACATCTCTACACGGAAAAACTGCTCACTGAAGGTTTGATTGATGATGAGGACGTTGATGCAATAGTGGATAGCTATATCGCCTCCCTTGATGAGAATAAAAAAGTATCTAGCAAACATGCGGATCATATAGATACTAAATTTCATATTGATTTTTCTCCCTACATTGGCACTGCCTGGGACACACAAGTTGACACAACGCTTGATGGCGACACTATCAAGCAACTATCTGCAAGAATCATCGCCCTCCCCAAGCGTTATCGATTACATAAAAGTGTTAAGCGCATCCTTGATAATAGGATTAAAATGGGTAACGGTGAGCAAGATATGGATTGGGGCTTTGCTGAGACCATGGCCTATGCCAGTCTACTTGAAGCGGGTTACCCAGTAAGAATTTCAGGACAAGATAGTGGACGAGGAACATTTTTCCATCGTCATGCCGTGATTCATAATCAGGAAGATGGAACAACATGGCTACCCTTGCAACACCTGAGTGAAGATCAAGCTAATTTCTTGGTAATTAATTCAACACTTTCAGAAGAGGCCGTGCTGGCTTATGAATATGGCTACAGTTGTGCTGAACCCAATGCTCTGGTCATCTGGGAAGCTCAATTTGGTGATTTTGCCAATGGCGCTCAAGTTGTTTTCGATCAATTTATCAGTTCTTGTGAAGCAAAATGGGGACGCTATTGCGGACTCGTTGTTTTTCTTCCGCATGGCTTCGATGGACAGGGGCCCGAACACTCCTCTGCGAGGCTAGAAAGGTTCTTACAGCTTTGTGCAGCAGAAAACATGCAAGTGTGCGTTCCCAGTACTGCCGCTCAAATGTTTCATATATTAAGGCGTCAAATGTTACGTCCTTACAGAAAACCACTGATTATCATGTCACCTAAAAGTTTATTGCGTCGTAAGCTTTCCTGTTCACCTGTAGAAGAATTGATGTCGGGTAGATTTCAGGTAGTTATCGGTGAAATTGATGAACTGGGTCCTGCTGCGGTGACCCGTTTACTATTTTGCACAGGCAAGGTTTATTACGACCTGCTCGAAGAACGTCGGGACAAGAAAATAGAAAATATTGCGGTCGCCCGCATAGAACAACTATTTCCGTTTCCAAAGAATGAAGTCAGGGCGGTCATCGAAAAATATCCAAATCTGAAAGAAGTCGTGTGGGTACAGGAGGAACCTAAAAATCAGGGGAGTTGGTATTACCTGCAATCTCGCGGCACACTGATTGGGTGCATCGACGATCATCATGTCATGGGTTATGCAGGACGGTTTTATTCAGCATCACCTGCTGTGGGTTATATGTCGCAACATCTGGAACAACAAAGGCAACTCGTGGCTGACGCCCTGCGTCTGGACAAGCTTGAAGTCACGTATAGAAGAAGCGTCATCCTAACTTGACTCAATTTGCCAGTGTATAATCATAAAATGTATTCCCGAAGGAGAAAAATGTGACCGTTGAAATAAAAGTTCCTGTTCTTGCAGAATCTGTCGCCGAAGCAAATTTGCTTCAATGGCATAAAAAAATAGGCGACTCCGTTAAGCGTGGTGAGAACCTGATTGATATCGAAACAGACAAAGTCACGCTGGAAGTTATTGCCCCGACCAACGGCATTTTGATTGAAATTCTGAAACAGGACGGCGAAGACGTTGAAAGTGATGAATTGATTGCCAGAATTGATACAGAAAAAACATCAACCGTTGAAACGTCTGCTGCAAGCAATAAAAAAGAAAAGCCTGAAGTAAATGCAATTAAAGATGCGCCTCAACAACACATGCTGCTAGATCCCAAACCCAGCCCTACGTCTGAAGCTGAACAAGAATTCGTTCCTGTTCCTGAACCTGAAATCGAGCCTGAACCCGAACTAATACGGCAAGCGATTGCCAATCCAGTTGAGAACACGCCTAAATTAAGTCCTGCTGTCAGGCATTTATTGTCAGAAAAAAATCTTCAAATATCGGATATTACGACACACAAGCATCCAGACCGAATAACCAAGGAAGATATTCTTAATCACCTAGGGATTGTTCTTAGTCAGGAAATTCCAGCAAATCCTACTCCTGCTCAAGAAGATGTTGTGCCAGAAACTGTAACGTCAGAAAATACTGAAACAGAAAAACAATCACCGAAAGCTGTAATGCCTGCGACAGACGCAAACAAGAAACAACGCCCTCAAGAACGCGTGCCTATGACGCGATTGCGCAAACGAGCTGCAGAACGACTACTAGCTGCTCAACATGAGAATGCCCTGCTAACAACATTTAATGAAATCAACATGCAACCTGTGATGAATCTGCGTAACCGCTACAAAAATAAATTTATGGAAGCCCACAGTGTTAAATTAGGCTTCATGTCTTTTTTTACCCAGTCAACGGTCGAAGCATTAAAGAAATTTCCTGTCATCAATGCCTCTATCGAAGGTGAAGACATTCTTTATCGTGGCTATTTCGATATAGGCATCGCGGTTAGTTCTGAGCGTGGTTTAGTGGTACCAGTTCTAAGAGATGCAAACACACTTTCATTTGCAGCCATTGAATCCAGAATTACTGAATTCGCTCAAAAAGCCAGCACCGGAAAACTCACCATTGAAGAACTCACTGGCGGTACGTTTACTATCACCAATGGCGGTATTTTTGGGTCTTTGCTCTCTACACCAATTATTAATCCACCACAAAGCGCCATTCTTGGCATGCACAAGATCCAGGAACGACCTATCGCCGAGAATGGTAAAGTCGTGATTAGACCTATGATGTATCTGGCACTGTCTTATGACCATCGAATCATTGATGGGCGTCAAGCCGTACAATTTCTGGTTTTGATTAAAGAACAAATTGAAGATCCATCAAGACTCTTATTAAAAATTTAGCTTTGAAGGTTTAGAGAAAATTAATGCAAAATTATGACGTCATTGTTATCGGTGCTGGGCCTGGTGGATATGTCGCCGCCATTCGTTGTGTACAATTAGGACTATCCGTCGCTTGTGTTGAAAGCTGGAGTAATAAAAGCGACAAACCTGCGTTAGGCGGTACTTGCCTGAATGTTGGCTGCATCCCTTCCAAGGCATTATTGGAGTCGACACATCATTACTCATATCTTAAGAATGATGCTGCTGACCATGGTATTAATATTTCTGCTGCCAGTATGAATGTTGAGAAAATGCTCACACGCAAGGACAAGACCGTGCAGATACTGACACAAGGCATCGCCAGTCTATTTAGAAAAAACAATATTGATCTCTTGCATGGTCGCGGACGCATCACAACACAAGATGATGCAGACCATTATCAAATAGAAGTTTTGCCTTCATCACCTGAGGATAAAGAAACAATTATTGCTGCTGCCAAACACATCATTATCGCCACGGGTTCCAAACCAACGAAGATCCCACCGGCTAAGGTTGATAATGACAGGATCGTTGATTCTACTGGAGCACTTGCCTTTGATGAGACGCCCAGAAAACTCGGCATCATTGGTGCTGGGGTTATTGGTCTGGAATTAGGCAGCGTCTGGAATCGCCTCGGATCTGAAGTGATTATTCTTGAAGCCCTAGATACATTCCTTGAACCTGTTGATGATCAACTGTCAGACGAAGCCTATAAAATTCTAAGCCAACAAGGTCTGGATATCAGGCTTGGGGCAAGAGTGACGGGCACTGGCTCAAACAATCAGGAAGTCATCGTCATCTACGAAGATACAGAAGGCAAGCAACAGATCAGCGTTGATAAACTGATCGTTGCCGTGGGCCGCACTCCTAATACAGAAGGTCTTGATACTCAAGCATGTGGCCTGGAACTGGATGAAAGAGGATTTATCAAGGTTGATGATCAATGCCAAACCAATCTGCCAAATATCTACGCTGTCGGCGATGTTGTCAGGGGGCCTATGTTGGCTCATAAGGCATCGGAAGAAGGCGTAGCTGTGGCTGAACGAATTGCTGGACAGGCAGATAACATGGGTGGGCATGTCAATTATCAGACAATCCCTTGGGTTATTTACACCTGGCCGGAGATTGCCTGGGTGGGAATGACCGAACGGGCACTAGAAGAAAATGGCATTGATTTTAAAGTAGGCGCATTTCCCTTTGTTGCCAACAGCCGGGCTAGGGTCACAGGAGACACAACAGGCATGGTCAAAATATTGGCCGACAAGCACAACGATAAAATTTTGGGGGTACATATACTAGGCCCTAATGCCTCAGAGCTCATTGCTGAGGCCGTATTGTCCATGGAATTTGATGCCAGCAGTGAAGACATTGCCCGCACCATTCATGGACATCCCTCACTCTCAGAGGCTTTACACGAAGCCGCCTTGGACGTTGATGATCGGGCGATTCATATCTGATTAACACACCCAAGCACCAAACCTCACCTCATCTAGCTGATTTCTCATTTCTGCACCAGTTTAGCGCTGTCAACCCAAAGCGCAAATGCCTGTTAGCAACAAATAGAAATATCCAGTTCTGTAACACATAGATTATCCACGATTGGGATTGTCCACGATTGTCCGCTTTTGGTTTGATTACTAGAAGGCTCCCAGAGGTGCCTCGCAACTACCGGCTGAGCCGCAGACATTAATACTGCAACCAGTAGTTTATCTGAGAGCTCATGACCTTAGGGCGTCATACCTTGCCAGCTCCCGGGCTGTGGTGAATGGATAAGCTACCATCGCTATAAACGCAGAACCCGGATCTTCGCCTTCACATAATGGCAGCGGTGACGATCTGCTGGGATCTGCAATACCCGTCCTTCAAAGTGCACATAGTTGTCCTTTCTCACCGTCCGCTCGAAACGCTCGCCCAGGATGTCATCCAGCACCGATAAATCCCGGCACGCCACAAAGGCTGAGCCATCTTCTGGCGGCGGCTGTGCCTGACCCAGGTTCACTACAAGTCCGGTCGGGTGCTGGATATGGCAGACATCGCCTATCCTCATTTCTCGTTACACTTAACTCTGTGGGTTAGGCAATCCTAACCATGCTAACGGTAACTCATTAAATTTATAGTGGCAATTCACGCTATGAATATAATCCAAAACATCTTTATATCTTGGGTGTTTGAACCAATCGTTCAAGACATAAACGCATTCAACTTTTAAGTCCAATGAGGACACCAGTTTAAGATATTGTTTTCGCTTGAAATCACAGGTTTGTAGTTTGCTTTAGCACTTGTTCTATTCGCTTCGTATGTATATAAATATGGTCAGAGTCATCCTCATTACAATGTTCTTCACCGCAACATACCATGCTTTCCATATAATGGTTTTGTTCGCTATCCATTAGATAGTTCACCATTAGAAAAAGGCTGTTTATTTCTTTGTTGGTAAATTTAATTTCTTTCATAATCTCGTTCCCATTTCATTTAACGTGTAATTTTATCGTCTATTACTGGTTTCTGCATTAGGGCGGGGCATGGGAGAGTGGCAAGGATTAAATCGCGGCAACCGCTTTGCTCTTATGGCAACTTGCATGCCATTTTGACAATCTTTCGTAATCATAAAATACAACTCTGTTTTTCAATGTTTTAAATGTATGCAACACCATTTTGGAGTCGAACTCTTTCTTTCTTGCTTTATCGGCAACGATAAAGCAGCGTACATTAAAATCCGTCAACTCGTTGAATTTTATTAAAGACCTGTCCATTGACGTTGAATGCTCAACCTCGAATAAGTACACAGGCATTTTTCGCGAATTGAACCACGAAACATCAATAGTTTTTGCATGCTTGATGAAACCAGGGTAGCCGAACTGGTAAATCTCGGGCATCGTTCTGACTTCGCCAATCGTACTGTTCAGAAATTCTTTATTCTTATCTTGGTGGGGAGCAAATGTGTCGTAATCGGCAAGGTTGCCAATTTGCAATAACAGTCCTTGATAATAATAGTGGTCATACTCCTCGCGCTGCTTCTTACTAATATCGTCTTTGAAATTAACATGGTCGGGCAATTTGCTCTTGTGAGACCGTAGTGCCCACAATCCGGGTTTTATCTTGAAGAAGAACCTTTCATCCTGAACGATTCTCCTTATGGTGGCGTAAGGCGTTTGCGTTCCCCAATTTGTAACATCTGTGTGCTGATATAATTGTCCAAAGGTGGCGAAACCGCCGAGATTTGCCATTACATCAATCACTTGTTCATATTGCATCATTATCTTTTATTTCTCCTTATTTTGGAAAAGCGCCAGTTTCTGCAATCCACTTCCCTTTATCAACTTTAACCATTTTCCCTGCATGGCAACTTATGCCGCCATTTGAAAGAAAATAAGGCGGATCTGCAAAGATCATATCAAATTTACCATCCGGGTACTTTTCGACTAGTTTGTCCATAAACTCCAGACAATTCGATTGGTATAACCAGACACCCGCCCCATCATCACGAAATACGCACTGATTAGACGAATATTCGGAGCTTTCCATAACCAACAAGGGGAACGAAATTTCTTCTTTAATTGTTTTGTATCGCATATTACTTGGCTTGTTGGTTAATTTAAGAATAATGTCAAAATTCACATATTTGTTCAAATAAACGACAATAGTCCGCTTTATTTAAGTCCCAATGGGCTATTTTAGGCTATTAGTGCCTTAAATCTGCCCTTTAGGTAAATGGAAGGCGGATTTACCCTAGTATTTACCCTAGTATTTACCTTGGGCAGGTATTAAATTGATGTCTTCAAAACCCAATCTATCTATGTCTTCAAACCCCAGCGTCATCACTCTTTTGCGGTTGAAAGTCAGTACACGGATGCCTACTGAGATTGCACCTTCTGCAAACCACGATAATCAACCCGCCGGTTACGGTGAGCAAAGACACGCTCATAGGCTGAACGCATGGCTGCAAGCCAACGCTCTTTAATTTAGTCTCTTTGCCCTGCATATTGGCTGGCTTGATCGTGGCATCATGACAGCCCTTGCGCTTGATGGTGGTTTTGCCCAGGTTCACACAGTGCCCCTTATCGCCCCTTATCACCAAAAAAAGCACCTCCTGTGGGGCAAACGTGAGCAAGCCCTTCAGCATCGGTTATTATCGCTGATGTGGCCGCAATCTTATTGATTAAACCACTTCGCCTAGCAATCAATATGTGTTCTTTATCACCCTAGCAAAACTTGTTACCGCCCTTACCACCAAAGCGTGCCTGCTGAGCAACCGTTATTGTTTCAGCGGTCTTATGATTAAACTTCTCTAAACCGGCCTGAATGGCACGATCTCTATCGTCCCAAGTGCTTAGCTGACTCACCTAAGTGACTGGCAGCAACAAAGGTCAACACTTGGCGCATTAAACCCATAGACTTCAGTTCTTCACCAACACGGTTAAGAACCGTCATTCAGTTTTCTGTGTCTAAGCGTTCTCGAAGATCATCACGTTTTCGACAATCACCAAGATTACTGTGATCTGGGGTCTTCTCTCCTAAGCCCAATGGGTAACAGCATGTTCCAGAAGTGTTCTTTTGCAAAGAACATTCTCTTGCAAAAAAATCCATTCGCAAAAAACATTCCATTTCACGGTCGCTCATATCTTCCATGAATTGTAACACCAGGGCGCGTAAGCCAAAGGCCACGCCTTTTTCTTTATGACCTTTAACCGAATAGAGCTTAACCTAAGGTTTGGCCAGTTCATCGAATGACAATAAGGCCTCAAGCTTAGGCTAGGGATGGTTTGCCACTACCAGTTCGGCACCTTGTCAGCACTCAATGGGCTATTTTGCACGCGCCTATCCTGCATAAAGCCGTTACTCTTGTTGGCGTATAAAAAGAAAGACCTTTTTAGGGCAGTCATTTATTTTTGTACTATTACAAACGCTCTTTTGTATTCTTTCATGTTTTTCAAACTGTGGGCTTTAAGCCAAAAAGCCCTGAAACAACATCAGAAACTTAAGCCAAAAAGCCCTGAAACAACATCAGAAACTGCTAGAGAAAAAATGAATACAACCTGCAAGAAAATGTACATCTGAAAGATCTTGTAGCTGATCTTAGAGGGCTCCTTACTGCTTTCAAATATCTCACTATAGAGCCAATGCCCCCAGAGCATCGGACCTAATGATCCACCAAGAAAACCAAATAGTAGCTTGATCTCGGTAATGTCAACGTCATCACGCACTATAAGATAAGAAAAAATAATAAAATTGGCGATACAGAAGTAAAGTTTATAGTGGACTACCTGATAGCCATCGGCTTTGTTCTTTTCAACAAAAACAATAGCCGCGATACAACAGATGAGGCAAAATAGTGTTGTTAGATCCAAGATGGCTAAACTTACTGGCAGATGTCCGCATCATCTTGCGGACAATTAGGGGCATTAGGATTCAGTAAGCAGGACCAGAAAGGAAGATCCAAGCCATCTGACTCTTCTGCACTTGCGCCCGCAGCAGCGTTCAATAATAAATTCAGAGCAATACCAACGCTGACGGCAAGCCGTCCCGGGAATCCCGCTACAAAACCACTGGCAAGTCCGAAAGCAGCACCTTTAACACCTGCGAAAAATGCTTTTTTAAAATCACGTGTAACATAATAGGTACCAGCAAATGCCCCAGCAGCAGCGCCCGTCAAAGGATTCAAGACAACAATACTTCCATCAGGATCATAATACATAACAGGATTCTGATATACATACCCATACGTATTCATGCCACCTCTCAACCCTATCGGATCACTGGTAATATACCTGCCTAACTCAGGATCATAATATCTAAAGTGGTTGTAATGCAGATTAGTCTCCGCATCATAGTATTGTCCAGGAAAGCGAAGGTTGACACTGACACTGCCTGATGCTGGGGTATTCCCAAACGCCTCACCTTCCCAGCGCCAGATGACTTCACTGCACCCCTAATCGCCGCCCTTTCAAAATCCTAAGAATCAAACAGATGTTGATTATATCAACACCGCTGCACAACCATGTTTCGTACGTTTCTAGTTTATCTGGGCCAGCATCAGATGGAACCGACTCGTGGGGCACCGTACCACCCAATGACACAGGGAAAGATTGTGCGCTATCATCGCTCCATGAAGAATGTGGTGAAACTGGAACATTGCTACTATCCGTGGGATTTAGAAAATACTATCAGACAGTTTGTCCATGACTATAACTATGAAGGCTATTCATGAGTCATTGGCTAATATTACACCTGCCGATAGGTTCTTTGGCTGTTACCATGAAATCATGGATCGTCGTGCCATGATTAAAATCGAAACATGACAACAGAGGAGGATAGAGCATCTAGGGCACTGGGTGAATCAATGCAACAGGGCTATAATGAACGTAAGTCTCTGTTAACTTTTTATGCGACCTATGCCAAATCTTTTGACGACTTATAGTAGATTCATGATCTATTTATACATTAATGAGTAATGGAGATTCTCCATGAGTGCATTTGGCGGTCTTGGCATATTGTTATTTTGTTATACGCTTTAATAGTTTGCATACGGGAGAAGTCTATGCCAAAGATAGACATACTGGGCGTGCCATTCTCAAGAATGAAGAACCGTTTGGGTATTGCTCAGCAATGGTTATCTATTTTGGACTTTCAATCGCGCTTGTTTTCTTTTTTTATTTAAGTAGCAATGGTGAAAGTACTGGCCAAATATTTGCTAATATTTTTTCTTGAGCTACTGCTGTTGGGTGCATGCCATCGACCTGAAAATATTTTCCATCTTTGGCAAATCCATCAAATAGAAAAGGTAAAAAAGCTACTTCATTGTTGTTTGCGGCAAGCTCAAATTTTTGCTTGAATTCTTCGATGTATTTTTTTCCATAATTCGGCGGTAACTGCATTCCTAGCAAAGCTACTTGTCCATATTGTTTGCATTGAATGATCATTTTATTCAGATTATCCAGCATATTGTTGAGCGGCATACCTCGAACTCCGTCATTCGCTCCCAGTTCAATGATGCAGAGTTGTGGTTTGTGTTTATCTAATAGTTCTGGCAGACGACTTAATGCTCCCGCAGTTGTTTCTCCACTGATGGAGGCATTGATGATATGCCATGATTTATCCGCGATTTGCTCTCGCTTGAGCTTGATTTGCAACAAATTGACCCAACCTTGTTCTAATTCGATACCATAAGCGGCACTTAGGCTATCACCCATAATAAGTATGGTATTTGCATTTATAGTAGATGGTGTTGTAAAGATAATGAGCGATAAAATAAAAACACGGGATAAAATCATTTCAAATTCTCAAATAGTTACCTGTCGTCAGGTTAATAAGGTCGTTAAGTCTACAGAAGGTTCAATTTCTATTCTTGAGAATATTGACCTTGAGATAAACGCTGGCGAGACCATTGCTGTCATCGGTCAATCGGGTTCCGGGAAAACGACCTTGCTCAGTTTACTCGCTGGCCTTGATGTTTCGACCTCTGGCAGTATTCAATTATTCCAGCAGATCATAGAGTCCCTTGATGAAGATGCACGTGCAGAACTACGAAATCAGTATATCGGTTTTGTATTTCAAGCTTTTCATTTATTACCGGGGTTTACCGCTCTTGAGAATGTTATGTTGCCATTGGAGATTAATGACAAGGTTGATGCGGAAACGATTGCCAAACAGTTATTGGTGCGTGTCGGTATGGAGCATCGTTTAGGTCATTACCCTACGACCTTGTCGGGCGGTGAACAACAGCGTGTGGCTATTGCTCGTGCATTCGCAACCAATCCACCGTTGCTTCTGGCAGACGAACCGACCGGTAATCTGGACACTGAGACAGGACAAAATATGATCGACCTATTATTTGAACTTAACCAGGAGCATGGTACAACTTTAATCCTAGTCACGCATGATGAATCTTTAACTAAATGCTGTGATCGTTGTTTTCGATTGACGCAAGGTAAAATCGAACAGATTTAATCATGTTTTCCTTTTATAGCCGACTGATTAAGAGACAATGGCGTTTGGGAGCCATTCGATTGTTTTGTGTTGCAATTGCAATTGCTTGTGCTGTGACTTTTAGTATTACCTTGTTAGGTGATCGATTAGAAAAACTATTTGTTAGTCAGTCAAAGGAAGTCTTAGCCGCTGATTTGGTGCTTAATTCCACCACCGAGTTACAAGCAGAACAATTAGACATTGTTAGTGAAACTTCATTAAAACAATCTATCACCCAGGCCATTACCTTACGTTTTACTACCATGGCTAATGCCAATGATGCGTTTATCTTAAGTAGTGTTAAGGCTGTTACTGATAAATATCCTTTACGTGGTGAACTGCTAGTTAGCAATACTTTATATGGTGAGGCGATCCCGATGTCGCATGGCCCCGTGGCTGGCGAAGTCTGGGTAGAAAATCGCGTGTTAAATGAGTTGGGTTTGTCTCTAGGCGAAACTTTGGAGGTTGGTGAACGTGCGCTCAAGATTACGCGTGTGGTGATCTACGAACCTGATAGAGGTAGTAGTTTTTACAGTTTTACACCACGTATTCTGATGCATTGGGATGATGTCGCTTCAACCCAAATCATACAACCAGGCAGTCGCTTACGCTATCATTATTTATTTGCTAGCGAAACACGTGCATTAGAAGAATTGAAAAAAAATCTAGAAGCTACCCTGCAACCCAACCAGAAGTTTGAGACTATTGAAGATACCAATGAAGCGATGGCCAATAAGCTGCAACGCGCATACCGTTTCTTACATGTTACGGTGCTGATTGCGATTTTATTGGGGGCTGTGGGCGCTGCTTTGGTCAGTTATCAATATGCCAATGAAATGACCTGTCAATATGCTGTACTGCGCTGTCTTGGTCTACGTGGCAAGCGATTACATGGCGCAATTCTGTTTCCATTTTTTTTATTTAGTTTTATTGCAATATTGATTGGTTTATCCATTGGCGGTATCGGGCATTATTTCATTCTCAATAGTCTAGGTGATCTTATCCCCTCTACTTTACCGCCGCCTGGTATTGAGCCTTTTCTGCTGAGTAGCATTACTGCACTCATTGTTGTGATCAGTTTTTCTTGGCCATTTTTGAGTCATTTATTAAAGACGCCCCCCAAACTTTTGTTGAATCATGCTGAAGCACAGAAACAGCCTGTTATTTTTACTGTGACGTCAATGGCTATCGGTTTAGCTATTATAGTTTATGTTGGCACACAAGATATTTTGATCAGTTTTTATATTATTGCAGGATTATGTGCGTTTATTCTCATGGCTTACGGCTTAACACAATTATTTATTCGTTGGATTATTAAGCGAAGTAGAACACAAACTGTTTCAACCCGATTGGGTGCGCGTATGCTAGGTGCTAACCGACGTATGACGAGCTTACAGATTATTGCGATTGCTATTACTTTTTTTTCTCTCGCTCTGATTCAAACTTTGCGTGATGATCTGGTATCTTCCTGGCAATCGAAAGTGCCGGAGAATGCCCCTAACTTCTTCGCCATTAATCTGTTTGCAGAAGATCAGCAAAATTTTCTCGCAGAACTACAGCAAAATAATATTTCACATAGTCCACTATATCCCATCGTGCGTGGACGTTTGAGCGCTATCAATGATGAGCCAGTACGTGAGTATGTCAGTAAGGAGAAAGTAAAGAAGGATGAATCCTTAAACCGCGATTTATCTTTATCCTGGGGACTAGAATTACCACTGAATAATAAGATTATTTCAGGACAATGGCACAGTCCTGATGCCCCGCCAGCAAAAATAACCGTGTCAGTCGAAGAAGGTGTAGCAGAGAATCTAAAAATTAATCTTGGAGACATACTGGAATTTACCGTAGAAACACACAAACTAGAAGCCGAAGTGACGAGCTTGCGATCTGTAGAGTGGGAGTCGTTTACGCCTAATTTTTATATGATATTTTATCCGGGGGCGTTGGATGGTTTGCCGGTAACTTATTTGTCGAGTATGCACCTGAAGCAATCGCAAAGAACTTTATTGCCAGATTTTATTCAACATTTCCCAAATGCAACATTTTTTGATGTTGATTTTATGTTGACGCGAATCCGGGGCATCATACAACAAATTAGTACGGCAGTTGAGGTCATACTCTATTTTTCACTGTTCGCGAGTCTTATTGTATTTATTGCGATAGAAATGATCTTGCGTCATTGCCGCAGTTATAGTGTGGCGATATATAAAGCTGTAGGGGCAAGAAGCGAACTTATACAGAAGATATTTCGCTCTCAATTTATATTAATCGGTTTAATATCAGGTGCGATTGCATACACTTTGAACTTATCTATCGGATTTATAATATCAACTTATTTTATTGAAGGTGATTATGTCTTTAATATAAAAACGACAATCCTTTGTCTTTTTATTGTGCCACTATTGGTATTAACGGCTGGTTATTTTTCTATCCAGCGTGTTCATCAGACACCAGCAAAACAACTATTAACCGAAGAATAAATTTTTCTTTATTGCCCTTGTTGATATTATCTAGCAATATTGTTCAACACGACTATCAGGATTATTTATGTCATTAGAAACAGAAAAAAAATTAGAAGAAGCGCGTTCGCTCGTAGAACAGGGAAAAGATGACAAGGCGCGGTTTAGTTTACTTGAATTATTAAAAGAGGATCCAAATAATCAGGCAGCCCTATTGATGTTGGGCGGCTCATATTTTATAGGGGAAAAATACTCAGAAGCCGAGATGGTATTTGAAAGATTAATTCTGATGCTTCCGGGCGAAGGGAAATATTCAATCGCTTTATTCAATACTTTGTGGAAGTCAGGTCGCACCGAAGAAGCATTGGAGGAAACCAGACGTTTTCTATCGGTTGCCGATAGTGCCAAAGAAAGAGAGACATTCGATCAATATATGCAAATCACAGATTCAATCGCTGAAGATCTTGGTCAAAACGATTTTGATCAGGCCGAATAAAAAGGAGTTCCTATGTTAAGTGCGATCAAAAACTTTTTTGAAAATAATATCTCAACATGAAGAAAGTAGTGATATTGATCACCAATTGAAACTGGCAACTGCCGCCTTGCTAGTTGAGATGATGCAGCAAGATGACCAAGTTCATCCCGAAGAAATCGAGGCAGCTAAAAAAGGCATTAAGCGAGAAGTTTGGCCTTTCAGATGATTAAAGAGTCATACATTATTTAAACTGGCAGAAGCAGAGGCTGCGGAAGCGGTCGATTATCATCAATTTACGCGTCTGATTGCCAAGGAGTTCACGCAAGCGCAAAAAATAAAAGTCATCGAGTTACTATGGTCAGTTGCTTATGCGGATTCACATTTGGATCGATATGAAGAACATATGGTGCGCAAGATTGCTGATCTGATTTATGTTTCTCATAAAGATTTTATGCAAGCCAAGCATAAGATACAGGATGCGTTGTTCAAGAATAATTAATATTAATCTCTCAATAGTAAGCCGACTGTCTTTCAGTTTTTTACTGTTAATTGTATAAACTCATCATTATTCGCAACACTCAATGGTAAGGATTTATTACTTGCTTGCGAGCATTCCCTCGCGAATGGTCTTTTCTGGTACCGAAGGTAATGTGTGCACTTGATACGTTACGCCTTGTGATTGCTTTCATGGTGAGAATAGTGGGATACTTTGGGCATGTTTACCTCTTGACCCTGATGTTGATGTCCTGGCACGAGAAGTCACTGAGGGCTTGGCAACGATGCCTGAGTTGCTTGATGGAAGTGCTGATGTTGTCGCAGGGAAGATTTTATAGAAAACCTATCGTGGTACTGAATAATGTTGGCTCTGCGAGAAATAAACAGTGCAATCAAAATGAAGATGTTCAATTCATGTGTTATTACTTTACTGCTGGTCTGCTATCAACTTGCTTTTGCAAGTGATGCGCTGGAAGACGCACATATTATTGACTGGCATGTGCATGTTGCCGGGCTAGGCTTTGGGTCTTCTGGTAATTTCGTTAACGATGAAATGCGAAATAACTATCGGTTTAAATTCTTCTTGAAGTGGATGAATGTGACAGAAAAAGAGCTTGAAGAGAACGGTGATCAAATATTGGTTAAAAAGCTCAATGAAAAAATAACACAATCAAGATACATTGATCAGGCTATCATACTAGCGATGGATGGTGTGATTAATGAGACAAGTAAAACACTCGATCACAGTAAAACACAGGTTTATATCCCGAATGAGTTCGTCGCTAGTCAGACAGCCAAATATCCTAATTTATTGTTTGGTGCGAGTATTAATCCAAATAGAGAGAATAGCGTGGAATTACTGGAGGAAGTACATCAACAAGGTGCAGTTTTGATCAAGTGGATCCCCAATATCATGTATATCGATCCTTCAGACGAAAAATTTATTCCATTTTATAAGCGCATGGCAGAATTGAAGATCCCGTTATTAACACACACTGGAATGGAAAAATCATTTGCCAATGCTAAGGATCATTTTGCTGATCCAAGGTTACTTGAATTACCTCTGCAATATGGTGTGACGGTGATCGCTGCCCATATAGCAACAACGGGGGAGTCTGATGGTCAGGATAACTTTGAGAGAATATTGCCAATGTTTGCTGAGTTTCAAAATTTATATACTGACATTTCCAGTCTGACGCAATTGAATAAGCGAGGATATCTGGCAAAGGCTATGAAATATCCAAGACTTACAGAAAGAATTATCTATGGTACGGACTGGCCCTTGCAGTCTTTTCCTCTGGTGTCGCCCTGGTACCACATTAATCATATCGGAATTAAAAATGCTTGGCGTGTGAGTCGTTACAAGAATAAATGGGATCGCGACATCATGTTGAAGCAAGCCTTTGGCGTGCCACAGTCAGCTTTTGTCAGAAAGCTTGGGGTACTTAATAGACGCTCTGAATAATCTGTGAAATAGAACTAATCTGTTGCAGGAATGACGTTAGATGATATTTTCTAGTCTCCTGCGCAGCGCTTCTATCAGCTCACATTGCTGATGGAGATCAGGAGATCACCTCTTTTCATAGGGGTCACAGGCATATTTTTGAAAAAGCTCCAGACGATGCAGTGCATCTTTGTGTAGCATATTATGTAGTTGCTCTACAATTAATTGGGCTTCTGCGATTTGATTGCTGGTGGTTTGATTGGTCATATCAAGGCAAGGTATCACTTTGTTTAGTAGTGATAGATTTAACACTATTTCTAATCAAGTGAATAAATTCTCGATAAGCGGTAGAATTTTGCAAATAAAAGGCGGTGGAGAATTATACTGAACCACCGAGCGTTAACTGTGTCGCGTTTTTATTATGACGAGTAATACTAGCAATCTAGAACGGCAATAGTGCGATAGGTAAGGCGCATCAATGAAAGAATCGATTCTAATTGTAATGGCAATCTTCTCATTGGCGATAGCTGGGACTTATTATCCCTGGCAACAGACAAAACAGGATGAATTTGTCACTGATTAATGACCCCGCTAACCAGCCTGACGATTTTCTGAAACTGTCCGGAGACGATACCAGGCCGATTATAAAATACCCTGTAACAAAAATGCCGGCAGTGGTTCTTGACACTAATTCGGGTACAACACCAATATATGAATCTGAGCAGTCTTCTGTAGAAATACCCATTGCCCCTGATGTATCTGTTATGCAAGCTGTGGAGCCATTCCCCAAATTAGATGAAAGTGATGACGCTATTTCAGCAGCAATCAATCAGTTAGCTAATGTGGCAGAATTATTTTTGTTCAAATCTTTTATACGTCATTTTGTTGTGACGATTGATAATATGACCAATCAGGAATTACCACAGCGCTATGTGTTTAATCAGCACGTGCCAGATAAATTTAAAGTAATAGAACAGAATGAAGATAAGTCATTACTGGACAACAAAAACTTTAATCGTTATACAAATTTTGTGAACTTGGCGGAGCGTGTTGATAGCAGAAAACTGGTCGCTTTCTACATTAGATTCTATCCTTTGTTTCAGGAAACCTATGAAGAACTTGGTTATCCAGATCGATATTTCAATGACCGTTTTATTCAGGTAGTGGATCATTTACAAGCTGCACCGGAGATTAAAGAACCAATTAATCTAATTCGACCCAAGGTGTTCTACCAATTTGTAGATCCTGAACTTGAGGCACTTTTTGCTGGGCAAAAGATATTGGTCAGAATTGGCATCGACAATGCACAGCGTGTTAAATCAAAATTAAGAGAATTACACGCAATTCTTACGACACTCCCAACCCCGTAGACAGCTTCATAATTTTCTGACTATTTCTTGCTTTAGCCTGTTAATTTGTCGTTTCTCGGCAAATAAAAAATACAATTTATCATGATAAATAATGACTTAGGGTATTAAACTTAACTATTTATGATGTAAGCTCGCGAGATGCGTAATTTATGTTTGCTCATTTTACTAGTTTCATCGCTGTTTATAACAGCGTGTGGCCCAGCAGCACTCATCGGTGCAGTTGGTTCTGCAGTGACTCGGACGGCTTATAAAAATGATGCAAAAGTGAATAATTATTCACAACCAAGCGGTAATCATGTTAATAATTCTGAAGTTGCCATGGCCAATTTGCAGCTTGGAATTGCTTATATGAATCAAGGGCTTTATGAGGAGGCATTGGGAAAACTGAACCGGGCCAGAGAAGTCAAACCGGATTATTCGCCTACCTACAATACGCTTGGTGTGCTGTATCAGAAATTAGGCAACTATGAAGTTGCAGAAGCTAATTTTAAAATGGCAATTAAACTTAATCCTGCCGATTCTTCTGCATTGAATAACTATGGATTATTACTTTGTCAAAATCAGCGCTTTGAAGAAGCTGATGCAACTTTCTCAAAGGCAGCGAATAATCCATTATATGCAACGCCAGAGCTTGCTTACACAAATGCTGGGACATGTGCGCTGAATAATGGACAAACTGAACTGGCTGAGAATTATTTTAAAGAAGCATTAAGAAGGAACGCCGGGATTGGACAAGCATTAATTCAAATGTCAGAGCTTTCCTATGAACAAGGAAAATTTTCACCAGCCAGAGTTTATCTAAGTCGCTATCTTGATTCTAATAGGCATTCATCAAAAAGTTTATGGTTGGGGATATGTATTGAAAAAGAGCTTGGCGATAAAAATGCCGTCTCCAGTTATGAGTTATTATTACGCAATCAATTTGCGGGATCAGAAGAAGCAAAGTTACTTAGCCAAGCATTCTAAGTAATACCCGTCCAGAAAAATTAATCAGATTAGTCATCAAGGGTTCAGACTGCCTCCCAGATTAATAGTTTATTATTTGCAGGCATAGCAATATCTTCCAACAAATTAATCCCGGCATCATTCGCCAGTGAAGCCAAAGCTTCCAGATCACGGATAGCGCTTAAAGGGTTTTGTTCTTTCAACCAGATATCAAAGCGGGCATTACTATCACTGGTGTAAATCCCTCCAACATTGAAAGGGCCATAGCAAAAAAATTTTGCACCAGATCGCATGTGTTCACCTAATGATCGAATCAAGATCTGAACATTCTCCCAACTCATGATATGTAAAGTATTTGCTGTAAATACAGCCTCGATGTCTGTGACAGGCCAGGGTTGGTGATTAACATCAAGCTCTAGAGGTGTTTTTATGTTGTTGAGGTTCGCCTCTTCGACCCACGCATTAATTCCCTGTAAATGGATAGCTTGATCAGATGGTTGCCAGTAAATATGAGGTAAATGTGTGGCGAAATGCACGGCGTGTTGCCCTGTGCCGCTACCAATTTCCAGTATTTCACAGGGATGTTCAAAAACACGTTTAAGAATAGAAAGAATAGGATCTTTATTGTTTTCACAAGCTTGGGAAAAAGGTTTGTCCATTTTTAATATTTAATTTTGACGATGTTACTATAGAGATATCAACTTGCCAGATTAAATACTATTTATCTAGTAAAAATATACCCGGTAGGAATAGTTAAAGTGCACGATGAAATTATCCCTGATTAGTCATATCCAAGAGGTGTCCCGTGAAGACTGGAACAGGGTAACGGGTATTGAATATCCTTTCATTCGTTATGAATTTCTCCATGCACTTGAAAATAGTGCGTGTGTCAGTGATGAAACAGGCTGGGCACCACAACACTGTCTAGTGTATGACGAAGATGAATTAATTGCATTGATGCCCATGTATAGAAAATCACATTCGCATGGTGAATATGTTTTTGATTTCGAATGGGCTAATGCGTACCAGCAGCATGGCTTGTCATATTATCCGAAATGGTTAACGGCGATTCCCTTCACGCCTTGCGAAGGTGAAAGATTCTTCGTCAAAGCAGGTATCGACAAACCGGCTGTTATAAAATCAATTCTGGATTTCATCACTGAAAATTCACAAGAGAATAACATCTCTACATGGCATTGTTTGTATCCAACCTTTGCGGAATCAGAGATATTCAGATCTGAAAATTTAGCCGTTAGAGAAGGTGTTCAATTCAGGTGGGCAAACAAAGGCTACAGGGATTTTAAAGATTATCTTGATACGTTTAACTCAAGAAAACGAAAAAATCTATTGCGTGAAAGACGTTTTATCAATGATCAGAATATTGTCTTGCATCAAATACAAGGCAAAGAGTTCACAGAACAACATTTGAATGTATTTTTTCAGTTTTATCAGATGACCTATCTAAAGCGGGGTAATCCACCGTATTTGAGCCTTAAATTTTTCAAAGAAATAGCTGAAACAATGCCAGAACAATTGTTATTAATATTGGCAGTGAAAGACAATACCTATGTCGGTGCTGCCTTTAGTCTGGTGACAGGGGATAGTTATTATGGTCGCTACTGGGGATGTTATGAGGAATATCATAGTTTGCACTTCGAAGCCTGTTATTATCAGGGGCTAGAATACTGCATTAATAATCACTTGCAACGATTTGATTCTGGTGCACAAGGCGAACATAAAATTGCCAGGGGGTTTGAACCAGTGAAAACCTATTCTGCACATTGGATATGTGATCCTGCATTTGCTACTGCAATCAGAGATTATACAAAGAGAGAAGCCAGCCTCATGGAGAACTATCGAAATAATGCGGCCGAACTATTACCCTTTAAAAAATAATGAATAGGGATCAATCTTTAATGCAAGATATTTCCCCAATGAAGGTAACGAAAAAACGGACATGAAAAAATCGGATAGAGATAAAAATAATCGTGTACATCAGGAGAGACAATATCAGACAGTCGCCGATGATGATAACGAGGAGCAGGAGAAGAGCAAATCGAAAATCAAACGCGAGATGCATGAACTACAAGCACTGGGTCAACAACTTGTCGAATTACCTGCTAAGTAATTAGTCGATATTCCAATATCAGACAAACTCAGAGATGCTGTCATTGCTGCAAAGTCTCTCAAGCATGGTGCAATACGCCGCCAATTACAGTACATAGGTAGCTTGATGCCGAAGGAAGATGAAGAATCCATACGGACAATGTTGTATAAATTACAACAACCACATAAAGATGATATGAAAGCATTTCATCAGCTTGAGCAGTGGAGAGATCAACTACTACAAGGTGATCATGCACTGCTGGAAGAACTGGCGAAAAAGTTCGATAATTTTGATCGTCAACACATCAGGCAATTGATTCGAAATGCCAAGAAAGAACAGGAACTGAACAAACCACCAAAATCAGCCAGATTTTAAACAACTCGGCCGCAAGCGACCGAGTTTTAAAACAATCCGAGTTGGCTGCTAGATTTTTCGCCCTTATCCATAACTTTCAACTGGTCTTGGACATATTTTCGAATGACTTCTTCGCTAGCATTGCCAATCGTTTCTACAAAGTAACTTTGAGTCCACAACTTATCACCCCAAAAGTACTTTTTCTTAACCTCAGGATGTAGTCTGAAAAATTCTCTAGCTGCTACGCTTTTTATAATCTGCATAACCTCAGAAGGCGATACTTTGGGTTCAGACCGGACCACCATATGGATATGATCCGTCGGCACCTCAAGTTCCACAATATCTATGTCGTAGTCGTAACCAACTTTCCTGATAATATCTTTCAGCACCGTTCGATACGGCTCTTCAAACACTTTGTGCCGATATTTGGGTATCCAGACAAAATGATACATTAACCGGTAAACGTGGTGCGTATTTCTCTGTAACTCCATAAGCAGGACATCTCACAATGGCTGATGCCATTGTAAGCTATCCAGCTCGGGGGCAAGCCCCCGAGATTTACGCTTCGCGGTTAAATTGTTAGTGTCCCCAAAAAATACCCAAAAAATATAAGGTCTATTATGATTTGCCCTCAGGGCTACCGATAGCAGCATGAAACAGACTTTAGGTTTATACACTTATAAATGCTGGTTCACTGTGTCAGGGATGGGGTCCACTTCACTACCCCAGGGTGTAGTGACGAGGGGGACTATATAGACATTTATACCGCTCAAGTATAGATCTGGATACAGAAGCTTTGAGATTGTGGGCGTTAAGCCTCCCCTCATAGTGATTAGATACGAAGAAGCCCACCTTGCGTGGGCTTTTTTTGTCTGTAATTTCCAGCTAGACCTTCCGCAAACCCCGTTCACCTTTCTTCCAAGTAAGCCGCAAAATCGCTTAATGCGACATTATCTCTATGCCCATAGCCAGGATGGGGGCTTTTTCGTTGTTGATTCCTGCATTTTCCTTTATTCTCTCCTTTGGATGCAGAGTGACGAAAAATATGACCGATCAAATATTGACCATCAAAGATGTGGCGATATACCTAAAACTCGCCGAAAAGACCGCCTATAAGCTGGCTGCCGAAGGTAAGTTGCCAGGCTTTAAAGTAGGCGGTAGCTGGCGCTTCAAACAGGCAGATATAGAGAGCTGGATTGAAGCAAAAAAAACCAGTAACAAAAACAATAACGAAGGGTAAACGCCGTTGAATGCAGTAGAAATAGAAGAAGCCATTAGCAATTTAGCCGAGCAAGCATTTGACGCGGCCAGCTTCCCCTATGCCTTCCTTGAAGCGTTTGGCAACAAGGCAACCACCATAAAACGCCTAAAAAGCGGTTCGTCCAATGCCTCTGACATTGAAGGCGGGGTTTTACAGCGCAGCAATATCCATATCGCCGTTTGCGCGGAAGGTGGAGTCACTGCCACCCTAAATACACTCAAAGCAAGCCCGGCAACCACCAAAGCCAAGGCAAAATTTGTACTTGCCACCGATGGCATTGATCTTGAGGCCGAAGATCTGAACAGCGGCGAAACCGTTGCCAGCTCCTATACTGGTTTCCCGAACCATTTCGGGTTTTTCCTGCCCTTGGCGGGGATCACCACTGTCAAGCAAATCCGCGAAAGCTCGTTCGATATTCGGGCGACCAGCCGCCTGAACAAACTCTATGTCGAACTGTTGAAGGATAACCCTGAATGGGGCGCTGCCGCGCGTCGCCATGATATGAACCACTTCATGGCGCGGCTGATTTTTTGCTTCTTTGCCGAGGATACCGATATCTTCAAAGGCGACGATGCGTTCACCAACACCATTGACCGCATGAGCGAGCGGGGTTCCTCGAACACTCATGAGATAATCAGCGCGCTCTTTCTCGCGATGAACACCGAATCTGAAGATCATGAAGCTGCAAACGTGCCACGCTGGGCCAATGCTTTTCCCTACGTGAATGGCGGGCTGTTTTCGGGCAGCACGGATGTGCCGGTCTTTAGCCGTATTGCACGCTCTTATCTGTTGCATATCGGCGGCCTTGATTGGCAGCAGATCAACCCTGATATCTTTGGCTCGATGATCCAGGCCGTGGCCGATGATGAGGAACGCGGCGAGCTTGGGATGCACTACACATCCGTTCCCAATATCCTCAAAGTGCTGAACCCGCTGTTTTTGGATGATTTACGGGCGCAACTGGACGAGGCAGGAGACAATGCGCGCAAACTTCTGAACCTGCGCAAACGTATGTCCAACATCCGCGTGTTTGACCCCGCCTGTGGGTCGGGCAACTTTCTGGTGATTGCCTATAAGGAAATGCGCCTGATCGAAGCCGAGGTTAATACACGCCGCAATGAGGCTGGTGATAAAACCGCCATCCCCCTTACCAATTTTCGCGGTATTGAACTGCGTGATTTCCCTGCCGAGGTTGCTCGCCTTGCCTTGATTATTGCTGAATACCAGTGTGATGTTCTGTACCGTGGGCAACGCGATGCGCTGGCCGATTTCCTGCCGCTGGATGCCAAGAACTGGATCACTTGTGGTAATGCCCTGCGATTGGACTGGCTGTCAATCTGCCCACCCACGGGAACGGGCGTAAAGCTGCGCGCCGAGGACTTGTTCGAAAGCCCGCTGGATCAGGCCGAGATTGATTTCGAGAATGAGGGTGGTGAGACCTATATTTGCGGCAACCCGCCGTATCTTGGCAGCCAATGGCAAAGCACCGAACAAAAGGAAGACCTGCATCGCATTTTTGACGGGCGAACAAAAAACTGGAAATCGCTGGATTATGTGGCGGGCTGGTTCATGAAGGCCGCTGATTTTGGCGTTCATACAAAGTCTGTTGGCGCGTTAGTTTCCACAAACTCAATTTGCCAAGGCCGCCAAGTTGAAACTCTGTGGAAACTAATTTTTGAAACCGGCCATGAAATACCATTTGCACATACAAGCTTCAAATGGGCAAACCTCGCCAGCCACAATGCTGGCGTGACCGTGGTAATTGTTGGTATCGCAAACGATGCAAATGCAGTTCGAAAACTCTTCTCTGATGATGGCGATGGTGAGACCATTGTCAAAGAGACGGATAACATCAACCCCTATTTGATTAGTGGCCCGAATGTGATGGTTCAGCCCATCTCAAAGCCGATGAATTTGCTTGACGAGATGAGCTTCGGGAACATGCCGAACGAAGGTGGGTTCTTGCTCTTGACGCGATCAGAGGCAGATGAAGTAATTACACAGCACCGTGTTGACCGTAAGTTCATTCGCCCTTTTATTGGCTCTCAAGAATTTATTAAGGGGCAAGAGCGTCGCTGCGTATGGGTAACAGATCAGAATTATGTGGAAGCGAAAGAGAATTCTTGGCTGAACGAGAGGTTTGAAGCGGTTCGCAAACAACGATCTGCGTCCAACAGATCGACAACTAAACAGCTTGCAGAGACGCCTTACCGTTTTGGCGAAGTTAGGCAGACTGGATTAGAGCGAACAATTGTTGTTCCGCGTGTCAGTTCCGAAAACCGAGATTTTTTACCTGTCGGTTTGGCTCCAAAGGGAACAATTATCGGCGACCGAAACTTCGCCCTCTACGACGCCCCGTTGTGGAACATGGCGTTGATCGCCTCACGCCTGCATTGGGTCTGGATCGGCACGGTTTGTGTGCGGATGCGAACCGATTTCTCCTATTCCAACACCCTTGGCTGGAACACCTTTCCCGTTCCCAAACTGACCGAGAAAAACCGCGCTGACCTGACCCGCTGCGCGACCGATATCCTGCTGGCCCGCGAGGCGCATTTCCCCGCCACCATCGCCGATCTCTACAAACCCGACGCCATGCCCGAAAACCTGCGCGCCGCGCACGATCGCAATGACGAGGCGCTTGAACGCATCTATATCGGTCGCCGCTTTAAGAATGATACAGAGCGCTTAGAAAAGCTCTTTGAGCTTTATACAAAAATGACAAGCCCAGTTAACAAAAAAAGTAACAATAAGAAGGTATCCTGAAAATGACGGAACATAAATCCATCCCCTCTGTTTCGGTGACGTATGCCTGTAATGGCCAGTCGAAAAAATCCAACGAGTTGGGTATGCGTGTTATGCAGGAGCGAGCCTACGAAAAGCGTGGCGAGCAATATCTTCTGATTAAATCACCACCTGCCTCTGGTAAAAGCCGCGCCTTAATGTTTATCACTTTGGATAAGCTCCACAATCAAAACGTTAAAAAGGCCATTATCATCGTGCCTGAAAAATCCATTGGTGCTAGCTTCAACAATGAACCCTTAAACCAATACGGTTTTTATTGGGATTGGGAGGTCACCCCAAAATGGAATTTATGTAACGCACCCGGTGAGGATGGTGGCAAAGTCAATTCTGTAAAAGCCTTTATGGAGAGCGACGATCAAATATTGGTATGCACTCACGCCACATTTAGATTCGCAGTGGATAAGTTTGGCATACCAACGTTTGATAATTGCTTGATTGGCGTAGATGAGTTCCATCATGTCAGTGCCAACCCCGATAACAAATTGGGCGCACATCTTGGGCAGTTAATTGCCCGTGACAAAGTGCATCTTGTTGCTATGACGGGTTCCTATTTTAGAGGCGATGCAGAAGCGGTGCTATCGCCGCAGGATGAAGCGAATTTTGATACCGTTACTTATACCTACTACGAACAACTCAATGGCTATGACTATTTAAAAACGCTGGATATTGGCTATTACTTTTATTCTGGCTCTTACGCCAATGATATTTTGAACGTATTAGATTCAAACGAAAAAACCATCATTCATATCCCGAATGTCAATTCCCGCGAAAGTACCAAAGATAAAATTAAGGAAGTCGAACATATTATCGAAGAGTTGGGCGAATGGCGTGGCACAGACCCAACGACAGGCTTCCACTTGGTGGAGGCTGCAAACGGAAAGATCATTAAAATTGCCGATTTAGTCGATGATAACGCCACCAAGCGCGACAAAGTATCTGCTGCACTCAAATTACCTGAAGCCAAAAATAATCGCGACTATGTAGACATCATTATCGCGCTGGGCATGGCAAAAGAAGGCTTTGACTGGATTTGGTGTGAACACGCCTTAACCGTAGGCTATCGCTCCAGCCTTACAGAAATTATTCAGATCATAGGCCGTGCCACCCGCGACGCAGAAGGTAAAACCCATGCGCGCTTTACCAACCTGATCGCCGAACCGGATGCCTCTGAAGAAGCCGTTACCGATGCCGTTAACGACACCTTAAAAGCCATAGCCGCTAGTTTGCTGATGGAACAGGTACTTGCCCCAAAATTTAACTTCACACCCAAGAATAGCCAAAACGCCCCCGTGGAAGGCTTTGATTATGGCGAGAACGGTTACGACCCCAACGGCAATAACGTGGGCTTCAATGAATCCACAGGGCAATTTCAGATCGAGATTAAAGGGCTTGCCGAACCCAAGAGCAAAGATGCCCAGCGTATTTGTCAAGAAGACCTGAACGAGGTTATCACCGCGTTTGTGCAGGATAAAACGGCTATAGAGCGCGGCCTGTTTGACGAAGAAATGGTGCCAGAAGAACTGACCCAAGTGCGCATGGGTAAAATCGTCAAAGACAAATATCCGGAACTTGACGATGAAGATCGCGAGGTCGTGCGCCAACGCGCAATTGCAGCGCTGACTATTACCCAGAAGGCAAAAGAAACCGCTCTGTCTGGTGAGGATGGTGAAGCCGGTGGCAATACCGCACTGATAGATGGCGTGCGTAAATTCGCAATGGATGTGACTGACCTGGATATTGATCTGATCGATCATATCAATCCTTTCAGTGAAGCCTATGCCATTCTTGCCAAATCAATGACCGAAGAAAGTCTAAAACAGGTGGCCGCCGTCATATCTGCAAAGAAAGTGACTCTCTCGGAAGAGGAAGCGCGCGAGCTGGCTATGCGGGCTATTAAGTTCAAAAATGAACGTGGTCGATTGCCCGAACTCACTGCCGCTGATCCGTGGGAAAAGCGTATGGCAGAAGGCATTGCTTTCCTTGCGCGCAAAGTCTCGGAGGAAAAGAATGACTGATTTGAAAGAAAAAAAATCCAATAAGGCGCTGCTTGAAGAGCTGGGTGTTGATATAACTCCCGCCAAGAAAGTAGCTCACTCGCCAAAAGAAGAGCGCATTATCGCAGGCTTTGAAGAAATTCAACACTTCATTGAAGAGCATGGCCACCCACCTCAACACGGTGAAGATAAAGACATCTTTGAGCGCCTGTATGCTACTCGCCTAGATCGCATTCGATCACAGGAAGAATGTAGAAGTTTGGTAGCCGATTTAGACTATCAAGGCTTACTTGCAGCCGAGCATTGCATTGCTGAACCCCCGAAGGAATATAAAAGCGATGCGGAGCTTCTGGCAGAGCTGGGGATAGAAGCACCGAAAGAAAATGATGTAACCTTCCTAAAGCATGTTAAACCCCGTGCAGAGGTAAGAGCTGCCGAAGAAATTGCGACCCGAACGCCTTGCGCCGACTTTGACAAATTCAAACCCTTATTCGACCAAGTGCAAGACCATCTCACTCGTGGCTTGCTCGAAGCCAGGATACTAAAAAATCAAAAAGGCCAATCTACAATGGCTGAAATCAACGAGCGCGACTGGTTTATCGTCAATGGGCAAAAAGCCTATATTGCCGAAATTAGTAAAGAGCGCATTCACGGTTTCGATAAAAATGACTATAGGCTTCGCGTTATCTTTGATAACCGAACAGAGAGCGACTTACTGTTTCGCTCCATGCAAAAAGCGCTTTATGTGGATGACGCTAGTAGAAGAATCGTTTCGCTGTCTGCTGGGCCACTATTTGATGGCAATGCGGAAGATGAAGATACAGCCAGTGGAACAATTTATGTTCTACGCAGCAAATCAGAACACCCCACAATCGTTGAAAATCGGAATTTAATTCATAAGATAGGCGTGACAGGCGGCAGTGTTAAAACACGCATAGCAAACGCCAAACTAGACCCTACCTATCTAATGGCTGATGTTGAAATCGTGGCAACCTATGAGTTGTATAATATAAGCCGTACAAAACTCGAAAACATCCTCCATCGATTTTTTGAATCCGCAAAGCTGGATATTCAAATCAATGATCGTTTTGGCAACCCTGTTATTCCTAGGGAATGGTTTTTAGTGCCGCTGTTTATCGTTGATGAAGTTGTGGAAAGGATTAAAGACGGAAGTCTAAGTAAGTATCATTATGATAAGAATAAAGTTGAATTAATCAATGTCAGTTAACAGCCCAATAGCAGGTTTTACTTGGCTCTATTGCTCTGGATCAATTGGCCCATAGGATTCCCACTGGTAGCCTTGTTGCACACGTCGAAATACATGGAGTTGTTCGCCATCAGTACGCACGTTGATAATTAGGAAACTTTATGCGCGGCTAATACCGAAGGGCTAACTGACATCCAATCCTCTCCCGCTGTATGCCGTCCTTAAAGCAATGGTGAATGAAGCGGGCATCACTTCGAGGGCGATAGGTTGTTTCGACAGAATTTAAACAACTCGGCCGCAAGCGACCGAGTTTTAAAACAATCCGAGTTGGCTGCTAGATTTTTCGCCCTTATCCATAACTTTCAACTGGTCTTGGACATATTTTCGAATGACTTCTTCGCTAGCATTGCCAATCGTTTCTACAAAGTAACTTTGAGTCCACAACTTATCACCCCAAAAGTACTTTTTCTTAACCTCAGGATGTAGTCTGAAAAATTCTCTAGCTGCTACGCTTTTTATAATTTGGGCTTGTCGGTTAATTCAAAATCAGTCCAATTTTAAGAAAATAATATGTTTAATAACAAGGACTTAAGTATTCACAACAAGCTAAAAACTCCATTTTCCGACAAGCCCAATTTGCATAACCTCAGAAGGCGATACTTTGGGTTCAGACCGGACCACCATATGGATATGATCCGTCGGCACCTCAAGTTCCACAATATCTATGTCGTAGTCGTAACCAACTTTCCTGATAATATCTTTCAGCACCGTTCGATACGGCTCTTCAAACACTTTGTGCCGATATTTGGGTATCCAGACAAAATGATACATTAACCGGTAAACGTGGTGCGTATTTCTCTGTAACTCCATAAGCAGGACATCTCACAATGGCTGATGCCATTGTAAGCTATCCAGCTCGGGGGCAAGCCCCCGAGATTTACGCTTCGCGGTTAAATATTTGACTGAACTACAGATAAGTCCAGAAAATGTCTGATGAGAAAGATTCAGATTGAGACTAAAGAGTTGTTATTTTAATGCGCCATCGTGCCGTTTTATTTGGCTTACTTGGCGCTTTTATTTCAAGGATCCGCTCCAGCTATTAGCTTGTATTGCAGGGTTGGTGAGTATGCCCTCATTTGTTATGTTGGCGTATGTCACAGGAGATTATGGCGGCGCTATTCAGAAAGTTGTAATGATAGACGTGATTGGATCCATTGGTCTTATTGTCGTTCTGTGGATCCGCGTTTGGAAACTAGGCGTCGAGATCTAAAATTTATTTAATAGTGTTATTTTTTCCTTATCAATGTTGATTATTTTCTTCCTATAAAGCGTTCCTAGCGCTCTCTTGTAATTTCTCTTACTCACTCCAAAGCATTTATAAATATCTTCAGGTGAGCTTTCATCCGTGATGGTTGATTCGTTGTCATTTTTTCTCAGATGATCGAGAATTCGTGCACTCAGATCGTCCCGTGCATCTCTCCCCGGTAGCTGCAGGCATAGGTCTATTTTTCTGTCATTGCGAATGGATTTGATATAACCCTCTAATTTTTCGCCATTAGTGAGTGTTTGAAACACTTCGTTTCCATAGATCAAACCAATGTGTGTGTTATTAATGACTGCTTTATAACCCAGTTCTGTCTTGCCAAATATTAACAACTCAACAGCTTGTTCAGATTTGTAATATTGTGCTTCTTCGCTGAGATGGCTATCTAGCTTTTGTGTGGCCGCGATCCTGTTTGTATTTTCATCCAGATACACGAACACGGTATAGGATTGCCCAATTTTCAAAGGACTGATTTGCTCGCTATAGGGAACCAGTAAATCTTTGGGCAAGCCCCAGTCCATAAAAGCACCGGCTTGATTAACATCAACGACTTTCAGATAGGCGCATTCACCCACCATCACATAGGGCGTTTCAGTGGTTGCTAATAAGAGATCGGCAGAATCCAGATAGATAAAGACTTCAAGAGAATCACCGACTGCACAATTATCAGGGACATATCTGCTAGGCATGAGTATTTCACCCAGTTCTTCAGCATCAAGGTAAATCCCATGATCGAGGTTTTTTACTACCTGCAGATTATTTATTCTTCCGATTTCAACCATTTTAGTTCGTTCTATTCCGTCGTCTCAATAATACGCTGCTGAGTTTATTCGTGATATGTGTTGAGTACTAGATGATTCTTATATTGAGGATAGTTATATCATGAGAAAAATCTGGGCGGTTTGTTACAACGACCGATTATTTTCTGAGAATGAACAAATGCCAAAGGCAAATGAATTAAAACGTGGGATGGTGGTTGAGATTAATGATGAACCCCATGTAGTCAAGAATATTGAAGTGAGAAATCCATCATCACGTGGTGCATCCACTTTATACAAGATCCGTTTTACGCATTTGAAAACGAAGCAGAAGCTTGATGAAACACTAAAAGGCGATGATTTGTTGAAGGAAGCAGACAGTGTAAAGGCCGCTATTCAATATTCGTATCAGGACGGTGGTGATTATGTCTTTATGAATATGGATGACTACGAGCAATACATGCTGAATGAAGGTGACATAGAAGATCAATTAGGGTATTCGACTAAAGGTCTAGAAGGCATAACAGGCATCTTGCTAGATGGTGCCTTAATTACCATAGAATTACCTGGCACAGTTGAGCTTGATATTATTGAGACCGCTCCTGGAATGAAGGGCGCGAGTGCAACGAGCCACACCAAACCGGCATTTATGAAAACAGGACTGGAAGTATCGGTACCAGAATATATTGAAGTGGGTGAGACAATTAAAATTAATACGGCGAACGGTAAATTTATTTCGTGCGCTTAAAGAATGTATAGACAATTGAGGTTATATAGATGTTGATAAAAAAAAGATAAAGCGGTTAGCTTCTATTTCAAAGTCACTGAAGATAACGAGTTACTGGAAAATTCTCGTGAAGGAGAACCCATGCTTTATATGTACGGGCTTTATATGTACGGGCTTTATATGTACGGGCGTCATAGTTTGGTGAGTGGCCTGGAAAAGGCATTGACTGGGAAGAAAGCCGGAGACAGTTTCAGCGTTACTCTGGAACCGAATGATGCCTATGGCATTCCCCATGATTTTTTAAGACAACGTATCTCTATTAAGTATATTGCTACAAGGGGAAAATTACGACCGGGGATGGTCGTTGATATAAATACCACTGACGGACTCAGGCAACTGGATACCATTCCAGCCAGTTTCAATAAAATTTCTGATATTCGCATGATCATTATTATGCGGATTATCTAATACATCTTGCCGATAAAATATTCCAAAGCAGGCCAGTGTCTGATTTTCATTGAGATTATTTAATTAGGCGAATGAAAATATTTTACATGAGCCTTCATTACAGCCAGCTTCATTGGTCACCTGGCTATTCTCATTTCCATTAGTGAAGTGACTCGGCGTGTAAATGTAATTGTCCTCAATCAATTGTATTATCTGATCAAATTCTATTTCCTCAGGCGAGGCAAGAGGTAGCTCGGTTCTTCTGAGCAATAAATACTTATTTATAAATGTCGAAGCAGCAGCTGTTAGGCTACCATTAACTCTGGTAGCCGGTCGAAGTAAACCCGATCAGGCACCTGTCCGTCAAGACAGGCATACCGCTCGGCCTCGACCGCCTGGTGGAGCAGTTTCTGTGCGCCGGCTTGGAGTAATTCACTCAATGGGGCTGCACTCGCTTCTCGACCTTCAAATTCAATCACGTTATTCTTGCTCATGGTGGCGTGTCCTATTGGTTGCTTGATTGTGGTAACTTCCAATCGACCAGATACGCCGCTTTTTTTCAATTGCCTAAACACCAGATTCGGTTATAACTCTAAAAAAGACCATAGACGACAAAGCCGAAGCCATTTTCTGCGGTAAAGTCGGACAAAATGAAATCAGGTTTCACCTTGAAACCGATGTAGCCCGAAATGCTCAGCGGACTGCAACATGTTTCAACCCAATGGCTGATTACGGCACCTTGTGATGGGCCTTTCATGGTAGCCGACCATGTCCAAAAAATGCACCATGCGGTAACCGAAAACCAGTCCGATATTGCCATTGCATCCTGCCATGACCGGGCACAACCGGTCTATGCCCTGATTAACCGCTCACTCAGCAGCAGCCTGCAAACATTTCTTGCCAGCGGACAACGTAAAATTGATCGCTGGTATGTGCAACATAAACACACCATTGTCGACTTCTCCGACACCCCGCAGATGTTTGAAAACATCAATACGCCAGAACAGTTACAGGCTTTAGAACGCATAGCGAAATAAAATATAGCAGGTCTAGGACAGCCATTTTTATTATTACCATCTAACGTAGCAGAAAAAGTTTACAGTCTTCCACTACCACCACACCTACGGCAGTTTCCATATCCGCCTGTGCCACGACACAAGGGACAGGGTTGCCTCTGATTGTTGTTGGCTGGAATCGGTGGGGGATGGGATATTTTTCCGATGTTAAGAGCATTAAATGAAAGCCCATAGGCAACCGACAGCCGATGGTTGTCTTCCTTCAAAATATCGGGGGCATCATACGGGTCGTCACCCATCGATAGATGTTTTTTGTACAAAAGATAGCCATGACCCCGTTGCGTCAAAGTCTCAACGACTTGCTGGTAGAAATTCACGCTCGCACCACCTGGTAGAAATTCACGCTCGCACCACCACCGCATAACATCAGCGGCACCCCCTCGGCTGCTTCTCTGTTTGCAATATTATCCTGTGTGATGTTGTCACAGGGGTCGTGGTCGCTGTGCGCTTGCTCAAGTATTGAATAAATTTGATCTTCTGCAATATTCCTGCGAAATGCACGCTCTACACGCTCGATGTCGTCCAGCGACACCCCGAGTGTGTCGGCAAATTCAGCATCATTAGGAAACAAATCATAAGGATTTAACTGCCACCCATCTGGTTGCCCCAGCGCATCACAACGATGTTTAATGAGGTAAGTGGTGCCCAGCAGTTGCACCGAATCTGCCAAAATAGGATGTCTATTTTCACCGTCCTGCTGATGAACGATGAATACGGTGGCATCAATCGTACCCGCACCAACATCAACCAGCGTGTGAATGCCTTTTTGTCGTTGTGGCGAGGAAATATAGCTCAGTATTTGGGCAACAAATTCCGGAAAAACTTCAATCATGTCAGGACGTAATACACGCTCGGCGGTGCTATGTTTGCTGTCGCCTTTGCCCACAGATTGTGGCGCGGTACTCATTTCCCACGCCTTCTCGACAAGCTCTCGATATGTTTTCCGCAAAATCTCATCGTCATATTTTTCAGTTGGCAGCCCAATATTCACTGCCCACTCCAGCTTGAAGCCATTAATCTCTACCCACAGGGTTCCCAGTAGAACCATAAAATTAATGATATCGCCTATACGTCTTGTTCGGTGGTTTTGAATGATGTGAAGGTCTTAACATGTTTCTCACATTACATTTTCTCTATGATGCGTCGTTGATTCATGTACGCTGGCGATGACCATCTGCGGGCAATTGTTGCCCTCCCCCCGAGCATAAAGTGTTGATAAAAATCATCGACATCGCAATAGATTTCGACTAATTTGTTCATGGTCCACCTCTTTTTTTTCTTTTCAATTGTTTAGCGGCAATCGAACTGACGGGGGATAGGCATTTAGTTCAGGTTACTTGATGATAGGATAATGCTACGTAATGATAGAGCTTTATACAATGTATGTTTGGATTTAAGAAACCAGAAAAACCGAAACAAAAAATAGCCAAGCAAGCAAGTTTTTTTAGTAAATTAAAAGCTGGCTTAAGCGAGACTCAATCCAGCATATTTGGCGGGGCTGGTGATCTGTTGCAAGGTAAAAAAGCTATTAACTCTGCTTTCCTAAATGACCTGGAAGAAAGATTGCTGGTTGCAGATCTGGGTATTCATGCGACCACTGAGATCATTGATACGCTACATGTTTCAATCAAGCGCAATGAAATTAATGATCGTGAACAACTTCGCCAAACACTTGACTCTGTCATGAACAATATCCTTTATCCTGTACAAAAACCTTTGGAGATTCCGACCAATACACTAGGGCCTTTCGTTATCCTTCTGACCGGTGTCAATGGTGCCGGCAAAACAACAACAGCGGGAAAGCTTGCCAGTCATTTTATCAGTCAGGGTCATAGTGTCATGCTGGCTGCGGGAGATACTTTCCGCGCTGCTGCGGTTGAACAGCTACAAACCTGGGGGGGAAAGAATAACGTCCCGGTTGTTGCCCAACACCGAGGGGCTGATTCTGCCGCAGTTATCTTTGATGCCTTACAATCAGCCAAGGCAAATAATATCGATATACTGATTGCTGATACTGCAGGCAGGCTCCATACTCAGGATAACCTCATGGATGAACTTAAAAAAATTCATCGTGCTATTGGCAAATTTGATGATTCATTAGGAATTGAGAATATCCTTGTGTTAGATGCTGCAACTGGCCAAAATGCACTTTCTCAAGCAAAAGTTTTTAACGATGCAATCGGTATTGATGGAATTATTTTGACAAAACTTGATGGCACGGCAAAAGGCGGTGTAATCTTTGCGTTAGCCCTTGATACTGGTATCCCTGTTCGTTTCATCGGCATCGGCGAACAAATCGAAGATTTTCATGTTTTTGAAAGCGCTGCCTTTGTTGGTGCCTTGCTCGAATATCAATAATGATTCGCTTTAATAATGTTCACATGCAATATCAGAGTGGCCATATAGCTCTAAAGAACATAAATCTACATATAGCACGCGGAGCCATGGCTTTTATTGCTGGTCGGTCTGGTGCTGGTAAAAGCTCACTGCTAAGACTCATCGCCTTAATCGAAAGACATAATCGTGGCCAGATTATTATCAACGGGCAAAATCTTGAGCGCGTTAGAAACTATCGAATCCCTTATTATCGACGCAGAATCGGTTTTGTTTTTCAGGATCATCGCCTGCTCAATGATCGCACTGTTTTTGATAATGTGTCTTTGCCTCTCGTCATTGCCGGCCATGGTCATACCGAGATACGTAAACGTACCAGCGCAGCTTTAGATAAAGTTGGTTTACTAAAAAAAGCCAGCGCAAATCCAATGACCTTATCAGGAGGAGAACAACAAAGAGTGGGCATTGCACGTGCAGTTGTGCATCGACCGTTATTGCTCCTTGCTGACGAACCAACGGGTAATCTTGATCCGGCATTGTCTCTGGATACCATGAAACTCTTTGAACAATTTAATCAGGTTGGCGTAACGGTACTTATCGCCAGCCATGATATGGACATGATTAAAAAAATGCGTAAGAGAATTATCACTTTACGCGAGGGCAGGATCCCTACTCATTTTGGCAACGCTGCAAGTACTCAAACTTAAGCAATAATCAGTAATCAAACTCATCAAGCATGAAAACCAGAGCTAGGAGCACACCGAAGAACTCATTTAAAACGTGGCTGCTTCTACACGCACAGTCTTTTGTTTACAGTCTTGGGCAATACTATCGGAACCTGCTTAGCAGTATATTAACAACAGCGGTCATTGGTATTTCTCTGGCCTTACCCAGTAGTTTTTATTTGTTGCTGGAAAATGCACAACAGGTCACTGCTGGCTGGGGTGGATCGATTCAAATAACTGCCTTCCTCAAACCTGAGATTGAGGACGCCATTGCAAAGAATGTCATATCCCGTCTTCTAAAAAACTCCGACATTGATGCAGCTAAATTAATTAGCCGTGATCAGGCGCTGTCTGAGTACAAGGAATTATCAGGATTTTCTGAAGTCATCGACCTGCTCGACAAGAACCCTCTGCCTTCAATTATCATTGTTTTTCCGAAAATTCATGGACTCACTGAAGGAAAAGAACGTCAACTTGTTGAATTCGTCTCTAATCAGGCTGAAGTCGAGATTGCACAATATGATCAGCAATGGGTTAAACGTCTGCACGGAATTATTGAAATTATCCAACGGTTTGTGATTATTTTCTCAGCCTTTATTGGCTTTGGCGTTTTACTTGTCGTCGGCAATACCATACGTATGGCCATCTATCATCACCGAAATGAGATCGAAATCACTAAACTTTTTGGCGCTACAAATCGTTTTATTCAAAGACCCTTCCTTTATACGGGATTCTGGTACGGCTTGAGTGGTGCAATCACATCCTGGCTGCTATTAATCGTTATCCTGCAATTTCTCAAACAACCAGTCAACCGGCTTGCTGAGCTCTACGCCAGTGAATTCAGCCTAGCCAGTTTATCAGGCGCAGAAACCCTGACTATGCTTGCCTGCGGCATTCTCCTTGGTGTTTTTGGTTCCTGGACTTCCGTTCAACGTCATCTAAGAACTATAGAACCTGCCTAATAATCAATATGAGACCCTTACATAATCCACACTAATTCTGCCGAAACAGGTAAAATTAAGGTCATTCTAAAGATCTTAAAGATTATTCATCATGTCCTAAAACTGCCCAAGGTTGGTTCGAAGATAAAGACAATGGCCAAAAAAATAATGCCAAGCTGATGGCAATGAATCATCACCTTAAATCATTCATCACCTTTAGAGAGGGGAAGGGAATGAACCTACAGTAACAAATACGTTATCTGTAGATGTATTGTGTCTGAATGCTCGTAATGGATAAGTAATAACTAAAACACGCTCATTGAGGGGTTTTATGCTATTGCTGTGACGATTAAAGGAGAATTCTCGCAAAATGAAACTGTTTCATACAAACTTTATAAATTAATGCTATTGCCTATACGTCTTATTCAGTGGTTTTGAATGATGTGAAGGTTTCATAATACATCTAACAAGAATCCTTCCTTATCCAAGGTCTTTCTCAAACGTTTAATCGCCTCGATTTGAATCTGCCTTACCCGCTCACGGGTCACGCCTATCTCATTACCAATCTCTTCGAGTGTAGAGACTTCATATCCGTGCAAACCAAAACGGCGTTCTACAACTGCACACTGCTTCTCTGTTAATTGGGCTAACCAAATATCGATATGAGTTTGCGCATCACTTTCTTGCAGTGACAAGGAAGGGTCAATATTGTGTTCATCTGGAAGACTATCTAACAATGATGTGCTAGAGTCCTGACTCGTAGGACTATCTACCGAGGTAATTTTCTCATTCATCCCCAACATTTTCTTAACATCATCAATAGGCTTGTCCAGTAGTTTGGCGACATCTTCTGGTGAGGGCTCCCTATTGAGAGTCTGTGATAATTGACGTGCTGCACGTAAATAGATATTAATCTCTTTTACAATGTGAATTGGTAAGCGCACAGTACGAGTTTGATTCATTAAAGCTCTTTCGATGGTTTGTCTAATCCACCAGGTAGCATAGGTAGAAAAACGAAATCCACGTTCAGGATCAAATTTTTCAACGCCGCGTATTAAACCAAGGTTTCCTTCTTCGATTAAATCCAGCAGAGCCAGACCTCGATTCATATAACGCCGAGCAATCTTAACCACCAATCTCAAATTACTCTCGATCATGCGTTTGCGGGCTTCACCATCACCTGCTTGCGCCTTTCTTCCGTAATAAACCTCCTCCTCAGCAGTCAACAAAGGAGAGAAGCCTATTTCATTTAAATACATCCGTGTTGCATCAAAACTTTTTTGCGGAATGACCTCTGGAATGAAACTTTTGACATTATTACTCTCTTCTTCAGATAAATTGTCGTTGGAATCTTCCTGAGCTTTATCTTTAACCATGACATCTTCATCTACCAAATCCGCAACGACATCTTCTTCCAGACTTTCATTCTTAGAACCATTCTGGATTGTCATGATATCTTAACCGAAATGATCAGGCTTGAGGTTTTGGAAGATACTTAGTGGGCTCAACAGGAGTTCCATTTTTTCGAATTTCAAAATGAAGTAATGTCTTTCCATTGCTATCCTGCCCCATTCTTGCGATTTTCTGTCCGCTTGAAACACTATCACCTTCCTTCACCGTCAACACGCTGTTATATGCGTAAGCACTCAAGTAAGTTTCATTATGTTTTATTATAATAATCCTTCCATAGCCCAGAAGTCCACTACCACTATAGACAACAACTCCGGCACCTGATGCCTTGATAAGCTGCCCTTTTTTTCCCGCAATATCCAGACCTTTTTTTGATATGGGTGAGTTCGATTTAAGCAATTTACCTGTTGTTGGCCATTGCCAGTTTATATTTTTGGCATATTTGGCCGACTCAGCTTTTTTTATCAACTTTTTGACCACTCCAGGTTTTTTTTCTACAGTTTTTTTCTTTATCGTTTTAGGGTTCATTGGAACGGTTTTTTTTACGACAATTTTCTCTACCAATGGCGCAATTAAACGAATCGATTGCCCTGGATAAATGACATAAGGTATTTTAATATTATTCCAGCGAGCAACCTTTTTGTAATCAAGTTCATAATTCCAGGATATGGAATAAAGCGTATCACCGCTAACCACTATATGATGAGATCGTTTTTGAATTGTTGCGTCTGGTGATTTTGCCTGTGGTTTCTTTACCACTGTGGCTCGTTGCCTGTCCCGCTCACCGCCACGACTGGATACAGGTGCCACGTTATTTGTACTGCAAGAAGAATTCAACAAGCTAATCAACAAGCACGCCGACAATAAAAGAAGATGCCGTTGTTTTTTGTTTCTTATCATAATTGTCTCTAGAACATGTTGCGCCAAGAGCGTACTACCTCAATCATTTTCTCAACTAACAATTCCCTCCAACAGGGGCACAAAACTCACCATGTCGAGCTGTTGTTCTTCATAGCCAGTTCCCGTTGGAGTAACCGATAATAATTGTTGTTTACCAACCGGCCCAACAGGGAGCACCAACCGACCATTCATTGCTAACTGCTCCAGTAAAGCTTCAGGAATACCTACACATGCCGCAGAAACAATAATACCATCAAATGGCGCGTATTGAGACCAACCTGCATTCCCATCGCCATATTTTACACGGACATTGTTGCATTTGAGTAGGCGTAATTTTTCTCGTGCCTTTTTCAACAATGGCTCAATACGTTCAACGCTATAAACATGATTGGCCATCTGCGCCAAAATAGCAGTCTGATATCCACATCCTGTCCCTACTTCCAGAACATTTTTAATCTCGCCTACAGCCAAAAGAACTTCAACCATTCTTGCCACGATATAGGGTTGAGAAATTGTCTGGTTATAACCTATGGGTAAGGCTGTGTTCTCATAAGCCCTACTGGCCAATGCCTCATCAACAAAAATATGTCTGGGTGTATTCATAATCACAGACAATACATCTTCAGAAACAATGCCCATCTTTCTGAGTTTGGTAATGAGTCTGGAACGCGTTCTTCGAGAGGTCATACCGATGCCTTGCAGATTCACGCTCATCCCTGGTTTCCTGATTTTTTATTAAATTTTTCACCAACCCTAAGTTTTTCACTGGCCCACTGGGCAACATCTTCGATGACACTATATTTAGTTAAATCTACCTGCAGTGGTGTAATCGAGACATTGTTATTGTTGATTGCATGAAAATCTGTTCCTGGCCCTGCGTCCTGTTCCGGGCCAATTGAACCGACCCAAAAAATAGGCCGACCTCTTGGGTCTTTCGATTTAATTACAGGTTCTGATTTATGTCTGCTGCCAAGGCGTGTCACTTCGAATCCGCCAATCTCCTTATAAGGAACATTTGGCACATTTACATTGAGCAATAACTCCGATCCAAGAGATAAGGCGGGGAGTGATTCAATCAATTCCAGCACCACTTTGACGGCTGTATCGAAATGCATAGATTCCTCATTTATTACATTTGCCTGGCCCGCTAAGGAAATGGCGATGGCGGGACAACCTAAAAACATTGCTTCCATTGCCGCCGCAACCGTTCCTGAATACAGCACATCATTACCCAAGTTTGCGCCAGCATTAATTCCAGTTAGCACCATGTCGGGGGGGTTTTCTTCCAGCAAACCTGTAATGGCTAAATAGATACAGTCTGCCGGTGTCCCATTAACGTAGATAAAACCACTATCAGCCGGATACATACGGATAGGGGCATCTAATGTTAACGAATTACTGACACCACTTCTATCGTATTCCGGCGCAACAACAGTGACCTCACCTAATTGTTTAAACGCATCTGCGAGAAGTTTCAACCCTGTGGCCTGATAACCATCATCATTACTTAATAAATAGTGCATGATCAGCGATTACTTTACGAGTAAAAATTCCAGCAAAGCTTTTTGTGCATGCAATCGATTCCCTGCCTCATCCCAAACCACACTCTGTTTACCATCAATAACATCAGCCGAGACTTCTTCCCCTCTATGTGCGGGCAAACAATGCATAAACAATGCATCGTCTTTGGCTACGACCATTAATTCCGCATTCACCTGATAGGGAGCAAAGAATTCAGCACGTTCCTTAGCCTCTTCTTCCTGACCCATACTCGCCCAGACATCTGTCACGATCAAATCCGCGCCCTTGACAGCGGCTTTTGCATCAGAAAAATACTCAACATGAGCAGATGCCGAACTGACAATATTTTCATCCGGCAAATAACCCTCAGGACAGACATAACGCAAATTAAAACCATACGACCGAGCCGCATTCATATAGGAATGACACATATTGTTTCCGTCTCCTAACCAGACAACGCTCTTGCCTTCGATTGAGCCTCGATGCTCATAATAGGTTTGCATATCAGCTAACAATTGGCAGGGATGATAGGTATCTGATAGACCATTAATAACCGGCACGCCGGCATATTTCGCTAAAGTTTCAATTCTTTCTTGATCAAAAGTACGGATCATGATGGCATCGACCATATTCGATAGTACACGTGCAGTATCTTCGATAGGTTCCCCGCGTCCAAGTTGAGTACCTTCTGGAGACATGAAGATTGCATGACCACCAAATTGCGCTATACCTGCTTCAAAAGACACGCGTGTACGCGTCGACGACTTCTCAAAGATCATCGCCAGCACTTTGCCTTTTAAAGGCTGATAAAGCTCCTCCCTGCGTAAGCCAGACTTGATTTCAATACCTCGTTTAATCAACGTCTGTAATTCATCGGTACTCAAATCTTCTAGGGTAAGAAAATGTCGTAGACCCATAGGCTATTCCTGTTCTGGCTATTCCTGCTCTAAAAATGTTTTGACGATACCAATGACCTTTTCAACAATCTGTTGCGCGATATCCTCATCAATAATCAATGGCGGTAACAAACGAATAATATTTCCCGAGGTTACGTTAATCAAAAGATGCTCTTGCAGTGCCATACTAACCAACTGGGCACATTTTTTATCCAATTCGATGCCTATCATCAAGCCTTTACCTCGAATCGATACTACGCTCTCAATTTCGCTGAGCCCTGTTTTGAAGGATGCCAACATTTCCGTACCAAGTTTTGCGGCGTTCTCACATAACTTTGCTTCTGATAAAATATCGATCACTGCCAAAGCAACTCGTGATGCCAAGGGATTACCTCCAAATGTCGAGCCATGACTGCCTGGCTGAATCAGCTCGGCAGCCACACCTTTAGCAAGACATGCGCCAATCGGTACGCCATTTCCCAGAGCCTTGGCTAAAGTCATCACATCAGGCGTTATATCTTCATGCTGGAAGGCAAACCATTCTCCTGTTCGACACAGTCCTGTTTGAATCTCATCCAAAATCAACAACCAATTATTTTGGTCGCAAATCTCCCGTACAGTCTTTAGGTAGCCCGCATCGGGAATCACAACGCCCCCTTCCCCCTGTATTGGCTCTAACATAACTGCAACGATGCTCGCATCAGCAATATCACTCAGTGCTTCTGAATCGTTGTAAGGAATATGTATGAATTTCTCGACCAGCGGTTCAAAACCTTTCTGCACCTCTGGGTTTCCTGTCGCACTAAGAGTTGCCATGGTTCGGCCATGAAAGCTGCCTGTCGCTGTGATGATAACTGGATGTTCAATGCCTTTTTGGCGCCCATACAAACGCGCAATCTTGATAGCCGCTTCATTCGCCTCTGCACCAGAGTTTGCGAAAAAAACTTTATCCATTCCGGCCAGCGATGTCAATCGCATAGCAAGAGCTTCCTGTAAGGGAATATTATAAAGGTTTGAAGTATGCAATAACTTGCTCGCCTGATCTTCAATTGCCCGTGTAATATCGGGATGTGCATGACCGAGCCCGCACACGGCAATACCACTTAAGGCATCCAGATATCGCTCTCCATTTTGATCAGTTAGCCACGCACCGCTCCCTTGGTCAAATGCGACGGGCAGTGGTTGATAACTTGACATTAAATGCTCACCCAAAATACTTACTCAGCTCTATTGCGTTTATTAATTATTTTTCAAACTTATATTTGTGCAAAGATAATACTGAAAATCTGTCATTTTATAAAAAATGACAGTATCTTAAACGACAAACCCGGCCAGTCAGGCCGGGCTTTCTAAGAATACTTTTCTACTACTAAAAAGGTAAGCCGCCGTGACCCTGTCCAACCATGCACATGATCATAGGTATGGATAAAAATGTATTAGTTCTTGATGCCATCAACGCCACCATTTTGCTTTTTGCAATTTCGTCAGCACTGGCTTCGACCATACCCAGTATTTTCTTCTGATTTGGCCAGATTAATACCCAAACATTAAACAACATGATAGTTCCTAACCATGTACCGATACCAATAATCTGGCCGCCACCAGACAGGGTGAAGGCATTTTTTAAACCAATACCCATCACTTCTAACGCAGCAGCACCACTTAACCATGTTAGTAATGCACCCCACCTGAACCACCACAATGCACGCGGAGCGACATATTTGTTAATTGCAGCAGGCCCAGGCCCACCTTCATCGGCTAATGCTGCGCCTACCGCAGGCACTTGAACGAAATTGAAATAATAAAGTAAGCCAATCCAAATGATACCAAAAAAGACATGTAGCCAGACGACAAGAGACCATTTATTTAGTCCGCTCCCGCCCCCCTCTACTGCCAGCATAATTGCTACCGCAGCAACAAAACCAAGGATTATCGTGCCATTAACCGATTTGAGTGGATTCATCTAAATTCCCCCATAATATTGATAAAATCTATAGGCAATGCAAAGTAATTGATGCGAATTATACGTCGGTACCCGGACGATTTCACCCCTTATTCAGCAAAATCCAACAGAATCTGGTCTTATGGATAGCGCTGGATTGAAATTTATCCCAGCGATGAAGACTAAAGAAAACTAGACATCTAATATGATGACCTTTGCATAATCCACACTAAAACTTCTATCGAAACAGGTAAAATAAGACCATAATCTTAAAAAGATCTTAAAGATTATTCAATCTATGTCCTGACTATGTCCTGAAAAAAATGTCCTGGGGGGGCTGCCCAAGATTCATTCTCAGATTAAAGACAATGACCAGAAAAACTAATAATAAGAAATTGAGCCAAGCAAACCACACAATCATGCATCGGGTTTATCGCAATAAACCATTGACAGTCCAACAATAAGGTACAGACTAGAGGCGTGCGAAATGTTAGGACAAGACCATATCCTTCTTAAAAATGTGAAATCTATGGGAACTGTAACGAATATTACAAAGGCTAAATTTTCTATTGGTGAATTGGTTCACCATCGACTTTTCAACTATCGTGGAGTAATTTTGGATGTGGATAGAAATTTCCAAGCAACAGAAGAATGGTACAAACAAGTTGCAAAATCTCGTCCCCCAAAAGATAAGCCCTGGTACCATGTGCTAGTACATGGAAGCATACATTCTACTTATGTTGCTGAACGAAATCTGGAACCTGATGAAAGCGTAGAACCTATCAATCACCCTATGCTGGAACAATTCTTTTCCAAACTCGATAATGGAAAATATATTCGCAAAGAACAGGCCAACTGATTTAAGGAGCTATCGTATGAAAGCAGCCGTTTTATTCTTAAATTCGATGTTTTTATTAATGTTCATCAGCGCACTCATCTCCGAATGGGGCAATGCGGCTGGTATCATCTCGGGTATTGCACTCGTCAGTCTCGTCATTAACTCTATATTTATTATGATCAAGACAAAAGGTGAATTTGCGGATTTAGATCAACAAACTCATAAAAAATAATAGATTAACCAAGCTGCCATGAACAATTGCTCGGGCTTTTGCTTACCTTTCCATTTGCATCCACCAAAGCATGGCCACAACTGAGTAAAACATTTCTGGTTTTACCTCCGGCAAAAGTGCTTGAAGTGCTTTGATATATTTGAAATTTTGACAAAATGGGTTTTGGAATTTATAGCTTTTTTGTACATCTTTTTTTGTACATCTTCTGTGTCCGCCGAGAATCTTTCATCAAGCCATAAATCCAGCCGCTGTAACACTTTAGTTTCCACTACAAAATACCCATTGGCGATATGACGATATGATCTATTTGTGTTGTACCATTGCTATCTGCTTCAACAGTTACATCATTGAGAACCACACAAGCCTCACAACACTGATGCAGTTTTTTTGGAAACAGCCCATTCACCAATTTTTCCTTTAATCTGACTTGAGAACAAGCGTAGAACAAAGATCACAATCAAAAGAAACACCAGACCAATACCAACTGGCGTACTCAAAAATTGCATAACTCCATTAAATAACATTTTTAATACGAAATTGTTTTCCACTTTGATTTAAAACATGAGGAATGAACTAATGAATATAGCGAAGATTCTGAAATCGAGAAGATAAAAGACATGTAAGCGAAAGAAAGCAACTGAATTACATATGAAAGAACTTAAGGACTAAGGAATACGACTGCGGTTACACGAAAAATGAATAGAGACTTTTTTGTATTTAACGTACCGCTACATTAATGAACCTCTAACACTGACGCAAACAGATGATGGATAGGTCTTGGAGGTGCCAGCAAACTTACTTGTACCGTGCAATTGAGTTTGCGCAGAAAGAAAAATCGCACTATCCTATCGCCTCCTGAAGAGTCCAAAATAGACTTATGCGGAGCTCCATAACTCTGAAATTGTCGAGGAAAACACATGAAAATGAAATCCATTGCCATCGCTGCGGCACTCACCAGCGCTCTCGCCTGTGCCAGTACTGCAACGGCAGCGCAAAAATTTATCTCCATTGGCACCGGCGGTGTCACCGGGGTTTACTACCCAACGGGGGGAGCGATTTGTCGGCTGGTTAATCAGGGTCGCAAAGAGCATGGCATCCGCTGCTCTGCCGAATCTACCGGTGGCTCGATCTACAATATCAACACCATCCGAGCTGGCGAGCTGGAGTTCGGCGTTGCCCAATCAGACTGGCAGTATCACGCTTACAACGGCACATCAAAGTTTGCCGAGAAGGGCCGGTTTGATAAACTGCGCTCGGTGCTCTCGTTGCACCCGGAGCCTGTGACAGTCATCGCCAAAGACGGCTCTGGCATCAACCAGTTGACCGATGCCAAAGGTAAACGCCTCAATATCGGCAACCCCGGTTCAGGTACCCGCGGTACTTGGGAAGTCATCGAAGGCGCTTTGGGCTGGTCGCGCAGCGATCTGAAACTGGCGGCGGAAATGAAGTCCGCGGAGACTGGTCAGGCTGTCTGCGATGGCAAGATCGATGCGTACTTCTGGCTGGCTGGTCACCCATCGGCATTAATCCAGGAATCGCTGGCAAGTTGCGCCGCTCATCTGGTTGACGTGAAGGGTCCGACTATCGACAAGCTAGTTGCCGATCACTCGTTCTATCGTAAGGCGACCATTCCAGCGGGTATGTATAACAATGATAGGGACATCCAGACCTTCGGTGTTGGCGCAACCTTCGTGACCAGCGCAGATGTTCCCGATGATGCGGTTTACGTGGTTGTAAAAGCGATTTTTGATAACTTTGACAAGTTCAAAAAACTGCATCCGGCATTTGCCAATCTACAAGAGAGCGAGATGATTTCCGACTCGCTTTCAGCGCCACTGCACCCGGGTGCAGTCAAGTATTATGAAGAGCGCGGCTGGTTGTAGGCACGCCCACGGCGGGGTCGGTTGACTTTCGGGCACACAAGGATCGCGGACAGGAAAAATAAGCGCCTGCCAACAAACCCTAAGAACGTCACAAGATAACCGGGCAGCGCCCTAGAGAATGCGCTATCCCAGCCAGAGGGAAGATTATGTTCACGAGCAAGCAAGCGCAAGAAATGGCTACGGAAATCGATACTGGCGCACGCAATCCCACTGGCTGGCAAACCAATCTAATCCCCTTAATCTGTTTTACCTGGGCACTTTACCAACTATACACTGCCTCCCCCTTGCCCTCGATGTTGAGCGAGTACACGGGTGTGAATTTTTTCTATTTCATCGCCAACCTGTCGATCTCGCGCAAGCTTCATCTCGCGTTTGCGCTGGTGCTGGCGGCGCTTGCCTACCCTTTGTTTAGGTCCAGCCCGAGAGATCGCGTCCCAGCGTACGACTGGGCCTTGCTGGCGCTGGGCGTATTGACAATTTTTTACATGCTGGTGATGAATACTAATATTGCCGAGCGTGCTGGTGACTTTGTTCATCCTAACATCCGCTACGACATGACGGTTGCAGTCGTCGGTATCTTTGTGTTGGCTAGCTGTGTTTATCGCGCACTGGGGTTGCCGATGATCGTCGTTGCCTCGGTACTGGTGGCCTACGTCTTTATTGGTGGTGGCAACTGGGGCGGGGCGTCATTTGTAAAGGGAACCTGGCATTTCTGGATGCAAGAGGAAGGCATTTTCGGCAAGCCACTGGAAGTCTCCGCGCAGACTATATTCCTGTTCGTGTTGTTCGGTGCGATTTTGGAAAAAGCTGGTGCCGGTGCGTATTTTATCAAAATTGCCTTCGCGCTACTCGGCCACCTCCGTGGCGGTCCAGCGAAAGCGGCAGTGATTGCCTCGGCGATGAGCGGTCTCTACTCAGGTTCATCGATTGCCAACACGGTCACCACCGGCACGTTTACTATTCCACTGATGAAGAAAACTGGGCTCTCGGCGGAGAAAGCTGGCGCCATTGAGGTGGCCTCCTCGACCAATGGCCAACTCACCCCGCCGGTAATGGGTGCTGCGGCTTTTCTGATCGCCGAATTCACCGGCATTCAATACATCGAAATTTTGCAACATGCACTAGTTCCAGCACTGGTGTCCTACATTGCGCTGATCTACATCGTGCACCTAGAAGCCTGCAAGCTCGACCTGCGCCGGTTGCCAAAACCACCTTCGTCGCTAACGTTTGCGACCAGGCTGATTGGCGTGCTGGGCGGGTTTATTGGTATCGGCCTATTGATGGCGATTGTGCATAGCGTAAAATCGTGGGTCACACAGATTGCGCCAGGACTTACCTTGCCTTACGTCGTTTTCGTCTTAGGGATCGCCTATCTTGCGCTCCTGTGGGTTGCCGCGAAGCGTCCCGACCTCGAAGAAGATGATCCGGATGCACCGGTATTGGTGTTGCCACCGGCGGGAGCAACGGCGGTCACTGGCATCTACTATTTGCTGCCGATTATTTTGTTGTTGTGGTGTATTTTGCCCACCCCGGAAAAATTGTCGGCGCACCTGTCCGCTTTCTATGCCTGTCTGGCGATAACTTTTGTGGCGCTCACACAAAAACCGCTAAAGGCAGTCATGCGCGGCAGCGGTAATCTTGGTGAGCAATTTCGCCGCGGTGTGTGCGACTGGAAGGACGGCATGATCGCTGGCGCACGCAATATGATTGCGATTGCGATTGCGACGGCAGCGGCGGGCATCATCATCGGCTCGATTTCATTGACTGGCGCACACCAAGTGGTTGGCGAGTTCGTTGAATTCCTCTCTGGTGGCAGCCTGATCATCATGCTGGTACTGGTTGCGCTGATGAGTCTGATACTCGGCATGGGCCTGCCGACAACGGCGAACTACATTGTCGTGTCATCGTTAATGGTGCCAGTCATTATTACTCTCGGCGCTAAGAGCGGCTTTATCGTTCCCCTGATCGCGGTGCATTTGTTTGTGTTTTACTTTGGCATTCTCGCCGACGATACGCCACCGGTTGGGTTGGCGGCATTTGCTGCTGCTGCGATTTCCAAAGGCGACCCGATCAAAACCGGCATCCAGGGCTTTGCTTACGATATTCGCACCGCCCTGCTGCCCTTCATGTTCATATTCAACACAGAATTGCTGTTGATCGACGTGTCTTGGGTAAAGGCGCTCTTCGTTTTTGTCGTCGCGGTAATTGCCATGATGCTATTTGCCTCAGCAACCCAGGGTTACCTGCTCACGCGCAACAAGAGATGGGAGTCGGTGGCCTTACTACTGGTGGCGTTCACCCTGTTTCGACCGGGTTACTGGCTTGACCAAGTAGCACAGCCCCATCAAAGCATTGAGCCCGACAATATCTATGCAGTGGTTGGTCAGGCCAAGCCCGGTGACGTTTTAACAATGGTCATCAGCGGCCCCGATTTTGACTCGGGCGAAGTCGGCTCAAGAACCATACTGGCCCCACTTGGAGAATCTGCCGAGGCGGCTAAACGGCTTGAGCAAGCCGACTTGATAGTCACCCTCGAAGACGGCTTCGCCAAGATCGGAGAACCACCCCCCGGAACGCCAATGTTTGAAAAAATTGGCACCGCATTTGACTACTACGCCGATGAGCCGGTGCGTATTACCGATATTCGCCAACCCGCCGAACGCATGCCAAAAGAGGTATTTTATATTCCGGCGATCACACTGTTTGGGGTGATTGTGTGGCGGCAAAGAAGGCGTCTCGCGGTGGTCTATTGAGTTGATCGAACACACTCTTCGCGGTGCAGCGACCTTAACTACTTCATTTTTTTGGACAGGCAGAAGCGCCTCGCCGTTATATAAAGGCGGAACCAATGCTAAGATCAAATCTCAATCTTAAACCTACTTAAAAATGACTAAAACCCTACTGAATGACTAAGACAATGAAATGAATGACTAAGACAATGAAAGTCAACCTAGCCTCAACTTCTCCTCGCCGTAAACAACTCCTCAGGCAAATAGGCATCGAATTCGAATTGGTTGATATTGAGATCGATGAAATCTGGGATAGACATGAGCCCGTCAAAGTCCACGTTAAACGCATGGCATTAGAAAAAGCTCGTACTGCAAAAACAAAAATACAAAACAACCTGCCCATACTTGCCGCAGATACCTGCGTCGTTCTCGACAATGTAATTTTGGGCAAGGCTGAAACGAAAGAAGATGCAATCAACATGCTTGGGAAATTATCAGGCAGGACACATCATGTTTACACTGCGGTTGCCCTGATTACAGAAATCGAACGGGTTTGTCTGAATATCAACCATGTGAGTTTTTGTCCATTGACTGAAACTGACATCCAGCAATATTGCGAGACGGAAGAACCTTTAGGCAAGGCTGGGGCCTATGCTATCCAAGGGAAAATTGCTGCTTTTATTGAGCATCTGGAAGGCAGTTACTCTGGCGTGATGGGCCTACCGCTTTATGATGTCTCTGAGATGTTAAAACCTATCGATTAGGTTTACGATTAAGGCAAAACCCGTAATGAGTGAGCAACAACTAAACGCATAGATTGATGCCCAGTCGAGTTTATATTTATCATCCATCGGCCGCCAGAGTTTTAGTCGCTAACATACAGGTTAGTCTTTACAGTAGAGGCTGATACAGGTATAAAACTTCCCAGCTTTGGTGCTGGGGAGAAGCACTGGAAATCATGAATTTTCTATTGAAACAAGAGGTTTTTCTATGTTGTCTATCACCCATTTACCTATTGGATTAGGTATCTTTGGTCTTATTTGTGCTGTATTGGTCTTTTTAAAGGTCAAATCCCAACCCGCTGGCGAAGGTAAAGTCGTTGAGATTGGGAATGAAATCCATCTCGGCGCCATGGTCTTTATGAAGAGCGAATATTCACGCCTGGCCATTTTTTGTATTATTTGTATTGCCGCCATCGCCTTTTCCGATCTAGGCATGAACACAGCAATGGCCTTCCTGCTTGGTGCAGTTTGCTCTGGTACCGCAGGTTACTTTGGCATGTATACCGCAACCCACGCAAACGTGAGAACAGCAGTCGCCGCCAATAATGAAGGCGCAGCCTCAGCTCTACAGGTCGCTTTCTTCGGTGGCTCTATCATGGGGCTCACCGTTGCTGCCATGGGCTTGTTAGGTGTTGGCTTGCTCTATTATTTCTTTGCAGGTGATGCGCATACAATTCACGCAATTGAAGGTTTTGCCATGGGCGCATCCTCTGTCGCATTATTCTCTCGTGTCGGTGGTGGCATCTTCACCAAGAGCGCAGACATCGGCGCTGATCTGGTGGGTAAACTGGAGGCAGGTATCCCTGAAGACGATCCACGCAACCCAGGTGTCATCGCAGATAACGTTGGCGATAACGTCGGTGATGTTGCTGGTATGGGTTCGGATATCTTCGAATCTTATTGTGGCTCCATGATTGCAACCATCGCACTGGCCGCGACCATGAGCACTGATGCAATCACAAAACTGTCCACAACGGGTCAGGAAACCCTAACATTCATGCCGCTAGCTCTGGCTTCAGTTGGCTTGATTTGTTCCATGATAGGTATTTATTCCGTCAAACTATTTTCCGCAAAAAGTCCGGAAGTTGCCTTGCGTATCGGCACTATGGGTTCATCCGTTATCTTCATGATTGCAGCCTACTTCTTAATCGTGCAGATGGGCGGCTCATGTAACATTTGGGTCGCTGTGCTCTCTGGTGCGCTTGGTGGCATTGTGATTGGTCTGGTCACCGAGTACTACACAGGTGGCGCACCGGTTCGCAAGATTGCGAAAGATGGTGAAACCGGCCCGGCAACGGTTATCATCTCTGGCCTTGCTCTCGGCATGGAATCCGTTGCCATTCCACTGATTACTATCTGCGCCATTATCTTTACATCCAGCCATTTCGCAGGTCTCTATGGTGTGGGTATCGCCGCCACTGGCATGCTTGCTACTGTTGGTATCACCATGGCGATTGATGCCTACGGCCCTGTTGCTGATAATGCTGGTGGTATCGCAGAGATGGCAGAGATGGGTAAATCTACCCGTGAGATTACAGATACACTAGACGAAGTAGGTAATACTACTGCTGCAATTGGTAAGGGCTTTGCGATTGGTGCAGCGGCACTTGCTGCGTTGGCATTGATCAGTGCCTTCATCGAAAAAGTCACGCTGAATGACCACGAATTTATCCTCAAACTAAATGATCCGATAGTGCTCTGCGGCATGTTCCTTGGTGGTATTTTTCCTTTCATAGTCAGCGCTTTGACCATGACGGCAGTAGGCGATGCAGCCTTCGATATGATCAAAGAGATCCGTCGTCAGTTTAAGGAAATCCCTGGCTTGTTAGAAGGGACTGGTAAACCTGATACCGCACGTTGTGTTGATATCGCAACTCGTGCAGCCCTCAGAAAAATGGTCATGCCAGGAGCATTGGCGGTACTTGCTCCTGTCGTAGTTGGTTTTGGCTTAGGCGCAAAAGCTCTGGGCGGAATGTTAGGTGGCGCCTTGATTTGTTGCGTCGTGATGGCGCTATTCATGGCTAATGCTGGCGGTGCTTGGGACAACGCCAAGAAGTATGTTGAAAAGGGCAACCTAGGTGGTAAGGGTTCAGATGTTCACGCCGCAACAGTTGTTGGCGACACTGTCGGTGATCCTTTGAAGGATACTTCAGGACCTGCAATGAATATCTTGATTAACGTCATGGCGATTGTTAGTTTAGTGATTGCACCATTGCTGACTTAACCTTTCCTTTATTGTAACAACTGAAAGGTCGCTTTTTTAGCGGCCTTTTTTGTTAGTCATGCCTTTTTTGTTAGTCATGCCTTTTTTGTTAGTCATGGATGCCTTATGCCGTGGAGCGCAAAGAAGTGCGAGAGCGACGATGGGCTTGTCGGTTAATTCAAAATCAGTCCAATTTTAAGAAAATAAAACGTTTAATGACAAGGACTTAAATATTCACAACAAGCTAAAAACTCCATTTTCCGACAAGCCCACGATGTACAGAATTCTTTAGCTTCATTGCGATATCACAATCGCCTTGCCCTCACCTCTCGGATCACTCGCTGCGAATAATTTATTTATTTTCTTGTCCCATAGGATTGCTTGCATGTTTCCGTAGCGACGATTTTTTTCTTTTAAAATATGTCCGCGCTTTTCAAGTGCTTGCCTCTCTAAAAAGCCAAGGCCACCTTTCTCAAACTGTACTTCATCTGGTAGATATTGATGATGATAGCGAGATACAGAGACCCATGAATTCGGCAAGCTGCCGTCGGCGAAATCTAGAATACCGAGCAATACCATGCTGATGATTCGACTGCCTCCAGGCGTGCCCAAGATACCAATCCTGTCTTCTGTCTCGATGAAGGTTGGTGACATGCTTGAGAGTGGACGTTTACCTGCCCCGATGGCGTTTGCCTGACTGCCTACCAGACCATAGGCATTCGGAACTTGCGCCTTGACGGAGAAGTCATCCATTTCATTATTCAGCAACACACCTATGCCCGGGACTACAAAACCTGACCCAAAGGGTAGATTAATACTCAGTGTTGCCGAAACCCTATTACCTTCTTTATCAATCACAGAAAAATGCGTTGTGTTTGCGCCTGTTTGCTGGGAGATGGGAATATCACCTAAAGTAGAACTGGGTGTTGCTTGTTGTGTATCAATGGTCACGGCAAGACCTTCAAGATAGTCTTTATCCAGTAATCTTTGTTGAGAGATTTCTACGAAATCCGGATCGCCCAGATAAGCTGCACGATCTCGATACGCACGTCGCATTGCTTCAATGACAAGATGTTTCCTTTCTACATCTTGAATAGCATCCAGATCAAATTCTTCAAGCATAGTCAACGTCTGAGCCAAAACAATGCCACCAGATGAGGGTGGGGGTGATGAAATAATACGTAAATTTCTATAATGACTGATAACGGGTTCGCGCTCGATCACACGATAACCTGACAAATCTCGTGAACTCCACACACCCCCTTTGTGACGAATATTCTGAATCATTCTTGAGGCCAGATCGCCTGTGTAAAAATAGGCCGAACCATGTTCTGCGATCTGTTTTAAGGTCTCTGCCAGATCTTTTTGGATAACTTGGTAACCCAGATTCGGGGTTTGATTATCTTGCAAAAAAATAGCCGCGGTTGATGGGTATAACCGCATGATTTCCAATCGATAATTGGCTAGCTTCTGATAACGCTCGGTAACAGGAAATCCTTCTTCAGCATATTTGATGGCTGGTGCCAATGCCTCTTTTAGTGATAAACGACCATATCGTTTAACTAAGTGCTCTAAGCCAGCCAGCATGCCTGGAATCCCTGCTGCTTTAGGTCCATTGATGGATGCGCCCTTGATGACATCGCCATTTTTATCCAGAAACATGTTCTTGCTTGCCGCTAATGGAGCAATTTCTCGTCCATCAAGCATGGTTTGTCGACCATCCTTTTCACGATGCAATAACCAAAAGCCGCCGCCGCCAAAACCAGAGCTATAAGGTTCCACGACGGCAAGTACGGCAGAGATGGCTGCGGCGACATCAAAGGCATTACCTCCCGCACGAAGAATTTCTTCACCTGCATCAGTGGCATAAGGATGCGCTGTAGCAATTGCAGAACTGGGGGGTGTTTGCGCGTAAAGGGGCAATACGTAAAATAAACACAGAATAATAACAAGATATCGATTAACGGTTTTCATTCAAATAAAATTATTTATTTTTATTGATGTTTTTTCTTCAAGGCAGCGAGAACATCCTTATGCACAAACTCTTTGACGTCACCGCCCAACAATGAAATTTCCTTGACCAAACTGGATGAGATAAAACTTAGATTTTCGGCAGGTCTTAAGAAGATTGATTCAGCATCTTTATATAAACCTCTATTCATGCCTGCCATTTGAAATTCATAATCAAAATCAGCGGCAGCTCGAATACCGCGCACGATAACTTTTGCATCCAGATCACGAGCAATATCTGTCACTAGTTTATCGAAGTGACATATTTCGACATTTTCTAATGATGATGATGCGATCTTTGCCAGATCAATTCTTTCGTCTGTTGTAAATAATGTTTGCTTGTTAGTACTATCCGCAACGGCGAGAAAGACCTTGTCAAAAATCCTTGAGGCGCGAGTAATAATATCGACATGACCATGCGTAATTGGATCAAAGGCACCAGGATAGATAGCTATTATTTTCATTGAATCAGTTTACTAAAACCTTTATCAACGTGTAGTGTACCTGACCCGCTTCCGCTTGTTTAATCACTTCGACATTTTTTTCTGGCTGCCAGGCATTCTCGCTTTCGACGTAAATTAAGGCTTGCTCGCTCAAACAGGCTGATTCAGCTAAAAGGGGCAAACTCTGTTCAACCATGTTTTTACCAAAGGGCGGATCCAGAAAGATAATATCGAATACCTGACCCGTAGTTTTTACCCATTGCAAAGCATCCGCCTGATATACAACAAGCTCATCAGCATCCAGCATTCTGAGTGATTCTCGCAGGGTTTCTACAGTTTTTTTGCTTTGCTCAATAAGTACCGAACTGGCAGCTCCGCGAGACACCGCCTCTATCCCCAAAGCTCCTGAGCCAGCAAACAGATCCAGACAATTCGCGCCATGGATATGAGCTTGTAGCCAGTTAAATAAGGTTTCCCTTACCCGGTCGGGTGTTGGTCGCAACCCTTGTGCATCTGGCACTAGTATCTTTCGTCCACGCCAATTGCCACCAATGATACGAACCTTGCTTGCTTGCTTCAGCTCGAACCTCCAGCCGCTTTTGATGCGTTCCTAGCAGCCCTGTCTTTCTCTGAAATCGGTCCAACCGTCACCGTAACAAATTTATCTGGCGATAAACGGCGTTTAAAAGCATCCTTGATTTGGTCAACAGTGACAGCATTTACATTCGCGTTGAATGTTTCAAGATAATCATTGGGCAAGTTATAAAATCCAATCATGCCAATATAACCAATGACCTTGCTATTACTATCTAGCCTTAAAGGAAAGCCGCCAGTGATATTTTTCTTTGATGCCTCCAGCTCTGCTTCAGTTGGCCCATTGTCTATAAAAATTCTCAGATGCTTCTGCAATACAGCAAGCGCTTCTTTAGTTTGATCTGTGCGAGTTTGTAGATTGGCAGCAAAAGTGCCATTTTCACGCATAGGAGAGAAATAACTGTTGGCATCATAAGAAAGTCCACGCTTTTCGCGAATCTCTGCAAACAATCTGGAGACCATGCCACCACCGCCTAGCACATGATTGCCGACATAAAGCGCAAAATAATCTGCATCACCACGCTTTATCCCCGTCTGCCCTACCTTAATATGCGTCTGCGTTGAAGGGTGATCTATCTGTACTATTGCCGATTTTTCCAACTCTTGGACTGGTGGGATAGCCTGTGGCTTTTCGCCGGCAGGCAAATCTTTAAGTAATTTTTCAATCAGCGTTTTTGCCTGCGCCTTCGTTAAATCACCAACAATAGCGATAGTTGCATTTTTTACCACGTAATAATTTTTATGAAAATTAATAACGTCATTACGTTGCAATGCAGAGATACTTTCCTCGGTGCCCGAACTTGGAACAGCATAAAGATGCCCTTTAAATACTTCAGCAAAAAAAGCATCATTTGCCAACGCTGCTGGTGATTGTTGTTTACTGCGTATGCCAACCAATGCCCTGTTTTTTTGTCTTGCCAGTGCGCCTTCGGGAAAATCAGGATTGACTAATACGCGAGCAAGATTCTCTAAAGCAGGGCCCAATATCACCGGATCTGATAAACTGCGCAGACTCACAGAAGCAGAGTCATAACCCGCACTAGCGCCATAGTTAGCGCCAAGATCATCGAAACCCTGACTAATTTGATCCGCAGTCCGACCACCCGCACCTTCATCTAGTAAACTATTTGTCAGACCGGCCAAGCCAGCTTGCTCACCATTTCGTGCACTGCCTGCATCAAAGATAATCTGAACATCCACTATTGGCAATTCTTTAGCTTCAACGAAGTAAACGCTGGCTCCTTTTTCTGATTGCCAGTTTTGTATAGCTGGTATCGCCTGGGCATAAGGCGATACCATGCAGGCGATTAACAACAGGATGTTCGGAATTCTAACTACCATGGCCAAACCCTGCTGCTGTCCCGCTGGGTGCGCCGTCTAAAGGCTGGGGATCAAGTACCGCAACGGTAAGTCGATCTTCCTGTAAATATTTTTTCGCAACCGCCTGAACCTGTTCCGCAGTGATGGCCTGAATAGAAGAGACATATTTATCTGCTTCTTTCCAGGGAAGTCCGACAGTTTCAAACATACCAATAATCATTGCCTGATAAAAAACTGAATCACGCTCATAAACATCACTGGAAACAACCTGAGCCTTGATTCGTTGTAGTTCACCTTCACTGACCAGATTATTCTTCAGTATTTTAATCTCTTCATTTACTGCAGCTTCAAGCTGCTCAACGGTATGATCTTTGGCAGGTGTTCCGCTGATAGTAAATAGATGATCAAGTCGCGCAGAAAAATTGTATGCCGCGCCAACGGAGGTCGCGACTTCTTTGCCGCGAACCAAATTGCTGGCAAACCGTGCACTGCCACTGCCACCCATAACGCTGGCCAATACCTCCAGTGCATAGGGTTCCCATTGAGGAACTAAATCAGGCCGATCTAATGCTGTTTTCAAAACAGGTACTTTATAAGCCATCATCAAATAAGGTAACTCTGCGGGTCTTTTTACGGTAATACGTTTAATGCCATTTTGAGTAACCTCAGGCCGATGTGCTACTTTGACCGGTTTGCCTGCTGGCAGATGGCCGAAATGTTTTTTGGCGAGTTGGTAAACCTCTTCTGCGTTGACATCGCCAGACACTACCAATGTTGCATTATTTGGCGCATACCATTGTTGATACCAATCACGTAGATCATTCGCTGCCATATTATCCAGATCATTCATCCAGCCAACGATCGGATGCCGGTATGATCCGGTCTGAAATGCGGTAGACATGGCGACTTCGTACACATATGACCGCGGCTTATCCTCTGTTCTCCAACGACGTTCTTCCTTGACCACTTCAATTTCCTTAAGAAACTCTTCCTCAAGCACGATAAGATGGCGCATGCGGTCCGCTTCCAGCTCCATACTGATGGGCAAACGAGAACTTTCTAACGTCTGGAAATAGGCCGTATAATCTGTTCCGGTAAAGGCATTTTCGCGTCCGCCATTTTCTGAGATGATACGAGAAAATTCGCCTAGCGCATGTTTCTCGGTACCCTTAAACATCATGTGTTCAAGCGCATGAGAGATCCCCGTAATCCCTTCATGTTCGTAGCTAGAACCGACCTTGTACCAAACCTGCGACACCACAACTGGTGCGCGATGATCTTCCTTGACAAGAATTTTAAGACCGTTCTCCAGTTCATATTCCTGGACATTGGCAAATGCCGCGACTGAAAATACAGCCAGGCTAACGACTAATAAATCTTTAACAGGGAACACCTTCATACACATCATCTCCATATAACCATTATCAGACAATTATTGCTGCAGCTTATTTATAAGGATACTGAAATTAATCAGTGATTGATATTTAATACGGGCTTAGAGCTCATTTCTCTTTAGTAGTTCGATAGTACTTAATCTGAACTAACTGAAAAATATCTTTCAGATAGAATGCTCTAGATACTGCTGTATCCCGTCAAAACATATGAGACAGAATCAGACTAAATATCAAGAGAGACTTCTGATAAGTTAAATAGATAAGTTAAATACGATACAGAGGAGTCTCACCATGAGAAATAACACCGAGAAGTTGGTAAAAGATATACATCGGCATACCCGCAGGAAATATTCAGCAGCAGAAAAGATACCTATCGTGCTACAAGGCTTACGCACAGAAGAAAGCCTTGTAGAGCTGTGCCGTTGAGAGGGTCTACACCAGAATGTCTATTTTGGAGTAAAGCGTTGCTTGAAGCAGGGAAACAGCGTTTAGCTGAGGGACATTAAACGGGAAGCCACCTCGACCGAAGTCACCGATCTCAAACAGGAAAACAACCCGCTTAAGCAACGGTTAGCAGACATCATGTTGAAGAACGATGTGCTTAAAAAGTGTACTTGGCTTGGGATCGACCTGGAAAGACGAATGAGCTTGTCAGGCGCAAAGAAGTTGGAAGGGATCAAACGGGTCGAAGGCTCCGAGTTGCCTGTGCAACGAACCTGCGGCGCATGTAAGTCAAATTATTATTGATGATTTTGCGTTAACTGCCAAAAAATCTCCGAATGTACTATTAATCTACAGCACCTGCTTTAAAGTCTCGCTCTGTGTTGCCATATTTCTCCCATAAATCCATAGAATATTTTCGCGCTTGCTTCAGTTGTTCTTGAGATAATCGTAATTGAATCTCATCTCGGAGTCTTTGTGCAGATTTAATTCCTCCTGCTGCTGAAATTCCATACCACGCATAGGCTTTAACATCATCTCGTGGAATGTCATTGCCATTATGATAGATTGAGCCAAGCCTGAATTGAGCTGCCACATGTTTTTGCTTGGCAGCATTAAAAAACCATTCTAGCATCTCTTCTTTATCCTCAGGAATTCCCAATCCTTCCCTATACATGTCGATCAGATTCCTTTGGGAGTGCAAAAATCCACGGTCAGATGCTTTCCGGTACCAATCAATTGCATGCGAATAATCTTGTTCTACACCACGACCATTTTGATGCATAATTCCCAAAACGTGCTGTGCATTTATTGAACCTTGTTCAGCGGCTCTACGATACCACTTTGCAGCTTCTGCATAATCCTGAATCACGCCAAAGCCTTTGTAGAAAATATAGCCCATATTTACCTGAGCCTCAGAATCGCCCACGTCAGCCGCCTTCCTGGTCCATTTCATTGCTTCCCAATAATCGCGTTTTATCGCCGTACCTTGTAAATACATTTTTGCCAGTTTAGCTTGAGCGGCTGCAAAGTCCTGCTCTGCAGCTTTGAGATACCACATAGCCGCCTCAGTAGGATTTTTCTCAACTCCAAATCCATTTTGATACATCACCCCTATTTGGTAGATCGCTTCAAGCCAATTCTGCTTGGCCGCCTTTTGATACCACTGAAAGGCCTTTGAATAATCTTGCTCTCTCCCATTATTATCATAGAATAATGATCCTAACGCGTATTGCGCCTGTGCATCCTCGGATTCGGCCATGGGAAGTAATATCTCAAATGCAGCCTGATAATCACCTTGATCCGATAAATCCATCGCAGCGTCATAATCCGAGCGCCCACAACTAGACAGCAACGAGGCAAAAATTAATAGATATGGCAGAATAGGCATGCAGAGATTATCTCATACAACGATTCCTGTGCGTGAATGGGATGTTTAAGGATGAAACGCTGAATATATTTCATGATATAATCATCAATCTTTGGGAACTCTAAACCATTTCAACCTGTCCGTGTAGTTACAATAAACTGTTGCGAATAAAAGCAGATAACCCATGAAATCACATATTAAAATATTTAGCCTTATTACAGGATTGTTAATAACGACCGCCTCAGTCTCTGGAAAAACAGAGAGTGATGCTGCAAAAAATATCCCTGCGGCAGTCGCCCAATCTAACGCACCTTCATGGTCAGAAAAACATGCTAATTATATAAAGCCTTCAAAGGCAAAGCTCAAGAAGAAACTCACAAAATTACAATATAATGTCACGCAAAGGGACGCTACTGAACGGCCTTTCCGCAATGAATACTGGGACAATAAAAAAGAAGGTATTTATGTGGATATCGTTTCTGGCGAACCTCTGTTCAGCTCAAAAGACAAGTTCAGGTCAGGGACTGGCTGGCCGAGCTTTACTCGCCCCATTATTGCCGATGCTATTGTTGAAAAAACAGATATTTCTATCTTCGGTATTCGAACCGAACTACGAAGTGCGCTGGCCGACTCCCATATAGGACACGTATTTGAAGACGGGCCTGCTCCAACTGGTTTGCGTTATTGCATTAATTCAGCCTCTCTTAAGTTCATAGAAAAAAATTCCTTGGTTGCTGAAGGTTATGCAGGCCTCTGGCCGCTATTTAACAATTAATGTAGACCATACTGAAAAATTCTATTTTCAGTGATTGACCTTGGTTTGAAATCCTAGCTGGTTTATTTCATCCGCAAGTTCGTTCATCCATGCTTCGGAGACAACTGACAGCCGCGATGCTTCTGCCTGCATAGATGGACGAGCCAGTCCATACAATAGAACACCATTAATATTGATGCCCTCTCGCTTCAACCATAACAGGAACTGCAAATATTTTTCCCGTTCATCCTTTGATGACAATTCACCATCTAACTTGAAAACACAGGTTTGTAGCCAAGTAGCACAAAGCTCGCTTACCACTTTCAGATTCTCTTTGGCACGTTTAATCGACAGACCTGCATTGTTAATATTTTTTAATCCAGCATCTGTACCACTATCTAATTTAAACCAGACTTCCCCATTGATTGAGCTCATCATTGACAGACCTGACTGTACTACTTTTTTCTGAGCCAAACTCCCATTAGTGATTAACACGAGTTTAATCTTATTTTGCAGAGAAAATTGTTTTATTGTGTCACCAATCATCTTGATAATCTGATCGAAGTCTGTAGCGCTGGTTGATTCTCCATTACCGGAGATGGCGATATCTTTTATCGTTCGAAGATCATTTTCAATCTCATGACGATTATAAAAATCACCATGGATGACATCATTTAGGAATTCATCAAGCTCTTTCTTAAGTTGCTGCAATTCTATATCAGGAGAAGAGCCGCGTATCAAATCTGGCACCTGGCAATATATGCAGCGCCAGTTACAAGCATTATTAGGATTAAGGTTGATACCGATGGATAAACCACCTGAGCGGCGTGATATCACAAAATAAACATAGGTCAAGCCGGCATTATCACGACTGTGATCTGTTGTTGTTAGCACGATTCCTTCATGCCATTTCCCGGCGATGTATACGACCACGTACCAGAGAAAATAGAAAGCCTGGAATACACAAACTTGCACAAATAAAGAAACAGGTGCTGATAGCCTGTTGTAAGTTTTGATAAATTGAAGGTTCGATTTTTATCTCACCAATGAGCATAGAAAAAACAAGTGTCACTAGCGCCATACTGGTCATTTGCCCCAGAATTCTCATCGTCGCCAATGTTCCTGTTGCGCTACCATAGTATTGTTTTTCTACCGCACTCATAATGGCATTTGCATTAGGTGATGAGAATAAACTAAAGCCGAAACCTGTAATGATCAAAGCCATAATTAAATACGAGATTTCACTGTGCATAGTCATAGAACCCAGCATAAGCAAACCACATGCTGTTGTAGCCATTCCCAAAGAAGTAATAATTCTGGGTTCAATTCTATCTGACAAACGCCCCATTAAAGGTGAAACCATAGCCATGGTTAAAGGCTGGATCATCATGATACTTCCTGCCATTGTCGCAGACAGACCTTTTAAATACTGCAAATACAGGCTGACCAACACGATATTTGCAAAGACGGCTGTATAAATAATGAATGATGCAAAACAAGAAAATGCAAACACTCTATTCGTCCCAAACAAAGTGACATCGAAGATAGGATGTTTTGATCGCTTTGCTAATTTGATAAAAACCCATATACCAAACAACCCTGATATCAAATAAAACAGACCTAGGCTCTCAGGTAATATCGAAACACCCAAACACAATAGAACGATAGATATTCCGTACGTAACCGCACCCTTTAAATCAAACTCCCCCCGCTCATCACTAGACCAATCTCCCGGGACTTTAAAGATACCGATCAACAAAACGACAATTGCAAGCGGGATATGAAAGACAAAACTTGCGCGCCATCCATATAAATCAGTCAGAAAACCGCCTAGCAAAGCGCCACAAGTTAAACCAAGGTAAATGGTTGAGATTGTCAATCCAATGGCACGCCCTCTTTGCTTAGGAGGGAACACCGAAGAAATAATGGCAATCTGTGTCGCGTAGAGCATGGCCGCACTCATCCCTTGTAAAAACCGCGCCATAATCAGGAACGTGTCATTAGTTGCGAGTGATGCAAAAAATGATGTGACAATGACACACGCCGTTCCAATCAGAAAGATTCGTTTGCGTCCTAGCATGTCCGCAATACGACCAAAGACAAGTACAAACATTGCACTCGCCATCAAAAAAGCCATTGGTATCCAGCTAATGGCTACGGCATCAAGCTCCATATCTTCAGCAATGGAAGGCAATGCGACATTTGTAGCAGATAACATCAATGGTGTTGTGAACGCATTCAACAACACCATCATCAATGCTGTTTTCTGTAACGATGGATTCTCGGGAATGTTATCCATTATTTAGTTTGAAAAAAATGGGTAGCTTATGATTATTCTTCGCCTTTAGCTTCATTTTTCTCGGGCTCGATAGCACGTATAGTCATCTCAACACGCTCAATCGGATTATCGCGACCATCTCTCTCCTGAGAAACAATTTTATCCGCCACATCCATACCACTGACTACTTCGCCAAAAACGGTATATTGATTATCCAGAAAACTGGATTTCCCTATCACAATAAAGAACTGAGAGCCTGCACTATCTGGATCGTGCGAACGAGCCATCGACAAAGCACCTCTAACATGAGGCTTGCTATTAAATTCCGCGCCAATTGAATAGCCTGGCCCGCCTGTCCCATGACTTGATCTGTCCGTGCTCTTACTATTTGGATCGCCACCTTGAATCATAAAACCAGGAATGACTCTATGAAAGGTCGTGCCATCATAAAATGCAGATTTTGCTAGCTTTAAAAAATTCTCAACATGACCTGGCGCAACGTCAGGAAATAATTTCAATTCTATATTGCCAAATTTTGTTTCTATGACTACATCTTCTATGACTACATCTTCTATGACTACATCTTCTATGACTACATCTACAGGCATAGCTCCTTCATTTGCAAGAACAGATGAATTCATAAAAAGACATAAAAAAAATATTGGCACTATCAATCCAGTGCCTTTGCCATGTGTTATGTTCAGCATTCTAGTTTCTCTCCCTCATTAATTTATCTCATTATACTTGAGTTAATACTACATCTTCATTCTCTTGCCATGGCTCATGTTTGTCCATTACCGATAGAAATAATTCGCTTTTTTCTAATTTTAATAACCAGCTTATCAGATCTTTGTATTGGCTATTGCTGAACCATTCTCTATCAACATGTGCAAATTGTCTGACAAAAGGGAAAATCGCCATATCAGCTAAAGATAATCGGTTTGATACCAATGCTACGCCATTATGTTCTTGTAAATTAGTTTCTAATAGATTAATGAATTCTTCTGCTTTTTTTCGGTAGAACAACTGTGATTGTTGAGGGTACTTCTGAAAATATTTATATTGGTCAAGATACTGCTTAAATTCATGGTCATTCTTCTCAATCAACAATCGAGTAATCTCTACTTCTACACCTAACCAGTGCTCTGGATCGGCTTGCTCTAGTGCCCACAACATCACCTCCAGACTTTCATCAAGAACCGTTCCATCTGCTAGTTGCAAAACAGGGACTGTCCCCTTGTTAGATAGTTTTATCATTGCCTGAGGTTTATCCCTCAATAAAACTTCACGCAATTCACAGCCAATAGAGGAATATTCGAGCGCCATTCTGGCTCGAATGGCATAAGGGCAGCGTCGGAATGAATAGAGGACAGGCGTAGTTTGCATTCTTAATTCGCGGTAGTATTTTTTCCTTTTTCCTGAGATACACCAATATATTGCTGATGCCTTTCTTCTGCCAATCCTACCTGGCGTTGTCTTTCGCTAACGCGTTCATATTTTTTATCTGTCATGTTATCTATACAGTGAGGACAGGAAATACCTTTCTCATATTTTTTTGATGCCAGCTCTTCTACCGACAATGGCATTCGACATGCGAAACACTGTTCGTAATTGCCCTGCTCCAGATTCTTATCAACAGCAACACGACCATCAAAAACAAAACAATCGCCTTGCCAGAGATTTTCTTCTGCCTTAACTTCTTCCAGATATTTAAGAATACCCCCATTTAAATGATAAACATCTTCGTATCCCTGTTGCAACATATAGTTTGTAGCCTTTTCACAACGTATACCACCTGTGCAAAACATTGCGATTTTTTTGCGTTTATCAGAACCCAACTCATTATTTACGAACTCAGGAAATTCCCTGAATGTTTTCGTATTAGGAGAAATCGCATTTTTGAATGTGCCAATCTCAAACTCATACTCATTGCGTGTATCGATAACAATCACATCGGGATCAGAAATAAGCGCGTTCCACTCTTTATAATCGACTTTTGCACCATTTAACTGATTTGGATCGGCATCGGGTATACCCATGGTCACAATTTCTTTTTTCAGTCTGATCTTCATCCTGTAAAAAGGCATGTCAGACACAAAAGATTCCTTATGCTCCAAATCTAAAAATCTAGAATCCTGCTTGAGAAAATATAAGAGATTATTAATTCCATCTCGACTACCCGCTACGGTGCCATTAATGCCTTCTTCTGCCAGAAGCAGTGTCCCTTTGAGCGAGTGTTTTTCACAGATATGCAGCAACTTCTCCCGCAATTCCTTGAAATCTGGCAAGCGCACGAACTTGTACATCGCCGCAATAACAATCTTTATGGATTTTGTTTCGTTATGTGTCATTTCAAAACTATTCAAAATTATGATGAATTTTGTACGATACGAGCGAATCATATAGAAAACTGCCACAAATTTCCGCTATAGCAAGCGAATGAATTTCACGATACAACAAAAAAAAGCCGCCATAAAGGCGGCTTTTTAGGAACCAACTAACTAGGGGGAAGAGTTGATTTTACTACAGGGAGTTATTTAGCAGCTTTCAAAGAAGCTTCTGCAATTTCTCTTGCTTCAACAGCAGAGCCCTGACTTAACTCAGCAACTGTGCGAACATTTACAAAGATGTCTTCAGTAATCTTTCTGGCTACTTCAGCTTGCTCTTTCAGGAAAGATTGCAAGCCTTCCAGATCAACAATAGTTGCAGCACTTTTGATTGTTTCAACACCAACTGTTACATTTTCCTTAATTGTTTGCAGTTGTAATGCGGTCAGATCTTCAATATTTTTAACGGCCAAAGCGTTAAGTTCTTGTACTGGTGCAACTAGTTTTTCTGCATATGAGCTCATAGTATTTCTCCGGTAATTTATTAATTGATGCAGTGCAGTATACAGGATTTTTTGTGCAGTGCACACTTATTTAGTGAAATTATTTTATATTCCTTATTTTTCAATGAGATACAAATATAATATCCACTGAATCAATGGGTATTTCCTTGAAAAAATGCAAGGAATAGCAGAAAATTAATGCTGCTTAATTAAAGGGATTGAAGAGTAAGAATAACTGGTACTGGTACAGAGTAAAACTTGCCGATAAACCCTGCTAATAAACCCTATCGGTTGTTTTCTTAGCGGTTGTTTTCTTGGCGTTAAGCTTATTTCTTTTAACCGATTGTTAATTATTAGTAATTACCGACCGGTAAATGAACAGATAGTCATGGAAAAAATTAATAAAAAATGCGCCATCCTTGGCGCACGGATATCCTTCTGTGAACGCCTGACCTTCCTGTCAGAAATCCGTTTCCCCATCAACCGTAATAAGAACGCCCCACTGACCAAAAGAATATACCAAGAAGAATTAATATCGCCCCCTAGATTGGGTAAATCTACTGACTTTTCCTATAAATTCCCACCATAGATATTGAGCCTGAGCATTAGCCTTCAAAATATATGAGTTTGATTTACATCAACAGACACAAGCCAAAATAGTACCTTTTTTCAGGCTATGAAATGCCGATGAGTTATCCTGACGGTATCATCAAAGAGCATCTACATACCCGTGAAAAAGCCGGCTTGTTTGATGTTTCTCACATGGGACAGATTCGAAGTTTCGGGGAAAATGCGGCACGCTTATTGGAGATGCCGGTGCCGGCAAAGTGGTCTGGCTTGGTTATGCCGCTTGGCGATACAGATGCTGCTGAAAATCGCTAAACAATAGGCGGATGTTTTCAGCTTTGCCTAGTTTTTGTTCGGCATCGGCTATTGATTGATATTTTATTTTCACTAAATCGGGTAATTTTTCTAAGGCTAATTCGCCAACACCGCTTTCAATATACTTTCGCAATACAAAACGGATAAATTCTTTTTGTTGCTCATCGCACAGGGTATAAACCGTTTCCTGTGCCGCAAACACGCGCTGCGCTCGGGTGATTGGTTTTATATCGCTGTTAAAGACATATTCCAGCACATCAAATAAATCGCTTTTTTCTGCATCAATGATTTTTTGTAATGTGAGCAGTGCTTCTTTATTGAAGCCAGCTTCAGCTAATTGATCAAGCAGGGTTTTTCGGGTTGTCGGCGCACTCCAAAGGCGGCGTAATTCTGCTTCGTTCTTGAAAGAACGATGCAATTCGCCAAACAGAAGGGATAAAAACTGCTGTGCTGATATGAGTTTGCCGTCCGCATCCAAAAATGAAGTGGTTATGCTATGTATTATCTCACGCGCCTTGCCATCTGCCAGTTTTATCTTGATTCTATTGGTGCAAATACAGGGCGTTTGTCCGCATTTATAACAGGGTGGGGGCGGTTCCCTGCTGCATCTGCAAGGCATATAACCGCATTTGGCGCAGGGTTTGGTCGATATACTTGTCGTTGCACAGATGCAAGGTGTTGCCCGGCACACTTCGCAAGGGGATTCTGCAATCGGCTCGCCGTCCCATTCTGGGTCCGAGAACTTTTCATAGGCATCGACAAAATCATAAACAGTAAAAAATTCTTTGTCATCAAAAAGCCGTGTGCCGCGCCCGATAATCTGCTTAAATTCAATCATCTGCTTGACTGGACGCAGCAAAACAATATTACGAATATCGCGCGCATCGACACCGGTTGAGAGTTTTTTCGAGGTCGTCAACACGGTGGGCAGTGATTTTTCGTTGTCTTGAAATTCGCGTAAAAACTGCTCGCCTATTTCGCCATCATTCGCCGTAACGCGAACACAATAATTGAGGGTGCTGCTGGCTGGCTTGTTTTGATTCACCAAATCACGAATCAGCGCGGCGTGGGCTTGATTGGCGCAGAAAATAATGGTCTTTTCGTTTTCATTGGCGGCATTCATGAATATCTGCACACGCTTATTTTCACGCGCTTTTATCTCAATCTTCGTATTAAAATCCTGTTCGGTGTATATTTTGTCGGGTTCTATCTCCCCGTCAATCACCTCATCATCACTTTCGTAAATATATTCATCAATGCTGGTCTCGATACGCCGCACCTTAAACGGGGTTAGAAAGCCATCGCTAATCCCTTCTTTGAGCGGGTAGGTATAAACCGGCTCGCCAAAATAGCGATAAGTATCCACGTTGTCGGCGCGCCTTGGTGTCGCGGTCAAACCCAACTGCACAGCCGGCGCAAAGTAATCTAAAATGCCGCGCCAATTGCCCTCGTCATTCGCGCCTCCTCTATGGCATTCGTCAATGATAATCAAATCAAAATAATCTTTTGGATATTCACCAAAATAAGGCGCGGGATTGCCAGCTTCATCTGCACCAGACATAAAGGACTGGAAAATCGTGAAAAAGATGTTGCCGTTGGTCGGTACCCTGCCATCCCGCCGAATTTCACTTGGTTTTATACGCACCATGGCATCGTCTGGAAAAGCAGAAAACGCATTAAACGCTTGGTCGGCGAGGATATTACGATCCGCTAAAAACAAAATTCGTGGCCGCCTCGCTTGATGCGCATGAGTGTTGACTGACAGATTCCAGCGCGTATGAAACAAAACCCAGGCAATTTGAAAAGCAATCGCCGTTTTGCCGGTTCCGGTGGCAAGGGTCAGCAAGATGCGCGCTTCACCCTGTGCAATCGCCTGCAAAGTATTGCGAATGGCAAGCTCTTGATAGTAACGCGGTTGCCAAGTGCCGCTTTTATCCTCAAAGGCAATGCTGGTGAATTTATCCCGCCATGCTGTGGTGAGTGGGAGCAGTGATTCCGGTGGATACGCCTTGTTCCACATTTCATCCGGGCTTAGAAAATCCGCCACCAAACTCTCCTTGCCCGTGTTCATGCAGATTTGGTAAATTTCTCTACCGTTGCTGGCATAGGCAATCACTGCCTTTAATTTTTCCGCATAAAGTTTCGCCTGCTGCACCCCCTCACTCGCTGCCAACCCCTCCCTTTTCGCCTCGACTACGGCCAGCTTTACGCCCTTGTAAACCAATACATAATCGGCAATCAACACCCGACCTCGCCCACCGCCTACCTGTATCCTGCCAGCGGTAATTGTATGCTCACGCAGAATCTTTGTACCCGTAACACCCCAGCCGCTGGCTTTTAGCTTGGGTTCAATCAATTCTGCTCGGGTGTCGGCTTCGTTCATTATTCATCTATAAAAATGTTAATGTAATCGCTATAAACATAACATTGTCGATATTTTTTATCTTGCTGTTTCAGATGCAGAATGCCCATTTTAACGAATCGATCAATGACTTTTTGCGCCCCGGCACGGCTAAAGCCGGTCCATTTCTGAATAAGTATCGTATTAACAATAGGTTGTTTGTACAGTTCAGGTAAAATATTAGTCGCGCTTTTTGAGGCTCTGACACCTAATTGTTGAATTTTCAGAATATCTTGCTCGCGCAAAACCGCGATTTGCTCCACCGTTGTTACTGCCTGAGTAGAAACCTCAATAACACCATCCAGAAAAAAATCAAGCCATGGAATAATGTCGCCTCGATGATAGCCATTGATTTTTTCATAATAGGTTGTTTGATGCTTTTTGAAGTAAGAAGAAAGAAAGAGGACTGGCTTTTCAAGACAGTTCGTATGCCATAAATAAAATGTAATCAACATTCTGCCCGTTCTGCCGTTGCCATCTAAAAACGGATGAATTGTTTCAAACTGGGCATGCACTAATCCCGCCTTTATAATATCTACATAGTCATCATCAGCATGGATAAACCGCTCCAAATCAGATAAAGATTTATTCATTTCAGCCACTGGAGGCGGCACAAATTGTGCGTTATCGGGTCGCGTCCCACCAATCCAATTTTGTGATTTTCTGAGCTCTCCCGGGTCAGAAAAATGACTGGCTCTAGCTTGTGTCATCAATTCTTTGTGTAATTCTTTAATAAGTCGCAGTGAAAGTGGCAATTCGTCATTTTCTACTCGCTTCATGCCATAATTTAAAGCGTTAATATAATGCAAGATATCATCCACGTCTTCTGGAACGCTGGGATTAGCTTGTAGCGTAGCCTCAATTGCATCAATCAAGGTGGCTTGGGTTCCTTCAATTTGACTTGATGCGGTGGCATCTTTTCGTAGATACATCAGCAAAAAGAAATCGGCATCTGGCAACAATTTAGTGATACCGTCTAATTTCCCCAACAATCTGGCCGCTGTGTTGCTCTTTTTAATGATTTTTGGGCTAAACACAAAGCCAGATTTTGGTGGAAATTTATGCGGTATAAAAGCATCAAACCCAGCCGGTTGACGAATTAACTGCCCGATTAAACTTTTCATAGTTTGTATCCTTCTTTACAAAGATGCCAACAAAGTATGCCAGTTTGTATCTATTTAGTCAAAGATGCCAACAAACTTTAGTTTTTGGTTTGTAGCTTTCTTTAGGCGTTCGTATTCCTCGTGCATGGCTTTATTTTCTTAGCAAATCAACAAAGCAGCTACAGCCAACATTAACTTCCTGCATATTGCAGACTGCTGGAATTTTGTAGTTAGGTTTTAATAGTGGCAAACTATTTTGCCGCTTTTCTTCGGTGGCCAAAATAGCTCCTATTTCTTTTGAAGTTGCAATAATAAACAAATCATTTTCCCCTACACCTTTGCCATATTGCTCTTCTTTTATTCCTAAAAGTGCTTTTATTTGACTTGCTCTTGATAAGATTAATGGAGTCAAAGGATAAATTTTAATATCTTTATCTTTAAGCCATACTCCGCATTCAGGTATTTTATGACCTACCTCATCGAGTGCTATTTTTGATATACAAAATTTCTTCTTAATAATTTCTTCAGCTATCCACTCCCATAACGCATCGAAGTGTTGATTTTTAGGAGGATAATTATCCCAAGCATGGATCATAGATGACGCATCAAAGCTATACATATTTTTCCAATTTACGTACATCAGTAATTTTCAAATTATCTAAATAGGTGCTGGCTTTGGCCAGGGTAATATGCTTATCATAAAAGGCATCAAATACGGCATGAACAAAGGGCTTGCCAAAAGTGCTGAGTGGTTCTCTATGGCGGTATTGGCGCGGGATTTTTGGTGCAGTTCCTAACGCTTTTTTTCTTTCCTCTTCTCTTTGTCTTGCCCTTTCTTGCTGTTCTTTAAATGCTTTATAATCGTTGTAATGCGCTTGGGTTATTTTGTTCTCATTTAATAATCTGACCAATATCGCTTCACCGCTTACGCACCAATTATTCTTAAAATCAGCTAAAAAATCATCGTATTCACCAACTTCTAAACTCAGCAACTCCGCCACGTTAATCTGCCTTAAAAAACCATCGGGCATTAACAGATTTCCGGCAAACTCATTGGCATCTTTTTCCTTGCCTTGATAGTTATAAAAATTCTCTGCATCATCAATGGCACTTTCTCTATGTATCAGCAAATGGGCTAACTCGTGCATCAAGGTAAAGGCTTGCGCGCCCTGACTTGCCTGTTTTTTAATAACGATAATCGGCAAAGTGTCGTAACAAAGAGAAAAACCACGCACTGGATTGTTTTTATCCATCTGCCATTTTCCCTTATAACCGCTCATGACAAATACCATAATACCCTTGCTTTCAACTGCACGGCGTAAGTCTTCAAATTCACCGTCATCAGGCAGGTTTAACCATTGCCGCACATTGGCACTGGCTTGTTTTATGTTGCGGTTACTTAATGCAAAATCAGGTAACCAATCAGGCTTGAGCGGCTCGCCCAAGTCCTCCATCAAGCCAAGATATACTTGTCTTTGCTTTTCAACACGCTCGATTAACGCTCTGAGCTTGCGGTCATGTATTGGTGTCTGGTTATTGATGGTGCGAAATTGCGGGGAATATATTTTGTCTTCAAGCACATCGTCAGGTTCAAGGAAAAACAACAACCCCCGATTAAAATAGTGCGCTATCTTTGCTAATTGCTTGACGCTTACTTCTGCTTTCTCCAATGTGGTTTTAGCAATGTTAATATCATTAGAGAGGTGATCAATATCCACATCGATAGCCTCGCAACACCATTGCAAACGCGCAGGATTGATTGTTATTTTTTTAGTGGTTTTCATGGGTTGTGTCTTTGTTTTTGCATTCTGTCTTTTTGTTCATTGCATCATTTTATCATAATGATTTTCATAGCCATTTACCTTAAACACCAAACTAAAAGCCTCTTTAAAGTCGTTGTAATCAAACTCTTTAGAATCAAAAATATTCTGACCGAGAGATTGAGATTCTCTGTTTATATATCTGTAAAAAGCCTGATATTTATTGTCTTGCAATTCCGATTTCTGAAAAACATTGTTCAAATCTGATTTTTCAATAAAATTAAAAAAGTATTCAATAATATTTCTCATACAGTTTGCAATTAATGCAGGCGGTTGCCTTTCATCTTTTATAATTTGCCAATAAGCATGATAATCGTTTTAAATTTCCTCATATTTCATTTCATCAAAACGGCTACCACCAGAGTTTTTAACTAATCGAAATAATTTCTGATTAATCTTTCTACGTTCGTGGTTTATGTCAGTTAATTCATAGAAAAAATATAAACTGTGTGTTAATAAAAATACTTGTTCATAATTACTTGGAATTAGGAATTCTATTTTTATCAACTGCCCAATATTAAAAATGTATATATGCGATAAACTGGAAATGGGGTCATCAATTACTATTATCTTTTTTCGTTCTGTAAAGTTTGCTTCGTCTTTGCACAACTCAACAAAGTATAGGAAACTGATAATCATTTTTTCTCCCTCGCTTAGGGTCTCAAATATTTCTGTTTCTAATCCATCTGCCGAATTGCTTCTCACTATTTTGTAAAAATCCCTATTTCCATGTTTTTCTATAGTAAAACTATCAATTCCCAAATCTACTAAACGTCCATTTATCTTATCAATGGAACCTTGCATACTTACTGTCTTTTCTATTTGTTTTGCAATGATACTATTTTTATTTTCAATATCGTTTTCAATCGTTGTTAAGTCGTTTTGTAACAAATTTATTTTCTTATTCAAAGAACTCTTATCTTTGGTATACAATGAAATTGTTTGATCATAATTCCAACGCATAATTTCCCAAAATATTTTTTTTATCTTATCTAATTCGCTTTGTTTGTTGTCTAATTTTTTATTGTGCTCGTCTATTTTTTTATTGATATCACCAATAAATTGATTAAAAGTTTCAATCTGTTCTGTTGAGTTTCCAATGAAAAATTTTTGACTGGGGGTTTTGATTTTTTCCTCTATTTTTCTCTTGTTAGATTCCAGAACTTCACTAATTTTGTTGTATTTGCCTTCAAGCTCAGTTACCTGCTCTAAAACAAAAGGATTTGTTTTGTATGTTTCAATAGATGGAAATGAATTTATAGCATTCACATAATCTGATAATAATTGGTTTAGAGTATTCTGATCTTTTTCATAAGATTCATCAAAATAGTTTTTTATATCCGAAGCGACAGTGTTTGTAATTGTATTGCTTTGGCAAAAAGGACAAGGACTACCATTTTCATCAATTTCATTTGGCAAATAGTCCAACCCTTTTTTCACCCAATCAGAATTTTTCAATTTTTTGATTAAATCCGCAAAAGTGCTGTTCTCATTGCCAATGATTTCCTTTTGAAAAATAGCGTTTGTTTCTGTGTGATGTTGAGAAAATTGAATCGGCAGTAAGGAAGTATATTTTTGTGCATCATTACCTTGCAAAGATTGAACGTTATTTTTAAGTTCTTCTATGGTTTTACTTGGTTTAGTAGTTGGTTTCTGAATAGATAAAATATGGTCAAAAAGTTTATGCTTTTTCCCTTTCAAACCATCTAAACAAAACTCTAATACTCTATCCCCGCCAGAATAGTTGGTTTTAATTTCCCATATTGTATTCTCAGAATTTGATTTCTTGTCAGCGATACTTTTTTCTTTTTCTAAAATTTTTTCATTTTTAACTCCCTTATTTTTATTTAATTCTGTTCTTTTTCTTTCTGCTTCTAATATTTTCTGTTCCGCTTCTTTATTTTCCCCTGATAGCGTAAAAATTCCTTTTAAGTTATCAGATTCATAGAAATTATCATCAATAAATTTTTTGTTATAAACCAATATATTTTCTTCATCTGTTATACCTTCAACAGAACAATTTGAATATTTATTGTTGGTTCTATCATGTAAAAAATTTGAAAATATGCTTTTCCCCGTGCCATTTAATCCATAGATTAGATTAACCTTTTTATCAGTTTCTAGTGAAGTTATATTTTTATAACTTGCTATTTCACTAATGTTTATTTTCGTTATCATAACTCCCCTCTAAATGCTTTCTGCAAGATACTCTTTTTTAGTTCGTCCAAACAGGTTATTTTTCGTTGGTAGATGGTTTCCAGTTTTTTCGTTTCGATAGAGACGGAATCCAGTTTTTTGACTATCTGTTTTTGTTCGGCGAATGGCGGAATTGGTAAAATAACTTTTTTTACTAAATCTCCGTTTATATTTTTTACCACAGAACCGCTTGCTAAATTATGAAATTGATTATTTACATATGGAGACGAAAGAAGTTGAAAGAAATATTCAGTATCAACAAAATGATGTAAACGAAGCACAAACCAACCATCGTGAATATAACCATCTGTTTTCATAATATATGGTTTTCCATACGACATCGAGTTTGAAAGAATAAAATCACCTGCTTGTACATGCCTTGATTTTTTAGCACCCTCCTTTGTAATTTTTTGTCTGGTGGAATAGATATATTTATTGACCCCTTTTGTATCACCAATTTTTATCCAATTAACGCCGTCTTCACCACTTGTGAAATATTTTTTAATTGGTCTTGGTGAGCTACCTCTTTCGATCAAACAAACCTCCCCCAGTTTCTTCTCTTCCCATTCTCCACTGTCAATTTTTAATTTTCCATTATCAAAAGTTTCCTGCAATTTTGATTGGAAAAGTTCGCGGGCGTTTTTCAGGTTTTTTTCGGTATTGGCTTTGGCTTGATCTATGGCAGTAAAGGCTTTCTCTAAGATGGCTACGATGCGTTTTTGCTCGGGGAGTGGTGGGAGTGGGATTGCCAAATCATAAACATCATTCCTATTTATACCGGGCTTAACCCCTTTCGCTAGTTTTGGTAAATTTAATTTTGATAGCCAGAAATACAGAAAATACAAATCAATCTGTTTCTTTTCAAATTTAACAAAGTATGAAACGTCAAGAGGCCAAAATCTTTCCTCTGTTAAATTAATTTCACCCGCAGAGCCTTTCCGACCGACAATAATAGTTTTCTTGTCATAGTAATATTCGTTAGTTTTTGCCTTTATCCCATTTGCGCCATAAACAGGATATTGTCCTTTATCAATTCTCTTGTATTTATCAAGGGGTTTCCCATACTCTAATGTTATAACCTCCCCCAGCTTCTTAACCTCCCACCCTTTCGGCAAGCTCAAGGCATCGCCTTTCGGCAGGTTCAGGGCATCGCCCTTCGGCAGGCTCAAGGCATCGCCCTTCGGCAGGCTCAGGGCATCGCCCTTCGGCAAGCTCAAGGCATCGCCCTTCGGCAAGCTCAGGGCATCGCCCTTCGGCAATCCTTTCTCTTTCAAATACAAAACCTTGCCAGCCCGATGGATATGTTCAATTAAGTTTTCATTATCAATATGCGAAAAAATGGAAATATCAAACATGTAAGGTAAATTAAGATCTTCTAATCCATCCGTCAAAGGATAAACCGAATTGCTTAATGTCAGCTTGTCGCCGAATAAGGTTATATCTATATCCGAGCCATTGCGATAGTTCCCTTTGGCGCGGGAACCGTACAAAATGACCTTGTCAATGACAGGAATTTCTGCGAAAGCCTGTTTAATGTTTCTTTCTGTGTCAGGGTCTAATCCAAACATTTTAATTGAGAATTATTTGTTAATTGAAAATTGTTTGATAATTGAGAATTGAAAATTGAGAATTACTTTTCATTATTTAATCTTGATGTTTTAACTATGCTTACCAATAATTTTATGAGTTCAATGTTTTTTGTTAATTGAGAATTGAAAATTGAAAATTATTTTTCATTATTTAATCTTGATGTTTTAACTATGCTTACCAATATTATTATGAGTTCAATGTTTTCTGGATGGATAGAATTAAAATTTTTCTCGTCAATATATTCACTGTCTTTTAGTAACATAAGCCAATATTCTGTTTCGTTAGCTTCTTTTAATGCGATATTCATCTTGTGAACAAAGTCAGCTTTTGACTGGGCATGCTCGGCTTCTTTTATCAATGCGCCAATGCTTGTACCGCTTCTTAAAACTTGTTTAGAGAACACATATTCTTTTTCTTCTGCAACAAGATATTTATACAATTTTATTATCCGTAATGCAAAAGCATAAGATTTTAAGGCAATGATATTTCCTTTCATTTTCCATTCTTAATTTTCAATTTTCAATTCTCCATTTTCAATTCGTTGTCTCTGTTCTTTTTCGAGCGTATGTTTCAATTCAACAAATGCTTGGTAGTATTTGTCGACAATATCTGCATGAATTTTTTTTACGGTGTTTTCATTATAAGTATGAACACTGAGTCGGCGAGATGCTATTGATTGCATAAAAACATCGCCTTTTTCAATTATTCCCTCTTTGAAGGCTAACCTAAAGGCATCCCTGCTTCCTTGAATATTAGTTACTCCCACATATTCGTAAAAATCTTTAATGGTAAGCCATGCTAATTCATACGCCAACTCAAAACTTTTAATCAACCCTTGCTCTTCTAAATTTGATAAATTTCTCTTTGAACTCAAATCTATAGCACCCGACAAACCTTCCAGTGCTTTACTGTAACTGTTAAGTCGCTGTATCCAGCGTATATCTTTATTTTTAGTCATTGTTAGAGTTCTCTTTAAAAATTTGTATTTTTACTGCTATGAGAGCTTTGTATCATTTTGGGTCATATTTGGTGGCGGGACTTTAGAGATTGTACTCGGTTAAGTGTCTTGTAGGTAGTAAACCCGGGGATTTGTGTGGTTTGCTGGGTTCCTGCTTTCGCAGGAATGACAGGGTGGTGCAGGAATGACGGTGGGGCTGGAATGGCGGAGGGGCTGGATTCCTGCTTTCGCAGGAATGGCAGGGTGGTGCAGGAATGGCGAGTGTTGGATTTTTTGCATTGTCTCTTTAGCGATTGTACTCGGCTAACTCCCTTGTAGGTAGAAAACCCAACCCCCTAAATCCCCCTTGTCAGGGGGACTTGCCACTACTCCCATTTCTACTCAATTCCCCCTTCCGATAAAAAAAGGGGCAAGGGGGGTTAGGAATGACGGATGCGGCACGAAAGCCTTTCTTGTCAGTCATTGTTAGAATCCCGCAAAAGTTTTTTCGCGCTGTTACCCGTTGTTAATTGAAAATTGAGAATTGAAAATTGAAAATTGTTTGTTAATTGAGAATTGAAAATTGAAAATTGAAAATTGAAAATTATTTTTCATTATTTAATCTTGATGTTTTAACTATGCTTACCAATAATTTTATGAGTTCAATGTTTTTTGTTAATTGAAAATTGAGAATTGTTTGTTAATTGAGAATTGAAAATTGAGAATTGAAAATTATTTTTCATTATTTAATCTTGATGTTTTAACTATGCTTACCAATAATTTTATGAGTTCAATGTTTTCTGTTAATTGAAAATTGAGAATTGAAAATTGAAAATTGAAAATTATTTTTCATTATTTAATCTTGATGTTTTAACTATGCTTACCAATAATTTTATGAGTTCAATGTTTTTTGTTAATTGAAAATTGAGAATTGAAAATTGAAAATTGAAAATTATTTTTCATTATTTAATCTTGATGTTTTAACTATGCTTACCAATAATTTTATGAGTTCAATGTTTTCTGGGTGAATGGAATTAAAACTACTATTTGTTAGTTGAAAATTGAGAATTGAAAATTATTTTTCATTATTTAATCTTGATGTTTTAACTATGCTTACCAATAATTTTATGAGTTCAATGTTTTCTGGGTGAATGGAATTAAAACTGTTTTCATCAATATAACCGCTGTCTTTTAGTAGCATTAGCCAATATTCTGTTTCATTGGCTTCTTTTAATGCGATATTCATCTTGTGAACAAAGTCAGCTTTTGATTGGGCATGCTCGGCTTCTTTTACCAATGCACCAATGCTTGTACCGCTTCTTAAAACTTGTTTAGAGAGCACATATTCTTTTTCTTCTGCAACAAGATATTTATACAATTTTATTATCCGTAATACAAAAGCATAAGATTTTAAGGCAATGATATTTCCTTTCATTTTCCATTCTTAATTTTCAATTTTCAATTTGCAATTCTAATCTGTCAATTATCAAGCTGCTTGCCTTGTCTAATTCCGCCATTTCCTTGAGTATCTCGGCGGCTTGCCGTAGGGGGGCTTGTTGCGGTGTATTGGGGTTTTTGGCGGACAGGTCAAAGCTGTTTTGATTTATGTCTTTGCGTTCCAGTGTCCATGAATTTGCGCTGCTCGCTTTGGTTTTCTGCAAGGCGATAAAGTCTTGCAAATCCTGTTCATTGAGTGGGCTGCCCTTGCCTAAATTGCGTGCTAAATTGAGCTGGTAGAACCATACTTTTTCGGTCGCCGTGCCTTTGTTGAAAAACAGCACGATGGTTTTAACACCGGCACCGGTGAAGGTGCCGCCGGGCAGGTCTAACACCGTATGCAGATTGCAACTGTTCAATAACTCTTTACGCAGGGCGATGGAGGCGTTATCGGTGTTGCTTAAAAAGGTGTTTTTGATAACTACCCCGGCACTGCCGCCACGTTTGAGGATTTTGATGAAATGTTGCAGGAATAAACTGGCCGTTTCACCGCTCTTGATGGGGAAATTTTGCTGCACTTCGGCACGTTCCTTGCCACCAAAAGGCGGGTTTGCCAACACCACATCGAAGCGGTCTTTGTTCTGAATATCTAGCAAATTCTCGGCTAGGGTGTTGGTATGCACGATATTCGGCGCTTCTACGCCGTGCAATATCATATTCATAATGCCGATAATGTAGGCAAGCGATTTTTTCTCTTTGCCGTAAAAGCTGTTGTTCTGCAAGGTGCTGACATCGCTTGTCGATAGCTCTTTGCTTGCCTTTAGGTGCTCGAAGGCTTCGCACAAGAAGCCGGCGGAGCCAGCCGCGCCATCATAAATGGTGTTGCCGATTTTCGGTGCAACCACCTTGACGATGGTTTTGATCAGCGGTCTCGGGGTGTAGTATTCGCCACCATTGCGACCGGCGTTGCCCATGTTTTTGATTTTGCTTTCATACAGATGGCTCATTTCGTGCTTTTCTTTATGCGTACGGAAGCGCAATCCATCAATATGGTTGAGCACTTCGCGCAGGATGTAACCGCTTTGTATTTTGTTGCCAAGCTCGCTGAAAATCTCGCCAATTTTATATTCGATGCTGTTGGCACTGCCGGCATCCGCCTTGAATTGTTTCAGGTAGGGAAACAGTTCGCCATTAACAAATTCGCGCAGGTCATCGCCGCTTAAGGCGTTATGGTCGATGTTGCCATTTTCCAGCTTCGGTGCCGCCCAGGTTGTCCACTGATATTCCGGCACAATGATGTTGGCGTAGGCATCACCCCTCAATGTGGCTTTGCTGCGTTTTTCCTGTTCCAAATCATCTAAATATTTTAGAAACAACACCCACGAGGTTTGCTCGACATAATCTAATTCGCTACCACAGCCGGCATCTTTGTGTAGCAGGTCGTCTATATTTTTAAAAGTTTGTTCAAACATGTCGCTGCCTCTGTTGTATTTTCCAGTCCAGAAATAAGCCTGAAGGAGTGGTATTAAGAGCCTCATCTTGGGGCGCTTATGACCTTATTGAAATAGCTAAATCGACCTCATTATGCGTCATTTCATGGGCGAGCACAGCCATTTTTGCAGATAGGATTTCTTATTAACCCGAGTATGTGACAAAGAATCCGAGTGTAAAAAACTGCAATCGCGGGGAGAAGACAATTAATCAAGCTGCCCAAATGCTTCTTGGCTTTACAAGACTTAAAGTCTTACTTCCAGCATGAGTGTCTATGATTTCCTACTGCTCAGGACTCATTCACCCCCTCAGTAAGGAGCTAGGAGCATTATAAAATTTGCTGATTTTTTTGGTTTTTCCATTCGTAATCCATAGCACTACGATTTTTATCAATCTTCTTGTCTATATGCTCTATCTAGCTGATTTTATTAGTTATCTTTCATTCTCATATGTTATCGTAGGGCATTGTATCTATATTCTCCCGTTTCTAAGTATTAGTAAATTGCCTTAACCACATGATATTGTGGTTTATATATTACTTGACCACAGCCTATTGTGATGCTATACCTTTACATGTATGACATGTGGGCCGCCGTGGCGGTGGAAGGAAGATGTAAGTGGGCATGGCAAATAGGGGATATGCCTTACATCTTTGAACCGATTTTACCGTGACCGCGTAACAGCGGGAAGCCAAGAGGGAACTTGGCTATTGCCTGGTGTCTCCACCCTCTTCCGGACACCAGGCCTTCTTTATTCCAGAGTGAACTTCTCCTAAAAACTGAGGTTCTTCTTAAAGCACCAAATCTTTACAAGATTTGGTGCTTTTTTCTTTGTTTCGTAATCAGCGCTTTAATTATGAATTCTAATACTCAACTTTATTGAGATAATCTTCTGGCTTAGCATTTGTTTTAAGTAAACTTTCCAATGCCCCTATGTCGTTCTGATCTAGCCACCATATGACCGATTCTGATTTTTTTACAAAGTTTGGGAAGTCTTTATCTACCATTTCAGATTCAGATAATTGCCTCGAATTTAGATTGCTCCCCCTTGGTGATTTAACCAACATCATATGCTTAGCACCTAGATGTTCTGCCAACCAGATTGCCAGACTATCCGAAGTTAAATTCCAGTTTGCAGATATATCCTGACATGTATTAATCATTTTAAAAGGTAGCCATACAGGCATCTGATTCAGCCTAATAAGCCTATTAATTCCTTCAATAGAATCTGCAAGACTAAGGCTCGGTGCGTAGGACTTGAGTAAATGCGCATATTGTTCCATTGCTAATAAAGCCATCTGGTGCGCAGACTCATCATCGATTTTCCATTTTTGTTGAACGTCACGAATCTGATCTGCGAATATACCTCCTCCGGGAACGATAACAACTTTGCCTGCGCCATTTTCAACAATGATTGAAAGCCATTTTTTTAAACTACCTGACGATAACAAACTACCGCCAAGCTTAATGACCCACATATCTGGTTTTTTCCATAGTTATAAATTTTCTTGGGCAAATAATGCAAGGATTGCCGAAGCCTTATCAAAACATTCCTGATATTCAGCGCCTAGGCGTGAGTCCGTTACAATCCCCCCGCCTGCCCAACAATACATTTTATCCCTGTGATGCACTAATGTTCGGATAGTGATATTGCTATCCATATTGCCATCAAAACCGATATACGCCATTGAACCACAATAGATCCCACGTCTATGCGGCTCAAGCATTTCAATAATTTCCATCGCACGCAGCTTCGGCGCACCTGTGATGGAACCCCCCGGGAAACAACCGCGTAATAAATCCATTACATGAGAGTTTTCTGCCAATTGCCCGATAATGGTACTTACCAAATGATGTACTTTGGCAAAACTCTCTAGGGCAAATAATTTGGGCACAGAGACACTACCATGGCGACATGATTTACCAATGTCATTACGTAAAAGATCGACAATCATCAAATTTTCTGCACGATCTTTTTTGCTTTCGAGCAAATCATCGCTTAATGCCCTGTCTTCATGAATATCTGCCGAACGTCTTCGCGTTCCTTTAATGGGTTTTGTTTCAACCAAACCATTATCAACCTTTAAAAATCTTTCCGGCGATGTACTTAATATTGCCCCCTCAGGGATATTGAAGAAACTGCTGTAGGGTGCAGGATTTAATTTTCGTAATTTCAAATAAGCAGCCCAAGGATCGCCGGTCACATCAATTGAAAAACGCTGTGCCAAATTTACCTGATAACAATCACCTTCTTTGATGTAATGTTTAATTTTATTGAAGGCTCTAGCGTAAGACTCTTCATCCATATTGGCCTGAAGCTCAGATAGAATTTCAAATTTCCGTCCGCTTGATTCTTTTTTCTTCTGGAAAAGTTCTAGCAACTCACTCCATTCATCAAATGTTCTTTCGTCTTTTCCATAGCCTGTTAGCCATGTTCTACGTTGTTGATGATCTGTCACTACCGCCCAATCATAAATTCCGATGGCCATATCAGGCATGGCAATATCATGTTTAGAAATATCAGGTATCACTTCAATCCTGCGTCCAAGGTCATAAGCAAAATAACCCAATGCGCCTCCAGCAAATGGGATAGTTGAAAGTTTAGTCTCATTCTCTCCAAGTAATGACTTCACAATTGAGAATGGGTCTTCATAAGAAGATTCACGTTCTCCACTGATGTGAACTATTTCCGTTTCACCAGCAAAGGTCTTTAAAGTGATATAAGGGCGTGCAGCAATAATGTCGTAACGACCAAGATTTATATATGGATAACTGCTATCCAGAAAGATACTCCAGTCCTCTTCTGCAAGGTGAGAAAAAATCTGCGCAGAATCACGACAATAGGGCAACTCTGTCAATCTAAATGTCAACTAACTATCCTCGCGATCTGTGCTACTGAAACAGCCGCAGCACAACTTAATATTCTATGCTCTTCTTGTTTTGGATAATTCAAAAAATCTGTGAAATCTATATATTGCAAGCTATTCTTTGATGCTAATTTGCGCACCATAAAACGACCTGCTCCTGCACCAACCAGGCAATTAGTATTTTGACGTGATAAAAATTTCGATAATGATTCACCAATTATTTCTAAATGTGAGTCGGCAATATGTGTCGCCATTTCTACGTAACGATGAATGTTATCTTCATCCTGAAGATCAAGACCAACCATCCTTGCCAATCTCCTTGCACTATCACATGATGTTTTACCAGCGCCATCCGCTGCAGGCATCATGTCGTCCAGCTCATTTAATTCGCCCGTTAATCGATAGATATCTGCCATAGTAGAAAAATTATCTGCGGCAATATTTTGCCATTGCCCATCACAAAATATTTTATTCACAACAGCCATAACGGGTGTTCTGATAATACCGGTATAGACGAGCTCATTATCACGCAACCTTTGATAATCAGTATAGGCAGTATTAAGCAAATGCCCCGACGCAAAAGGAATAATGTCCGTTGTCGTGCTGCCAATATCAATCAACACACCTTTATCAACATTTTGTGCAACTAAACTGGCTGTCGCGTGCCAATTAGCTGATGCAATCTCAGTGAGATATGAATTCGTTTCATCAACTCTAATTAAACCACTATTGCCTGCATACAGTTGAAAATCTTCTTTATCGAAATGGTTTCCTAGAAATTCTGTTAATCTTTTAACCCCCGATTTTCTATCTTTAAAAATATCTGTCAGTTCTGCCGTCATTGTGATTGTATGATTAACGGAATCTTCTGTTATTTGATCTCGCATTTCTGATATTGCATTTTCCAGGCTGTCCAAACCTTTCCATAAAGGTGTCGCCATTTGTTGTGCAAAATTTACGTCACCATCATAATTGATTGATGCCATTTTCAAATGTGCACCGCCGATATCCCAGCCAACATATGTATCAAACGACATTTGTTTCTTCTAATGGCAAATCCACAGGCAAACAGCTTTTTTCATAAATTTCAGGCATAACGCCATTTTGCCAAATGGATAAAATTAATTCTGCAGGATTTAATGCTAAAGACTCTCTTAGTCCAACATAGGAGGTTGTTAAGCGTGGATTTATCTCTACAACAACGACTCTTGTTTTAGTCACTATCAGGTCAACACCAATATATCCCCACAGCCCTGTATCTGCCCTAGCAATATTCTGTGCTATCGTATTAAACAGACCCCATTGTTCTAACATCCCATTAACGACAAGCCCCTTTAATTTTCCTTTTCCATTATCAAAATCGAATTTCTGTTTATTGCAGGCCAATAATTGGACTTTCCCCTGATAGCAAATCATTGAAAGACTTGCTGGAACACCGGGGACATATTCTTGGATCACAAAATTTTCAGTATCGACCGAGCTTTTTAATTCATCCAGTTCGTCTCTATCAGCACAAAAATAACAATCTTCTGCGCCGATGCCATCATTCGGTTTAATCACCCAACCATTCTGGCTTTTCGGGATAGTTTTAACCTTTAATTCTGATGTTTCTATACATGGTATTTTATTTTTGAATAATAGATTTGCTGTTTTTAATTTGCTACTGGCTGTCTGCACAGATATTGAGGAACTTCCCAAAAGAAAACATTCAGACTGCTCTGCCATTAATGTCAAATTAAATAAAATATCTTCAGTTTCCGGCGCAATAATTAAAACGGCGTCTGCGTCGTTCATGCAAGATTCCCAGGTATTATTGATACATCTCTCGATTGCGATCTGTTTTATGGGATGTGATAGTGCATCAAGTCGGTCGTCACGTGTCGTAATAATATCTGTGATACCCATATGCAGAAGATCGGCGAGGACGGCTTCAAGCATCATATTGCCTTCCTGAACTAAAGCATCTGGCAATTCCTTGTCTTGCAAACCACCGCCTGTGATAAACTCACAAATAAACAAACGCATATAAACTCATAATGGAAATTATTCCTGTCATTGATATTTGCCAGAGTCAAGCTGTTCACGCTGTCAAAGGACAACGTCAAAATTATCGCCCGCTACAGACATCTCTTTGCAATGGCCGCTCTCCGAAGGACATTGTACAAGCCTTCATCAATCTATACCCATTTAAAACAATTTATATTGCCGATCTTGATGCCATTCAGGGCAATTCAAATAATGACCAATTAATTGAGCAGATACTTAATGAATTTCAGTCAGTATCATTCTGGATTGATCGGGGCATATCCTCAGCAACCGAACTCAAGATTCAATCACGTGGGCAACATGTGATTGGCAGCGAAACGAATATCTCTCCGGAGATATTGAATGAATTGATCGCATTAAGTCCGAAAATTATTTTGTCTCTGGATTTCCAAACAGAGACTTTTCTTGGTTGCCCAAGTTTATTGCAAAAAACAGAATTATGGCCAGAAAGAATTATCATCATGAGCCTCTCGCATGTTGGTTCAAATGATGGGCCGGATTGTAAGCTCATTTCGAATTTAAAAAAAACAGCCGGGGACAAGAAAATATATGTCGCAGGCGGTGTACGTCATGAAGATGATCTACAAACATTAAACGATATAGGTATTGATGGTGTGCTAATTGCAACAGCACTGCATACACAACAAATCACATCTGACACGTTATTAAGATTTGCAAAAAAATGCCCCGTAAAACGGGGCATTTAATAATAAAGCTATGCTGTGAAACAGCTTCGTATTATTTTTCCATACAATCTTGCTATATATTACTCGTGTGCAGCAAAAGGATGAGCTGCAGAACCACGTTTACTCAATACTTCAACAGATTTTGGCTCACAAGATACAGCACGTTTAATTGAAAGCTTGGTAGCTTCATAGTTGTAATCCTGAATTTTAGTATCATCATCAGCTTCCCAATGAATAAATACGCCAACACTAATGAAGATATCATCAGCTTCGTTAGCCGGGATGGTGCCGTCATCAACGCAATCCATAACGGCCATAGCAACAGCACGCTGTGCAGGACCGAACATTTGCACAGCTTGTTTGCCACCTTTGATAGTAACTTTGTTGAAAAGAATTGTATTAGGCTTACAAGCCAAATTTGGAGCAACAACAGCTAACAGAGTGCTGAAACCATCTTTATTGTTTACCAGAGCGTTACAGAAAGCTGTTTCAGCAGCACTTCCGCGAGGACCCATCATTAAATCAATATGGGCAACTTCGTTACCGTCACCAACCAATGCTTCACCAATTAATACTCTATCAATAACTGCCATTTTTTTGTCTCCTTCAGCTAGAAAGCCAAACAATTTTCCTAATATAGACATAGTCTGTTTTCCTAAAATGTATTAGTTTAAAGAATTATGAGGATAGCATCCCCGCCCGAATAAGCCGACACACAGATTGAAATATCTATGCATCAACTTGAAATATCTATGCATCAACAACTTTATGATTCAATGCCGTTTTCCTAAATAGTAGGCTAATAGGCTTGCTGCGGTTAAATCTGCGCTAGTCCCTGGATTAATACCTTTTAGCTTTAGTGCGCCGTCAAACTTCATCAATATTTCGGTCGCCTCTTCTGGATTATCTTCATTTCGGAGTGCTATTGCAATGGGAACTGCATTTATTTTTATTTGTTCAGCTACTTCCCGACCGAATTTTCGTCTGATATGAGAATCAGGAAACTCAGCTAAGAAACCCATGTAGCAGGCTACGGCCGCCCATTCTACACTATTCCATCGTATCGCAAAGTCCTCTATACATATGAATCCCAATAAAAATATATCTGTAAAATCTGTAACATATTGTTTTGCAATTAAATCCCTGTCTTTTGCTTCTGACATTGCCATTTGCAGAGTGATATTGCCTTCATCCTTCTGCCTCACATCGTATTTTGCGCTCTCACCTAATCCGCCGGGGTTAGCATAACGAATGGCTTCAAGAATATTGGCCGCATCCCTTTCATCCAGTTCTTGTAGAACCAGCTTTAGATTCGAGTGTAGTGATGATACGCCAAGTTCTGCGGCTCGAATCATGGGGGCGAATAGCATCAACATGCCAAGATTGGTGTTACAACCAACTTCTGAAAAGGTTACCCTGACACTCTCTAGTACGCGCGCTCCAACAGATAGGCTCGGATCACACAGGATTGGGCTGGTTAATTCAGCACTTTTGACAAGATCAGTCGTGGTCATGCCATGACCTTCCGAATAAGGGCTGACATTTCCGGGCTTCAGAGAGCTTACCTCTGTGATGAAACTGCTCATGACCGCATCTTCTAATCTGGATACCTGACTAGGCTGAGTCATCCTGATTTCAGGAGAGAACCGTTAGTGGATTAACTTTGCTGAGACGATTAACCATGTCGTCGATCAGGCTTGATGCAATATTAAATTCCGTATGTTTTTGCAGCCCCCGCCATGCGGGAATACTATTAACCTCAATGACTTGCAGGTATCCATTGGTATCAGGTATTAAATCGACACCACCATAGTCTATGCCAACAGCTTTTACAGCGGCTTCTGAGAGTAGACTCAAATCCTTATTTAGCCCTAAAGCCTCGCATTTAGCACCCTGAGCACGATTGGCGACCCAGTTCGTGCCACACCGTTTCATAGCAGAGACTGCTTTACCATTGATCACGAACACTCTGATATCAAAAGATTTTTTATCTCCACAATCAACATAGGACTGTAAATAGTAAACGCCCGCAAAGGTTTCGTCGTGGATTAACTCTAGATTCGTCCTCCCATCAAGCAGATGTACGCCAATACCTTGTGAGCCAAACAATGGTTTTGAAACCAGTTTTCTCCCCTGCCCACGCGCTTGCTGAAAAATAAATTCAGCTTTCTCTCTTGATTCACACACCCATGTGTCTGGTGTGGGGATACCGGCTTGCTTGAGCAGAAAACTGGTCATCGCTTTATCCACCGTTCGCTCAATACCCCGAGGATTGTTATACACAACAGTGCCCATTACAGATAAGGCATGCAGGATATTTAGACGGAAAATAACTTGTTCAAGCGTACCGCCGGGCACGCCTCTAACGAATACGGCCAAAGGCAGGGATTTGAATCCAGGAAGGACGATCTCAGTACCAGATCCGCCAATACCCATCTGACAATCCATGGATGAAACATACTGATTACTTAATCCATGTGCAACCAGTGCTTCCTTGAGCTGGCATCCATGCCAGCCAGGCTCATCTGTAACGATTGCAATTTTTGGTACGATATCAGCCACACTTGTTACTAAATGATTTTTCCAATAATGCTAAGTCAATTTTTCCAGCATGGAAGGTATTGCCAGTATCCATTGCTGTCACAGCAACTCTGGCAGGACTGAATAACATCGGGTCAATTTTATAAAAATCATATTCGACGTCCTTGAACACTGCACCAAAAGGCTTGCCATAATCATTTGAAGCGCTGCTTGGCAAATTATTCGCCAACTCTTCAGCCTCTTCGTCGCCTGTCTGTAAAAATAAATGAACCTGACCAGCAAATAAAATAGCATCATTGGTACGGCTCATTGCTGTTAGGGAATCTACCCCAGGGGGGCAAACAGGCGCGCTACCAGCACCATCAACGACTTTGGAAAGGTCAAATCCCAATGTATGGACTTTGTGTAGCGAGGTTTCCAGCACTCTGGCGACAACCTGGATACTACCGCATAGGCTTGATACTGGCGTGATGATTAGGGTCAATTTATCCGTGGGGATACCACACATCTCAGCGACCTTATCGGCAATCTCAACAGGAGGATTACCATCAGCTTCTATCACTAGGCAAGCTGAATCTGCTTTGTCCTTATAAGCCAACTCCAGAAATAATCCCTCCTTACTGCCCATGGCGCGACCGGGACCCGAGCCAAGTGCATTAAAAGCACCTTTACCTTCACCATGAGAAAGGCTCCAACCAGCATATTGACTGGCCAAGCATGAAATAACCGGATGCGATGTGTGGACGTCAACATGCCATGACCAATTCTCAAAATTGGTTGATGCACGAAGTTTGACAGTTCCAAGTCCGCCTAAGCAGATTTCCGAAATCAGACGACCGGCTTCGAGCCCTCCTCTTACATCAATCCCGGCATCTATGACTGTCGTGCCATTGCTTAATTTAGAGATGCCCAAGCGCAGGGCATCAGCATTATCAATTAAAGATTGCACTATCGGTGCGCTTAGTGCGTTGACGCTGGGGAAACTACTATCATTTAGTTTAGACATAAGAATTCACCCTGATTATTTTTAATTGGCATAATAGTTTTGTATCATTTTTTGTATTTCTAGCGGTTCTGTTGCTAAATTTATTTAATTCCTAATTCCAAAACTATGAAACAGTTAGGCAACTTCAGACTGTAAATCTAAATGATTTCTCAGTATGGCCAGTCTTGTATTTAGTTGTTGTTTGACGTTTTCTACGTCAAGTCCCTCAGCATGCACTGTGCAAACAGGCTCGCCTTTGGTGATTGGTTTGCCCATCTTTGGTCTGTCTGTCACCCATTCTGGCCAATCCAGACGCGGCATTGTAATGCTTTTCTCAGCATATAATAGCCCTAGCCCTCGTGACCGATTTTGATCTAATTCAGGTTTTGTCATTTTTCCTTGAAAAGCAGCAATATGTTGAGAGAACAAATTCCTCTCGTTTTCATAAAGCTCAAATGATGCTGTGGGGCGTGGATTCACTTCAAGGATTGAATATTGTCCTATCTTCTGAACAATAAAATCCAGACTACATAGACCCTTGATCTTAAATACGGCGACCAATTTCTTAACAGCAGCAGTGATTTGTTGACGCAGTTCGACAGGTAGGCTTACATTTGAAATCGCACCCGCAAAAATAAAGTCACCATTACCCTGACAGGCCCATGTCTCATTAAAGCCGAGCACATGAAATGATTCCCCATCGGCAATAAATGTTGCTGAGTAATTTTTTCCTCCTAGAAAAGCTTGTAAATAATTTTTAGGCGTTAATGACACATCATTTTTATAATGCCTGACGTGACCACCTCCAGCACCACCTATCGTTTTGATGAGAAATTTACCATTTGGGGGCTCAGTAATATCAATAAAGTATTCGGGGTATGGTAATGCCAGTTCTTCTAATTTACTGAAAAAAATTCTGGGATTTTTTAGTTGCCTAACAACATCAGAAGGATTCCCTATCACTGAAAATCGTTGTTCTAACTGCAACAATGATTCTGGACACTCTTCAAAGCCACTGCCAATTATCACACTGAGATTAGTATCATTACTTTCATATTCAGCAACAATATTAATTAATATTTCAGAATCGTTTCTGCCGCTGAAGCCAGTGACGCAATGAATTGAGAGTGTAGTTTCGACAGTATCCTCATCTGCGAAGAGGTCGATAACATGCGCATTGATCTCCGCACGTTTTGCGGATGCGGCTAAGGCGCGGCCAGATTGCGAAATAATCAGATATTGATTATTTCGCGGCATACTCCCGCGCAACCTTGAAGGCCTCGTCATGATCCAGGTAAAGGGGTTTGTCCGTTTGTTTCATCATTTGGAAAATACGGTAATGCACTTTGTATTTAATATTTCCCATTGCCAATGCCCCAATGCCTAAGGTTTTGTTTGGTGTGAAATCAAGTTCTTTCCCCATATCATGTACTTCAACACCTTCTATGCCTAACGGCGGCACAGCATTTGCGTCCGCAGCAACAATCAGATTTTCTGCATTTTTTAGCTGCGCCTTGGATATAACCTGAATACCAGCTTTCGCAGAGCCAATCACGATGTCTGCACTCTGAAGCATTTTACCGAAAGCCTCGTCATTGCTCCCGTCCCCGCCTTTCATATTGACACCAAATTTTCCATTATTTTCCTCAGCAAATTCCTGAGCCACATTGAGCCCTCGATGGCTCAATAAAGAAACCTCCGCGCCGCAGTTCGCAGCTATGATTCCAGCACATGTGCCGACAGGTCCTGTTCCACCAATAATATGTATACTTTTACCCTCCAAAGAGTCGCCTGTTTTGTTTTTAACCCATACTTCAATACAGGCAATCATGGCCGTAGCCGTAGTAATCGCACCACTTGGATCAGCAAATACTGATACTTCAAATGGTGGCACCATGGCCGCTTTGGCTCGGTTTAACATATCAATGGCTAACCCAAAGTCACGACCGCCTATAAAAATACTGGTTCTTTTTACACCCGCGGGGCCTCTGGAAAAAATGGTGTCCTGAGTCAGTGTATGAATATCTTCCAGCGTCACTTCTCCGTAAGGAATAACGCCATCATATTCGGCTTCATAAGCCATATTCACGTCAAATGGACTGACATTTTTGCTTGGGTCAAACATATGCAATAAATAGGGATCTTTCATTTCTCTTCCTTACTTAATTATTATGAGACATTATCATGAAACCTTCACATCATTCAAAACCACTGAATAAGACGTATAGGCAATAGCATTAATTTATAAAGTTTGTATGAAACAGTTTCATTTTGCGAGAATTCTCCTTTAATCGTCACAGCAATAGCATAAAACCCCTCAATGAGCGTGTTTTAGTTATTACTTATCCATTATCGAGCATTCAGACACAATACATCTACAGATAACGTATTTGTTACTGTAGGTTCATTCCCTTCCCCTCTCTAAAGGTGATAACTCATTGCCATCAGCCTAGCACGGGCTTTATTCCTTTCATGTTATTGATGGAGTCTATCGCAACGATAATGCTCTTTTCGGCTAAATCTGTATTGATTTGTGTCCATAAAGGCATATCTGCGAACCAACCTTGGGTGGTTTTTTCCTGGGATATTTTTTCGGGATATTTTTTCGGGACTTTTTCCCAGTACACTTTTTCCCAGTACATAGATGAACAATCTTCAAGGTCTTGAGAATGGTCTTATTTTACCTGTTTCGGTAGAGTTTAGTGTGGATTATGTAAGGGTCTCATTCACGTTATTTCTTTATTGATAATTTTGTAAATTGACAGATTGAGGTAGCTGACCATCAATTATCACTTCGGCCATTGTATTACGCGCTGTACATAGGCAAAAATCCAGATTCTTTTCTTCTTGCCATTTTTCACAAACTGAGCGCAATGCTGAATGCGCCCCAAGCTCATTGGGGAAGATCGCAAAACCAGTCGGCCCCCATGAACTCTGCCCGACCCCTGTTGCTCCATGCGCCGACAACCACTGCATAATTTCTGCTACCTGTTGACTACTATAATGGCCTTGTTGCGCATCTGAGAAATGCTTACCTGCCATGGTTTGTATCTCAGTGATGGCTGAACCAAAGCTGTCACAATCTTCTTCCGCCAATGCAGGTAACACCTGCATAAGCACCAACCTGCATATCTTTCCGCTCACCTCTTCTGTCATTGGCGGTAATTCATCAAAAATTTGCTTTTCGGATTTACCGTTGATTCCTTCTGTATTCTTATCAAAGACCAATAACACTCGCCACGCTTCAGGAAAATAACTATGGCTAATAACAGGAGGCACCTCTGTTAATTCTCCCCTACCCGCATCAACCAGAAAACCACCCATCAAAAATCCACCGATACCGATTCCTGAGCGAGCACCTCGTCCCATCAATGCCGCAATTTCCCGCACAGGTTTCTGATATCCATATAACCTGGAGATAGCCATCCCAATCGCCAATGCGAGTTGCGTACCAGACCCAAGACCTGCATGCTCGGGAATCTCTTCGTGAATGATAATGTTGACGCCGCCAGTAATTTTCAACGCATTAAAGATTCGTGAGGCAGATTCGGCTCCTCTGTGGTTTGACAAGCCCTGAATCACAATATCCTCTGATTTTTTTGCTGTTAGGTGCGTACATATATCTGACAAACACAGGCCCAGACTACCAAACCACCTACCCAAGCCACCGTGCATATCAAGAAACCCGAGATGTAATCTTGCAGGCGCTTTAATGCTTACTGTTTGAATTTGTTCTTCTGATGACAACCGAATTAACCTTATATTTGCTGAATACGAGTGTTACTTTATCAAATATCAAATTCCATTATAATATCGCCTGCAAAAGAGATAGTATACGCGCACTGGAATCAACGCCTTACATGATAATTATAGAATGAGAGCTTTACATAAATCAGCTTAGCGACAAAATGTTCCTGATTTTTCGTCAAAAACCGGTCATTAGCTTGTTAAAAACGACATTTTTGTCGCAATAGGAACAGGTTTAATCTCTCTTCTGCCAACATTTTGAATCATGCAAAGGTCTCAGAATAATAACAATCATAGAATAATAACAATCATAAATATTCTGCGTCTGATGCTCGCTATGGATGCGCAGGATGAATGAAATTACTCCAAAGAGGCATAGATAGCTTGAAGACTTCGATAAAATCTACAGTTAGGCATGCTAATGTACCCTGTCCCTTCTGCGGACTTCTGTGCGATGATCTTGTCGTCAAAAATGACAAAGGCACTATCAGTGCCGAAAAAAATGCCTGCCCTAAGGCTAAAAAAGAATTTAACCGCCCTGTAAAACTCAATACACCAAAAGTTAATGGCGAAAATGCCACGTTGGAAGAGGCCATTGAGGCAGCAGCAGCAATTCTAGCGAACTCAAAGCAACCTCTGTTTGCTGGTTTGGGAACAGATGTCAACGGGATGCGCTCAGTCATGGACATCGCTGATCAGACAAAAGGTGTCGTCGATCATATGCAAGGTGAAAGTACTTCTCGGAATCTCAGAGTGTTGCAGGATAGAGGCTGGATGAATACAACCTTGATGGAAGTCAGAAATCGCGCCGACCTCATCATTCTTGCCGGCACCGATACCTCTGCTTTCCCTCGTTTTTTCGAACGTATGATACAAAACAAGACGTCCCTGTTCAGTAAAAATCTGAAAGATAGACAGGTAATCTATCTTGGGGATAGTCCTTCTGCTGCAAAATTAAAAGGCTCCAATGGACGAAAAATTAGTCAGTTGAAATGCAAAACGAGTCAGGTTGGTGAAGTCCTGGCTGTTGCAAGAACCTTGATGGCTGGTACAGAGTTGCAAGCGAAGGCGGTTGCAGGTGCAAGCATAAAAGATATCGCTAAGCTCGCTGAACGAATGAAATCTGCAGCATATGGTGTCATTGTTTGGTTTCCTGGTGATTTAAACTGGGCGCATGCTGACCTAACAATACAATCAATTTGTGGACTGGTTGAAGATCTGAACAAAACAACGCGCTTCGCAGGCCTGCCCTTGGGTGGTAATGAAGGCGGCATGACAGCATTTGGCGTATGCTCATGGCAGAGCGGCTATCCATTACGTACCAGCTTTGGCCGTGGTCACCCGGAACACGATACATTGCGCTTTTCAGCAGACAATATACTTGCCAGAAATGAGGCCGATGTCTTGGTCTGGATCTCCAGTATTAGTTCAGGCATTCAACCCCCGGCAACAAAAATACCAACAATTGCACTGACAGAACCTGGAATGCGATTCAAACGGACTCCTGCTGTACATATTCCTGTAGGAACACCAGGTATTGATCACGCAGGCCATATGATTCGATGTGACAGTGTTGTATCACATTTATTGCATCAACTTCGAGAGTCTGATTTACCTGATGTGACCTCGATTCTAAATTCAATTCAACAGGCGATATAGGTGCTGGGAAATTAATTATGTTAACTAAATTAACTGGCGGCACACTCGTTGACCCAGCCAACAAGCTCAACCGTAAAAAACGGGATATCTATATTGAAAATGGTCGGATTGTCGCCAAGCCCCCAAAAGACAGGCGTATTGATGCAGAATACGATGTCCGTGACCGTATTGTCATGACAGGCGCTATTGACCCACATACGCATATAGGTGGCGGTAAAGTCACGATTGCACGAATGATGCTGCCTGAAGATCATAGTAAAGATGTGGTTGATAGAACAAAACTAACGCGCTCAGGCTGCGGTCATGCCGCCCCATCAACGCTTACTACGGGTTATCGTTACGCAGAAATGGGATACACCTCATGTTTTGAACCTGCCATGCTACCGATCAACGCACGACAAGCACATATGGAAATGGCAGATACGCCTATCGTTGATAAAGGTGCATATGTGTTATTAGGTAATGACGATTATTTCTTACGCATGCTGGCAGCTAAAAAAGATCAACAGGAGTTTAATGACTATGTCGCCTGGACTATTCAGGCTTCTCAGGCTTTAGCTGTTAAAGTCGTTAACCCCGGAGGCATTAGCGCCTTCAAATTTAATCAACGTAAACTCGATCTTGATGAAGATAATGGCTATTACGGTGTCACCCCAAGATCGATACTGAAGACATTGGCGACAGCAGTTTATGAATTGGGTGTTGTTCATCCATTACATGTGCATGGGTGTAATCTCGGTGTACCAGGGAACATTGAAACGACCCTGAATACCATTACTGGCATTGAAGGTTTCCCCATGCATCTTACACATATCCAGTTTCATAGCTATGGCACTGAAGGTGATCGACAGTTTTCTTCTGGGGCAGCCCAGATAGCAGAATCTGTCAATGCAAACAAAAATATTTCCATTGATGTTGGTCAGATCATGTTTGGCCAAACCGTTACTGAATCGGGCGATACCATGCGTCAATATGCAGGACATCCACACGCAAGTCCTAAAAAATGGGTAATGATGGATATCGAATGTGATGCTGGTTGCGGCGTTGTGCCTTTTAGCTATATAGACAAAAATTTTGTCAATGCGCTACAGTGGGCAATTGGCCTTGAGATTTTCCTTCTGGTGAACGACCCTTGGCGTGTGTTCCTGACCACCGATCATCCTAATGGTGCACCGTTTACCAGCTATCCACATTTAATTCGCTTATTGATGGATAAAAGTTTCCGTAACGATATGTTGGCGACTATTAGTCCGGACGCACAAAAATTAAGCGCATTGGCTAGCATAGACAGAGAATATTCACTTTATGAAATTGCCATCATGACGCGTGCCGCTCCTGCAAAAAGTTTGGGCTTGCATGACCGAGGTCATTTAGGCATTGGTGCAGCAGCAGATATTACGGTTTATAAAGAACACAGTAATAAAGAAAAAATGTTCGCCAAACCTGAGTATGTATTTAAAGATGGCGAGATGGTGGCACGCAAAGGCAAGATTGTTAAAGTGACTCATGGCGCCACACACACCATTAGACCTGAATATGATCCAGCCATAGAAAAATCGTTGAAGAAATATTTTGATACCTACCATACAATGAAATTAGGTAATTTCAAGATTTCAGATAATGAGATTATTGACGATGGTAGAGGCCGCCTAGAAACTCAGGCATGTAAGGAAGGTCGCGCAGCATGAAAGTAAACGGCGTACAAATAGACGATACCTTTGCGGAAGCTTTTCCAATGAAAGCTGCCCGTATTATTATTACCGCACATAGCATGGAGTGGGCATACAATTCAGCCAATGCAGCAACAGGTTTTGCAACATCGGTAATCGCCTGCGGTTGTGAAGCAGATATTGAACGTGAGCTGAAACCCTCCGAAACACCTGATGGACGTCCTGGTTTATCAATTATGATTTTCTCCATGGGCGCAAAAGAACTGGCGAAACAAATACAGAACAGAATTGGACAATGTGTCCTCACCTCTCCAACCAGCGCCTGTTTTTCAGGAATTAATGAAGGCGATAAGATTCCACTAGGAAAAAACCTGCGTTATTTTGGTGATGGCTATCAAATCTCAAAGAAACTTGGTAACAGCCGTTATTGGAGAGTCCCTGTGATGGATGGAGAATTCCTTTGTGAAGAAAACACGCATATTACCAAAGCCGTTGGTGGCGGAAATTTTTTGGTGTTAGGAAAAGATCAGGATGCAACACTAAATGCCTGCGAGAAGGCCATCAAGGCTATGCGTAAAATTCCAAACGTCATCATGCCTTTTCCAGGCGGTGTTGTACGCTCTGGTTCCAAGGTCGGTTCAATTTATAAGACATTGCCCGCATCGACAAATGATGCGTTCTGCCCTACACTCAAAGGCCAAGTAAAAACGGTATTGTCGGATAATGTCGGAGCAGTCATGGAGATTGTTATCGATGGTTTGGACGAGCAGTCAATTCGAGAAGCCACCAGAGCTGGTGTGTTCGCTGCTTGTTCTTTGGGGACCAAAAAAGGTATCTATCGTATCAGTGCTGGTAATTATGGTGGAAATCTAGGCTCCTACCATTTTCATTTGCGGGATATCTTAAAATGAGCCATTTAACACTTATCCTCAAGACAAAGCTCAATATGCGTGTTGATATGTCATTAGTGAATCCTGAGAATTTGCAAGGTAAAAAACTGGCTGATATAAAAAAAATGAAAGTCCAAAGTGGCAACAAAAAACTGACACTGGATAGCCTGTTTGAGATTAATGGCAACACAAATTCTAATGCAATCACCATTAAGAAAAGCAATATCAAACTGGATTTCATTGGTCATACTATGAGCACTGGCACCATCAACGTCAGTGGGTCTGCGGGCGATTACTTGGGCAAAGACATGACTGGTGGAAATATTGCTGTCTCTGGAAGTGTCGGTCAATGGGCAGGCACAGGCATGGAAAATGCCCATATAGAGATTAAAAAAAATGCAGGTGATCATCTGGGCGCTGTAATCTCGGGCAACCAACATGGCATGAGAGACGGTACAATCCACGTTCACGGCAATGCTGGGGCACGCGTTGGCGAACGGATGCGTCGTGGAATAATCGCTATTGAAGGTAATGCAGGAGAATACTGTGGCTGCAGAATGTTGGCGGGCACCATTTTGGTCCTTGGAAAAACAGGTAAAAATATTGGTTCTGGCATGCAGCGTGGCAGCATCATACTGACAGAACTCCCTGCCGTAATCCCTGCAACATTCAATTATTGTGGTACGTTTGAATTAGCTTTTCTAAAGCTAATATTCAAAGAATTATCGACTGTTAGTCGCAGGTTCAAATTTCTTGAGAACACGAAACCTGTAGTAAAAAGAATTGTTGGAGACCTCTCAGTTATTGGGAAAGGTGAATTGTTAATATTAAATTAATCATAAGAGGCATCGCATAGGTGAAACGCACAAGAGGAAAAGTTGGCCGCCGAATGGGGCGTCAGATGGATCAAAAAGCACTGGCGGAAATTAAGGAATTATTAGGCGACACTCCACGAAATCGCGATCTATTAATTGAATTCCTACACAAAATTCAAGATCGCTTCCATCATATCTCAGTGAGGCATATCCTTGCCCTCGGAAGCGAGATGAACCTTCCGCTCGCCGAAATATATGAAGTTGCAACCTTTTACCACCATTTTGATGTTGTCGAAGAAAATGGAGCCCCGCCACCAGAGCTTACCGTCCGAGTCTGCGAGTCAGTCTCCTGTGAGATATTTAACTCAAAAAAATTAATCACCGATCTTAAACAAAAAATTGGCAATAAAGTCAGAGTCCAATCAGTTCCCTGTGTCGGAAGATGTGATGGAGCTCCTGTTGTCGTCATCGGTCAAAACACTCTGGAAAAAGCCACGCCTGAATCAGTGGCGGCTGCAGTCGATGCAAACCAAATATCAGCAGAAGCTACTCAACATATTGGCTACGACGAATATCGAAAAACAGGTGGTTATGACACTTATCTTTCGTGTATTGATGGCGAACGGAGGGTAGAAGATGTACTCAAAACAATGGGAGATTCCAATCTCCGTGGTCTGGGTGGCGCTGGATTCCCTACCGGTCGTAAATGGCAAATTTTGCGTCAACAGGCAAAGCCTCGCCTTGTTGCTATCAATATCGATGAAGGTGAGCCAGGCACATTCAAAGACAGAGTTTATCTAGAACATGACCCACATCGATTTATAGAAGGCACATTGATCGCGCACTGGGCTATTGAGGCAGATGATATTTATATCTATCTTAGAGATGAATATGCCGCTTGTAGAAAAACGCTGGAAGATGAGGTGGCTGCCTTACAGGCAAATCTACCCTGCCCACTACCTGCCATCCATATCAGGCGTGGCGCAGGCGCTTATATCTGTGGTGAAGAATCAGCTATGATTGAATCTCTGGAAGGTAAAAGAGGCATGCCAAGGCTGCGTCCCCCTTACCTAGCAGAAGTAGGCCTTTTTGGAAAGCCTACACTGGAACAAAATATGGAAACCATGCACTGGGTCAGAGATATACTAGAAAAGGGCGCAGACTGGTTTGGCTCTCATGGCCGTCATAATAGAAAAGGTCTTAGATCATTTTCTGTCAGTGGTCGCGTGAATAAGCCGGGCGTTCACTTGGCTCCTGCTGGCATTACCATAAAAGAATTGATCGATGAATATTGTGGCGGCATGTTAGAAGGCCATGAGTTTTATGCTTATTTCCCTGGTGGTGCCTCTGGAGGTATTTTGCCAGCGTCATTAGGTGATTCGCCTCTCGATTTTGACACTCTACAAGAATATGGTTGCTTTATTGGTTCTGCAGCAATTATTATCTTATCCGATAGAGACAGTGTGAAAGATGCGGCATTAAATACAATGAAATTTTTTGAAGATGAATCCTGCGGTCAATGCACACCTTGCCGTGTCGGCACTGCCAAGGCGGTTAATTTGATGAAAGAAAAAGAATGGAGTCAAGACTTGCTAGAAGAGCTTGCAGTCGTCATGCAAGATGCCTCTATCTGTGGCCTTGGTCAGGCAGCGCCTAACCCACTGAGGTGCGCTATCAAGTATTTTCCTCAGGAGTTCAAATAATGGCTGCTAATCCAGAATATCTGAAATCTGTAAAATTCTCGCTCAATGGCAAAGAAGTTGAAGCGCTTGGTGAAGAAACAATTTTACAGGCAGCAAAACGTGCGGACATAGATATACCCCATCTTTGTTACAAGGATGGCTATCGACCCGATGGGAACTGTCGGGCTTGCATGGTTGAGATAGATGGCGAACGTGTGCTAGCGCCTTCCTGTTGTCGGCAACCGGCGGAAGGCATGAAAGTCTCTAGTGATAATGAACGTGCTATGGCGTCACAAAAAATGGTACTGGAACTACTGAAGTCAGATATGCCAGAACAGGGTAAATCACCCTATTCCAATGAATCCGAACTGGATTACTGGGCAGATAAGCTTGAAATTGGCACACCGAGATTTAAATCGCGCAAGCAGCCAATAGCTGATGTTTCACACCCAGCAATCGAGGTTAATCTTGATGCCTGCATTCAATGTACGCGTTGCATTAGAGCCTGTCGTGAAGAACAAGTGAATGATGTTATCGGCTACGCATTCAGGGGGGCTAAGTCAGAGATAGTATTCGATATGGGCGAGCCTATGGGCGAAAGCTCTTGTGTTGCCTGTGGTGAATGCGTACAAGCCTGCCCTACTGGCGCATTAATGCCTGCCAAGGGCGTTGGTCTCATAGAACCGGAAAAGAAGGTCGAATCAACCTGTCCCTATTGTGGTGTTGGCTGCCTACTTACCTTCAACGTTAAAGATGACAAAATACTTAAAGTTGACGGGCGCGATGGACCATCAAATAAGAGCCGATTATGTGTAAAAGGTCGTTATGGTTTTGACTACGTTCATCATGACGATCGACTCACTAAACCGCTGCTCCGGAGAGAAAATGTTGCAAAAACATCTGAACTGGTAAAGCCTGAAGATTTAGATAAATATTTTCGTGAAGCAAGCTGGGAAGAAGCGTTGGATGTGGCTGCGAATGGATTAAAGAAAATCCGTGAAGAAAAAGGACCTCAATCACTTTGTGGTTTCGGCTGTGCGAAAGGCAGTAATGAAGAGGCCTATCTCTTTCAGAAATTGGTTAGGACTGGTTTCAATACCAATAATGTTGACCACTGCACGCGACTCTGCCACGCATCTTCTGTTGCTGCTTTACTTGAAGGCCTGGGCTCAGGCGCGGTATCAAATCAGGTGGCCGACGGTGTTAATGCTGAAGTCATAATTGTTATTGGTGCGCGACCCAACGACAACCACCCCGTTGCAGCAACCTTTATGAAAAATGCGACAGAGAAAGGCAGTAAATTAATCGTTATTGAACCCTACGGTTCTGATATATCACTACATTCAAGTCATTTTCTACAGATTAAGCCTGCTTCAGATGTCGCACTTTTAAATGGCATGATGCACACCATTATTGAAGAAGGTCTTACGGATGATAAATATATTGCAAAACACACGGAAGGGTTTGATGAACTAAAAGAAAGTCTGAAAGATTTCACAGTTGAGAAAGCGGAACTACTCTGTGGTATTCCTGCGGAAAAGATTAAAGAAATTGCCAGACTGTATGCGAATGCAAAGACAGCCATCATCTTCTGGGGCATGGGAATTTCACAACATGTACATGGCACTGATAATTCACGCTGCCTGATTGCTTTGGCTTTAATGACAGGCCAAATAGGCAGAACAAGTACAGGACTGCATCCCTTACGCGGACAAAATAATGTTCAGGGCGCATCTGATGTTGGTTTGATTCCTATGGTTTATCCTGATTATCAACCAGTTAATGACCCAACAGTTCAGAAAAGTTTTGAAAAATTATGGGATGCAAAATTAGACCCAAATCCTGGGTTAACTGTCATCGAGATTATGCATGCAGTGGCTGATGATAAATTACATGGCATGTACATTATGGGTGAAAATCCCGCCATGTCTGATCCAAATCTAAATAATACCCGCGCTGCCTTAGCGAGGCTTGAACATTTAGTGGTTCAGGATATCTTCCTGACCGAGACTGCAGGATTCGCAGATGTGGTTCTACCAGCATCTGCATTTCCAGAAAAAACTGGGACATTCACGAATACAGATAGACGTGTACAAATGGGTAGGCAAGCGATTAATCCTCCAGGTGATGCTAAACAGGATCTTTGGATTATTCAGGAATTAGCGAATAGATTGGACCTTAACTGGGATTATGCCGATGCTGCTGATGTCTTTAACGAAATGAGGCAAGCAATGCCAAGTATCGCAGGAATGACCTGGGAACGATTAGAAAAAGAAGATACGTTGACTTATCCACTTGAAAAGGAAGGGGATGCAGGTGATCCCGTCATTTTTATTGACGGATTTCCAACAAGAAGTGGGAAAGCTAGATTTGTACCTGCTGAATATACTAGGGCTGCAGAATTAACCGATAACGAATATCCCGTTGTTTTTATCACTGGCCGACAGTTAGAACATTGGCATACCGGCTCAATGACCAGACACGCAACGGTATTGGATGCCATCGAACCGGGGCCAAGTATATCTATTAACCCCGAAGATTTATCTAAACTTGGGATTAATTCAGGTAAACCACTTACGGTTGAATCACGTCGAGGAAAAATCACCGCACTAGCTCGGGCAGATGCTCACATTCAGATAGGTACCGTCATGATGCCATTCACATTTAATGAGGCAGCTGCTAACCTGATTGTAAATGATGCACTAGATCCTAGCGCAAAAATTCCTGAATTCAAATTCTGTGCAGTGAAATTATCTGTAAACTAGGATTCTCAAACTACTCAATATCAGACATAATGTATCTAATCAATAAAAAGACTGGCAAACCATTGCAGCCTTTTTATTGAAAATTCATTTAAGACTCATCAAAGTATTATTTTTCCTTTTTGACAACAACTTCGGTAACGAAATCTACACTTTTAAAGGTTAGCATTTCTTCAATCAAAGGGATATCTGAGCTTTCTACGTCATTAATTACTGTTCTTATTTGATACAACTTGCCGGGTATTTTTTCTGACATGACAAATTCATAGGTCTTGTCTGAAAATTCTTTTAATCTACTTCTATTATCAATCCTGCTATATGGATGTAGAACGATTTTCTCTCCCTGATATTGTTTACCATCAAATTCAATAGTCACAGCCTCACTTTTATTGCTATTTGCCATTGCCAGCTTGATCTGCTTATGAAAATACTTCCAATGACCTTCTGTCAGTCGATTCATTTCATAAACATCACCTTGCAAATATACACCTATTACTGGATTCCCTGTTATGTTCGTGACATTACTTGGCGAGACTTTCTGACTTTTTTCTTGCGTAAAGAATTGTAAGGCAGTATTCCTTGTACCGTCTTCATTTATTTCAATAATATCCAGATAGACATCATCGAAAAACCCTTCTTCGTAAGAACCCGTTTTTTCAAATTCATAGTGCAATCTTACTGGCTGCTCTATGTTTAATAAATGTTTATCCATCCATAATTTATTTTCTGCATTTGAAAATTCATATTCATCCGGATTAACCATCCCCGAATCTTCAATAGAGCCAATTTGTGGTCCCATTTTTTTTTCACTGCCTTCCTCAGCAAAAACTGAGAATGGACTCAAAAGAAAAACTACTAACAGTGGTAAATATCTAATCATTTAGTGATTACGTCTAAACTCTATTTTGGTGGGCAACTAATCGTCATCTTCAGGGGCAGGCTTTGGCATTACTTCTACAAGTGGAATATCGTAGCTGCTAATAATAGCGTTGATATCTTCCTGATATTTATCAATTAATCCATTTAATTGTTCTCTCCATTCTGAATCAGTACGTCTGACAGCCATAGACATATTGAAGACAAATTTCATCTCTGGGACTTTTGGATCATCCTTCAGAGGAAGGATAACCAGCTCACCTCTATCTTTATTTCGTTTGCCATAATATGCTGCTGTTGGTCCCCAAACGATGGTTGCATCGAATTTTCCATCAAGCAGGTCATTCAAGATAATTTCAGTGGGGTTTTTTCTGGCATCACCCAACTGGAATTGATACGGAACCATATTATCCATCAGGTTACGCTGAAAAACCCATATTTGGGCTGGACCCCGATCAAACAAGCCAAACTTAATATCTTTTCTCTCATCGTTCAGTGTCTCAAGCATATCCGGTTCGGTAACACTATCCAGCCCTCGCCCTTTTACATAAACCAATGAATAAGTTGATGCATAATAAGGCTTGGTCGTTGCCGCCAACTCAAAATGTTCCGGCACACTCAAGACCAAGTCGCATTTATATTTGCCGTTTACTTCAGAACTGAGCGTATTGCGAATGAACCCTATTCGCTGTGGGAACCACTCATATTTGAGTTCAGCCCCGAGATCTTTAGCTAATAATTCAGCAATCTTATTTTCTAGGCCTTCTTCATTTTTATTAGAGAATGGCATCAATGCGGGATCGGCACAGACCTTGAGGATAGGTCGCTTCTCATACCCAGATTCTTCAGCAATAGCAATGCTGCTGACAAAACAGAGGGTCGGAATTAAAATCAGAGCGAGTGCTCTTCGCCCTGATTTCTTAACATATGTAGATATTTTAAACATGTTCATCAATTGTTATTACCGGTTTATTTTGCTGCCAATTTCTTCTTCAGCTTAAAGATAACACCCTTCTCTCTGCCTTTAGCATTGGCCTGAATTTGCTCCATATTGTTTGCTTCGCCAACAATAATCGCACCGATCATACCAACCGAGTAATGTGGGTTGCATTTGTAAATATAAACACCTTCTGTGTCCAATGTTACTGCGATTTCCTGGCCAATATTCGATTTCCAAGGTTTAGCACCTTCTGGTATCAAGCCGTCCATTGACTGTGAATCGTGAATAGTCATATTCGTCCATTTTACGGTATCACCAGGCTTAACAAATAAGTGCAATGGTTTAAAATTAGTTGCACCTGCTGAAACCACATGTTCTTCAGCAATTACGTTAAAGGATACGAGCAATACTGATAGAGCAGCAAATTTTGTAGCAATTTTCATTATTTCCATCTTAACCTTCTCCGGTAATGTTTCGCGCTATTTAAAAAATTGAATTTACAACAACGCCACGCTCAAATATTTATAACCTTTTTAGGTATAGACATGATTTTTTAATTTTGATGAATCTACCCTATAAATTCAATTCCAATGTCTGTTAAACAACATATTCTCCTAGAGCGCCTAGGCCTGATTGTGAATGCGTTCATAAATTCTCATTCAGATTACACCACTACTTACGGCCTGAAGAATAGGACAAAGTTCTTACTTATAAAGTTCTTACTTATAGTTGTGGAACTTTTCCGAAATTAATGTCCAGACTGATAGAGATATTCTCTTTAATATAGACAATACCATTTTCTTAAAACATAAAGAAGCCCCGACAAAAAAATCGGGGCTTCTTGCAACTACTTACGAACCGCAGTTCGTAACGTGTTAAGTACTACTTAAGGCAGTGAGAACACCATCAAAGTACCACCAGCACGTGAAGCCTTCAACAGACCTCTGTAACCGCCAACAGCACCAAGTGCTGCTGTATCAGGAGCTGCGGCTAAACCTGGGATGGCAGCAACTGCACCAGCCCAACCACCAATACCTGATAACACACCAACATACTGCTTGCCATTGTGCGCCCAGCTATTGAAGCTGCCAATGATGCCTGAAGGAGTTTTAAACTTCCAAAGAAGTTTACCTGTCTTAGCATCTACAGCTTTTGCCCAACCTTCAAGGTTACCGTAATAAACTACGTTACCAGCCGTGGAAAGCACACCTGACCATACCGAATACTGCTCATTGATAGACCATACGATCTTACCTTTGCTAGCATCCCATGCAATCATGTTACCCATGTTGTCTTTTGCTGCATTGTTGTTCGGACAATCCGGACACACCGCACCCGCAGGATACATGGTTAAGTTTGCATTCACGAAAGCCTGACCTGAAACATACTTGTTACCACCAGCAGCATAACTAACTGGTTCGTAAGTCATACATACATGGTTGGTAGGCACATAGAAAAGACCTGTGCTTGGTGAGTAAGAAGCAGGCTGTTGATCTTTTGAACCCAGAGCTGCAGGACAGATGTCTTTAGTAACAACATCTTCACCATTTCCGCCTGTACTGTAAGCAGCAACACGTTGTGGCAGACCCGTTTTCAGATCAACGCCTGTTGCCCAGTTCACTGCTGGATCGAACTTTTCAGCAACTAACAAAGCACCCGTTACACGATCCATGGTATACCCAAAGCCGTTACGGTCAAAATGAACCAATGCTTTGGTCATTTTACCTTTGACTTTCATGTCAGCCAAGATCATTTCGTTAACACCATCATAGTCCCACTCGTCATGAGGAGTCATCTGATAGACCCAACGTGCAACACCAGTATCGATATCACGAGCGAAAATAGTCATAGACCATTTATTGTCGCCAGGACGAACAACCGGGTTCCAAGTTCCAGGGTTGCCATTACCGTAGTAGACCAAGTTTTCGTTGAAATCAGCAGGCCAATAACCCCAAGTAGAGCCACCACCTTGTTTCCATTGATCACCTTTCCAAGTTTTCAAGCTGGAATCTTTACCAACTTTCTTGCCCAATGAGGTTGTATTTGAGTCGAAAAGCATGTCTGCATCGGGACCCATACTGAAAGCACGCCATGCAAGACTACCATCTTTTGCATTGTACGCAGCCAACCAACAACGAACGCCAAACTCAGCACCAGAACAACCAACGACGACTTTGTCTTTGATTGCGTGTGGAGCACTGGTATTGGTCATACCGGATGTAGGACCATAAGGGCCGCCCAAGCTAGCTGGAATATCTGCACCATTTTTTGATGACCAGTTGGCTTTACCTGTTTTAGCATCCAGAGCCACCAATGTGGTATCTGCTTGCAGCAAATAAATCTGACCCATTGAATAACTAAGACCACGGTTAACAGTATCACAGCACATAACTGGAACAGTTACGTCGAAATCCTGTTGTGGCTCGTAATGCCAGATGATGCCCAATGTATCCAAGTCAATCGCAAACGTGTTGTTTGGAAAAGCAGCATGGATGTACAGAGTATCGCCAGGCAGACCAGTTGCAGAAGTAGGCAGTACCAGAGGACCACCTTCGTGACCACGTAGAACACCTGTTGAAAATGTCCATGCAGCTGTTACTTTACCAGCATTCTTATTATTGATTTGCTTCAATGCAGAATAACGGTGATTGCTGTAGTTACCACCAGGGAACGCCCAATAGTTAGGATTCTGTATCAGGCTACGAACTTCGTCATTCGCAGACGCTACCACAGGCACCACCAGTGCGATCGCGGCGATTACCACCGATTTAAAAGATATTTTACTCATGACCTCCTCCTCTCATTAGTTGTGATCATGTTGGTTAATCATATTTGATCTCATGCTATATACAAAAAACCCCTAACGCCCTGAGATCAACAGGCATCAAGAGAGTAGTAATTTAAAGAATTTTTACTTGAGATAGAACAAGTTGGAACAGAAATATTGTCACGCGAAAAAACAACCGAGCGACACAGACCGTGCAGTTGGTTGAAACAAGAACTTGCTATTGCCATATATTCTATATTGTTATCAGACATCTATAAAAAATTACAATAATTCCCCAAGCTGAAATTTATTCTCTTAAACAATTACTTCAAAAATCAGTTACTTCTTACTTCAAATTTATGCTTCTCTTTAAAATCTGCTAGGCCAGTACTTTTAGCTAGCTGTCGCGGAAGCACTAACCACTTGTGCGGGTAAGTTCGTCCGTAGTGATTTCCTGCTCCAAATCTACGAGCAGGAGGAACATTGTACACCACTTTATAACTTTGTCACCAACTACTTACGCACTCTTTGTTGATGCAGCGCAACAATGGAAGCTGCCAACTTCAAAGCATGTGAGTCTGATGCTTCGACAGTCTGGAATATACCACACATGTTTAGGAATGTATATCACACATGCCTGGGAATGGTTTATCACCGTACTAACAAATAAATATCCGCTTTAAACACTTAACCATTTCAAAAACCATTTCAAAACTATAACTTTGGAAATTTAGTTTATACGTTTTTACCATTAATAACCATTTCAGAGACCCTTGCATAATCCATACTAAATTCTGCCGAAACAAGCTAAAAGTAAGACCATTCTAAAGACCTTTTTAAAGATTATTCATCGGTGTTGATGCGACGATTGAGGGGAAATTTTTTATAAATAATTGTTACCTATATGTTTTGTTCGGTGGTTTTGAATAATGCAAAGGTCTCTATAATTATTAATGACTTAGTCAAATTTATTAATGATAAATAATAATACATCATGAGCTTGTCGGTTAATTCAGAATCAGTCCAATTTTAAGAAAATAAAATGTTTAATAACAAGGACTTAAATATTCACAACAAGCTAAAAACTCCATTTTCCGACAAGCCCATCATATAGAAAATATCTCTATAGAAAATATCGCTTTCATCCTCTAACCAGCTCTAGCACAGCCCTTCGCGTGAACTTTTATAAAGTTCAACTTTCCTAGCTGTTATAGACTTCCTAGCTGTTATAGACTTATGCACTACAATCATACTATCCTTACAGAATCCCTTGTAAATTTTCGGGGAATTAATAATGCCAGACACTAGTCTAAGGTGCTCTAGAGGGAACAAGGCCATGAAATTTTCATTCAATATATTTATTCGAACAATCTCAACGGCGGCATTGTTCGCTATGGCTTTACCAACAATTGCAGATGTTAATGATCTGAGAAACAGAAGCCCAGATGACCTCAAAAATCAATCTGACAAGGTCTGGAAAGAAAACTTGGCTAAAGCATTCGAAGGTAAAGAAATAAATGAAAATCAGGCTGATGCCGTTATAGAACTCGAAGTCCCTTTCAGATCAGAAGATCCTTCAGTGGTACCTATCTCTATACACTCAAAAATTCCTCAAACAGCAGATCGTCATATCAAAAAACTGCATATTTACCTAGACAAGAATCCACTGCCACTGGTTGGTATATTTGAGTTTACACTAGAAAGCGGGAGAGCAGATCTGGCTATGCGTATCAGAGTTGATAGCGATACTTATTTTCGTGTTATCACTGAAATGAACAACGGTGACTTGCTGATGAGTAAATCTTTTATTCGTTCATTAGGTGGTTGTTCAGAACCTTTGGGCGCAAGTGTTGATGAATCACTGAGGCGTATGGGCAAAATTAAAATGAACACAGTGGGAAATCTCGCATTAGGGGAAGCTAATTTAATGCAAATTAAAATTAGTCATCCAAATATCACAGGGCTTGGCGCGAGCCAAAGAACAGGCGTTAAACCACCACCCCATTTCTTAAAAGAATTCAAAGTAAGCTATGATGATAAAATGGTGATGAAGGCAAATCTAACATTTGCTATCAGTCAGGATCCCAGCTTTCGTTTCTTCTTTATTCCTGAAAAAGAAGCTGACATGGTAGTGGAAAGTATAGATACAAATAATAATATGTTTAGATCTACTCACTCAGTCACTCTATAAGATCAGAAAAAGGGTGGCAATAGCCACTCTTTTATTTCAATACTTTCGCTACTTTCAATTATCTATTATTACTGTAATTTTCCTTACCACTTGAATCTTCTTTAATCTCTACTATCTCATCGTATCTTTTATCTTTAGTCAGAATCGTCGGTGCCATAATCTGCACAACCTGTTTGCATTGACCCTTGGCCGTTTCTTCATATCCGGCCAGTTCCTCTGATAATTTTTTACCAGTTTTATTATCCCGAAAGACACCGCCTTTTTCACCCGTCATCTTTTTATTACGATTATAAGTCACTGCATAGTCATACGTTTCAAATGACATCGCTCCTGCCACCGAATCGAGCCGACATGAGCATGTTTGCAAATCATTCATAGTATTCCTACCCAAGTCCTGAAAACAATTCAGTACATATTCAACCCGATCGCGCGTTGGATAGTCATTCGCAGCGACAATTGATGCTGCGCTCAACAATAGTACAAGAGGGACAACTTTAATCATTTGCATTTCACATGCCTCCAAATTCTAAATCAAAAAAATAATTCCAAGCAACAAACTTACATCAGTTATAACGTCTTAGGAAAATGATGCACCTTAAGTTAAATAAGTATTGAAAAGATCCCGTATCAATTCCATGGTTTTCCCAATATTACCTTGGTTTTGCAAAACAATATTCTTGCCTCTTTCACCGATGTTATGCCTTAGATTCGCATCATCCAGTAGACTACCAACTTTGCTTGATAGTTCATCTGCATTCGCCACTTTCCATGCTGCACCTTCATCCAGCAACAACTGACTAATTTCTTGGAAGTTAAATAAATGCGGCCCCATAATGACTGGCAATCCCAGATAGGCGGGCTCCAACATGTTGTGACCACCTACCTCTGTCAGACTGCCGCCAACAAATGCAACATCGCTAGCTGCATAATACATGGGCAATTCGCCCAAGGTATCAAGAATAAAAACCTTCACGTTTTCATCACATTCTTCATTATCGCTCTTAACCAATGCTTTAAGACCTTGTCTCGTGCATAGATTTCTGATGCCTATTGACCGTTCAGGGTGCCTTGGCACGATCACAAGTAGACACTGAGAGCGTTCCTTCAGGACTTTATCAAAAGCATCTAGAATAATTTTTTCTTCACCTTCATGCGTACTGGCCGCTATCCAGATTGGTCTACTCACAGAAAGATATCTTCTTAAAGCCTGAGCTTGCTCAATGACACTATACGGGAAATGAATATCATACTTCAGGTTTCCGGTCACATTTATTTTATTCTCGGCTGCGCCAAGCGCCCTCAATCGTTCTGCGTCTCTTTTACCCTGAGCAACAATTAATGAAATATTTCCAAGCGTTGAACGCGTTAATGATGATAAACGTCGATAACCGCTGGCAGACTTTTCAGACATTCGCGCATTAACAACGACTATGGGAATATCCTTCTCATTGCAATAATGAAATAAATTTGGCCATAACTCTACCTCCATCACAATTAATATTGATGGCTCAATCACACAGATAAAATGCTTAACTGCAACGGGCAAATCATAAGGAAGATAAAGGTGCTTTACAGACTCGCCAAAATATTGTTTAACACTATCAGCACCAGTTGGGGTCATGGTTGTAATTAATATCTTATAATCTGAATATTCTTCCAACAAATTATCTACCAAGGGCCTTGATGCCTGCACTTCACCAACAGAAACTGCATGCAACCAAATAACCTTATCGTCTGATGTGGCTTTATCCAGGAAACCAAACCGTTCTTTCCAATGCTGTCTATAATCAGGGTTTCTGAAGCCAAGCCAGAATAATCTTAACAAAGCAAAAGGGACAAGCAGATAAAGAATAAAAGAATAGATTCTTCTCAAGAGTATGGTCTCGATCTGATTCTATTCTAATGATTAATTTTATTGATTAAGAACATTGAGATATTGTTTTACGCCATCTTCAACAGATAAAAAATCATCTTCATAACCCATTCTTCTTAATGAATTAATATCTGCTTCTGTGTAACTTTGATAGCTGCCTTTCAGGTGATCAGGGAATTTGATGTACTCTATCTCTCCTTTCCCATGCCAACTAATAATTGCTTTTGCAACACCATTGAATGACTGGCTTGTCCCTGTTCCAACATTGACGATACCACTAACGTCATTTCCTAACATCCATAGATTAACTTTAATCACATCATCAACATGAATAAAATCACGGCGTTGATCGCCATTTCCATAACCGCCACTACCTTTAAACAATTTGACTTTACCGTTTGCCTGAATTTGCTGATTCAAATGCCAGGCAACACTGGCCATCGACCCCTTATGCTGCTCTCGTAATCCATAGACATTAAAGTAACGCAGACCAACTACCTGACTTTCCGGCTCTATCAAAAATTGCCTAGCATACTCATCAAACAAATACTTTGAATATCCATAGACATTCACTGGCGCTTCATTTTCTCTCACTTCCTTGAAATTCTCTCCTATGCCATAAACTGCAGCACTTGAAGCATAGATAAAGGGAATCTTAAGATTCAAACAATAATGTAATAAGGTTTTAGAATAAGTGTAATTATTTTCCATCATATAACGACCATCCCATTCGGTGGTCTCAGAACATGCGCCTTGATGAAAGATCGCTTCAATTTTTTCAGTGAAATTCTTTTCCTGTTTAATCATCTGTAGAAAATCATCTTTATCTAGATAGTCAATTACCTGACAATCAACCAGGTTCCTGAACTTGATCCCATCCGTCAGATCATCAACAACCAATATATCAGTGGTGCCCTTATCATTTAAAGCCTTAACCAAATTACTGCCTATGAAGCCAGCGCCACCAGTCACAATAATCATTACTTTTCTTTCTCCATGGTTTTAACACCTTCAATGATACGACTGGTCGAACGCCTTTCAAGTAACGTAAGAATCTTTACTTCGCCTTTATTATTGAGAACTGCATCAGCACCTGCAATTTCATTGATTTGATAATCTCCTCCTTTCACTAAAATATCCGGCAGAACCTTACCAATTAATTTTTCTGGCGTATCCCCTGAGAAAGGAATGACCCAGTCCACTGCTTCAAGTGCATTCAATACAGCCATACGATCTGATAATTGATTGATAGGCCGTTGCTCTCCTTTTAAGCGAGAGACTGAAGCATCATCATTGATGGCAACTAATAGGTAGTCCCCCAATTGTTTGGCCTGTTGTAAATATTGCACATGTCCCGCATGCAAGATATCAAAACAGCCATTAGTCATAACCAATGTTTCGCCCTGCTTTTCAATTTCATTCACTATGCTCATTAAACGATCATCATCCAATATACCTTTATATTTAACATGACGTTCCATGACTGCATGATTTAGTTCTTCCGCTGTCACGCATGCTGTCCCTAGTTTGGCTACAACAAGACCTGCGGCCTCATTGGCCAAAGCAACTGCGTGGACTAAGTCATGACCTGATGCTATTGCGGATGCTAATGTGGCAATCACCGTGTCCCCAGCGCCTGTTACATCAAAGACATCTAGTGCTCGTGAAGGAAAATATACAACCGACTCATCTAAACGAATCAATGTCATGCCATTTTTGCCACATGTCACTAACAGTGCTTCCAATGCTAATGATTGGCACAAAGATTTACCTTTTGAAACAATTTCATCATTGTCGGCGCATTTACCAACAACCATCTCGAACTCTTTAAGGTTTGGCGTTAATAAACTCGTGCCCTGGTACCGCGAAAAATCAGAACCCTTTGGGTCAACCAAGACGGCACACCCTTTGATTTTTGCCTGTCGAATCAAGTTATTGATATCTCGCAAACTTCCTTTCGCATAATCAGAAAAAACAACAACTTTTGTTTCCTGTAATTGTTCAATAAATAATGTGTTTATTCTTTCTACATCAATTTCTATCGCGGTTGCCTCATAATCTAAACGAATCAATTGTTGGTATTGACTCAACACTCTTAATTTTGTCACTGTCGGAAAACCATCTTGGCGAATGAAACGACATTCAACATTTTCCCCAGACAGGTATTCCTCAAGAAAATCAGCAGAATCATCTTTCCCAGTAATTCCAACCAGACAAGATTGCACACCTAACCTTGAAACATTCAGCGCAACATTCCCTGCTCCACCTGGTCGTTCTTCGGTTCCTTTCACATGCACGACAGGCACTGGCGCCTCCGGCGATATACGTGTCGTATCACCATGCAGATATCTATCCAGAATGATATCCCCGACAATCAGTACCCTAGCTTTATTATCCGGTGTAAATATTTGTTTCATTTTTTATTGATAACCATTTACAGTTATAAAATCTCATTAAATATTTTTATTTGCGACGAATATTACCATCGAATCCTTGTCTTGATGATTAGTATGAAAAAAACATTTCAGATATTCCTGATTATTTTACTGGCCTGCACTTCACCATTGCGTGCAGATGAAAGCTTGCCCGCACCATTTGAGGCATCATTTAAGATATTCAGAGAAGGTGTAAAAATCGCTGAAACGCATCGTAGCTTAACTCAGCTCAATAACAATCATTATATATATCGTTCAGAAACAAACTCAACGGGCCTGGCATCCATTTTTTATAAACTCCATATTTTGGAAGAATCACACTGGTATCAGCAAGGCCAGCAATTAAAGCCCTTAAAATACAGCTATTATCGTATTAAGAAAAAAAAAGAAAATCATAAAAAGACTATTTTCGACTGGAAAAACAATCGGGCAAATTATATTGGAGATGGAAGAAAATCCACCTTTGAATTACAAGCAGGAATGACTGACAAACTACTCTATCAAATCAATCTCATGCAAGCTCTCAAGATGGGCAAATATCCAAGCAGCTATACCGTTGTCGATGGAGAAAAAATCAAAACCTATTATTTCAAACATCTTGGAGAGGAATTTGTAGAGACACCTATCGGGAGATTTAATACCACAAAACTTGTCCGTCAAAAGCCTGGGGAGGGAGAAAGCATAACTCTCTGGTGCGCAAACGAGCTATATTACTTACCTATCAAGGTTGAAAGTAAAGGCGATGACGGCTCCATTACTACAGCAATAATTAATGAACTGACGGGGCTAACTCAGCCACAAACACAAAATATTTATTCATCGACCGAGCGTTCTGAGTAACTCATCTGGAGACATATATCCAGGCAATGCACGGCCGTCCTCAAGAAAGATCGCTGGCGTTCCTGTTATACCCATTCTCCTGCCCAAAGCGTGCTGTTTGGCAACAGGGTTTTCACAGTTTCGTGCCTCTGCTGACTTACCATTTTTGGCCTCTGTTAATGACTTAGGGCGATCCTCGGCACACCAGACATTCACCATTTTTTGATGAGAAGGGGAACGCTTCCCTCCTCCCGGATATGCAAGATATCTGACTGTAATCGCATTATTATTTAACTCAGCAACATCCCTATGCAATTTGCGACAATAGCTGCAATCAACATCCGTAAAAACATAGATAGCGTCCTTGTTATCTTCAGATGCAAATTCAATGTATTCATTCTCAGGTATGTTGTTCAGCAAATCTGCTCTTAAACTTGCTCGCAGATCTTCACTAAGGTTATGCATCCCCTCCATATCGATCAGATCACCTTTCAGGACAAATCGGGCATCACCTGTCATATAAATAACGTCAAGACCTATCATCACTTCGTAAATATTATCAATTGGTGTCGAATTTACACGTGAAATATCAATATCTGGAAACACCTGTTGTAGATTTTTTTCCAGACGCGCCCTCACCTGCTCAACGGCAATCGCATTGAACGCAGACAACGACAGTGTTATGTATAGTAAAACAGTTGCTACTCTCATAAATACTCCATTATCAGGTCAAACTCGGGTTTATTTTATCATTTAAAATCGAGCTTATAGCGCCAAAATCAATCATAATTATCCGAGCCATGGTGTCAGACATGAGAAATTTTTGTTTGTTCCATAAGCACTAAAATCTTCCAGACAGGCTCAACATGACTTACTAGATGGGAGGAATTGACACAACAACAAGTAATTACATCCACGGACAATGAAAATTAACACTTGAATTATGGTATGAAACAGTTGCTAATGGATAATCTCATTACTGGACAACAATCGGCGCAATTCACAAAAGCACATAACATGGCGAATATCGCTATCTAGGCCATTTGGTATTCTCCAGCCTGTACACAAATGATGCCCCCTTAGCAGTCACAAGACTCATTAGGATGTCGGAGTATAATAAATTTCTTATTAACGTACCTTCACTAAAAATACTCGCCCAACGTTTAGTCAGGATCCTTTGTCCACACTGTAAGCAGCCTGGAATTAACGGATAAAGAAACCTAGAGTGCCTTAACCTCCCAGACAATCTGGATAAATTCAATCTAGATAAATTTTAACCCAGAAATCAACCTCTGGGATGATGAATTGCATGCAGGTTTTTAAGTCGTTCCTGAGCAATGTGTGTGTAGATTTGCGTGGTCGAAATATCGCTATGCCCCAGAAGCATCTGCACAACCCTAAGATCGGCACCATGGTTTAGCAAATGTGTTGCAAAAGCATGTCTTAATATATGAGGAGAGATTGTTTTATTAATACCTGCTAACACTGCATAGCGCTTAATCAGGTACCAAAAAGCCTGTCGAGACATCACTTCGCCTCGTTTTGTTGGAAATAATGCATCGCTGACTTTCTCTCCTAATAGCTCTACCCTTGCGTTCTGCTGATACCGTGTTAACCACTCAATTGATACTTCCCCCAAGGGCACCAACCTTTCCTTACTCCCTTTACCCAAAACACGTACGACACCCTGTCGCAGATTAACCTGTCCAGTTTGCAAATTGATTAATTCGGAGACGCGTAGACCTGAAGCATATAGAATTTCGAGCATTGTTCTATCTCGTAGACCAAGCGGTGTACTTGTATCTGGCGCCTTGAGTAGTTCTTCTACTTCAGTTTCTGTTAATGATTTAGGTAACTGCCTGCCTATCTTTGGCGCCTCTACCCTTGCCCCCGGGTCGTGTTTCATCATCCCTTCGCGTACTAGGTAACTGTATAGCCTCCTAATACTTGAAAGATGCCGCGCCATCGTTCTTGCCGTTCTCCCCTGCATGCTAGACAAATAATTTCTCAAATCACCCTCTTGTATCGATGTCATCTCACGCTTGTTTTTATCTAGCCAAAGGGCATATTTTTGCAGGTCACTCCGGTAAGCTGATAGCGTGTTATCGCTGACACCTCGCTCCACCCAAAGTGCATCAAGGAAGCGATCAATCTGCTCCTTTGCGGCTTGCAGAACTGAACTCATTGAATTAGAAGATGCCTTCATGCTGTAGCAGCCAATATTTTCGTTCTACCTGCCGATAACCACCCATAAAACCACCGATCCCCTGAGCAGCAACAACTCTATGACATGGAATAAAAACGGGGATATTATTTCTGCGACAAGCCTGACCGACTGCACGACTGCTGGTTTGCAATTCTCTTGCAACATCACCATAGGTCTTAACGGTTCCCGATGGAATTGTTTTTAGCGCTTGCCAAACCCTTTTCTGGAAAATGGTACCCTCTGGACGCAGTGAAATATCAGCTTCAATTAAACCCGATTTAAAGTAATTATCCAAAGCTATGACAATTTCTTGTTGCAACTTCTTATTAATTAATTTTAATGGAGATATCTCCGCTACTTCCTGCTCTAGCCAGATAATTCTAGTGATATTTTTTGCATCAATACATATTCCCAATTGACCTGTTGGGGAGTCATACAAAAAATCATATTCTACTGCAGACTGAACCATATTAAGGATCATAACCTACTATCAACTTTGAAGGGACAAGAACACCGAATCTGCCCGCACATAACAAAACTCCGCATTTGCGGAGCCTTTAAAATAAACATTAAATATGAAACTTAGCTGGATTTGATTTTTTCTTTAATCCTGGCTGCCTTACCTGTGAGCTCACGTAAGTAATATAATTTTGCGCGTCGAACATCTCCCCGGCGCTTGACTTCAACACCTGCAATGGCCTGACTATGTGTTTGAAAAACACGTTCTACGCCTTCTCCATGGGATATTTTGCGAACAGTAAATGCCGAGTTCAAACCACGATTTCTCTTTGCTATTACAACACCTTCAAATGCCTGTAGACGTTCCCTTCCGCCTTCTTTAACCTTTACTTGAATAACCACAGTATCTCCCGGAGAAAAGTCTGGTAGTTCCCGTGTCATTTGTTCTGCTTCAAGCTGCTCTATAATATTGCTCATCACTATAACTCCGCTTCAATAATTTTTTATTTCAAATATTCTTTTTTGAATGATTCCAGTAAAACCCGCTGCTCATCATCCAACTGTAAATTTTCCAATAGATCAGGTCTTTTCAACCATGTGCGTCCCAGAGCCTGTTGTAAACGCCAACACCTTATATCTTTATGGTTGCCACTCAATAATACACTGGGCACCTGTTGCCCATTTATCTCTTCGGGCCGCGTAAAATGAGGGTAATCAAGCAAGCTATTAAAAAATGAATCTTCACTTGCCGAATCTTCATGGCCCAGAGCACCCGGCAATGTTCTGGTTAGTACATCAATCAGCACCATCGTGGGCAACTCTCCGCCACTCAGAACATAATCACCTATTGACCACTCCTCATCAACCTCCTTATCAATGATACGTTCATCTATCCCCTCATAGCGTCCAGCGATCAAAATCAGATGCTGACGCTGCGCCAACTCCATTACGCCCTTCTGGTCAAGCTTCCTGCCTTGCGGACTCAGATATATCACATGTGGAGCAGTGCTTCCTCTACCACGTGCATCTGTAATCGCTGCACTTAATGGCTCTGCCGTCATCACCATCCCTGGACCACCCCCATAGGGTCTATCATCCACCGTTCTGCGACTATCACTTGTATAATCTCTAGGGTTCCAGGTGCTGATCTTAAGCAAACCTCGCCTCACTGCGCGGCTAGTAATCCCATACCCAGCAACGGCATTCACCATCTCTGGGAATAAAGTAATTACTTCAATCTGTAACATTCAAGCAAGCCTGCACTGATTGTTAATAATCAGATTGCCAATCAACCTGTATCACGCCCTGCCCAACATCAATATCTTTAATATAGACATCCTGTACGTAGGGTATTAAACATCTCTGCTTATCAGCTTCGACAACCAGCACATCATTTGCACCAGTCTCAAGGAATTCAGTAACTACTCCAAGTATTTCATTCTGTTTGTTAATGACCCGCATATTAATCAGATCGTGCCAGTAAAATTCACCTTTTTCGAGTGCGGGTAACTGAGCCCTGTTGATGGCTATCTCTGAACCGACCAAAGTCATCGTCTCATTTCTATCAGTAATGCCCTTCAGAGAAGCAATCAAACCTTTCCCCTGCGACCTACCTTCTAACAACTGCATGCCTAGCCATTCACTCCTCGGGGAGACAAGAATATTTTGCTTAACTAACCAAGGGGCATACTTAAAAATGTTTTCTCTTGGCCGAGTGAATGACAATATCTTCAACCAGCCCTTGATGCCGTGAACGCCGACAACCTTCCCAATAACTATAAGACCAGCTCCATCCCGCATACTTACCACCATGCAGTCTTTCTTGGCAACTACAAACCCTGACGTAGAGAGCTAAGAATAAATCAGGCACTCACACTCGCGTTAATCTTGATGAGCTTAGCAACACGATCTGAAACCTGCGCACCTAGACCTTGCCAATGTTCTACACGGCTACTGTCCATCCTAAGGGTCTCTTCATTGCCAACAGCGCCCGGATTATAAAAACCAACGCGTTCAATATAACGGCCATCGCGCTTCATGCGACTATCTGTGACGACAATGTGATAAAAGGGGCTTTTCTTTGCCCCAGTACGTGATAATCGAATGGTTACCATTCATTAACCTCTTTTTCAAAATTAGCCTGCTACAATCTCGGCAGACGAATAATCCTGCCCTGAAAAAAGGCGGTATTGTACGCCATTTTAATGAAAAATAAAGCACTTCAACCTTTACTTTTAGAGGCAACCAGTTCATGCAACAAAACAGGCAAGTCGGCCAGCAAAAGGCCAAAACCCGGAAAAGGCTCAAAACAGCGCGGACAGAACTCCCTCAAGCCACTCGCTTGGATTATAGTAATTCTATTACAGAACAAGTACTTAGGCTCGATGAAATCAAAAATGCCAAGATAATTTTTATCTACATCTCCTATGCCACTGAAGTCAACACCCATGAGCTTATCAGGGCCTTGCTGGCTGCCGACAAGATCCTAGCAGTCCCCAAAATCGTCGATTCTGACTTTATGCAGGCAGAATCCTTTTCCTGCTGGGAAGATTTAGTTCCTGGAGAGCTGGGAATATTAATTCCAGCCAACTCAAAACCCTGTTCTAGCCCTTTCGATGTCGCTCTCATCCCCGGGCTCGGATTCACTCTGTCAGGTCACCGCATGGGTTATGGCCGTGGCTATTATGACAAGTGGTTTGCTCAAAACAAGGTGAGCCATAAGATTGCCCTCGCCTACGAAGCGCAATTGGTCGAGGATATCCCCATTGAAGATACCGATGTCTCCATGCAAAAAATTGTGACTGAAAAACGTGTGATTACTATCTAATCTTCAGCTTTTTGGAGATCTGCGTGTTCAGCAGTGACCCAGTATAATTATGCCAGATACTGAAAAAATGCTGCCAGTGATGCCGTTAACTTTGTCGCTAAGGCAATAGCCAGCAAGAGAATGATGGCAGGCTTGTAAGCAACCGAAAAATTCGGGAGCACACTGGAGGAATGCGAAAGATAAGTTGCTGTGGATGCGAAACATCGTTGCGAGTGGAATCAAAAATCAAACAAATGTTGACGGAAACAAGCGGGAACTACGTGGGATTTGGTGGTACGATTCGAGTGGGCTTGACTTTTTTCTGGTTGTCGAGAGCGGACGGTTTGATATGAGCAGTCCATTTCTTTTTGGGGATTTACCTTTCGCATCAAGCGTGTAATTAGTTTTCGCTGTTTGTGTGTTGAATGCCGTACATAGTCTGCGTATTTCCGGAACATCATTGAGCGACAAGATGACATGTCCTTTTATCTCACTAAGTATATCTCTGATGCGCGTGAAGTCTTCTCTGTCGAACAAGTATCACCGTAGTATGATTCGTATCATAAACGCACCAAATGTTGTTGACTGAAATCTACAGACGTTAAAAAATCAGGCTTCTTCTATTTTTGCTTCATTAACAGTAACAGCCTTCATACTCAAGCGCACACGGCCTTGTCTATCAACTTCGAGCACTTTAACCTTAACAAAATCACCTTCACTTAATTTATCACTGACATTCTCTACACGTTCTTCACTGATTTGTGAGATATGTACTAAACCATCTTTGCCTGGCAGGATATTCACAAAGGCACCAAAATCCATTAATTTGGCAACTTTACCTTCGTAGATTTTACCGACTTCAATATCTGCAGTTATCTGCTCCACTCTTAGCAATGCAGCTTCGCCAGCAGCCTTATCAACTGCGGCAATCTTTACCGTACCATCATCATCGATATTGATCGTCGCACCTGTTTCTTCAGTAATTGCCCGGATAGTTGCGCCACCCTTACCAATGACATCGCGAATCTTGTCTGGGTGGATCTTAAGCACTGTAATTCTTGGTGCAAATTCTGACATCTCTTCACGGGCTGTGGAAATTGTAGCAGCCATTTCTCCAAGGATATGCATGCGACCTTCTTTGGCCTGAGCCAGAGCCGCTTCCATAATTTCTTTTGTGATTCCGTCAATTTTGATATCCATTTGCAAGGCAGTGACACCGTTATTCGTACCTGCAACTTTAAAGTCCATATCACCCAGATGATCTTCATCGCCGAGGATGTCTGATAGCACAACAAACTTGTCATCTTCCTTAATCAGTCCCATGGCGATACCGGCAACGGGCGTTTCAATGGCAACACCTGCATCCATTAACGCAAGGCTGGTGCCGCAAACACTGGCCATAGAACTTGAACCATTTGATTCTGTAATTTCTGAAACCACGCGAATCGAATAAGGATAATCGGCCATATCAGGCATCACACCAAGAATGCCACGCTTGGCCAAACGACCATGACCAATCTCGCGACGTTTTGGTGTACCAACGCGACCGGTTTCACCGACGCAATATGGAGGAAAGTTATAATGCAACATAAACGGTTCTTTGTAAGAGCCTTCTATTGCATCAATAATTTGTGAATCACGTTCTGTACCCAATGTAGCGACGACAATCGCCTGAGTTTCTCCACGTGTGAATAATGCAGAACCATGCGCCCTTGGTAGAATGCCTACTTCTGTAGTAATTTTTCTGATAGTTTTTGTGCCACGACCATCAATACGGTTTTCACCTGCCAAAATACTGCTACGAACGATATGACTCTCCAAGCTGTGAATTTCATTACTAATTTCTGACGCAGACCATTTAGCATCTTCTGCTTCGGTCATCGCTGTGACGACTTCACTATTAATTTCGCTGATACGATCTTTACGATTGAGCTTGTCGGTAATAGCATAGGCTTCACGTAGCAGGTCAGCAGAACGATGGGCTACCTCATCAGCTAACACTTGATCCTTTGATTTTACTTGCCAATCCCAGGCAACCACGCCAACCTCTTCTGCCAAAGCCTTGATACTATCAATCGCAACCTGAAATTGATCATGACCGAACATCACCGCACCTAACATCACTTCTTCCGATAATTGCCTAGCTTCAGACTCAACCATCAATACTGAAGTGCTAGTACCTGCAACAACCAAATTCAATGCTGATTCAGCTATCTGATCAATGGATGGGTTAATTATATAATTACCATTGATATAACCAACACGAGCAGCACCCACTGGACCATTGAATGGTGCGCCGGTCAAAGTAACTGCGGCTGAGGCACCAATCAAAGCTGGAATATCAGCATTGATTTGTGGATCCAGTGACATCACTGTCACAACAATCTGCACTTCGTTTCTAAAATCTTTAGGAAATAACGGTCTGAGTGGACGATCAATCAATCGACATGTCAACGTTTCCTTTTCAGACGGACGCCCTTCTCTTTTGAAAAAACCACCTGGTATTTTCCCAGCGGCATAAGTACGTTCCTGATAATCCACGGTAAGCGGGAAAAAATCACGACCTGTATCAGCTTCTTTCTTTGCGACACAGTTAACCATGACAACGGTGTCTCCCATGCTGACAATAACTGAACTGGCTTGTCGGGCTATTTTACCCGTTTCTAATACCACTGTTTGATTACCGAATTGGAACTCTTTCCTGATTGCTTTCATGTTTTTACCTTAAAAAAAATATTTGATAAATAATTTGGCGGGGTTGCCTTAAAGATTGGTTACAGAAATTCTGTTTTTGAATTGTTTTTTTGTTGCTTGTGAGTCTGGAAATTGGGCCTGACGTAAACAATTATATTGTGCTATTCGCTCACGCAGACCTGACTATCAATCTTACTTGCGTAAACCAAGGCTAGTGATCAAACCACGATAGCGATTTGCATTTTTGCTCTTTAAATAATCTAGAAGCTTGCGACGTTGATTCACCATTTTTAATAATCCACGGCGCGAATGATGATCTTTTTTGTGTATCCTTAAATGGTCAGACAACTCTGTAATGTTCGCCGTTAGTAATGCAACCTGCACTTCTGGAGAACCTGTGTCGTTTTCCACACGTTGATATTCCCTCGCTATGTCAGCCTTATGCTGAGTACTCAATGCCATGTGTAATCAAGCTCCTGAAGTAATTCTGGTCTAAATTGAGGCGCACATTATAACCGCGCTCCCACACATGAACAAGCGCAAATAACGAGGTAGAAGTATTGTTTTTTCATCCCTAAAGTTACGGAGCGCGGTTTGATAATGAAGATATTAATTTTATTAATGATAATCAACAACTTGAGATATTCACATCATTCAAAACCACTGAATAAGACGTATAGGCAATAGCATTAATTTATAAAGTTTGTATGAAACAGTTTCATTTTGCGAGAATTCTCCTTTAATCGTCACAGCAATAGCATAAAACCCCTCAATGAGCGTGTTTTAGTTATTACTTATCCATTATCGAGCATTCAGACACAATACATCTACAGATAACGTATTTGTTACTGTAGGTTCATTCCCTTTCCCTCTCTAAAGGTGAGGAATGATTTAAGGTGATGACTCATTGCCATCAGCTTGGCACGGGCTTTATTCCTTTCATGTTATTGATGGAGTCTATCGCAACGATAATGCTCTTTTCGGCTAAATCTGTATTGATTTGTGTCCATAAAGGCATATCTGCGAACCAACCTTGGGCAGTTTTAGGACATGATGAATAATCTTTAAGATCTTTAGAATGACCTTAATTTTACCTGTTTCGGCAGAATTAGTGTGGATTATGTAAGGGTCTCAACATAAATATTAATTACTGTTTTTCAGTAATCTTTTCGGTGCAACACGTCCATCACTCAGAATTACACCAATACCAACAAATACTCGATTATGGTCATAAATACGCACCAATCCATCCGTTGGTGCCTGCGGTATCGACACTGCCTGACCCAGACAAAGATGGCATATCATTTCCTCAGTTAGATTAACTTCTATAATATGCCCCAAGGCACTGTCCATCGGGACGAGTAATCGGTCCAGGGCAGTAGCGCCTTCCTCACTCTCTTTCAACAGATTTTCAATAGTTTCCATTTTAACCATCTGCGCTTCATCAAATGGACCCATAGACAGACGCCGGAGTGACATGATGTGAGCACCACAGCCCAAAGCTTGCCCAATATCCTCAATCAGTGTTCGTATGTAAGTACCCTTAGAACAGCATACCTGTACCTCAAATGAATCCTCATCAAAATGCAGTAGATCGATCCAGTGTATTGTTACAGATCTCGATTTACGTTCAACCTCAAACCCTTGATAAGCTAACTTATAAAGCCTCTGCCCATCGACTTTCAATGCGGAATACATTGGCGGGATCTGCTCTATTTCTCCGACAAATTGCGCAATAATGCCTTCTAATTGCTGTTGATTAAATTCAGATACCTGCTTGGTTTCTAGTATCTCACCCTGCGCATCTGCGGTACTGGTTATTACACCTAGTTTTGCGACTGAAACATAGGTTTTATCTGCATTAAGAAGATATGATGAAACTTTCGTGGCTTCACCGAGACATAGTGGCAGCATGCCTGTCGCAGGTTTATCCAAGCTGCCTGTATGCCCTGCCTTGGCAGCTCGGTACAATCGCTTGATTCTTTGCAAGGCATGATTCGATGTAATGCCGGCTGGTTTATCCAGAAGCAAGATACCGTGCACATCCCGCTCGTGCGGTTTTCTTTTTCGTCTTCGACCCATACGACAATGATGCGTATTTAATTACTTTTAAGGATCTTGCGTATGTAAAGAATCTATCAGGCTGGTCAGCCTATTTGCCTGTTCCAGACTTTCATCAAATATAAATTGAAGTTTTGGGACGGTACGTGTGGTAAGTATTTTGGATAATTGATGACGAAACTGAGCAGTATTATTATTTAACATAAGCAGGGCATTCGCTCTATTAGAGGCATCACGCTGGTTATTTTCTAGATCGTCACTCCCTGAATTGAACGCACCTAAATAGACAATAAAAATCTTTGCGCGGGTCAAATCGGCGCTTAAATCAACAGCAGAAATTGTCACCATTCCTAAACCAGCATCCCTCATCGGCATTTGGATAATAGTGGCCAACTCTTTTTGTATATGATCGCCAACTCGCTGACTACGTTTAAATTCTCTGGCCATAATCAATCAAACTGCCTGGTTTATGAATATCAGATTGTGCGTGCGATTTCGATTCGCTCAAATACCTCGATTTGATCCCTAGGTTGAACATTGTCGTAATTTTTCACACCAATGCCGCATTCTGCCCCCGATTTCACTTCATTTACATCGTCCTTAAAACGTCGAAGTGATTCGAGCTCTCCTTCGTAAATAACTATATTGTCCCGCAAGACACGAATAGGGTTGCTCTTCTTGACGATACCAGTGGAAACAAGACATCCGGCAATATCACCAAATTTTGGCGAACGGAATACATCTTTCACTTCTGCAACCCCGATAATTTGTTCACGCAACTCAGGTGCAAGCATGCCGCTCATGGCCGCTTTCACATCATCGATAAGATCGTAAATAATGCTGTAGTAACGAATCTCAATTTCTTCCTCATTGGCAAGCTTGCGTGCAGAAGCATCGGCACGCACATTAAAACCAATAACCACAGCTTTTGATGCCTGAGCTAGGTTCATATCAGTTTCCGTAATCCCACCGACACCATTACTAACGATGCTGATTCTAACTTCATCAGTCGATAGCCTAGTCAATGCTTCAACAATAGCCTCAGAAGATCCCTGAACGTCTGCCTTAACCAGAACATTAAGTGTTGAAATATCTCCCTCACTCATCTGGTTTATCGCATTCTGCAGCTTAACGGCATGCTGTTTTGCCATCCTTGATTCACGATGTTTGTTTTGCCTAAGTTCAGCAATCTCACGTGCTTTTTTCTCATCAGGCACAACTATCATTTCATCACCAGCATTGGGAATCCCTGATAAGCCGAGTATCTCGACGGGCGTCGACGGCCCTGCGGATGATTCCATTTCATTACCATTACTATCAACCATGCCTCTAACACGACCAAATTCTCTACCACTTAGAATAATATCGCCCTTGTTAAGTACGCCGCTTTGCACCAGTATTGTTACAACTGGACCACGTCCTTTATCTAAACGTGCTTCAATTACGATACCAGTCGCAGCACCGGTTACAGATGCTTTAAGTTCAAGCAATTCAGCCTGCAATGAAATACTCTCAAGCAAATTATTAATGCCCTCGCCTGTCTGTGCAGAAACATTGACGAACTGAGTATCACCACCCCAATCTTCTGGCACGATGTCAACCTTGGAAAGCTCCTGTTTTACACGATCAGGATCTGCCTCTGGTTTATCTATTTTATTAATAGCGATAATGATAGGCGCATTAGCTGCTTTTGCGTGTTTCACTGCTTCTTCTGTCTGTGGCATCACGCCATCATCGGCAGCAACCACAACAATCACGATATCTGTCACGCTAGCACCGCGGGCACGCATTGCTGTAAATGCAGCATGTCCTGGCGTATCTAAAAATGCGATATTTCCTTTGTCAGTCTCTACTACATAGGCGCCAATATGCTGTGTGATTCCTCCAGCTTCACCTTTAGTAACTTTCGTTTCGCGGATATAATCAAGCAGTGATGTTTTGCCATGGTCAACATGACCCATAATCGTCACAATGGGTGCGCGTAACACTTGCTCACCGCCATCTTTTGCTGCAAATATAACTTCATCCTCCAACGCACTCTCATTAATGAGTTTTACTTTATGACCCATCTCTTCGACAACAAGTGATGCTGTATCCTGATCAAGCATTTGATTGATGGTAGCCATACTTCCCAGTCCCATCATTAATTTAATAACTTCAGTCGCCTTGACTGACATTCTCTGCGCTAGATCGCCGACCGAAATACTCTCTGGAATCTCGACCTCTCTGATGACAGGTTCTGTTGGTTTCTCGAACCCATGCTGCGCATCGACCATCGGAATAATTCTCGGTCTGTGTCTGGGTTTTTTCTTGCGTCGTCCTGATTTATCGGAGGCCACATGTAATTCCTGACGTCCGTAACGGGTTGATTTATCTTTACCTTTGCCTTTACCCTTGCCTTTATCTTTGCCTTTATCTTTGCCTTTATCTTTGCCTTTATCTTTATCTTTGTTTTTTTTGGCTGCTTGAGATTTGTTATCAGTCTTTTCTGCTGCTGGAGCAATAACCGCAGGTTGCTCAACAACCGCTTCAGTTGCACCCGCTTTTTCAACATCTACCTCTGATTCTTCTGCGGTTTCAATTTGTCCAAGCTCTGGTGTCGCTACCGCATCTACAGTTTCTTCATTTGCTATTTCGGCGCTTATCATCTCACTGCTGTCAGTGGTTTCAACGGCCTGCGTACTATCAATAGTATCTTCGACTGTCTCCACAGCTCCAAGAGGCGATTCTTCTTTAACTTCTGGTTCTGTCAGCTCTTCTATTGCGCTGCGTTTGACGTAGGTACGCTTCTTTCTAAACTCAACATTTACAGTCTTTAATTGTATTTTGTTTCGCCCCTGAATGCTCAGCGGCACTTTGATCTCACTACTGGTTTTTCTTTTCAGTGTAATTTTCTTTGTTTCGGATGAACCCTTACCATGTTTGCCACGCAGATGTGTCAATAGATGACTTTTTTCTTCATCCGTAATCATCTCGCTGGCTGTTTTTTCAGGTAACCCTGCTTCAGCTATTTGTTCCTGTAAGCGTTCTATAGAAATCCCGACGACGCTTGCGAACTGACTGAGTTTAACTTCAGACATCCGTGGACCCTCCTTCAGTTAGTTCTGCCACTTCAACTTCTTCAAACCAAGGAATTCTAGCAGTCATGATTAATTTACCCGCTCGCTCCAATTCCATTTCTTCAACTTCCACTAATTCATCCACTGAAAGCTCGGCCAGATCATCCATAGTGACAATTCCTTTCGCTGCCAATTCATAGGCCAGCGTTTCTTCCATGCCTTCCATTTGCAGCAGATCTTCTGCTGGATGCGCATCAATTAATTTTTCCTCGCTTACAATTGCACGAGTCAGCATAACATCACGTGCACGGCCTCGTAATTCATTGACCAGATCGTCGTCAAATTCTTCAATATTGAGCATTTCTTCTTCGGGAACATAGGCGATTTCTTCAACACTTGAGAAACCTTCCTGCACCAAGATCAATGCCATCTCTTCATCTATATCCAGTTGTTCCATAAACATTTTTTGTAGTACTTGAGCTTCTTCTTCATTTTTCTCTTCCGCCTGTTCAACCGACATCACATTGAGCGCCCATTCTGTCAACTCACTCGCGAGACGGATATTTTGCCCCCCACGGCCAATGGCCTGCGAGAGATTATCTTCTTCAACAGCAATATCCATACTATGAGCATCTTCATCCACCAGGATTGAGGCAACTTCTGCAGGTGCCATGGCATTAATCACAAATTGTGCGGGATTTTCATCCCAAAGAATAATATCGACACGTTCGCCACCAAGTTCATTAGAAACTGCCTGCACTCGTGAACCGCGCATACCAACACAGGCGCCGATAGGATCTATACGTGCATCATTTGCCTTGACTGCAATCTTGGCTCTGGCACCAGGGTCTCGAGCCCCATTAATGATATCTATCATGCCTTCATTGACTTCAGGAACTTCAAGCTTAAATAATTCGATTAATAATTCAGGTATAGTACGACTCAGAAATAATTGTGGACCTCGAATCTCTGAACGCACTTCCTGCAAATAGGCGCGAATACGGTCACCAGGCCGTACTGCTTCCCGAGGAATCAGGCCTTCAGAAGGAATAAAACCTTCAGCATTGCTACCCAAGTCCAGATAGACATTACCTCGTTCAACCCGCTTCACGACTCCGCTCAGCATTTCACCAACACGATTAGTGAAAGCCTTGACCACCTGAATCCTTTCAGCTTCTCTCACTCTCTGTACAATCACCTGTTTCGCTATCTGTGCTGCAATTCTACCAAACTCAACCGAGTCCATTGGTTTTTCAATAAATTGTCCAATTTCAATCTCAGGATTATCTTCCAAGGCATCCTTGAGTTTTATTTGTCTGCTTGGAAATTCGATTTCCTCACCATCATCGTCCATGACTTCCCAAAGACGAAATGTTTCGTAATTTCCTGAGTCACGATCAATTGTGACGCGCGATTCAATATCTTCACGGTTACGTTTCTTGGTGGCCATTGCCAGCGCTGCTTCGATTGCTTCGAAAATGATATCTTTACTGACACCTTTTTCACTGGAAACGACATCAACCACCGTTAAAATCTCTTTATTCATAATGATAGGTACTCTCACATACAACTTCAGGATAACTAATTTAATTAGTTTTATATTTTACTTGCTATATTTGTGGCACTAAATGAGCCGAATCAATCGCATCGGCAGGAATCAAATAATCAACTCCATCTTCACTGATGAGAACTGCTGTTTCTTCAACAGCCTTAATCACACCCCTAATCTTTCTACGCTCTTCTATTCTTTCGCGTAATGTCATCTTTACTTTCTCACCTAAAAATCGTTGGAACTGTGCCAAGGTAAATAAAGGTCTGTTCAACCCTGGTGATGATATTTCTAGAAGATATTTTTCTTTGATAGGATCATGAACATCCATCACCCCAACCACCTGATGATTTACCCAGGTACAATCTTTCACAGTAATCCCAGCATCATTGTCTATATATATACGCAACACAAAGCCATCTTTCTGCCTAAAATACTCGATACCAAGCATTTCATAACCCAGTGCCGTCACCACAGGTCCTAACAATTCAATCAGCTCATTATGTTGCCTATTCATTTTTTTATAAACCGCTACACCTGCACTTTAACATACGCCAGAAACTTACGACCGCCATGGATGGCAAATGCAGTAGTAATTTTCTGCCACCCTGCAGCATCCACGCAGTACATCTTTGGTACGTAAAAAAATGGGCACAAAGACCCACTCCAAAAATTCAAACATCTGCCAATGAGTATAGCTACCAATCTTAAAACCGCCCAAATTTCCGTATTACCCCTACAAATACTTTCTGGCACCTGTAAAAAAAGCCCCAATGGGGGCTTTTTTGAAACTTTGGTAGCGGGGGTAGGATTTGAACCTACGACCTTCGGGTTATGAGCCCGACGAGCTGCCAGACTGCTCCACCCCGCACTAAGGTTGCGCATGGTACAGCCACCTTTAAACATAATCAAGACAATGTGTTATAACTAAGTTTCACCACAATTGAGATATTCGCCTTTGGAGAATATATTTCATAATCCAAGTTCATACCAATCCCTAACAATCAATTTTTCTCCTCACTGGTATCTCCAGCTTCATGATAGATATTGCCTGTATACGCATAACGAATTCCGTTCTTTATGTGCAACTTCACGAGCTTTGATTAATATTCTTTCGCTGGCTCTAAGTTTATCGCACATTTTCCAATCCGGACGGAAAGCAGAAATAATGGATCAGGACATCAAACCCAAGATTTTCTACTATCCATTATGTCATCGCTTCCCGCTCATCCACTAAATTATTCTCACTCGGGATAATTTTCAAATACACCCGATAATTATTCTCAAGGTTAATCGCAAACTTATCTACATATGAATGAGGAATGGGATTTCACCATGGTTGGGTGGTCAAAATTTGAATTTATTCTGAGATATAAAGAAAAGACCCCTTTACAGGGGTCTTTATATTCCAGAGGAGCTTCTCCTGAAGCCTAGACCTGCAATCTAACCAATATTCCGGCCATTTTGCGTCAACGCTCCTTCTTTTTAGCCTAATCTTAACGCCAAAACGATTTACTATCTTCTTCCTTTCTTTTTGGTCTTTTTCTTTGCTTTCTTCTTGGTCTTTTTCTTTGCTACTCTTGTCTTTTTCTTTGCTTTCTTTTTGGTCTTTTTCTTTGCTTTCTTCTTGGTCTTTTTCTTTGCTACTCTTGTCTTTTTCTTTGCAGCACGTTTCTTCGTTTTCTTTCTTGTTGCCATAATTTTAGACTCCCCCTAGAATCTTTAATCAATTAAAAAGAACTCACATACAACACAAAGCACGCAGCCATTATAGTTATGTTTTAAATAATTTCTACGTGTTTTAACATTTTTTTTATTTATTCATGGTGATCAGTAAATCTTTACTTTAATGAACTAAAGATAACCTCACTTATAGCCTTCAATTTACCAGACCCATTGGCTCTAATATAGACTGGGATTGTTTCTAAATCTTCACTGCCTTTAGATAAATATACATCAGTATCAGTAGTTATTTTCGCGTTGTGTTTAGGATTAGCTGTTGAGTAATAACCTATTAATGGCGATGTTTTCTGGTGATAAACATCAAGACGTTTACGTACAGTTTGTTCTGCATCATCATCACGTTGAATTAATGCCTCACCCGTTTCATCATCTTGGTTTTCTGTCTTTGGTGGATTAAATTTTACATGATAAATACGACCTGATGCGGGATGAATGCGTCGGCCACTTATGCGCTCTATGATCTCTTCATCTTGCACCTGTAATTCGACGACAAAATCCACACCAATACCAAGGTTTTTCATTCCTTCTGCCTGCGAAATGGTTCTTGGAAACCCATCAAACAGATAACCACTGGCACAATCATTTTCAACAATACGATCCTTAACTAACTGTAAAATTAAGTCATCTGAGACTAATTCACCTGCCTCCATTACTTTTTCTGCATCCATACCAAGTGGTGTCCCAGCAGCGACAGCAGCTCTTAATATATTGCCCGTTGAAATCTGTGGTATCCCGTATTTTTCACAAATAATTTTCGCCTGCGTACCTTTGCCAGCACCTGGCGGACCAAGTAATATTAATCTCATTAACTTTATATTCTCCCCTCTATATACTTCATCATTTGCCGTATTAATATTTTAATTGATCCATTATAAACCTTTCATGAAAATCGAACCAGATAGCTCATTATCCCATCCTTATCGCATCAATTCATATGAACAAGGCTCAGTAATGATTGGCGATGAATGTTTCGCCTCCAGTTTGATTGTTACATCTTCAATTGTGGTTAATAATTGGGCACCTCAAACGTTCAAAGATATCACAACACGTCATTTGGGAATAATTATTGAAATGAAACCTGAAATAATTCTATTAGGCACGGGCTGTAAACAACATTTTCCTGATGCTGATCTTTTTTTAAGTATCGCCAGACTGAACATAGGGTTTGAGGCAATGGATACCGGAGCAGCATGTCGTAGCTATAATATTCTGTTACAAGAGGGTCGAAATGTTGCAGCAGCTTTGCTCATGATTGAGTAAGAATTGGACTAACTTTCTGCGTAATATAATGAGACCCATTGCATAATTCACGCTAATTCGCATAATTCACGCTAATTCTGCCGAAACAAATAAAATAAGTGTGGATTATACAAAGAGTCTCTATATAAATATAACAAATAAAAATGGAAAACACTAAAAATAACCGTATTAATATAAATTATGCTAGAAGTTTCTTGATGGAAATTGGTGTTAAGGTGGCTTCTGAAAGCCTGCAAACTAAAGAGAAGCGTCATACGAATTCCTGTTATTTCACCATGGTCGCAAGAGATAAAGATAGTAAATCTGTCAAGGTTCCACCGCTGAAAATGGAATCAAAGTTTGAGAAAAATTGTATGACGCAGCGATCATGCGTAAGGAAATAACAGAGCGAAATAAAGAAATTACTGCGGAGGTCCCAGATATACCCCAATAGTTTATAGCATCAAAAGTGCTCATAAGACTTCCTTGAGGGTTCAAAAAAATTGCCTTCAGGAGTTTTTAGCTGCAATCCAGTACCCCTTGTGACCCTACCAATACAACTTACCGGAATATTTATTTTGTTGAAGGTGCTGACAACTGCCTCATGTCGTGTTGCTGATGCTGTAAAACATAATTTGTAATCGTCGCCAGAAGTCAACGCATAATCCCATGCAGTTTTCCTTTCTATGCATTCTTGCATTGCCTCTGACAGTGGTATTTTATCCATTTCAATTTCTGCACCGATATAACTTGCTTCAATGATGTGACCTAAGTCAGCAATTAAGCCATCTGAGATATCAATGGCACTACTGGCAATACCTCTTATTCCAAGACCTGCTTCGACATTTATCTCTGGTCTATTAAGGTTATTAAGAAAAAATTTCCTATACTCATTGTCGATCAACAATTTATTTTGAATGATATCCAGACCAACACCCGCATCACCTAATGACCCGGTAACATAGATCAGATCATTTTCCCGAGCACCTCCACGTTTAAGCGCAGTGCCTGTTGGCACCAGACCCTGTATCTGTATGGTAATTGATAATGGCCCTCGACTCATATCGCCACCAACAAGATTGATAGAATGTTGTTTTGCAAGCGCTATAAAACCAGATGCAAATTCTTTTAACCAATCTTCATCGCTTTCAGGAAGACTGAGCGACAATAAAACCCATTTCGGCAAAGCGCCCATAGCAGCCATGTCACTGAGATTTACGGCTAATGCTTTATAGGCAATATCAGAAGGGATTGTTTCAGCTAGAAAATGCGTGCCTTCCAACAGGGTGTCTATTGAAAGCACAACTTCCATGTCTTGAGGAATTTGAATAATAGCTGCGTCATCACCGATGCCGCAGCTAACAGTCGAATCTTCATCCGTAAGATCCTGGAAATATTTTTTGATTAATTCGAATTCTGACAAAACCATCAATTATGCCCAATAGTATACAGACACGGATTGAGACAATATATTAAGAAGCACTCTTCATTTCTACTATCCTGATTTTTTTTGCAGCCTTATCAAGGACGCCATTAATATATTTATGAGATTGGTCTGCGCCAAACATCTTTGCCAAATCAACCGCCTCATTCAACACTACTCGATATGGAAGCTCAGGATGAAATGTTAGTTCATAGATGCCAATTTGTAATATTGCTTTCTCAACAGGATCAAGATTATTCAATTCTCGATCCAGTAATGGGATTAACTGTTTATCCAAGTTTTCGCTTTCCTTTGCTGTTCCAAGCAAAATCTCTTTAAAATAATTCGTGTCCGCTTTTTTCAATTCGGAACATTCGTTAACAAATTCATTAATCACATCTTGTATTGGCGCCGCAGACATTGCCCATTGATATAACGCTTGCACTGCTGAGCGTCGGGCGCGTACCCGAGCATGTCTAGAGAATGATTTCTTGGCAGATGTTTCTTTTTCTATACCCATTAGCTTATCGCCCTGAAGATATTAATCATTTCAATTGCAGCTTGTGCAGATTCTACGCCTTTATTATTTTCTCCTTCATTGGATCTATCCATAGCCTGTTCCGTATTATCAACAGTAAGCACACCAAAGATTACAGGGATATTATTCGCTGTTGAGATTTCTCCTAAACCACGGGCACATTCCGAGCAAATATAGTCGAAATGAGGTGTTTCACCTCGAATCACAGCTCCTAAGGTAATTACTGCATCACATTCTAAATGTTTAATCACATATTGGACGGCAGAAGGGATTTCGAATGCACCTGGAATACGCACAACAGTGATATCCTGATCTTGCAAACCAGATTTTCTTAGAGTGTTAAGGCACGCTTTAAGTAAGCGTTCAACAATAAAACTATTAAAGCGACTAGCAACGACAGTAATTTTTGCCTTTTCCAGTTCTTGCGCGCCTTCAATTAAATTATATTCAGGCATTTTCTCAGGTGACATATTCAATAACTTCCAGGCCATAACCTGAAATTGCATGAAATCGTTTTGGTGCACTCAACACCCGCATTTTTTGCACACCCAAATCAGACAATATCTGCGCACCAAGACCTATAGTTCTTTGGTCTTTTGTGTTCTGTTTATTCTGCTTCCCTAATTCCTGTAATGAGCCCTGACAAAATATTTCTAATTGTTCAGCCAATTCCTGTGATCCAAATTGGTTGCACAAAATAACTGCAACCCCCTGTCCTTCATCCTGTATCCGTTTCAATACATCGCTGATAGGCCATGCAGCATTTTTTCTTAGATTTCCCGCCAGATCATGAATTGGGTTCTGCATATGCACACGTACCAATGTAGGTTTATCCCCTGAAACCTCGCCCTTAATCATTGCTAAATGTAAATTATTATCGATGCTATCTTCGTAGGCAACGATCTTAAAGTCACCGTACTCCGTTGCCATACCATATTCGGCAACCCGCGAAATCGTTTTTTCATTTTCGATCCGATGTTGAATCAGATCTGCAATGGTACCTATTTTCAATTCATGCTCTTTGGCAAAGACTTCTAAATCTGGCCTTCTTGCCATGGAGCCGTCATCTTTGAGTATCTCTACAATCACAGCTGCTGGCGTGAGACCAGCCAACTTGGACAAATCGCAGCCAGCTTCAGTATGGCCAGCTCGCGACAAGACACCACCGGGATGCGCCATCAATGGAAATACATGCCCTGGCTGCACCAGATCCGAAGGTTGTGCGCCTTCTGCTACCGCTGTCCGTATTGTCAGCGCCCTATCTGCTGCGGAAATTCCTGTGGTGACATTTTTTGCTGCGTCAATAGACACAGTGAAGTTAGTACTATGATTTGAGTAACTATTTCCTGCCATCAATGGCAGATTCAATGCTTTGCAATGCTCGCGCGTCAAGGTTAAGCATATCAAACCTCTGCCAAAACGTGCCATTAAATTGACATCGTTTGCTTGCACAGCAGAAGCTGCAATAACAAGATCACCTTCATTTTCGCGGTTCTCATCATCCATTAAGACAATGATCTTGCCATTACGAATATCTTCAATCAGTTCTTTTGCTTTATTAAGCGCCATTAAAACCTATACCAAATATGTATTGCTGAATTTTCTTATTATGACACAGTTTCATTGCTAAACTTTAGCAGCCTAACCTTGATCTGACATTAGTGATTCCATATAACGAGCCACGATATCAACCTCAATATTAACCTGCGTACCTTCGCCACATTCAGAGAATATTGTTTCTTCATTCGTATGTGGAATAATATTGACTGAAAATGTTGATTCATCAGCATCATTAATTGTCAAACTAACGCCATTGACGCAAATTGAGCCTTTCTTGCAAATATATTTTCCGAGTTCGACTGGAAATTTTATTTCGAACCGTTCTGATCTTGCGTCTGCATATTTCTTCTGAACTATTCCTTTACCATCAACATGACCACTCACCATATGCCCACTGAGTCGAGATGAAAGCTGTAACGCTTTTTCCAGATTAACCTGATCACCTACAGCAAGCTCGTTGAAAGTTGTGCACGACAATGTTTCGATTGAGACATCGGCAGAAAAACCATTTTTCTGTAAATCGACAACCGTCAAACAAACGCCACTGACACTGATGCTGTTACCACGTTGAACATCCAACAGATTCAGTGAGTCTGAGATAATGACAAATCTTTTGTCAGAATCGATCTCCTCAATCAATTCTATCTTACCAATAGCTTCTATAATTCCAGTGAACATAATAATTCTTATCTATTTATGGTTGCTTTGATTCTGATGTCTTTACCAATAGTTCTTGTATCAGTAATAAGCAAAGAAATGCAATCAGACATATCTCCAATTATCGGTAAATTAAACAGCTCCTTTGCATCTCGTCCTAGTAAAGTTGGCGCAAGATATAGAATTAATTCATCAATCAAACCTGCCTGCAATATTTCACCTGATAAGGTAGATCCTGCTTCCAACAGCACCTCATTAATTTCTCTTTTCCTGGCCAGATGAGTTAAAACATATTCAAGAAAACCTGGTCCTCTTTCTGCTTTTACTACGACCAATTCAGCTCCAGCATTTTCAAGGTTTTGTTGTTTTTCTTGAGCTTCTGATGCATGAAAAATAATAACATCGCCAGGCAAGCTCAATATTTTTGCATCAACTGGCGTCTTAAGCTTGGAATCAAGTATGACTCTTAGTGGCTGTCGTCCGTGTTCAGCCCATTCAGATGTTTCAGGTAACCTGACATTCATTAAGGGATTATCTGCAATGACAGTCCCTGCCCCAGTCATAATGGCGGAACTGCGCGCGCGTAATTTCTGCACATCCATCCTCGATTCTGGGCTACTTATCCATTTACTATCACCATTCGACAATGCTGTTTTACCATCCAGACTCATTGCCAATTTACATCTCACGAACGGACGTCCTTGCTGCATTCGCATTTCGAAACCAGGATTTAGTTCAATGGCTTGAGCTTCCATCAAACCACTTACTGTTTCAATGCCAGCTTCTTTTAACTGCTGTAGGCCCTTACCTCTTACAAATGGATTTGGATCAACAGTTGCGACCACAGCTTTCTTAATGCCAGCATTTATCAGGGATTTTGTACAAGGTGATGTACGTCCATGATGCGCACATGGCTCTAATGTAATATAGCAAGTTGCGCCAGTGACATCCTCTTTCGCATTTTTCAGGGCCTCGGTTTCTGCATGTGCCTGCCCAGCTTTTTGATGCCAGCCTTCTGACACAACGCCACCATCCTTGACAATGACACAACCTACTAGAGGATTTGGATCAGTACTATAAAGACCGCGCCGCGCCAGTTGTAGGGCGCGAGACATATGTTGGTAGTCTGAAGCAGTCCACATCAACTCTCTTCACCATCAGACTTTAATAGATCAAGCTGACTTTCTTTTATTTCCGGCGGCAAATCATTTTCCAGAAGTTCAATCTCATCCAGAAATGCACGCACATCTTCAAAGCTTCTATAGACAGATGCAAAACGAACATAGGCAACCTGATCAAGGTCACGTAATTGTCCCATTACCCAATCTCCTAATTTGCGTGATTTGACTTCCCGTTCACCTTCGGTGCTGAGTTTATACTTGATGCGTGCAACAGCTCCTTCAACTCTATCCATTGCTACAGGACGTTTCTCAATAGCGCGTAAAATACCACCACGAAGTTTGCCTTCATTATAAGGCTCACGCCGGCCATCAGATTTCAAAATTCTGGGCAGATTTAATTCTGCAGATTCGTATGTCGTGAAACGTTCTTTGCACTTGGTGCACTCACGTCGACGTCGAGTTTGATCGCCTTCACCAACCAGACGGGAATCAATGACTCGTGTATCCATGTCAGAACAAAATGGACATCGCATCAATCACCCTCCTTTAATCAACTGACTTGTAAACTGGCATTTTAGTTTAACCCTTTTCTAACGATACAGGGGATCGCATAGCGATCCCCTGCAAGCCCTTCTTTCGTGTGTTACGAATTAGTTATTATATAGTGGCTTGCTCTTGCAAAGTGCAACAACCTTGCCTTTTACACTTTCAATAATATTTTCAATAACACTTTCATCGCCTATATTATCCATGATGTCACAAATCCAGTTAGCAACATTCTTGCAATCAGCTTCATCAAAACCACGTGTTGTGACTGATGGCGTGCCGATACGGATGCCGCTGGTGACAAATGGTGATTGCGGATCATTTGGAACTGCGTTTTTGTTACAGGTGATATTGGCGCGACCTATTGCAGCATCAACTTCCTTACCTGTCAGTCCTTTTTCAATCATATCTACTAGGAATAGATGATTATCTGTGCCGCCAGAAACAATTTTCAGACCACGCTCAACAAAAGTGTCAGCCATTGCAACGGCATTCTTTTTAACCTGCTGGATATAGGTCTTGAACTCAGGCTCCAGACATTCTTTAAAAGCAACAGCTTTACCAGCGATGGTATGCATGTGTGGACCGCCCTGATAGGCAGGAAATATCATGAAGCTGATCTTTTTCTCAATGTCTTCATTAGCTTTGCCCATGATGATGCCCGAACGTGGGCCACGCAATGTTTTGTGTGTTGTTGATGTTGTGACATCAGCAACCTGCACAGGACTTGGATATTCACCTGTAGCAATAAGACCAGCAACGTGGGCAATATCTGCCATCATCAATGCACCAACTTTATCAGCAATTTCGCGGAAATGTTCCCAATCAACAATGCGTGAATAAGCAGAAAAACCCGTAACGATCAATTTTGGCTTATGTTCCAGTGCCAGTTCTTCGACCTGGTTGTAATCAATATAACCTCTGTCATCCAGACCGTATTGAACAGCATCATAAATACGACCTGAAACATTCACTGATGCACCGTGGGTCAAATGACCGCCATGCGCCAGACTCATACCCATGACATGATCTCCAGGGTTAAGTAATGCTAGAAAAACGGCACCGTTGGCCTGTGAACCAGAATGTGGTTGCACATTCACCCAATCAGCATCAAATAGTTCTTTGGCACGATCAATAGCTAATTGCTCTGCAATATCAACGTATTCACAACCGCCGTAATAACGCTTGCCTGGATAGCCTTCGGCATATTTGTTTGTTAATAAAGAGCCCTGACACTCCATCACGCGTGGGCTAGTCATATTTTCTGATGCAATCAATTCAATATGCTCTTCCTGACGCACACGCTCAAGCTCCATCACTTTCCAGAGTTCTTCATCATAACTGGCAACTTTCATATCTTTGGTAAACATGGGTGCTCCTCTTGCTAGAATAACTGTTATGTTTCTATCAGACTCTGTTTACCCGCGTTGTTAATGACTCTTTTGGGATTTTTTACACAGGATCGTCTCTTCGAATCGCCCGAGAGTAACAAATAATAAGCCTTAATGCATTGTTAATATTAGGGTTGTCTGGATTTCATGACGATTGCCAACTGAATGAAAAAATCTGCAGAGATACACAAACAGCTTTTTAGCCTTTTTAGAATAATTGATTGATTTTCAATGTATTATCAGGCAATTTTCTATCGCTGCTAATCATGAAATGGCCTGAGGGTTTATTGATGCACTTTCAGCACCTCGGTTAATTCTGATAATAATAGGGAATAATTATGAGCAAATACATGCGGTTAAGTAAAATTCTATGAATCTGGCTAAAATCACACGTATCCAGGCAGAAGCTGATTTAATTTACTCATCCGTGGAGGTTGAAACAGCCATTGAAAAAATGGCTGAGGAGATCACTGTAGTGCTCAAAGACAAAAATCCAATTGCCCTTTGTCTGATGATCGGGGGCATCATCCCCACAGGAAAACTACTCCCTCTTCTGAATTTTCCATTACAAGTAGAATACGTTCACGCAACTCGCTACCAGGGAAAAACAAATGGCGGCACACTAGGCTGGATTAGAAAACCGATACTCTCTCTGCAAGGCAGACACGTCTTAATTATCGATGATATTCTCGATGAAGGCACCACCTTAGCGGCAATAGTCAAAGAATGTAAGAAGCATCTGGCAAAAACAATTCAAACTGCGGTACTCGCGGATAAGCAATTAGACAGAGAACGAAAATTTGAAAAAGCCGATTTCACTGGTCTCACTGTTCCCAACCGCTATGTCTTTGGTTATGGTATGGATTACAAGGAATACTTACGCAATGCACCGGGCATCTACGCGGTGAAGAGTCCGTGAATAAAATAGCTATCATTGGCGGCACAGGTCTGACTTCACTGGCAAGTGTCGAGATTGCAGAGACAAAAGAAGTCGATACTGCTTATGGCAATCCCTCAAGTGCCTTAAACTTTGGGCGCGTTGGAGATAAAGAAATCATTTTCTTACCGCGGCATGGCAATCCACATGCTATCCCACCACACAAGATAAATCATCGTGCCAATATTTCCGCACTCAAGGAAAATGGTGTGAGGTACATCATCGCAGTTAATGTTGTTGGTGGTATTACATCGGAAATGCGTCCTGGCAGGGTCGTGATCCCCGATCAAATTATTGACTATACCTATGACAGGAAGCACACATTCTTTGAAGATAATCTAGATGAAGTCATACATATCGATTTTACAAATCCATATAGTTCTGATCTCGGCAAACAATTAGCGACTGCCAGTTTAATATCTGGCGTAGATATTTTTATTGGTGGCGTATATGCCGCGACACAAGGGCCTCGTCTGGAAACTGCTGCAGAGGTTAAAAAACTGGAAAAAGATGGCTGCGATATCGTCGGCATGACCGGAATGCCCGAAGCAGCACTCGCGCACGAACTGAATATTAACTACGCCTGTCTTTCCCTTGTCGTCAATTGGGCAGCAGGCAAATCAGACGAGGAAATTACTATGGCAATAATTGAGAAAAATATTGAAGAAGGAATGGGGGAAATTAAGTTGGTACTTGAAGGATTTATTTCTAATTTTTGAAGAAATCAATCGACATTGACCCTATAAAAGTTTGTATCACGGCCGGCCGTGCCCCGTATATTTTTCTATGTCTGACTACTCTTCCACTTGCAACCGCGTCACCCTCATAATCACCCCGAATAATGGGTGATCAAAATAATGTAATTCATTCAGTTTAATTCTACGCGTTTCTTGCATTTGCGCATAGGTTCCACTCATAGTGATTTCTTCATCAGCATCAACGCCTTCTTCTGCAAATGCAGTAACTGACTCGGTAAAAAGATCAATAAAGTAGGAAATATCCAGATCCAGATGCAGTAGATGTCCGCCTCTTAAATTAACGGTACCATTTATTTTTGCTTCCGGGTTCTTGATATGGACTTTTTTTGCTCTGGATTTTATTAGCTCTGGCTGCTCCCATGCGACATGGTGTATGGGTCGATAGCCACTGGATAATTTAAGAACCTTATTCACACCACCCAACTTGTATCTGCTTGGGGGCAATTTCTTAAATGCCTTAGAACCATTGAGACCAGTGATTAACTCTGTCGTATTACGATAATCCGGCACATTACCCGAGTTCCAAAACTCTCCACCAGTGCCTGAAGAGAGGTGCTCGAATACGACCATTTCCACCTGATACCATTTGGCAAATGCCATATTACTAAACAGCAAAAGAAAGCCACCGAATAATAATTTTTTCATATGATTATGCGGCATCCTTGTTTGCTATATCTGCAATAAGATTGTTTAGTATTGTGAACCTGTCATCAGGTTCCGGCAACTCTTCATTAATTCTCAATTTGTCCTGCCCATCCAGTTTATAAGTAAAGGGATTAGCTTGTATTAAGTTAATAATCTTCATAGGATCGACATTATTATCTTCGTTAAATTGCAATCTTCCGCCATGGGCGCCTAAATCTATCTTACGTATACCCAGAGGATTCACCAGTAATTTTAGTTCCGCAATTTGGAAAAGATTTTTAGCAAAATCAGGAAGCAAACCAAATCGATCTATCATCTCTACCTGAAGCTCTTTTAAGGCTTCTTTATTCTCAACACTGGCAATGCGCTTATACATCATGAGTCGCATGTGCACATCGGGCAAGTAATCCTCAGGAATTAATGCTGGAATGTGCAAATCAACCTCAGCACCATGATTCAGTGGTCTATCGAGTTGAGGCTGTTTACCTGATTTAATTGCTACCACTGCTCGATCAAGCAGATCCATATATAACCCGTAACCTATTTCCTGAATCTGCCCACTTTGTCCTTCACCCAGAATCTCACCAGCCCCACGAATTTCCAGATCATGCGTTGCCAGAGTGAAGCCTACGCCTAATTCTTCCAGCGCCTCTATTGCCTCAAGCCTTTTTATTGCATCCGCAGTCATTTGTTTTCTTTCTGGGACAATCAAATAAGCATAAGCCCGATGATGTGAACGGCCAACCCTGCCTCTTAATTGATAGAGTTGCGCCAATCCAAATTTATCCGCACGATTAATAATAATCGTATTAGCGCTCGGCACGTCAATACCTGTTTCAATAATGGTGGTACAGACCAGAACATTAAAGCGTCGATGATAGAAATCCAGCATCACCTGCTCTAGTTGTTTTTCTGGCATTTGACCATGTGCCCACATGACTGATACCTCTGGTAGAAATGACTCTATCTGCCTAGCCATTTTTTCTATGGTCTCAACTTTATTATGTAATACATACACCTGACCACCACGCTTGATTTCACGCAACAGCGCTTCCTTCAGCAAGGCATCATTCCACTCACGCACAAAAGTTTTTACTGCCAGTCGTTTTGATGGAGGTGTAGCAATAATCGAAAACTCACGTAAATCAGCAAGCGCCATATTCAGTGTTCGTGGAATTGGCGTTGCCGTTAGTGTCAACACATCTATCTCTGTTCGAATGGCTTTAAATTTTTCCTTTTGTCTTACACCAAAACGATGTTCTTCGTCGATGATTAACAAACCCAGCCGTGCAAACTCTATATTCCCCTGAATCAATTTGTGTGTACCAATAACGATATCAACAGTGCCATCTTTAATACCTTTCAGGGTCTTAGTTTGTTCCTTGCCGGTGCGAAATCGAGATAACAATTCAACACGAACAGGCCAGTCAGCAAATCTGTCTTTAAAATTTTGATAGTGTTGTTGCGCCAACAATGTTGTTGGTACGAGAATAGCGACTTGTCTGCTATTCTGTACCGCAATAAACGAAGCGCGCATGGCCACTTCTGTTTTACCAAAACCTGCATCACCACAAACTAGGCGATCCATGGGTTTCCCCTGAGTCATATCATCAATTACTGCGGTAATGGCATCCATTTGTCCCGGTGTTTCTTCGAAAGGAAACGTTTGTACGAAGGCACGATAGGCATTTTCATCTAGTTCGAAATTGAAACCAAGTCGAGCCGCACGTTGCGCATGTAATTCCAACAGTTCAGCCGCGACATCATGTGCGCGTTTGGCAGCTTTACGTTTGGCCTTCTCCCACCGCCCACTGCCTAAACGATGCAATGGCGCGTGCTCAGGATCCATTCCGGTAAAGCGGCTGATCAGATCGAGTGCAGAAACAGGCGCATAAAGTTTATCGCCCTCTGCATATTCAATAAAAATAAATTCGGCAGGATACTCCCCTACATCCAAAGTAATTAAGCCCTGATAACGACCGACACCATGTTCCTCATGGACCACTGGCGCACCCAAGATTAATTCCGTGAGGTTACGAATAATATTTTCTGAATCCTGCTGCTTACGTTTTCGCAAACGCCGTTGCATCACGCGTTCGCCAAACAATTGCCCCTCACTAATCAGGGCAATCCTTGGATTTTCCAATTGAGCTCCCTGCTCCAGAGGTGCAACAGTGAGGCCCAAAGTCTCTTGACCTTGAATGAAATCCGACCAGTCTTGTAACTTCACAGGTTTAATATTGTGCTGCTGAAATAAATCTATTAAGGTCTCTCTCCTCCCCGCCGACTCTGCAACTAATAATATTCTTCCATCAAAATCGCTGACAAATCGTTTAACCAGTGATAAGGGATTCGCAGACCGAGCATCAATCATCAAATTTTCTGGCAGCGTTGTATCGTAGTTACTAGCCCCCGCACGTTCCCGTTGCTCCCTGTTTGTGATGTGAATCTGGTGATAGGTTTTTGTTCTGTTTAACAGATCAGAGGGATTAAGGAACATATCTCTCGGTGGTAATATCGGACGTTCTACATCATGTCTTGTTTGCTCATAGCGCGCTTCAATATCTTGCCAGAATGATTCTGAAGTATTGATGGCATCTTCATCAAAAATGGCAATACACTCGCCGGGTAGATAATCGAATAGAGTATTGGTCTCCCGGTAAAATAATGGTAAATAATATTCAATACCTGCAGGTGCAAGTCCCTGACTAACATCTCGATAAACAGAAGATTGATTTGGATTACCTTCAAAACATGAACGCCAAGCTGATCTGAAACGAGCAATCCCTTCATCAGTCAATGCCACTTCCCTAGCCGGTAATATTTTAATTTCCTCAACCTTATTTAATGAACGTTGAGTTTCCGGATCGAATGTCCGAATACTGTCTATTTTGTCGTCTAATAAATCTATCCGATAGGGTTTCTCCACACCCATAGGATATAAATCGATCAAGGAACCACGTACTGCCACATCTCCATGTTCGATGACTTGTGCGCTAAAGACATAGCCACTTTCATTTAGCTGTTTTCTGAACGCATCAACATTGAGTTGCTGCCCGTTTTTCAGGAATAAGCTATGCGATAATAGAAACTCTTTAGGCATCAGGCGATGCATCAGTGTCGTCACTGGCACAATCAGAATATCTTTCCTCAAACCTGAGAAGCTAGTCAAGGTTGCTAATCTTTCTGAAATAATGTCCTGATAGGGTGAGAATAGGTCATAAGGCAATGTCTCCCAATCAGGAAAAGTCAGGAGATCACTCACTTCATTATCATTAAGATAAAAACGAAGTTCTTCCATCAATCTACTTGCTGAAAGTGAATCTGCCGTCATGATGATGACAGGAGCTTTTGTTTTGTTGGCTAACTGACTAATCGCCAGTGCTTTAGCACTACCATAAAGCCTGCCCCAGAAGCTTTTTTCACCCGCCCTGAACGAGCATTCAGGCTGGAATACGCTTGCACGATTATTATCTGGCATTAACGATCAAACATTAATGCTTGCAGCACTGATTTCTTCACTAATATCTTTTAGTGCTTGAATTGGATCTGTTGCTTGCGTGATGGGTCTGCCGATAACCAGGTAATCGCTGCCTACACTGATGGCTTGTCCTGGTGTCATTACGCGTTTCTGATCGTCGCTATTTACACCTCCCGGACGAATACCCGGTGTGACCAATTTAAATTCCTTATCCAGCTTTGCCCGTAATACCGCCACTTCATGCGCAGAACACACAACTCCATCAAGACCAGCGCTAGATGTTAATTGCGCTAACCGTAATACCTGTTCCTCAACAGAGCCATGTATACCAAGTTCTGTTAGAGCTTCCTGATTCATGCTGGTAAGTATGGTCACGCCAATCAATAATGGATGATGTGCTTTCTTCTCGATCTCCTCTCTGGCAAGCAACATCATTTCAGAACCACCGCTTGCGTGCACGCTAACCATCCACACACCTAGATCTGCAGCAACTGCGCATGCCTTGGCTACCGTTGTAGGAATATCATGAAATTTAAGATCAAGAAATACACCAAAGCCTTTGGCAATTAATTTCTCGACCAAGACTGAGCCAGCTTTTGTGAACAGCTCTTTCCCTACTTTTAATTGACACAAATCAGGCTGCAGTTTTTCAACAAGTCCAAGAGCCTGCCCAGCCGAATTAAAATCCAGGGGCACGATAATGCGTGAGTTACTCAACTTCTATTCCCTTTCTGCACCATGAATAGGTTTAACAGTATTCCAGTTTTTACAGCTCGGACATTGCCAATGCAATGACTTGGCATCAAAGCCACAATGATTACATTTATATATTGCTCCATCTTCAAGTAATTTACTGGTCAGATTCTTGATTGTCGCTAGGTCATTTTTTATCTTGCCACCCGCTGGAACCAAGGCGTATTCGATTAGTCGATCAACGACTCGAGCGGCAGGCCTGTTCTTGAGTTCATTGGTAATATATTTCATTGCTTCTTCTTCACCATCCTGTTCTGCGATAAGTTCGGTAAGCATTATCATGGGCGTAATACCACCATGCTTATCGACTATCGTATGCAAATAATTTTTGCATTCATCCAATCTTTCAAGTTCACAGTAACATTCAAGCACCCTGGAAACTGCTTCGGAAATATATTCAGCATCTTGTTTCTCAACGCGTTTATAGATACGGATAGCCTGTTTGTATTTACCATCTTCTTGAAAGATGCCAGCTTCCATCAAACTTGCGCGGACACAATTCTCATCAATATTAATTGCTTTTTTCAGTAACTCACGCGCACCTTTACTCTGTCCCTGGCCGCGTAGTTCATTTGCCTGCTCGCAATAGAATTGCGCAATATTTTTATGCAAGGGACGAGATGAAGATAATTCCAATCGACGGGCTGTCTTAATTGCGTTTTCCCAATCTTTTTCCTGTTGATAGATATCCAGTAACTCGGTAAATGCAGGCACTAAATACAATCCTGTTTCAACCAGCTCATTAAACAAATTTTCGGCACGATCCAGTAATCCAGATTTCATGTAATCCATGCCAAGCTCAAGTAATGCTAATGCCCGTTGTTCTCTATTCAGGCTAGGTCTAGCAATCAAGTTCTGATGGATACGAACCGCGCGCTCAACTTCTCCACGACGCCGGAATAGATTTCCCAAAGCAAGATGTGCTTCCACGGTTTCACTATCTACTTCCAATATTTTGACAAAAACTTCAATCGCCTTGTCTGGTTGTTCGTTGAGTACGTAATTCAGACCTTTAAAATACTCAGGATGAAATCTACCTTGGCCAGATTTATCTGGGGAAACACTGCCACGCCGTCCGTATAACCATCCGCTAAACCCAGCGATGGGCAGTAGCCAGATGATAGTCATCCAGTTGATTCCCATTAAGCTATCTCCATCAGGGCGCATCTCTCATTGGCATAACCCTGAGACTATCAAGTTCCTTCTCCGTGAGCTTCACCTGCTTCTGAAGTCTGGTAATTCTGTGTTTCAAACTAATTATTTTCGGCAGCCAAGCGAGAATGCCTAGTAATGCGCCAATACTGAGTGATATGAAAAGCAAGAATGATAATGAGATTTCCTGACTTGCGACAAGATAATTAAAAGTGATTATCTGATTATTCTTCAAAAAGAACACCAACGAGGCAACAAATATCAGCAGAAACAAGATGATGGATAAATATTTTTTAATCAATTGAGACATAATATTCTCTATCTTATATATATTAGTGTGTTGAACTGGGATGACAACAATAAGCAGAGAATAGCTGGAATACAATAGCCCACTAATTGCTGAATACTAAAAAGTGGAAAAATCCTGTTAGGAGCCTGTCCGAAAACAGAAACCGTAACTTAAGAAGAAACCATTTTTGTCATTTGAGGGGGATAGTCATTTCTTATCCAATGAAAATGAGAAAAATGATTTTTTCGCAATAGGCTTCCTATTCTCGCACATGCCCCTAGACTTCAAAAGTTGTTTTTATCAACTCCTTCGCGTAACTCTTTACCTGGTTTAAAATGAGGCACATGCTTAGCTGCAAGTGATACAGGCTCGCCTGATTTGGGATTTCTCCCCACACGTGGTGGACGATAATGCAGGGCAAAACTACCAAAACCCCGGATTTCCACCCTTTCGCCATTGGAAAGTGTCATGGCCATGTGTTCAAGAATCATCTTCACAGCCGATTCAACATCCCGATAGGCTAATTGAGTCTGCCTCCTAGCAAGTGCTTCTATGAGTTCTGATTTTGTCATCAATTTATCTCGATTTCAGTGTCAGACAGTTTCCTGCGACGCTGCCAGACAACATGGGAGCAAGTTCCTAGGTTCCTAGGTTCCTAGGTTCCTTAATAATATCAATAGTTTACATTAAATGCGTCTCTACTTCTACGGTAGGAGCGCAGTTTATTGCTTATTTATCCGTCAGGTGTTCTTTCAATAAATCACCCAGAGTACTTCTGGCTGCTCCTTCGGAACTGGAGCCATATTCCTCCATAGCGGCTGATTCGTCATCGGTTTCTTTTGCTCTAATAGAGACATTAATTGAACGTTTTTTACGGTCAATTGCAGTAATTTTAACTTCCATTTCATCACCTACTTTCACCTCGTCACGTGCATCATCAATCTTGCTATTAATAGAAATTTCTGAGGAGCGCATAAAACCTTCAACACCTTCTGACAGAGTCAAAATCACGCTTCTCATTTCGACACTTTCTACAATGCCTTTAACGATAGTGCCTTTTGCATTCCCGGCGATATAATTTGAGAAAGGGTCTTTCTCCATTTGTTTAACACCCAGAGAGATGCGTTCTCTTTCTGCGTCTACTGCAAGCAGAACTGTTTCCAACTCATCACCCTTACCATATTGATGGATGGACTCTTCGCCAGTGCCTGACCAAGTAATATCGGAAAGATGAACCAGACCATCAATCTCACCATCAAGACCAATGAAAATACCAAAATCGGTAATAGATTTGATAATCCCAACAACTCTATCACCCTTGTTATGTGTCGCAGCAAACTGTTCCCAAGGGTTAGGCTGACACTGTTTCATACCTAGTGAGATACGCCGTCTTTCAACATCAATATCAAGGATAACAACATTCACTTCCTCATCAATTTGTAACAGCTTTGAAGGGTGTACGTTCTTGTTTGTCCAATCCATTTCAGAAACATGAACCAGACCTTCAACACCTTCTTCAAGCTCTACAAAACAACCATAATCCGCAAGATTGGTTACCTTGCCACGTAGACGAGCACCTTCAGGATGACGTTTACTTAAATCACCCCATGGATCATCGCCCATTTGTTTCAGGCCAAGTGAAACACGGTTACGTTCGCGATCAAATTTCAGCACCTTGACTTCGATTTCATCACCAGCAGCGACAATTTCACTTGGGTTCTTAACTCTTTTCCAAGCCATATCCGTGATATGCAATAATCCATCAATACCGCCCAAATCAAGAAATGCCCCATAATCTGTTGTATTTTTGACAACACCTTTAATAACCGCACCTTCCTGTAGAGACTCAAGTAATTCAGTGCGGTCAACTGTATTTTCTGTTTCGACGACTGCACGACGTGAAACAACTACATTATTTCTGCTTTGGTCAATCTTGATAACTTTGAATTCCAGCGGTTTACCTTCGAGGTAGCTGGTATCTTTAACCGGACGCACATCAATAAGCGAACCCGGCAAAAACGCTTTGACCTTATTTATATCTACAGTGAAACCACCTTTAACTCTTTCGGAAATAATGCCGGTAACAATTTCATCTGCTTCGTGAGCTTTTTCTAGGTTTTTCCAAGCCATTAGACGTTTGGCTTTTTCTCGCGAAAGTTTTGTTTCACCAAAACCATTGTCTACTGCATCAAGAGAAACGTCTACCTCATCCCCAATACTGACTTCAACATCACCTTTCTCATCACAGAATTCCTTGATTGGAATAGGTGCTTCGGACTTGAGGCCTGCGTTGACGACAACAGTGCCCTGATTGATTTCAACCACCGCAGCACTGACGATGGAACCTGGGCGCATTTTGCCCTCTATTTGACTTTGTTCAAAAAGTTCGGCGAAATTTTCACCCATAAAGAATATTTGCCTCTAATCCGGTTCTGACTGGCAGAAACCAGTACGTAATATACTAATGGCGCCGCTGCGACACTGTATAACAGTTAGTTAATAAAATTAGCCTGAGAACGGCTCAAGTCACCTGAGCTTTCAACGCCATAATCACGGTGTTGGATAGATATCTGGCAGCGTCTCCTGAACCAGATCCTCTATTTTTTTTATAACCTCAGAAATCTCCATCTTTGTCGTGTCGACAACGATGGCATCATCTGCCAGCTTCAGTGGTGATATAATTCTCTGACTATCCCTTGCATCCCTCTCGGCTATATCAGCCGCAAGGCGCGGGAGACTAACATCAAACCCTTTCTGTTTCAACTGCTTATAGCGTCTTTTAGCACGTTCCTCGGCCGAAGCGGTGAGGTAAATCTTCAGAGGCGCATCGACAAAAACAACCGTGCCCATGTCCCGTCCATCAGCAACCAATCCAGGAGATTGTTGAAATTGTCTTTGTCTCTCCAATAATGCAGCTCTGACATTAGGCAAAATAGCAAACTGTGAGGCTGAGTTACCACATATTTCCGTCCTTATTTTCTGACTAATATCATCACCTTCGAAGATAACTGTAATATCTTCTCCTGGCTGGGGTTGTTGAAAAACAACATCCAGCGATCCAGCGATATCAGCAATTGCTGACTCATCTTTCGGTTCGAGCTGGTATTTTTCGACTGCTACAGCCACAATCCTATACAGGGCGCCACTATCAAGCAGATGCCAGCCTAGATAATTTGCTAAATAACTACATATCGTGCCCTTTCCTGTGCCACTAGCTCCATCAACGGCAATGACAGGGATATCAGACATTAAACTTGTTCCTCAACCATCAGATCTAGGCCAATAGACTTGACAATATCGACAAAACCAGGAAACGAGGTTCCAACATTAGAGCAATCTTTAACTGTAATGGGGTCGGAGACATTCAGGCCAGCAATGGAAAATGCCATAGCAATCCTGTGGTCGGCAAAACTATCAATCTCGCCGCCTGTCATCTTGCCGCCTGTCACGGTCATACCATCAGGCGCTTCGCCAACATCAATACCTAATCTTCGCAAACCCTCGGTAATCGCCGTAATTCTGTCACTTTCCTTCACACGCAATTCTCCTGCGCCAGTGAGTCTGGTCTCGCCATCTGCACAGGCAGCCGCCACCATAATGGCAGGAAATTCATCTATCGCCCTAGGGACTAGTGATGCAGGAATATTGATGCCATGTAATGCTGATGACTTTACCCGAATATTGGCAACAGGTTCACCGCTAACGACCGTTTCATCCAACAATGTAATGTCGGCACCCATCTCTCTTAATATATGAAAGACAGCATTTCTACTTGGGTTAATACCAACATTTTCAATGAAAATATCCGACCCATCAGCAATACAGGCTCCTACGATAAAAAAAGCCGCTGAAGAGATATCCGCAGGCACCCTAATGTTCGCACCCTTTAGTGAGCCACCGCCAGTAAGAACGATATTGCTGCCTTCGCACTCTACCTGATAAGCAAATTGTTTCAGCATGCGCTCAGTATGGTCACGCGTTGCAACGGGCTCATGGATACACGTCCTGCCATTTGCATTCAAGGCCGCTAACAATAAGCTGGATTTCAGTTGTGCGCTTGCCACCGACATTTCATAATCTATTGCCGTTAAACTGACACCGCCTTTTATATGTATAGGTAGAGTCCCGTCCTCTGAACAAGTAATAGAGGCATGCATCTTTTGCAAGGGGTCAATAATCCTTCGCATCGGTCGAGACATCAATGATTCATCGCCCACTAGTTCACATTCAATTCCAAGCCCGGAAAGTAGGCCAGAAAGTAAACGGACGGAAGTACCAGAATTGCCCAGATTCAGCGCTGTTGTTGGTATTGAAAAACCTTGCATGCCAGCGCCATCAACAATCACTTCATTTTCTGAGCTGTGTTGAATATCAACTCCCATCGCCCTGAATGCTGCCATAGTTGCCAACGTATCTTCGCCATCTAAAAAACCTGTGATACGGCTTTGGCCTTCTGCAATTGCAGACAACATCAACGCACGATGCGAGATAGACTTGTCGCCAGGCACGCGAAATCGGCCTCTCAATCTTCCGCCAGGTGCAATACGGTAATTAATCATTTTTTGGAAAATGAGCGCACTTAAAATTGTTCACTTACATTCATTCAGGAGAATCATTTCGATTCTTTCTTTGATCGGTAAATTTATCTCTTGAAATTTTGGCTCTTTCAAATAGTTCCAACAAGGTGTCACTATCATCATGGTTAATAGCTTCTCTGATCTTATTCAAATGTTGAACAAACCGATCCATCGCTTTCAAAAGTTTTTCGTGATTTGAAAAGCAGATGTCATGCCACATCCGTGGATGACTCGATGCTATTCTTGTGAAGTCTGCAAAACCACCAGCCGCAAACTCAAAAACCTCATCCCTCTCCTGCAATCCGGACAGACAATCGACTAGGGCATAGGCAAGCATATGAGGTAGGTGGCTAGTGGCAGCAAGGATGGCATCATGATGTTCAACATCAAGATTAAGCACCTCTGCCCCTGTGAGTTCCCACATTTTTGTGATCAAATTTAATGCCTCAGGATCTGTCTCGGCAACAGGTGTGAGAATAACGCGATGCGCATCAAATAATTCTGCAGATGAGGCCTCGATGCCACTTTCTTCTTTGCCCGCAATTGGATGCCCGGGAACAAAACGTGTAAACAAGCTGGGCAGATTCTCTCTGGCAGATTTAACAATCGAACCTTTCGCACTACCAACATCAGTAATAATAGCTATTTCCTTAAGTGCATCCGACATCTCTGAAAATAATTTATCAGCGGTGGACAGTGGCGTTGCCAATATGACTATATCGGCATCAGATACGACTTCTTTGATATCCAGACTGTAGCTATCTATCACGCCCAATTGCACGGCCTTCTGCAAACTACTTTCATCTAGTCCATAACCTACAACAGATTCCATCGCATTGGACTTTTTTAATGCGCGTGCAAGTGAGCCGCCAATCAACCCTACACCTACAATTGCTATTTGTTTGGCAATCATGATTCACCATCCATGCCCGTTAAAACTGACTCCAGTGCGTTAATAAATGTTTCATTCTCTTGTTCCATGCCAATAGTGATTCGCAGGTGATTTGGCATACCATAATTATCCACAGGCCTGACGATGACACCTTGATGTAATAATTTTTCATATATTTCTATACCAGATTGACCTGTTGACTCAATATTTACACAGATAAAATTCCCGACTGAGGGAATATATTGCAAATTCAATTTATCGAAAGCCGTTATCAATTGTTTCATCCCTGCTTGATTCAGACTGATGCTTTGTTGCAGATGATCATTATCCCCAAGTGCGGCTACTGCGGCAGACAACGCCAGACTATTCACATTAAAAGGCTGCCTGACCCGATTCATCAAGTCAGTAATATCGCGATGCGCAACGCCATAACCAACTCTTAAACCAGCAAGACCAAATGCCTTTGAGAAAGTACGAGTCACCAACAGATTTGGAAATTCATTTACCCACTGAATACAATTGGGATAATCATCCTCATCTACGTACTCAAAATAAGCTTCGTCTATAACCACCAGCATATGTTCAGAGCAAGACTCCAGCAAAGTTCTTAGTGCTTGAGCATCTAACCATGTGCCAGTCGGGTTATTTGGATTTGCAACAAACATGAGGCGTGAGTTTTCATTTATTGCTGACCGCATTGCAGAAAGATCATGTCCCCAGTTTTTTGTAGGCACAATAACAGCTTTTGCACCAACTGCTTGTGTTACCAGAGGATAAACAGCAAACGCATGCTCAGAAAAAATCACCTCATGCTGTGGCTCTGTGGTCGCTCTGGTGACGAGTTCAAGAATTTCATTGGAGCCATTACCAACGGTGATCTGATCTGTGTTGATACCATGCTGTTTTGCCAAGGCCTCTTTTAGCTCACGGGCATTACCGTCAGGGTATCTCGATAAACCGACCGTCGATGCTATGGCTTGCCGTGCTTTTTCACCATGACCAAGTGGATTCTCATTAGAAGCTAGTTTGATAATATTACGAATGCCAAGCTCGCGCTCCAGTTCTTCCACGGGCTTGCCCGGCTGATAAGGGCGTAGGCCAGCTACGCCAAGCGTTGCTAAATTAATCAAATCACACGTCATTAATTCTGACCTATTCTTTAAGCTTGGATTCAGGTTGTCATAAAACAGCGCGTGGATACGAACCTAATAATTTAAGCATTAGTGAACGATCTTTTAGTTTGTCCAGCGCCAAAGCCACAGTAGCTTCTTGCGCATGACCTTCTACATCAACAAAAAAGACGTATTCCCACATGCCTTTACGCGAAGGTCTTGACTCGATACGAGTCAAACTGACGCCATTATCTGAAAAACAGGCGAGCATTCCCTGCAAGGCCCCAGGTTCATTCGGTGCTGTAAATAATAAGGAAGTTTTATCGCTATCACTCGGTAATACCTCGTACTGACCTAATACCAGAAAGCGGGTGGTATTATCGACTTCGTTCTCAATATTTCTCATCAACGCGGACAGTTCATAAAGTTCGGAAGCAGATTCCCCTGCTATCGCTGCTGCATTCTCTTCGCCAGCGGCCAAACGCGCAGCCTCAGCATTGCTGTTCACGGAAACTTTCTCTACTTTTGTCAAATTTGCATCAAGCCATGTTCGACACTGCGCTAACGATTGTTGATGCGAATACACTTTGCTAATTTTTTCGATTGACTCTTCATTGCTCAACAAATGATGATGGATTCTTAATTCAACCTCTCCACAAATCATCAAACTAGAATTTACCAACATATCCAGCGTGTAATTGACGACACCCTCAATTGAATTTTCCACGGGAACGACACCATATTGACAGGCACCAGATTCCACTTCCCTGAATACCTGATCAATACTCCCCATTGCCGTTGTTTTCACTGAGTGGCCAAAGTGTTTTAATGCCGCTGCCTGTGTGAAAGTGCCTTCAGGGCCAAGAAAAGCAATATCTAATGTTTGTTCCAATGCCAGACAGGCTGACATGATTTCACGAAATAAACGCGCCATTTCTTCTTCGGATAAAGGACCAGGGTTTTGATCTATAATTTTTCTCAACACCTGCGCTTCACGCTCTGGACGATAAAAACCATTATCGTCGGACTGCTCACTTTTGACACAGGCAACTTCTGTTGCCATATGCGCACGTTGGCTAATCAACTCAATTAAATTTGAATCAATTTCATCAATCCGTGTTCTTAGCTCATCTAATGTTAAATCTTCAGCCATTTGTGCGTTCAAATTCCCGCATAAAGCCAATCAAGGCATCAACACCCTCTTTAGGCATAGCATTGTACATGCTGGCACGCATACCACCGACACTGCGGTGACCTTTTAGGGCAACCAGTCCATGATCTTTTGCCTCTTTGATAAATTTTTCATTGAATGTATCGTCAATCAATGTAAACGGTACGTTCATCAAGGAACGATACTTTTTTTCAATTGGATTGTTATAAAAATCAGAGTCATCAATTACCTGATACAAACTATCAGATCGAACATGACTGATTCTTTCCATCGCCTCCAGACCACCTTGCTCCTTGATCCATTTCAATACCAGCCCGGACATGTACCAACTATAGGTCGGTGGTGTGTTATACATGGACTCATTTTTTGCCTGGATAGCGTAGTCATACATACTCGGGATATGTTTCGGCGCATGACCAATCAGATCTTCACGAACAATGACTATCACCAATCCTGATGGGGCAATATTTTTCTGCGCACCTGCAAAGATAACGCCATAGCGAGAGATATCTAATCGCTTTGACAAAAAATTAGATGTCATGTCGGTTACCAGAGGAACATCTCCTACCTCCGGAATATTTTGAAACTGAACCCCACTAATGGTTTCATTATCAGCGTAATAAACATAAGCAGCATCAGGATTAAGCGACCATGTTTCTATTTCAGGCACAGACAGCATTGAGCTATCTTCATTGCTAATGACATTGACCTTACAGAATCGTTCTGCCTCTTTAAATGCCTTCCCGGACCAGATACCGGTATGGAAATAATCGGCCGTATTTTTACCTGCAAGTAAATTTAACGGCACCATGGCAAACTGGCTACTCGCGCCTCCCTGTAAAAAAAGCACCTTATAGTTTTCAGGGATCGCCAACACTTCACGAAGATCCATTTCTGTCTGTGCAGCAACAGATAGAAATTCATCACTGCGGTGACTCATCTCCATCACTGACATGCCACTGCCATGCCAATCTAAAAATTCTACTCTGGCATGCTGCATGACTTCTCTTGGCAGCATTGCGGGACCTGCGCCAAAATTATAGACCAGTCCAGAGTAACTCTCTTTGCTGTCTACCGCTTTTAAAACATTAACTTTCTGTTTCATATTGTTTTTTCTGTTATTTCTTTACTCGCTACTTCAGCAACTGGCTCATCTTCCGAATCTTTGTATTCAACAATGCGTTCCAAGCTTGCCAGATGTTCTCCATCTCCCAATTTGACTAGGGTCACGCCCTGTGTATTTCTTCCCAATACTGAAACATCACTAACTGGGGTGCGAATCAAAGTCCCTTGATCACTGATAAGCATGATCTCATCATCCTCATCGACAGCGACAGCGCCAATTACATTGCCGTTACGATCTGTTGTTCGGATCGAGATCACGCCTAATCCACCTCTGCCTTTAACCGCGTAATCGATGATTGCGGTTCGCTTGCCAAAACCATTTTCTGTTACCGTCAATACCGAGTTCTCATCTGACTCAACAATGATCAGTGAATTCACATTCTGACCCTCAGCTAGGCGAATCCCGCGAACACCTCTGGCCGTTCTGCCCGTAGCCCTTACTAAAGCTTCTTTAAATCTTACTGCCCTGCCCGCATTACTAAACAACATAATGTCATGATCGCCATCGGTAATTTCAACGCCGATCAATTGATTACCATCAACCAGTTCAATCGCCCTTAAACCACTTGCCCTTGGTCGAGAAAAATCTGTCAGCTTACATTTTTTGACAGTGCCATCGGCAGTCGCCATAAAGATAAATTTATCTTCAACAAATTCACGTATGGGTAATATGGCATTGATTCGTTCGCCCTCTTCCAATTGTAATAAATTAACAATCGGTTGGCCACGCGCAGCACGACTGGCCTGAGGTAATTGATAGACCTTCAACCAATACAGTTTTCCCTTACTGGAAAAACACAACAAGGTATCGTGAGTGCTGACAATAAATAATTTATCGATAAAATCTTCATCTTTCATGTTTGTCGCAGATTTGCCCCTACCACCACGACGTTGTGAACGATAAGTATCGATGGCCTGAGATTTCGCATAACCTGCATGTGAAAGTGTCACCACGACATCTTCTTCGGTAATCAAATCCTCCATACTCAAATCAATTTGATCTTCAAGTATTTCAGTACCTCTTTCATCACCATAGCGATCTCGAATATCTTCAAGCTCTTCCCTGATAACCTGCATCAATCTCTCTGGTCGCGACAGGATATCCAGCAAATCAATAATGGCTTCCAAGATTTCACTATATTCCTTAACGATCTTTTCCTGTTCCAATCCGGTCAGTCTTTGTAATTTCAAATCCAGAATCGCCTGTGCTTGAATTTTAGATAATCGGTAACCACCCTCGACAAAACCAAAACCATCGGCTAAATCTTCTGGCCTTGAGGCATCTGAGTCTGTCTGCTCCAGCATCTGCACCACGGCCCCAGATTCCCATACAGGCTCTAACAATGCCTGTTTAGCTTTAGCCGGTGTAGCGGAAACCTTGATTAAGGCAATGACAGGATCAATGTTCGCCAGCGAAACTGCCAGACCTTCCAGGATATGTGCGCGTGCTCTTGATTTGCGCAGATCATATCGTGTACGACGAGTCACAATTTCTCGACGATGACTAATAAATGCTCTCAATAACTGTTTTAGATTCAACAACCTCGGTTGGCCATCCCTCAGCGCAACAATATTAATACCGAACACATTTTGCATTTGTGTTTGTTGGTAAAGATTGTTTATTAGCACTTCAGGCGCTTCGCCTCTACGCAAATCGATAACCATACGCATGCCATCCTTATCAGATTCATCACGCAATTCTTTTATGCCGCTGATTTTTTTATCCTTCACCAGTTCGGCAATCTTTTCCATCAAGCGTGCCTTGTTTACCTGATAAGGTAATTCCGTGACGATGATACTCTGCCTGTCCTTTTCATCATCAGATTCGATATGAGTACGCGCACGCATATAAATCTTGCCGCGACCTGTTTCGTAGGCCTCACGAATACCTTTAGAGCCATTAATAAACCCTGCCGTCGGGAAGTCTGGCCCAGGGATAAACTGCATAAGCTCGGCAATGGTCATTTCATCATTACCCATCAGTGCAGTAGTGGCATCAATCACCTCAATTAAATTGTGCGGTGGAATATTCGTTGCCATGCCCACCGCGATACCACTGGAACCATTAACAAGTAGATTAGGAATACGTGCAGGAAAAACTGTGGGCTCATGTTCTGAACCATCATAATTCGGGATGAAATCAACCGTTTCCTTATCCAGATCTTTCAGTAATTCATGCGCAATACGTGTCATACGCACTTCTGTGTAACGCATGGCAGCAGGAGAATCGCCGTCGACCGAACCAAAGTTTCCCTGACCATCGACAAGCATATAACGTAGTGAAAATGGCTGCGCCATGCGCACCATGGTGTCATACACCGCAGTGTCACCGTGAGGATGGTATTTACCGATCACATCACCGACAATACGAGCCGATTTTTTGTAGGCTTTATTCCAGTCATTACCCATCTCATTCATGGCATATAGGACACGACGATGTACAGGTTTCAAACCATCACGGACATCTGGCAAAGCTCTTCCTACAATCACGCTCATGGCATAATCCATGTAGGATTGCTTCATTTCATTTTCAATATTGACGGGTTTTACGGAACCCACTACTTCGCTTTCATTCATACAAATTCAGGGCTCAATCAAGAAATGATTAGCCCTCTATTTCCTCATTCACCAAAGGCGGGAATTTTATCACATTGAACCCATTCCCTGTAGAAGAAGTTGGATGAAAACAGATTATTTTCAATCAAATAGCAACTTTTTCCAGTATCAATTATTCAGTGCATGGCATCTCATGCTGAGAAGAATTTTTAAAGCATGGTGCGTCGTATTTTATCGGGATCAGGGGCTTCAATAATGCCCTTTTCAGTGACGATAGCATCGATTAAATCAGCAGGCGTTACATCAAAGGCAGGATTCCACGCCGAGACATTCTCTGGCGCAATTTTTACGCCTGAATAATTTAATATCTCTTTTTTCGCTCTCTGTTCAATGGGGATCTCTTGTCCACTTTTGGCATCGAAGTCAAAGGTCGATGAGGGCGCAACCACCATCACTCGAACCCCATGATATCTTGCCGTGATCGCATGCATGTAGGTGCCGATTTTATTACAAACATCACCATTTACCGCAATCCTGTCGGCACCTACAATCACCCACTCAACATTTCCCTGGCTGTATAGATAACAGGCGGCACTGTCCGCCAACAGCGTGGTGGGAATATTATCTTGCTGCAACTCCCATGCTGTTAACCTAGCACCCTGTAAACAGGGACGTGTTTCACAAGTATAGACTGAAGATATTTTGCCTTGTTTATGCGCGGTTCTGATAACGCCTAGGGCAGTCCCGTAACCACTCGTTGCCAATGCCCCCGCATTACAGTGTGTAAGTACCTGACATTTGTCTTCTATGAGACCAGCTCCCAACTTACCCATATGAATATTGGCAGCAATATCTTCATTATGGATAGTTATCGCTTCGGCCAGTAATGCAGATTCTGGGTCGTCCTCAATTGATGCAAACAAGCCGCTCATTCTTGTAATTGCCCAATACAGATTCACCGCCGTTGGTCTGCTCGCAAGCAATACAGCAAGATTATGCTCAATCAATTCTCGCCACTTATCCTCAGATTGAGCATAGGCCTCTCTGGCTGCAAGCACGACCCCATAAGCCGCAGCAATACCGATTGCAGGAGCACCTCGAACGACCATGTTGGTAATCGCCGCAGACAATGCGCGAACATCACTATAATGATTGACCCGAAACTCGTGTGGCAATATTCGTTGATCAATCAGTTCCACGCCATTTAATGTCCATTTAACCGGACATAACCGGTTACGCGTTGCGGCTATGATTCCCGGTAAATCTTTCGACGACAATTTAAAGTCTCCTTAACAAGTTTTTTTTCGTACAATTCACACCTTAGTCACAAACATGGTAGCAGGATGAATATCGATACGCTGATTAATGCACGTTGGATTATTCCGGTAGACACTACAAATAATAATAAGGGAAATAATGTACTGGAGCATCACTCTCTCGCTATCAGCAATGGCGAGATAATTGTTATTTTACCAACCGAAAAGGCGCAAAATAAATATTCAGCTCGTGAAACCCATGATCTTGATAGTCACGCATTAATGCCAGGGCTAATTAATTGTCACACACATGCAGCAATGAGTCTTTTCCGCGGTCTGGCGGATGATTTACCCTTAATGAAATGGCTTAAGGAATACATCTGGCCAGATGAACAAAAATGGGTCAGTTCCGAGTTCGTTAATGACGGGACACGGCATGCCGTTGCAGAAATGATTCGAAGCGGCACCACCTGTTTTAATGATATGTATTTTTTCCCGGATCAGGCTGCGAAAGTTGCCGTAGAAACAGGCATCCGCGCCATGATTGGTTTAATCCTGATTGATTTCCCCACAGCCTGGGCAAAAGATGCCGATGAATATCTCGTCAAAGGTGAACAGATACACGACAAATATAATCATAACTCACATATCCATACCGCCTTTGCACCTCATGCCCCCTACACCGTTTCAGATGAACCATTACGACGTATCAATACGTTGGCTGAAGAACTTGATATCCCCATTCATATGCATATTCATGAAACGGCAGATGAAGTTAAACAGAGTGAAGAGCAGCATGGTCAGCGTTCCATCCAGCGATTGCATAAACTCGGATTACTCAGTCCGCGTTTACTTGCCGTACATATGACACAACTCACGAAAGATGAAATCACACTGCTAAGCACACAGGGCGTACATATTGCCCACTGTCCTGAATCCAATTTAAAACTGGCCAGTGGTTTTTGTCCTGTCAGTGAATTACTACGACAGGATATCAATGTCGCACTAGGCACTGATGGTGCTGCCAGCAATAATGATCTGGATATGCTTGGCGAAATGCGTACCGCGGCATTACTCGCCAAAGGAATTTCTGCTAATAGCAGCTCCCTACCCGCCCATCAAGCCCTAGAGATGGCAACCATCAACGGAGCAAAGGCATTGGGTATCGCTCACATCACCGGTTCGCTAGCAAAAGGCAAAGCGGCTGATGTTATCGCAATTGATCTTGATACTATTGAAACACGGCCGCTTTATGATCCCGTTTCACAAATTGTTTACGCATCTGGCCGTAATCAGGTAACTGATGTCTGGGTTGCTGGTAAACAACTCATGAAAAATCGAACACTGACCACCATTAATGAAGACATCGTGTTAAGAAAAACACAAGACTGGCAGGAAAAAATTCAATCCAGGCAGCCGTAGAAGATATTATTCATTGTCGGATGCGAGTCAAATATTACCCACTCCCAGACTTCTGACGCGCTTGATAACCTTGCAAGGTAGCATAAAAACATTCAAGGCTAGGGTAGCTTTCAAATCATTTAAATCATTCTCAAAATGGTAAGGAGCAGAAAATAAAATTTATATGGTTATGGCTCATTTACTCATGGTGAGGGCATAATATTGCCCGCATCAAGCAATTTGATTAAGTCAGGTATTTTGCATCAGTTGCCAGTGACCGCATTGGCAGCGTTTCCCGTTTGGAATATTTTACAAAATTTTGTTGCCGTTGCTAGCTCATAACCAGCGAAAAAACCATGAAAAATATTCTTGTATCACGACTCGTTGTTATTAAACCGGCGGCAGCCATCCCCGCAAAAGAGACTGTGCGGAAACGACGGGGTGGTGTGGGAATGACAAATATTGGATTTTTACACAGTCGCAAAAGCGGAATGTCCGTCAAATGATATGGATTTCTGTTCGCAGTACGAAGCGGCCCAACTGAGCGACAATTCATCAAAATCTGGAACTGGAGCCGCGCTGGCTGGTGGGGCAAGCAAGTCATTGTCAATCCCGATAGTGACGCAGAGTTGGCCCAGCTCGGCAGCCCGCATCGACTCAAGACTATTTTCCGCACGAACCTTTGACGAACACTGCCTCACTTTCTGACTTGGTTAAAACCTATCTAATAACGAATACAATTTCTGCCGCTCTCCTTGGCTTGATAAAGTGCTGCATCAGCAGCCTTGAAAACGTCTTCATAAAATACCCCTGGCCTACCATCAGAAATACCGATTGAAATAGTTACACCAGGTAAAACTTCATTTCCATTGTCTATGATTTCTATTATTTCAACCTCATCCTTGATCCTCATTGCGACACGTTCACAGGTCCGCATATTCGAATGAGGAAGCAAGATGACGAATTCCTCACCTCCAAATCTGCCCAGCAGATCATTTGGCCGAATGTTGATTCTTATGACTTCAGCTACTGCTTTTAAGCACGCATCTCCTGCCTGATGTCCATTATCGTCGTTATATTTTTTAAAGCAATCAATATCAAGCACCATTAAACATACTGATATTTCATCTGTAATACAGTCTTTAAATTTCTGAGGGAGATTCTGATCAATCCACCTGCGATTATATAATCGTGTTAATGAATCAATATTGGCGACATCTTCATAGTGTTGCTGAATCCTGCGACTTCTCAACATGATGCGGTTACTCAAACGTATACGAGATGATAATAAGTGAAGAAGATTCCTGGCCCAACCATCGTAATGATTGATCATATCCCAAACTATTTTACTGGTCGTTTTCAAGACCCTTGAATCATCGGCAGCAACTACACAGGCAGAAGTTGCATCTTCACCAAACAATGACATCTCTCCCGCGCATTCGCCAATGCCGATTGTTGCAATCAAGTCAGAATCTGGACTGCCTAGATGTACGGACAATGTCCCACTTAAAACAATGTACAAATCATCATTGTAGGAACGCTGGAAAAACAGCACTTCCCCTTTAGGAAGCAAATAATGCTCGGCACGGCTCAGAAATTTTTCGGCCAATTTAATATCAAGCCCCTTGAAGAGACCTAAATTAGATAACACATGAATATCTACAGCGCTATCATCTTTCAGCATGATTAATTTTTTAGCGTCATATCTATCGAGCAATAGATACTAAACACTGAACCGTGCTGTTGTATTATCAGGGCCATAACTTTTCCCCATCTACGGGAGTTTCCATTGATTAACAATATTACAAAACAGCTCAGCTGTTTTTTCAGTGTCATAACGTGCCGAATGTGCCTGTTCATGATCCCAGAGAATACCGGCGGCGGCAACAGCTCGAGATAATACGGTTTGGCCATAGGCAAGCCCTCCCATAGTCGCCGTATCAAACGTGCTGAAGGGGTGAAACGGATTTCTTTTTATCCCTGACCGTTCCACAGCGGCATTAACAAAGCCCAGATCGAACGAGGGATTATGACCTACAAGTATGGCTCGTTTACAACCGTAAGCCTTCATTCTTTGACGCACCATTTTAAATATATCCTGAAGCGCTTCTTTTTCAGGAACAGCAATCTGTTTCCGGAAAGGATGCTCAGGATTGATTCCTGTAAATTCCAATGACGCAGGATCCAGATTGGCTCCTTCGAAGGGCTCAATATGTCGCGATAAACATTCATCTATCGACCAAATACCATCCTCATCAATTGAAAATGTTGCAGCTGCCACCTCAAGTAGTGCATCAGTTCCTGAATTGAATCCACCAGTCTCTACATCAACAGCAACCGGATAGTAGCCCCGAAACCGGCCGGCAGCAATCTCTTTTTGCTTTTTGTCAACTTTCTTCTGACTAATTATTATTTCATTTTCCACTGGCAATACTCTCCTGCACCAAAGGGAATAATTTCTGATCCACTGAAAGGCAGGGAATCAGGAATCTGCCATTGATTCTTTTCCAGAGTAATGCTGCCTTCATTTTTTGATAAACCATAAAATTCTGCACCATAATGGCTTGCAAAATTATCCAGCCTATCCAAACAATCTGCCTTTTCAAAAACTTCGGCGTAAAGCTCGATGGCATTATGTGCTGAATAAATCCCTGCACAACCACAGCCGGTTTCTTTTGCTTCTCTTGCGTGCGGAGCACTGTCTGTTCCCAAAAAGAATTTTGGATTGCCACTGGTAGCAGCGCCGACAACAGCACGTCTGTGCTCTTCCGCTTTTAACACAGGCAAACAATAATGGTGCGGGCGTATTCCTCCAACAAACAAGGCATTGCGATTTAGTAAAAGATGTTGTGGCGTAATCGTTGCAACTAAACGATCAGAACTCTGTTTAACAAAATCAACGGCATCTTTGGTGGTGACGTGCTCAAAGACTATGCGCAAATCAGGAATATCCTTAATTAATGGACTCAATATTTTTTCTATAAAGATTGCTTCTCGATCAAAAATATCTATATCTATATTGATCACTTCACCATGAACCAGCAATGGAAGGTTTTGTTCTGCCATTGCTTCCAAGATCGGATAGACCTTTTCAATAGCAGTTACGCCACTACCTGAGTTAGTGGTGGCACCTGCGGGATAATACTTAACAGCATGAACATGATCGCTCTGACTTGCCTTGTTTATCTCCTCCACTGTCATTTTCGTAGTGAGGTAGAGCACCATCAGCGGCTCAAACTTTCCGATTCCTCGAATATCCTCAGGTAAATTTTTAATAATACTTTGCTGGTACTCTAACGCCTGTTCGGTTGAGGCTATCGGCGACTTAAGGTTGGGCATGATGATAGCCCGAGCAAATTGTCTGGCAGAATCAGCCAGAACATCGCGCATTACATCACCTTCTCTTAGATGTAAATGCATGTCATCGGGTTTCGTTAATACCAATGTTTTCATACATTTTAAGGTATCATATGCGCTATCTTTTGTCTGAAATTGTAAAGGAAACATCATGAAATATAGATGTCTTGGTCGAACTGATATTGAAGTAAGCTTAATCTGCCTCGGCACCATGACCTGGGGCGAACAAAACACTGAAGCTGAAGCCCATGAGCAACTAGACTACGCCATTGATACGGGCATCAATTTTATTGATACCGCAGAACTTTATCCGGTCGCACCCATGGAAGAGACGCAAGGCAGAACAGAAGCCTATCTCGGCAACTGGTTAAGTAAACGCAAAGACCGCGATAAGCTAATCATCGCGTCTAAAGTTTGCGCCTCTGCGGACTGGATACCCTATCTCAGAAATGGCGCTACCCGACTGGACCGAGAAAACGTTGAAGCTGCATTGAACGCCAGTTTAAAAAGATTACAAACGGATTATCTGGATCTTTACCAACTGCACTGGCCTGAACGAGACACTAATTATTTTGGCAAACTGGATTATTACCACACGCCCGATAAAGACGGCGTACCAATTGAAGAGACGCTTGGTGTGCTCAATGATCTGGTGCAAGCTGGCAAGATACGGCAGATTGGGATCTCAAATGAAACAGCCTGGGGCACTTCTGAATATTTGCGCACATCTATTCAAAAGAACTTTCCGAGAATTGTTTCGATACAGAACCCTTACAACTTATTAAACCGCAGTTTCGAAATTGGCTTATCAGAATTTTCACATCGTGAGGATGTTGGGCTACTGGCCTATTCTCCTTTGGCGTTTGGCGTGTTGAGCGGAAAATATCTCAATGGGGCCAAACCTGAAGGCGCGAGAATCACTCTGTTTGAAAGGTTCTCGCGATATAATAATGAAAACGCCATCGCCTGCACAGAGGCCTATGTCAATCTTGCAAAAGACGGTGGGCTGGACCCGGCGCAAATGGCGCTGGCATTCGTCAATAATCGCCCATTCCTGACCAGCAATATCATCGGCGCAACGAATATGACTCAGTTAAAATCAGACATCGATAGTCTGAATATTAGTCTTCCAAAAGATATTCTATGCGAGATTGAAAATATTCATAATAGGCAACCAAATCCGTGTCCATGAAACCACAAAAAAGACTAGAATACGGACTCGAAAAATGTTCGTTCTGAGAGAGTCAATAGGAAATTAATTAATGAATTTAACCCCCTTAACTGCAATCTCGCCATTAGATGGTCGTTATAGTGATAAGACTAATGAGTTAAAACCAATTTTTAGCGAGTTTGGACTAATGCGTTTTCGCGTTCAGATTGAGATTCGGTGGTTGCAGGCGCTCGCAGTTCAGAATGATATAGAGGAAGTGCCAGCTTTCACAGATAAAGCTGATATCTTGTTCAATGACATCATCAATGACTTCTCAGAGACAGATGCGCTGCGTATTAAGGAGATCGAAAGCACCACCAACCATGATGTCAAGGCGGTCGAGTATTTTATTAAAGAAAAAATTGCCGGAAATAAAGAGCTGGAGAATCTTTCTGAATTCATTCACTTTGCCTGTACTTCGGAAGATATTAACAATCTTAGTCATGCGCTGATGCTCAAGGAGAGTCATGATTCCATCATGCGGCCAGCATCAATGGAAATCATTAATGCCATCACGACATTAACCGTGAAATATGCAGATCAAGCCATATTGGCAAGAACTCACGGGCAAACAGCATCGCCCACAACTATGGGGAAAGAGATGTGCGTATTTGCACATCGTCTCAATCGCCAGTTAAGTCAACTCGATAAAATTGATTTCATCGGCAAAACCAATGGCGCCGTAGGTAATTTCAATGCGCATTTATCTGCCTATCCAGATGTAGACTGGCCTGCTCTATCAAAAAGTTTTGTAGAAAGTCTGGGGCTGCAATGGAATCCTCATACCACTCAGATTGAGCCGCACGATTATATGGCTGAATATTTTCAAGCCATGAGTAGATTCAATACTGTTCTGGTCGATTTTTGTCGAGACATATGGGGCTATATCTCACTTGGCTACTTCAAACAGAAAACTATCGCCGGAGAGATTGGGTCTTCAACTATGCCACACAAGATCAATCCTATTGATTTTGAAAATGCAGAAGGAAACCTCGGGCTTGCAAATTGCCTACTGAATCATCTGGCTGAAAAATTACCTGTTTCGCGCTGGCAAAGAGATTTAACTGACTCAACGACTATTCGTAATAATGGTGTCGGTGTCGCCTATACATTGCTTGCCTATAAATCCTGTTTGCAGGGCATCTCCAAACTTGAAACTAACTCTGATGTAATAGCAAATGATCTGGACAATGCGTGGGAAGTACTCGCCGAACCAGTGCAAACAGTCATGCGCCGATACGGTATTGAAAAACCTTATGAAAAATTGAAGGAACTCACACGAGGCCAATCCATTAATGCAGAAATACTCCACGATTTTATTAATTCACTGAATATCCCAGCAACAGAAAAAGACAGGCTATTAGAGTTGACACCGGCTACTTATGTCGGCAACGCCTCGGTGCAGGCAAAATCTTTTTCAACTAAATCAATTTTTCAACTAAATTAAAATCTTTGCATAATCCACCTCAATTCTGCCGAAACAGATAATTAATGAGATCATTCTAAAAACCTTAAAGATTATTCATCATGCCCCGAAAAGAATATCATGGAAAAATGTCTGGGAGGGGCTGCCCAAGTTTTGTTCGGTGGTTTTGCATGATACAAAGGTCTCTTATAGCATAGAGCTGGTTTGACTGGATGCCGTCATATGAGACTGTGCAAAAAAACCAACATCCGTCGTTCCTGCGCAAGCAGGAACCCAGTAAAACAGCCAAACCCGTAAGGGTTTTCCGCATGTAACGCGATTTAGTGGGGTTTCTTGCACAGTCTCATACGCCAGCATGACGAAACCAATTATGGCGAATTAAATATCAATGAAAGAACGCATCGAAAAAACAGAAGAAGAATGGCAGCAGGAGCTCAGCCCGGAACAGATTGCTGTTTGTAGGCAAAAGGGAACTGAGAAAGCCTTTACTGGAAAATATTATAACTGCAAGGATGAAGGAACTTATGTTTGCTCTTGCTGTGGTAATCCATTGTTTAGTTCTGCAACAAAATATGATTCTGGTTCTGGCTGGCCAAGTTATTTTCAACCAGTAGACGAAGCTGCGATCAAGAGTGAGATAGATACCAGCCATGGCATGCGCAGAGAAGAAGTCATGTGCAGCACTTGTGATGCGCATCTTGGGCATGTCTTCGAAGATGGACCACAACCCACTGGTTTACGCTACTGCATTAATTCTGTCTCAATTGACCTGAACTAGGCTAATCGTCATGGTAACGAATAGAAACACCGTTCATCCATCGCTTAATCTTGGTGATATCATCCCTGTACGTACATTGAGATGCAGAAATACTGGAATTCACTAATACGATAATTTAAGAGGGAGATATTTATGCAACATTTACAAATTTTATTATTAATTATAGCTTCATCTAGTTTTTCATCATCAGCTTTTGCCGATACATCAGAGGCTTTAGATAAGGCAATTCAAGGTTCACAACGAGACCCCAATAATGTCGCCAGAGATGTTTACCGTCATCCAAAAGAAACCTTGACGGTCTTTGGCATCGAACCAAGCATGAAAGTATTAGAGATATTGCCTGGCCGCGGCTGGTATACAGAAATACTTGCTCCTTTTCTGAAAGACTCAGGTGAATTCACTGTTGCCAGTTTTGGCGATACGCATCCAACCAAATATTTGAGAAATATTCACATCGAATTCATAAGAAAGATGAATGCTGATACCAATATCTATGGCAAGGTAAAAACAGTTGTGTTTGATAAAGATGGCTACCTGACTGATATTCGGGATAACTCCCTCGACATGGTGCTAACCTTTAGAAACACTCATAACTGGATCAGATTTGGCGGCATTGAAGAAATCTATAGCGCATTTCATCGCGTTCTAAAGCCGGGCGGCATCTTAGGTGTTGTTCAACATCGTGCGGATACGGGTATTGATGCCAAAGTTACCGCTGAGAAAGGCTACGTCCCGAAACCTTATCTCATCAATCTGATAGAAGATAAAGGCTTCGAATTAGTTAAAAATTCCGAGGTCAATGCAAACCCATCGGACAGTAAAGATTATCCTGAAGGTGTCTGGTCATTGCCGCCTACCTATCGGGAGAAGGACAAAGATCGAGACAGATATACCATTATCGGTGAGAGTGACCGCATGACCATGAAATTCATTAAGCAATAATTCCTTTACCTGAGCATCTGGGGCAGCCACCTTGATTTAACTGCATTGAATATAGAGCAATCAGATGACTGCATATCGTCTAAACCACGCCTGTCGTCGCAAACGGCGGAAGTGCACTATTTCTATCTAGTCAGCCTATTTATACAGCATGATTGCTACAACACTATTAATAACCAGACCCTGTTTTAATCAGGTCTTGCCTGAGGTAGACTTCACCGTCTAGCTTAAGTCATGCTAGGCGGTTGTCGGTTGATTTAAATAATATCAAGATTCTATTGGTTCAAACTAAACGACTATCTGGTTCAAACTAAACGCATCATCTAAAGCAGTGGATATTAAAACTATGCCACGAAACGAAATAGCGGGGGAGCAGCAGGTCGGTACTCGCAACCAATGCCAGTGATACGGACACTGCGACAGTAACCATCACCGTCAATGCGGCAGCAATAGCCGCCCCGAGTATCAGCATCACCCCCGCCACCGTAACGGCAACAGCGGGTACGGCTATTGCGGATATAAGCATTGATGCCTCAGCCGGTGGTGCGGTTGCCAGCTATAGCATCGCCCCGGATATTAGTAATGGACTGTTATTTGACACAAGCACTGGCACCATCTCAGGTACGCCAACGGCGGCTGCAAACGAAATCACCTACACCATCACTGCAACCAATGCCAGTGATACGGACACTGCGACAGTAGCCATCACCGTCAATGCGGCACCCGTAGCCGTAGCCGCCCCGAGTATCAGCATCAACCCCAGTACGCTGACCGCCACCGTGGGCACCCCCATTACTACTAACCCCATCACCATTATAAATACGGGTGGTGCAGTGGCTAGCTACAGCATCAACCCAGACCTGCCAGCCGGACTATCCATTGATACCACCACTGGCAGCATCTCGGGCACACCAACTGCGGTCGCTAATGCAGTGACTTACACCATCACCGCCACTAATAGCGCCGGCATGAATAGCGCCATGGTTACCATTAGCGTCCAGGCTGCCCCCGACAGCTTGATGGGTGCCAGTGCCTTGAACGATGAGGTTTTATCAAAACTCACTCAGGGCACAGTGGCGAGCATCATGACAGCAGTGAGTAACCGCATTGATACTCTCCTATCCACGGGCACACCACCAAAGGCAAGCTATCAGTTAGACGGGCAGACCCTGCAATTGGATAATCAGGCACAGTTGCTTGGCTACATCCGTTCACTGAAAGACGGCAGCATGGATTGGAAGCGCATATTGAGCAACTTATCCTTGGTGCTGCCTTTAAATACGGCAGGGAATACAGCGGCAGGTAGCGGCAGTCGTCATGACCTGGGCTATGGTTCTGGTCTGAGCCTATGGGCTGGTGGCGATTACCTCAGCCTTGATGGTGATAGTGATATTGACTGGAGTGGTGATCTGTTCAGTGCCCAGTTTGGTATCGACAAACGCATAGACAAACACCTGCTACTGGGCACTATGGTGTCCTGGAGCGAGGGTGATGCTGACTATACCCAAGATACCAATACTGGGAGCTACAACCATCAATCACTCAGTGTCCACCCATATCTGGCCTGGTCTAACCAAGGCAACCATCTCTGGGGCAGCGTTGGCTACGGCGAAGGCGAGCTAGAAATCGAAGACAACAGCAATAGCATTAGCAGCGATACCCGCCTATGGTCTTTCGCCACTGGTGCCAAGGCCGGCCTGTCTAAGGTGCCAGGCTTGAGCCTCAAAGGCGACTTCCTATGGGCGCGCACCGACATCGATAACCCCTTGGTTGACAACGCCCTAGATGCCCGTATTAGAGAACAAAGCATTGACAGCCAACGGCTGCGCTTATTGCTGGAGTTTGAGCATACCTATGGTTTATCTGGAGGCCTATTACGGCCGTTGATAGAGCTGGGCATGCGCTATGATGGCGGTGATGGTGACACGGGTATTGGTGCCATCTTGGGGACAGGCTTACGCTATACCAACGGCGGCCTGACCATGGAAGGCAAGTTACACACCCTGCTGGGACGTGACGACTATAGAGAATGGGGCGTTCAGGGCACAATTGTGCTGGATCCAGGTCTACGTGGACAGGGGCTGGCATTCAGCCTGACCCCAGGTTATGGCTATGGTGATGTTGGTGTTAGTGGCAGCAGTCAGATCTGGCAAGGTCTACCCAAGGGCCCAAGGGATCAGGGCCACCAGAATCAGAACTACCGTGGACGATTGCAGGCCAATATGGGTTATGGATTCTCCACCTCTGGGGGCGGCTTATTGACCCCATACGGTGAGGTACGTCTCAGCAACAGTAGGTATTATCGTCTAGGGATGCGCTGGAACCCGAATATCCCCTTCAGCCTGAATCTATTCGGGGAACACCAGACCGGCAATGACAGCATTGGTAATAGTACTGGTGACAATAACGCCATCCTGTTGGAAGGCCAGATGCAGTTCTGAGCTGTCTAATCCCAGCAGCGGGGTTTCAATCCCGCCATTCTAATCTCATTAGCGGGGGGTTGTTTAAATCCCCCGCCATTCTGGCAAGGAGCGATACTTCTGTCCCAGACTCAGTTCTACTGACTGCATTTATGCAGTCGTCTGTGTCAAAATCTTTTCGTCATTGGGTTGCTTTCGACTTGTCAATTGAGGTTACCATGCCGCTTGTGTCTGGCCGTGCCGGCGTAAGCCAGCGGTCGATAATGGAATGAATAACTGATACTCGGTCAAGTTCTGTTTTGCTCAATGTAATTCTTTCCTCTGTCATTATCCCCTCTGAAGAAGTCAAAAGGTGATATTTTAGCTTTGGGCCAACAGCACGATATTTAGGGTTAGAGAAGGAATAAAGCCCGTGCTAGGCTGATCGCAATGAGCCATCACCTTATAAGCGGGGAATGAATCTACTGCAATAAATATGTTATCTGTAGATGTATTGTGTCTGAATGCTCGATAATGGATAAGTAGTAGCTAAAAGCACGCTCATTGAGGGGTTTTATGCTGTAAAGGTCTAAAATTTAAGTTTTTAGATTTACAAATTTCTTACACTATCAAGTATATTAATGGCACTCACTGCTTCCATCACCAGACCATAACTAATATTATCAAAGGTACGGAATACCATCAAAACACCAGCATATTCAGCAGGGAGTTCAACCAATTCTGACTTACTGTCTGGCTGACCCAAATATTCCACTAAATCAGAATTGTTGAGATCCCTAAAAGAATTTCTGATACTGTCGATTATGCCTCCCAGAGCGTCATTCTCGTCAATTTCTAACTTTACATTTCTTTTTATATCAGTAGCTATTTCATCTTCTACAGTTTTACCACTCTGGTAAATACCCAAAACACTGCCGACCTTAACGCCACCACTATCACCTACATCAACTACAACGATCTGATATTGACCTATCTCAGCAACACCATCCACTACAGATAATATATTTGCATTGACCTCACGCTCAGGGGTGCTTGGAATAAATCTATTATTGGCATCTTTATCAGATTCAACAACGAGCCTATCTCCATTAAGGATTTCTCGTTTAGACAGGGTCACAATAGCTGAAGCAGGATCACCCCGTTTCTCAATCACGACATCGCCCAGATAAAGCGCCTCATACCCAAGAATTTTATCTTTGTTCTTAAGTGGGTTAGTGTACGCAGAGCCTTTTCGATATAGAGCATAATGGATCTCCGTAGAATCCTCGGGTAGGCCCCTCACATACAGCCTGTTGCCTAACCCTGATATCAAATGCCCACGATGACTTGATACAACGTAGGGCCAACTAGACATTTCTTCATCAGTAACAATACGAAGAGGCCCGCCCAAAAACTGCTGGATAGCATCAACGGGGATTGATTGGATGGCATCATCTCTCTCATAAGAGCGCGCAATTGGTGATAATTTGACATTACGATTATTGGTCATCGTAGCCGAGCCATTACCATTAACTGACAACACGGGCTGCCCATTCTTAAATGATAAGGAGATGATATCACCAGGATAGATTAGATGCGGATTCTCAATCTGTGGATTGCCCTTCCAGATACTAGGCCACTTCCATGGCTCTTGTAAAAACTGCGCGGAGATATCCCAGAGAGTGTCGCCTTTCTTAACCACATAATCGCCTGGATGGTCAGGATTCAGCGTCACCGTGTCGGCAATCGAAGTAGACGTTAACGAGATACACACCAGCAAAAAACAGATTTTCTTAAACATGATTATTACCTTACGTACGTTCCTTAATGTAGATTAGCAGAAAAAACTGCAAAATATAAGTAATATCGCATTTTATTCAGGCTGTTTGTTACGAAATAATCATTTTTCTATATACTATCAGTAAGTTGCTAACAGTGGAGTTTAAAAAACGTGGCGCTATTGGAAGTCCTGCATTTCCCTGACAACGGACTGCGTAAAAAAGCTATTCCTTTTGAAACGATAGATGAAAATTGTCGCTCATTGGCGAAAGATATGTTGGAAACAATGTACGACAGTCATGGTATTGGCCTTGCCGCAACCCAGGTGAACATCCAAAAACGCCTTATCGTCATCGATCTATCTTCTGAAAAAAATGAGCCTATGTACTTGATTAACGCGGAGATTTTATCTTCTGAAGGGACTGAAGAAAGTCAGGAAGGCTGCCTCTCAGTCCCTGAGTACTATGACTTGGTGACTCGTGCCGAAAAGATCAAATATCGTTACATGGATCTCAGTGGTGATGTTATTGAAGATAATGCGGATGGTTTACTGGCGATCTGTATTCAGCACGAAATAGATCACCTTAATGGAAAATTATTCATCGATCATCTCTCGCCAATGAAAAGACAACGTCTACGTAAGAAACTTGAAAAACAAGAAAAATTTCAAGCGACCGTTCTCTGATTCAAAAAAAAGCTGCACGCGGAATAACTAATATGGAAAACCTACGCCAGAGGGAATTGCGCATCGCCTTTGCTGGCACGCCTGGGCTGGCTGCAACCATATTAAAAACATTGCTGGAAGAATCGAAACACCAGATCACAATGGTACTAACCCAGCCTGACAGACCTTCTGGTCGGGGACGTAAACTCATAGCCAGTGCTGTAAAAACACTGGCTCTCGATAATGGGCTAGAGGTCATGCAACCTTCTGCATCTGAACTACTTGCGCTGGAAGGCAGGCTCACCAAGATAGATTTGATGGTCGTTGCCGCCTATGGAATGTTACTGCCCGAAACTATTCTGAATGCTCCCAAATACGGCTGTATCAATGTGCATACCTCCCTACTACCAAGGTGGAGAGGTGCAGCACCCATTCAGCGTGCTATCCAAGCAGGAGATAAGGAAACAGGTATCACTATCATACAAATGGATAGTGGGCTGGACACTGGACCAATATTGCTACAAAAAAATTACACGATAAGTCCCTTTGATACATCAGGAATAATACATAAAATACTTGCTAATATTGGTAGTAAATGCTTACTAGAAATATTAGATGCCCTAGTTTCTGGCGACCTGCAAGCCATTGTTCAGGACAATGCTCTAGCCTGCTACGCTGAGAAAATCACCAAATCAGAAGCTAGAATCGATTGGACTCAATCTGCTGAAACCATTGATTGTGCCATACGAGCATTTAACCCTGCTCCGGTCTGTCACACAAAAATAGAAGGCTTATCTCTTCGCATATGGCAGGCAGAGATCCTTGAGTCCACATCCACATCTCCAGCGGGTGAGATCATTCACGCTAGTAAGACGGGTATTGATATCGCGACGGGTGATGGCGTGCTCAGGATTTTACAACTACAGCTACAGGGTAAACGCGCCATGTCCGTGGCTGATTTTCTGAACGGTAATCCAGCTTTTGGTGCCAGCAATTAAAGCAAAACCAGAATCCAGACAGGCTCGAGTAATCGCATCTCAGATTCTGTCAAAGGTATTTGAAGATAAACAACCTCTATCCATGCTGATACCAGTTGGATTAGATACCATGCTGGACCCGCGCGAGCGTGCCCTTGCTCAAGCGCTTTGTTTTGGTGTAATACGTCATTACTATAGCCTAAATCTAATCCTCAGCTCGCTGTTAGATAAAAAGCTCAAAGAAAAAGACCTTGATGTCAAAGCGCTTATCCTGATTGGCCTTTATCAGCTCGACCATATGCGAACACCTGCCCACGCGGCTGTTTCTGCTAGCGTTGAAAGCTGTAAGGGTTTAAAAAAAACCTGGGCAAAAAACCTGATCAATGCAGTATTAAGACGTTACCAGAGGGAATACGAAAAATTCCCAGCGCTCATCGCCAACAATGAATCAGCCAAAAATGAGCATCCAATCTGGCTACTAGATAGATTGCAAGATGAATATCCTGAACAGTGGCCATCAATCATCAAGGAAAATAATCTGCCACCGCCCATGAGCTTGAGGGTGAATTCAAGCAAGACAGATCGGGAAAGTTATCTAAAGAAACTGCAAGTCGCTGGAATAGATGCCCAAGCATCGAATTTAAATCAAACTGGACTCGTCCTCACTCATCCTGCTGGCGTGGAAGTATTACCTGATTTTTCCGAAGGCCATGTCTCTGTCCAAGATTTGGCAGCTCAACTTGCCATCCCCTTGCTGGAACCACAATCGGGAGAAAGAGTCCTTGATGCGTGCTCTGCTCCTGGCGGGAAGCTGGCGCACCTTTTGGAATCATCTCCAACTCTGCAAGAGGTTGTTGCTATCGAAAAAGAACCGCACAGATTCAAAAAACTTGAAAGCACTTTGGAACGCCTTGGTCTCGGCGCAACACTGCTGCAAAATGATGTTCGTGCCGTGGATGATTGGTGGGACCAGCAATTCTTTGACCGAATTTTGATTGATGCGCCCTGTAGTGCTTCTGGCGTTATTCGTAGACATCCTGATATTAAATATTTACGAACAGCTAAAGATATCCAGAATATTACAGTTCTACAGGCAGAGATACTCGATGCATTGTGGCCATTATTAAGCAAAGGTGGCAAGTTGTTGTATATTACTTGTTCAGTATTTAAAGCAGAGAATGACGAGCAAATCGCTGCTTTCGCTAATAAATATAATGACGCTAATTCAATACCAATTCAGGCAAAGTGGGGCATGACCACAGAGTATGGTCGACAGATTCTGCCTGGTGATAACGCAATGGATGGATTTTATTATGCTCAATTACAAAAAATCTGAGGCGTGGTCACTCTTTTTTTTCTCTGTTTTGACAGGCTTATTCCTGTTGCCATTGTCATCTTATGCGGAATTAAACCAAGCAAAACCAAACAATGGTTTCATTATTGAAAACGCAGAATTAAATTTGGTTGGCTCCGAATATAGGCTCAATACTGATATACAATTTCATTTCAGTAAGGAAGCCCTTAAGGCGCTCGAACACGGGATCGCATTACAGATTGATATCGAAGTGCAAGCTAAGCAAACTAGAAAGTGGTTGTGGGACAGAAAGATTCGTAAAAAAATATTGAGCCAAAGACTGGAACATCACCCGCTTAGTGACCAGTATCTAATTACCGAACTGAATACTGGTATCAAACATCACTTCCAAAGCTTTTATGGTGCACTCGAATTTTTGGGGTCGATTAACAATCATCCATTTTTAGAGATCGCTTCCCTAGAACAGGGCAAAACGTATGCAGCACTGGTACGTGCCAGCTTAAATACAGAATCACTGCCAACGCCGCTGAGATTGTCAGCCTACGTTTCCCCAGATTGGCAACTATCTAGCCCATGGTACAAGTGGACGATTCAGCAATGAAACGGTTCAGAGTAAAACGACCAGCTACCTTGATCCTCCATACTGGTCTTATTTTGTTCGCTTGTATGCTCACCTCCTTGCTGATGATGAGCGACGCACTAAAGGATTCATCACAGTTCAGCCGTTTTTATTCCGGATTATTGGTTTTTATTACCGTTGGCCTTTTTGCATTAGTTAGTCTTATATTCCTGAATTTGCGACACCTGATCAAACAACGTCGTGATCAGGTGTCTGGAACACGAATGACCGTGCGTATGATTGGCATGTTTACAGCACTTTCAGTTACGCCCGTATTAATTGTTTACCTTTTCTCCTTGGATTTTTTACATAGAGGCGTTGATAGCTGGTTTGATCTGCGCGTTGAGCAAGCACTAGATGACTCACTCGAACTGAGCAGGCTTTCTCTTGATGCACGAATGAGGGAATTATTAAAACAAACAGATCAAATGGCAGAGGAAATATCCGAGGTATCGGATGTAGAAACACCTTTTGAAATTGATGAATTACGTGCCCGCACCAATGCCAAGGAAATTACTCTGTTAAATAGACAAGGTGGTGTCATTACCTCTAGCTCAGAAAATACCACCAGCGTTATTCCTGACAGACCGAGTGACACTATCCTATTACAACTACAACAAGGCGGCAGCTACACAGGGCTAGATAATACAATAACTACTGGCTTACATATCCGTGTTGTCGTAAACGTGCCTAGCGCGAACGTAAGTAATAACTCAAGAATCATTCAAGCGCTCTATCCTATCTCGGAAGAAATAAATACACTGACCAACAGCATTCAGACCTCATATATCAAATATAAAGAACTGTCTTATCTTCGCGAGCAACTTAAGCTTAGTTTTATTTTGATCCTAACGCTGGTTCTTTTGTTCAGCCTCTTTGCAACAATCTGGACCGCATTTTATTTTTCTAAGAGACATGTTGCGCCCATCAAAGATATGGCAGAGGGAACCAAAGCCATTGCTGAAGGTGATTACCACACCCAGATACCAGTAACGAGCAATGATGAACTTGGATTTTTGGTGGCTTCCTTTAATGAAATGACTCAGAAAATTGCACAAGCAAGCGATGCCGCAAGCCATAGTCAGCATGAAGCAGAAATGCAACAAGCCTATCTCGAGGCTGTACTTGGCAGACTCTCTTCAGGCGTGTTAGTTTTTGATCGAAATAAAATATTGCGCACATCGAATGCCAGTGCGGAGCAAATCTTGGGCATGCCTATTAATACTGTAATTGGTAAATCTCTGGAAAAGATTTGTCTGGAATACCATTATCTCGAACCCATGCGCGAGACGATCCTATCCCACGATAATACCGAGAAAGATTGGCGTGAACAAATCACGTTCTTCGGAAACAGTGGAAGACAAATTTTGATGTGTAGCGGTACACCGCATTCAATCACTCATGATAAAAACGAAGGCTGCATCATCGTCTTTGACGATATCACAGAGCTAATACAAGGGCAAAAAAATGCGGCATGGAGTGAGATGGCACGTCGACTCGCTCATGAGATCAAGAATCCACTGACACCAATACAACTTGCTGCCGAACGATTACGACATAAGTATCTTCACACCATGGACCAAAATGATGCAGATGTGTTTGATCGGCTAACAAATACGATAGTTCAACAAGTAGAAACCATGAAGGAGATGGTTAACACCTTCACAGACTATGCAAGATCACCGGAGACAAAGACTCAAACCATTGATATTAATGCCTTGATGAGTGAAGTCCTGGATTTGTTTGCTGGCCTCGATCAAGAAACTGAAGTGTCGCTGAATCTTGAGCCTGATCTACCCATGATTAACACTGACATAAACAGACTCAGACAGGTTTTTAATAATCTATTGAAAAATGCTTTTGATGCTTGCGAAAGTAATAGGGAATCGACATTGAATATTACTACTCGGCGGACGACAACAGGCGCCGAGTATGTTGAGATTCAAATCAGTGATTCTGGGCCTGGTATCGAAGAAGATATCATGGAGCATATCTTCGAGCCCTATGTGACTACCAAGAATAGAGGGGCGGGACTAGGTCTCGCCATCGTAAAGAAAATTATTGAAGAGCATAATGGTGTTGTCTGGCTGGAAAACAATCAGGACAAACTTGGTGTAAGTGCGATAATCAGACTACCGATCATACATAAGCAAGATAATCAAAAAAATGGCGAAATAGGAATGACTTCATGATAGCTGGCAAAGTTCTGGTGGTAGATGACGAACCAGACATAAGAAACCTGATCAAAGAAATACTTGAAGACGAAAATTTTACAGTTGCTACTGCAGAAGATGCAACTCATGCTAATAACATTCGTGAAGAATTCGATCCTGATCTGATATTGCTTGATATATGGATGCCAGAAATTGACGGTATCACCTTGCTCAAGCAATGGAACGAGTCGAGCTGGATAAATGTGCCAGTCATTATGATCTCCGGCCATGGCACAGTAGAAACTGCAGTAGAAGCAACTCGGCTGGGTGCTTATGATTTTATCGAGAAACCACTGTCACTCGCAAAATTAATATTGACAGTGAGACATGCCCTGGAGAACACATCTTTACAGAAGGAAAATACGCGCCTTAAAGGCTACGACACACGTGTAGAGATACCCATGGGCAAAAGCAAAATTATACTAAATCTAAGAGAACAGATTTCACAAATTGTTGAGCATGATACACCTGTATTGATAATCGGAGAATCTGGTACGGACAAGGAGCTTTTTGCGCGCTACTTGCACAATCAAAGCTCCAGATCTGAACAAGCATTCATCAGTGTTGGAATATCAGCCTTGTCTGCAGATAATTTCCTGGTGGAGTTTTTTGGCAGCGAAGAGGCGGATAAAGGCCGAGCTGGTTTTTTTGAACAAGCAGAAGGCGGCACCTTATTTCTCAAGGATATTGCCGACATGGAGCTTTCCTTACAGGCAAAATTACAAAACACCTTGGATAATAAATATTTCACGCGTGTTGGTAGCACACAAGTGAAAACTTTTAATATCCGTATTATTGCCGCAACCAGTCACGACCTGCTCGAACTCGTCAATGCTGGGAAATTTCGGGACGATCTTTACTATCAATTAAATATCCTGCCCATTCATATTCCACCACTATCTGAACATGCTGAGGACATTCCAGAATTGCTTGAGTTTTATGTTGATTATTTTACTGAAAAAGGAGGCTTAGCCTATCGACACTTTACCGTTGCAGCACAAAATCAGCTGCGAAGTTACTCGTGGCCCGGCAATACCAGAGAATTAAAGAATATGGTGCAAAGACTGCTTATCCTTTGCAGCGGAGAAAATATAGACATAAACGATCTGGATCTGGCTAGAGATAAATTAACATCACAGGCAGATGGGCAAATTTTTATCCCTGATTTTGACATGCCACTGCGTGAAGCTAGAGAACAATTCGAAAAAGAATACTTACAGCACAAACTTGCTATTGCCAGAGGCAGTGTCAGTAAAGTCGCTGAAGCCGTCGGCGTAGAAAGAACATACCTTTATCGCAAGCTGAAAGATCTCGGTATCAAGATTAAAAATCAAGATGCAAAATGATCAGGCACGAAACAAGTTGGAAGATACGTCAAGTCTGGCTATAGTGCAAAAAATTTGAGCAACAAATATTCTTGATCACCAAGCGCATACATGAGCTGAATATGAAAATTACATTAATAATTTATCTGTTAATGATTCATCCGGCAGAAAATAAATAATGAAAATAATTATTCTGGGTGCAGGTCAGGTCGGCTCCTCCGTGGCTGCGAACCTCGTTGGTGAGGCAAATGACATTACTGTTATCGACACAAACCCCAAGTGTCTAACCAACCTGAATGAACGCTATGATTTACAAACGGTCATAGGCGTTGCATCACACCCATCCGTGCTTGAGCAAGCTGGCGCAAAGGATGCGGATATGATACTCGCCGTGACGAACAGCGATGAGATCAACATGATTGCCTGTCAGGTTGCCTACACTTTATTTCACACCCCGACAAAAATAGCACGTGTAAGAAATACAGAATATCTATCAAAAACAGCACTGTTTGCGCAGGAAGCATTGCCCATAGATGTCCTCATCAGCCCTGAGCAATTAGTCACTGAACATATCGAGCGACTAATCAAATACCCAAGGGCTCTGCAGGTTCTGGAATTTGCTGATGGCAAAGTTCAGATGGTCGCAGTACGCGCCAATTATAGTGGTCCTCTGGTTGGTCACCGAACAGGTGACGTTGGCAAATATTTACCAGAACTTGATTATCGTATTGCCATTTTATTTCGTCAGGATAAAGCGATTATTCCAAACGGCAAAACCGTTATTGAGCCTGATGATGAACTTTTTTTTATCGGTACACCAAAACACGTACGTGACCTAGTGCATAGTCTACGTAGTACAAAAAGACAAGTGAAACGCATCATTCTGGCAGGCGGCGGTAATATTGGTATGCGATTAGCAATGAAATTAGAACGACATTTTCAGGTCAAGCTCATAGAAATAGACTTTGAGCGTGCACAGCATGCCGCCGAACAATTGAAGAATACGATTGTCTTGCATGGTGATGCGACAAACGAAGAATTACTTAGAGAAGAAAACATCGATGAGACTGATATCTTCTGTGCGCTAACCCATGCGGATGAAGCAAACATTATTTCATCCATGTTATCCAAACGCCTTGGCGCACGTAAAGTAATGGCCCTCATCAATCGTGCCGGTTATGTTGATTTAATACAAAGCAATGTCATTGACATCGCCATCTCTCCGCAACAGGCAACCATCGGCACACTTCTGGCTCATATCAGAAAAGGCGATGTCGTTGCTGTGCATTCCTTAAGAAGAGGTGTTGCTGAAGCGATTGAGGCAGTTGCACACGGCAATAAGGATTCTTCCAAGGTTGTTGGCCGTATGATTGAAGAAGTTGAGTTGCCATCGGGAACAAGTATTAGCGCGCTAGTTAGAGGCGATGAAGTGCTCCTTGCTCACCATGATACTGTGATAGAAGCTGAAGACCATATCATCTTACTAGTGGCAGACAAAAAACAGGTTCCTGAAATTGAACGTTTATTTCAGGTAGGCATTACTTTTATATAAACTCTTTTTGGCCAACATACACAATGCAATATGCCGTCGTTCAAAGAATCCTGGGGATCTTGCTCAGCCTATTTAGTCTAACATTATTACCTCCTATTGTTATTGCCTGGTTGAGCCATGACAATAGCCTTCAGGGATTCCTGACTGCTTTTTTTCTTATCACCATCATTGGATTATTTCTCTGGTTACCTGTCAGAAATATTCGTAACGAATTAAAACTCAGGGATGGCTTTGTCGTTGTTGTGCTGTTCTGGGCAGGTCTAGGACTTACTGGCGCTATTCCACTTATTTTATCAGACTCACTCCATTTGAATTTTACCGATGCAATGTTCGAATCACTGTCTGGCTTAACCACAACTGGGGCAACCATCATCATCGGTATTGATGAATTACCCAAATCAATATTGTTTTATCGCCAGGAATTACAATGGCTAGGAGGCATGGGCATTATTGTTTTAGCCGTCGCGATATTACCCATCCTCGGCATTGGTGGTATGCAGTTATACCGTGCTGAAACACCTGGACCAATGAAAGATTCAAAATTGACACCACGCATCACCGAGACTGCCAAAGCCCTTTGGTATATTTACCTTGGCTTAACCGTGACTTGTTGTTTATGTTATTGGCTAGCTGGCATGACTTTCTTTGATGCCATCAGTCATAGCTTTTCAACAGTTTCTATTGGTGGTTTCTCTACACATGATGCAAGTATGGGTTATTTCAACAGCGCATTAATCGATACCATTGCTATCTTTTTTATGATTATTTCAGGTATTAATTTCACCCTGCATTTCTTTGCTTGGCGCAACCAAAATATCCAGCCTTATTGGCAAGACGCAGAGCTTAGAGCTTACCTGATGGCTTTAGGAATCATTTGCCTAATTAGTTGTGTCTATATAGCAATAAGCTCGGATTATACAGACTTCTCCAAGATGATTATGGATGCACTATTCCAATCAATATCAATAGCAACGACTACAGGTTTTACTACTGTACAATATCAAAACTGGCCCAGCTTCTTGCCGATGTTATTACTATTCTCAAGCTTTTTTGGTGCCTGCGCAGGTTCTACGGGTGGCGGTATAAAAATTGTTCGAGTATTACTACTTTTCAAGCAAGGCGTCCGTGAGGTAAAACGGCTGATTCATCCTAACGCACTCTTCATCATTAAACTAAGTGATAAACCAGTTCAGGAACGGGTGATTAATGCGATATGGGGTTTCTTTGCTACGTATATTGGTATCTTTATTTTTCTACAACTGGCATTAATAGCTACAGGGCTTGACCCGATCACTGCTTTTTCTGCGGTCGCAGCCTGCTTAAATAATCTTGGGCCAGGTCTCGGTGATGTTAGCACTCATTATGGCAACATCAACAATATCGCAAAATGGTTACTCTGCCTTGCCATGCTTATGGGGCGTTTGGAAATATTTACACTATTGGTGTTATTTTCCCCTGTCTTCTGGCGCAAGTAACAGCAAAGGAAGACGTACTCGGCAACACTGATGCTAGTTTTAGAAATGAAACCTTTTCAATAGGTCAACGTAGTAAAAGAATAATTTAAAAATTATGTCTGATCAAATCATTAATAATTTACTGACGATGCTTGAACAAGGTCAAGATAATGCACTCCTACGTTTTAGCCTAGGCAATGCTTATATAAATTCGAAAGATTATAAACAGGCAATTGAACATTTAAGTCATGCTGTTAAACATAACAAAGAATATTCAGCCGCATGGAAACTCTACGGTAAAGCTCTCGCTGGCGCCAACAAAAATGATCAGGCAATAGCTGTCTATAAACAAGGCATTGAGATAGCTGAGAACAAAGGTGATATTCAGGCAGCCAAAGAAATGAAAATATTTCTTAAGCGATTAAGTTAGTAGCATTGGTCAAAATATAATCGATAAATCTTGAAAATATGATGACCCCAATTAACACCAATGAGATATATTTTGGGCTTGTCGGTTAATCGAAAAACAATGTCAAAATTCACATATTTGTTCAAATAAACGACAATAGTCCGCTTTATTTAAGACCTAATAGGCTATTTTAGGCTATGAGTGCCTTAGGTCTGCCCTTTAGGTAAATGGAAGGCGGATTTACCCTAGTATTTGCCCCAGTATTTACCCTAGTATTTACCTTGGGCAGGTATTAAATTGATGTCTTCAAAACCCAATCTATCTATGTCTTCAAACCCAGTGTCATCACTCTTTTGCGGTTGAAAGTCAGTGTGCGCATGCCTACTGAGATTGCACCTTCTGCAAACCACGATAACCAACCCGCCAGTTACGGTGAGCAAAGACACGCTCATAAGGTGAACGCATGGCTGCAAGCCAACCATCTTTAATTTAGTCTCTTTGCCTTGCATATTGGCTGGCTTGATCGTGGCATCATGACAGCCCTTGCGCTTGATGGTGGTTTTGGCCAGGTTCACACAGTGCCCCTTATCGCCAAAAAAAGCACCGCCACTGGGGCAACGTGGGCAAGTCCTTCAGTATCGGTTATTATCGCCGATGTAGCCGCAATCTTATTGATTAAACCACTTCGCCTAGCAATCAATATGTGTTCTTTATCGCCCTAGCAAAACTGGTTACCGCCCTTACCACCAAAGCGTGCCTGCTGAGCAACCGTTATTGTTTCAGCGGTCTTATGATTAAACTTCTCTAAACCGGCCTGAATGGCACGATCTCTATCGTCCCAAGTGCTTAGCTGACTCACCTAAGTGACTGGCAGCAACAAAGGTAAAGACTTGGCGCATTAAACCCATAGACTTCAGTTCTTCACCAACACGGTTAAGAACCGTCATTAAGTTTTCTGTGTCCAAGCGTTCTCGAAGATCATCACGTTTTCGACAATCACCAAGATTACTGTGATCTGGGGTCTTCTCTCCTAAGCCCAATGGGTAACAGCATGTTCCAGAAGTGTTCTCTTGCAAAGAACATTCTCTTGCAAAAAAATCCATTCGCAAAAAACATTCCATTTCACGGTCGCTCATATCTTCCATGAATTGTAACACCAGGGCGCATAAGCCAAAGGCCACCCCTTTTTCTTTATGACCTTTAACCGAATAGAGCTTAACCTAAGGTTTAGCCAGCTCATCGAATGACAATAAGGCCTCAAGCTTAGGCTAGGGATGGTTTGCTGCTATAAGATCGTCTAGTGTTATAAACAACCTATTTTGTTGGTGTTTGCGCATCAATAAGACCCGTTTTGCATGTCGGGTCATCTCATGTTTCGAGCTATTAATCGATAAGTCCTTCATCGATTAAAGATAATTTAGAGATAATTTTGAGGTGCAACGCGGTGTGTGCGCCTCAAACCAAGCATGCGGTGATCCGTCAAAAGGGGATATTTTAGCTTTGGGCTAACACGCCAGTTTTAGCGCTGGAGTCAGTTCAAAGATTCTGTTAAGATTTCCAAGCTTTTGTGCACCGCAACGTAGATTGGTGCGCACGTCGGATACAATAACTCAATCTGAAACTCATCATTTTTTGAGAGTGGCAGGAAGTACCCCATTAATAATTTGGAGAATAGAGGAGTATGCCAGAGAAAGTAGTTATCGTTGCTGCTGGCCGAACCGCAATCGGCGCATTTGGCGGATCGCTAGCAAGTATTCCTGCTCACTCACTTGGTGCGACCGTTATTTCTGGTGTACTGGATCGAGCTGGCCTTAAACCTGAACAAGTGGACGAAGTTATCTTAGGCCAAGTATTAACAGCAGGCACGGGTCAAAATCCAGCGAGACAAGCGGCCATCGCAGCGGGTATTCCAGAAACCACCCCTAGTATGACCATCAATAAGGTCTGCGGTAGTGGTCTTAAAGCTGTTCATTTAGCTGCTCAAGCAATTATGTGTGGCGATGCCAACATCATCGTTGCTGGTGGCCAGGAAAACATGAGCCTGTCACCACATGTCCTGCCTAAATCAAGAGATGGTCAGAAGATGGGGGACTGGGAATTAAAAGACTCTATGATTATTGATGGGCTCTGGTGCGCCTTCAATGACTATCACATGGGCACTACCGCAGAAAATATCGCTAAAAAATATGATATTTCACGTGATGAACAGGATGAATTTGCTGCCGCCACCCAGAATAAAACTGAGGCTGCTCAGGCAGCTGGTAAGTTTGATGATGAAATTATCTCTGTTGAGATCCCTCAACGTAAAGGCAATCCAATCGTCTTCAATAAGGATGAATTCCCACGTACAGACATCACAGCAGAGAAGCTTGGCAAGATACGTCCTGCTTTCGATAGAGAAGGCACAGTGACGGCTGCCAATGCTTCAGGCTTGAATGATGGTGCTGCTGTTGTAGTTGTTATGTCAAGAAGCAAAGCTGAAGAATTGGGGCTGGAACCACTTGCTACCATAGCAGCTTACTCAAGCGTAGGTGTTAGCCCAGCCATAATGGGTACAGGTCCAATTCCTGCATCTCAGAAATGTCTGGAAAAAGCCGGCTGGAAACATGCAGACTTGGATCTGATTGAAGCCAATGAAGCTTTTGCTGCACAGGCAATATCAGTCAATAGAGGTCTTGGTTGGGATACAGGTAAAGTAAACGTCAATGGAGGAGCTATCGCCTTGGGACACCCTATTGGTGCTTCTGGTTGTCGTGTACTGGTCACCCTTCTACATGAAATGAAACGTAGCGATGCTAGGAAAGGTTTAGTCACACTGTGCATTGGTGGTGGTCAGGGTGTTGCATTAGCGGTTGAGAGATAAGAACGATGTCAAATTTAAAAGGTAAAGTAGCATTAATCACAGGCGGAACCAGTGGCATCGGTGCTGCCATTTGTCTAAAACTCGCCGAATCTGGCGCCAAGGTAGCAACAAACTATCGTAACGAAGAAAAAGCCAAAGCTTGGCAAATAGAAGCCAAGAAAGCTGGTCACAATATTGCCATCTACCAAGCCGATGTTTCTGATTTCGACGCCTGCCAAACACTGGTAGATCAAGTAGAAAAAAGTCTTGGCCCGATTGATATTCTTGTCAACAATGCCGGTATTACCAAAGACGGCATGTTCAAGAAGATGAGCAAAGAAAAGTGGGATATGGTCATGAACATCAATCTTGACGGTCTGTTCAATATCACTAAACCACTTGTCGAAGGCATGACTGATCGTGGTTGGGGACGCATCATCAATATCTCTTCAATCAACGGACAGAAAGGCCAGCTAGGCCAAACAAACTATGCCGCATCAAAGGCTGGTGCGCATGGTTTCACTATGGCTCTGGCACAGGAAGTTGCTCGTAAAGGCGTCACTGTGAATACAGTTTCTCCTGGTTACATTGCAACGGAGATGGTGATGGCTGTTTCCGAAGAGATTCGCAATTCTATCATCGCAGATATCCCTATGAGCCGCCTTGGCACCCCTGAAGAAATCGCTGCCATGGTTGATTTTCTTGCTTCGGAAGAAGCTGGCTTTGCAACCGGCGCTGACTTTTCAATGAATGGTGGTCAACACATGATGTAATTTGATATTTCCCTTCCTGCCTATCTGGGACAAGACGGGGGGGGTATTCCGATTAATATTTTAGCAACAACTGGTCAAAGAGTATGAGCAACACGCGCATCATAAAAAAATATCCTAACCGTCGTTTGTACGATACGGAAATCAGCAAATATATCACGCTTGATAATGTCAGGCAGTTAGTGATGGATAGTATTAATTTTGCTGTCAAGGATGTGAAAACTGATGAGGATCTGACTAGAGGGATCTTGCTGCAAATCATTTCAGAACAGGAACACGATGGCGAACCATTCTTCTCAGCATCGGCATTATCACAAATCATTCGTTTCTATGATGATTCCATGCAGGGTATTGCCGGTGATTTTATCCAGAAAAGTTTGGACTTGTTTGTAGAACAACAAAAAAAATTACAAGATGTGGCAACAACTAACCCATTAACTGCCATGAATGAGATTGCAGCTAACAATCTCAAGATGTGGCAAGACATGCAAGAGGGATTCTTCGAGGCTGCAGGCATGAATTCAGACAAAAAATAATTTTATAAAATATCTTATTGCTCACACTTAATTACTCACACTGGCTTATCTGTATGGCAATTTCCCCAATTATTAACAATGAGGACTCATTGCATGAGCAAGCAATTTACACAAGGTAACTATTTAGACGTATTTACAAAATTTACCAACCAGCTACAAGAAAACCAGACAACGATGATTGAAAACTGGAATGACCCCATGAGATATACCATGAATTCTTTTTTTCAGTTTGCAGGTATGGTCAACAATATGGTTGATCAGTTTGCTCAACAGCATACTGCAGCGATGGGATCATTTTTTCCACAAGGCACTTGTGATTGGAATACAACAGGGTCAGCAGTTGCATCACAACCTGACACGGGTTACGTCTCAGTTGTCACTGGAGGTATCGGTGGTATTGGTACCGATATTTGCAGAAGCCTTGCCAAGCATGGCAATAAAGTGATTGCGACTTATATTCCATTTGAAGCTGAGCGCGCTATTGAATGGCAAAAAGAACGTCTTGAAGAAGGCTTGGATATTCATATTGTTGAATGTGATGTCACAAATTTCAAGGCCTGCAAAAAAATGGCAAAAGAACTGGAAGCAAAATACGATAGTGTGGATATTTTAGTCAACTGTGCCGGCATTACTCGTGATGCGACATTGAAAAAGATGGAGGCAGAGAACTGGCATGCGGTTCTGAATACTAATCTTGATAGTGTTTTTAATGTAACCCGCAGCTTTATCAGTGGCATGGTCAAACGCCAATACGGGAGAATCATCAATATCTCTTCAGTGAATGCCCTGAAAGGTCAATTTGGTCAGACTAATTATTCCGCTGCCAAGGCAGGGATGGTTGGATTTACAAAATCTCTGGCCAGGGAGCTTGCCGATGCTGGTATTACGGTAAATACTGTTTCGCCTGGTTACGTTGGTACCAGCATGGTGGAAGCCATGCCTAAGGATATTGTTGACAGTATTGTCGCCAAAATCCCGATTGGCAGACTCGCCAAGCCTTCTGAAATCGGAGATGCCGTTACCTTCCTAGCACACAAAAATTCTGGCTACATCACCGGCTCAGATATCTCCGTCAATGGTGGCTTATTTATGGGCTAGGCCCCTCAAAATAAACTTAGGCAATAAACATGACCGACAATATAACAAAACAGTGGGATGAGATTTCAAAAACCGTAATCTCATCAGTAGAAGAACTCAGTAATATCAACACTAGAGTGATTGAAAAACTGACCGAACAACAATTGGCTATGCTGAATACCTGTATGGAAGTAGGTCAAAAAGAATTAAACTTAGCTACTTCTGAGAAGGATGTAAGGGATCCGCAGACACTATTGGCTGCACAGGCTGATTTAGTTGCTGAATACAACAGCAAGCTGATGGCGATTGTACAATCTACCGGAGATATCCTTAAGGATTGCAATAGTGAAATTACCATTTGGGCTGACAAAGGCATGAACGTTGTCCAGAAATCGGCAGCAAAACCAGCTAAAAAAACCACAAAGAAAAAGACCAAAAAAACCACAAAGAAAAAGACCAAAAAAACCACAAAGAAAAAGACCAAAAAAACCACAAAGAAAAAGACCAAAAGAAGAGCTAAATAGTTTCTTTGTTTGGACGAAAAAACAGGGCAGATGCCCTGTTTTTTTATGCGCTACTTAAATTTCAAGCCCTCTCATCTAGCCATTGGCTCACTGCAGGAGGAATCATCGCCTGCGCTTTACCACTGACGTAGATACCAATATGCCCTCCAGGGAACTCCAGCTCGGTATAGTCTTTACTTGAAACACAACCGCCCAAAGCCCTAGACGAGTCCGGTGGTACCAAGTGGTCTGCTGCTGCATAGATATTCAGTACCGGAACCGTAATATTCTCCAAGTCAACCGTATCATCACCTATCTTGACTGTGCCTCTAACTAGGCCATTTTCCTGATAGAACTGCTTGGTAAATTGTCGGATGGTCTCGCCAACTTGATCCGGACTATCAAAAATCCATTTCTCCATACGCATAAAATTACGTAATTTTTCCGTATCGTCCAGAATGTTCACCAGATCAATATACTTCTGCCCCATCAACTGAAACGGCTTCATAGAGAGGTAGGCAGAGTTCATATTATCGCCAGAAATGTTGCCCTCTACATCAACAAGTAGATCCACATCAACATGACGTACCATCTTACTCAGTAAGTCATTCTTGGTGTGAAAATCAACTGGTGTGACAGTGGTAATAATATTTTTAATTTTTTCCTGATGTAATGCCGTATAACAAAGGCTGAATGTCCCGCCCTGACAAATACCCAAGATATTAATCTTGTCCAGACCATGTTTATCACAAATCACATCAACACAACGGTCAATATAGCCATTGATATAGTCTTCCAGTGTTAAGTAGGCATCCCCAGAATCCGGGTAGCCCCAGTCAATCAGATAGATATCTATGCCAGCATCCAGCAGACCTTGAATCATTGAGCGTCCCTCCTGTAGATCTGCCATATAAGGGCGATTAACCAAAGCATAGACAATCAACAGCGGAATCGAGTTCTGTTTTTCGACCTTGGACTTATAATGATAAAGTACCATCTTATCTTCTTTGTAGACGGCATCCTTTGGTGAGATGCCATCTTCAAGATGACCAATTTCACTTAAGGTATTCAGGCCTTGCGCTATCTTGCCATTAAAGTTTGATATTTCCTGAGCGATCTCATCAGGTCTCATTTGAAAAGGAATCACATTTTATACTCCTAAATGTACGCATACGTTTATTCTTAATTAAATATCGATAATAATTGGTTTGTTAGCAGAAGATTTTTTAGCTACCTTCTTTGCAATTTTTTTCGAGGCCTTTTTGGAAACCCTCTTCACTACTTCCTTTTTAACTGTCTTTTTCCTGGCTGTCTTTTTCCTGGCTGTCTTTTTGGTAGTCACTGTGCTAGAAGCATCTAGTGATGAAGATTCTTTTCCACCTTCTACCATTTCATATAAAGCCTGAAGCTCTTTCTCCAGTGCAATAATTTTTGCAGTCGATTTTGACTGATCACGCTTCATTTCCTGTACACGCTTCAAGAAAGTATTCATTCCCTGACGTGTAGGCATATTCAATTTTGCCAAAAACTTATCTATTACCTTGCCCTGGTGTTGTTTCACGGCAAGTGAGACATTGGTCAAGCGGCCATAGAGTTCTGAATATTCATCGGTATAGACAAGTTCGGCATAGGCTTTCTCATTACAATCAATCCACAGGTCATAAATCTCTCGTAAGCTTTTAATCTCTTTGCCCTGTTCGCCCATTTCCAGAATTCTGAGACGCATTGTTTCTAAAGCCTCAACGCCGACCTTGTTCAATTGCTCCTTATATTCACTGAAAACCTGCTGATATTCATTTAACAATTTGATGCCTTCCTGCATCTGTGCCTGAGTTTCGCGATTAGGGCCAACACCTGGTACTGATAACAACTTTTCGATAAAAGATGTCATTTCAGCTATGTTAAATTGTTCGGCATCAAGCCCACCCATTATAAAAGGCGAGTTTGCAAACGAGCCTGGCATACCTTCAAACATGGATTTCATTGACGCGAATTGATCGTTTAGAACACCCTGCCATTGTCCTGATTGACTATTGACCTCATTCATTCCCTCCAGAAGTTTACTGAACTGCTCTCCCATGGAATGAAAAACCTGCCCCTGCCCCACCATCTTACTGAAAAAGTCATAATTCTGGTCTGATAGAGAAGGTGATGCTGAATTCCACCAGCTATTCATGGCTTCAGCCATTGGCGGAACTCCAAAAGATGAGTTTGACATAGACTGTTGAAAAGAAGACCAGGCATCCATATATTGATTTTGATTCTGAAACCAGTCCGGCTGATTGCCCGTCCAACCTGTATTCCAGAAAGAAAATTGCATTTTTTCATTCATGATCTAATGTCTCAAAAATAGTTTTATTGGTTTCGGTGAATATTTACAACTTCAAGTACCACAACGTCCGAATGTAGCGCATGCTAACATGAAAAATGTTGCACTGCAAGAAAATCATTGTCTTTTGTAAAATTTGTCTTTTGTAAAATGTTTTTATGGCTTCTGGCTGCTTGACATCTCGCTCATCTGGATAGGCATTATTTGCCAAGGCTTAAGAGATCGCGGTTTTTCGGGACTGTTTTCAAATCGAGCCTGAGATGTTACTTGTTTAAACGATTTTCAATCAGATGATCAAGCACAGAAGGATCTGCCAAAGTACTGGTGTCCCCCAATGCTTCCAGCTCATTTTCTGCAAGCTTGCGTAAGATCCGTCGCATGATCTTCCCTGAACGTGTCTTTGGCAATCCCGGCGCCCACTGCAATAAATCGGGAGATGCAATAGCACCTATTTCCTCACGCACATGTTGAATTAATTCCTTGCGTAGAGCCTCAGATTCATTAACCCCTGACATCAACGTCACATAGACATAAATGCCCTGGCCTTTAATATCATGCGAGTAGCCAACGACGGCTGCCTCTGCAACAGTATTATGCAGTACCAATGCGCTTTCAACTTCTGCTGTTCCCATACGATGTCCGGAAACATTAATCACATCGTCTACTCGACCCGTGATCCAGTAATAACCATCCTCATCACGCCTTGCGCCATCACCACTAAAATAATTGCCCGGATACATTTTAAAATAGGTCTCGATGAACCGTTCATGATCACCAAAGATCGTGCGCATTTGTCCTGGCCATGAACGCTTGATAATTAAATTTCCTGAAACAGCGCCTTCCAATTCATTTCCCTGCTCATTGACGATGGCAGGCTCAATACCAAAGAAGGGCCGTGTTGCAGAACCTGGTTTTAGATCAGTGGCACCAGCTAAGGGTGCGATCAGAATGCCGCCTGTTTCCGTTTGCCACCAAGTATCCATAATCAAACATTCACCATTACCGACGACATGGTGATACCACTCCCAAGCTTCAGGATTAATAGGCTCCCCAACAGAGCCGAGTATACGCAAACTCTTACGACTGTGTTTGGCAACCAAATCATCGCCTGCCGCCATGAGCGCACGAATGGCCGTCGGTGCTGTGTAAAAAATATTCACTTGATGTTTATCAACGACCTGCCAGAAACGACCCGCATCAGGATAAGTCGGGACACCTTCAAACATCAGAGTTGTTGCCCCATTGCATAATGGCCCATAGACAATATAAGTGTGACCAGTTACCCAGCCGACATCGGCGGTACACCAATAAATATCACCATCATGATAATCAAAGATGTATTTATGAGTCATGGCGGCATACAGCAAATAACCACCCGTCGTATGTAAAACACCTTTCGGTTTACCCGTCGAACCAGAGGTATAGAGAATAAACAAAGGGTCTTCTGCATCCATTTCTTCAGGGGGGCAATCTACTGATGCATCTGCCACGGATTCGGCATACCAGATGTCCTGCTCATCATTCCATTTAATGGCACCGCCCGTCACTTTTGTGACAATAACGGTATGAACACGAGGGCAAGATTGCAAGGCTTTGTTGATGTTCTCTTTCAGTGGAGCCACCTTACCACCACGGATGCCTTCATCAGCAGTAATAACCACTTGGCAATCGGAATCAAGAATCCTATCTTTTAAGGCTTCAGGAGAGAAGCCACCAAACACAATTGAATGCACAGCACCAATACGCGTACACGCCAGCATGGCAACCGCCGCTTCAGGAATCATTGGCATATAGATAGAAATACAATCACCTTTTTTGACACCTCTGTTTTTTAGCACATTGGCAAAACGACAGACTTCTTCATGTAATTCTTTATAGGTGATTGATTTACTGATATCTGGATCATCACCTTCCCAGATGATTGCAGTTTGGTCTCCTCGTGTTTCCAGATGCCTATCAAGACAATTATAAGAAACATTCAGTTTGGCACCTTCAAACCATTTAATATTAATGTCTGTGCCGTAATCACAGGACTGAACCTTCTCCCAGCGTTTGAACCAGCTAACAAAAGCCTCAGCCTGCTCTGCCCAAAACTCATCAGGATGATTAATCGATTGCTGATACATTTCCAGATATTGCTCATTATTGATATGAGCACTCTTTTTGACTGCTGCAGGAACCCGATAGGTTTTAATTTCAGCCATCAATATTTTCCCTCCAATTAATTCAACTTATTACCCTAAATACCTCCCAAAAAAGATTCCAATTAGGGCAGACTGTTAACAATAAGCCATAAACAGAGATTTCTCAAAGAGAGATTAGCTTGCCTTGAAGACAGAAAGAATTATTCATGCTTTATCTTTCGATAGTGTTGATTTTTACAACATCCAAGCATAATACCATGGTCAAAAAAGTGAGCAATAAGGTGGATATTAGTCAATCTCAGATCCGATTAATTAACTAACTCAGAATATCCTGAAAAAAATACGTTATCTGTAGATGTATTGTGTCTGAATGCTCGATAATGGATAAGTAATAACTAAAAGCCCGCTCATTGAGGGGTTTTATGCTATTGCTGTGACGATTGAAGGAAAATTCTCGCAAAATGAAACTGTTTCATACAAACTTTATAAATTAATGCTATTGCCTATACGTCTTATTCAGTGGTTTTGAATGATGTGAAGGTTTCAAATAATTAGATGAATAGATATATTTAGTAGAGTAACCAATATGCATGACATTGAAGATTATCGGCTCGGTGAAACAGACAGAATATTGCAGCTTGAGAATCGCGATGAAAATATTCTGGTCACTAACCATATGGCCAAACAATGCCAGAGAAGCCTGAACATTATTAGCAGAACTCTGGATCCTGTTGTCTTTGACACTAAAGAGTTTGCCGATGCCGTTAAATATCTGGCTTCTCGCCACAGACATGCGCGCATTCAGATTATCGTCTTTGATCCAGACATTGTCGTAAAACGCGGACATCGCTTACTCGGCTTATCTGGCAGATTAAGCTCCTTTATCGAATTACGAAAAGCCCATTATTCGCTTGATGATTACAACGAATGCCTGTTACTAGCGGATGCAACAGGCTATGTTCATAGGAAGAATGGTGAGCGCTATGAAAGCACATCAAACTTCAAAGACCACCGCAACTCTACTTATTTACTCAAGCAATTTACTAATATATGGGAAATGGCAGCACCCTATCCAGACTTCAGAAAAATGACGCTGTAACAAGACAAGCATGGATAATCGATTGGACAGGAATTACGTACTGTATTGATCAAGGTAAATGAAATAAAATAGCACACACGACGTTGATAATATTTTTTAAAACTACCCCTTTTAATCATTTCAAACCAGATGCATATTCTCCGCGGCAAGACCGCGCTTTCCGAATTTAGAATTAACAAGTTACTTCCTGTATTAAAACTGGAAGTGCCTGCTATCCAGCATCTGGAATGTCAGTTTATCCATTTCATTCATTCTCGGAATAAACTTGATGCCAATGAAATCAATCAGCTCAATACTATTCTACTCAGTTCCGAAGAAGAATATCTTAATGACACAAAAGCTGTCTTTGTTCTGATAACACCGAGACCCGGCACCATTTCGCCCTGGTCAAGTAAAGCCACAGACATTCTTCACAACTGTGGGATGGATAATATCCTACGCGTAGAAAGAGGCATTGGTTGGCGTGTATTTAGTTCTAATAATTTACAAATAAACAACTCGGATATCGAACTGATAAAGCCATTGCTTCATGACCGTATGACCGAAACAGTCATGAAAAATACCGAGCAGGCTGCAATACTTTTTCAAACATCAGATGCTACCCCTCTTGAAAAAATCGACCTTTTGACCTCAGGCAAAGAAGCGCTTGAACAGGCTAATCTTGAAATGGGTCTGGCTCTCTCGACAATGGAAATTAATTATTTACTGGATAGCTTCAAAGCGCTTGATCGCAACCCCACTGATGTCGAGCTGATGATGTTTGCACAGGCAAATTCTGAACACTGCCGTCACAAAATATTTAATTCCAATTGGATCATCGACGAAGAGCGCAAGGACGATTCTCTCTTCGATATGATTCGACAAACTCATCAGAAAAGCCCAGGCAAGGTACTGTCCGCATACAGTGATAATTCTGCCGTCACCACAGGTTATTCTGCATCCAGATTTTTTCCTGATCCAAAATCACATCAGTATCAGCTGAATGAAGAAGATGTTCATCTTTTGATGAAGGTAGAAACCCATAACCACCCCACAGCCATCTCACCTTATGCAGGGGCATCGACGGGTTCTGGTGGTGAAATCAGAGATGAGGCTGCCACAGGTCGAGGCGCAAAACCAAAAGCAGGTCTAGTTGGTTTTTCCGTATCAAATCTTAACATTCCTGATTTTCATCAACCTTGGGAAATCGATCATGGCAAACCTGATCGAATAGTCTCTGCTCTGGATATCATGTTAGAAGGCCCCATTGGCGCGGCATCATTTAATAATGAGTTTGGTCGTCCTGCGCTTACTGGCTATTTCCGCAGCTATGAACAAAAAGAAAATGACGTGATTCGCGGCTACCATAAACCCATCATGCTCGCAGGTGGGTATGGCATGATCCGAAATGCGCATGTTGAGAAAGGAAATATCCCAGCAGGTGCAAAAATAATCGTTCTTGGTGGTCCCGCCATGCTTATTGGCCTTGGCGGTGGTGCCGCATCATCAATGACCTCTGGTGAAAATGAAGAGAATTTTGATTTTGCTTCTGTACAAAGAGACAACCCAGAGATGGAGCGCCGCTGCCAGGAAGTTATTGATGCCTGCTGGTCATTGGATGAAGCAAACCCGATCATCTCGATACATGATGTTGGTGCTGGAGGTTTGTCAAATGCACTTCCTGAACTGGTTAATGATAGTCACCGAGGGGCAACATTTGAATTACGCAAAATCCCCAATGATGAACCCGGGATGTCACCCTTGGCGGTCTGGTGTAACGAATCTCAGGAACGTTATGTCCTTGCCATAGCGCCAGAATCTGTCTCATTGTTTACTTATTTTTGCGAACGAGAAAAAGCGCCATTTGCGCTTCTTGGTGAAGCGACTAAAGAACAACATCTGACTCTAAATGACGAATTGTTTAATAACAAGGCGGTCGATTTACCCCTGTCAATATTACTAGGTAAAATGCCTCGTATGCAAAGAGATGTTCAAACGCAAACGCAAACTTACAGTCAATTCAAAACTGAGGGCTTAGAGTTAAAAAAAACAGTTCATCGCATATTGCATTTACCCGCCGTGGCAGATAAACACTTTCTCATTACCATTGGTGATCGCTCCATCTCTGGTCTGGTTGCGCGAGATCAAATGGTCGGCCCCTGGCAAACACCCGTTGCGGATTGCGCTGTTACATCCAGTGCCTTTAATGCTTATACTGGTGAAGCTATGGCTATGGGTGAACGTGCACCTATTGCATTAATTGATGCCCCTGCTTCTGGGCGCATGGCCATTGGTGAGGCAATTACCAATATTGCCGCTGCAAGAATTCTTCAGTTAGAAGATATCGTTTTTTCTGCCAACTGGATAGCTGCTTGTGGTCAGAACGATGAAGATGCAAAAATCTTTTACACGGTTCAGGCGGTTAGCAAGCTCTGTCAAGAGCTTGGGATATGTATTCCAGTGGGCAAGGATTCTTTATCAATGAACACAGTGTGGCTAGATCAGGATTCTGGTTTACAAAAACAAGTCATTTCACCACTTTCATTGATCATCACAGCATTTTCTCCTGCCGTTGATGTCCGCCAATCACTCACCCCGGAACTCAAAACCAATCAAGGTGAAACACGATTATTGTTGATCGATCTGGGTCTTGGTAAGAATCGCCTAGGCGGTTCTTGTTTAACACAGGTCTATCAGGATATCTTCGGCAACACCCCCGATGTTGAAAACGTTCATGACCTCAAAGTATTTTTCAGATCGATTCAATTATTAAATGAGTCTGGACTTATTCTGGCATATCATGATCGTTCTGATGGTGGATTGTTTACCACACTATGTGAGATGGCTTTCGTGGCACGACAAGGCATCAACATTAAACTGGATCCTTTATGTCCAGATTCTTCAGACAATATAATCCCAACTTTATTTAACGAAGAGTTAGGGGCTGTCATACAGATACGTTCAAAAGATCTGGGTGAAGTTTATAGAGTCTTTAAAGATGCAGAATTTCTGCAAGATCATATTCATGATATTGGTACGCTAAATCAGGAGCGCCAATTAAAAATAATTAAGAATGATGAAACTATTTTTGAAGAAGCAATACTTTCACTACACCGTTCCTGGTCTGAAACAACTTTTAGGATGCAAACATTAAGAGACAATCCTGTCGCTGCCAAACAGGAATATGACCGTTTGCTTGATAATGATGATAACGGCTTGTTTGTGGATATAAATTTTGATGCTGATGAAAGAATTCATACACCTTACATAAACACCAGTGCAAAACCGAAAATAGCCATCCTGCGTGAACAGGGTGTTAATGGACAAGTTGAAATGGCAGCAGCATTTCATCGCGCTGAATTTGAATGCCTTGATATACATATGAGTGATATCGTTTCAGGAACCGTATCACTTGATTCATTCAAGGGTCTGACTGCCTGCGGTGGTTTTTCCTATGGTGATGTCTTAGGTGCGGGTCGAGGCTGGGCAAATTCTATTTTATTCAATAAAGTTGCACGCAATGAATTTCAGTCATTTTTTGCAAGACAGGATACCTTTGGTCTTGGTGTTTGTAATGGATGTCAGATGTTCTCTCATTTAAAGGACATTATTCCTGGGGCAGAACATTGGCCTGCATTTACTCGTAATATCTCTGAACAGTTTGAAGCGCGTCTGGTTATGGTAGAAATACTCAACTCACCTTCTATACTCTTGAAGGGAATGCAGGATTCCCAATTGCCCATCGTTGTTGCACATGGTGAAGGCCGCGTTGAACCTCAAGATGAGCCGTCGGCAAATAATGCCATTGCCACGATACGATACATTGACCATTCAGGCAAAGCGACCGAAGTCTATCCCAAAAATCCTAATGGTTCGCCTGCTGGTCAGACAGGATTTACCACCAGTGATGGTCGTTTTACCATCATGATGCCACACCCGGAAAGGGTCTTCCTGAAGAAACAATATTCATGGCTACCTGATTCATGGGTTGCCGAAAATGGTCCTTGGATGCGGATGTTTTATAACGCTCGTAAGTGGGTTTCTTAATATCTCAAGGAAGATCTGACCAAAAGATGCTGTTAATATTTTTCTGTTATTCTTCTGGTTGAAATATTTCCCACTACCGAATATGCTAAACCTATCGTTGATTGGTCAACTAACAATGCCTGACCAAGATAATAGTATTTAAAAAATTATATTATCAAGCTCGTGCATGAACCCAGCGCATATTGCACTTTCTGCGCGGCTAAAGCCCGCTTCCGATGATTTTGACATGCTTAAAAGGTTTTGACACAGACGCTGATATTCTACTTTTCATTATAATATTCTATTTCATACCCCCTCTGACCCTCGGCAACTATGATCGCTACCGCTTGACCTATTCGGCGAACGGTAAGCTAGGATCGAGACTTTACCAATTTTTGCTCCTCGACAATTGCTCCTGCATTGTTCTAATAAGTTACATCCATGTAACGATGCAAAATCGGCATACCGCACATCACTGTACATAGCCGATTCTTTCTCATCGACAATTACCTTAGGAGGATTCTGCAACGGTCGACCCCAGGGCATGTGGCATCGAAGGGTTTTGGGGCCTAGCTAAAACACGGCTAAGCAAACTTAAAGGAATGCACCCAACAGTATTTAATTATTATTTGAAAGGATGTGAATTTAGATATAAATCGCAATGAAGATATGCATGAACTAGTATTGGAAGTAATCAGAAATTACCCACTGTTCTAGAGATGACCCATTAATTATTAAATATAGAATCCCTTTATCCGCCAGTCTAGTATAGACTGGTGCACCTCAATTAGTGTTCAGTGAGTAGCTATGTCCGATCCAAAAGGCGTAACACAAGACGATATCAAGCTATTTCGCCAGACAATCGGTGAAGTAGATGTGATTGAATACAATGGCGTGGAATCTTCTACAGTCAGGCCTGCTCCTGTTCAAAATCAATCGATCATCAGCGAACAAGAGGCGTTCAATCAAATGGCAGATACTCCATTTGATATAGAAATCGGTGATGAACTTTATTTCAGAAGAAGTGGTGTACAACAAAAGACTCTACGTAAGCTGCGTCGAGGGCAGTTTGCAATAAGATCAGAACTTGATCTACACGGCATGACAGTGAATGTCGCCAAAAAGGAATTAAATGATTTCCTTAACTATTGCCAATCAACAAATCGTTGCTGTGTTCGAATTATCCACGGCAAAGGTTACGGTTCAGTGAACAAGATCCCCGTATTGAAAAACAAACTGAATAAATGGTTACAGAGATATGATTCGATTCTGGCATTTTGCTCTGCACCTTCCAACGATGGCGGCACGGGAGCTGTCTATGCCCTTCTCAAAAAACATTGATTTTTGACTTAATAAATATTGAAATTAAGAGCGACTACATGAATCCAATTAGTAAAGACACTGATCTTCAAACAACAAACAGCACTATATTTATAGTTAATGACCAAGTTAACAATCGCATTATTATGGAGAGTATTGTAAAAAAATATAGGGAATAATATTGATGTAAAATGCCTTGATAATGCAGCTAACGCACTTAATATTGACCAAAATTATCGGCACCCGATCTGATATTAACTGGTTATAAAAGGAAGATCTTTTAAAACGGAAAGATTTGATGTGACGAAAGGATATTGTCGTATGGGCTACGAAATTCTAAAAGATAGCCCCCCTATCTACAGATGGGCAAAATTATTGCCCTACATCGTCACGAAAAAATATAATAATAATGCCTACCCAAGCGGCTTAAAAGAAAATGAGACTTCTATCGAAACACAAATACCATCCATTGCTGATACCTCTTCAATGCACTTATTAAAAAATGTTCACACGAAGAGATTCGACCACTGAACAAAGCATATGATTACATTCTTAATGAAAGATGAGTATTTTGATCCTTAATGTGTTGATGTTTTTTTACACAGCAGGAAAAAAATAAAGCAATAGAAATTTTAAGAGACAATACCGACAATATGATGAATTAAAAAAAATTAAGAACCATAAATGTTCATAAAATCTTATGAAAAATGATACTACTATGATGCTTAAGACAATAAAAGACAGGCTAAATAACCGAGGAAACTCTGAGCATAATCAAGTTATTGTTAAGTTTTCAATAAGTCTGACATGGTTAATTTTTTTACTATGGTTAAGTAATTACAGGATTGTGACGCCAGAGATGTTTTTAGTCCCATCACTCTACTGTGCAACTAGTTTATTGTTATTCCTCTGGAATATCATCACACCGAAAATAAATATTCCTCGCCGATTATTTGGAATATTTTTAGATACGTTTTTCATTTCATACACTATATTCCATTCGGGAGACATCGGCGTACCCGTGTTCGGCGGCTACTTATTCATGACGCTCGGGCACGGGTTCCGATACGGTAATAAATATCTCCTCACCAGCACATTCATGAGCACAATCAGTTTTAGTATTGTCATGCAATATGGCGAGTATTGGCAAGGAGAAGAAATTCTAAGTTATGGCCTTATAACTACGCTGATCGTTTTATCCGTACATATGTCAACACTCATTTCAGAATTACACAGAACAGTAAAATACGCCAACGCTGCAAACGAAGCTAAAAGTCAGTTTTTAGCCAATATGAGTCATGAGATCCGCACGCCTTTGAATGGTGTCATTGGCATGAGCAACCTTTTGATTAAGACCCCGCTCAATCCAGAACAAAAAGATTTTACTGAAACAATTTATTCGTCTGCAAATACCTTACTTGCTTTAATAAAAGATATCCTTGATATATCAAAGATTAAAGCGGGCAAAATAGAAACTGAAATTATTGATTTTGACCTTCACGAACTGATTAATTCAACGGTATCTATGCTGTCACCTAACGCTCAGTCAAAAGGACTAAATATCAATGTATATATATCACCAGATATTCCTTTTTTATTACGCGGTGATGCACTGCACTTAAAACAGATTCTAATCAATCTACTAAGTAATGCAATAAAATTCACAAATGAAGGGCACGTCGGAATTCATCTCACTCATGTTTCATCTACATCTAGATCCGAAAAAATACATTTTTCAATCAACGACACAGGCACCGGCATCCCTGATGAAGAAAAATCAAGTATCTTTAATGCTTTTACGCAAGGCAATGAATCTATCATACGTACTTATGGTGGCACTGGACTCGGTACAGCAATTTCCAAACAACTTGTAGAGTTGATGGGTGGACACATCAATTTCACCAGTCATTTAGAAAAAGGTTCCTGCTTCTGGCTTAATCTTGAATTTGATAGACAAAATATTATTTCAGAAGAAAATAAAACCATCGATAAGATCAAAAATATTCATGCGCTATTGATAGATTCTCAAAATAACTCGAACACAAAAATTAGAAACTATCTTGATGATTGGATGATAAAATACGATTGTGTCAATAATTTAGATGATGCTTTAGAAAAATTAGTTAGTAAAAATAAGAGCAGAGAAAGATATCATGCTGTCATAATTAATCTTCAATATCTGGATTCAGATCCAGGTGTTTTTATACAACAGGCAAGACTAACAAATAAACTAATGAAGCAAAATTTCATTCTTACTTGTAATGACATACCTGATGATACCAGTCAATTAATCGACAAAGGTTATTCTGCTATATTCAGCAACAACATGGACAGGAATAATTTTTATAGAATATTACATTCAGTGACTGCCGGGAACCTCCCTGATTATGACCAAGCTGGATTGATGAGATATGGTCATACCAAGATAAATTTATCAAATATTGAAGGTATAAAAATAATCGTTGGTGAAGATAATAAAACTAATCAGAAAGTGATACGAAAAATCCTGGAAAGTGGAAAACATATTGTCACTATCGTTGATAATGGTGAGATGGTTCTTGATGCATTGGAAGAAGAAGATTTTGACATGGTTATCCTGGATATGCATATGCCTGTGATAGATGGTATTGATGCAGCCAAGATAATAAGGTTCACTTATGCAGAAAAAAAACATTTGCCCGTTATCATGCTCACTGCAGATGTGACAATGGAGTCAATTCAAACATGCAAGGGTGCTAACATAGATATTCATTTGGCCAAACCTGTTGAACCAGAAATCTTACTAAACACAATCTCTTCACTATACATAAGTAATGAAGAGAACTCTCTTCAGGATACCAGATCAACACTAAAATTGGTCGATTCATCTAGTCTGGAAGATATTTCTTTAATCGATAACCAGATACTTGATGCCCTGTCATTGATGACATCAACCGAAGATTTCCTTACCAACTTGATTAAGAACTATCTACACGATTCAAAAGAGCTAATTCAAAAAATGGAGCTATCTGCAACTAGAATGCATTATGAAAGTGTGTCAGGCCTCTCCCATGCTATAGATGGAAGTTCACGCAGCGTTGGTGCTATGCAAATTGCATTTCTTGCACAAACTATTCATGACCTTCCACTATCAGAATACCGAACTAAGATCCCAGATAAGATACAGAAATTACATGTAGCTTTTGAACAAACCTCAGCTGCATTTAATGCCTATCTGGATAAGAAGAAATCCGCTATCTCATAAATATTAATATTTTTAAGTTCTACTTCCTCTTTTTAAATAAATAATACTCCTGTGCCTTATCAAGCTGCTTATGTGTATTTAAATTTCAAAAGAAGCTCGTAGGCAATTAAAGATTACTTAGAAGCAATTGGTAGATTCCTTTATCATCACACAAAGATCATGAAGGGGGTAAATGTATACTCGGAGGTGAGGCCTTAGTCGGTATCAATATTAACTGGTTACTGGCAGGCAAAGGAGAACGGTGACCTGAAAACCACGCCAGAATCAGGAAAGTTAACCTTGCGCTTATCGTCTGACGTGCACATACGTTGGATTTGAAACGCCCAAGTCAGGATGTTAGTAAAGTCTTGTTTTTAAATAGTTTCGTCAGTATTTGACAAGAACTTACCAGATCGCAAACCAAGTGCGCGTCACAGACGAAGCTTAAAATGGGAGTGAAGTTTGGAAGCACAAAAACGTCAATCAAAATTGTAACTTAATGTTACACCTACCCAAGGAGGTGGGGCATAAAACTGCTGATTAAAGTTGAAGGAACTAGTGAAATCGAAGGTGTAGACCTTGTATTCCTGATCGGCGACATTATTTACGAAAACAGCTATTTTTCCCCTTTCATCTTCAGTGGTATAGGTTAGACGAACATTACCAACGGCATGTGCTTCCTGCGAGGATATGGGATGGTTCTGAATATCAAAAAATATTTCAGTCTGGAAATTAAAATCAGCTTGTGCTGTCAAGGCGCCACCTAATGCAGCCCATTCATAGCGCGCAAGACCATTTAGTGACAGGTCGGGAGCAAGAACCATTTGACGGTCTCGAACAGTCACGCCATCCTGTGCTGCAATGTCTTTAGCTGTGGCATTCATAAGGTTACCTCCAAGGAGAAATTCCCAGCCCCTCCATGGATATATGGTTATGTCAAACTCTACACCGTAAACCTCGGCATCCGTATTAAAGATAGTTTGAGTAACACCTTGAAATGATAAGGCCTGGAAATCTCTGTAATCATAGTAATACACAGATACATTTAAGCGAGTCAATCCATCCATCAATGTTGATTTGAAACCAACTTCAAGACTTCTCAAGTCTTCTTCATCATAGGGAATCGTATCTAAAGGATTTGTACCAAACGCACCTGTTAAATCCGGGAATCCAAGATTAAAACCTGCTACTTTCGTGCCTCTAGATATCGCGCCATATAAAAGCAAATCATCATTTGGTCGATAATCAAATCCTAAACGACCATTTACATTCTGACGATCCTGTTCAGCAAGATCACCCACTGTAGAAGAATTGAAAACATACGGCGCAGTTACAACGCCATTTACATCTATATTAGTTAACTCATAGCCTTTTTGCTCGGTATATAACCTTAATCCCCCTATAACAGTCCATTCATCAGTGAGATCATAATCTATTTGTCCAAAAACTGAATAAGCATCGGTTTCTTGATCTGCTTCGACACGAAAATCTACAAACATGAGATTGCTTGTATCGAGACGATTACGAACCCTGCTCTCGTTATTCATATAATAGAAACCTGCGATCCAGTTAGTACGTGCAGTATTTCCATTAAGACGTAATTCCTGAGTAAAGGTTTTGGTATTGGAAGTGAAAGTAGGTTCAATAAATGGGTTAGGGCCAACATCGCTATCTTCTTCATGAAATTTATCCACTACATCGTAACCGCTAATCGAGGTCAGGGTTATCCTGTCAAGACCGTAAGTCAGCTTTGCGCTAAGCCCACCAGTGTCGATATTCAATTTTCCGACTCGGTCATAATCTCCGGCAAAATTATCACCATCTGTGTCTCTGTAACCCAATCCATCCAATCCTGCCGCAGCAATACTCGTAATACCATCGGAAGCAGTAGTAGTCACCTGGTGCTGATAAGCAGGGGCATTTGCACCACTCTGTACAATATTTGCGCTGAAGAGCGCCTCAAACTGGCCTGAGACAGGGAACAATAATTGTAAGCGTGCCGCATAACTGTCCACTGCATTTGTATCTTCACCAATACGATTTTCAACATAACCTGAGCTGTCGTGTGAAGAAAAAGATAATCTAGCGTAAGCATTGTTAGTGATTGCGGCATTGATAAATCCCTCTGTCTTAACAGTGTTATAAGAACTGTATCCCGCCTCTATATTTGCCCCAGCCTCTTCATGCGGTTTTCTGGTAATGAAATGTATCAGACCACCAGTGGTATTTCTTCCATAGAGTGTGCCCTGTGGACCTTTTAGTATTTCTACACGCTCAACATCAAAAAGTTGGAATGTTAATCCTGGAAGTGCTGCTTTGTAGACATCATCAATATATACTGCTACAGGACCCTCGTTATTATCATTAAAATCATTTAGACCAACGCCACGCATCGTGATGGATGCATTATTACCCTCACCGACAGGCGTACCGAAATTTAAACCAGGCGTTTGTGCTGCCAGATCGATGCTGTTTGTAATTCCGAGTTCTTTAATGGCATCACCACTAAACACTGTAACTGCAACACCCACATCTTGAATAGATTGCTCACGTTTTTGCGCGGTAACCACCACTTTTTCTAAGATGTCTGAGTGAGAATATGTTGATATTGCAAAACTTAATAAAAAAACTACTGATTTAACACATGCAACGCTTTTTTTCGCGACAATAGATACCATAACCCTGCCACCCTCCAAGCATATATCGTTATTATAGATCCAATACGTTTAGAATATGATGCCATGATTGTTCGATTTTAGTAAGTTTGTATGTATCCCCAAATCCCCAGATAGAGTAGCACCAGCACTTCAATGGCCGGTGAATCCTTCTTTCAAGCCTTATGGCTGGCCATTACCGCAGATAGTGCTGAGAGGTTTACTCAAGAACCCTGTTTACTAAAAAATACCAGTTCGGTGCCTTGTCAGTGCTCAATTGGCTTTTTTTGCACGGATTTATCCTGCAGAAGCCGTCACTCTTGTCCAATATCGGGTTATTAATGGGCGGTGCTGCAAACTCCTTCAATGCCAGCAGCACTTGCCCCAGGAGTACTCGGTTGTTTTCTTTGACTCTATGAAGAATACAGTGGGTAATTGAATTTCAACTTCCCACACAGGAAGTAAATCATGTTGATAAAATTATCAGTATTACGATAGCCACGCGCTCTTCGTTTGGTCATTTGAATTTTGTTATTAATGCTTTCTAAAATAGCATTCGTAATATGGGTTTCAACGTAGTTGATAATACCAGACAAATGTGTTTTGACGGTTTTAGCAAAGCTGATAAACGCGGGTATCTTGCTTAATTCTACTTCACGGCACCACTGCGCAATGAATATCTTCGCCGTCTGTTTGGTTGGCATGTCCCAAAGGTCGTTAAATAACACCTTTAGTCGGTATGCTTCCCCGAGTGTGGGATATAACGAAATCATCTCAGATAATGCGGTTTGTTTATGAGCGGACAGGTTTTTCGAGTTTCTCAAAAAGGTATATTTATGACCTTTTAAGGCATCATGTTCGCGCCGAACTTGCTTGCGGACGCACCGTTCAGCAGTTTAACCACGTGGAAGCGGTCAAAGGTAATTGTGGCTTCGGGAAAGTATTTTCTAATGCCCGCAATGAAGGCTGGTGAGAGAACCATGCTGGCTTGGGTGATTGACCTATTATCGATACCTTTCATTGCTAAATAGTCCCCTATTTGTTTGATTGTGTTGCTCTCTTTTCCTGTGACGGCGTGCAGTACCCGCCGTTCTTTCAAGTCCACAGCGACGGTTAGATAATTGTGTCCCTGACGGCGCGAGGTTTCGTCAAAGCCCAGTTGCGTTAACACGCTTGGAGCATCGGCTTGATAAGCTAAACGCATTCAACGAGTGATGGCAGTGATTAAAGATTGTCCAAATCCGATGGGTATTTTCTCCCAACAATTGACCGACCTTATTCACCGGCATCTCGCGTTCAATCAAGGCCATCGCCAAGGCTGCAAACAACAAAGTAAAACGCCCCCTGAACGCGCCCATGGCACCTTTACCAATCATACCTTGCCATCACTCGACAGGATACGCGAAAGCGCACAATGCAGATGACAGCTATGTTTAAAAAAGTGAAGGTGGCGCCAAGTTCTCTTTTGAGTATCATGCACCGAACAGCTGACACCGGCATCATCATAAAATTTCACCAACCCATTCAACCTTGTCCTCGCTTGCTAAATAATAATTATGACAAATAAACTTAGAAAAATTACTGTGAATATCACCATCATATCCCAACGATATAATTTCTTGAATGTACTTAGCAAAAGAATTGGTAGTTGTTATATCATCTGCAATCAACTTGCCCGATTTTTGCATTAATGGTAATAATTTTTTCGCTAAAGTAATATTTCTTTGAGACATATTCTTACCCCTTTTTTTTGAATTCACATAAACACAACACTAGCGAAATAATTTTTTCGGGTCAAAGGCATCACGTACGCCTTCGCCGATAAAAATCGAGCCCACTTCCGATGGTTGCTTGAATAATGCCTCGTACACCAGCCCAGCTTTGCTACGCCCGAGTGCTTTGACTTGTTATACGCGATAGTTTGCACGGTCTTCTAATAAGGTAAGCTGTTCTTGGATTTCTCTTTTTTCTTTTCGGCAACATACCTCGTAGTTAGTTATTATCGCCTCAACCATAGGGTTTCGATTACTTTCTTTACCTCCAACGTGGTAAAAATGTTCTCTCGTTAGTATGTTGTACTTGCTCCATAAGGATTCAATAAATTCATTCTCCCTAAAATCATTGTGATGCCATGTGGAAAGAATAAATTTAGCAGGATATGTATCTAATGCATCAAACAGCTTGTTTTCTTGCTCTTCATCCCAGCCATTAAAGTAATCTACATGACGCCCAATATAAGGGGGATCACAATAAACAAAGCAGTCATCTGAGCCCTCGCCAATTGTTTCTTCGAAACTTTGGCATTTAAATTCAATGTCCTTATGCTTGATAATTTTCTCGACAGCTTCAACTTGATTAACAATTTTTGTCACATAAGCTTTGGCAAAGCGGTTTGGCTTTTTGCAGAAAGGGATATTAAAACCACCCTTTCTATTAAATCGGATCATTCCATTAAAGCTAGCCCTATTTAGAAAAAGAAAATCTAAAGGGTTATGCTTTTCGTTAAATCGTTCTCTGATTTCATAGTAGTGTTCACCTTCTTTTTCAAGAAGTCTTTCCCCCTCATATTCTAAAAACTTTCTAACAATAGGGGCAGTTATTTTGCCGCACTTAATTTCACTATAGAAATTAATTAGATGCGGATTGGTATCGCAAAGCAATGCGTGTTGAGGGGCAACATTGAAAGCAACCACTCCTGTTCCCATAAAAGGTTCAATCCATCTACCGGCAAAATTTTCAGGAACTATGCTTTGTATCCAGGGAACGAGTTTCGTCTTAATCCCTTGAGATTTTATTGGTGGTACCTGGGTCATTAGTGGTCATTCGTTTTGTTTTTCCGTTTAGGTTTGGGTGGATTGATAAGATCAGTATCCATTCCTTTAAATTCTAGAAATTCTGTAAGCTTAGTGAGCTTTTTAAATTGGCCTGGTTTCTTTGGATTGAGTACCTGTAAAACACCCTGGTTAATCCAATACTCGTCAAATATTTGCTCACCAAGTTTAATAAAAACTCCATTTCCCTCTAGCATATCGTCAATATAGTCAATGCTTCCAATATTCGCGGTGTTACCGCTACCTCCACGATCACTTGAAATCTTCCACTTTTCTTCTGCGAAGAATACTAAATCCGTTATTACTGAGGTTATATCCTGGAGATCATCTAGTTTTAGAGTTTCTATTTCATCAATGTCTGCTGATATTGTCCTTGGTATATAGAATCCCCAGGCAGAAGTGAGCCTTATAATCCCCGTAAGGGAATTGTATGTTTTGTACTCTCTCGATTTCGAAAGTACTCTCCGTGCGAACCAAGCGTAAACCCATTACAGAAACCATCGTATTCATCAAGTCTATAGGTTGTCTTAATATCAACAGAGAACTTGATTGAAAGGTCATCTTTTGACACAAATGACAAATCTGGATACCAATTTTGCTTCTCGGCTAATACAATTTCACAATCAATTTCATCTGCGAACTCTTTAAACTTAGGAAATAACTGGATTTCCAATATTTTAGAAATTATTTTTGAGTCAGAGGAGACAGTAAATACACTTTCATCAGTATCAATAAAACCTTTTCCTTTCCAATCTCCGCTATTCGTGGATACATAGCTCGTTAATGACGCTGAAAATTCTTTTAATTTTTGTAAAAACGCTTCACGAGTCATAAATTTTCTCTCTTTCCATGAATATAGTGGGCTTAGCGTATAACATTTGGAGTTTTTTGCATCACTCAGAAACCTTGAATTCACATAATTAACCGCAACACTAGCGAAATAATTTTTTCGGATCAAAGGCATCGCGTACGCCTTCGCCGATAATTGCCTCCTACTTCCGATGGTTTTTTGAATAATGCAAAGGTCTCAATTTAATGCTTTCACTTCATTTAATCCTCTGTTCTATGCTGGATATATTTCTCTTGTTTGTATCTGCCGCTACGCCGGTAAACTGCCCTATCGCTATCTTTGCTCATTTTACTTCGCCGCGATTTATCTGCTCGAATTATAGGCTGATGGAATTCAAGATATTAAACTTTTTACGGAACTCTATTTAACTCCAAACCCACCGCCGCCCGGGGTTTTAATCACCACGACATCGCCGGCTTTTAGTGCAATCTGAGCGGTGCCAGACAGCTGGGTTATGGTTTGGTCGGCATGCTCCACATAGTTATGACCCACTTTACCCGCCGCCCCGCCATGCAAACCATAGGGCGGTACTTTTCTATGTCCTGAAATGATATTCGCCAGCATAGGTTCGAGAAATTTGACCTTGCGAATAACGCCATCACCGCCACGTTGCTCGCCTTCACCGCCGGAATGTTTGCGAATCTCAAATGACTGCAAAATAACCGGAAAGCGCCATTCCAATACTTCCGGATCGGTCAAGCGTGAATTGGTCATATGTGAATGCACGGCATCGGTGCCTGGCTGTTTGCTGGTTGCGCCGGTGCCCCCGCATATCGTTTCGTAATACTGGTATTGCTCATTGCCCCAGATAAAATTGTTCATAGTGCCTTGCGATGCTGCCACCACATTGAGTGCGCCGAACAGGGTATCGACTAGGTATTGCGAGGTTTCAACATTACCTGCAATGACCGCAGCCGGGTATTCGGGGTTAATCATGGAATGCGCTGGAATAATAATATCCATCGGCTGCAAACAGCCCTCGTTCAGCGGGATATTATCGTCCACAAGACAACGGAAAACATAGAGTACCGCAGCCCGCACCACCGCAGTCGGGGCATTAAAGTTACCCGGATGTTGGGCACTGGTGCCAGTGAAATCGACGCTTGCTGTACGCTTGCTTTGATCGACTTTTATGGATACGGAAATCTGGTTACCATCATCCATTTTGTAGGTAAACGCACCACCTTCCAACACCTCCAACACCCGCCGCACCGATTCTTCAGCATTATCCTGAACGTGTTTCATGTAGGCATGTACTGTTGCTACTCCATAATGATCGGTCAATTTAATCAATTCTCTGGCACCTTTTTCACAGGCTGCCAGCTGCGCTTTGAAATCGGCAATATTCATCGCTGGATTGCGTGCTGGCCAGTCCCCACGGGTAATCAGCGCGTAGATTTCCGGTTCACGAAAACGATCGTTTTCAACCAGCTTGACGTTGTCAATGACAATGCCTTCCTGCTCGATACTGGTCGAATCAGCGGGTGCCGAACCCGGGGTCGTGCCACCAATATCGGCATGATGCCCACGCGAAGCAACATAAAATAAAATACTACCATCCGCCGCAAACACTGGCTTGATGATGGTCACATCGGGCAAGTGGGTGCCGCCGTTGTAGGGGGTATTGAGGATATACGCATCGCCCGGCGCAATATCACTGCGTTCGCGTATGATGGTTTTAATGCTTTCTCCCATAGAACCGAGATGTACCGGCATATGTGGTGCATTGGCGACCAGCGCACCCGATGGATCGAAAATCGCACAGGAAAAATCCAGTCTTTCCTTGATGTTCACTGATGCTGCCGTATTCTCCAAAACCGAACCCATCTGCTCGGCGATGGACATAAATAAATTATTGAATATTTCTAACATCACCGGGTCGACTTCGGTACCAATCGCCTTCACTTGTTTACGTTGTTGATAACGCTCCAATACAAGATTATTGTCTGCTGTCAAGGTCGCACACCAGCCCAGTTCAACCACAATGGTCGCCGTCGGGTCAAGTATCACCGCGGGACCATTGACGGACTGATTAACGAATAATGATTGGCGTTGGAAAAAGGGCGTATCGTGCCACGCCTCGTCCATATAACATTGCTTGATTGCATCAGGCTCGGCATTGGCAGATGTGCCGTTGGGCGGTGTTGCCACATGATGGACTACTGTGGACGACCGTGCTGGCGAAGTAACCTCGACCTGAATGGATTCGACAATCATCTCCTTATCCGTAGAGATAAACCCAAAGCGCATTTGATGCACCTCCTCGAATTGACTGACAATCGCTTTGAACGGGGCATGTGCCACAACCAGCGCAGTATCCGAGCCTTGATAACGAATATGTAACAGGCGTTTGAACGATAAATCCATGCCCGTATCGCCCTGCTGCCTGATCTCCTCCACCCCATGTTGTTGCAATTTATCCAGTTTTTTCGCTAAATCGGCAATCACTTGCTCGGTTAAAATTGTTTCAACCGCCTGTTGACGCTCAACCACCGTATCCGCCAAACCCATGCCATAAGCGGACAATACCCCGGCGAATGGATGCACGATAATGCGTTGCATGGCTAACGCATCTGCCACCAAGCAGGCATGTTGTCCGCCAGCACCACCAAAACAACACAAGGTATATTCGGATACATCATAGCCACGTTGCACCGAAATTTTCTTAATCGCATTGGCCATGTTTTCCACCGCAATGGTCAAAAAACCGGCTGCCACGGCTTCGGCGGTACGGCATTCGCCGGTCGCTTGCTCAATCTCGCTCACCAGTTCACGAAATCCGCTTACAACTCGGTGGTAATCCAATGCCTGATTGGCGTTTTCTCCGAATACATTAGGAAATAATGATGGCTGCAATTTTCCCAGCATAACATTACAGTCAGTGATGGCGAGTGGTCCCCCTTTGCGATAACAACAGGGTCCCGGGTTGGCACCAGCGGAATCTGGTCCAACCCGAAAACGTGCGCCATCGAAATGCAGTATCGAGCCACCACCTGCTGCAACGGTATGAATTAACATCATCGGCGCACGCAGGCGCACCCCTGCAACCTGGGTTTCAAATGCTTTCTCAAATTCGCCGTTATAATGACTAACATCAGTGGATGTGCCACCCATATCAAAGCCAATAACGCGGTTGAATCCAGCCGCTTCACAAACCCGCGCCATACCGACCACGCCCCCAGCCGGGCCAGATAAAATAGCGTCTTTGCCGTGAAAAAATTTAGCATCGGTCAATCCGCCGTTGGAACGCATGAACATCAGTCTGCCGCCATGTTGCTCCAGGTCGCCGAGCTGTGCGGTAACATGATTGACATAACGCCGTAATATCGGCGAAAGATAGGCATCTACGACAGTCGTATCGCCACGAGAAACCAGCTTCATCAGCGGACTAACCTGATGGCTTACCGAAATTTGGGTAAAACCAATTTGTTCGGCAAGACGCTGTAATTGCATCTCATGTTGATGGTATCGATAACCGTGCATCAGCACGATGGCAAGCCCACGCAATCCATTATCATAATGACCCTGCAACCCGTTTCTCGCCGCGCCTTCATCCAACGGGGTCAAAATGTGACCCTGTGCATCGATACGCTCATCAATCTCCAACACATCGCAATACAACATCTCTGGCAGTTGAACATGCAGCGCGAACAAATCGGGGCGGGTTTGGTAGCCAATTCTTAATTGATCCTTAAACCCTTTGGTGGTGACCAACAAGGTCGGCTCGCCCTGCCTTTCAAGCAACGCATTGGTGGCAATCGTGGTGCCCATTTTTATAGCGGCAATTTTTTCCACCGGCAGGCTTTCATGCTCACCGATGGCTAGAATATCCTTGATACCTTGAATCGCCGCATCACGATACTGCTCAGAATTTTCCGAGAGCAACTTATGCGTTATTACCTCGCCATTCGGTTGCCGCGCAACCACATCGGTAAACGTGCCACCGCGATCAATCCAGAATTCCCATTTTTCCTCAGCCAATGATGAGTCGGATGGCGGTCTCGTGCGGCATATTTCCATAATTATTTCATTCATTCACAAAAAGATTTGATGCAGGCGACTGCATGGATGCAGGAGGTAGAACGACGCTGGATGCCCAAAGTCGAGACCACCAAGAAAATAGACTATGCCTTAACCTGCCGGTACAGGCAGTATCCTGTGTAGCCATGTAAATATCTTGCGTAATTCACAGCTCCACATAAACATAACAAGGCATCCCCATTTGATGAGTTCAGATTGCTTCGACTCTGTTCATAAAAATAACGCTTTTTTTATTAAAGTATAGACCATTCCAGTAATTTTTAGACAATCCAACCATTGTTCACCTTTGAACTTATCCAAATATCCCTAAAACGAATGCCGTTTGTGATCGATTTGAACTTGTTCGACCAAAAACTCGCCGCTTGGCTGTGATGATTAAGCTTGCGCTTTCGTAACGGTGTGCAATGAATTCAAATAGCACATGCGTCTCGGCGTCCGTTTTCTTTACATAGCCGATGTCGTCTATGATGATGACTCGGTATTTATCCAACCGTGTCATAACCGACATCAAATCCAGCTCACGTTTGGCCTGCTGCAATAGCTGAACTAAGGCTATGGCGGGATACAGCTTACAGCGCACCCCTTGCTCAATAAGCTTATGGCCAAGTGTCATAGCTATGTGAGTTTTTCCGGTACCGCTGGGCCAAGCAACAGAATGTTGTCCGCGTTGCATCAGGATGAGGGCCTTGATGAATATAGAGGGCTGGTACCCCAATTATTTTTTTGGCTGGGGAAGTGCTTATCGATTGGCTCAGGGAGGCTCATGTAGTCCAAGGGAGTCCACTAATTGAGCAGTGGCCAATAAACCAGCACCAGCTGTGAGTCAATCGTTCCTTGTATCGAGTTTTTAGGGTAGCATGGTCATAAGCTCTGCGTTGTGCAGCCATCGGGTGATGCAGGGTTTTGCTGCTAACCCTTGTTGTTAACCGTGTACAGCCAAGGCTTCTTACGTTTTAGGGATTTCTATCTGGGGATTTGGAGTATCGGTTCCTATAACCTGGTCTTCCCCCCCCCCCTAGGAAAACGGAGAGTTTTACAGGCAGTATATTTTTCAGGATAAGAGAGGAATCAAAGGCTACTATTAATCTCCCTTGTATATGCAGCCGCTAGTACAGGTCTCTTTTACGATAATGGTTGAAAGTTGTGGTAAATCTCCGATTAAGCGATCCCATACCCAACGCGCCAGATTCTCGCTGGTGGGGTTTTCCAGACCTTCAATCTCATTGAGATAGTGATGATCTAATTGTTCAAATACCGGCTTGAAATTGTCCTTTAACTGCGCAAAATCCATCACCCAACCCGATTCTGGACCGACATCCCCTCCTACATGAACTTCTATCCCGAAAGAATGACCATGCAGCCTTTTACATTTATGACCTTCGGGAACATTAGGCAACAAGTGTGCTGCCTCAATGATGAATTCTTTGTATATATCCACCATTCAGTTAATTAGTCATTCCAAGTTTAAATGTCTGATAAATTTCAGAGATTTTTTGCCATACTTCACCGGGTTTGCCTGCTCCAACAGGATCGGCATCTAGCTTGACCACTGGCACAATTTCCCAAGTGGAGCTGGTGATCCAGATTTCATCTGCCTGCCTCAAATTCTTATCAGTGATAGGCGCCTCTTCACAAGGGATATCTGATTCTAATAATATTTCAACAATAACATCTCTGGTAATGCCCGGAAGCAGATTGCCATCTTTAGGAGGAGTTTTAACAACATCACCTTTGACTATAAATACATTACTTGCCGCACCCTCAGTCACGTAACCATCCTTTACTAACAATGTTTCCGTCGCACCTGCCTGCTTTGCTTTATGCTTCAAGATAACGCTGGGGAGCAAAGTGATTGCCTTGATATGACAATATTTCCATCTAATATCTTCCTCAACAATAGCAGATATCCCTGCAGAACGATTCTTTTTAAGTAACGGTCGACCCATTGCAAATACCGTTTGTTTTGTTGCCGTTTCTATGGCGTGCTCTCTCTCTGAAACACCTCTGGTCACTTGAATGTATAAAGAATGATCCTTTGCAGGGTTCTGCTGAATCAATTCGCGTAAAATTTCCTGCCACTGCACCAGATCATGCGGTCTGTCTATATACACCTCATTAAGACTATTATTCAGTCTTTCGATATGTTCTTTTAACCTGAAAATATGCCCCTGATAAACAGGAATCACCTCATACACGCCATCACCAAACGTAAAGCCTCTATCTAGCACAGAGATTTTAGCTTCTTCAATCGGTAGGTAGAGGCCGTTAAGATATACAATAGAAGACATATTGAGGTTATTCTAAAAGAAGTTGGAAGCTATCCTTCAAACGGGCAATAATGCTCCCTTCATCAACCGATTGCAGTGCGATTAATTTTTCCTCGGCGACTATATTATCCGCAAAGCTGATTTTCAGGCTGCCCTGTACATCTCCTTTGTTTAAGGGTGCAATATATTGGTTCGATAAACCAAATTTAGTTGTTAGTTGATTTTTCTGGCCCCTGGGAAAGGTAATATAAAGATCAGTATTTATACCGAGCGCCAATTCCTCAGAATCACCTTTCCATACTTTTGTTGAGGTGATTTTCTCATCGGCACTATATATTTTCTGTGTCTCAAAAAATCGGAAGCCATAAGCAAGTAGTGACTGACTCGCCTTTGCCCTTGTGGAATCACTTCCAGCACCCATCACTACTGAGATAAGTCGCATCTTATCTTTCTTTGCCGAAACTACCAGGCAGAACCCCGCAGCTACTGTATGCCCTGTCTTAATACCATCAACACTTGGGTCACGCCAAAGCAACCTATTCCTATTTTGCTGTGTAATGTTATTAAAGGTGAATTCCTTCACAGAATGCAGAGCATATATTTCAGGCGCATCCCTGAGCAAAGCTTCCGCCAGAATTGCCATGTCTTTTGCTGTCGTATAATGCTGTTCATCTGGCAAACCTGTGCTATTCACAAAATGACTATTTGTCATCCCTAAAGCATTGGCATATTGATTCATAAGCTCTGCAAACACTTCTTCACTTCCAGAAACATATTCTGCCAACGCCACGCTAGCATCATTACCAGATTGAATAATCATTCCTTGTAATAAATCACTGAGTAATACCTTTTTATTTACTTCTATAAACATACGTGAACCAGGCATTTTCCATGCCTTTTCGCTTACCAGAACTTCATCATCCTGTGAAATTCGACCTGCAGCTAATTCACCTGAGACAACATAGGCTGTCATCATCTTGGTCAGACTTGCGGGGGAGGATCTCTGATCAATATTGTCTGATGCCAGAATTTTTCCACTGTCAAAATCCTGGAGTAGGTATGCATTTGCCTTGATGCTTGGCGGCGCAGGAATTGCAGTCACTCCGGCATAAACAAAACAGCTAATCAGTAATTGTCCAATCAATAATATAAATATATTTTTAACCATAGGCGTTATATGTAAATTTTTTAGTTAATGACGATATGATGATTATATTCATCAAGCTGATTTAATTGTTGTACTATCTTATCTGCATACTCTATATCTGATAATGGTCCAACTCTTACTCTATAGAGTAACCTGTTATCAACAACTACCTGACTTATTTTTACCAGAGTATCACTTATCGCATTTAATTTTCTACGTAAGGTCTCCGCATTTCTCAATTCAGAAAAAGCACCGACCTGTATAAAAAAATCCCCTGACGAATGATCAGGAGATTTTGTTTCAACAGGTGCACCTCGCTTCTTGGAAGCCTGTCTCGATGTATATCCTGAGTCCAGGACGCGTATTTTTACCAAGGCAGTGCCTTTGGCAACAATATCAAGTTTTGTTGCTGCTGAGTAAGACAGGTCAATAATCCTGTTCTCATGGAATGGGCCACGATCATTTACCTTGACAACGGCCTTTTTGCCATTATCAAGACTAGTCACTTCAACATAAGCAGGCAGTATTAAAGTTTTATGCGCTGCTGTCATGGCATGCATATCGTAGGTTTCACCACTTGAGGTTCGCATGCCATGAAATTTCTTACCATACCAGGATGCAATGCCTTGCTCAGTAAATCCATTATTATCATTCATCACATAATAACGTTTACCAAAGACGACATAAGATTTTGGATTTCCATATTTACTTCTGGTTTCTGTTTTTGGGATGGCATCAGGTATGTATCGAGTATCTAAAACTGTGTCAGGGGCATCATCATGTTCAGCCGTTATAAAAGAACATCCGGAGAATGCAAGAAAGATCAATGGTAAATAAATGCGGTAATGTAGCCTCATACTTAATATATTCTATTTCTTAACAACGGTCTCTTCCTCGTATTCTTTTTTTATTTCTTCTGATAACTGATAAACAGCCATAGCATACAATGCGCTGTGATTATAACGCGTAATCACATAAAAATTATGTAGCCCAATCCAGAAATCATTATGATCTTTTTGCTCGAACTTCATCACTTTGAGCAGCGTAGTTTCTGCAATATCCTGATCAGAAGCAATACCGTAATTTTTCAGGTCGCCTGCCCTGATATTTGGCTTTAAATCTTTATCTATAACAGCATTTACCTTATCCCCAGTAACACGCACAGGATACGTCACTGATGAGCCTGTTTCCCACCCATGCCGATTAAAATAATTCGCGACACTGCCAATTGCATCGGTCGGATTCTGCCAAAGATCCTTCTTGTCATCATTATCGAAATCCACCGCATAATTTCGGTAACTACTGGAAATAAATTGTGGAATACCCATTGCCCCCGCGTAAGATCCTTTTAGTAAAAGTGGATTTACATTCTGCTCTCTGGTCAGCAATAAAAATTGTTCCAGTTCGCTACGAAAGAACCTTGCCCGTCTTGGATAATGAAAAGCAAGTGTTGCCAGAGAATCCATTACTTTATCATTGCCTTTATATTCCCCATATCGTGTCTCGACACCCACAATCGCAATAATGATTTGAGGTGGAATACCATATATCTCCTTAGCTCTATTTAAGGCCTCTTTATGTTTTTTCCAAAACGTAACACCCTTATCAATACGGGAGTCTTTTAAAAAAATTTTACGATATTTATACCAAGACAAACCTTCAGCAGGTTTAGATATGGCCTGTAAAACTCTATCTGAATATTTCGTTCCACCAAACAGTATTCTTAATTCGTTGGTATCAAAACCATGTTTACTTACCATTTCATCAATAAATTGATTTACCTGCTCTGAGTCCAGCAGTTTGGCAGAAACAATATTCGGCAAGAATAAAATCAACAATAAACCGCTTTTTAGAGACCTTTGCATAATCCGCACTGATTCTACCGAAACAGGCAAAATAAGACCATTCTAAAAACCTTAAAGATTATTCATTTGATGTCCTAGAAAAAACTTCTTAAAAAAAACTACCCAAGGTTGGTTCACAGATATGCTTTTAGTAAGACATAAATCATTCATCGCCTTAAGACGGGGATGAATATACTGCAACAAATACGTTATCTGGAGATGCAGCTCGATAATGGGCTTGTCGGTTAATTCAAAATCAGTCCAATTTTAAGAAAATAAAATATTTAATAACAAGGACTTAAATATTCACAACAAGCTAAAAACCCCATTTTCCGACAAGCCTATAATGGATAAGTAGTAGCTAAAAGCACGCTAATTGAGAGGTTTTATGGTATTGCTGCGATGATTGAAGGAAAATTCTCGCAAAATGAGGCCTTTTTATACAAAACTTTACAAAATAACGATATTGCCTTACGTTTTATTCGATGGTCTTGAATGATGTGAAGGCCTCCATATATCAATATGGTTAGTTTAATTTATGCTGGTTTTCCACTTAAAATGCACAGAACTCTTGAATATTATTAGCACTCTTACTCTACGAGTGCTAAAATTGCACGCAATTGATGGGAGAATTAATCAAATTTAATGAGTAACGCCATGATGACGCCAATTGCATTGAACGCTGGGTCTCTGAAAAGCTATTTCCAGAGCGTTAACAAGATTCCGGTGCTCAGCGCAGACGAAGAACGCTTATTAGCGGAACGCTACAGCAAAGAGGGTGATCTTGAGGCTGCACGCCAACTGGTTATGTCTCATCTTCGCTTTGTGGTCAAAGTTGCAAGAGGTTACAGCGGCTATGGTCTATCGCAAGCCGATCTAATTCAGGAAGGTAGCGTTGGCTTGATGAAAGCCGTTAAACGCTTTGACCCAACGGTTGGTGTCCGTCTGGTTTCATTTGCTGTGCACTGGATTCGTGCCGAGATGCATGAATATATTATACGTCACTGGAAAATTGTAAAAATCGCCACAACCAAGGCTCAGAGAAAGCTTTTCTTCAACCTGCGTTCATCTAAAAAACGTTTAGCTTGGTTAAGTAAAGAAGAGATCGATTCCGTAGCTAAAGATCTTGGCGTCAAGCCGCAAGAGGTCATTGAGATGGAAAAGAGACTCAGTGCTCACGATTCTTCCTTTGATGCCCCTGAAATAGATGACGATGCGCCGCCATTTAGTCCCGCGGCTTACCTTGAAGATAAAAGGCAAGGTCCTGAAGAAGAGCTAGAAATGGCTCAGCTCGAGGGTATTCAGTTTGAGGCATTAACTGAAGCCATGGAACAGCTTGATGAGCGCAGTAAAAATATTATTAACAGACGTTGGCTAACTGAGAAAAAACAAACCCTTCATCAGCTGGCCGACGAATATGGTGTTTCAGCAGAGCGTATAAGACAGCTTGAGAAATCAGCATTCAATAAGATAGCCGAATTGATGCCAGCTTAATTCAATTATTATCTTCCTATAGGCAACGCTCTAGAATTAATTGACTGTTAACCACTAATCTCCCACTCTCTCCAGCCTCGTAACAGGGGAAAATATAGCCCTAGCTTAATTGGCTGTTTTCCATAGTCTTGCATTAAGGCTCCATATTTTTCCAGTTGATCTCTATAGCGTTGCTGTTGCTGATCGAGAAATGACTCTACATCTGTTCCTTCGTGACGACTGATTTTATAATCTATAATCCAACGTGTCCCGTCTTTATCAACAAAGGTGCGATCAATAACCACACTAATAACTTTATCTTGATATACCCCACTTAGAGTGTATTCATTGTTTTGTTGTTGATGTTCTTTGGAAAGCAGCCATTGACCACGTTCATCTTTAATCATATTGGTTAGGGCTTCTTCGACTCGTTGGCTCGCTGCATAGATTTCTTCTTCTCCAACACCTTGTCGCCTTAGTGCCTGGAGGAACCAAGCGCGTTTGTGTTGTATTTTTTCTTTATCCCAAGGCTTTTGATCTTCGGCCATGAGTTGAATACAACGATGCGTCACAAGACCGACGTGTCGAATGGTTTCCGTAGCCCATTCGAATTTAATGTCATTGTCCAAGGTTTTCTCCACAGTCGCTTTGCTCTGCTGCCAATTCACATTTTTTGGTGGCTTTGGTCTTTCCCAGGTGATTATGTATCGACGAAGATGGTTTTTTATTTCAGCAGGTTGAGTTGTCTCTTTGACAACATTTTCATGTCCTGATGTATAGGCCTTCTGATAGTTTGCTTCTACCGCCAGCCAAAGTTTTGCGAGTAATGTATTTTCCTGCGGCGAAGATATTTCGTTTTTCTTTTTTGATGCTTTGGTCACACCGAATAGATGCAGTTGTTCTTTTGCACGTGTCGCGGCGACATAAAGCAGACGACCTTGTTCATTTTTTAGTTTGGCTTTTTCTAACATTTCCAGATAACGGTATAACTTATCATCATCGATACCAGTTTCCTTGATGGGTGCCAATAACAAATCGTTACCCCCATCTTCGCGTTGTTGTTCTTGCCAAAGCAATAAACGTTTGCCTTCATTTTGACCTCTTCTACCTAACCCCGGCAAGATGACGATATCAAATTCCAGGCCTTTGGCCTTGTGAATGGTCATGATCTGCACGTTTATTCCATCTGAAATATCTGGACTTTGCCCCTCTGTTGCTGCATAGAGTCCTTCGACGGCCTTTTCCAGTTTGGCAAGTGTTTTCAGATCACTGCTTTCTTCCTCTTGCAGCAAGACATTAAAGTAGGTCTGTACATTTTCCAGATCTGACTCATCTTCCAGTGTGACTGGCCCACCTATTTCCATCCAGACCATTTCAACCGTGCGACATAATGATTTACGTCTGCGATTTACCATTGCCTTGTTGAGCACTTCTCTTAGTTTTAATAATCGCTGTTGACCATCTTTACTGAGTTTTTCCATTCTTAATTCATCATTCATACATGACCAGATAGATATTGCCTGTTGTTTGCCGACGAGGGCATGCAGATCGGCCAGAGTTAAACCGCACCAAGGAGCACGTAATATAGATAACCAGGCAACACGATCTGCCGGGTGCAATAATGCCCGCGTTAAAGCCAGGCAATCCTGAATCGCGGCACGGTGACTCAAGCGTTCTATATCGACTGCCTGAAAGCAGATTTCGGCTTGTTTCAAATGGGTGACGATTGTATCCAGTTGTGGTCGGCTGCGTACCAGGATGGCGATTGATTTATGCGGGTTTTTATCCCCTGTTTCTCCTTCCACCTGCTTTATGGTGCAAACAATCTGCTTCGCTTCTTCCTGGTAGGTTTCATATAAGCTGCCGTTAAGGTCATCTTTAAATAATGGATGTATCACCACCTGCCCTGCGCCTGAATCATCTGCGGCCAGCACGGGCGAATAATTCACGGCGCCGTTGGCAATGCCTTCCTGTTGTGGGAGGATTTTTTCAAAGGCATCATTGACCCAGGTCACGACTCCTTGTTGCGAGCGAAAGTTAACCCCCAATATGAGCGACTGTAACGGTACCTGGCCTATCTGTTGATTGACAAAAGTGCTCAAGAACTTACCTACTTCTGCTTCGCGGAAACGATAGATGGATTGCATGGGGTCACCGACCAGAAACAATGTGCGGCCATCATTGTCGCTCCAGCCTTCAGTGAGTTTTTCCAATAAATCATACTGACTGACGGAGACATCCTGAAACTCATCCACCAGAATATGCTGAATTCGATAGTCGAGTTGTAAGGCTATATCTGTCGGCTGTTCGTTATCCCTTAAAGCCAGCAAAGCGGATTGTTCAATCCCAGTAAAATCGATCTTGCCGCGTTCTGAAAATAGAACCCGTAATTGTGCCTCGGCGATGATTAATAATGTTGGTAAGGTCTTAAGAATTTTCCATTGGTTGTCATTGAGCCATGTACCGTGTCCATTTTTACCATCTTCCCGAACTGATATCCAGACTTCGGGCAAGCAGCGTATCTCGATGAGTATGTCTAATAGGTTTTCATTCTCTGCATAGGTTTGTACTAAGGCTTTATAGCGATCCTTGATGCTTTTAGCACATTCTTCTCCAAATTTTTCATCTGCTCTACTACCGTCAACAGGAAAACCATTTTTTTTGTTGACGGTCTTGCGCCACTCATTCTTCTGCGTGAGCAAAAATTCTGCAATGCCATACCATTGCGACAAGGCGGCAGGATCGGCTTGCGGCAATGAGTCAAGTATTGCACATTCTGTGATTGATGATGGTGAGCCTTCATTGATTAAATTTATCGCGGCATAGTTCAGTAAGCCGATAAGTTCCAATTCTTCTGGAATCAAATCACGTGCGCTTTTTAATGTCGTCGAAACAATATTATGTAAGGCCTGATCAAGTTGCTCACGACTGATGTTACCGTTAGCAAGATGTCGCAGCCATTGATCGCGGCGTTGCAACATATCGGCTAATAAGTTTTTCAACCTTGGTAGATCATTATCCAGATGCTCCAGTAATTCAGCAACGGCATCTGACCAACTCTCGCCATCTTCTATGGCAAGAATGGTACGTTCTGCAGCTTGCAGATAGAGTTCACTGGCATCATCCAGTATTTCTGGTTGTGCGCCTAGTTGCGAGAGCACTGGCATTTGCCGTGTGATATTTGAACATAGTGAATTAATTGTCTGTATGCGTAATCGTCCGGGGTTATCTTGCAACTGCCATTTTTGAGTTTCATCTCGCTTGAGAACTTCTGCTGCCAATTCATAGGTTTCTTTTTGATATTCGTCTTTGGGTGTCTCACCCGTTCGGGCTAGATCCAGTGATGAAATAATTCGTCTGCGCATCTCTGCTGCGGCTTTGCGCGTGAAGGTAATGGCAATAATTTCTTCAGGAGATTCGACACCAGAGAGTAATCTTAGATAACGACGGATAAGTAATTCTGTTTTACCAGAACCCGCAGGGGCACGCACAATGAAAGACTGTTCAGGATTTAGCGCGGCCTTGCGTTGTTGACTGTCGGTAATATTACTCATGTTCGTTGTTTGGCAATTCATTGACGGACTGAGTCAATTCATTGATGCGACACAAAGTTCCCAGATTACAATACACACAGGTATTCGCCCTACGCGGGTCAACACGCGCATCGCCTCTTTGATAATTCTTTGCCAAAGTTTTCAGATTCTGCTCCCAGAACGCAAACAAGACTCCCCAATCGGCAAAGCTTTTGCTGACTCCAGATTTTGAGAGTGTTTTTACGTTCGGGATTAGTTCGGCATTGAACTCCCGATCCTTATCGCTACCCTGGTCATCAGCGAGTCCAACAAATTTCATTTCACCGTGTCTGATTTGTCCGAAGACCACGGCAGCAATATTGCCTTCAGCAGTAACGGCATAAAGCGGTAATTGCGGTTCATCGGGGCGCTCGTCCATCCAGCTTGCCAGTGCAACCTCACCAGTTTTGTAGTCAATCACGACCAAACTACCATCAGGAAGTTGATCGACACGATCCATGCGGGTTTGAATCTTCAAACCTTCAATGTTGCAAAGATGTTTTTGCTCCCTTTTGATAACGGCAAAGGGTTGGCGTTGGCGTTCCAGCGATAACCATTCACACATCATGGTCTGTAGCCGATTTTGTTCAATCAACATAAATCGTGCGGTGGCCGTGAATGGATGCTTTACTTGGAAGCGTTTGATGACTTTTGCAACACATTGATTGATATATGATGCCAGTGCGCCATCGGTTAATTCGATCAGTTCTTTGTGGGTGCTGATTTTCCCCCAAAACAATTGCAAACAATCATGCACTAACTGACCACGTTCCATTGAGCTTAGACCAATCTCTGGTTCGGCTAATGATCTGACGCCAAGACGATGCTTTGCAAAGGCGCGAAATGGACAGGCGGCCTGGTCTTTAAACAGGCCTGTCCCGCCACTGGCCTGCGCTTCTTTAACTTTAGGCGCCCTTTCATCATGAAAATATTCTATCTTGCTAGAGTCAAAGATGTTTGCTGCATAATTAATATCTGACTGTTGTTTTATCGTTTGCTGCGCGTACGCTTTTAGTAACGGACTAGGGCGTAATTCTCTTCCTGCCTCACTTAAAGGTGAGCTGAATATTACTTTGTTTGCCGATGTCGCTAAACGCGATGTGATCCTGCGTGCGTACTCCAGTTCACGCTCAGCAGAAGCATGAGGCATTTTTTCCTGTCTTTGTAATTTAATCGAGATAAAAGGATTTGCGCTGGCGCTAGCTGGCCAGGTTTCTTCATGTAGACCCATGACCCAGAGTTGATCGAATTGCATGCCGGCAGCTTCAAGTAAACCCAAGACTTGAACCGGGACTTCACCTGTTTCGACTTGATATCTTTGTTCCCTAGCCATGCGCTGCAATAGTGACAATGCGCCATTATAAGTTAACTCACCGACAACCAGATCTAATGATGCAAATTGATCGAGCAACCCTCGCCAAGCTTCTATGATTTGAAATTCATCTCCTTGAAGTTTACGTTCTCCCGGCCAACCCAAGGCATTTAACAAAGCAACAAAGGATTTAACCCATTTTTCGCAAGTTTGTTTTCCTCGTAATGACTGAAATACTTCACGCCGTTTCTGTAAAGATGCAATTAACTCAGGACAATGTTCCGACCATGATTCATTTTTCTCTAAATATTGTTGCAGGATGGCGAGAAAGACTTCTGGTTCGCCCTGCTCTCTTAAATACGCATCAAGCTGCGCACGCGGGATCATTTCTGTCTCGGCACCTCCCATGAAAGGAGAGCGTAATAAGGCGCCCAAATCTGCCAGCCCGACGGTCTTCTCTTCCATATCAAGAACGGCAAAAGCAGCATAGATTACAGGATATTCCGCAAGGGGTTTTCCCAGAGATAAATTATAAGGTCGTTGATTCTGTGCTTCATCAGAGAATAAATTGCCGGGCGTGAGCACATCATCAAAAATATTCTCGATATCACTGCGTAGTTTTTCTAGTTCTGGCACGACGACACCTATACTAGCATCTTGATTTATTTCTAATTGGTCTCGTACCCAATGCGCAATGGCCTTGAGTTCATCACGCGTTTTCGCAAAGCTGGTACAGATTATTTCTGACTGGTGTTCTTCTAATTTTTGTCCTTGAAGATGCTTGATCTCACTGCCTACTTTCTCCAGAATTTGCAGTAATGATTGTTGTGCCGGCGTTAGTTCATCAAAGCCGATAAAACACAATTTATCCGCGTATTGAGTTACACATTCCGAGCTTATCTTTAACAAGGCCGTTTCTAGGCTTGATGCATCTAACCAACCATTTTTCCTGCAACGCTGTTGATATGTTTTCACCCATGCTTGGAAGGCGAAAGCGTCCTTATTTGGCCGGAAATCCTCCGGGAATATCTCTATCTGCCATTGCCGAGCGTTCTTCAGGGCATCGTAGGCTTGCGCTGCCGCGGCTGAAACGTGTAATAGTTTCTCCGAATGGCTAGATTCGGAAATAAGCTGCTGCCAGACCCATTGTTGTTGTTGGCTATTGAGTAGCGTGGGCTGAGATTCTTGTTGCGCTGCAAAATTATCCCAGAGTCGTATAATCCAGGCGGCCCAAGGCAGGATATCTGGCGTTTCCCAGACCTTTTTATCTTCAGATAGCTGTGCTGATATATGTCGTTGCCGTAACGCCCGACCGAGACGCTTGGTTGGCGTTACGATGGTGAACCCTTGCTCAATTAACTGTACAATTTCCGTATCCATACTGGTAATTCATTCTATCGTATTTAATGTGGGCAACACCGTATTGAAATGTTAGCCTTATTCAGGAGGGGAGACGTTCAGGGCAATGCAAAATGACTCACTGTTAGAAGCCAGAGAAGCCGCCAATACGTACACGGTGTGCACCTCAATCAGACCTGCGCGAAACGTCCCCAGCATCGCCGAAGATATCCGTGCCGGGTTGCTAACTGTACCACGAAACCTGCCGCCAAAATACTTTTATGACGAGCGCGGTTCACAGTTATTTGAGCAGATTTGCGACGCGCCGGAATACTATCCAACCCGCACAGAAGAGAAGCTGCTGTCGCACCATAGTAAAGAGATTATTAATCAGGTAAGGCCGACAGAGATCATGGAACTGGGCAGTGGTAATGCACAGAAAACCAGACACTTGTTTGATGCTTGTGAAGAAAATGAGCATACCTGTTCATACAGGCCGATTGATGTTTGTGAACCTATGCTTGAAACCGTCTCGGAACAATTACAATCGGATTATGGCTGGCTAGATGTAAAGCCTCTGCTGGGTGATTACCATGCTGGTCTGGAACATTTGCCGAAAACGCATGGCACACGACTTTATGTTTTTCTCGGTGGGACAATTGGTAATTTTTATCCGGGGCAGGCGCAGGATTTTATTAAAGAGATTAAATCTACTATGCAGCCTGGAGACTATCTTTTGCTCGGAGCGGACCGCATCAAAGAGAATCATCTTCTAGATGCAGCCTATAATGATGAGCAGGGTATTACTGCAGAATTTAATCTGAATATTTTACAGGTGCTTAACCGTGAACTGAAGGCAAATTTCAATCCTGAGAATTTTGAACATCGGGCTGAATTCAATGTAGAACATAATAGAATTGAAATGCATGTTGTTTGTACGCATGACCATATTGTTGATATACAAGAACTAGATGAAAAAATTACGTTTCAAAAAGGTGATAGTATCCTTACCGAAATCAGTCATAAATTTACCTCTGATGGACTTGAAAAATTAATAGAAGAAAGTGGTTTAAATATTTGTCAGCACTACGAGCCAGACAATCAATATTTTTCATTGATACTTACGAATTGTTTGGAATAAGAAAAAACTGAAGTGAGCTTACGCCATACCGATAGGAAGTTTATAAAAGCATTTGAACGGCTATTGAAGACAATGAATCCTGATTGGAGATATCTAATGAGATCCTAATTAAATGAGATCCTAATAAATAATGATATTGCCTACATGCTCTGTTCGGTGGTTTTGAATGATGCAAAGGTCTCTAAGAGAATACTTTTTTCAATAATTCTGTTGTGCGTGCGGCTGGATTTTCCCTGATTAATTTTTCTTCTTTGGCGACCATCAGAAATAAACCATCAATTGCCTTGCTAGTAATATAACGGTCAATATCCAGACTTTCCGTGTCAATAAATTTGGACATAAAGCCCAGCTTATCTACCATCTGCTTATAGCTCGATGTTACTCCAACTTGTTCAGTTGATTTTTCGACAACAGGTAAGAATTGATCTACCAATTTTTCACCACTGGTACGCCTGAAATATTTCGTCGCCGCATCATCCGGGCCATTGAGAATACCTTTGGCATCATCAATACTCATACTTTGAACGGCACCAGCAAATATTTTCGCAGCTTCCGGAACCGCCTGCTCGGCAGCACGATTCATCGTTAAAATAAATTCATCTGCATATTTATCCTGACCTATTTTACGCAAACCGTCCTCAATCGTTTGCAAAGAATCAGGCATAGGAATTTTGACTTGCCTATTGGCAAAAAAACCATTTTGCTTACCGAGTCTCGCTATTGCCAATGCCGTGCCCTTGCTCAGAGCTTCTTTTAAGCCATCAACCACTTCAGAGTCACTTAATGCTGAAACCGCACCTTTTGTTATTTCAGAATCTTCTGAAAAACGATCCAGTAACTCACCCCAGCCTGCATATGCACTAGAAATCCCCAATCCCAAAATAAATACAGAAGTGCCGCAATATCTCATCATTTTTTTGAATAACATTAAATATTGCTCCATCAGTATTGGATGTCTTGTTGCTATTTTGCACACGGGAAGGAGGTGCAGAAAATCAACTCCTGCACCCCTTGCTCAGCTATTTAATACTGAATGATACTTAATTGTTACAGCATTAGTTTACGATTATCTCTACCCTTCTGTTCTGAGCACGACCTTCCTTTGTGTCGTTAGATGCCACTGGGTTGCCTTCACCCATCCCAATTGGATTTAACCTTGAAGATGAAACGCCATGAGACATCAGGTAATCAACAACAGATTGGGCTCGACGCTGTGATAAAGCCTGGTTATATGAATCAGACATTCTACTATCGGCATGTCCTTCTATTGATAATTGTGAACCCGAATTGGCATTAATTGCCGCTAAACTACTATCCAAAATAGACTTGGCTTGACTCGTCAATGCTGCACTATCACTGGCAAAGTGAACGCCCTGCAGAGAGACCATTATCTCTGACACAACAGCTTTACAACCGTAAACATCCACTTTCACTCCAACCGGAGTAGTCCAGCAAATATCATCACTATTCGGTACGCCATCGCCATCAATATCCAGATCAGGAGCTGCGGCCATTGTTGTTTCTTCCATTTTTTCCATTTTTTCCATTTTTTTCATCATGACACCACCACAATCAGGAGTGGCATCGCCAGATGAAAAACTACTACTCCAACATTCTCCAGATGCATTCTTCCAAACGCTTCCACTTGGGCTAGTCCAATGTACGTTTGAAGCAAAAACTTCCCGACTTTCCACAGCACCACCCACTGTAATCACTAAAACCATGGTTAACACAAAAGATAATTGTTTCATTTTCAACGCCTCATTATATATTTGGTATGTATGAATTTTTAGTATTTCTGTTCTGTATTAAACAGCAATTCTGATTCTATAATTAAGACCAACTGCATTACAATTCGCACCTTATACTATAGAATCATCTATGAGAATAGCGTCCCTCAACATAATTATCCACGATAACTCGAAAATCTTCAGCAATATTTTCACCTTTGAGAGTCATCGCTTTCTTGCCGTCGATAAACACAGGCGCACTGGGGGTTTCACCTGTTCCTGGCAAACTGATACCAATATCCGCATGTTTACTTTCACCTGGCCCATTCACCACACAACCCATTACCGCCAAGTTCATATCCTCAACGCCAATATATTCTTCTCGCCAGATGGGCATTTGGCTACGGACATGCGCCTGAATAGAGTTGGCTAGCTCCTGAAATATAGTACTGGTAGTTCTGCCACATCCCGGGCAAGCAGTGACCAATGGTGTAAATGATCGCAGTCCCATGGTTTGCAGCATTTCCTGAGCGACAATCACCTCATTGGTTCTATCGCCATTAGGTTCAGGGGTTAAAGACACGCGAATCGTATCACCAATACCTTCCTGCAATAACACCGCCATGCCTGCCGTCGAAGCAATAATTCCCTTCGAACCCATCCCTGCTTCCGTAAGCCCTAAATGAATCGCATAATCACAACGAGCGGCAAGATCTCGGTAAACGGAAATCAGTTTCTGTACACCACTGACTTTGCAAGAAAGAACAATTTGGCCTCGTGCCAAACCAATTTCTTCAGCCTTTTCCGCGCTGTTCAATGCAGAAACGATTAATGCCTCTTTCATTACATCATCAGTATCATGTGGCTCAGCCAGCTTGGCATTATCATCCATCATCTGAGTTAATAGCCGCTGATCCAGGCTGCCCCAGTTCACGCCAATCCGAACCGGCTTTTGATATTGAATAGCCTTTTCGATCATCACAGCAAACTGCTTATCTTTTTTCCTGCCAAAACCCACATTCCCAGGATTAATTCGATATTTAGCCAAGGCTTCCGCGCAGCTAGGATATTTCTCCAGCAAGGTATGGCCATTATAATGAAAATCACCGATCAAAGGCACATAACAGCCCATTGCATCCAGTTTTTCCCTGATTAGAACAACCTGACTGGCCGACTTCTCAGTATCTACCGTAATTCGAACGAGCTCGGAGCCAGCGGCTGCAAGTTGTTGAACCTGCTTCGCTGTTGCTTCAGCATCGGCGGTGTCTGTGTTTGTCATTGACTGCACAACGACAGGTTCGCCACCGCCAATCATGACCGAACCAACTTTGACACCTATACTCTCTCTTCTATTGATTAAAACACTGCCTGCTGACATTCAAATATCCTGATTTATTTTGCACTGCGAAGGAGTCTAACGACAGGGGGGGCAGTGTCAAGAGAGGACACTACAAGCCTCACAACCTTGACGTAAACAATTATTTTTCTGTACTTTTTCTCAAGAAAAAAGGCTTTCTAGCTCAGATTACCGAAAGATTTACTCGTAAAAACTGGTTTTTCAAGTGTGTTTCGCATGCGATACTAGCCCAAATATGAATAAAAAGAATAAATATACCTACGAAGACCTGATTAAATCAAGCAAAGGCGAGTTATTTGGAGAAGGCAATGCGCAATTGCCCGCACCGCCGATGCTCATGTTTGATCGAATCACCTCCATTAGTGAAGAGGGTGGAGATTATGAAAAGGGATTGATCATTGCAGAAATGGACATTAAACCGGAGCTCTGGTTTTTTGATTGCCACTTTCATGGCGATCCTGTAATGCCTGGATGTCTTGGCCTGGATGCAATGTGGCAACTGCTTGGGTTTTATATGGGCTGGACTGGCGCCCCTGGAAGAGGCAGAGCGCTTGGCGCAGGCGAAGTAAAATTTGCCGGCCAGGTATTGCCCGAGGCAAAATTAATCACATATCGTATTAGTATTAAGCGACTCATCCTTAGAAGACTAGTGATGGGCGTCGCAGATGCCGCAATGGTTATTGATGGTAAGGAAATTTATACCGCCAAGGATTTGCGTGTAGGCTTATTTGAATTAACGGAAGGTTTTTAACAGAGGTATTTTATGAAGCGTGTTGCAATCACTGGTCTTGGTATTGTCTCTAGTATTGGCAATAACAGGGCAGAAGTTACCGAATCCCTGAAATCAGGTAAGTCCGGTATTGAATTTTGTGAAGAATATGCAGAACTTGGATTTCGTTCTCATGTACATGGCCCAATTCGTATCAATATTGAAGAATTAATTGATAGAAAACTTAAACGCTTCATGGGTGATGCGGCCGCCTTTGGCTATCTGGCTATGAAAGAAGCCATAGAAGTTTCAGGCCTCACTGAAGATGAAATTTCAAACCCAAGAACAGGTTTAATTGTCGGCTCAGGGGGCGGTTCAAATCAAAATTTGATTGAGTCAGTCGATCTAATGCGATCAAAGGGAGCTCGTAAGGTAGGGCCAACCATGGTTCCTCGGATCATGACCAGTACCGCCAGTGCCTGTCTTTCTGTTGCCAACAAGATTAAAGGTGTTAATTATTCCATCAGCTCCGCATGCGCCACCAGCGCACATTGCATCGGCAATGCCTATGAAATTATACAGACAGGCAAACAAGATATTATTTTTGCAGGCGGCTCTGATGAAGTGCATTGGACTAGCACGCTTCTGTTCGACAGTATGGGTGCACTTTCCTCAACATACAATGACATGCCAGAAACTGCATCAAGGCCCTATGACGCAAACCGTGATGGTTTTGTTATCTCCGGCGGCGGCGGCATCATTGTCATGGAAGAACTTGAACATGCATTGCAAAGAAATGCTCGCATCTATGCTGAAGTCGTTGGTTACGGTGTCACATCCGATGGCACAGATATGGTCAAGCCTTCTGGCGAAGGGGCTCTGCGCTGCATGCAGCAGGCAACCGCAACTGTCGATACACCCATTGATTACATCAATACACATGCCACCAGTACACCTGCTGGGGATATTGCCGAATTGGATGCCATTAAAGAATTATTTGGTAACGATACGCCCCGAATCAGTGGCACTAAATCCTTAACAGGTCACGGACTTGGTGCAGCGGGAGTCAATGAAGTGATTTACTCACTGCTCATGATGAATGATGATTTTATTGCTGCCTCTGCAAACATCACTGAACTGGACGAAGGCGCTGCTGGAATGAACATTATCACCAGGAGAGAAGATAGTGCCGGCCTCAATACTATTATGTCCAATAGTTTTGGGTTTGGTGGTACTAATGCTACTTTAGTGTTTAAACGACCCGATTAATCCCTTCTGATAAAGCTAGTAACAACATGGAAACTGCGAAGATTACTCAAGGCGAGAACGGGAAGTCTATGCCATTCAAAGAGAGTATGGTATTAGACCCAGCGGTTCTGTGCTTTATATAAGAATGGCCATTCCTCCCTGCCCGCAAATATAAAACTATTTGGCCCTTTTGAGTATTATAGTGGGCAATGCATTACTCAAAAGAACCAATAAAATACAGGATCAATTTCATCATTCAAAAAGATCCAAAAATGCACGACTTAAATTACGTTTGACAAGTTCCACATTAATAAAGATTATCAATGAAGGGGTTGATCAGGTGAGAAGAGCGGAAGCGGAAGAGAATCCAATGCTTAAAGGTACACGGTATTTATTCCTCAAAAAACGAACAAAACCTCAGCCATAAACAACAACAGAAAAAAATAGAATTAGCGCTGGCAGATCTTAACCTTAAATCCTTTGAGGCAATGAAAATGCGCGAAACTTGCCAACAAATCTATCAAACCAAAACCAGGGCAGATTTTGAGCAACTATTAAGCAACTGGGACAACTGGGACAACTGGGTCAGTCAATGCCAATTACCCGCCGTGGTTGCAACCAGCAAAACCATTGGCAAGGCATTGTCCAATGGAAATTAAGCAGTATCAATAACGGTATTTTAGAAGGTGTAAATTCGATCATTCAGGCAGCAAAAAGAAAAGCCAGGGGTTATGGCAAAAAAAAGCATTTTAAGACCATGGCTTATTTGCTGAGCGACAAGTTAGATTTGCATAAAATAATGTGAATCTACCCACTTGCTTTTAACAAGAGCCAAAAATAAGGGATTCGTCAGGGTCATAGCCCTTTAAATAAATAATCAAACTGATGCACTGCCTATTCCCTAAATTGAGTGAGGAGGTATCTGCCAAGAAAGCCAGGTTTTTACCTTCCCGGTGTCCCTGTACATGCGCTACAATGCGGCCATGGTCGCGAGTCCGTCTTCTTCGAAGACATAGACTATCAAGCGCCTTCTTTCATGGCTGCATGAAGCAGCAGAACGTTATGATTGCGCCATCCATGCTTATGTATTAATGACCAACCACGCGCATATTCTCGCAACACCAAGAACCTAAAGAAGGGATCAGCCGCATGATGCAATATGTCGGACAGCGTTATGTACCCTATATCAACCATCATTACGGAACCTCCGGTACCTTGTGGGAGGGACGTTACAAATCTAGCCTGATAGAGGCAGATGATTGTCTGTTGGTTTTTATGCGTTATATTGAATTGAACCCTGTTCGGGCAGAGATGGTGAGCCATCCTCGCCATTATCGCTGGTCTAACTATCGAGTGAATGCCGAAGACAACGAAGAGAAAGGCATCACAACACACAAGGTCTATCAAGCATTAGGTAAATAATGTCAAACAACGAAAAAAAGCCTATCGAGCCTTAATTTAAGACACATCTTGAACACGATACAATAAATACCCTCCGAAACGTCTGGCAAACAGGCGCACCGCTTGGGAATAATAGATTTAAAGCGAAAATAGAGGCAAAATCACAATGTAAAGTCGGTCAAGCGAGGCGAGGGAGACCATCTAAAAAGGCTCTGATCCCTTATAATAATTTAAGGAATATGGAATGGAAGAGGTATTGCAAAGCGTATCGGCTCCGACAGAGTCAATTTTACCTATCCCAGATTCCGCTGGAAACTCACCGCTGTGTGATTTATTACTGTCTGAAGATCGAATTAAACCGGATGAACTCAAGCGCTCTCTGGAATTACAAGTAGAAAACGGTACTGCATTAGGCGTGTTATTAGTCAGGCTTGGTTTGGTCTCTGATCGAGATATGGCGACGCTGCAGCAACGCATTACAGATATTCCTCTGCTTAAAGATAAAGAAATCCCTGATGTGCCGATCCTCACTGAATCTCTTTCAGAAAAGTTTCTTCGAGATGTTTACGCATTACCTATTCATGAGTCTGATGAAGAAGTTGTGGTTGCCATGGCTGATCCAGGAGATGAATTTACCCTTCAGGCGATTTCCCTCGCCTGCGGTAAAACAGTTCAAGTAAAGATCGCGACCACCACACAGATAGAAAATGTACTCGATCTCTTATATGGCGGTGGAAATACCAAGCTAGCCGATATTGTTGAAGAGATAGAAAATGACGATGATGCAAGCTATGCGGAAACCACTGAACGTTTAAAAGATCTTGCCGGTGAAGCGCCGATTATTCGTCTGGTTAGTTTGATGATAAATCGTGCGATAGAGTTACGTGCATCTGATATTCATATCGAGCCGTTTGAAAATCGACTGAAGTTGCGTTATCGCATTGATGGTGTGTTGCAGGAAGCTGAAGCACCTCCAGTTAATTCAACCGCAGCGATTATTTCTCGTGTCAAGATTATGGCGAAGCTGAATATTGCTGAGCATCGATTACCTCAAGATGGCCGTATAAATTTACGCACTCAGGGCAAGTTGATCGATTTGCGTGTGTCTACTGTTCCAACCTTACATGGAGAAAGTTTGGTACTACGAATACTGGACAAGCAACATGTTTCGCTAGACTTTGATGAGCTTGGTTTCGCACAGGATATTAAGAAAAAACTGCAAGCGATACTGACACTCCCGCATGGCATCATCCTGGTGACAGGTCCTACCGGCAGTGGTAAAACCACGACCTTATATACCGCATTACAAGAATTAAACAGGCCGGATAAAAAGATTCTGACGGTTGAAGATCCTGTAGAGTATCAACTGGAAGGCATTAATCAGATCCAGGTTAAACCGCAGATTGGGCTTAACTTTTCGGATGCTTTGCGTTCTATCGTTAGACAAGATCCTGACATTATTATGATAGGTGAGATGCGCGATTTAGAAACCGCCAGTATCGCAGTACAATCTGCATTGACGGGACATTTAGTTTTTTCCACATTGCATACTAATGATGCGGGCAGTTCGATTACACGATTATTGGATATGGGTGTGGAAGATTATCTTCTGACGTCGACATTGAATGGCATTCTTTCTCAACGTTTGGTAAGAACATTGTGTACTCATTGTCGAGAAGTTTATGCGCCGTTGCCTGAATTAATTGATGAACTTAAGTTGCATCATTATGCAGATAAAACTGAGATCACATTATATAAGGCAGTCAGTTGTGAACAGTGTAAAGACACGGGTTATATGGGTCGTAGTGTGGTGACAGAATTTCTGACTTTGACGGAATCCATCCGTCGATTAATCTTGTCGCGAGCCGATGGCACCTCCATCCAAAATGATGCTATCGAATCAGGTATGGATACGATGCAGATTGATGGAATCAAAAAAGCCTTGTTAGGTATCACTTCAATTGAAGATGTGATGCGTGTGACACAGCAGATTTAAGATGCCAATATTTTTATACAAAGCGCTCTCAGCCAGTGGTGAAAAATTAAATGGTGAGATTGATGCCCCTTCAAAGAGTATCGTCATTGATCGCTTACAACATGCAGGACATATTCCACTAAGCGCGGTAGAAAAGAAAGGGTATAAGCCATCAGCTTTTCTTGTTTTTAGAAATTTATTTGATCGGAACAAGGTCAACACAAAAGATATTACATTGTTAACACGTGAACTCTCAACCTTATTACAAGCAGGGTTGGCATTAGACCATGCCTTAAGCATATTGGAAGAAATCAGCCAGACTCCGTCGCTTAAAAGTATGCTCGCCAATATTAATCAACGTGTAAAAAGGGGGGAGACTCTTTCAACCGCGATGGAGGCACAAGGTCAGGCATTTAATAAACTTTATTTGAATACAATTCGAGCTGGCGAAGTTGGTGGTTCTATGCATGTCGTACTTGAACGTCTTGCAGATTATCTGGAACGGTTCGCAGAACTTCATAATGACGTGTTATCTGCATTGTTGTATCCAACTATTTTATTTACGGTAGCCATATTCTCAATATTCATATTAATCAGCTTTGTCGTGCCACAGTTTGTGCCCTTGTTTGAAGATGTGGGGCAGGCGCTGCCATTGCTGACCCAGCTTGTTTTTAACAGTGCAGAATTAATCCAAAGCTACTGGTGGGTCATGGTTGCCGTAGTGATATTTTCTATCTGCTTGGTTGACAAAAAACTACAGAATCCAGTGGCTCGCATGCGTTGGGATGATTGGTGCCTTGGCGTACCTTTATACGGTGAGCTAATTACCAAACTTGATGTAGCAAGATTTACGCGCACCTTGGGAACGCTCTTAATGAATGGTGTGCCATTATTAACGGCCATCGGCATTGTTAAAGAAGTTGTTAGTAATCGGGTGCTTGCCAGGACAATCAATGATGCCGCAAAGGGATTGGAGCAAGGACGTGGCTTGGCTAAACATCTAGAATCATCTGATCGATTTCCACAGCTTGCGGTTCAGTTGATCCACGTCGGAGAAGAAACGGGACAACTTGAAGAAATGCTTTTGAAAACTGCAGATATATATGAAGATGAATCTAGAACGACGATTAAACGTTTGCTGACGTTACTGGAACCAGTTTTGATTCTGAGTCTGGGTGCTATTATTGCGATTATTATTATTTCAATTCTGATGGCAATCCTGGGATTGAATGAATTAGTTGTTTAACAAGTTATTTTAGAATGGTATTTAATGAATGAAAAAAATAAATAAAAGTGCCGGTTTCACACTCATTGAACTATTAGTGGTGTTGGTCATTCTTGGTATGATTGCAGGCCTGGTTGGACCGCAGATTATGAAGCAGCTAGGCACGGCGAAATTCGGTACGGCAAAACTTCAGATTGAAGATTTGGGCGCAGGATTAGATCTGTTTTATCTGGACAACGGTCGCTATCCGAGCACACAGGAAGGTATGAATGCGTTGGTAGAAAAGCCATCTGGTTTTGATAACTGGAATGGTCCTTACCTTAAAAAGAAAAAAATTCCTAAAGATCCCTGGAGTAATGACTATCAATATCAATCGCCCGGGCAAAATGGAGAATATGATCTTTATTCTTATGGTGCAGATAGTCAGCCGGGCGGAAATGGAAAAAATAAAGACATTAATAGTTGGGAATAATTTTAAAATTATATATTTACATGAATACTTCGTTACAACACTTTTTTCGATGCTCATGTATTACACATATCACTCCGCTTCTTAAAAAATGTCGTGCCTCGTCTTCATACAAATATCTTAATTTTAAATCAAGTTACATAAATAATTAATATGAAAAAGCATCGAGGATTTACGTTGTTAGAGGTAATGGTGGTGCTAGTCATCATGGCCATGATCCTTGTGATTGTCCCGCCTTTTTTACCGAATGTAATGGTCAGCACGCATGTTAAAAGTGCAGTGCGTGAACTAGCGGCAAACCTGAAACATGCTCGAAGTCAGGCAGTTGATCGTCAACAGGAAACAACCCTTACCGTCAATATTAACGATAAAAATTACACAATTGATAACAAATCAAAGACTTTATCACTGCCCGATGACGCCTCTCTCTCTTTGATTACGGCAAAATCCGAACAACTGAATGAGAATGAAGGGCAGATCCGTTTTTTCCCAGACGGAAGTTCCACGGGTGGGCAAATCAAACTTGCATACGCTAAAAGTGAATTTATCGTTGATGTGCACTGGTTAACAGGAAAAGTAAAAATTGAGCCTTAGCATGATGATGAACCGACAAAAAGGGTTTGCATTATTAGAAGTGTTAGTCGCTTTTTCCATTTTTGCAGTCAGCATCGGCATTTTATTTCAGATATATAGTAAAGGGGCGCAATCAGCACGCTTGTCTGATGACTATGCAAACGCAGTCATTATCGCCCAAACCAGACTATCAAACATTGGCGTTGAATCTTTTCCTGAGGTCGGTGTGCATGAAGAGAATAATGATAAATATCGTTGGATCACTCGCGTAAGTTCGACTGAAGACAATGCTGGGTTAGAGGAAATGCATAAACTCATCAAGCGAAATATTGAGGTCGAGGTGTTTTGGGAGAGTATGAGCAAAACACGTTCGATTAAATTCAATACATCAAAATTATTTCCATCCTCATGACCACAATAAAGCAACAAAAGATAAGTCAATCACAAGGGTTTACTCTGATCGAGATTATGGTAGCGATGGTAATACTGAGTATGATAATGCTCCTGTTATTCAGCAGTTTATTTACCGCCAATAAATACTGGAAGATTGGAGAAAATAGAATTGAAAAAAATGATGAGGTTCGACTCGTCAGTAGTTTTATTCGCAAACAAATATCACAAACGGTGCCTATGCTCTGGATTGATGATAATAAAAGAAAATTATTGTTTGAAGGTAAGCATAACGAATTATTTTTTACCTCAACCTTACCATCGCATCGTGGTGGCGGGGGCATTCACTCATTGACTTTAAAAGTAATTCAAATTGATAATAAAAATCAACTTGGCATGACCTATTCATTGCTGATACCAGATGTTATTCCTTTCTCAGGAAATGCTGATGACGATGAACAATTTGTGACGATTGCCAATGACATTGATTCAATTCATTTGTCTTATTTTGGAAAAGAAGAAAATGATGAAAATCCCGGATGGTTCGATGTCTGGAAAAATGATAATTTTTTACCACAACTTGTGCGAATACAAATTAGTTCACACGGAGAAACCACAGTCTGGCCAGTAATAGAGATTCCAATCAAAGCAAATTATGTGAATGGACGGTCAGAATTTATGATTCAGGCTAATTCGACATGATAATTTCATCATGATGAAAAACATGAATAAACAAAATGGTATTGCATTGGTGATCGTGCTTTGGATGTTGGTATTGCTCACCATTATGGCGACTGGCTATAGTCGTATGATGCGCACAGAAACAATGTTAACGGCCAATCTAGTTCGATCTGCACAGGCTAATGCTCTAGCAGAAGCAGGAATTAATCAGGCCATTATCGAATTATATAAACCCGTCTTAGACAAAATCTGGAAGGACGATGGAACAAAGTATGATTATCAATTGAATGACGCAATCGTCAATGTACACATTCAATCTGAAACTGGGAAAATAGATTTGAATTCTGCGCGTTCTGAACTATTAATGGGGTTGTTGCAATCAGTTGATGTGCCAAATGAAGATCAATTGCCTCTGGTTCAAGCCATATTGGACTGGCGGGACAAAGACGATCTGGTTCGGAATAACGGTGCTGAAGATGCGTACTATAAGAATGCCGGATTAAACTATGGTGCAAAAGACGGATCTTTTAATTCTATCGATGAGCTCCTGTTGGTGAAAGGTTTCACTGCAACGCTTTATCGTAAACTAAGACCAGCATTGACTGTCTATTCGCATCAGGCAGGGATAGATCCACAATCCGCACCAAGAGAAGCATTGCTCGCGATTCCAAATATTACTGAATCTGAAGTCGATTATTATATTGCACAGCGTGACGCCAGTGATGAACCGGGTCAGTTGATCCCAACGCTGGGGGTAGACTCAGAATATCTTGCCAAGGGTAGGGGCACAGTATTCCTTGTTACAAGTGAAGCTAAAATTAACAATACGCTTGCACGTGTTAATGCGGTGATCTCATTGCGTAGGAATGGTCAACAGCCATATTCTATACTTGCTTGGCAAATCGCACCGAAGGTAACAGCGTCCAAGCAAGAAGTAATGGAAGATGGAGAAATAAACCATGAAGAGCTGGAAAATAGTTAAAGCATGAAAATATTTTCTCGTTTTAGGAATGCAATTGATTGGTGGCTCCAAGGCTTGTTTTTTTTCTGTCCGGCACCATTAAAACGTTCAATGGGTTTAAGTCCAGACAAGATTACGATTGAAATCGATGAAGATCAGATCATCGTCAAACGATACTCAGTTGATAGCAACAAACCTCTAGATATTCAACGCTTTGTAAGAACAGATGATATTCAGCGATTATCTGTACAGAAATGGTTACATGAGCAACAAGCAGAACATATTCTAGTCGTTCCTGGAAAACTATTGCTTAAGAAAACATTGTCCTTCCCATCTGCTGCTGAATCGGATTTACGAGAGGCACTTGGGTTTGAGCTAAGCCGTAGAACACCTTTTAGTCAGGAACAGGCTTATTATGATTACCAGATTATTAAACACGACAAGCAAACGAATAAATTACAACTCGAACTCTACGTTGTGCCGCGACAAAACATTGATCCACTGCTGTCATTATTAAGGGAATGGAACGTCAAGATTGATGGGCTGAAACCTGTGCCAACCCATCCTGATGAATTAAATATAAATCTATTACCAGATAACCAAAGAGTTAATGAAAATATGCGTACTGATGTTGTCTCTGCATCATTGGCAACAGCTGTGTTTGTATTATTAATTGCCGTTCTTTATTTGCCGCTTGCACAACAGACGCAACAACTCGATTCTCTGAAAAGAGATGTGCAAGCTAATAGGAAAGCAGCTATAGCATTACAAAAATCAAGGGATGAAAAACGAATCATCACGGATCAAATTAATTTTCTTGATAACAAACATAAAAACACGCTAAGCAGTATTGAATTATTTGGCGAGATAACAAAGATTATCCCGGATGATACATGGCTGACGCGTTTGATTATAAAAAATGAAGAATTACAAATTCAAGGCGAATCAGTCAATGCATCTTCGTTGATACAGATTATCGAATCATCACCTCGATTTGCAGAGACACAATTCAGATCGCCAGTGACACAGAATAATGTCAATGGCAAAGACAAGTTCCATCTGTCAGCGAAATTAATCACCATACCCATGAGCGACCCAATAACCAATGCAATTACAGAGGATGGAATATGAATGGATTCACTCCTAATCTGCAACACGGTCTATATTCATTAGGAATATTGGTATTGGGTGTCGCCGGGTTTTATATCCTGCTTATTCATCCTGTACTATCAGCCAGAATTAATAACGCCGAACGGATTGAAGACTTGCAGTTTCAATCGAGTAAATTTGCAAGTTCAAATCAAGAAATTGAATTGTTAAGAAATGAAATAAACCATTTAAAAATACAATCGCCTAGCAAGAATGATTTTCTTGAAGATAAAGCCCCTGCCATTGTTGCTGCGAACTTGCAAAAGCAAATAAAAGCACTGGTTGAAACAAGTGGCGGTAATCTCGTTAGTACCCACGCACTCAGCCAGACGGAAGATGAGCTATTTCCGAAAATCACGGTGAAGGTGCATATGCGTACAAATATTAATGCATTGCGAGAAGTGTTTTATCAGATTGCGATTAACAAACCCTTATTGTTCACAGAAAATATTTTAATACAGAAGTCACGTACCAGTTTTAGAAATAGACAGCAGACAGATAGTCAAATAGAAGTGCGATTTGATGTTAGCGGCTATATGAATAGTTCGTCGATATGAAGAATCAAAATCAAGTGTCAAACCCATTACAGAATATCATTAGATTTGTTTTAGTTAGTCTATGCGTGATGCTTGTCATTACATTGTGGCTTCAACTAAATCCTTCAGCATCGAACGATGAAGACAATAGCGTAATGGATGTCAGTGCAAACTCAAAAAATAATGAAGTAGATAACAAGAAGTTCGTTTTCCCAAAAATCACGGCGTTTGATGAAGTTATTCAACGACCATTGTTTAATGAAACAAGACTACCTTTCGTTGCCCCAGAGCCAGAACATTTGGTGGCGAAACCTGAGAGCAAACGTAATCGGCCTGCAAAAAAACAAGAAGAGCTTTCATTAAGTGCTGTCGTGATGACACCAGAGATACAAATCGCAATTCTGCAAAGTGGCCGGAATAAGACTTTGCAACGGGTTGTTTTGGGAGAAATGATTGATGGCTGGTCTCTTGATGAGGTGACGCCGCATTCTGTTCAGTTGAAAAGAGGTGAGGAAATTAAACGACTTGAGCTTGAAATAAAAGGTTCAAATCCAAAATCCAACACGAAAATAAAAGTCGAAAACAGGATTTCTACCAATAGAAAGGCAGACGCGGACGAAAAAAATGAAATACCAAAGAAGCAAGTATTAGCAGAGAAAGGTGGCGGAGATAAACAATCGAATCCTGAGGCCGCTGTTGTTAAAAAGTAGACAATATCTGACTTTTTCCTTAGAGTGAGCAAGATAAGTTATTATTATAATTAGAATAATTGGTGGTTTAGAATAACCTAACTGGTTAAAAAGCAATATCGAACAAAATACGATACAAGGAGTATCGTCATTATAAAGAAGAGGTCTTTACTTATCAGTATGTTTTGTTGTGCGCTCCTGATTTTCATGAGTGCTTGCAATTACGTGCCATTCCAAAAAGACCCAATCCAAAAAGACACTGTAACTGTAGAACAAACACAGTCTGTGCAATCATCAGAGACACCTTCAACTAATATTGAAATAACACAGACCGAAGTAATAGAACCTGTCAAGCAACAAGCTGTAATTGAAAATGGTGATATAGCATCGCATCAACGCCAGCAAATTCTCGAAGTAGGTACGGGTCAATATGTCGCATCTCCATCATCAAAAAATCAGATAACAACAGATCCTGTTGCAGGTGACATCACCCTGAATTTTCAAGGGACTGATATAAACGAATTTGCAAAAATTATCTTGGGCGATATGTTGAATGAAAACTTTGTCATCGACCCCCAAGTCAGTGGCACGGTCACCATTGAAACATCACGAGCTGTCAGTAAAAAAGAACTCTTGCCTTTGCTCGAAGAAATACTAGCGATTAATAACGCAGTGATCATTAAATCAGGTGGCCTGTATCAAGTATTACCTCGAACAAACGCTATTAAAGGAAACCTATCTCCGGACGTTGTAACGCGATCTTCTGGTTCCGGATACAGAGTGAAAATTATTCCGTTGGAATATATCGCAGCACAAGAAATGCAAAAGATTCTTGAACCGTTTATTAGTGATGGCGGTAGTGTTCGTATTGATAAGCAACGTAATATGTTAATCCTCGCGGGTACGCCACAGGAATTAAATACCTTACAAGAAACGATTGAGATATTTGATGTTGATTATTTACGTGGGATGTCAGTAGGGTTATATCCTCTCGATTATATTGATCCAAAAACATTAAAATCTGAACTTGATGGAATACTGGGTGGCGCTGAAGGGAGTACCAACAGCGAATTGTTAGGCGGACTGGTTCGCACACTTGCCATCGAACGTCTTAATTCAATTCTCTTGATCAGCTCAACAATCGCAGCATTACGAGAAGCAGAGATTTGGTTATATAGATTAGATCGGCCAGGTGAAACGATAGGCCAACATCTCTATGTCTATGAAGTTCAGAATGCCAAAGCAACAGAGTTGGCTGATATTCTTGGGCGTATCTTTGGTGGTGTGACATCAAACTCAGCATCTTCTACATCACCCGCACTCGCGCCTGGTACAAGCCCGGTTGAAATTTCTGGAGATAGCAACAGCAGTGTCGCTGACACAAGCGCACCTACAACAACAGCATCGGTTTCCGTTGGTTCATCCGAGCTTTCACTTGCGGCGAGCAATGAGATTGAAATTATCGCTGATGATACACGCAATGCCTTAGTGATATTGGCAGCACCCAAAGACTACAAAATGGTCGCAGCTGCAATACAAAAACTCGATGTTGTACCACTGCAAGTATTAATAGAGGCCAGTATCCTGGAAGTCACCTTAACTGACGACTTAAACTATGGTGTCGAATGGTTTTTTAAAAATGGGGTTGGCAAATCACGCACAGGACAAGGCCAGCTTGATTTGGGCGATGCGGGTATTGCTGCACTGGCACCTTCATTCTCTTATACGATTATTAATAGTGCTGCGAATATACGTGTTGCATTAAATGCATTGGAATCCGAATCCAAAATTAATGTATTGTCTGCGCCATCCCTAATGGTATTGGATAACCAGACAGCCACCATCAATGTTGGTGATGAAATCCCAGTACCGACACGTCAGTCTGTTAGTAATATTGATCCGAATGCGCCGTCTGTTAATGAAATTCAATTTAAAAATACCGGTGTGACATTAACAGTCACGCCACGCGTTAATAATAGTGGCTTGGTGACTATGGAGATCAAACAGGAAGTCAGTAATGCGGTCGATACAACCTCATCAGACATTGATGCGCCGACTATTCAGCAACGGCAGATTGAAAGCACTGTAGCGATTAATTCCGGTGAAACCATTGTCTTGGGTGGCTTAATACAGGACACACAAACAAACAACGAAAGCGGTGTGCCAGGATTATATAAGATCCCATTCCTGGGTAAACTATTTGGCCAGACCAAAGACGAGTCACGACGCACAGAATTGATTGTATTGCTCACCCCTCGCATTGTTAGAAATAACAATGATGCACGAAAGATTACTGATGAATTTCGTCGTAAGCTACGGAATCTTCCTCCCGTAAATATTAAGCATGAGAATGTAGGCTTAGATAGCTCAACGTAAAGCTTAAGTATTTGTTTAAACAGTTACCTATTCATCTCCTTGTGTAGGTATAGATGTAGCTCTCATAGCTTGCAATGTACATTGTAAAAGTCTCATATTTATTTTTTTCTGAGCATGGGACCTGCACAAAGACGGTGAATACAATCAGGGAACCCCTGATTAAGCGTGAATTCAATTTGTAAGTGCAACTCTTAAGGAGCATAATGAAACAGACACAGCTTATCCAAGAAGAACGATACCAAAATTTACTTTGATGAAAGCAGGGCATGATCAATCTGAGATAGTCATGATACTCAATCGCCACAAATCGACCATCAGTCGGGAGATTAGCCGTCACACCGGACTTCGTGGTTACCGTCCAGGGCAGGCACAACGTCTGACTGAGCAACGCAGGCAATCCAAAGGACAGACGAGTATTCCTCGTCGCTTGTGGCGACAAGTTGCAAGGCTGCTCGGTGAAGATTGGAGTCCTGAGAAAATCAGTTTGTGGCTTAAAGCTGAAGACAATGTTTCTATCAGTCATGAATGGATTGACCCGTATATTCTCCAGGATAAAGCCGATGGCGGTGCGCTCTATCATCACCTACGTTGCAAACAACAACGCCGTAAACGCTATGGCAGCTACAACCGTAGTGACCAATTAATTGACTGCATCAGCATTGATGAGCGGCTCGCTGTTGTCGATAAACGTTCCCGGTTGGGTGATTGGGAACTCGGCACTATGCACATCCTTATGCCTCTTGAGAACGTGGTCTGAATGAAAATGCCCATGGCCTGATTCGACAATATTTTCCAAAAGGAAGTGATCTTACAACCATTACTCAGAAGGAAATCAACCGAGCCATGAACAGATTAAACAATCGACCAAGAAAATGTCTTGGTATTAAAACACCTAATCAAGTACTTTTAGGGATCAACCCATCTGTTGTACTTGCGAGTTGAATCCGCTTGAGTAACATCAATGCATAAAAGCATACTGCCACAATCTTCATACCCAATGAATGAAGTACCTGCTTGGTGCTTTTTCTGGTTGACGATCTTCATTTCTGTTTTATCTTCGGTGCCAGTCCATGCAGATACACAACGTGTGATCGATTATAACTATGACGGTGCAGGTAATATCACCTCTGTACGTTCGAATCGAAATCTCAACCCACCAGTTATAACGAGTCTTAGTCCCAGATTTGTAAATATCAACGGTCTATCTTTCGTCACGGCAACGGGTACCGATTTACTGAAAGCACAAGTCACAAGCATTGACCCAAATCTAAGCATTTTTAATATCATCACAAGCAGTACGAGTGTTAGTTTTAGCGTTCGTGCGAATGATCAAGCAACGATTGGCTCGACGACACTCACTTTCACAACCCGCGTAGGTTCTGTCGATGCGCCATTCCTGATAGCAGCAGAAACGCCAATAATCACCAGCAATCCAAGTCCTATTGTCACTGAAGCAGATGATCAACCGGTTTTAGTCGCTTTCTTATTTGAAGAATCCTTCGGTACGGATCAGGTCTTTGATGTCTTGATTAATGACTCCGCTATCGCCAAAATTTCCAAGCAATCCATCACGCTGCTTGCAGGTGAACGAGAAGTTACGCTCAACATTACTGGTAAAACACCAGGTTCAACGATATTACAGATAAATCAACTTTCGAATTTTCTAGGCTTAAGTGTCCCCGTGTTTGTACAAGAACCGTTCCAGTTACCCGCAGGAGATCAATTCATCGCCAGCCTACCCTTCGGTGTGAACGTGCAGCGGTTCAATTCATCGCCGGGGGAGAATACCGCCTTATCACTGCCTTTGGGGGTGACGCGGACTTCGTTCAACGCCCAGCCAGGGGAGAATACCACCTTATCACTGCCTTTGGGGGTGACGCGGACTTCGTTCAACGCCCAGCCAGGGGAGAATACCACCTTATCACTGCCTTTGGGGGTGACGCGGACTTCGTTCAACGCCCAGCTAGGGAAGAATACCACCTTATCACTGCCTTTGGGGGTGACGCGTAATAGCTTCAATATCCCGGAAGGTGAAAACGCACCTAGATCTGCAATTCTTGGTGTCAATGTTGGCATTACAGCCTATGACATCAGCCCGACAGAATTGCTGACAGATGTTTCACATAGACTGATTATTAATGGTGTCGGACTAGATGCAGTCACCAGCGTAGAAATCATTCCCGCAGAGGGGGTGACTCAGAGCAGCGTTTTCTCTGTCAATGGTGGTGGTAGTGAGATCAAGATAAATCTCGATGTAGCTGCGAATGCAGCAGCAGGTTTAAGACAAATAATACTCAGGACCATAGATGGCGAGGTTTCTTTCAGTGGCCCAAGTAGAAATTTAATACTCATTCAATAAAACATAGATAAACATAGAAAAGATAAGCGTCTAAAGATACAAGAGGAGAATAAAGATGAAAATATCTAGCAAACTACAGATGATCACGCTGATGATCATGTTGCCAGGCGTCAGTCAGGCCTTTGAATCTGGCAGCACCGGAACAGACGGTGCCTTGACGATCACTGCGGACACGAAATTGGCACGCCCAACAGGAGGGGTGTTCAATTTTACCAGTGTGAATATTGCGCCTGGCTTCACCTTGACCTTTACTGGTTATCACAATGCCCCAGTGATCCTCCTCGCCAGTGGTGATGTCGTGATTGGTGGAACGATTGATATCAGTGGTGAAGATTCCGGATCTATCCAGGCTGATTTCTCGATTGGCGGTGCGTTCGTCGCCGACGGTGGTCCCGGAGGTTTTGATGGTGGTCATGCGGGTGCTGTCGATAACAATGGTATTGCTGACAGTGGCGGCAACGGCTTAGGCTTGGGTGGTGGCAAGAGGGGCAGACTTGGCCCTGAGAGAACCCACTTCTATGGGGACTTTGGTTGTGGTGGTGGTGGTGGTGGTTTTGGCACCGCTGGCGCAGGTGCGTCTTTTGTTACTGACATCAATAGTTGCAACACTACAAATGCAGGAACGGGCGGACAGAGCTATGGAATTGCAAATCTTTTACCACTCTTTGGTGGCTCTGGCGGTGGCGGTGGCTCTGGCGGTAGAGATAGTTCCGGCACAGGCGGAGGCGGAGGCGGAGGTGCTTTACTGATCGCCTCTTCCACCACTGTTCAAATCGACGGTAGCATCCTTGCTGATGGCGGAGATGGCGGAAACTCCAATGTTGTATGTGGCAGTGGTAACTCTAGTCAACTCGGTGGCACAGGCGGAGGCGGTTCAGGCGGTGGCATCAGAATTATTGCAGACACCATCACTGGTTCGGGAAATATCTCAGCAACAGGTGGGATGACTGGTTTGACTTGCAATGCTCGTGCGGGTCGAGGTCAAGGTGGTGCCGGTGGCCTTGGGCGTATCAGATTGGAAGCTGAAGTTAGTCTGGAATTCAGCAACACCAGCCCAGCTTTAAGCTTTGGCGGCCCAGCTCCGGTATTTGCGACGAATATTCCTTCGATAACGATTGCCAGTGTCGCCGGTATCGCAGCCCCCAGTGTGACGACTGGCCTTAACGATATTATCCTCCCGCAAAACACGGTGAATCCAACCATAGTGAAATTCTCCACCAATGAAATTCCAGCAGGTAAAAAAATCACCTTAAAAGCGATACCGGTTTCAGGGGTAGTAGCGACTGCTGATAGTACACCTATCGCAACCAATGGCACGGCTAGCGTGAGTATTAATCTACCGAGCGGCCCGAGCATACTGATTGCATCAACCACCTTCACCGTGGTTGCCTCTTTAGGCGCAGACTTTTCAAAATATGCTCAGGGTGAACAAGTCGAGAAAGTCAGGGTTGGCATGACTGCGGAAGGTCAATCCGAAACCACGTTTATAACCATCAGCGGCAAAGAGTTTACTATGCCTTCGAATACAGTAGCGATGCAATAATCAGCAAAATCAGGTCGTAAAGTACACAGATAAAGATGTAACAACCGATACTAAACAGACAAGAGACAAGTATGACAGGCAGCAACCAGCAAAGGCAGCAACCAGGCATTCCACTGCATCAACTGCTGCTGGGTGTAGCAGGGTTGGCGCTACTCCTGTGGTTAGCGATCAGTAATGCTAACACCCAAACCCAACAAGCCCTATCTCAGCCAGCGCCAGCGCCGCGACTCGTCCTTAGCCAACGTCTAGGTGATGATGGCGTGTTACAGGCCGGTCTTGCCATCACCAGCGTCTCTAGCGACCAAATCTGGGTGGCAGGAGGCAGTGGTGGTCATCATGACCGTCAAGGCGCACGTCGCTATGCCGATATACTATTGGCACGCATCGATGCCGACGGTAAGTTACAACAGCGCACGATCTTAGGCGGCAGTGGCGAGGAACACGCCGTTGCACTCTCTGCCGCCCAAGCGGGTTATCTGTGGCTGTGTGGAGAGACCCGCTCAAACGATTTCCCAGTCACTGCTGGTGCGTGGCAGAGCACTGCTGGTGGTCATCAACATACCGGTTATATTGCGCGTTATCGCCTAAGCGATGAGGCGGCCACGCTGGATTGGGCTAGCTATGTGGGCAGCAATGGTCAAAGCCGTTGTCAAGCCCTGCACATCAACCCCGATGGCAGTGGCTATATAGGCGGTCATACCACTGCCAGAGATTTGCCTTCTGCCCTCAACAGCAATCCTAGAGGCAGCAGTGCCTATGTCTTGGCCTTTGACAAGCAAGGTGACATTACCTGGAGCCGTTACTTGAGCGGTAACAAAGATGAGGCGGTGACTGCCATTACCCTGATTGGTGAACAACTCTGGATCGGCGGTTGGAGTGATAGCAACAACCTCCCCGTGTCTGCCGATGCTTGGCAGTCTACGGCTGGCGGCCAGCAAGATAATTTCTTGGCACGCCTGAGCCTCACCGGTGAGCTACATTACCTAAGTTACTTAGGCGGTAGTGGTGCAGAAGGTGACTTACACCTAAGTACCGATGGTCAACGTCTATGGCTGGCCACTACAACTGACTCCAGTGATTATCCAAGCCTGTCAGCGCTTGATCATCACTTGGGTGCTAAGGATATCTTGCTAACCCACTGGGGCACTACCCAGCCAATCTGGCAAAGACGCTACGGCGGTAGCCATAACGAACGTCTATACGCCATCACGGCAGGACAGCAGAATGATATCTGGCTAGCGGGGGTTACCCTGTCTACTGATGTGGCAGTCAGTGCTGCTGCGGCACAAACCAGCAGGGGCAAACGTGGTGCTGGCATTCTACTCCGGGTATCAGCCAGCACTGGAGAGAGCCAATACATCAGTTACTTAGGCGGCAACGACAGAGACGAACTACACAGCATACACAGCATTGATCACCAGATTTGGGCGGCAGGTCTGAGCTTTAGCACCGATCTGCCAGGCACGCATACCGGCAGTCATTTGCTGATTACCCATCATGACCAAAGCAACCGTGCCCCAGAGATCAACAGCCAGCCCATCACCCAGATCCAGGCAGGCAGTCCCTACCGTGATCAGGTGCTAGCCAGCGACCCCGACAACGACCCTCTCAGCTATAGCCTGCTCACAGCACCAGAGGGCATGCTCATAGATGAGCAAGGTCTCATTACTTGGGCAAGGGCAGTGCTAGGAGATCATGACATCACGATTAACGTCAGTGATAACCGCGGTGTCCATACGCAATACAGCTACAGCCTCAACGTTGCGGTCGCTAATCAGCCCCCGGTCATCACTAGCAGTGCGGTTATTGATGTCTATGTTAATCAGGGCTATCGCTATGAGGTGTTGGCCAAAGACCCTGGGGATACTCTTAGCTACAGCCTACAAGTCTCACCCGTTGGCATGGTCATCGACAGCAGCAGCGGTCTCATTAGCTGGATCCCCGATAGCACGGGCGACTTCAGCGTCAGCGTCAGCGTCAATGATAACAATGGTGGTACCGATAGTCAGAGCTTTACCATTAGCGTCACCGAGCAAGACCTGACCGCACCGATCATGACGATTACCTCACCTCAAAATGGCAGTAGTAGCCATCAGGCGAATCAAACCATCACCGGTTCTGTTAGTGAAGTAGCTACCTTGACAATCAATGGTCAGTTAGTCACGGTCAATCCCGATCTAACGTTTACTTCAGCAGTCACACTGGTCGAAGGCGCGAACACGATTACATTGTCTGCGACTGATGCCGCAGGCAATGTGAGCAATCAAACCATCACCACCACATTAGACATCACGGCACCTGTTGTTACCGTCGCAACGCCTGCGGATAACACACAAACCAATCAGTCTGCTCTCCTTTTCTCAGGCAATATTAATGAGGCATCAAGCCTAACCATTAATGCTGTGGCAGTGACCGTAGAACCAGATAACAGTTATAGCCAAACCATCGCCATAAGCCAAACCATCGCCATAAGTGATGGTAATCATGCCATTCCTGTTGTTGCCACCGATAGTGCCGGTAACATCACAACAGTTATCGTCAATATCACCGTTGATATGCAGCCACCAGTTCTGAACATCAAACTCGTCAATCGCGGCAACCCACAAAATGAGATCGTCATGGTCGCAGGGCTTCCAGGGGCAACAGAGGCAGGTGCCCTGGTGCACGTCATCAATACTGTCAGTGGCTTTGAAGCATTGGTGTTAGCACAGAGCGATGGAAGCTTCTCCACCGATGTGGCGGGTTTTGCGAATGATACATTCACGATCTTTGTCGAAGATGCCGCAGATAATCAGAGTGCCGCCGCGACACTCGCCCCTAATGCACCACTCACGCTTACGCTGGATCCGATTGGCAACAAAATTGCGCCACTGGGACAAATCACTCGTTTTACTGTCACTGCGAATGACAGCAATGGTGCAGTGATTACGCTGGGGTTAACGCCGGTACCACTACCTGCAGGAATGAAATACAACATCACCACAGGAGAACTCAGTTTCAGACCAACGAATGGTCAAGCGGGCGATTACAAATTAACCTTCAGTGCATTAAACGGTGATGAACGTGTTGTTGAAACTATCAAGATCACCGTCCCAGCACCAAACCCAGATGATCCAACAGACTTCACCGGGCGTGTATTGGATGCGAATAGTTTTACTCAGGGCGATTTAGTGCCCATCGTTGGGGCAACCATTAGCTTTTTAAATAGTGGGGTCACCACCACCACAGACGTGAATGGCTTCTTTACTTTAAGCGGCTTGCCTGTCGATGCGGCACTGTTTGATATCGATACCAGCAGCGCAAGCCCGGCGACTGACGGAGCAAATTATGCTGCATTCCGTGAAGGACTCGCCCTGGTTCAAAATGTAGTGAATCAGGAAGAACGGCCATTCTTTTTGCCACGCATTGATGCTGCAAGTGTCACGCAAGTGATTGCGAATCAAACGACCGTCGTCAATAACCCAAATCTGGGAATCACCTTGACGGTACCGCCCAACACAGCAAAGAATACCGATGGCACAGACTTTGTCGGGAAACTCTCTATCAGTGAAGTGCCGTTGGCTTTAGCCCCTGTGGCGTTACCAGACACTTTGCAACCCTCATTGTTGATCACGGTACAACCGGTCGGTGTGAGTTATTCCAGCCCAGTTCCGATCACCTATCCGAATCCAGATGGGCTACTTCCAGGTACCGAGGTCGATCTGTATCAGGTCGATAGAGATCTGGGTAAGTTTGTCATCATGGGTACCGGTTTAGTCTCCGCAGATGGTCTCCGTATCACCACCATGACAGGCGGTGTTACCGCCAATACTTGGGGCGCACCTGCGCCTGCGCCACCGCAACCTGAGCCAGAGGCATGTAATCCAAAGATTGATCTTATTTGTCCCCCAGAGCCTGAACCGGAGCCTGATCCAGAAAATGAGTCAGAAGATGAGCCAGGGGATCCAGATAATCAAGGTTGTAGTGAGGAGGATTATGGATCAAAAGTATGTCTGAGTAATGGTTCGATGACGACAAGGTTCAGCTTGCCAATGTATCGGTCACTAGAGAAACAACGTACGCTGTCATTTGTTTATCGAACAGATCGTGCCCACCCAAGGCCAGCCATCCCATTTAATACGCTTTTTCCAAGAGGCAGACGGGTATTACCATCAACCGTTTCTTACAAACTGGAGGTCTCCGGTCTTGAGCAAGGCGTTGCAACGTTTATTAAGACCAGTGGATTGAGTGACAATGGATTGAGTAACAATAAGAAACTCAGAAATGCACTGAGCTTTTCCGGTCTGGATTTTGCCACTGGCATGTATGACTACAAACTGCTCATGACAGGTAACTTCTCGCGCTCAAGAATATCATCGAATACGCCTGGACGGGTCATGGTGACCAATGATGTAGAGAGTCATTTCGGTTCTGGATGGCGTCTTGATGGTCTGGCTGAGTTGCTTTTTAATGCAGATAAAAGTATCCTTTTTGTCCCAGCATCGGGACGACCAATCAATTTCAGGAAGAGTTTAATTGATGGCAGCTTGGTTGCCCCAGGGAGTAAATACTCTACACTGGTGCAAAATAAAGATGGCACTTATCTACACACAACAAAGCATGGCATTAAAACAAATTTTAATGCCGCCGGCAGACAAGCCTCTCACGTTGATCGTAATGGCAATACCACAACATACCAATATGACCTAGACGGCAAACTAACGACAATTACCGATCCAGTTGGGTTAATGACAACTTTTATTTATGACAATCACGCTCTATTAGCAACAGTGACTGATCCGGCCCAACGGGTGACAAGGCTCGAACATGATGTAAGTGGTAATCTTACAAAGATAACCTATCCAGATGGCACCTTCATTACCCACGGCTATGATGAAAACCATCTAATGACCTCCCGTCAGGATGAACGTAATCATTTGTTTCAATATAGCTATGATCATTTTGGGCGTTCAATCAATGCAACGCTGCCCGATCTCACGCTGCGTAATACAGCAAATAGAGGTTCAGCAGGTTTAATCGACTTATCTAGTGGCGAGGGCACCCAGGCAAATCCTGCTGCCTTCTTGACCGTGTCCGATGTGCAAACCAACTTTGTTGATGGTCGCGGTAATGCTACGCATCAAAAACTAGATAAACATAGCAGGGCCTTAGAATCCATTGATGCCATAGGGCGTGTGACGCGCTATTTTCGTGATAGAGAAAGCAATCCTGTCCTGACTATTCGGCCAAATGGTTCACAAATCACCAAGACGTTCGATGGTTTAGGCAATGTGTTAACCCAAAAGGAAGTATTTAATACAGCAACAACGACATACACTTACGATCTATTCAGTCTAGTGACATCAGTGAAGAATCCCAGAAACCACACCACCAGCATCAAGCGTGATCCAACCGATGGTAATCCGTTAACCATCGTCAATCATCTTGGTCATACCACCAGCATGACCTATGACAGCCGAGGGCTGGTAAAAACGATGACAAGTCCAAATAGACTAGTGACCACCTATACCTATAACACTCAAGGCTTGATGAGTACCAAAACCACAACCCCGCCCGTCGGCAGTCCAGGCAATGTCCGCGTCTGGACTTATGCCTACTTACCAACGGGACTACTACAAACCGTCAAGACCCCAGATGGCATCACGCTCAACTACACCTATGACAAGCGTAGTTTCCTGAAAAGTGTCACCGATAATCTACAGCAAAGCATTACCTACACCTACGACAATCATAAAAACATCATCAAGACAGAGACCCATAGCAGTGATGGTGGCTTGGCCTTGCTGGTCAACAGTATCTATGACAGTAGAAACAGACTGACCGAAACCAGAGCACCGCATGTCGGCATCGAAGCATCCATCACCCAACGCATTCTCGATGCAAACTCCAACCTGAAAGGACTCATCGATGCAAACTCCAACCCCAGTAGCAATATTTATGATGCCTCTAACAGACTCGAATCCAACACCCACCGCGAAGGGGGCATCAGCAACTATGAATATGATCTTCTGGATCGGCTGACCAAAGTGATTGCAGCGAATGGTGTCACCACTGAATATGAGAATGACCTCATTGGTCGCCGTCGCAAAGAGAGCAGTCCTGACCGCGGAGAAATCAGCTACAGCTACGATCTCGCCAACAATGTCATCAGCATCACAGAAGGCCGAGGCATTGTCGCCAGCATGACTTACGACGCACTAGAGCGGCTCAGTACCAAGACCTATCCCAACAGCATCGTCGGCAAGCATGAGAATGTCACTTACCGCTATGACAGTTGTTTATTTGGATTAGGGCTGCTGTGTGCCAGAACCGATGAATCCGGTAGCTACAGTTACAATTACGATGCCTATGGCAACATAAGCAACGGTAGCTTTACCGAAAGCCAAGGCACCCGCTACAAGATGGGTTATCTCTATGACGATGGCGACCATATTACCCAGATGACCTTACCAAGTGGCAGAGTAGTAGACTACAGCCGAGATGGCTTACGACGCATCAAGGCCATAGACACCACCTTCAATGGCAGCGCACAAAACATCATCAGCAACATCCAGTATCGTGGTGATAACCAGGTGTTGAGTTATGCTTATGCCAATGGTCTCAGTGCTACCCGCAGCTACGACCTACAAGGCAGACTACAAAGCCAACAACTGCAAGACGCCAGCAACACCGTCATCGACCAACGTAGCTACAGCTATGACAAAAACAGCAACCTCACCAACATCGACACCAACATCGAAGATAATGCCTATCTCTATGACAAACGAGACCGACTCACCAGAGACACCATCGATAGCAACAGTCCATTCGACTTCACCTACGACCAGAACGACAATCGACTCACAAAACAACGTCAGGATCTGAGCCTAAACGAATTCTTCGAGCAACAGGAAAAAAGCAATCGGCTCAGTGTCGTAGCAGCAGTCAAGCCAGGACTCACCCCCATAGAAGACCTGCCAAACCGAGACATGGTTTACAACGACGTCGGCAGACTCTACCAACTCATCGAAGCAGGCACCTTAAAAGCCGAATACCTCTATAACGATAGCGGACAGAGAACCAGAAAGACTGTCTATCAAGGTGATGGCATCAGCATAGACAGTATTACCATCTATCACTATGACCAACAGGGTTATCTCATCACCGAGACCACCGAGACCGGTGCCTTGATCAAAGATTACATCTGGCAACAAGGCCTGCATCCAGTGGCACAGATCGATGCCAGCATGCCTGCACAGGCAGGGATGCCCTCAGAAGGCATCATCTACCTCCACACCGACCATTTGCTGACCAACCGACTCGCCACCGATGCAACACGTAAGGTCATCTGGCGCTGGGAAGGTGAGGCGTTTGGGAATACCCCAGCATCAGGCAGTGTCAGTGTCAACCTTCGCTTTCCTGGACAATACTATGATGCGGAGACTAATCTGCATTACAACCACTTTAGATATTATGATCCTGAGTTAGGCAGGTATATTACCAGTGATCCTATTGGGTTGAGAGGTGGGATGAATACTTATGGGTATGTAGAACAAAATCCAATTGTAGATTATGATCCATATGGACTGACAACATTGAGATGTGCGCGAGGTTTAGGAGATAGAGACAAGTCAGCAATGAGTCCTTCTGGAAATCCTTTGAGACATGATTATCTGGTCGTAGATGGAGAAGTATTTAGTTTCCAGGCGGGTGACAATATGTTGTGGAGTGATGGTTTTATTGATGATAACGAGAACACTAGTAATGATATGTGTGAAGTGGTATCGGAAGATCCTGAGTTTGATGAGGCTGTGATAGAAGCAGTTGACGGAATTGGCGCTCCTAAATATAACGTCTACGCTTATCCCCTTACGATGCCACATATGTTTGGAGCTAGAAATTGCCAAACATGGGCAAATGATGTCTTGGAACGAGCTAATGCGCTAAATAATAATTAGCTTAGATTATTATGTTTGATTTTTTTCTAATATTATTTTTTTCTAAAACTTTATTGCTAACACCAATCCCTGTTGATATTGAAAAGACTTATACGCTTAATCTTGAAAAACCCATTAGCGCTATTACGTCTGGTGCAAGTATTCAGTTAGATGTTTCTGATATGTTGCTCTTAGAAAATTCTAATATTTTAGAAATTAGGAATAGAGTTTCAGATATTTTTTTTAAGGACTCTATTGATGTGGAAATTTCATTGATGGATGAAAAAATAAAAATGATATTTGATGGGGCTACACTTATCAATAATGATTCGGTAAGGTTGATCTTGCACTCTAGTGATGATGTGCTGGATAAAGATTTTAATAAAATAATCATTAATACAAAAATCAAACTTGAAAATATAAAGGTATATTGGAAAAACTATAAAAAATGAAACGTGAAAAGTAAGAGATAGTAGGGTCAGGTCTTACATTTGACATTCTCCATAGAAGAAATGAAGCGTTATGGGGTCGCGTCTTGTTTCTTGCTTTTAATAAGTAGGGTTATAAGGAACTTTCACAAATACAAAGAACTGGGACACTGATGATTTAATGAGTTAATTGTAACTGTATAAAGGCGACATAATTATTTATTTAAGATGGTATTGCCACGTTATAAAAAAAAGAAGCTATGGGGTCAAGCCTTACATTTGACATTCTGAGGGACAGTAAAAAGGTGACAGAATTATTTAATTGAAAAGGAGTTTAGAACATGACCAGGAAACATAACTAGGAAAGTATTCTTTGGTTTTAAATAGCAACATAAGCAACGGTAGCTTTACCGAAAGCCAAGGCACCCGCTACAAGATGAGTTATCTCTATGACGATGGCGACCATATTACCCAGATGACCTTACCAAGTGGCAGAGTAGTAGACTACAGCCGAGATGGCTTACGACGCATCAAGGCCATAGACACCACCTTCAATGGCAGCGCACAAAACATCATCAGCAACATCCAGTATCGTGGTGATAACCAGGTGTTGAGTTATGCTTATGCCAATGGTCTCAGTGCTACCCGCAGCTACGACCTACAAGGCAGACTACAAAGCCAACAACTGCAAGACGCCAGCAACACCGTCATCGACCAACGTAGCTACAGCTATGACAAAAACAGCAACCTCACCAACATCGACACCAACATCGAAGATAATGCCTATCTCTATGACAAACGAGACCGACTCACCAGAGACACCATCGATAGCAACAGTCCATTCGACTTCACCTACGACCAGAACGACAATCGACTCACAAAACAACGTCAGGATCTGAGCCTAAACGAATTCTTCGAGCAACAGGAAAAAAGCAATCGGCTCAGTGTCGTAGCAGCAGTCAAGCCAGGACTCACCCCCATAGAAGACCTGCCAAACCGAGACATGGTTTACAACGACGTCGGCAGACTCTACCAACTCATCGAAGCAGGCACCTTAAAAGCCGAATACCTCTATAACGATAGCGGACAGAGAACCAGAAAGACTGTCTATCAAGGTGATGGCATCAGCATAGACAGTATTACCATCTATCACTATGACCAACAGGGTTATCTCATCACCGAGACCACCGAGACCGGTGCCTTGATCAAAGATTACATCTGGCAACAAGGCCTGCATCCAGTGGCACAGATCGATGCCAGCATGCCTGCACAGGCAGGGATGCCCTCAGAAGGCATCATCTACCTCCACACCGACCATTTGCTGACCAACCGACTCGCCACCGATGCAACACGTAAGGTCATCTGGCGCTGGGAAGGTGAGGCGTTTGGGAATACCCCAGCATCAGGCAGTGTCAGTGTCAACCTTCGCTTTCCTGGACAATACTATGATGCGGAGACTAATCTGCATTACAACCACTTTAGATATTATGATCCTGAGCTAGGCAGGTATATTACCAGTGATCCTATTGGGTTGAGAGGTGGGATGAATACTTATGGGTATGTAGAACAAAATCCGATAGTGAGCATTGATCCTTATGGATTAACTGAAGTTCTTTATAAGGATAGGGGTGGGTTCACATCGTTATCAATTATAGATAGTGGTGGTCACACAGTAACTTTCCCTGCTGCAAACAATTCACAGAAATCAAGTGAGGGTCCATTTCCTCAGAACATTTTTCCGTTTTCTTGGTGGAACCCTCATAGAGGACTTGGTCCAGATAGTAGCTATGGTTCGAATGGTAATTTTATATTTGATGTACCAAATAGAGATGGTATGGGCGTGCATTCAGGGCGTGCTGGAGAATGTGACGATGTTGGCAAATGTGGTGTAGAACATGCAACGCGTGGTTGTATAAGAACTACTGATATTGCTACAGAATTACTGAAACAACTTCATAATGGTGGAGATCATATAACTAAAATTAAGGTAGAGAACGATAGATAGGTGATAAATGAATTTTCTAAAAGATATTGCAGATATATTTCTGATAATTATTATTTTGTTTTTTAGCCATCATATAGTTTCATATGCTGCCACCGAACAATGCCCAACCGAGTTAGGAAAAGAAGCTTCTAAAAACTCGGATGCTATAGACAGTTGGGGAGTATATTATGAATCTTATCAGAAATATAAAGTCTGTGATGATGGCGAGATTGGAACCAATTTTTCTATTTCTCTTAGGGATTTATTCATTAAATATTGGGAGAAGACTTCAGAGCTTTCAAAATTATTAAAGGAAAAGGAAGATGATGATTTTGAAAAGTTTGTTTTAGAACACTTGGATCTCGTTATATCCGCACGTGAATTAGATACAATTTATAATAATGCCAAGAACCATTGTTCTCCAAATAATCATGAAATATGTCAAGAAATAATCGAAAGACTCTATGATATTGAGGTCGAGGCATTGTTGATTAAAGCCGAGGAATTGTTGCCACCATGTGCAGACATGAGTGTACAGCGCTTGGACACATGTACCATTAAAATAAGCTGTGCGAGCGCGAACAACGAGCCACTGCTAGGGTTTTTTGCTTCACGATGCCAGTAATGTTTGCGATTAGCGGAGCCAAGCAGCTCTATTTACACTGGCATTTGATTTAGTCGGCTGTGTAATCAAAACTAAAAGAGCCGGAGCAACAAAACAATCAGGGCCTCCCGTCCGACTGACCGATAGATAATTCTTGAGATAAATGGCTCAATTTCTAAACAAATTCATCTGCCGTTGATGAATTCCTGACTAGAGGCGTGCGAAACATGGTTGTGTAGCGGTGTTGATATAATCAACATCTGTTTGATTCTTAGGATTTTGAAAGGGCGGCGATTAGGGGCGCAGTAAAGTCAATTCTACCTGGGGTCGGATGGCGTGGGTTTGCATGATGGGCGGCATGATACCCCTCGCCGGGAAACAACAGCGCGGCGATGCCTGGGCGGGTCATGGTGACCAATGATGTAGAGAGTCATTTCGGTTCTGGATGGCGTCTTGATGGTCTGGCTGAGTTGCTTTTTAATGCAGATAAAAGTATCCTTTTTGTCCCAGCATCGGGACGACCAATCAATTTCAGGAAGAGTTTAATTGATGGCAGCTTGGTTGCCCCAGGGAGTAAATACTCTACACTGGTGCAAAATAAAGATGGCACTTATCTACACACAACAAAGCATGGCATTAAAACAAATTTTAATGCCGCCGGCAGACAAGCCTCTCACGTTGATCGTAATGGCAATACCACAACATACCAATATGACCTAGACGGCAAACTAACGACAATTACCGATCCAGTTGGGTTAATGACAACTTTTATTTATGACAATCACGCTCTATTAGCAACAGTGACTGATCCGGCCCAACGGGTGACAAGGCTCGAACATGATGTAAGTGGTAATCTTACAAAGATAACCTATCCAGATGGCACCTTCATTACCCACGGCTATGATGAAAACCATCTAATGACCTCCCGTCAGGATGAACGTAATCATTTGTTTCAATATAGCTATGATCATTTTGGGCGTTCAATCAATGCAACGCTGCCCGATCTCACGCTGCGTAATACAGCAAATAGAGGTTCAGCAGGTTTAATCGACTTATCTAGTGGCGAGGGCACCCAGGCAAATCCTGCTGCCTTCTTGACCGTGTCCGATGTGCAAACCAACTTTGTTGATGGTCGCGGTAATGCTACGCATCAAAAACTAGATAAACATAGCAGGGCCTTAGAATCCATTGATGCCATAGGGCGTGTGACGCGCTATTTTCGTGATAGAGAAAGCAATCCTGTCCTGACTATTCGGCCAAATGGTTCACAAATCACCAAGACGTTCGATGGTTTAGGCAATGTGTTAACCCAAAAGGAAGTATTTAATACAGCAACAACGACATACACTTACGATCTATTCAGTCTAGTGACATCAGTGAAGAATCCCAGAAACCACACCACCAGCATCAAGCGTGATCCAACCGATGGTAATCCGTTAACCATCGTCAATCATCTTGGTCATACCACCAGCATGACCTATGACAGCCGAGGGCTGGTAAAAACGATGACAAGTCCAAATAGACTAGTGACCACCTATACCTATAACACTCAAGGCTTGATGAGCACCAAAACCACAACCCCGCCCGTCGGCAGTCCAGGCAATGTCCGCGTCTGGACTTATGCCTACTTACCAACGGGACTACTACAAACCGTCAAGACCCCAGATGGCATCACGCTCAACTACACCTATGACAAGCGTAGTTTCCTGAAAAGTGTCACCGATAATCTACAGCAAAGCATTACCTACACCTACGACAATCATAAAAACATCATCAAGACAGAGACCCATAGCAGTGATGGTGGCTTGGCCTTGCTGGTCAACAGTATCTATGACAGTAGAAACAGACTGACCGAAACCAGAGCACCGCATGTCGGCATCGAAGCATCCATCACCCAACGCATTCTCGATGCAAACTCCAACCTGAAAGGACTCATCGATGCAAACTCCAACCCCAGTAGCAATATTTATGATGCCTCTAACAGACTCGAATCCAACACCCACCGCGAAGGGGGCATCAGCAACTATGAATATGATCTTCTGGATCGGCTGACCAAAGTGATTGCAGCGAATGGTGTCACCACTGAATATGAGAATGACCTCATTGGTCGCCGTCGCAAAGAGAGCAGTCCTGACCGCGGAGAAATCAGCTACAGCTACGATCTCGCCAACAATGTCATCAGCATCACAGAAGGCCGAGGCATTGTCGCCAGCATGACTTACGACGCACTAGAGCGGCTCAGTACCAAGACCTATCCCAACAGCATCGTCGGCAAGCATGAGAATGTCACTTACCGCTATGACAGTTGTTTATTTGGATTAGGGCTGCTGTGTGCCAGAACCGATGAATCCGGTAGCTACAGTTACAATTACGATGCCTATGGCAACATAAGCAACGGTAGCTTTACCGAAAGCCAAGGCACCCGCTACAAGATGGGTTATCTCTATGACGATGGCGACCATATTACCCAGATGACCTTACCAAGTGGCAGAGTAGTAGACTACAGCCGAGATGGCTTACGACGCATCAAGGCCATAGACACCACCTTCAATGGCAGCGCACAAAACATCATCAGTAACATCCAGTATCGTGGTGATAACCAGGTGTTGAGTTATGCTTATGCCAATGGTCTCAGTGCTACCCGCAGCTACGACCTACAAGGCAGACTACAAAGCCAACAACTGCAAGACACCAGCAACACCGTCATCGACCAACGTAGCTACAGCTATGACAAAAACAGCAACCTCACCAACATCGACACCAACATCGAAGATAATGCCTATCTCTATGACAAACGAGACCGACTCACCAGAGACACCATCGATAGCAACAGTCCATTCGACTTCACCTACGACCAGAACGACAATCGACTCACAAAACAACGTCAGGATCTGAGCCTAAACGAATTCTTCGAGCAACAGGAAAAAAGCAATCGGCTCAGTGTCGTAGCAGCAGTCAAGCCAGGACTCACCCCCATAGAAGACCTGCCAAACCGAGACATGGTTTACAACGACGTCGGCAGACTCTACCAACTCATCGAAGCAGGCACCTTAAAAGCCGAATACCTCTATAACGATAGCGGACAGAGAACCAGAAAGACTGTCTATCAAGGTGATGGCATCAGCATAGACAGTATTACCATCTATCACTATGACCAACAGGGTTATCTCATCACCGAGACCACCGAGACCGGTGCCTTGATCAAAGATTACATCTGGCAACAAGGCCTGCATCCAGTGGCACAGATCGATGCCAGCATGCCTGCACAGGCAGGGATGCCCTCAGAAGGCATCATCTACCTCCACACCGACCATTTGCTGACCAACCGACTCGCCACCGATGCAACACGTAAGGTCATCTGGCGCTGGGAAGGTGAGGCGTTTGGGAATACCCCAGCATCAGGCAGTGTCAGTGTCAACCTTCGCTTTCCTGGACAATACTATGATGCGGAGACTAATCTGCATTACAACCACTTTAGATATTATGATCCTGAGTTAGGCAGGTATATTACCAGTGATCCGATAGGGTTGAGAGGTGGCATGAATACTTATGGGTATGTAGAACAAAATCCGATAGTGAGCATTGATCCGAGAGGGTTAGATACGACGTACCCAAATCCGTCAGATAATTCGGTCTATCCTCCGACTATGCAATGCAGTTTCACAAGTGATTGTATGGATAACTTTCGTGAAAATGTACCACCTTCGTTCCTTGCCAAGCTCAACGCTTCTGGTATTGCTCAAGCTCTTGCTGAAGAAGTGGTAAAAAGACTTATTTGTGATGCTCAAAATACTTGTCAATGCATAGGAACTGCTGAAGGCGGATGTCCAGGAACACCTGGTTGGGTTCCATTCCCAGGTGAGGGTTCTGAAAGTCAGGAGAATGGTGAGGAAGATGGTTCTGGGTATGATGGAAGCGATGGTGATAGTTGTGAGGATTACCCGCCTGATGACCCAGCTTATCCATTTCCTGATTGGAGTTCTCCTCGATCAAAATGTAAGTGGGATTTTTCTCAAGATCCACCTGTTCATATATGTCCATGACATATAGCATTACAATTCACGCTTAATAACATAATGAAATATTTCATTTTATTAATTCTAATCTTACTTAGTTTTGGTTGTGAAGCGTCCAGAAATGAAACAACTGTACCTGAACATATCCAAATATTTAATAAGGGAACAAATTATTATTTTGGGCTTGGAACAATAGTAGACGTGGTGAAGGCTTGTAATTACTTTGAGCAATCAGCAGAAATGGATTATGCGGCAGCGCAATTTAATATAGGTAATTGTTATAGAAGTGGTGTCGGTCGTGAAAAAGATATTACACGCGCAGTGAATTGGTACAAACGAGCAATTGAACACGGAAATAATTCCTCTTTAATCTCCTTGGCGACTATAAACATCTATGAACTACATGATGAAACTCTATATGATCATTCTGTGGACTTATTGAAACAGGCCATATCAGCTAATGATGACGGTGTAGATCATGCTTATTTTATTCTTGGTACTCTTTACTATTCTGGGAAAGTCTTAAAACAAGATTATGTTAAGGCCATGGAGAATTATCGTCTTGCTGCCTATAAGGGAAATTTTACTGCAATTGCATTGTTATCTCATATTTTCTCTGAAGGATTATACGAAGTGGACAAAGATCAGATTGTTGCCCAAGAATGGAGATCAATAATTGAAAATACCTATGATCATAGAAATAATAAATATTGGAAGTATGAAGAAGTACTGTCAACTCTTTATGATAAAGGGATAGGTGTCCCGTCCGACTGACCGATAGACAATTCTTGAGATAAATGGCTCAATTTCTAAACAAATTCATCTGTAGTTGATGAATTCCTGCGCCTTATTACAATTACTTTTCTGTTTCATTAGCAATTTTCTCTTTATGTTCACCAGAACCAGCAAATGACCTATTCAAAGACAAGCAGATTGGTGGTTACCATGCATTAGCATCAAGACATAAATATTTTCAATACGATGTTCAGTCACGGAGGCAGGTAATACCCCGTCAATCATCCATCCCATTCATCAAACAACCAGAGACAGACCACGACTAATTGATTGTCACCGAAAAAGGTGACAGAATTATTTAATTGAAAAGGAGTTTAGAACATGACCAGGAAACATAACTAGGAAAGTATTCTTTGGTTTTAAATAGCAACATAAGCAACGGTAGCTTTACCGAAAGCCAAGGCACCCGCTGCAAGATGAGTTATCTCTATAACGATAGCGGACAGAGAACCAGAAAGACTGTCTATCAAGGTGATGGCATCAGCATAGACAGTATTACCATCTATCACTATGACCAACAGGGTTATCTCATCACCGAGACCACCGAGACCGGTGCCTTGATCAAAGATTACATCTGGCAACAAGGCCTGCATCCAGTGGCACAGATCGATGCCAGCATGCCTGCACAGGCAGGGATGCCCTCAGAAGGCATCATCTACCTCCACACCGACCATTTGCTGACCAACCGACTCGCCACCGATGCAACACGTAAGGTCATCTGGCGCTGGGAAGGTGAGGCGTTTGGGAATACCCCAGCATTAGGCAGTGTCAGTGTCAACCTTCGCTTTCCTGGACAATACTATGATGCGGAGACTAATCTGCATTACAACCACTTTAGATATTATGATCCTGAGTTAGGCAGGTATATTACCAGTGATCCGATAGGGTTGAGAGGTGGGATGAATACTTATGGGTATGTATATCAGAATCCGATTCGTTACACCGATCCATTAGGGTTAATTAGTTTCCCATTACCTGGAGGCGGTGACGATCAAGGTAATAATAGTAATCAGTGTAAAAACAAACCGCCAAAGAAAGATAAATGCAAAAAGCCTAAGAAGTTTTGGAAGAAAGCTAAATTGATAGCTTACCTATTGTGTAAGTTATATTCTAAAGATGTTAGCGATGAATCTAGCGGTGGTGCTCGCAGACCTACGGCTCCAAAAGGACCAAAAGAAAATCCACCATTTTCGGAACCTCTTAACCCACCGAAAAAACCAATTAATCCAGAAGATTTTATAAATCCTAAATAGTTTTTTTATGACAAACGAAGATGAATTTCTTGTTGCACAAGAGCGCTTTGAAAATGAAGAGTACGATGAAGCATTTGATTTATATAATCGTTTAGCTAGTAGTGGCTCAGTTGAAAGCCAAGTATTTCTAGGTTGGATGTATGAAAATGGTTTAGGTATTAATAAAGATCAAGAAAAAGCCTTTTCTAATTATCAGAATGCAGCAAAGCTTGGTTCAGTAAACGGTCAATTCTATTTAGCGAAGTCTTATGCAAAAAAGAAAAACTTTACTGAAGCAGTGGAATGGTATCTTAAAGCAGCGGAGAAAGAATATTCTCCTGCGTTATTTAGATTAGGTTGGATTTATGATATTGGTAGAGGTGTGAATAAAGATAAAACAAAAGCACTTTCTTACTATAGGCGTGCTGCTGCTCAAGGGCACATTTTTGCTCAAAAACAATTAGCTTTTTTATTGATGAAAGGTAGTGAAGGTTTTTTAGCTAGGTTTTGTGGAATAGCTAGTTTATTAAAGTGTACAACATCGTTAATTTTTATTGCCATGAAAGATCCTCATAGCGAAAGAATAAGGGACTAGTTAACGAGATCGAAATATAAGATCTGTGATGATGGCGAGATTGGAACCAATTTTTCTATTTCTCTTAGGGATTTATTCATTAAATATTGGGAGAAGACTTCAGAGCTTTCAAAATTATTAAAGGAAAAGGAAGATGATGATTTTGAAAAGTTTGTTTTAGAACACTTGGATCTCGTTATATCCGCACGTGAATTAGATACAATTTATAATAATGCCAAGAACCATTGTTCTCCAAATAATCATGAAATATGTCAAGAAATAATCGAAAGACTCTATGATATTGAGGTCGAGGCATTGTTGATTAAAGCCGAGGAATTGTTGCCACCATGTGCAGACATGAGTGTACAGCGCTTGGACACATGTACCATTAAAATAAGCTGTGCGAGCGCGAACAACGAGCCGCTGCTAGGGTTTTTTGCTTCACGATGCCAGTAATGTTTGCGATTAGCGGAGCCAAGCAGCTCTATTTACACTGGCATTTGATTTAGTCGGCTGTGTAATCAAAACTAAAAGAGCCGGAGCAACAAAACAATCAGGGTCTCCCGTCCGACTGACCGATAGACAATTCTTGAGATAAATGGCTCAATTTCTAAACAAATTCATCTGCCGTTGATGAATTCCTGACTAGAGGCGTGCGAAACATCGTTGTGCAACGGTGTTGATATAATCAACATCTGTTTGATTCTTAGGATTTTGAAAGGGCGGCGATTAGAGGTGCAGTAAAGTCAATTCTACCTAGGGTCGGATGGCGAGGGGTTGCATGATGGATGGCATGATACCCCTCGCCGGGAAACAACAGCGCGGCGATGGTGATCCAGAAATAACCCGCCAGCACATAGCAGATGGGCAATGCGATCAAGTAGCCAGCCATGGCTGGTGCGGCAGCGAAGATAATTATTCCAGTCACTCCCAAAACGCTGAAATAATGTCGATGAAACCAGCGATGCGCTGGCTTGTCGCGCCACCAGCGAGTGGTGATGCTGATGGGTGGATCGTTGTGATAGTAGATACCGACTTTGAACATCTCCCAGCATGTTTTGCCCGCCGGGCTGAATGGGTCGTCCGGGCGATCTGACATCTGGTGATGAATCTTATGCCCGCCCGACCAAGCAATATGCGACTCCAAACACGCTAGGCTGCCAACGTATAAAAGCGCTAACTCAATCAACTTGTTGTTAGGTTGCCAGGCGTTATGACAACCCCACTTATGGGCTTGTCGGTTAATAGCTCGAAACATGAGATGACCCGACATGCAAAACGGGTCTTATTGATGCGCAAACACCAACAAAATAGGTTGTTTATAACACTAGACGATCTTATAGCAGCAGAGCATCCCTAGCCTAAGCTTGAGGCCTTATTGTCATTCGATGAACTGGCTAAACCTTAGGTTAAGCTCTATTCGGTTAAAGGTCATAAAGAAAAAGGGGTGGCCTTTGGCTTACGCGCCCTGGTGTTACAATTCATGGAAGATATGAGCGCTCGTGAAATGGAATGTTTTTTGCGAATGGATTTTTTTGCAAGAGAATGTTCTTTGCAAGAGAACATTTCTGGAACATGCTGTTACCCATTGGGCTTAGGAGAGAAGACCCCAGATCACAGTAATCTTGGTGATTGTCGAAAACGTGATGATCTTCGAGAACGCTTGGACACAAAAAACTGAATGGCGATTCTTAACCGTGTTGGTGAAGAACTGAAGTCTATGGATTTAATGCGCCAAGTGTTGACCTTTGTTGCTGCCAGTCACTTAGGTGAGTCAGCTAAGCACTTGGGACGATAGAGATCGTGCCATTCAGGCCGGTTTAGAGAAGTTTAATCATAAGACCGCTGAAACAATAGCGGTTGATAAGGGGGTGCACTTTGGTGGTAAGGGTGGTAACCAGTTTTGGCAGGGTGATAAAGAACACATATTGATTGCTAGGCGAAGTGGTTTAATCAATAAGATTGCGGCCACATCAGCGATAATAACCGATGCTGAAGGGCTTGCTCACGTTTGCCCCACAGGAGGTGCTGTTTTTGGCGATAAGGGGCACTGTGTGAACCTGGCCAAAACCACCATCAAGCGCAAGGGCTGTCATGATGTCACGATCAAGCCAGCCAATATGCAAGGCAAAGAGACTAAATTAAAGATGGTTGGCTTGCAGCGATGCGTTCACCTTATGAGCGTGTCTTTGCTCACCGTAACCGGTGGGTTGATTATCGTGGTTTGCAGAAGGTGCAATCTCAGGTAGGCATCCGCGCACTGACTTTCAACCGCAAAAGAGTGATGACGCTGGGTTTTGAAGACATAGATAGATTGGGTTTTGAAGACATCAATTCAATACCTGCCCAAGGTAAATACTAGGGTAAATCCGCCTTCCATTTACCTAAAGGGCAGACCTAAGGCACTAATAGCCTAAAATAGCCTATTAGGTCTTAAATAAAGCGGACTTAATTGTCGTTTATTTGAACAAATATGTGAATTTTGACATTGTTTTTCGATTAACCGACAAGCCCAAGGTGGTAATGGAGATGCTGGATGGCGTGTTAAGTTAGTCGAGTCGGTAACGGGTTTTAATTATCTTTCGATAGGTGTTCCACACAAGGTTAAGATGACCGCCACGGGGACAGAGGCGAAAGCGCACCATACCCAATAGACCATCAGCATATAATCTTTGCCAATCCAGTTTGCAAAGGTACTACTTGGAGCTGCCAGTGGAACAATCAAGCCCGCAAGGAACGCACATAACAATAGAGTGTAGAAAACCACTCCAGTCCCAGTGATTTTCCTACTCACAATATCCGAAATTTGTTTACCGCTCTCTCGCAGTTTCCGTTGGCGTATAAAATAAACGCCAGCATTAACTAAAAGAATGATGACCACAACGATTGCTCCAATAGTCAACCAAGACATAGCCTACTTACACTCATTCGGTTCATCATTCTGACATTGTGGCACGCCAGGATTTAGTTCACAGAATAATTTAACTATTGGGTCAGCAACTGGATCAGGACTCCTCCAATTCGGGTCACGAGGGTTCGGACGATCAGTTCCAGGATTGTCCGAAGATGGATTGCTTCCATCGTCCGCCGATGGACCATGCGCTTGTTCATGGATCCAAATTCCAAGAGGCTTACCAATAGCTTTATCTATTGCCATTCTATATCCCTGACCAGAAAGGTATCCGATACCTCCTGAAGCACCAACCCCAACAAACCTAACAAACGCAGCTATTCCACATTCATGACATATTGCAAAGATTTCCCCCATCAAAATTTCAAACTCAGTTATCCTGCCAGTTGGATCAATAAATCTAACAGAATTTGCATTCGCGTAGAGATAAGTATTCATCCCACCAATAATACCAATAGGATCACTGGTAATATACCTGCCTAGCTCAGGATCATAATATCTAAAGTGGTTGTAATGCAGATTAGTCTCCGCATCATAGTATTGTCCAGGAAAGCGAAGGTTGACACTGACACTGCCTGATGCTGGGGTATTCCCAAACGCCTCACCTTCCCAGCGCCAGATGACCTTACTGCGCCCCTAATCGCTGCCCTTTCAAAATCCTAAGAATTAAACAGATGTTGATTATATCAACACCGTTGCACAACGATGTTTCGCACTTTTTCACACCCATGTTTCGCACGTCTCTAGTGTGTTAAGTCAAGATTTGACCCTTCTACTTCTTCTACCTTCTTTATTTAAGCGTATTTAATGACCCCTTTTCTTAAGTTTACTCTCCATACAAATCAAAATCGATCGTTGCGCCTACGTTAGAAAGAAATGATATGATCGTCGAAGATAAGTGCATTGATGGCCAATAAGATTTTTTATACACAGCATTAAAAATTACTACGTCCATCTCCTCAGAAATTTTTTTGATTTTTTTCTCCGAAGATTTTAATTCATCGACTAATGTTTCTAAAATTTGATTTAGATCTCTGATATTATTATCTGAGCTTATTTCGTAATGCCATCCATTCACTTCGTGAAAAACACCGCAATTCGATTTCTTTTCATCTCCAATAATATATGATTTTTTGGCCACTAAATTTAGACTGTTCGATATTTCTTTTGGTGTGTATATTTTTCCTCTAATAATAAGAGAAGAAAATATTTCGAAAGGAATATCACTCATTTACTTGCAATCATTTATATTAATTCCGGACGGTTCACCAAAACCAGACCCATCCTTTGGTTTAATAAATATATTTCCTTTTTTATCTTTAAAAAGATCCTTAGTACTATCACCACCTTTCAAATCATGAGGGTGCTCTGGCAGTTTACCTGCCTCTTTATCGCGAAGTTTTTTATCTGATTTTGGATTTCTATCAGGATTGGGATCTGCCGGGTGTGGATTATCAGAATCATTCGCAGACTCATTGTAAATATTAATTGCAGCCTCACCTGCATAGTACAGAGCTATACCGCCAAGAATGCCACCAACAGCTGCACAAGCTGGACCACAAACTAACAGGCCAGTACCTGCACCAGTAGCCGAGTTTAAGGCTACTAATCCATCGGGATCATAATACATAATTGGATTTTGTTCTACATACCCATAGGTATTCATCCCACCTCTCAACCCTATCGGATCACTGGTAATATACCTGCCTAACTCAGGATCATAATATCTAAAGTGGTTGTAATGCAGATTAGTCTCCGCATCATAGTATTGTCTAGGAAAGCGAAGGTTGACACTGACACTGCCTGATGCTGGGGTATTCCCAAACGCCTCACCTTCCCAGCGCCAGATGACCTTACTGCACCCCTAATCGCTGCCCTTTCAAAATCCTAAGAATCAAACAGATGTTGGTTAAATCAACCTGATTGGCTTCGGCTAATGCTAAAACAAAATCGAATGAAGGAAACGCTTCGCCGCTTTCCACTGCATCAACCCAACCTTTACCCAAGCTTAACTCGTCCTCAATTTGCTCAGTGGATATACCATTGGCTTCTCTGGCTTGCTTGAGTCGGGTAAGGATGTTTAGTGTTCGGCTGTTAAGGCTCATATCATTATTGTATTAAATGACAAAGCTCCTTAAGGGGCTTTTATTAAAATAGTTCTATCATCTTTTTGATTTCATTGTTCTTCAACAAGTCCCTTTAATCGTAGCCTTCTAGGCAATATTGAGAACAATATCATTGCATAGCCTGCTCCCACTAAAAAACCAATACAAGATAATTCTACGACTGATAAAAAAGTCTCGTCTCGTGTCAAATAAAAATATATCGATGCAATAATATAACCAGCAATACTTCCAAAAGCACCAACTATAAGTATACGTTTAGCTTCTTCTTTCCTCTCATTATTCTTTCTAAAAAGCAATATAATTGCTACAACGAAGTTCGTGAAAAAGCACATGATTGGAAAAATTATAATAAAAAGAGTGTAATAGAGTTCGCCCATAATTAAATAGAAGGCCATCCTTCGTTACAAATCAAATTAGGTCCGTATGCATTTATTATTGCTGCTTTTGCTTCAAGATTTTTTCCTAAACCTTGCAGCCCTTCGTTAAGTTTTAAGTCTGTGACAATCGCATTCAATACAAGACCGATTTGCCAACCATAGAAAAAACTTCCAGCACTAGCAGGTATATTGATCCCTAGATCAATATGCTCATCTGAAGATAACCTGTCGTTGTAATACATATTCCGTTCTTCACCACATTCATCTGTACAGCGAACAGAAGCAACTATATCACCAGACACTTCAAAATTCGCCCTTACTAGTAAAAGAGTAATATATTTATCTAATCCCAAGGTGGGGGACAAACCGATAAACTTGGCACCAATACTACCCTGAACTACATGAGCATGTTCAACCCATTCGCCTGTACTCTCTAAACCAAAAGGATCAATAAAACTTAATGGATTCTGATATACATACCCATAAGTATTCATCCCACCACTCAACCCTATCGGATCACTGGTAATATACCTGCCTAACTCAGGATCATAATATCTAAAGTGGTTGTAATGCAGATTAGTCTCCGCATCATAGTATTGTCCAGGAAAGCGAAGGTTGACACTGACACTGCCTAATGCTGGGGTATTCCCAAACGCCTCACCTTCCCAGCGCCAGATGACTTCACGTGTTGCATCGGTGGCGAGTCGGTTGGTCAGCAAATGGTCGGTGTGGAGGTAGATGATGCCTTCTGAGGGCATCCCTGCCTGTACAGGCATGCTGGCATCGATCTGTGCCACTGGATGCAGGCCTTGTTGCCAGATGTAATCTTTGATCAAGGCACCGGTCTCGGTGGTCTCGGTGATGAGATAACCCTGTTGGTCATAGTGATAGATGGTAATACTGTCTATGCTGATGCCATCACCTTGATAGACAGTCTTTCTGGTTCTCTGTCCGCTATCGTTATAGAGGTATTCGGCTTTTAAGGTGCCTGCTTCGATGAGTTGGTAGAGTCTGCCGACGTCGTTGTAAACCATGTCTCGGTTTGGCAGGTCTTCTATGGGGGTGAGTCCTGGCTTGACTGCTGCTACGACACTGAGCCGATTGCTTTTTTCCTGTTGCTCGAAGAATTCGTTTAGGCTCAGATCCTGACGTTGTTTTGTGAGTCGATTGTCGTTCTGGTCGTAGGTGAAGTCGAATGGACTGTTGCTATCGATGGTGTCTCTGGTGAGTCGGTCTCGTTTGTCATAGAGATAGGCATTATCTTCGATGTTGGTGTCGATGTTGGTGAGGTTGCTGTTTTTGTCATAGCTGTAGCTACGTTGGTCGATGACGGTGTTGCTGGTGTCTTGCAGTTGTTGGCTTTGTAGTCTGCCTTGTAGGTCGTAGCTGCGGGTAGCACTGAGACCATTGGCATAAGCATAACTCAACACCTGGTTATCACCACGATACTGGATGTTGCTGATGATGTTTTGTGCGCTGCCATTGAAGGTGGTGTCTATGGCCTTGATGCGTCGTAAGCCATCTCGGCTGTAGTCTACTACTCTGCCACTTGGTAAGGTCATCTGGGTAATATGGTCGCCATCGTCATAGAGATAACCCATCTTGTAGCGGGTGCCTTGGCTTTCGGTAAAGCTACCGTTGCTTATGTTGCCATAGGCATCGTAATTGTAACTGTAGCTACCGGATTCATCGGTTCTGGCACACAGCAGCCCTAATCCAAATAAACAACTGTCATAGCGGTAAGTGACATTCTCATGCTTGCCGACGATGCTGTTGGGATAGGTCTTGGTACTGAGCCGCTCTAGTGCGTCGTAAGTCATGCTGGCGACAATGCCTCGGCCTTCTGTGATGCTGATGACATTGTTGGCGAGATCGTAGCTGTAGCTGATTTCTCCGCGGTCAGGACTGCTCTCTTTGCGACGGCGGCCAATGAGGTCATTCTCATATTCAGTGGTGACACCATTCGCTGCAATCACTTTGGTCAGCCGATCCAGAAGATCATATTCATAGTTGCTGATGCCCCCTTCGCGGTGGGTGTTGGATTCGAGTCTGTTAGAGGCATCATAAATATTGCTACTGGGGTTGGAGTTTGCATCGATGAGTCCTTTCAGGTTGGAGTTTGCATCGAGAATGCGTTGGGTGATGGATGCTTCGATGCCGACATGCGGTGCTCTGGTTTCGGTCAGTCTGTTTCTACTGTCATAGATACTGTTGACCAGCAAGGCCAAGCCACCATCACTGCTATGGGTCTCTGTCTTGATGATGTTTTTATGATTGTCGTAGGTGTAGGTAATGCTTTGCTGTAGATTATCGGTGACACTTTTCAGGAAACTACGCTTGTCATAGGTGTAGTTGAGCGTGATGCCATCTGGGGTCTTGACGGTTTGTAGTAGTCCCGTTGGTAAGTAGGCATAAGTCCAGACGCGGACATTGCCTGGACTGCCGACGGGCGGGGTTGTGGTTTTGGTACTCATCAAGCCTTGAGTGTTATAGGTATAGGTGGTCACTAGTCTATTTGGACTTGTCATCGTTTTTACCAGCCCTCGGCTGTCATAGGTCATGCTAGTGGTATGACCAAGATGATTGACGATGGTTAACGGATTACCATCGGTTGGATCACGCTTGATGCTGGTGGTGTGGTTTCTGGGATTCTTCACTGATGTCACTAGACTGAATAGATCGTAAGTGTATGTCGTTGTTGCTGTATTAAATACTTCCTTTTGGGTTAACACATTGCCTAAACCATCGAACGTCTTGGTGATTTGTGAACCATTTGGCCGAATAGTCAGGACAGGATTGCTTTCTCTATCACGAAAATAGCGCGTCACACGCCCTATGGCATCAATGGATTCTAAGGCCCTGCTATGTTTATCTAGTTTTTGATGCGTAGCATTACCGCGACCATCAACAAAGTTGGTTTGCACATCGGACACGGTCAAGAAGGCAGCAGGATTTGCCTGGGTGCCCTCGCCACTAGATAAGTCGATTAAACCTGCTGAACCTCTATTTGCTGTATTACGCAGCGTGAGATCGGGCAGCGTTGCATTGATTGAACGCCCAAAATGATCATAGCTATATTGAAACAAATGATTACGTTCATCCTGACGGGAGGTCATTAGATGGTTTTCATCATAGCCGTGGGTAATGAAGGTGCCATCTGGATAGGTTATCTTTGTAAGATTACCACTTACATCATGTTCGAGCCTTGTCACCCGTTGGGCCGGATCAGTCACTGTTGCTAATAGAGCGTGATTGTCATAAATAAAAGTTGTCATTAACCCAACTGGATCGGTAATTGTCGTTAGTTTGCCGTCTAGGTCATATTGGTATGTTGTGGTATTGCCATTACGATCAACGTGAGAGGCCTGTCTGCCGGCGGCATTAAAATTTGTTTTAATGCCATGCTTTGTTGTGTGTAGATAAGTGCCATCTTTATTTTGCACCAGTGTAGAGTATTTACTCCCTGGGGCAACCAAGCTGCCATCAATTAAACTCTTCCTGAAATTGATTGGTCGTCCCGATGCTGGGACAAAAAGGATACTTTTATCTGCATTAAAAAGCAACTCAGCCAGACCATCAAGACGCCATCCAGAACCGAAATGACTCTCTACATCATTGGTCACCATGACATCGCCTGTAACAACTCTGCCTAGCTTGGCATTTCTAAAATTATTCGACACCCGCCTTTCATATTGATACATGTATTTAGAGTATCCGTTAAACTGGGGTAGGTTTATCACGCAGCATAAATAAATATAGTAACAACTATATTTAGTTTGCCAGTTAATAATAAATAAATATAGTAACAACTATATTTAGTTTGCCAGTTAATAAAAGGATATCTGGGGGTAAGGAAATAGGAAAACAGACAGTGTTAGGAAACCAAAATAATCCTATCTGTAATTCAATTTCATCAATTCCAGAAAAATTAGCTAGCCGTTCTAACTCTGCGTAGTGTTCTTGAATAAATCTTATTGCATCCGAAATTTGAGGTTCCAACATATCTTCTTCTGGATCAGATATATTAATACTAAAACCAGAGTAATTTCTTTTTGATTCTTTACCTCTTGTTGGCTCACCTCTATAGTAGACAGTAGCGCACTTTTGCCAGACTGATTCACCTAAGAAGGCATTCACATCAAAATTCTCTCCAGTAACAAATATATTGCAGGCAGTCATATAAAAATCACTTACATTCATTTGGTTCTGGAAAACATGGGGGTCCTCCAGGGAGTTCACAGGGATCTGCACCTAATTCAGATGGGGTAAGAGGCCACGGTATTAACCACTCAAAAATTTCTGGATCCACATAGCCGCCTGCATCTTTTTTCTTTTTCCATTCCTTGTAATAAGGCTCAGCTACATCTTTTGGTACTTGTTTAATATTCGGATCTTTTAATTCTTTAATCAAATCACCTCCTTCTTCGCGATGTAACCAATTCCAGAATTTCTTTCCATAACCATATAATGGATCTCCTTTATGTAAACCTATTGAGTCAATGAAATTGATTGAATTATTTCCCACATAAACATAGGTATTCATCCCACCACTCAACCCTATCGGATCACTGGTAATATACCTGCCTAACTCAGGATCATAATATCTAAAGTGGTTGTAATGCAGATTAGTCTCCGCATCATAGTATTGTCCAGGAAAGCGAAGGTTGACACTGACACTGCCTAATGCTGGGGTATTCCCAAACGCCTCACCTTCCCAGCGCCAGATGACTTCACGTGTTGCATCGGTGGCGAGTCGGTTGGTCAGCAAATGGTCGGTGTGGAGGTAGATGATGCCTTCTGAGGGCATCCCTGCCTGTGCAGGCATGCTGGCATCGATCTGTGCCACTGGATGCAGGCCTTGTTGCCAGATGTAATCTTTGATCAAGGCACCGGTCTCGGTGGTCTCGGTGATGAGATAACCCTGTTGGTCATAGTGATAGATGGTAATACTGTCTATGCTGATGCCATCACCTTGATAGACAGTCTTTCTGGTTCTCTGTCCGCTATCGTTATAGAGATAACCCATCTTGTAGCGGGTGCCTTGGCTTTCGGTAAAGCTACCGTTGCTTATGTTGCTATTTAAAACCAAAGAATACTTTCCTAGTTATGTTTCCTGGTCATGTTCTAAACTCCTTTTCAATTAAATAATTCTGTCACCTTTTTCGGTGACAATCAATTAGTCGTGGTCTGTCCTTGATTACTCTAAAGAGTGTGGACGATACTGATAAGTATTATATGTGAATAAGCTACCGCGTAGCGGTTTAGTTCAACAAATACTTACTGTTCTTTTTAAGATTAATTTAATTAATTTTTTTTTAAATATTGCTTCATAATTTCTACAAATAGTATTGTATGGAGATTCATTTTTATCAAAACATCCCTCTTTGTCTTTCCAATAAGAATAGTCTGGGTCATTAAAATCTAAATTTTTATTTGCACAAGAACTTAAACTAAGTTGACCGCTTATTTGGGAATCTTCAATAAATTTAAATTTGTTAATGACCTGCGCCTTACTCATCTTTAACAACCCAGAGAATCTATTTGCAAGATCCGAGTTACTTATTTTCATGCAGCCATCATACAAAGGTTTATTGGATTGATGTAATTCAATTCCGGTCAAACTATATTCAGGTTTTCCAGCTAACTCATTATCGGAATAAAATGTCAGAAAATTATTTTGACCTTCAATGTTTAGAATATAACATGCATAAGATGTTGATGTTGATGCATCCCCTACATTCATAATCTCAACATGCCCATATATGTCATGGACATCAAATAATGTATTTTCTCCAAGATGTACTCCAAATAGATCTTTAATATCATTATCTAGATCGCAGGCGGAAACCACGAAAGAGGAAAAGAAAGAAAGAAAGAAAATCCCCGATAATTTTAGACTATTTTTTACAAACTCCATGGATGAGCCTTTACGTAAATACTACCGCCAGAGCCATTTGTTAAATCATCACGTGTCTTCCTAGAACAAACTATACATCCTTCTGAAGCTTTTCCTGGATTTTTTCGACTATCGCCGTGCATTCTAAAAGAATATGGTTTCCGACCATTAGAAAACACATCGTTTCCTGGTTTAGGATCTAAATCAATTGTTATTGGTCCCTTTGAATTATCATCGGGCCCTATGTCCCACTCTCCTCTAGGTATAGGCCCATTACCTTTATCATCCTGTTTATCTGGATCATCTTTGCCGCCTCCATCCTCAGAACCGGAGTAACATTTTTCATACACTGATTCTCCTGCTTGATCATCTATACAGGAAATCTGGCCTGTAGATTGAACGTATGTACAATCCCATGCCAATCCTAAAACATCAAAAAACATAATAGGATTCTGATATACATACCCATAAGTATTCATCCCACCAATAATACCAATAGGATCACTGGTAATATACCTGCCTAACTCAGGATCATAATATCTAAAGTGGTTGTAATGCAGATTAGTCTCCGCATCATAGTATTGTCCAGGAAAGCGAAGGTTGACACTGACACTGCCTGATGCTGGGGTATTCCCAAACGCCTCACCTTCCCAGCGCCAGATGACTTCACGTGTTGCATCGGTGGCGAGTCGGTTGGTCAGCAAATGGTCGGTGTGGAGGTAGATGATGCCTTCTGAGGGCATCCCTGCCTGTGCAGGCATGCTGGCATCGATCTGTGCCACTGGATGCAGGCCTTGTTGCCAGATGTAATCTTTGATCAAGGCACCGGTCTCGGTGGTCTCGGTGATGAGATAACCCTGTTGGTCATAGTGATAGATGGTAATACTGTCTATGCTGATGCCATCACCTTGATAGACAGTCTTTCTGGTTCTCTGTCCGCTATCGTTATAGAGGTATTCGGCTTTTAAGGTGCCTGCTTCGATGAGTTGGTAGAGTCTGCCGACGTCGTTGTAAACCATGTCTCGGTTTGGCAGGTCTTCTATGGGGGTGAGTCCTGGCTTGACTGCTGCTACGACACTGAGCCGATTGCTTTTTTCCTGTTGCTCGAAGAATTCGTTTAGGCTCAGATCCTGACGTTGTTTTGTGAGTCGATTGTCGTTCTGGTCGTAGGTGAAGTCGAATGGACTGTTGCTATCGATGGTGTCTCTGGTGAGTCGGTCTCGTTTGTCATAGAGATAGGCATTATCTTCGATGTTGGTGTCGATGTTGGTGAGGTTGCTGTTTTTGTCATAGCTGTAGCTACGTTGGTCGATGACGGTGTTGCTGGTGTCTTGCAGTTGTTGGCTTTGTAGTCTGCCTTGTAGGTCGTAGCTGCGGGTAGCACTGAGACCATTGGCATAAGCATAACTCAACACTCGACTTAGTGTCTTAATAAAGTTAGCCATTTACCATTATTACAGTAAAAAAACTGTTCAACACCATCATAATAACTTTTTATAAAATTATCTTTTACATTAATGTCAGGTCCTTTTTTTTCGTCTTCTAAATATTGAAATGAGGAAAGAGATAGTTGAGAATCTTTCACTAAAGAAAGGCCTCCTGGATAATTATCAATATCAATTGTAGAAGGACATTGAAGCACCCTCTTTACTTTCGAATAAACAACAAGCCTATATTTTTTATCACTCCTATTATTATTCTCACACCAGAATATAACACTATTTTCTTTTTCTCCATTTAGGTATCCATACGCATATGGAGGCTCTATCATTCCGGGTCGATTAAGAAAGTCAATAATCTCTTTACAATTATATTCTTTTGCTGCTTCAGATAAGTCCAACGATAGCTGGGCCATGCAACCCTGAGAAATAGCCGAAAAGAATAATAGAACAAGATAATAATTACGTAACATATATTAATCAGCTATGGACAAACTGGCGGCGGATTACACATTTTCGCGGTAGGATTTTGTTTGCAAAATGCATCTATCACAGACTGCGGAATGTTATATGATGAATATGGAGGTAATGCTAAATGAGTATGTCCATCACTATAATGAGTTGTATTAGCAGGGCTAAAATCCGTCTTGTTTTTGGCTGCATCAGCAATTTGCTTGTTAGTTACTCCTGGAACTGCAATATCAATAGCACGTGCTCCTCTTTCATAGAGATGGGGGCTGGTTTGTGATGCGTTTGAAACAACTTGGTCATTAGAAGCAGAAACTATATCTCCATTTACATCTCTGTATCTATCACCACCAGTAACAACCACATCACCAAGTAGAGTAACATCTAATTTATTTAAATTATCACGTACCTGAGGATTAAGAACGACATTGCCATTATATATTACATTTAATCCGAATGGATCAATGCTCACTATCGGATTTTGAGAGACATAACTATAAGTATTCATCCCACCACTCAAGCCAATCGGATCACTGGTAATATACCTGCCTAACTCAGGATCATAATATCTAAAGTGGTTGTAATGCAGATTAGTCTCCGCATCATAGTATTGTCCAGGAAAGCGAAGGTTGACACTGACACTGCCTAATGCTGGGGTATTCCCAAACGCCTCACCTTCCCAGCGCCAGATGACCTTACGTGTTGCATCGGTGGCGAGTCGGTTGGTCAGCAAATGGTCGGTGTGGAGGTAGATGATGCCTTCTGAGGGCATCCCTGCCTGTGCAGGCATGCTGGCATCGATCTGTGCCACTGGATGCAGGCCTTGTTGCCAGATGTAATCTTTGATCAAGGCACCGGTCTCGGTGGTCTCGGTGATGAGATAACCCTGTTGGTCATAGTGATAGATGGTAATACTGTCTATGCTGATGCCATCACCTTGATAGACAGTCTTTCTGGTTCTCTGTCCGCTATCGTTATAGAGGTATTCGGCTTTTAAGGTGCCTGCTTCGATGAGTTGGTAGAGTCTGCCGACGTCGTTGTAAACCATGTCTCGGTTTGGCAGGTCTTCTATGGGGGTGAGTCCTGGCTTGACTGCTGCTACGACACTGAGCCGATTGCTTTTTTCCTGTTGCTCGAAGAATTCGTTTAGGCTCAGATCCTGACGTTGTTTTGTGAGTCGATTGTCGTTCTGGTCGTAGGTGAAGTCGAATGGACTGTTGCTATCGATGGTGTCTCTGGTGAGTCGGTCTCGTTTGTCATAGAGATAGGCATTATCTTCGATGTTGGTGTCGATGTTGGTGAGGTTGCTGTTTTTGTCATAGCTGTAGCTACGTTGGTCGATGACGGTGTTGCTGGTGTCTTGCAGTTGTTGGCTTTGTAGTCTGCCTTGTAGGTCGTAGCTGCGGGTAGCACTGAGACCATTGGCATAAGCATAACTCAACACCTGGTTATCACCACGATACTGGATGTTACTGATGATGTTTTGTGCGCTGCCATTGAAGGTGGTGTCTATGGCCTTGATGCGTCGTAAGCCATCTCGGCTGTAGTCTACTACTCTGCCACTTGGTAAGGTCATCTGGGTAATATGGTCGCCATCGTCATAGAGATAACCCATCTTGTAGCGGGTGCCTTGGCTTTCGGTAAAGCTACCGTTGCTTATGTTGCCATAGGCATCGTAATTGTAACTGTAGCTACCGGATTCATCGGTTCTGGCACACAGCAGCCCTAATCCAAATAAACAACTGTCATAGCGGTAAGTGACATTCTCATGCTTGCCGACGATGCTGTTGGGATAGGTCTTGGTACTGAGCCGCTCTAGTGCGTCGTAAGTCATGCTGGCGACAATGCCTCGGCCTTCTGTGATGCTGATGACATTGTTGGCGAGATCGTAGCTGTAGCTGATTTCTCCGCGGTCAGGACTGCTCTCTTTGCGACGGCGACCAATGAGGTCATTCTCATATTCAGTGGTGACGCCATTCGCTGCAATCACTTTGGTCAGCCGATCCAGAAGATCATATTCATAGTTGCTGATGCCCCCTTCGCGGTGGGTGTTGGATTCGAGTCTGTTAGAGGCATCATAAATATTGCTACTGGGGTTGGAGTTTGCATCGATGAGTCCTTTCAGGTTGGAGTTTGCATCGAGAATGCGTTGGGTGATGGATGCTTCGATGCCGACATGCGGTGCTCTGGTTTCGGTCAGTCTGTTTCTACTGTCATAGATACTGTTGACCAGCAAGGCCAAGCCACCATCACTGCTATGGGTCTCTGTCTTGATGATGTTTTTATGATTGTCGTAGGTGTAGGTAATGCTTTGCTGTAGATTATCGGTGACACTTTTCAGGAAACTACGCTTGTCATAGGTGTAGTTGAGCGTGATGCCATCTGGGGTCTTGACGGTTTGTAGTAGTCCCGTTGGTAAGTAGGCATAAGTCCAGACGCGGACATTGCCTGGACTGCCGACGGGCGGGGTTGTGGTTTTGGTACTCATCAAGCCTTGAGTGTTATAGGTATAGGTGGTCACTAGTCTATTTGGACTTGTCATCGTTTTTACCAGCCCTCGGCTGTCATAGGTCATGCTAGTGGTATGACCAAGATGATTGACGATGGTTAACGGATTACCATCGGTTGGATCACGCTTGATGCTGGTGGTGTGGTTTCTGGGATTCTTCACTGATGTCACTAGACTGAATAGATCGTAAGTGTATGTCGTTGTTGCTGTATTAAATACTTCCTTTTGGGTTAACACATTGCCTAAACCATCGAACGTCTTGGTGATTTGTGAACCATTTGGCCGAATAGTCAGGACAGGATTGCTTTCTCTATCACGAAAATAGCGCGTCACACGCCCTATGGCATCAATGGATTCTAAGGCCCTGCTATGTTTATCTAGTTTTTGATGCGTAGCATTACCGCGACCATCAACAAAGTTGGTTTGCACATCGGACACGGTCAAGAAGGCAGCAGGATTTGCCTGGGTGCCCTCGCCACTAGATAAGTCGATTAAACCTGCTGAACCTCTATTTGCTGTATTACGCAGCGTGAGATCGGGCAGCGTTGCATTGATTGAACGCCCAAAATGATCATAGCTATATTGAAACAAATGATTACGTTCATCCTGACGGGAGGTCATTAGATGGTTTTCATCATAGCCGTGGGTAATGAAGGTGCCATCTGGATAGGTTATCTTTGTAAGATTACCACTTACATCATGTTCGAGCCTTGTCACCCGTTGGGCCGGATCAGTCACTGTTGCTAATAGAGCGTGATTGTCATAAATAAAAGTTGTCATTAACCCAACTGGATCGGTAATTGTCGTTAGTTTGCCGTCTAGGTCATATTGGTATGTTGTGGTATTGCCATTACGATCAACGTGAGAGGCCTGTCTGCCGGCGGCATTAAAATTTGTTTTAATGCCATGCTTTGTTGTGTGTAGATAAGTGCCATCTTTATTTTGCACCAGTGTAGAGTATTTACTCCCTGGGGCAACCAAGCTGCCATCAATTAAACTCTTCCTGAAATTGATTGGTCGTCCCGATGCTGGGACAAAAAGGATACTTTTATCTGCATTAAAAAGCAACTCAGCCAGACCATCAAGACGCCATCCAGAACCGAAATGACTCTCTACATCATTGGTCACCATGACCCGTCCAGGCGTATTCGATGATATTCTTGAGCGCGAGAAGTTACCTGTCATGAGCAGTTTGTAGTCATACATGCCAGTGGCAAAATCCAGACCGGAAAAGCTCAGTGCATTTCTGAGTTTCTTATGTTGATTATTTATATCAACTTGTCTATGACTATAACTATGAAGGCTATTCATGAGTCATTGGCTAATATTACACCTGCCGATAGGTTCTTTGGCTGTTACCATGAAATCATGGATCGTCGTGCCATGATTAAAATCGAAACATGACAACAGAGGAGGATAGAGCATCTAGGGCACTGGGTGAATCAATGCAACAGGGCTATAATGAACGTAAGTCTCTGTTAACTTTTTATGCGACCTATGCCAAATCTTTTGACGACTTATAGATGCCTAGGAGTAAACAGAAGTTTATTTCGGAGATGTTTGGAGGCATTGATTAAACAACAGCAATCCGCTTAATATAAAACTTGATTCAACTGGTTAAAATATATCTACTCCGGCACTTTTAATTTTTTTTCTGTTTCTGCTTTGCATGCTCAATATTCTTTTGCGCTAATTGATATGTTTCTTTATGATATGCTTCTTTACTATCTGATTTTCTTACCTTCTTGTATTCAGTAATTGCTAGATCATATTTTCCCATATCAAAATATGCGTTGCCTAAGTTATAAATGAGTTCATTTAGATATTTGTATTTTTTCCCGCAGATTTTTTTAGCCTTAATAAAATAATACTTGGCCATTTTAGGATTTCCCAACTCAGAGTAACAAATCCCAATAGCCTTTATTGTAGGAACATCTTCTTTCCAAATTCTATATGATTTTTTATGCGCTAAAAGTGCATTATTAAAATCACCTTGTTTATAGAAAATATATCCAACAATATACCAAGCATGATTGCAATCAGAGTTGTATGGAGAAGCAATTCGATTTTGTTCATCATTTAATAAAAGGGAAAGCGACTGCGAATACTTGGAAGCTTTCAAAAGCTTTTGAATATTATCAAACGGATCAACAGTTATCATATTTATCCACCCTAAAATATACAACTAAAAACATTCTATGCATCATCATGATTGATATAAATAATTTTCAACGTCTTCCTATGTTCAGCTTGTTTATAGACATTGCTCTTTCTCTTTACAGTACTCGGGATTCTGTCGGCAAAACATTTCATTAATAGCATCGTCTACAGGATCTGGACTACCCCAATCTGGAAAATCTAATTTATCACCTAACGGATTAGAGGATTCGTTTGGACTACCGAAATCCATAGGTGTATCTCCAGGATCTAGCTCTGGAGCTTGCACTGGATTATTAATTAAATTCTCGATTAACCACCACCAAATTCCTCCTTTTACAAGATGTCCTAGTTTTACAGAACCTCCCTGTTTACCTCTAATTGGTCTATTTCCTTTAGCCCTTTTGGAATGCTCTTCACCATGAAAACCTTTGTTTCTTTCTCTTCCCGCATCACCCTTCTTAGTTCCTGTACCTGATCTATGTGTTTTACGTTTGCTAGGATTCTTACTCTTTTCATATTTTTTAGGTTCAAAGCCATCAGAATCATACCAATACAATGGATTCTGATATACATACCCATAGGTATTCATCCCACCAATAATACCAATCGGATCACTGGTAATATACCTGCCTAACTCAGGATCATAATATCTAAAGTGGTTGTAATGCAGATTAGTCTCCGCATCATAGTATTGTCCAGGAAAGCGAAGGTTGACACTGACACTGCCTAATGCTGGGGTATTCCCAAACGCCTCACCTTCCCAGCGCCAGATGACCTTACGTGTTGCATCGGTGGCGAGTCGCTTAAAGTAAAGAAACCATTCACGTCTGTGGTGGTGACACCACTATTTAAAAAGCTAATGGTTGCTCCAACGATGGGCACTAAATCGCACTGAGTAAAACTATTCGCATCCAATACACGCTCGGTGAAGTCTGTTGGATCATCTGGGTTTGGCAAGGAACAAGAGCCGAGCGCAATTGCTTGCCATAAGTCATAACCTTAAAACCGGGATGAATATTTTCAAGCAAATACAAAATTTGCCGGATTGCTGTGTCTAAAACTCAAAACAAGATTAAAAAAACAGACACATAAGCGGGAAAAGACGCGCAAATAATGTTTTTTGTCTTTAAATTACGGGAATTAATGGGTTTTTTGAACAATAAATCTCACAAAATTGAAAATACTTAATGCGGATGGAAAAGTTATGGGTTATGCAAAGGTCTCAATACGTATATTGCTCCGCGATAAACGCATATCTCAAGCGGACTCACGTGCAAAGAAGATGGCTGCCTTTTTTAGGATCTCATTCTCCTCTCAGAGCCGCTTGTTCTCTGCTTTCAGGACGTCGACATCATTCTTTGATGAGCGACTATTGCGTTTACCTGTTCCGGGAAAGACAGCAATACCATGTTTGTCGATTTCCTCTTTCCACTTGTATAAACGATTACGTGCAACACCCAGTTCTCTGGCTAACTGCGAGACTTCTTTATCGCCTTGCTCCAGTAATCTCACCACTTCTTGTTTAAATTCCGCACTTAAATCTCTTTCTTATTGCTCTTGTTATCTTCACTCTCCTCTAGGACAACTGTCCCTTTTAGAAAGGGTGCGTCAAACTGGGGTAGGTTTAGTTTGATCCCTGATTGTTTCAATGCTACGTTTTGGGTGGAACAGGATATATTCGAATCTTAATTGAGAAGCCTAACTCAGAAATCTTATTCACAATATCAGAACTAATAATTACATCTACAAGATCACCTGAATCACCACTTTCAAAGCCAATATCAAAAGTCTTTTCCTGACATTTACTTAAAGCTTCTAGTAAAGAGGGAGAATCAAACAATCTCAAGAACTCTGTAATATCTTCTTCTGGTCCACTTGTATCTACAAGATTAGTTTCAAATCCAATAAAGCTGCCACCATTCAAAGGTTCATCCCACAATATAAAGACATCATCTTTTAATGAGGATAGTAACTTGGGCAAGCTCTTTTCTGAACGCAATACACAATCTACATTTAAGTATCTAGCTGCATTCATAAATTATTGAACCTTTTTACATCTTGGCCTTATATGCCTTGCGGTATACCCTCTTGGTGCAGCAGCTTGTACTTTTTTCTTCCAATTGAGAGCTGCAATGGGTTCCGTTTTTCCATAAACTACAAAGTAACCACCACGAACAACAGTTTTATTTGCCCCAATAAGTTCATACTGCCCATAACCAGTACATTCCCACTTCCCACATTCATCTTCACCGTAGTCAGAAGGAAAATCTGGTATAGCTTCTGCACTATCATCAATAGCATCAACTATTGCTTCACCTGCATAGTACAGAGCTATACCGCCAAGAATGCCACCAACAGCTGCACAAGCTGGACCACAAACTAACAGGCCAGTACCTGCACCAGTAGCCGAGTTTAAGGCTACTAATCCATCGGGATCATAATACATAATTGGATTTTGTTCTACATACCCATAGGTATTCATCCCACCTCTCAACCCTATCGGATCACTGGTAATATACCTGCCTAGCTCAGGATCATAATATCTAAAGTGGTTGTAATGCAGATTAGTCTCCGCATCATAGTATTGTCCAGGAAAGCGAAGGTTGACACTGACACTGCCTGATGCTGGGGTATTCCCAAACGCCTCACCTTCCCAGCGCCAGATGACCTTACGTGCCGCATCGACAGGCAAGCCGCTCAAAGTAAAGAAACCATTCACGTCTGTGGTGGTGGTGACCCCACTATTTAAAAAGCTAATGCAATTAGGGTATTGCCTATACTTACATGAAACGATAAGACAGATTCATACTCGGCTAAGAATACTATTATCAATAGACTTGACCAGTTTATTCTACTCTTGGTGTCTTCGCGGAACTGACAGTACTCAATTACTCAGGCACTGCTCCGCTGTACTACCGGGGTGAATGCGCAATTCCCCGGACGGGACCTTAATCCGCTAGATAGCTTGCTAGTAACGGCGTACTACCTGACCCCGTTGTTTTGACCTCAATGTGATAGTAAGAGATAAATTCTAAACCAATTTAATTGACATTGATCATTTAATTGACATTGATCTAAACTAAATTCAAACCCAGACCTCACATCATAAACTCTATGATCATCTAGCATTTTTTTGTCATCATATCTGTAAGCGTAAAAAGAAGAGTTCTCAAACGAGGGTTTACCAAAAAAATATTTAATGTTAGAAACTTCTAAATCTAGCGATAATTCATTGACTTTCATCGTCTTGCGATCAATTAAATTAGACTTTGCACATCTCTTTGGATCAGTAAAGTCAGCTTTCCCAATCCATATAGCGGTGATGGTACTCCACCCACCTAAAGGGCCAGACTGAAATATTACACTGGTATCATCTTCTTCTGATCTATAGCAAATCAGTTTTGGAGAATAGTTCTTCCTATTTGGTCTATAAAACATCGACTCACCAAAAATAGCAATCACTTCATCAAATGTTGATGTGCCTATTATTATATTTGCTATTCTTAAATAGCTCTTATCAATAGTTTTATTATCGTATCTTGAATCCCATCCTAGTTCACCTAGTTCAGGTAAAGCAAATGGAACATCTGCAACACTTGCGCATGAAATTAAAAAACACATAATGAAACTTAATGTTTTCCTTATATTCTTACGTATGAAATTAATTTCCATAGCTACTGAACCGTCAAGGTACCACCGCCAGCAGCGTCAATTGCATTCCTTGTATTAGGCGAACATATTATGCATCCTTCAGAAGCCGATTGATTATTCTTTCCATTATCTCCATGCATTAAAAATGAATTTGGATCACGTGTTGATGGGAATTGATTATTACTTGGTGTAGGCGTCAACGGTAATGACTGCAAACCCGTTTTAGGATTATCAACACCAGTTCCAATATCATAATCTCCACGCGGGATAGGCCCTACATTAGGAACATTTTGTTGTAAAGGATCGTTTGTTGCTCCTGGTGCACCAGAGTAACACTGCTCATTTACATCCTGATTGCCTGTACTATCGTTGGTACAGATTAACTGACCACTAGCTTGATCGTAAGAACAGCTAACGGTTAATCCATTTATATCAACTCCAATAATTGGATTCTGATATACATACCCATAGGTATTCATCCCACCAATAATACCAATAGGATCACTGGTAATATACCTGCCTAACTCAGGATCATAATATCTAAAGTGGTTGTAATGCAGATTAGTCTCCGCATCATAGTATTGTCCAGGAAAGCGAAGGTTGACACTGACACTGCCTGATGCTGGGGTATTCCCAAACGCCTCACCTTCCCAGCGCCAGATGACTTCACGTGTTGCATCGGTGGCGAGTCGGTTGGTCAGCAAATGGTCGGTGTGGAGGTAGATGATGCCTTCTGAGGGCATCCCTGCCTGTGCAGGCATGCTGGCATCGATCTGTGCCACTGGATGCAGGCCTTGTTGCCAGATGTAATCTTTGATCAAGGCACCGGTCTCGGTGGTCTCGGTGATGAGATAACCCTGTTGGTCATAGTGATAGATGGTAATACTGTCTATGCTGATGCCATCACCTTGATAGACAGTCTTTCTGGTTCTCTGTCCGCTATCGTTATAGAGATAACCCATCTTGTAGCGGGTGCCTTGGCTTTCGGTAAAGCTACCGTTGCTTATGTTGCTATTTAAAACCAAAGAATACTTTCCTAGTTATGTTTCCTGGTCATGTTCTAAACTCCTTTTCAATTAAATAATTCTGTCACCTTTTATGTTTTCTTAACTGCTGCTCTCAAAAATAAGCGATAACTTAAATAATAATTAAATATTGCGAGGAGACTAATAATGATAACAGAAACCCATATTTTCATATCCAAAGAGAATAAAAACATCACCTCGATAATAAAAAGTACTGTAGCAAAAATATGGAATGGAATTTCACCGAGAACAACTAAGCTAGCACCACATTCATCACAGGAGAATCCACTTGACTTAGCCATTAACAGACTAATATTTTTCCTGCATTCAGGACAGCGCATCAAATAACCTACTCATTATTCTTTGCACTGTTTTTCATCATCATCGTCACAAATATATGCACATACAGATGCTTTCACAACAACACAGCCAACTCCTGCTATTACCCCACCGAGTGGAGTGGTCGCCGCACTTACGCCAATACCAATACCAGTACAAACAATTTGTGGTTTTGCATTACATACAAAATTACATTTAGCCTCAGGTGAAGGCGGATTCGGAGCTGGAAGGATATCTGCGGCACATTCTGCTGTCGCACAAATATCTCTTGGGCATGGCACACGGTTTCCTGCACCATCAACACAGCCTTGCCCATCGTGATGCAAACCAAACCTGTCTGTATAACGAATTGGATTCTGATATACATACCCATAGGTATTCATCCCACCAATAATACCAATAGGATCACTGGTAATATACCTGCCTAACTCAGGATCATAATATCTAAAGTGGTTGTAATGCAGATTAGTCTCCGCATCATAGTATTGTCCAGGAAAGCGAAGGTTGACACTGACACTGCCTGATGCTGGGGTATTCCCAAACGCCTCACCTTCCCAGCGCCAGATGACCTTACTGCACCCCTAATCGCTGCCCTTTCAAAATCCTAAGAATCAAACAGATGTTGATTATATCAACACCGCTACACAACCATGTTTCGCACGCCTCTAGTCAGGAATTCATCAACGGCAGATGAATTTGTTTAGAAATTGAGCCATTTATCTCAAGAATTATCTATCGGTCAGTCGGACGGGAGGCCCTGATTGTTTTGTTGCTCCGGCTCTTTTAGTTTTGATTACACAGCCGACTAAATCAAATGCCAGTGTAAATAGAGCTGCTTGGCTCCGCTAATCGCAAACATTACTGGCATCGTGAAGCAAAAAACCCTAGCAGTGGCTCGTTGTTCGCGCTCGCACAGCTTATTTTAATGGTACATGTGTCCAAGCGCTGTACACTCATGTCTGCACATGGTGGCAACAATTCCTCGGCTTTAATCAACAATGCCTCGACCTCAATATCATAGAGTCTTTCGATTATTTCTTGACATATTTCATGATTATTTGGAGAACAATGGTTCTTGGCATTATTATAAATTGTATCTAATTCACGTGCGGATATAACGAGATCCAAGTGTTCTAAAACAAACTTTTCAAAATCATCATCTTCCTTTTCCTTTAATAATTTTGAAAGCTCTGAAGTCTTCTCCCAATATTTAATGAATAAATCCCTAAGAGAAATAGAAAAATTGGTTCCAATCTCGCCATCATCACAGACTTTATATTTCTGATAAGATTCATAATATACTCCCCAACTGTCTATAGCATCCGAGTTTTTAGAAGCTTCTTTTCCTAACTCGGTTGGGCATTGTTCGGTGGCAGCATATGAAACTATATGATGGCTAAAAAACAAAATAATAATTATCAGAAATATATCTGCAATATCTTTTAGAAAATTCATTTATCACCTATCTATCGTTCTCTACCTTAATTTTAGTTATATGATCTCCACCATTATGAAGTTGTTTCAGTAATTCTGTAGCAATATCAGTAGTTCTTATACAACCACGCGTTGCATGTTCTACACCACATTTGCCAACATCGTCACATTCTCCAGCACGCCCTGAATGCACGCCCATACCATCTCTATTTGGTACATCAAATATAAAATTACCATTCGAACCATAGCTACTATCTGGACCAAGTCCTCTATGAGGGTTCCACCAAGAAAACGGAAAAATGTTCTGAGGAAATGGACCCTCACTTGATTTCTGTGAATTGTTTGCAGCAGGGAAAGTTACTGTGTGACCACCACTATCTATAATTGATAACGATGTGAACCCACCCCTATCCTTATAAAGAACTTCAGTTAATCCATAAGGATCAATGCTCACTATCGGATTTTGTTCTACATACCCATAAGTATTCATCCCACCTCTCAACCCAATAGGATCACTGGTAATATACCTGCCTAGCTCAGGATCATAATATCTAAAGTGGTTGTAATGCAGATTAGTCTCCGCATCATAGTATTGTCCAGGAAAGCGAAGGTTGACACTGACACTGCCTGATGCTGGGGTATTCCCAAACGCCTCACCTTCCCAGCGCCAGATGACCTTACGTGTTGCATCGGTGGCGAGTCGGTTGGTCAGCAAATGGTCGGTGTGGAGGTAGATGATGCCTTCTGAGGGCATCCCTGCCTGTACAGGCATGCTGGCATCGATCTGTGCCACTGGATGCAGGCCTTGTTGCCAGATGTAATCTTTGATCAAGGCACCGGTCTCGGTGGTCTCGGTGATGAGATAACCCCGTTGGTCATAGTGATAGATGGTAATACTGTCTATGCTGATGCCATCACCTTGATAGACAGTCTTTCTGGTTCTCTGTCCGCTATCGTTATAGAGATAACTCATCTTGCAGCGGGTGCCTTGGCTTTCGGTAAAGCTACCGTTGCTTATGTTGCTATTTAAAACCAAAGAATACTTTCCTAGTTATGTTTCCTGGTCATGTTCTAAACTCCTTTTCAATTAAATAATTCTGTCACCTTTTTCGGTGACAATCAATTAGTCGTGGTCTGTCTCTTAGTCACTTATCCATACTTGATTAAAACGTTCTGTCTCAAAATTCCAATAAAAATAAGAGTTTGCACTTTCAAAAGTGAAGTAGTTTAACATTGGTGATTTTACATCTAAGACAAAAGCTTCATTAGAATCACACTCATGATATCCTTTCGCACAAGCTGTTTTGTAAATTCCAGCTGGCACAATATTAATCCCCATCCTTTGAGGGGGGATTTCAATGTTTTTGTTCTCATCTAGCTTTATAATATCAATACCATTTATTCCCTTAGAAAGAAATACAAAAAGCCCCCATTTATCTTCATCCAAAGAAAATAAAAAACACGCCTTGTCTTTCAATCCGTCATCATTAAAATCTGCCTCTACATAAAATGGTTTTTCTTCCATATTTTTATAATCAAACCAGTCATAATAATAATCTTCTTCATTTGGATAACGCCAGTTATCTAGTACATCGCCACCAGCATTAACATTTAAAATAGGAATTAGCATAAAAACTATAACACCTAATTTTACATAATCAGATTTAAGCCACCTCAATTTAATTATCGACATTCTAATGATCCCTTATGACTTGGTTTAGGATCGAATTCAATATGTATATGATCATTAGCTGGATCTTTTGGGTAAAATTCTGGTATTACATCATAATCTGGGCCTAATTTTTTCTGTATATCCTTTGCTATATCATTCATTTTCTGATCTGAAACATTGTTCCCACGTATATCAATTGCATCATTAGAATAATGTTTAGAATTTTTCTTATGTTTACTGTCATTTCCAGATGTTATTACTGCCTCAAGATGTTTTGAGTTATCTTGAACCGCTTTATCTATGATTGGATATGCATAGGTTATCATTGGGTTTATATTTGAAGTATTGGCACCTGGTTTTATTTGAATTAACCCAAATGGATCATAATACATAACAGGATTCTGTAAGACATACCCATAGGTATTCATCCCACCACTCAACCCAATAGGATCACTGGTAATATACCTGCCTAACTCAGGATCATAATATCTAAAGTGGTTGTAATGCAGATTAGTCTCCGCATCATAGTATTGTCCAGGAAAGCGAAGGTTGACACTGACACTGCCTGATGCTGGGGTATTCCCAAACGCCTCACCTTCCCAGCGTCAGATGACTTCACTGCGCCCCTAATCGCTGCCCTTTCAAAATCCTAAGAATCAAACAGATGTTGATTATATCAACACCGCTGCACAACATGGATGCTTCGCACGCCTCTAGTGACAACGACAGATTGAACGTCTCAGTCGATTACCCAAGACGAAACAGAAGGTGGTAATGGAGATGCTGGATGGCGTGTTAAGTTAGTCGAGTCGGTAACGGGTTTTAATTATCTTTCGATAGGTGTTCCACACAAGGTTAAGATGACCGCCACGGGGACAGAGGCGAAAGCGCACCATACCCAATAGACCATCAGCATATAATCTTTGCCAATCCAGTTTGCAAAGGTACTACTTGGAGCTGCCAGTGGAACAATCAAGCCCGCAAGGAACGCACATAACAAGGCATCTCAATATTGCCTATGATTAATGGATGATCTGGTGTGCCAGCAATAGCTTTCAATGTTCTATTACTCATGCCTACACCTCCAGGCCAAGGCTAATGGTCTGTTCAAAGGCATTAGAATTCTCTCTTGTTGTTATACCGATAACGGAACTCATCTACATAACGCTGCAAACAGCTGTTAGAAAGGGATGAATATTTACCAGATTGCAAAGAATTGCCGCACCAGTGTGGAAATGATTGAAAAGTATTATGCGGTTCATTTACGAGACTCGATTGATGCAGCGGCTGTGAATGTAATACGTCAGCGTCCCGCTCGTTCATCAAGTAAAAAGACAAAGAAAAAACCAAGACTGATACTAGAAAATAGCTATAATCACGAACTATCGCGGGTGTGGCGGAATTGGTAGACGCGCGGGTCTCAAAAACCCGTTCCGTAAGGAGTGTCGGTTCGATTCCGACCACCCGTACCATTTTTCATTTGCTATAGTAAGATTTTTACCTAAGTGAAAAATCTCACCTTGAGCACCCTCCACTTATGTAAAATTTTACTGGATCAAGCTACTGATATGGTAAAAGAGCAGGCCATGGACGCCACTGAAGAGAGTGCCAAGGACATGCTTAAGGACAAGTTTTAAAACTTAAATTCTTAAGACATTCCAAAATACTATGATGGGCTTAATCTTAAGCCCGCCATTAATTAACATCAATAATAGCGTTTACCTTGATGTTCTATCCAGCCATCTTCGTGTCGTCCAGCCGGATCATGATGCGTCCAATGAATAACGCCACCTCTTTCTGACCATTCATACTCACCTTTAATTTTTATAGTGTCATTTTCTTGGAGCGCATTGATTCGAGGTGCCAGATCAATGTTGTGACTTATCAATACGGTGTGGCCCGAAGACAACTGCATAATAAATTTCTGGTGTCTTGAACCCTTAGTATCATCCGCAAGTAACTTGATCACCTTACCTCTGGTTTCAATAACAATGTCCGACTGTTTATTGGCATAAAGCGTTTCAAGCTGACATTTTGCCTTAATAGGCGTATTTCTTGGATTTTTCTCCTGCTTGGCAACCAATTCACTGTAGTTTGTCTCATTATCGCCAGACCAATTTTGATCTATGTATTGGAAAAGAATGACTGCGACTGCAATAATGACTGTGGTAATGGATGCTGTTTTCTTGTTTTTCATAGCATGAAGATTATAGAGGTCAACCTAAGGTTTGTCCAGTTCATCGAATGACAATAAAGCCTCAAGCTTAGGCTAGGGATGCTCTGCTGCTATAAGATCGTCTAGTGTTATAAACAACCTATTTTGTTGGTGTTTGCGCATCAATAAGACCCGTTTTGCATGTCGGGTCATCTCATGTTTCGAGCTATTAATCGATAAGTCCATAAAAAGATTGCCCTGAGTGTAAACCGCTTGGTACGCGGCACTATGCTGGCTAGGGTGAGTCGGGCTTCAGGTAATACCATGGTAACCTTATCACCTAGGGACAGGCTTAGCTGCTCTGCCATGGGCCAGGCCCATGGCCATATTAAATTCCCTCGGCTTGAGAGAGCCTAGGTCACCTTGGATAAAATGTTTACCAATGATTGAGACCTGCGTTTCTGCTATGGAATCCACCGCAAGAAACGTGACACTGCGAATTTCTCCCCCAGCAACCAGCAAGCTGCTACCTTCGAGAAAGGGCGCCACGCCGGTAACACGGGGGTGTTGCAGAATTTTATCCGCCATCATCGGGTAATCATCGAAACCAGATTTTGAATAGATCACCCCCTGTGGTAGCACCCCAAGCACCCGCTCGCGTAGCTCGCGTTCGAATCCATTCATAACCGACAAGACGATAACCAGAACGGCAATCCCCCCAGTACTAGGCCAGAAATCGACAGGAAAGACATAAAGGACAGCATCGAATCTCCCTCTGCCCAACACTGACATACCTTAAAGCTGTAGCGATGCGCCAGTCTGTCACGGGCTAAAACTCCTAAAAGTATATTGAATCACAAATACCCTGGGCTGTGTTAGCCGCCGCGATATGGATTAGGCAGTTGGACGGCCTCCCACATCCATTAGGCTATAAAGGCACCCTAAGGGTGAAAAGCTGTATTTTGATGTGCTTATTGAGCAGGCGTTACTAGGAGACGACCTAGTTTACGTGGATAGTTTGGGTCTGTTGCATCAACATAGCTCGCGCATATTCAACGCAACTGCCGCAGTTGCTGCCCAAGCCCAGTCGTTCGGTTAGCTGTTCAACCTCGGTGGCGCCGCAATCTATGGCTTCCATGACCTGGCTGGAGGTAATTTTTTTGCACAGGCATATAATCATGCCTTCATAGTAGGGGATGCAGAAATAAATGTAAATACGAATTATTATCCTTTTATTATTTTTTTGAAATGCAGGTGCTACTGCAACCAGCTACCATATAATATTAGATGGTAAATGAGAGTCGCGTTTCACGTTTTATACTTACCGGCGTATGATTATCAATCGATCACTCAATACTGACTGGAGCCAGAGATGAAAGCACAATCCAAAGAAGTTTTAGCCTTGCTTAATGGGGTTCTCCGCAACGAACTCACCGCCATTAACCAATATTTTTTACATGCCAAGATGTACAAGGACTGGGGATTAGAAGCCCTGGCAGAAAAAGAGCGCAAAGAATCAATCGAAGAAATGGAACATGCGGACAAGTTAATTGAACGCATTTTATTTCTTGAAGGATTGCCTAATCTACAAACGCTGGGCAAGTTATATATCGGCGAGAATCTAGCCGAGATGCTGGCCTGCGATCTCAAGCTGGAAATGGAAGCAGCACCGCTGTTACGCGAAGCCGTCAGTTACTGTGAGTCTGTGTCAGACTATATTAGCCGAGAATTGTTCGAGAGTATTCTACACGCCGAAGAAGAGCATATCGATTGGCTAGAGACGCAAATAGACCTAGTAACTAAAATGGGTATACATAATTACCTGCAAGCGCAAATGTCCTAGGCTTCCTAACGCTGGCGGCTTAGATGAAAGCCGCCAGCGGAAACTCCTCGGTAATTAATATTGCCGGAGTGGCGTTCAAACTTACTCGGTAGGTGCGATGTATAGCCGCATTGATCATCAGGCCGCCGGCGCCTAGTTGCAGCACTTCGCGAAAACTTCCTTTAGCGACATTCCTCAGCACCACACCAATACCCTCATGTTTATTAAAAGGGCGCATAAGCCAAAGGCCACGCCTTTTTCTTTATGACCTTTAACCGAATAGAGCTTAACCTAAGGTTTGGCCAGTTCATCGAATGACAATAAGGCCTCAAGTTTAGGCTAGGGATGCTCTGCTGCTATAAGATCGTCTAGTGTTATAAACAACCTATTTTGTTGGTGTTTGCGCATCAATAAGACCCGTTTTGCATGTCGGGTCATCTCATGTTTCGAGCTATTAATCGATAAGCTCATTGTGTGATCCCGAATTACGGCTCAGTTGTTGCACTGGCGATGCCTTCTCGGACGATGCGAATAATGTCAATAATGGGTTGATCGATTGCCAACATAGCTGACCGTCCACATAATTATTAAAAATAATACTGTCGCCGACTAAACAGAAACACCGCCCGCCATATTCGTGTACTGCGGTTCTGATATTAAAACCACCAGGGGTAATATAAATTGGTTCTCCAGCTAGATTTTCCTGCATGAGGGCGATTCGCCCCCTGTTCCCGCACTTGGGCAACCAACCAATACAGCGTGCCATTATTCCTGAACGGATAGGTCGGTGGTGGTGGCCGTTCAAAGAGCGATTCAATCGCGACATCGCTTGCCCATAGACCATAAGGCCTCTCCTTTTGCTTGCCATGCGCTTGTTCACAAGCCGTTCACAGAAGACAATATGAGTCGGGACTTGCCCATCGATAGCTTGTGTTCATTAAAAAACCCAACGCCGGACTCAAGTGCGTATTGGAATTGTTGTCCGGGGTCATACAATCTGCTATTACCATCGGCATAAGTATCCATGACCATCGTGCTAAGCAACCTTCCAGTGCTATCGAAAAAACCAATATCTAACGGTGCTTGCACATTTTGCATGTGAAACCTGCCGTCAATCGGCTGCCTATAGACAAACAGCATCTGGGTTGTATTGATTACATCCTCGCATATATGTTGATAACCCCCGGCTCGCTTGTTGTTGTCATCGGCGATGTAAGCGGTAATTTTAATCACCCTCCCCGCATCGTTGCGTAACGATATTTGCTCAACATTCATCTTTGCTAACTGCTCAAGCGAGGTCTTGCATTGTGCAGACGCATCCGGCCAATTAGTAGACAATAAAATCGCGCCGATAGCGACAATCGTCATGAGCAAAATGGTTTTTTGTGTCGTTTTTTTCATTGCAAGTCTATGGAGTTCTGATTTGGAATCACCGCACATCTGGCATTGTGTTGTTATTGGTTTGGTGTAGCATAATGAACCTGTGCAATTTAATTTCCAACCGATGTCTAAAATGTAATTAATGGTCTAAGACGTATTATCGGTGAACAACACGTCATAACCGATAAACAGAAAACCGCCCCTTATGCCACAGAGCTACGTCGGCGATATACCAGCAATTGTCTGGCAGTGGTATTGCCGGTAACCACACAGGAAGTCGTAGAAATCGTCAAATTCTGTGGACAACATAACCTGTCTTTGGTACCTCAGGGCGGAAATACCAGCACCACGGCGGCACAGTCGCTAACAAAGTCAACTGATTGTCAATCTCAAACGCCTGAACAAAATTATTGAAGTCGATGCCGCTGATTGAGACTTTTGCACTTGTGCCCTGTGGGTATAACCCACAAAACACTCGGCGCAAATCACAAACAACGTGATTTTTTATAAACTGGCCTCATTTTTTCGCTCATATTCTCGAATCTATCAATACGACACCAAAAAAGCTTCTATTTTCAGCAATTCTAACCGCTTTTAACGGGTTTTAATCTGTTTTATTGCCCATTTAGGCACAACTCTCCTGTGAAAATCGCATTTGTTTGAAAATATTCATCCCTGTTTTAAGATTATGGCTCATGGCAATCAGATGTGCGCGGGTTTTGTTTCTGGCTAATCCCATGTATCTGCCTTGCCTAATCCGTGATGCAATTTGAGTAAGCCAAAGGTGCGTTCAACCACATAGCGGACACTGGAGTACATTTTATTCTGTGCTTTTTGTTGCGCCGTTAATGGTGTGTTGCGATAAGCCCGGTGCAGGATTCTATTGTTTGTCTTACCCAGTTTCTCGTCATTGTCTTTGTTGGTATAGGCACTGTCTGCGTAAACTTGTCCGTGCCTATCGCCTAACAGATGTTCAAACTCCCCAAAATCATGCAATGAATCATGCGCATTGCCATGCGTATAGGTCATTTTCTTGATAGCCATCTTCATCGGTATTGGCGTGCAGCTTAAATCCGTAGGTGCTTTTACGCTTGCCGTCTGCCGCAGTTTTCACGTTCCATGCTGCTTCCGGGTCTTGGGTATTGTCGCCTTGTTGGTTCTTTTTAGGACGGCATTACTTCGATTCAATCACAGTCGCATCGATAATATTGACCGAGCCTGTGGCAACAATAATGCTGTTTTTAGCTAAATGGTCATTAAATCTGTCCCAATAAACAATCAAGCAGATTTTCAGTGTGTAATAAGTTCCGAAACTGCCAAATGGTGGAATGATCGGGTACTGCATCACTGAGACTCAAACCAATAAACCGGCGGAACATCGAATCTCGGGCTATTTGTTATTCTAATGCTTCATCGCTTAAGTTATACCACGCCTGTAAAATCAATATCTTAAACATCATCAACGGCGGGTATACCCAAAGGGCACAAGTGCCGGCACACCGCGCTTGCTGGCATAAAGATGGCTGAACGTGGTTTCGATCTGTTTCCAATCGATAATTTCATGCACATCATCTAGTTTAGACAATGATTTATGCTCAATTAAAAGGGCATCTGCGAACGAGCATTGGGCGGTTTGTTTCCAAGACATTTGACGGTATCATCAAGGTTTAGTGCTCAAGCGTTTAGTGAATGAACATCTTTTCACCATTTTAACGCTGCCCTGGGTAGATTTATGCAAAGGTCTCATTGTATCATTACCGAAAATATCCACCACCTTGACGGCTATTTTGCGGCGGCCGGGCAGGCGATGCTGGTGAGTTCCAGCGAGCGGTCTTTTTTGCTGCGGAAGCTCTGCCATTCGTTTTCAAAGATGTAATCGCCGCTCTCGGGATTCTGCACACGAATAATCTCGCGCTTGCTTTCAAAATCAAAGTCCACCGACCAGTAGTCGATCCAGTCAGTCCAGTTTTTGGTGAGGGTGGGCGGTGATGTTTTTATGATTCACGGTTTTCTTGTTGTATCGGCGAAAAACCAGCACACTTCCAGCTCAAGAATGGCGTGCGGGGGTGGGGGAAAGTCGAGGTGGAGTGCCATAGTTATGTTACCGTAATTTCAACTTGCTCGGATAGTCGTTCTCTGATTTTGTTATAAACGGGTATCTGACTCTCGTCGGCAGCTTCCAGCGTCACAGCCAAGCCATAGGGAATGGAGTCTTCAAGTTGGTTGGTTGCGTCCTTCTTGCAAATAACCTGTAAAACAATTTCTTCATCCTGAATAAATGCCGTTAATTGATTTTTGCCTTCTAAAATTTCGTGCTGAACCGTGCCGCGTTTAACTTGATTGTGGTCTCCATCTGTACGATTGACCATTAGCGGTGTCTCGCCCCATTTCTTGTCAGGTTTAATTTCAAGTTTTGCTTCCCTGAGATACCGATGCCGGGTGTTGATTGGCGAGAACCATGCCAACGTAACCACCATTTTGCGAAAAGTTTTCTTACCGCTGAACTCGCCGGGAACAGGAAAACGGTATTCATGAATTTGGTCGGTTGTGATTTCACCACAGCCGATGACTGTTCCGCGCTGTTCGGTACACCCTAACACACGCCCAATATTAACCGCCCCATAACCCAAGAATCTGGATCGAATCGCTTTGGGTATTTTTGAGTTGTTAGCGTTTTTTAGGCATTCAATTGCTTCTTGAGAGTCTCTATTTTGCATGCTGCCATGCACTAGCAGAGTTTTTATAAGCACCGCGGTTAAATTATCAGGAATCTGCTTGTTTTCGGATTCGTTATTGAGTTGCCGCAAAACTTCATGAATTTGCACCCCCGCCCAGGTTGCCAGAGCCGTGGCATTGCTCGTTCCACAATTAAAAACATCTTTGGATAATTCCCCTTGCTCACTGCTGTCCCAGGCGACTTTCTGACCAGGTTTTAATGTGCTGTTATTGATCTTAAACTCGCTGCCCGATGACAAATGTGGTTCATCGTATAGCTGTCGCCCACCAGGGAAGTAAACTTCGGGTTTAACGGAACGCCTGAACCCATGCCCCAAACATGAAACAGGGCTTAAAAGCTTGCTATCAGGCAGTAAATCAACTCTCCGCCCCAAGGTATAGTTGCCACTTTCGTCCTGATGCAATGCCCCTATAGTCAGCGCATTGATAGATTCAGCGGGTGCCAGCAAGCGCCTGTTGATCATTCCAGTTTGCATGGCTTCGAGCAATAGTTGTATTTTTTCTTCATTGCTTTTTGACTGGTATTCTGAATAAGGCATACTAAAATCATAGGAATCACTATAGTTACCCGCGCTCACACAAAATAGCACCCGATATTTCCATGAAAGCCAGTCCAGCAATCTTGCCCAAGGGCTGAGGGCATGAATGAAAGGTCGGGTTGGGTCACCTAGTGACAGATTGATAATCTTAACGGTAGCTGCCTGTGCTTCTGTTTCGCCATCACCCTCCAATATGCGACGTACTGCCTGTTCTATTCTGTCCTCGTAAAAGCAATCATCAGGGAAATGTTCACGCTTTTCCCCGACCTTTCTTGCCTGCTCGTCTGCTTGCATAACGGCGACATGATGTATCTGGCTACGGATGGGGGGCGTTGTTTCATCCGCTCGGTCTCCGTGAATAATCAATGATGCGATCGCCGTTCCATGCAGACGTTCACCAGCTTGATACTCACTCGTCAATCCAAAAGGATCGTCAAAACTAACACGATTTTTCAACGCCCGATGTTGTAAATTAGGCACACCATCAAGCACGGCAGCAACAGGTGGCTGATCTGCTACTGTTTGCGGGTATTCTGCTTCTTCACCGTCACCCTCAACATTGAAAACCATGCTCTGCCCCGTTTGGCGGAAAAACATAACGTCCGGGTAGATAAACAGGTGGTGATTTTTCGTCTGTCCTTCGGAACTATTAAGCAGTGTTTTGATGCTCGTAACGGGCATACGAACTTTTACCGCATGAAATGCAATATCAGTCATAGTAATAAAATTACTTATTATTTTGCCACTCGCTTCCTCAAGTAATTTCTGTATGTTCTGCTCTGTGTTTCGACGTTTTTGGGCATTTTGGTGGTAGAAGCACTCAATTTGGAAACTGACCATTTCATCATCCAAAAAACCCTCAAAATACTTCTTCATATCAGTTTCAATCAAAGTTTCTTGCATACCCCACCGGCGGATATTTTTCAGGCAGGCAAAAATATCGCGCCATTTCGTTTTTCCTCTGGGTAATGTCTGTCCTTGTTGCCATTTGTCCCATAGTGATAGCAGTTCTGTTATCCCTTGCTGATTGACCATGGACACAAACAGACGACCATCGCGTGCTGTCTTCTTGCCTGATGCTGGAAAATCCTCGTCTGCTTCCAGATCAACATCCCATTCACCCAGCCATTCCAGATCGGCGGCATTGACGGCTCGTTGTAGATCATCAACCCTGTTTGCTAATTCAAGCACCAACACAAATTCTGGTTCTCCGATCATCATCGTTGAATCAATGGTACCTTTGAACCTTTGGAATTCGGAATCAATGCTCTGCATCTGCGAACCTAGGCGTTCAACCTGCCTTCCATGAGCAGGTATTTCTGGAGTTGAAGGAGGGAACCCTCTCCCCACAGGAGGCACTACCGCCTTGAATTGCGGGAATATTAAAAGTGGCAGTCTATCCGCCATGAGTCAAATCTTTATCTGCTACCGGTTGTAGCCGCATCTTCCACTGCTGCAATCTGTGCACGGTGATTGTTTTGGCATTGTCGGCTTGATGCGCGAGTACGGCACGACGCACAATATCCAGGCAAAATTGTTCGGCTTCCGCGTAACTAGCCCCTTGCAATGCTTTTGCCAGCGTTTCGGTAGCATAACCAAAGTTAATGTCACAACGTTGTACCAAGGAATCAATCAATACACACAGTTGTTTGCGACTGGGCAGTGGTAATTCTATTTTAACCTGAAACCTGCGCCATACCGCTCTATCCAACAGTTCTGGATGATTGCTGGCGGCAACCAGCACCACATAATCCGGCAAAGCATCGGTCTGCAACAAAAGGGAACTAACAATACGCTTGATTTCGCCTGTCTCACGAGTATCACCTCGCTCTTTGCCTAATGTTTCAAACTCATCAAAGAACAACACGCAGCGTTGGGTTCTGGCATATTCAAGAATGTTTTTAATTCGGCTGGAGGTCTCGCCCAAATAACTGCCTATGAGCGATTCATAGCGGATCACAAACAAGGGGTACATCAATTCATAAGCCAGCGCATCCGCAAGCGTTGTTTTTCCATTTCCGGGGGGGCCCGCAAAGAGAAGACGGTGCCTTGCCCTGAGGTTATGCGAATGCAACAAATCTGAGCGGTGCTGTTCCTCTACCACCTCACGAATTTGCTCTTCAACGCCAACGGGCAAAAACAGGCTATCAAGCGCACGTTCCGGCTTGAGTTCATAAATCAGTTCACCTTGCAGTTTTTGTGTTTGCAGGCTGCGTTGATTGTCGTTGCCATTGTGAGAAGGACTCAAAGCCTTGTGCATTCGCTCTGCAAGGATACGGTGCCCTTTGCGCTTTTCCTCGGCAATCATATTCTCCGCCGCCTTCTGGAAAGCTACCCGATTCGCATCGCTACCGCTTTTAATGAGCTTTATAATTAAATCTGCCCGAGCCATTACACATTTGCCCCCAAAATAGTCATTGTATCATTGCCGAATATGTCCACCACTTTGACGGCGATTTTGCGGCGGCCGGGCGGGCATTGGTGGGCGATGCTGGTGAGTTCGAGGGAGCGGTCTTTTTTGGTGCGGAAGCTTTGCCATTCGTTTTCAAACACATAATCGCCGCTCCATTGTTCCTGCCATTCGCCGCTTTCGGTATCTTGTACGCGGATGATTTCGCGTTTGCTTTCAAAGTCAAAGTCCACCGACCAGTAGTCGATCCAGTCAGTCCAGTTTTTGGTGAGGATTTCGCGGGTGACGATGCCGTCTTGGTCTTTGCTTACTTTGACGATCTGGCCTTTTTCGACGACTATTTTACTGCCCTTGTTTTTGAGTGTCGCTTCGGCATTGGCGATGGAGCCTTGCGAATAGAAGACCGAAAAATCGGTCAGCTCAACGGCAATGCGTGCAAGCCCTTCCGATGCAGGAAGTCCCCCCTGTATGGAAGAATAACCCCCCTTGCCCCCCTTATCAGGGGGGAATTGAGTAGAAAGCCCCCTTGATAAGGGGGATGACATAGGAAGTCCCTCCGATGCAGGAAGTCCCCTTGATAAGGGAGATGACATAGAAAGTCCCTCCGATGCAGAAAGTCCCCTTGATAAGGGAGATGACATAGAAAGTCCCTCCGATGCAGAAAGTCCCCCTGATAAGGGGGATTTAGGGGGTTCTCTGTGCGAAACACGAGCACACAAATCATCATAGAGACCCTCCAGATTACCCATCACCTCGGCATTATCATAACGAACAACTTCAATTCCCAAGGCGTTCAGGCGTTGCGTTCTGTTATGGTCGTAGGTCTGTTGCTCTGTGTGACTGTCCCCATCTACTTCAATCGCAAGCATCAGCTCGGCGCAATAAAAATCAACAATATATTCGTCTATCGGTTTTTGTCGGCTAAACTTAAAACCCGCTAATTGCTTATTCTGTAATACCCTGAACCAGAGCTTTTTCTCGGCGGGAGTTGGGTTTTTTCTGTTTTCGCGTGCTTTTTTGGTGAGAGTTTTGTTGTATGGAAGATAACCCCCCTTGCCCCCCTTATCAGGGGGGAATTGAGTAGAAAGCTCCCCTAACAAGGGGGATGACATAGAAAGTCCCTCCGATGTAGGAAGTCCCCCTGATAAGGGAGATGACATAGAAAGTCCCCCTGACAAGGGGGATTTAGGGGGTTGAGTGTTCCTCCCATCGGAGGGAGGTTGAATATGCAACGCCACCTCGATGAAGGCGACATCGTGAAATACCACCTGATTTTTTGCCACTGCCCGCTTGTCGAACACTTCGGCTGGAATGTATTTGGGTGCCAAGTCGATGCCTTTGCCGCGCGCTTCGTCCAGCACATTGGGAAACAGTCCCATCTCGAACTCAAAGCCGAGAATATCTACTTTGGTGATGTGTTGCCGGCGGCATTCAAGGATGATTTCCTCGACGAACAGCCGTGTGACCGGCAGATTGACCGGGCCGATGGCGACCATTCGCCCGGCGCGCTTGCCGTGGAAGCTAGCAAAACCGCTGGTTTTCTCGGCGCGGTAGGCGTGTAGTATCAGCAACAGAAATGCCGCTTCTTTTGCCGCTATCTGCTGTTGTTGCTGTTCCTCGCGCAGGTTGGCATTGATGTCTATAAAATGCTGGCGTTGGTATTTGCCGAGATTGAGAATCTCAAAGGCGCGGTAATCCCGGCCGTCGGCTTTTAGCCCGCGTTGTACGCCGATCATACGTTTGCGGGTGGTGTGAATGGCAAACTTGCCGAGATCGCTGACTATCCACTTGCGCCCCAGTTTTTCCGCTACCGCCGCAGTGGTGCCGGAACCGCAGAAGAAATCGGCTATCAGATCGCCTTCGTTGGAGGTGGCTTTGATGATGCGTTCCAGCAGAGCTTCGGGTTTTTGCGTGGGGTAGTCCACTCGTTCATCAGCCATTGGATTTACAATAGGAATATCAATCCATATATTCTGAACCATTTGACCGGGATAAGTGTCCTCATAAATTTTACGGTAGATTCTTGCAGTCGGAGTTGAAGGCATCACAAGCTCATTATTTTGATAAAACCCTTCCATTCTTTCACTTTTATATAACCATCCCGTTTTAGGTGGCTTTATCCCCCGAAACTCATACTGAAGATTAGGGCGAACTAGGGGATTGACCAATGGTGACTTCATATATTTTCGTCCATCGCCGTCATCAAATGTAAACCTTTCTCTGATGTATTTCTTAGTGTTGTCATCATCTTTGGAATACACTGGATTGAAAGTTCGGTTGTTTGACTTTCCATAAATCAGAAGCGTATCGTTTGTTACTCCAAATTGATCAGATGACCATGCCTGAGCCTGTTTTCTTCTCCAAATTATCTCATTTACAAACCGGTTTTCACCAAAGATTTCAGAGAGGACGAAGCGTAAAGAAGAATTCACCCGCCAGTCACAATGCACATAAATACTGCCGTCCTCGGCCAGCAGGTCGCGCATCAGCACCAGTCGCTCATAAATCATGGCAATAAAGGAATCCGCGCCCTTGCCCCAGGTGTCGCGGTAGGCGATTTCCTCGAGAATGTTCGGCTTCTTGGTGAAGGTGTCAACCCCCCTTGATCCCCCCTTATCAGGGGGGAGAGAAGAGGGGATTTCAATATCCATACTGAAGTCCGCCCCGACATCAAAGGGCGGGTCGATATAGATCAGTTTGAGTCCGCCCTGTGCTTCGATTTCCTCGCGCAGGGCACCGTTTTTGAGCGATGACAGAATCAGCTTGTTATCGCCCCAGATTAGTTTGTTAGTCCAGCCTTTAAGCTGACGACCGCGGCTGTCGGTGGCGAATAAATCCGCCTGCCGCGCCGCATCCTCGGGCTTTTCGGCACGCGGCTCGTCCACCTGTTCAATGGTTTGAAAGGGCAGAACGGTGGTGCAAACCTCGCTGGTCTTGCCGTTCCACACCAGCTCGACCTCGCGCTTGTCCGCGAACAACAAAAAGCGGTATTTGTCCGGTAGCGGCGTACCCGCTTCCAGATAACGAATCACTTCCTGCTGTTCCTGCTCAGTGAGTTTTGCCATTTAAGTTATTCATTTGTTTGCGCTAATTGGATTCTTGCCTGTGTGACTATGTTAAGAATCCCCTCGGTCATGTTATATGGAAAACCCAACCCCTAAATCCCCCTCGTATGATCCCAATCGGGTAAATTATCAACTCGTTTAGTGGTTTTTAATGGACCCTATCCAACGGCGGTTGGATGGGTAGTAGTGATGCAGTAATCCCCAGTAAGTTTTTAAACTTGTTGATAAGGTATCGCACCTACTACCCGCTTTACCGGTTTTTGCTCCTGCAAAACCGGCATACAGTACGTCCTTGTACATAAACTTCATCAAGTGCGGACAGTATCTAGTGCAAGACCAAAAACCTGAACCAAAAATCTGAGCACGAATAGTACGAGGATGCACCGAAGTTAAATTATCCAACCTATCTACAATTATAACCGGAGAATGTTATGTTATGTATCGGTATTGATATATCTAAAGCACGTTTTGATGGTGCTGTGTGTGTTGAGGGTGTTGACCACAACCCGTCTTTTGCTAATGATCATAAAGGCTTCAAAGCCTTGTCCAAATGGCTAAAATCATTGGACGCAGCGCAAGAGCGGGTGTTTTGTATGGAAGCCACCAGCGTTTATGGGGTTGCTTTGGCGTATTATTTACATCGCTCAGGCGACAAGGTGATTGTGGCGAACCCAATGAGAACCCATGCGTTTGTCAAGATGGAAATGTTGCGTAATAAAACGGATAAATCCGATGCTGGCAGCATTGCGCGTTATTGTCAGCATATTGTGGCCAAAGGTGAGTTAGAGAAAAATCTGTTCAAGCCCAAAAGCGAAGCCAGTGTTGCGTTACAATGCCTGATGACGCGCTTGGAGCAGTTAAACAAACAATCAACCCAAGAGAAGAATCGTTTGCCAGTGAGTTTGAATAAGACCGCCAGCAAATCAATCAAAGCGATGATTCGGTACATCTGTCGGCAAATAGTGATTGTTGAACAGGAAATCAAGGCGTTGGTTGCGGGCGATTCTGTGTTGCGTCAACAAGTACGGTTATTGACCAGCATTGGCGGGATTGGCAACAAAACGGCTTGGGCTATCCTCGCCTATATGGGGGATATATCGTTATTTGATAACGCCAAGCAAGTGGCCAGTTTTGCTGGGTTGAATCCGAAGATAACCCAGTCTGGCAGTAGTATCAACAAGAGTAGTCTGTCAAAAATAGGGCACAAACGCCTGAGAAAGTCTCTCTATATGCCTGCACTGACGGCAACGCGACACAATCCAGTCACGCAAGATTTATACAATAGGCTACTTGATAAAGGCAAACCTAAACAAGTGGCAGTGTGCGCGGTGATGCGGAAACTACGGGTTATATCTTATGGGGTATTAAAATCAGAACAGCCTTTTGATGTCAATTATGCTTGCAGATAGCGCGTTTGTGGTGGAATCCCAGCCGGCAAAGTCATTCTAACAATGAGCCGAAAAAAAGTTGAAAATAAGTGGATTTTTAACACAGTATCTTATCAGGGGGACTTTCCACTCAATTCCCCCCTGATAAGGGGGGCTAGGGGGGTTAAGAATGACGAACGTTGGGTTTCTTGCACAGTCTCATTAACTTTGGCTTCATCTTTCTCGGTGTTGACGGAAGTTAGCCACAAGTTCGACAAATGATTTCGGTTTATATTGCTTAAATTCTTCCTCATCTACATAGACAAAACCATAGCTAACGCTTGATTGTATCTGATTTATATCTTCGCACCATTGCCGCAGGCGCGCCATCTTCGGCAGCACGTCCAGGTCTGCCTGCCCTTTGGTTTCGACGATGGCAATGCTCTGGTCTTTCAATTTGACGATAAAATCGGGGTAATAATTGGAAATGTTCCCATCGGCGTTGACATAATCCAGCTTGAAATGAACGGCGAGGTAATTTTTTGCATAAGACACCACATCCGGGCAATTATCCAGAAAATTCGCAAACTCAAGTTCCAGCCGGCTGTCGCCGATGATGCGGTTGAAAACACTCTTTTTTGGGATTATAGAAGCCTGATTTTTCACCACAAAAGGGCGCGTCTGGCGTAATTTGATGGTCGCGCGTATTTCGGCACCCCCCGTATCCTGCACGGTTAAGGCATTGATAGCCTTTTTGAAAGTCTCGATTAGCGTTTTGGTGGCAGCCAGTTCCGACAAGTTGCGTAGCGTATTCGGGTGTTCGAGTTCTGCGGTTTGGTCAAACAGCTCGGTCTGCACAAAGGTCTTGATTTTGCCGTAGAGTACGTCATAGCCGCTGACCAGTCGCAATTCCTGCATAACAGTCTGGGCAAAATATCCAATCACGCTACGATAGTCGGCCACGCCGGCACTATCAAGGATTGTGGTGTGGGTTATCTCGCTGGTGGTGATGTCGCGGAAGACAATCTCCCGCTGCTCCTGCGCGCTGAATAGTTGGTAAGGCACCGGGTTGTGCGTCATTGCGCTGGTGTCCAGTTTGGTCAGGTTTTTGTATTCACGATAGATGCGCGGGGTGAGTACGGGTATCTCAATGTCCAGTGCCTCAATGTCCTTTGTTTCGTTGTCGTTGTCAATTTCCACCACAAGCGGCAGCTTTGAGTCGGCACCTTCCCCCATCGCGGCGCGTTCAAGCTCCACGCCTTCTGCCTGAATTGACTCGACAAAATCCATAAACGCATCGGTGCCGACGACACTGACGTATTCCTCCAAGCCACCGGGGTACATCTTGCGCAGGCCGCGCCCGAGGGTTTGTTCCGGCAGGATATTGCTTTTGGACGTATAGGCGCGCAAACCAACAATAGTGGTGACGTTGCGAACGTCCCAGCCTTCCTTGAGCATCAACACGGAGACAATGGCTTTGTAGGGGCTGTCCGCTTCATCAATCGTGTTGGCTTGTTGGCGTAGTTTTTCCAGCTCCTCTTTTTTCCTGCCCGAGGTCGCTTCGGAAATATCGCCATTATTTTTGGTGTGAATAACCAGCACCGCATCTTTAAGGTCGGGGTAGCGGCCTTCCAGATATTCGGCCACGTCATCGCAGTTGCGGGTGTCGTCGGTCATCACGAATAGAATCGCTTTTTTGCCCATCTTCTGATGTTCGGCATACGCCTTACGCCATTCAATGACAGCAAGATCAATGTAATCGCTGTATTTTTCGGTAAACTTTGCGCTGGTGTGTTCCGCTAGTTTTGCACGGCTGGACGCATCCGGCAAAACCGGGTGTTTGACCACGTTCTGGGAAATTGCCTCGACCAGCGGGTAGTCGGACACGGTTTGCACGAAAATCGCGCCGTTGTTGTGCTTCGGCGTGGCGGTTACATCCACCTGTAATGCCAGTGCCCCGCCTTTCTGCAACAGCCGATTGTGAATGTCTTCTATGGATTTGAACCATGCCAGCTTTTTATCATGGATATGGTGCGCCTCGTCGTTGAGTATCATCAACTCGTCAATGTCGCGCACAATCATACCCAAATCCACTTTCGAATCGGTAGTCGCGCCGCTCGGACGCTTGCCCAGAAAATAATCCATCGTGTTGTCGTCATTGGGCGAGGGCGGGATGTCATCGCCCGAATAGACACGGTGGATATTGGTCAGGAAGATATTGCCGATGGGGCGGGTAACGCGCACCTCGTCCTGTTTGTGCAGGGTGAGCTGGAAGTCCTCACGCCAGTTGCGCCCGTCAAAGCCGTTGTCGGGCAATACCGGGTCGGTAAAGAAAATACGCAAGCTCTGAAAGTCATGGTAAATGCGATCCAGCACAATAATGTTGGGGGTGATTACCAGAAAATTACGCGCCAACTCCGAGTTCGGTTCGTAGAGTTTGTGAAAGAAACTCCAAGCCAGCACCAGGCTCATTACTTTGGTTTTGCCGCTGCCGGTTGCCATCTTGATAACAAACCGCCGCCAGCTTTCGTCAAACATATTAGCGGATACGGCACCTGAACTATCGAAGCGCATCAGGTCAACGCTGTTCTTCATCCGCTTCACGTCATAGAGGTAGATAATTGTCTCCAGTGCCTCGCGCTGGGCGAAGAAATATTGGAATTCCGCCATCCTGCCGTCTGCTTGCGGTAGCCTATGCGGTTCCCTGAACCACCAGTTGAGCAGACTCCGGCTGGTGTCGCTGGCACCGCTGTAACCACTATCTCGAAACGCCTTTACCTGCTTACGAATCTGTGCCACCAGCGGTGGCATAAGCTTGTCCATGCTGGTCTCGCGCAAGGTCTCGTCCGCTGGAAACCAGCGCAGCTCCGGCGCGAGGATAGCGTGCGGGGATTGCGGGAATTTCGAGTGGAGTGCCATTTTCTAAGCCTCATCCTGCAAGGATTTTGCGGCAAAAATCGTTAAATGCGTTTTGCACGATAGCGCCTTTGTCTTCGGGATTAAAAGCGGTCTCATTCGGTTTATGGGAATAGTTGCTGTTATGTAGTGCAAGAGCAATTATAGTCATTTTACACAGAGAGACTTTTGCACTTGTGCCCTGTGGGTATAATCTACAAAACACTCGGCCAACTCACAAACAACGTGATTTTTTATAAACTTGCCTCATTTTTTCGCCCATATTCTCTCAATCATCAATACGACACCAAAAAAGCTTCTATTTTCAGCAATTCTAACCGCTTTTAACGGGTTTTAATCTGTTTTATTGCCCATTTAGGCACAACTCTCCTGTGAAAATCGCATTTGTTTGAAAATATTCATCCCTGTTTTAAGATTATGGCTCATGGCAATCAGATGTGCGCGGGTTTTGTTTCTGGCTAATCCCATGTATCTGCCTTGCCTAATCCGTGATGCAATTTGAGTAAGCCAAAGGTGCGTTCAACCACATAGCGGACACTGGAGTACATTTTATTCTGTGCTTTTTGTTGCGCCGTTAATGGTGTGTTGCGATAAGCCCGGTGCAGGATTCTATTGTTTGTCTTACCCAGTTTCTCGTCATTGTCTTTGTTGGTATAGGCACTGTCTGCGTAAACTTGTCCGTGCCTATCGCCTAACGGATGTTCAAACTCCCCAAAATCATGCAATGAATCATGCACATTATCTAGTTTGGACAATGATTTATGCTCAATTAAAAGAGCATCTGCGAACGAGTATTGGGCGGTTTGTTTCCAAGACATTTGACGATATTCTCAAGGCTTAGTAAATGAACGCTATCCTACTATTTTAGTCGTGCCCGGGTGGATTTATGCAAAGGAGACTGTGCAAGAAACCCTCGCTAGGCATGCGTTACATGCGGAAACCCTTGCGGGTTTGGCTATTTTACTGGGTTCCTGCTTTCACAGGAACGACGAATATTGAGTTTTTGCACCGTCTCAAAGGTCTCAATCCATAAACAATCTTTTTTGACATGAAAAAATCTTTAGAAAAGCTGGTTCAGGATCAGCGGGACTTATACAAAAATACACCCGATAGAATGATTGCCGATTACAATGCGGAAAAAGAAATGATTGGTGATTATAATGGCAGACAGCTACTAGAACTCATACAGAATGCCGATGATGCAGAATCTCATATTGTTGAAATTGGTTTAGATGAAACAAACGAAACATTAACAATATCAAATACAGGAACCCCATTTAGCGAGGCAGGGTTTCGATCACTAATGACCCCGAACCTAAGCCCCAAGACAAAAAAAAGGTTATATCGGCAATAAGGGATTGGGTTTTCGTGCTGTTATAAACTGGGCGGATAAAATTGTAATTAATAGTGGTGATGTTGAAGTCGAGTTTTCACGGGATATTGCAAAAAAAGAATTTAATGCGCTATTTAATAGCGATAAAAGAGAACAAATAAGAAAAGACAGGAACCTATCAGAAGACACGATTCCTGTTACTTTTCTCGCTATACCAACTGTCCGTAACATCAACAGTAAGAGTAATTGGGACACGCGAATTCGCATTCATTATAAAACAGAGTTTGTCGAGAGTATAAAGAAACAAATTGGAAAATTAGAGAATAAAATTCTGCTGTTTTTGAATCATATTGATGAAATACGATTCAAAACCTCTGACGAAAGGCACTCTATTTCCAGACAAAAGATTGAAGATGATGTTATTAAAATAGATGGCGATGAATGGCGTTTATATAAATCGGAAGGAGAGTTGCCGAAAGAATTGCAGGATGAGGATAAAAGTGAAAATGAGGATTTTAGCTTGAAAATTGCACTGACACATGACCTCGATAAAAGCGCGGATAAATTATTCAATTTTTTTCCTACAAAAGTAGATATTGATTTTCCCATGGTGATTCACGGCACATTTGATTTAGACACTTCTCGTAATCAACTCATAGTCTCAGATAAAAATGAATATATTCTGGATTGTCTAATTGACTTAATTGTCAAGACTGCAAAAGAAATTTCTTCTAATGGAGTGAGTTGGAAACCATTGAACCTATTAAATTATAAAACCGAAGATAGTGACCTAAAAGATTTTTAATTTTATGAAAACATAGATTCTGCTATTAACAATGGTTCACTATTTCCATGTATTGATAATCAATATAGAACGAAAAACGAAGTTAATTATTTTGAAAATGACCTTACAAACCTAATAGTAGATACAAAGAACATTGATATATTTAATAATTTAGTAAAGCCGACAGACCAGATAGATGATTATGTTAAGAAATATTCTTTAAGCCATGGTCGCGATATTGATAATCTGAAAGATAAAATCAATAAGCTCAGTGAAAGGCTCATCGAGAAAGATATAAAATATCGTGTCGATTTAATATACCTAATAGCTAACTTAAAGGCTAACTATAAGAACCATGTCGATAAGTTTGACTTGCTGATAAACAAGGATAAAGAAATTATTGGAGAAACTAATTATGTTTATACGCCAATAACCAAGACCTCAGTCGATGATTTCACGCTTCCAGATTTCGTTAAAATTGAATTCATTCATAGAGAGTTATTTGATGCTTTATTAGGAAAATTCGAGATTAAAACCGACACCGCCCGCAACCTTCAAGAAAAGATAAAAGATATTACAAGCATACGAAGTTATGAGCCAGCACAGGTATTACAGAAAATAATTACGACAACAAATAGTAAGGTTAAAGAAGATCAAAATCGTGCGACTGAATATATCTCCAAGATGGTTACAGCACTTTATAAACACTATAGATCTCGTCCTAATACAAAAATTCCACAAGACACAAAAATACAACTTCTTGCCAAAGATAACTCGGTCAATGATGCTAAAGACTTATATTTATCTAGCGCATATCCAAGCGGTGAAATAACAGAGGCGTTATTTGGTCGTGTATTTGGACAAAACCAATTTTTGGCGGCTCCCCATGTTTATGATCTTTATCATCCATCATTTTCTTCGGAAGACAAAGGCAAAATTGAAGAATATTTTTTATGGCTAGGGGTTAATCAATATACGAAATTTTCTCAAAAATCAAATGATTCCGATTATGTGGAATATGTATTTAAAAGTGTAGGAAAGCCAGTTCAATATAGAAGTTGCGAATTAGAGGTAACCGCAATTGATGATGAATCTTTCCGAAATATAGTTAAACAATTAAAAGAAGATAACAAAGAAGAACTGGTTTTTTGGATAATTCATGATTCTAAAATTAAACGCCTTGTTACCAATGATGAGGAAAATGGAGATATTTTTAAGTACGACTTAAAGAATGAGCATGGTAATCCTCGTCATACAATTGATGAAAAACCATCATACATTAATTACCAGTTCAATAAAGAAGAAATATTTAATGATTATTTGGTGAATGACAATGGCATTGGCTTTATTAATCCCTTTGAGTTTGATTATAAACATCCATTATTTACTAAGCATCATATAGAAAAACGGGATATTGATAACGTGCTGTTGAAGTTAGGGGCGAAAGAACACTTTAAAGACTTAAGTTTTAGTCGTGTTGAATCTATTATAAAAAAGATGAAAGATGATGACACACGGGAACACATACATAAAATATACGAGTTAGCTTTAGATCACTATAAAGAAAATAGCCAAAAATTGGGCGAAAATATCCATTTATTTGCCAAGAAAGGAGATGATAAAGGCTACTTTGATAATAAGGAAATATATTTCACTGAAAACATTCAATTACCAAAAAAAGATAGCTCAAGGTATCGCTTTATTAGATTTCCAAAGAAGATCTGGTGGAAAACAAGCAATTGAATTTTTTAATATTAAAAATACCGATGACATAAAAGTAGAAATAAAGGGTTATGAGATTATTTCTGAATTGACCGCTGAATTTAATGACTTATTCGATGAATTAAAGCTCTATATTTTGGCTTATCGGATAGAAAATCTAAAAAAAGAAAATGAAAGGAAAGAGGCAACAAAAAAATTAAATGAATTGTCAATTGAACTGTGCGACGAAGTACAGTGTAGCGTTGACAATGAGGAGTTTTCATTGGAAGTTAATGATTATGTGTTTGAAAAGAACGATAAAAAATATTTAATAAAAACAGAAAAAGGCAGTGATTTATCTGAATTACGACAAGGTCCCTTCTTTTGCGATACGTTTTCCGAAATACTAAGCTCACACTTTAATATTGAGGGACATCAAGATGATTTCAGAAAGGTATTTCGCGAGAAATGTACCGAAGAATTAGAACATGTAATAACGCAGAAATTTGGCGAAGAACGCCTTCGTGAAGCAAAAACATTATTAGCCATCACTGATCCTTTTACCGCTTTCTGGACTGCTATTTATACATCACTTGAACGTCCAATTACACTTGAACTTACCACAAAGAATACTGATGCTATCAAAGATGATTTAAATATAGAGCGTGATGTCAGTAACATAGATTATGAGCATTTAGGAGAATCGACAGGATTAACAACAATTCAGTTTATTTTCAAATCATTAGACATTAATATTACCGATTTCAATGAACATACACACTATAAATTGGAGTTATCAGAAGCACATAAAACAAATTTAGAGAATATATTTAATAAGAACCTAACAAAATATGAATCAGCTTTATGGCATAAATTATCAAATGAGCATGTCGAAGAACAGAAAAAATTTAGGGATTACATATCGAACTATCAAAAAAATGAAGAGTGGATTAAAGACAAAATAAAGTCGCACAAATATCAATATCAATTTCTAACGGACTTGGACTATGAGGGGTTATGGGGAGATTTTATAATAGAAAAGCATGGGGAATTAAATTTTGATAAAGCAGGTGAATTTGATGCTTATCTTGAAAACAACAAAAAACAAGTTCAAGTTGAGGAACCAGATTCGCTTTCACCATCTCATAGAAGCCTGCTGTATTTCGAAGGCGGGGCTAATGAAGTGAACAAAGAGATTGAATACGAGGCTAATTGTGTTGAAGAGGCGAAAAAACAGAACAATATTGATCAGGGTGAAAACCAAGAACCAGAAACTTCGACACAAGATATACCTGCAGACAATTGTCGTACTACTGCATTTTATCCAGAGAATAATCCTAAAAAAAGAAGGGGATCATATAAACATAACCCGCATAGAGAACAAGTAAACAAAACAAGGGGGCAAGAATGTGAAAACATAGTATTTGCCAGTCTTGTTGAGAAATACACGCGCGATTTTGTCAATCATGTGTCCGAGGAGGATGACAGTCTTGGCTATGATATTATGTACTCATGCGATAGTGGAAAAACATGGCGATATGTAGAAGTTAAAAGCTTTATGGGGAACGAATTTATTCTAACTAAAAATGAGTTTGACTGTTATGAAGAGAATAAGAGTCGTTACGAAATATTCTTGGTTGATGAAAATGGCAAAATTCTCCCACTGAGGGATATTGAATTAGACAATAAGAAAAAATTTAATATGAACCCGAAAGATTATACGGTGCGTTGCAGAATTGTCGGAATGTGTGGCTTATAAGACGGTACAAGAACCCAGCTAGGTCGCCTTTTCGGGAACGATACCATATTGGTTTTTACACGACTCATAAAATCCCATTTCCGATTGTTTTTTGAATTATACCCACAGGGCGCATAAGCCAAAGGCCACGCCTTTTTCTTTATGACCTTTAACCGAATAGAGGTCAACCTAAGGTTTGGCCAGTTCATCGAATGACAATAAGGCCTCAAGCTTAGGCTAGGGATGCTCTGCTGCTATAAGATCGTCTAGTGTTATAAACAACCTATTTTGTTGGTGTTTGCGCATCAATAAGACCCGTTTTGCATGTCGGGTCATCTCATGTTTCGAGCTATTAATCGATAAGTCCAATGTGTAATGGAGTGAAACGTTTGTTTCAGCTAGTTAAATTAACGAACTGGCGGCTTTAGCTTATAGTTCCAGAGCAAATTAGCCCAGTATGAGACTTTTACATAATTTATTCGTACATATTCCTGATTGAAGAAGCATCTTGAATTTTCAGAATAATCAGTCGGAAAGTATTTTACGATGCGTCTGTATTGACATGAGAATACCGAAAGCTAGCATCAATGTAACCATTGATGTTCCTCCACGACTAATTAAGGGCAAGGGAATTCCTACTACAGGTAATTGGCCCATCACCATTCCCATATTGACGAATATATAGACAAAAAATGTCAGTGTTAGTGCAGCAGCCAGCAATTTCCCATACATTTGTTGTGCATTCATCGCTATATATAAACCTCTGGCAATAATGAATAGGTAAATAGAAAGCAGAAGTAGCGCACCCATCAAGCCAAACTCTTCGCAATAGACTGCAAAAATAAAATCAGTTGAGCGTTCTGGCAAGAATTCCAGATGTGATTGCGTGCCATTCGACCAGCCTTTGCCATAAATTCCACCCGACCCGACGGCAATCATAGACTGAATAATATGGTAGCCAGCACTCAAAGGATATTGTTCTGAATCAAACAGGGTCAAAATACGACGTTTCTGATAATCATGCATAAAATGCCAGATTATAGGTACACACAGACTAAAAAGTATGATGAGGACTGAAATAAACTTCCAACGCATTCCCGAGACAAACAGAACAGCGAGGCCAGCCGTTGCCACCAATACTGAAGTCCCCAGATCAGGCTGTTTTACAATCAAGCCAACAGGAATAATAATAATCAGGCCAACAATAGATATATTACCCATATTTGGTGGCAATGTTTTATTGGACAGGTACCAGGCAACGGCCATAGGCACTGCTAATTTCATAAGCTCAGAGGGTTGAAATTTGAAGAACCCCAGATCCAGCCAACGCTGGGCACCTTTGCCAACATGCCCCACCCACAGGACTGAGATAAGCATGGCGATGCCTATAAAAAAAATCCATAGCGACCATCTTTCGATAACAGCTGGGGATAATTGCGCCACTAAAAACATTAATACAAAAGCGACAGCCATACGTGTAACTTGCCCGATCAGGATGTCAATATCCTCTCCGCTTGCACTGTAAAGTGTCATCAAACCCAGACCACATAACACCGATAAGCTAAAACACAAAGGCGCATCCAGATGAAGTCGCTGAGAAAGCGATTGTTGTTCAAAAATAATCATTTAAGGTTCCCTGACTCATCCAACAAATAGTGATCAAATAATTGCCTTGCGATGGGTGCAGCTATTGACGACCCTCCTCCATTTTCTACAATAATAGCCAGCACTATTTTCGGCGCATCAACGGGAGCAAATGCAATAAATAATGCATGGTCATGCAAATGTTCTGGCAGATTATTTTTATCATATTTTTCATCCTGTCCGATACCAACTACCTGTGCTGTCCCTGTTTTCCCTGCAAATTTATAAATAGAGTCAGCGCCACTACGTTTGGCTGTCCCCCTTGGGTCATGAACGACATCTTGCATTGCCTGGATAATGTAATCCCAATATTCCTTTTTGTAATCACTAACATAATTCGGGGTCGCTATTGGCAAACTTGTTATTTCTCCTGAAATAGGATCACTAGTTTTGTCCACTAATCTCGGGAAAATGCGCTTACCATGATTGGCTAAGGCAGCGATGGCTGTTGCAAGTTGTAGAGGTGTCGCTAAAACATAACCCTGGCCGATGCCTGCGATTAAGGTCTCACCCGGATACCAAGGTTGATTTAATGCACGACGTTTCCATTCAATTGAAGGAACCAATGCTGTTGACTCACCGCCAATATCAATCCCCGTCTTAATCCCAAAACCAAAGTTAGTTAAAGCTTTATTCAGCCTAGCGATACCAAGATCATGTGCCAACGTATAATAATAAACATCACAGGATTGCATAATTGCATAATTTAAATCTACACGACCATGACCATTTTTTTTCCAGTCCCGATAACGGTGATCATGGCCTTTCAATGTATACCAACCTTTACACCATATTGTTTCAGTGGTCTCTCTAATACCAGAGGTAAGCGCCTCAATTCCCAAGAAAGGCTTTATGGTTGAACCTGGGGGATATTTACCATTAAGCGCCCGGTTAATGAGAGGTGCATCCTTATCACCAAGCAATGCCTTATATGACTTTGAGTCTATGCCATTTACAAACAGGCTGGGATCATAGGCAGGTGAGCTGACAAGTGCCAGTATGTCTCCGTTATTCGGATCCATCGCCACGATTGAACCGCGCCTACCTTGCAAAGTATTTGATGCAGCAGTTTGCAGTGAATAATCGAGTGTTAAGTGAACATTTTGACCCGGCTTTGGTGGCGTTCGTTCAAGCACGCGAATGATGCGACCCTGAGCATTGACTTCGACTTGCTGATGGCCTACATGCCCATACAATATATCCTCGTAGGCCTTTTCGACACCTAATTTTCCAATATGGCTCGTCCCTAGATAATCTGACTCATTAATATTTTGCAGATCTTTCTCATCAATACGGCCGACATATCCCAGAACATGCACCAAACCTGACTTCCCAGGATAGTGACGATAGGGTCGGGCAACCACCTCAACGCCAAGAAAATTGTGCCGTTCTACCGAGAAACGCGCAATCTCATTCTCTACCAATTTAAACTTTAGCGGAATACTTTCAAAACGCCTCTTTCCACTGCGTAATTTTTTGAAACGATTGATACTTTCCTCATCAATATCAATCAATCTCGATAGTTGTTCTATCGTCTTATCCAGATTCTCTATTTGTTCTGGAATCAATTCCAGGCTAAAAGAGGGTTGATTGTCAGCAACCAGTATATTATCACGACTGAACACCAAGCCTCTGATCGGCGGAATCGGCAAGACCTTAACTCTGTTACTCTGGGATAAGGTAATAAAGTGATCATGTTGAATGACTTGCAAATAGAACAAACGCCCAACCAGAACCATAACTAATAAAATAATGATTCCTGCTGCAGTATAGACACGAAATCGAACGAGCCTTTTTTCTTCTTCGATATCTTTAAGTATAAATTTTAAAGCCATAGCTGATAAGAATTTCTATCAGCTTACGTGATATTGTCGACGTATGCCTCTGAGGATAACAAACAACCAGGGCCACAAAACCATACTACTTAATGCGGACAACCAATACGTCCAGGCCTGAGGTGCTACTCCCATAATTCCCCTTACCCATGAAGAAATGAGTAGATAAAATATAATCATGAAACCAATCAGGCAGGATTGTTGAGCTGGAGGGAGGATACGAAAACGTTTGTGAATCTGAATTACAAAATAAGCGATCAATGCCAAGCCTAAGGCATTCTGACCTAGCAAAGCACCCTGTTGCACATCTAGTAACAAACCTAGACACCACGCAATTCCAATGCCTATCCTGTTTGGTAGCGCCATACACCAATAAATAAGCACCATCGCAACCCAGGCAGGTCGCCAATGAACAGCCCAAACTGGCAAGGGCAAGGCCGTTAACAGAAATGCAATTAACAAGCTTGTAAATATTATCCAACCACCAGTGTTTTTGTCTAGTGTCATAGTTCTATTGCATTATCGACATCATCAACTGTAGAACCAACATCTGGTAATGACTTGGAGATCGTTTCTGGCCAGACTAGTAGGACTTCCCGGCTTTTTCCTAGCTGAGCGCTCGGTAGAATAGTTACCTTGATAAAAGGTTCTCCTGGAACACGGCTGATATTATGCACAACACCCACAGGGTATCCCGCAGGAAATCTACTCCCCAATCCGGAAGAGACCACCAGATCACCCTCCTTGATATCAACATTATTGGTTAGATGTTCCATTTGCAAAATATGATTTTGCCCAGTACCTGAGGCAACCGCTCTTAATCCATTACGATTGATTTGCACTGGAATTGCGTGCATGGGATCAGTCAATAAAAGCACCGTACTTGAGAATGGCCCGACGTGGACTATCTGCCCTACTACACCGTTAGCATCTACAATAGGCTGCCCATCATAAACACCCTCACGCTGACCTTTATTGATCACGACCTGATGCCTGAAGGGTTGTAAATCAACGGCTACTAATTCTGCAATGAGCACTCGCTCATCAAGTCTCTCGGACGACTGTAGCATTTCTCTGAGACGCTCATTCTCGGCTTCAAGAATTTCAAACTTCTGGATTTTTGAGCTGAGCACTAGCTGCTCATCACGCAGTGAGGCATTTTCTTCCATCAGTCTGGCTCGTGTTGTCAACGCCTCCGATGTCTGATTAATAACCGTAACAGGCAAATTAGCAAAATACTGCAGGGGATAGATAAAGACTGAAAGTGCTGAGCGCACTTTCCTCAGATGACCTTGTCGATGATCGACAGTCATCATAATCAATGAGGCCAGAATGAACGCAACAATGCGCATATTGGCGGATGGACCTTTTAGAAACAGCGTACTAATCGTCTCCCTCCTCCCTAATAAATAAAAATCAAATCGGGCTACTCAACAGCCAGGATATCGTTACCGTACTCCTCTATCATCTCAAGGTAACGACCGCCGCCTCTAGCGACACAGGTCAAAGGATCTTCTGCGATAATGACAGGCAGACCTGTTTCTTCCATAAGGAGCCGGTCCAGATCATGCAACAACGCACCGCCGCCCGTAAGTACCAGACCCACTTCGGCCACATCAGAACCAAGCTCAGGTGGTGTTTTTTCCAACGCATTTTTAACGGCACCGACAATCCCTGATAGGGGTTCCTGCAAAGCCTCCAGTATTTCATTACTATTTAGTGTAAAACTACGTGGAACACCTTCCGCAAGATTGCGACCACGAACCTCCATTTCTTTGACTTCATTCCCCGGATAAGCGCAGCCTATTTCGTGTTTAATTTTTTCTGCGGTAGATTCACCAATCAGGCTACCGTAGTTTCGACGAATATAATTGATAATAGCTTCATCAAACCTATCTCCACCAATACGCACTGAATCAGCATACACAATTCCATTCAAAGAGATCACTGCAACTTCGGTGGTGCCGCCACCGATATCAAGCACCATCGAACCTCTAGCATCACTCACTGGCATCCCGGCACCGATCGCTGCCGACATAGGTTCTTCAATTAAATGTACTGTTCTCGCGCCAGCACTACTGGCAGATTCACGTATTGCACGTCTTTCTACTTGTGTCGAACCACAGGGGACACACACCAATACTCTGGGGCTAGGCTTAAACATAGTTGCGCCATGAGCACGATGCATAAAATACTGAAGCATTTTTTCAGTCACCGTAAAATCTGCAATCACGCCATCCTTCAATGGACGGATCGCTGTGATATGTCCAGGCGTCCTGCCCAACATATTTTTAGCCTCAATACCCATAGCTATAATCGATTTGGTATTAATTTTACCTCCATCATTCCTCACAGCAACGACAGAAGGCTCATTCAAAACAATGCCCTTGCCGCGGACATAAATAAGTGTGTTGGCCGTACCTAAATCGATCGAGAGATCGTTAGAAAACATGCCTCTGATTCTATTCATGGATAGTTTTGATTTACTTTAATGGTTATTTGAAAAATGACACGTTTCGGCGGAGAAAACCTGTTATTCTCCGCTCGGAAACAAGCTATCACAGCGTCTAGTGTAGGGTCAGCTAAAACCACCTATTTTACTCATTTCCTGAATTTTCATGGGTATTTTGGGTTCCTACAGAAACTTCCCGCTTAATCAGGTAACTGTATCAATGAGCACCGCTTTGAGCAAGTGATAGAATGTGATAAATTTTTGATTTTCAACAAATTAATGACAGGAGCTTGAATGTCTCTAGAAAAATCTGATATCGACAAAATCGCCTGGCTAGCACGTATTTCTATTTCAGAAGAAGATACCCCCAATTACATACATGACGTGGCCAATATCCTAAATTTGGTCGAAAAAATGAATAGTATTGATACAGATAATATTGAGCCGCTCGCCCACCCGCTGGAGATCGCTGCCAGACTCAGGGATGACAAGGTCACCGAAACCAATCAACGAGCACATTTCCAAAGAATTGCCCCAGCCGTAGATAATGGCCATTACCTTGTTCCCAAAGTAATTGAGTAAGAACAAACGAAGAATAAAATAAAGCTTTAAATACATTTCATGGCTTAAATTAGCACGACAATAAATTTTTCAGTTTAGCGCATGATCAAAATATAATTTACAAAACCTTATTTCTATATTTAAAAATATCAATGCATAACAAAACAGTCAAAGAACTATCAAGCGCACTACATAATAAAGAATTTAGCAGTAAAGAGCTGGTCTCGTCTTATCTGACACGATGTGAATCACACAACACAAAATTAAATTGCTTTATCAGTTTGATGTCCGAGGCAGCCGCGGAACAAGCCAAATCAGCAGACAAAATAATACAAGACGGCAATGCTGGCCCGCTCACAGGTATTCCATTAGCCCATAAAGATATCTTTTGTACACATGGCACCAGAACCTCCTGTGGTTCAAAGATGTTAGATAATTTCATCGCTCCCTATGATGCAACTGTTGTTAAAAAATTGAACCAAGCAGGAATGGTAACATTAGGCAAAACCAATATGGATGAATTTGCCATGGGCTCAACAAGCGAGAGTAGCTTTTATGGTGCGGTCAAAAATCCTTGGGATACAGATCGCGTTCCTGGTGGTTCTTCTGGGGGTGCAGCAGTGGCAGTAGCTGCCAAACTTGTCCCGGTTGCAACAGGCACGGATACTGGTGGTTCTATTCGTCAACCCTCCTCTTTATGCGGGGTAACCGGCCTGAAACCCACCTATGGCAGGGTTTCACGCTATGGTATGATTGCTTATGCCTCCAGCCTTGATCAAGGAGGCCCGATGACACAGACGGCTGAGGATGCTGCCATCATGTTAAATGCTATGGCTGGCTTTGATGAACTTGATTCAACATCAGCAGAACAGGCCGTTGAAGATTACACAAAAAATCTTAATGAAGGCCTTGATGGCCTGACGATTGGTTTACCCAAACAATATTTTGATGACCAACTCGATGCCAGCATCGAATCCGTGATTCAAGCGGGTGTTAAAGAATTAGAAAAATTCGGTGCAACTGTTAAAGAAATTGAATTGCCGAATTCAGAATTATCTATTCCAGCATATTACGTGATCGCATCAGCGGAATGTTCATCTAACCTGGCACGTTTTGACGGCGTTCGCTTTGCTCATCGTTGCGATAGTCCTGAAGATTTAACTGATCTATATCTACGTTCACGCGCTGAAGGTTTTGGTAAAGAAGTAAAACGACGAATCATCACTGGCACTTATGTTTTGTCTGCTGGCTATTACGATGCCTACTATCTAAAGGCACAAAAAATTCGTCGATTGATACGTGATGATTTTCGTACAGCACTTGAAGATGTTGATGTCATTATTGGTCCCACCGCGCCACAAGCAGCTTTTAAATTAAATGAATTCATTGATGATCCTGTTGCAATGTATCTCTCCGATATATACACGGTATCTGTCAATTTGGCCGGGCTGCCAGCAATCACACTACCTGCAGGTTTTGCTGATGAACTCCCGGTAGGCATGCAAATTATCGGCAATTATTTCGCTGAATCCAGATTGCTCAACATTGCGCATCAATTCCAACAAGCCACTGATTGGCATCAAAAATCACCAAAAGGGTTCCAATAAAAGATGGAATGGGAAACAATTATTGGGCTGGAAATACATGCCCAACTCGCCACTAGGAGCAAGATTTTTTCAGGTGCTGCAACGACCTATGGTGCAGATGCAAATACTCAGGCTTGTGCCGTGGACCTGGGCCTGCCAGGCGTCTTACCAGTCCTCAACCAACAAGCCGTTGAGATGGCTATCAAATTTGGACTTGCTGTGGATGCCCATATTGCTGATAAATCAGTCTTTGTGCGCAAGAATTATTTCTACCCAGATCTGCCAAAAGGTTATCAAATCAGTCAATTTGAGCTACCTATTGTTAGCGAAGGAAATATTGAAATTCAGTTGACTGATGGCAGTAAGAAAATCATTGACATTACCCGTGCACATCTGGAAGAGGATGCTGGCAAGTCTGTGCATGATGGTTTCTTTGATGACACTGGTATCGATCTTAATCGCGCAGGAACACCTCTGATAGAAATTGTTTCTGAACCAGACATGCGCTCCTCTGAAGAAGCCATTGCCTATCTGAAAAAAATTCATTCCATCGTACGTTATCTAAAGATATGTGATGGCAATATGCAGGAAGGTTCATTTCGCTGTGATGCCAATGTCTCTGTGCGACCCAAAGGACAGGAAGAGCTAGGCATACGAACAGAACTTAAAAATCTGAATTCTTTTAAATATATCGAACAGGCCATTGAATTTGAAATTGAACGTCAGATTGATGTTATAGAATCCGGCGAGAAGGTGACCCAAGAAACCCGTTTATACGATCCCGAACAAAATGAAACACGTGTTATGCGCAGCAAGGAAGAAGCCAACGATTATCGCTACTTTCCGGATCCAGATCTACTGCCCGTCTGTATCGATCAGGAAACCATAGAATCGATCAGAAAAGAACTTCCTGAATTACCTGCAGCCAAACGCGAAAGATTCATCAAAGAGTTTGCCCTATCGGAATATGATAGTGATGTACTAACTACCAGCCGTGATCAAGCTGAGTATTTTGAAGCGACAGTCAATGCCGCCGATGGCGAAGCAAAATTAAGTGCCAACTGGGTGATGGGTGAATTATCATCTATCCTAAATAAAAATAATACAGACATTACCCAAAGTTTAGTAAGTGCTGAAATGTTAGGTGGCATGATCAAACGCATCAAAGACAACACTATCTCTAGCAAAATCGCCAAACAAGTCTTTGAAGCCATGATCAATGGCGAAGGCACTGCCGATGAAATCATTGAAAATAAAGGCCTGAAGCAGGTTACTGACACAGGTATCATAGCGAAACTGGTTGATAATGTAATTGCCAGCAACCCTGATCAAGTCAAACAATATCAGGAAGCCCCAGGAGAAAAACAAGATAGATTGATTGGCTTCTTTGTCGGACAGATCATGAAACAGTCCAAAGGCAAAGCCAGCCCTCAACAGGTCAACCAACTGCTGCAAAAAAGATTAAAATGAAGATCGGCTAACAGGTCAAGCAGAGATAGTAAGACGACCACAAAAGAATCAATCGCCCTCGAAACAGCAAAAATAGTCTGGAAAGACCTAGAAATTTATTTTGCCGGAGGTAATATTATTTCTGTTTCACAAGATACTGGATCTCACCGAAGTTGCCTTGCAAAGCGCTGAAGACAATTCAAAACAACTTGAAAGTCTGGATAGATTAAGGCCATGATGGATGTTGTTACCAATGGTCAAAACAAAATTATTTACTGGATGCTGATATTCACCAGCATGACGATAAAGAGACTTATATCAGAGTTACTCTAGATACAAAGAAACAGCAAAACCGCTTATAGACGCGGAAACCTATATAAAAAAACCTACTGCCGATAAAGCCACTTCAAAACCTCATCCTGCACCTGCGTTCCAATCCCATTCTGAACCCCATGGAAATTCTGTAAAGTGACAGCCACGTAATACTTGCCGCTGACACTACGCACATAACCTGCCATCGCCCTGACGCCATTGATCAAACCAGTCTTCATCCTTATTTCTCCTGCAGGAAAAATACCTTTCAATCGCTTACGCAAAGTACCATCAACACCCAGCATAGGTAGCGATGCCATAAACTCTGGTTGGTAAGGACTATTATAGGCATACTCCAATAGCTTTCCCATGGTTACCGCAGAGACTCTAGTCTTACGTGATAAACCAGAACCATTATCCAAAACCAGTTCTGATGCAGGTATGTCAATAGTTAGTAACCATTCTTTAATCGCTTGTCTGCCCAGTATTTTACTTCCCTCACCTTCCTTGCCTTTGAACTCCAGTTTTTCTTTGCCCAAGGTTAATAACAGCTGTCGCGCCATGACATTATTACTATACTTATTAATATAGGTGATAATCTCACCCAATGGTTTTGATGTCGCCACATGGAAAGGCTTCTCTTCATTGATTCTGGTCTTACCGACCGTTCCCGTAATCGTCCCACCCATATTTTCCCATAGCGATTTAAATACCCCATAAACATATTGATCATTTGGAATCATAGTGCGCAACAAATTCTGATGACCACAGGAGCTTGGATAATCTCCTGAAAATGCAACCACTGTATTCTGTCCTTGTCGGGAAATATTATGCTTGAGATGTCGATACTTGCCTCGGCACCGACCTTTAGTTAATTTTACCTTATTGTTTATCTTCATCGTTGCTGCTGGTGGATCAGCATAGATATGTAAACCATCTTTTTTCGGCACAAAATTAAATTGGTGTGCCTGGAAATTAACCAGTGCAGCGTCAGGAAAGACGTTATACGCCCGATAAGGTTTTTTGTCGAAATCTCCCGGAGAACCCATCTCATCTTCAAAATTTCCATCATCAATCAGAAAATCACCTTTGATATGTTTCAAGCCTTTTGCCTGTAAGGTGAATAAGATATGCCAGAAGGCTTCTCTGACCAGAAATGGGTCACCCCCACCCTGCATGATTAAATCCCCATCAAGCGTGCCATTAGTCAACATTCCATCTAGGTAGAAACTGGTTTGCCAAGTATAGGCAGGGCCCAGCAGTTCAAGAGCCGCGAAAGTCGTAATAATTTTAATGCTTGATGCAGGACTACGTGGAGTATCGCCATTCAAGACAATTAGAGGCTGTTGCGCATCTATCTCCTTGACGTACAAACTCAATGAATCTTCAGGTAATTTATAATTTTTGAAGATACTCTGGACTGTCTTAGGCAAATCATTCAGGTCAGTGCTTTGCGTATTGAAACTGACCGTAAGAATCAATGTTGCAAGAGTTACAGAGAATAAATTATGAATTGATTTCATATTATTAAATTGTCACACATGATCGGCAATAAAGCCCAGTACTCGACCGAAACCCACTAGTTTTCTGTTGCTCATAATAAACCTAAACCAGGCAATGCTCGGTTTAGGTAAAGTTCAAAAGCAGATGGTTAGCTATGTTTCTTCAACAACAGCCTCAGAATCGCCAACGGGCCTGCTCATAAGTTCTACAATCGCCATTGGCGCCTTATCGCCTGGACGAAAACCACACTTCAGGATACGTAGATAACCGCCTGGACGTTCTTTATATCTGGTACCTAATTCATTAAACAATTTGGCCACCACGCTTCTATCACGAAGACGTGAGAAAGCTAGTCGGCGTTTAGCTACTGAATCAGTCTTTGCCATAGTAATCAGTGGCTCTGCAACGCGACGCAGTTCCTTTGCTTTTGGCAAAGTTGTCTTGATTACTTCATGTTGCATCAGTGACACCGCCATGTTTCTGAACATAGCTTTACGATGTGAACTGTTGCGATTTAGTTGTCTTCCACTTTTACGATGTCGCATTTAAATTCTCTCTAAAATTCCAACCTGAGCTGCTTCTCTTGTATCGGTCAAACTTTGCGGTGGCCAGTTTTCCAAACGCATCCCCAACGAAAAACCTCTGGATGCCAAGACATCTTTGATTTCAGTCAATGATTTCTTGCCTAGATTTGGTGTTTTCAATAATTCAACTTCAGTCCGTTGAATTAAATCACCAATATAATAAATACTTTCTGCTTTCAAACAATTCGCAGAACGTACAGTCAACTCCAGATCATCTACTGGACGTAGTAGTGTTGGATCAACTTCAGGTTCTTTTGCAGCACTGGCTTCGATAGCCTCTTCCGCTTCCAGATCAACAAACACAGCCAGCTGACTACGAAGAATACCTGCAGCTTCACGTACGGCATCTTCAGGATCCATGGTACCATTAGTCACAATCTCAAGAACCAGCTTATCCAAGTTGGTCCGCTGCTCAACACGTGCACTTAGTACCTCATAAGAGACGCGACGAATTGGGCTAAATGAAGCATCCAGTCTCAATCGACCAATGGCCTGAGCTTCGTCATCTCCACCAACAACTACTGGTTTGTAACCACGGCCTCTAACAGCCTTGATTCTCATGCTTAGCTCACCTGCTTTAGTCAGGTTTGCAATCACGTGATCAGGGTTGGCTATTTCAACATCGTGATCAATAGTGATATCTCTAGCTTTAATCTCACCAGGACCAATTTTCTTTAATGTTAATGTTGCTTCATCCTTGGCATGCATAGTAATTGCTAGACCTTTCAGGTTGAGCAAAATATCCGTCACATCTTCCTGTACACCTTCAATCGTAGTGTACTCATGCAGTACATTATCTATTTCAACTTCGGTAACAGCACATCCAGACATAGACGAAAGTAATACACGGCGAATCGCATTGCCTAATGTATGACCAAAGCCTTTGTCCAGCGGCTCGATGGTAATCTTTGCACTGAAATCATTGACTGGATCCACGTCAACACGACGTGGTTTTAATATTTCACTAAATGCTACAGACATAATATATTCCTATCCTTTCATTTAACTTGATGCTTAACTATTTGGAATAAAGCTCAACGACTAATTGTTCATTTATTTCCGCTGGCAATTCACTTCGCTCTGGAATTGACTTGAAAGTCCCTTCCATCGCTTTGATATTTACATCCAGCCATTCGGGGAATGTTAGTTGCTCTGCAATCGCCAAAGAATCTTGAATTCGAACCTGCTTTTTGCTCTTTTCACGAATGCAGATAACGTCAGACGGACTGAGCTGATAAGACGGTATATTTACGCCTTTACCATTGACCAATATAGATTTATGGCTCACCAACTGGCGTGCTTCATTACGTGTTACACCAAAACCCATTCTATAAACGACATTATCAAGACGACATTCCAGAATACTCAGTAGATTTTCACCTGTAGATCCTTTACGTCTTGCTGCTGCCTTATAATAAGAACGGAATTGTTTTTCCAAAATGCCATAGATACGACGCAGTTTTTGCTTTTCTCTTAACTGCAGAGCGTAATCTGACAAATGTTTTTGGCGTGTTCCCTTATTACCAGGAATTTTGTCAATCTGACATTTAGAGTCAATCGGTCTTGCTCTGCTTTTCAAAAACAGATCAGTCCCTTCACGTCGACTTAATTTACACTTTGGACCTAAATAACGCGCCATAATTTTACTCCATTCTTCCTATACACGGCGTTTCTTTGGCGAACGACAACCGTTATGAGGAACGGGCGTCACATCGGCAATATTTGTAATTCTTAACCCCACAGCATTCAATGCTCTGACTGCAGATTCTCGACCAGGGCCAGGGCCCTTAATAAAAACTTCGAGACTCTTCATGCCAAACTCTAGTGCCATTTCACCAACCTTCTGCGATGCAATCTGCGCTGCAAAAGGAGTGCTTTTACGAGACCCCTTGAAACCACTGCCGCCAGCGGTAGCCCATGTCAACGCATTGCCCTGACGATCTGTAATCGTAATAATTGTATTGTTAAATGATGCGTGAATGTGAGCCATGCCATCAATCACTGTCCTTTTAACTTTCTTTCTACCTTTAATCTTTGGAGTTGCCATATTTTGATAACCTGTCGCTGATTATTTCTTAATAAGTTTGCGTGGACCCTTACGTGTCCTTGCGTTGGTTCGTGTTCTTTGTCCTCTAAGAGGTAGACCACGACGGTGACGAATCCCTCGATAACAACCAAGATCCATCAAACGTTTAATGCTCATTGAGACTTCGCGTCTTAGGTCGCCTTCTAACTCATACTTGGTGATTTCGGAACGAATCTTGTCTAAATCACCTTCAGTTAATTCTCTGACCTTTGTGTCACCTTTGAGTCCAGCCGCATCGCATATATCGCGGGAACGTGTGCGACCTATGCCATAGACGCGGGTCAAAGCAATGTTCAGATGCTTGTTATCGGGTATGTTTACACCAGCTATACGCGCCATTTATTCATCTCTCCAGTAAATCTTTTCTAACCATTTGATTATTTTTTCAACCTTGGCGCTGCTTATGTCTAAGATCAGTACATATGACTCTGACAACACCTTTACGGCGTACAATCTTGCAATTGCGACAGATTTTTCTAACGGATGCTCTTACTTTCATCTTACTTCTCCAGCAATCTAATACCGATTATCTTTTATTACCGTACTTCTTCAGGTTGGCTTTCTTTAATAAAGAGTCATATTGATGAGACATCAAATGAGCCTGCACCTGTGACATAAAGTCCATCACAACAACAACAATAATCAGTAATGATGTGCCACCAAAATAGAATGGCACATTAAATTTCACAATCAAGAATTCAGGCAACAAACATACCGAAGTAATATAAACAGCACCCGCCAAGGTTAACTTGGTTAACACGTTATCCAGATACGCTGCTGTTTGCTCACCTGGCCTCATTCCCGGAATGAAGGCTCCAGATTTTTTCAAATTATCAGCCGTTTCTTTTGGGTCGAAAACAATCGCCGTGTAAAAGAAACAGAAAAATATAATACCTGCCGCATACATCAATACATAAATCGGCTGACCAGGTGACATCATTGTTGAAATATCCTGTAACCAACCCATATCTCCGCTTTGACCAAACCAACCAGCAATGGTCGATGGGAAGAGAATCAAGCTGGAAGCGAATATCGGTGGAATTACACCTGACATATTCAACTTCAAGGGCAAATGACTGGATTGTCCAGCATATTGCTTGCGTCCAACTTGCTTCTTCGCATAGTTAATGGTTATTCTTCGCTGCCCTCTTTCTACAAACACAACAAAACCTGTGACTACAATGGCTAAGGCAAACAAAGCAAACACAGCTAACGTATGTAATTCACCTGTTCTGGCCAATTCGACAGTTCCAGCAACTGCGGATGGTAATCCCGCAACAATACCGGCAAAGATAATCATGGATATACCATTACCAACACCACGTTCTGTTATTTGCTCACCTAACCACATCAAGAACAAGGTTCCTGTCACTAGTGTGGTTATTGTGGTTATCTTGAACCCAATGCCTGGATCCATCACCACTGCCAAACCAGCTGCCTGCTGACCTTCTAACAAAGTTGCCACACCAGCTGCCTGAAACGTAGCCAGAACCACCGTGCCATAACGAGTGTACCGAGTAATCTTACGCTTACCTGCTTCACCTTCTTTTTTCAACTGCTTTAGCTTTGGCTCTATCACAGTTAACAACTGCATAATAATAGAGGCAGAGATATACGGCATAATACCTAGGGCAATCACTGACAACCTTTGCAGCGCACCACCAGAAAACATATTGAACATGTCTAGTATGGTGCCACTTTGTTGCTCAAACATGGCAGCCAGTGCATTCGGGTTTATCCCAGGCACAGGAATAAAAGAGCACACTCTAAAAACAAACAATGCAACCAAAAGAAAAAATAGTCGCTGACGCAACTCTTTCAATTTTCCTAGCCCGGCGATACCCCCGGGGATTGCAGGATTAGATATTGCCATTTAATCCTCTAAAACTTTTCCGCCAGCTGCTTCAATCGCTGTGCGAGCGCCTTTTGTAACTCTCAGACCTTTCACAGAAACAGCTTTTTCAATCTTTCCTGAGTCAATGATTTTTGCACGTTTGATATGTTTTGAGATCAAATTAGCCCCTAACAAAGCATCCAGATCTACAACATCAGCATCAACTTTTGCAAGTTCCTGCAAACGTATTTCAGCCGTTACTATTGACAAACTTGAGTTAAAACCAACCTTTGGAAGACGACGTTGCAATGGCATCTGTCCACCTTCAAAACCTGTTTTATGGTAGCCCCCTTTTCTTGACTTCTGGCCTTTATGACCACGACCACATGTCTTACCTGAACCGCAACCAATACCTCGACCAACGCGTTTCGCGGCTGATTTTGATCCTGCTTGTGGACTTAATGTATTCAGACGCATCTTATGCTTCCTCGACAGCGAGCAAATAATCCACTTTGTTTACCATACCACGATTCTCTGGAGTATCTTCAATCGTAACAGTATGTCCAATTCTACGCAGACCCAGTCCTTGCACACAAGCTTTGTGCGATGTCAGACGTTTATTGGTGCTACGCTTCAAAGTAACTTGTATTTGTTTTTTCTTTACCATGTCTATCTAACCCAGTCTAACTTAGTATTTCTTCAACTGATTTTCCACGTTTAGCCGCGATCATTTCAGGTGAGGCGATGGCTCTCAGTGCATTCATCGTCGCGTGAACAATGTTGATTGGATTTGTTGAACCAATTGACTTGGCAAGTACATTATGTACGCCCGCAACTTCGAAGACTGCGCGCATTGGACCACCTGCGATAATGCCTGTACCTTCTGAAGCAGGCTGCATATAAACTTTCGCAGCACCATGTATGCCCGTCACTGCATAATGCAATGTGCCATCGTTTAAAGCGACCTGACTCATATTTTTACGCGCATTTTCCATCGCTTTCTGAATTGCGATTGGCACTTCTTTAGCTTTACCCCGGCCAAAACCAACCTTACCATTGCCATCGCCAATCACGGTAAGTGCCGTAAAACCAAATTGTCGTCCGCCTTTGACTACCTTGACAACGCGATTAACATGGACCAGCTTTTCAAACAGACCTTCATTTCCTGTAATTGAATCGTTAACAGCCATTTATAAAACCTCTAGAATTCCAAACCTTGTTCGCGCACCGCATCAGCTAATGCCTTGATACGTCCATGATATTTAAACCCAGAACGGTCAAAAGCCACCTGATTCACGCCTGCTTTTTTTGCACGTTCACCTAATCTCTTGCCAACGACAATGGCAGCATCTACATTGCCGCTATACTTAACTTCAGCTCTGATATCCTTATCCAAAGTTGATGCGCTTGCTAGAACTTCGGAACCATTAGCTGCGATAACTTGCGCATAAAGGTGCCTTGGTGTCCTGTGAATACAAAGACGACTGATACCTTTCAGTCTGATACGAGCCCTAGTACGTGTTGCTCGTTTTATTCTTGCTTGTTTTTTACTTCTCATAGTCTTCTGTCTTGTCTTACTCTTGCATTTATCTTACGCTATTCTGCTTAAGTCTTCTTGGCTTCTTTACGTACAATATGCTCATCCGCGTAACGAATGCCTTTACCCTTATAAGGCTCTGGTGGGCGATATGCTCTTATATTGGCAGCAACCTGACCAACCAATTGTTTGTCAATTCCTTTGATGACAATTTCTGTCTGACTTGGTGTTTCAACGGTGATTCCCTCAGGAAATTTAAATTTAACGGGGTGTGAAAAACCCAAGGTTAAATCCAGAACCTTGCCCTGTACTTGTGCGCGATAACCCACACCAACTATCGCTAATTTACGTTCAAAACCAACACTGACACCCGTGACAATATTTTGCAGCAATGCACGTGTCGTACCCGCTAATGCATTGGCTGACTTGGAACCATCATTCCTTGCCATTTTCAACTCATTACCCTCTTGCGCAACACTCACCAGAGGATGCAGATTATGTTGCAGTTGTCCTTTACTACCTTTAATCGTGACAATGTTTCCAGCCATGCTGAATTCAACGCCAGAAGGTAATTCAACAGGATTATTTGCTATTCTTGACATCGTTTTAACCTACTAAGAAACAACACATAACACTTCGCCGCCAATACCCTGTGCTCGGGCATTTTTATCTGTCATCACACCTTTTGATGTTGAGACAATGGCGACACCCAAGCCGCCAATTACTGTTGGTAGTTCATTTTTTGATCGATATCTTCTAACACTTGGACGACTGAATCGACTTAGCATCTCAATGACAGGCTTGCCTTCAAAATACTTCAGCTCAATGACTAAGGTTTTCTTGATGTCACCTTCTACAGTATATTTTAATATGTAACCCTCTTGTTGCAAAATTTCTGCCACAGAAATTTTAAGCTTGGACGAAGGCATACTTACTGTTGCCTTGGCTCTGGCCAAATTGTTTCTGATTCTTGTTAGCATATCGGCTAACGGATCTTGCATACTCATAACCTTTCTCCTACCAACTAGCCTTAACCAGACCAGGAACATCACCTCGCATTGCTGCCTCGCGCAGTTTGTTGCGAGAAAGTCCAAATTTACGATAATAACCATGAGGACGTCCGGTCAAGTTGCATCGATTACGTTGTCTCACTGGGCTTGAGTCACGTGGCAACATATTTAATTTTTCTCTTGCCGATTTACGGTCTTCTTCACTAAGAGACATATCTATAACCTGGGTCTTTAACTCTGCACGCTTAGCTGCATATTTCTTAACCAGCCTAGTGCGCTTATGCTCACGATTAATCATTGAAACCTTTGCCATAATGACCTCAAATATTATTTACGTAATGGAAAATTGAATGCCATTAATAATGCCCGGCCTTCATCATCTGTGTTCGCGGATGTTGTAATGGTGATATCCATACCACGGAGTGTATCGATCTTGTCGTAATCAATTTCCGGAAAAATAATCTGTTCTTTAATCCCAAGACTGTAGTTGCCACGGCCATCAAATGATTTCGCACTAAACCCACGAAAATCACGAATTCTCGGGATCGAAATTGAAATGAGACGATCCATAAATTCATACATGCGTTCTCTACGCAATGTCACCTTACAACCAACAGGCCAGCCTTCACGCACTTTAAAATTAGCAACTGATTTTCTGGCAAGATTCACGACAGGTTTTTGACCTGCAATATTTTCCATATCACTGATTGCATGTTCAATGATTTTTTTATCAGCAACAGCTTCACCCAGACCCATATTCAATGTCACTTTGGTAATACGAGGCACCTGCATTACTGACTGATAACTGAACTGTTCAGTCAGTTGCTTAATTACATTTTCTTTATAAAATTCTTCTAACCTTGTCATTTCACTTTCGCCTTTATATATCCACGACTTCGTCATTAGATTTGAAAAAGCGCACCTTTTTTCCATCTTTCAACATTTTTATGCCTACGCGATCGCCCTTGTTTGACACTGGATTCCAGATAGCGACATTCGAAACATGTAATGGCATTTCTTTTTCCACAATGCCACCGGGCGTCCCTTGAGTCGGATTGCCTTTGGTATGGCGTTTAACCATATTAATATTCTCAACGATGATTTTTTCCAGATCTTGTATTACTCTTAATACAACACCACGTTTGCCTTTGTCCTTACCAGCCAGAACGACGACTTCATCACCTTTTCTTAGCTTACGCATCTCTCATAAAACCTCAGGCGCCAACGACACAATTTTCATAAATTCTGCACCTCTTAATTCACGCGTCACCGGGCCAAAAATACGAGTGCCTATTGGTTGACGCTGGTTATTCAGCAAAACAATTGCATTGCCATCAAATCTGATCAACGATCCGTCAGAGCGTCGAACTCCCTTGCGGGTTCTTACGACAACCGCATCGTAAAGCTCACCTTTTTTTACTTTACCACGAGGAATAGCTTCTTTAACTGTCACTTTAATGACATCACCAATTCCAGCGTAGCGTCGTTTGGACCCACCAAGGACCTTAATGCACATCACCCGCTTTGCACCGCTATTGTCTGCGGCATCCAACATGGTCTGCACTTGTATCATCCGCGCTACTCCTCTACTTTCTAAATTTCTTGGGTCTTGGTAACTACTTTCTGTAGTTTCCATGCCTTATTTTTTGAGATAGGTTTTGATGCTTCTATCACAACCACATCACCTTCATTGCATTCATTATTTTCATCATGTGCCATGAATTTTGTAGAGCGCCTGATGTACTTTCCATACAAAGGGTGTTTTACCTTTCTTGATGCCAACACAGAAATGGTTTTATCCATCTTGTTACTCACTACTTCACCAGTGACTGTCTTGGCCATTGTTTGTGTTTCGTTCATCAATTATTACCTGCTGCCATTTCAGCTATGACTGTTTTTACTCGCGCAATAGTACGACGTACGCGCTTCATTTCGCTTGGTTTGCTCAACTCCCCAGAACCTTTTTGCATGCGCAAATTAAATTGCTCACGCATAAGCTCTAATATCAAGGCATCCAATTCTTCGGTTTTCTTTTGTCTTAATTCTGCAGTATCCATTACAATATCGTTCTGGCAATAAATGTTGTTTTTACAGGTAATTTGGCTGAAGCTAATTTGAAAGCTCTTCTTGCCAAATCTTCATCTACACCTTCAAGTTCATAGAGCATCCTGCCTGGTTGAATCTGCGCAATCCAGTATTCAACATTACCCTTACCTTTGCCCTGACGTACTTCCAGGGGCTTCTTGGTAATTGGTTTATCTGGAAATACCCTGATCCAGAGTTTCCCGCCACGTTTAATTTTACGAGTAATAGTTCTGCGTGCGGCTTCTATTTGACGAGCCGTAATGCGTCCACGAGTCGTTGCCTTTAAACCATACTCACCAAAGCTCACTTTATTACTTACAGTAGCCAGACCGCGGTTACGACCTTTGTTTTGTTTTTTGAATTTCGTTCTTTTAGGTTGTAGCACTTATTCCATACCCGTCAGCTTGTAGAGATTTCTTCATTGGTTCCAGCTTCTGCACTATTACCATGATTAAAAATTTCACCTTTAAATATCCAGACCTTAATACCGATAATCCCATAGGTTGTAGCTGCTTCTGCAACTCCGTAATCAATATCCGCTCTCAATGTGTGTAGCGGAACACGGCCTTCCCTAGACCACTCTGAACGCGCAATCTCTGCACCATTCAGCCTTCCAGCAAGATTAATTTTGATACCTTCAGCACCTAACCTCATGGTATTGGTCACTGCACGTTTCATCGCGCGGCGATACATGATTCGTCGTTCTAGTTGAGATGCAACATTCTGCGCAACCAATGTCGCATCAAGTTCTGGCTTCCGAATTTCTTCAACGCTTACTTGAGCCGGGACGCCCATCATTTTTGAGACAGCGATGCGTAAACGATCAATATCTTCACCTTTTTTACCAATTACAATCCCTGGTCTTGCGGTGTGAATAATAATTCTCGCGTTATTAGCCGGACGTTCAATCTGAATTCGACTAACCGAGGCACTTTCCAATTTCTTCTGCAGGTATTCACGTACTTTTAAATCTGTGTAAAGAAACTTAGAGTAGTCCTTGGAGTCGGCATACCATGTCGATGTCCAGTCTTTAACAATACCTAGACGTATGCCTGTCGGATGTACTTTTTGACCCATTAAACTCTTATCCTTCTGTCTCTGAGACAGTCATTTTCAAGTGACTAGTTCTCTTTATAATTCTGTCTGCACGGCCGCGTGCTCTGGGACGTAACCGTTTCATTGTTGGGCCCGCATCAACAAGTATTTCGGAGATATTCAATTCATCGATATCAGCACCATCATTATGTTCTGCATTGGCAATTGCAGATTCGAGCACTTTCTTGATTACAGTCGCTGCTTTTTTGTTACTGAATGTAAGTACATCCAATGCTTTTTCCACAGGCAAACCTCTAACCTGATCCGCAACCAGACGCATCTTCTGTGGAGAAATTCTTGAGTTTTTAAGTTTCGCTGATGTCGGCATCATAGACTCCAATTATTTACCTTTCTGATCTGCAAAATGGCCTCTGAAAGTACGAGTACCTGCAAATTCACCCAGCTTGTGGCCAACCATGTTTTCAGTAATATAAACTGGCACATGATCGCGACCATTATGTACAGCGATGGTTAAACTAACCATGTTAGGTAATACCATTGACCGACGTGACCAGGTTTTAATTGGTCGCTTATCATTCGATTCTTTAGCAACATCAATTTTCTTTGCTAAATGATGATCAACGAATGGGCCTTTTTTAATTGAACGTGCCATCTATTGTTTCCGTTATTTTTGACGTTTGCGTATAATCAAATTGTCTGAACGTTTGTTTTTACGAGTTTTATAGCCTTTAGTCGGTACACCCCAAGGGGTTACTGGGTGGCGGCCACCTGAGGTTCTTCCTTCGCCACCACCATGTGGATGATCAACAGGATTCATAGCAACGCCTCGTACCGTTGGTCGTACACCACGCCATCTTTTGGCGCCGGCTTTACCCAATGACCTAAGCGCGTGTTCACCATTACCTACTTCACCAATCGTTGCGCGACATTCAGCTAGAACTTTTCTCATCTCACCCGAGCGCATTCTTAAGGTTGCATAACTGCCTTCACGGGCGACCAGTTGTACGCTGGCACCTGCACTTCTTGCCATTTGAGCACCCTTGCCAGGCTTCATTTCTACACAATGAACCGTTGTACCTAAAGGCATATTTCTTAACGGCATGCAGTTGCCCACTTTAATCGGTGCGGTTTCGCCTGACATAACGTCATAATTTTCTTTCAGGCCTTCTGAAGCGATGATGTAACGACGCTCGCCATCTGCAAATAATAATAAGGCAATATGTGCAGTTCTATTTGGGTCATACTCAATACGCTCAACTTTTGCTGCGATACCATCTTTATTACGTTTGAAGTCAATCACACGATAGCGCTGTTTAGCGCCACCACCGCGATGACGTACGGTAATACGACCATCGTTATTACGACCTGAATTTTTGCTTTGCTTTTCAAGCAAAGGTTCATAAGGCGCACCCTTGTGCAGCTCAGGACTCACGACCTTAACTTGTGAACGACGCCCTGCAGATGTTGGTTTTGGTTTAACTAATATCATAATCAATCATAGTACTTAAACTATGCTCCCAAAAAATCAATATCGAAACCGGGTTTTAGTTTCACGTAGACCTTCTTCCAGTCTGGACGTTTACCTCGCTCACGTTTAAATACTTTATTTTTACCCTTTACGTTAGTCACCCGAACAGATTCAACTTCAACCTTAAAAAGCAACTCGACTGCATTTTTAATCTCAGGCTTAGTTGCATTTTTTAATACTTTAAATACGAATTGATTATACTTTTCTCCTACCAACGTACTCTTCTCAGTTACGCGAGGTTCCAGCACAACATTCATTAATTTTTCTTGGCTCAAGCTCATGCTAACAATTCCTCTACTTTAGCAAGCGCACCCCGTGTCATTAATATCCTATTGTAACCGATCAGCAGATAAGGATTAATTTCCTCTGTATCCACAACATCAACATAAGAAATATTTCTTGTAGACAAAAAAAGATTTTCTGTCATTTCATCCGTCACAATCAATACATTATCCATGTCCATTGACTTCAATTGTGCCACCATGTCTTTTGTTTTCGGTACATCAACAGTGAATTCATCAATCAATACCAACCTTTCCTGACGAACCAGTTCAGCAAGGATTGAACGCATGGCGCCTCGATACATTTTTTTATTCAGCTTCTGAGAATAATCTCTTGGCCTAGCTGCAAAGGTAACACCGCCACTTCTCCATATTGGGCTGCGTATGGTTCCTGATCTGGCGCGGCCAGTACCTTTCTGTTTCCATGGCTTTCTACCGCCACCACGGACATCAGAACGCGTTTTTTGCGCCTTGGTGCCCGCTCGTGAACTAGTCATAAAAGCTGTTAATGCTTGATGGATAAGCGCTTCGTTGTATTCAGCAGCAAAAATGCTGTCAGCAACGGTAACCTTTCCGTCAGCTTTTTTATTTAATTGTTTTAGTTTTAATTCCATAAGAACCCTGAAAAATTGACCTTTTAAGCACGAGCCTTCACTGATGGTTTGATAATTACCTTGCCGCCTTTGGCGCCCGGCACTGAACCTTTAATCAATAAAAGGTTTCTTTCACTATCTACTCTTATAATCTCAAGATTTTGTGAGGTTCTTTTTACATTGCCCATTTGGCCAGCCATCTTCTTACCTTTGAACACCCGACCAGGTGTCTGACATTGCCCAATAGCTCCAGGAGCACGATGAGAGATTGAGTTGCCATGAGAATTTCTTTGGTGACTGAAATTATGACGCTTAATTACACCGCCATAACCCTTGCCAATAGTCGCTCCAGAAATATCAACCTTCTGCCCTGCTTCAAACATATCAACTTTAAATTCGCCGCCTTCAGGTAATTCTTCTTTATTCGTAATTCGATATTCAATCAGGCCTTCTCCCAAATCAATATTGGCTTTAGCGTAAGCACCCGCGATTGCTTTCGTCGCTTTGCCTGGTTTCTTACTGCCCCAAGCAACCTGTACAGCTTGATACCCATCCTTTTCAGGGCAGGTAAGTCGAGCAACCCGATTAATTTCGGCCTCAATAACTGTTACAGGTATTGAATGACCATCTTCTGTGAAGAGCCTGGTCATTCCCCGTTTGCGTCCAATAAGCCCAATAGTCATTATCTTGCTGCCAATGCCAAAATATATGTTTCTGGATTAATTAAGTTTAATTTGCACATCTACGCCAGCAGCAAGATCTAGTCTCATCAATGCATCAACTGTCTTGTCTGTTGGATTGACGATATCCATCAAACGTTTGTGTGTGCGAATTTCATACTGATCACGCGCATTTTTATTTACATGCGGTGATATCAAAATCGTGACTCTTTCCTTCTTGGTTGGCAGAGGGATTGGACCCTTTACCTGCGCACCAGTCCGTTTAGCTGTTTCGACGATTTCACGTGTTGATTGATCAATCAAACGATGATCAAATGCTTTCAAACAAATTCGTATTACCTGTTGTTCAGTCATAAATATTACTCAATAACTTTAGCGACGATGCCCGCACCCACGGTACGACCACCTTCACGAATAGCAAAGCGTAAGCCTTCTTCCATCGCAATCGGGTTAATCAAAGTCACATCTAATTTGATGTTATCCCCAGGCATCACCATCTCTGTGTCTTTAGGTAATTCAACTGCGCCCGTCACATCTGTGGTACGGAAGTAAAACTGTGGACGGTAGTTCGCAAAGAAGGGCGTATGACGACCACCTTCATCTTTCGATAACACATAGATTTCTGCTTCAAAACGAGTATGTGGCGTAATTGAACCTGGGTGACATAACACCTGGCCACGTTCGACTTCTTCACGCTTGGTGCCTCGTAATAGAACACCAACATTGTCTCCCGCCTGACCTTCGTCTAACAACTTCCGGAACATCTCAACACCAGTGCAGGTGGTCTTCTGCGTTTCTTTAATACCCACAATCTCAATTTCTTCACCCACTTTAACAACTCCTCGCTCAACACGTCCAGTCACCACAGTGCCGCGACCAGAAATAGAGAAAACGTCTTCAATCGGCATCAAAAATGCCTGATCTACCGGGCGTTCGGGCACTGGAATGTAATCATCCATCGCTGCGACCAGTTTCAGAATAGAAGGAATACCTATATCGCTTTCATCACCTTCTGAAGCTTTCAGCGCTGAGCCTGTCACTATCGGAGTATCATCTCCTGGAAATTCGTAGAGGTCCAACAGCTCTCGGACTTCCATTTCAACCAGCTCTAACAATTCCTCATCATCAACCTGGTCCGCTTTGTTCAAATAAACCACGACGTAAGGCACGCCCACCTGACGTGCTAACAGAATATGCTCGCGGGTCTGTGGCATCGGGCCATCCGCTGCACTACAGACCAGAATCGCCCCGTCCATCTGCGCTGCACCTGTGATCATGTTCTTTACATAATCAGCATGTCCTGGACAATCAACATGCGCATAGTGACGATTACTACTTTCGTATTCGACGTGTGCTGTGGCAATCGTGATACCGCGTTCCCTTTCTTCTGGCGCGTTATCAATCTGATCGTAGGCTTTGAATTCACCGCCATGGGCATCTGCCATGGTCTTGGTGATTGCCGCTGTCAGCGTCGTCTTACCATGATCAACATGACCTATCGTTCCCACATTTACATGTGGTTTCGTGCGTTCAAATCTCTCCTTCGACACAGCTAATCACCCCCTTATCTTTAAAGTTTGTTAATTTTAATGGTATTTATTGACGATGGCCTCAGCGATATTTGCCGGAACCTCATTATATTTTTCAAACTCCATGGTATACGTCGCACGTCCTTGCGTTGCCGAACGCAGGTCAGTCGCATACCCAAACATTTCGGATAACGGCACTTCTGCACGTATCACCTTTCCTGCAGGTGAATTATCAGTACCCTGCAATATGCCACGACGCCTGTTTAAATCACCATTCACCGTGCCCAGATAATCTTCCGGCGTCACAATCTCAACCTTCATCACCGGCTCCAGCAATACCGGATCTGCCTGTATGGCACCTGCCTTGAACCCCATTGAGCCGGCAGTTTTAAACGCCATTTCGTTAGAGTCAACATCATGATAGGAACCATCGAACAAAGTTACTTTAACATCTTCAACTGGGTAACCTGCCAAAATGCCGTTAAGCATTTGTTCCTGCACACCCTTATCCACTGCAGAGATATATTCTCTAGGGACTGAGCCACCAACAACTTCATTAATGAACTCATAACCTGCACCTGATATCTGCGGTTCCAATTTGAATACTACATGCCCATATTGGCCACGACCACCAGATTGACGAACAAATTTACCTTCAACCTTCTCAACAACCTTGCGAATTGTTTCACGATAGGCTACTTGAGGTTTACCCACATTTGCTTCGACACTAAACTCGCGCTTCATGCGATCAACAATGATTTCCAGATGCAGCTCGCCCATACCAGCGATAATGGTTTGGCCAGACTCTTCATCCGTGGATACCCAGAATGATGGATCTTCATGCGTTAGTTTACCCAGCGCAATGCCCATTTTCTCCTGGTCTTCTTTTGTTTTTGGTTCTACTGCAACAGCGATGACTGGCTCTGGAAATCCCATGCGCTCTAATGTGATCACATTATCTGTATCGCAAAGCGTATCACCCGTTGTTACATTTTTGAGGCCCACAGCAGCAGCAATATCACCTGCTCTAACTTCTTTAGTTTCTTCGCGACTATTTGCATGCATCTGCAGGATACGGCCGATGCGATCTTTTTTACCTTTAATTGGGTTATAAACAGTATCTCCAGAATTCAAGACTCCAGAATATACTCTAAAGAAAGTCAGGTTACCTACAAAAGGGTCTGTTGCAATTTTGAATGCTAATGCAGCAAATGGTGCATCATCCTTTGCTGATCTATCTGCTTCGGTATTTTTACCATCATCAAGGATGCCCTTGATGGCATGAACGTCTACTGGCGATGGCATGTAATCAATGATGCCATCTAACATGGCCTGAATGCCCTTATTCTTAAAAGCTGAGCCACAAAATACTGGAACAATCTCGTTGGCCAATGTTCTGCTGCGAATACCTTGCTTGATATCTGCCACTGACAGATCGCTTTCCTCAAGATATTTATCCATCAACTCTTCATTAGCTTCTGCTGCAGACTCAACCAGATTTTCACGCCATTTTTCACAAAGCGTTTGCAGCTCAGCAGAGATTTTGCGCTCTTCATACTTGGAGCCCATATTGGCCTCTTCCCAATAGATTTCTTTCATCCTGATCAGGTCAACTACGCCTGTAAAATTATCTCCACTGCCAATTGCAAGCTGTACAGGCACGGCATTACCGCCAAGGTGTTGATTGATTTGTTCGACAACTCTGAGGAAATCCGCACCTGCACGATCCATTTTATTGACGAATGCCATACGCGGCACGTTATATTTATTTGCCTGTCTCCAAACCGTCTCAGACTGAGGCTCAACTCCGCCTACAGCACAAAATACCGCACAAGCACCATCGAGTACACGCAATGAACGTTCTACCTCAATAGTAAAGTCAACGTGCCCAGGTGTATCAATAATATTAATACGGTGTTCATCATGTTGGCCTGCCATACCTTTCCAGAAACAAGTTGTAGCAGCTGAAGTAATCGTAATGCCTCTTTCCTGCTCCTGCTCCATCCAGTCCATGGTCGCAGCACCATCGTGCACCTCACCAATTTTATGCGAGACGCCAGTATAGAACAGGACACGTTCCGTGGTGGTGGTCTTGCCAGCGTCAATATGGGCCATAATACCGATATTGCGATAGCGTTCTATTGGTGTTGTTCTTGGCACTTTAATATTATTCTTTCTTAAATTTAAATTTCTAAAGATTTACCAACGGAAATGAGAGAAAGCTTTATTCGCTTCAGCCATTTTGTGCGTGTCTTCACGCTTTTTGATGGCAGTACCTTTATTTTCAGAAGCATCCAGTAATTCACCTGCCAGACGCAGTCCCATATTTTTTTCGCTTCTTTTCTTGGCAGCATCAACTAACCAACGCATTGCCAAAGTAACGCTTCTTGCTTGACGCACTTCTGCAGGCACCTGATAGGTTGCACCACCAACACGTCTAGATTTGACTTCAACTATGGGCTTGACGTTTTCGAGTGCTTTGGCAAAGAGCGTCAGTGGTTCACCCTTCCCTTTTTCACCCATCTCAACCAAAGCCCCATACACAATTTTTTCTGCAACGGATTTTTTGCCGCTTTGCATGATCATATTAATGAACTTGGCCAACGTATGATCACCATACTTAGGATCAGGCAAACTCTCTCTCTTCTCGGCAACCCTTCTTCTTGACATATCAGTACTCTATTAAAATTCTCTTTTAATTATTTAGAACGTTTGGTGCCATATTTCGAACGGGCATTACGTCTATCCGCCACACCTGATGTATCGAAAGTGCCGCGGACGGTATGGTATCGAACACCAGGCAGATCCTTTACTCGACCTCCACGAATCAGAATCACGGAGTGTTCCTGCAAGTTATGGCCTTCACCGCCAATATAGGTCGATACTTCGTGCCCATTTGTTAACCTGACACGCGCCACCTTACGAAGCGCCGAATTAGGCTTCTTTGGAGTCGTTGTATAGACTCTGGTGCAAACGCCTCGTTTTTGTGGGCAAGCTTCCAACGCACGTACATTGCTGACTACACGTTGGCGTTTTCTCGGCTTTCTAACTAATTGATTAATCGTCGTCATATTTGATTCTGCTATCTTCTAAATTGTGTCAACAAACCCATTGATATGAGTCAAAAAGACCCTCTCCATAATGCCAGCGAAACTTCCTCAACTAGACACACGGTTAGTTATTTAACGGATAATCCGAATGATCCAGACTCCAATATCAGGAGAACAAAATATCCTTCCCCAAATATTTCCAAGTCCTAAAACTAATTTGTCAGGCACGATTTTAAATCAGGCCCGACAAAGAAGCGGAATTCTATGGCCTGACGCTTCGCCCGTCAAGCCATAAAAGCCTATTTTTCATGTCTCTAGGGTAGGGAGCCTTCTTCCTGATTTGATGTAACTTCTTCTGGTTCAACAATGACCAGAGGGATGGCTTCTGCTGCCTCATCCATGATCAGCTCTTCCGCGGTAAGCCCATCAGCAAGCTTCTGCTGCCTCTCAGCATGATAGGCAAGACCTGTTCCAGCAGGGATCAGGCGCCCAACGATGACATTTTCCTTCAAGCCCCTGAGGTCGTCTACCTTACCGCTAACACTGGCTTCAGTCAGTACGCGAGTAGTTTCCTGGAAAGAAGCGGCAGAAATGAATGATTCAGTCGACAAAGAAGCCTTGGTAATACCCAAAAGTACGGGTTCCCACTTGGCTGGCAGCTTGTCTTCAGTAAGTATTTTCTCATTCTCATCAAGGACTCTTGATTTTTCAATCTGTTCGCCCTTCAGAAGTTTTGTGTCGCCTGGATCAGTGATTTCTACCTTACGCAACATTTGCCTGACGATAACCTCGATATGTTTATCATTAATCTTCACGCCTTGCAGCCTGTAGACTTCCTGAATCTCAGTCACAATGTAGTTTGCCAAGGCATGCACGCCTTTTAAACGTAAGATGTCATGCGGCATTGGTGGTCCATCAGCAATACTTTCGCCCTGTTCAACATGCTCACCATCAAATGCAGTAATGTGCCGCCATTTAGGGATTAAGGTTTCATAATGTTCACCATCTACCCCTGTGATCACAAGGCGCTGCTTACTTTTGGTTTCCTTACCGAAACCAACTGTCCCAGTAATTTCAGCCATGATAGAAGATTCCTTTGGCTTTCTGGCTTCGAAAAGGTCGGCAACACGAGGCAAGCCACCGGTAATATCACGGGTTTTAGCAGATTCTTGTGGCAGACGGGCAATCACATCACCCACTTTAATCTCGGCACCATCTTCGATATTAACCACGGCATTTGCGGGCAATGGATAATGCGCAAGGATTTCAGTCCCTGGAATCATCAATTCTTCACCTTTTTTATCAACCAATTTGATAATCGGACGTAGATCCTTGGCTGCTGATGCGCGTTGCTTCGGATCGGTGATGACCATACTGCTTAGGCCAGTAATCTCATCAACCTGTCGTTCAACTGTAGCACCTTCATCCATATCCGAGAATTGCACCAGACCTGCAACTTCCGATATCACTGGATGTGTATGAGGATCCCAATCGGCTACAACCTGGCCCGGCTGGACTTCTTCACCTTCATTAATAGTTAAAATAGCACCATAAGGGATCTTGTAGCGTTCACGCTCACGACCATCTGTGTCCTGTATAACGACTTCTCCTGAACGAGAAATAACTACCTGATGGCCTTTTTCATGTTGTAGCATTTTTACGTTTTGAAGATGCAATGCGCCACCATATTTGACTTCAATACTATTGACAGCTACTGCTCTGGATGCAGCACCGCCAATATGGAAGGTACGCATTGTTAATTGCGTACCTGGCTCACCAATAGACTGTGCAGCAACAACACCAACAGATTCGCCGATACCCACTAACTGACCACGACCCAGATCTCGACCATAACAAGCGGCACAAATACCGTAGCGTGTCTCACAGGTGATGGCCGAACGAGCCACCACCTGATAGATACCATTCTGATCCAGAGTATCGACCCAGTCCTCATCCAGCAATGTTCCCCGTGGGGCAATAACCTCACTCGTAACAACTTTAATAGCATCCTCGGCCAATACTCGACCAAGCGCACGGTCTTTCAATGGCACAACAACATCGCCACCCTCAATAATTTGATTAATGGTGTATCCATTTTCTGTGCCGCAATCTTCTTCAATAACGACAAGATCCTGTGCCACATCAACCAAACGACGTGTCAAATAACCCGAGTTTGCTGTCTTCAATGCAGTATCAGCTAAGCCTTTACGTGCACCATGTGTCGAAATGAAGTATTGCAATACGTCCAGACCTTCACGGAAGTTGGCTGTAATCGGTGTCTCAATAATAGAACCATCAGGTTTGGCCATTAATCCACGCATGCCAGCTAACTGACGAATCTGCGCGGCTGATCCACGAGCACCAGAATCAGCCATGATATAGATTGAGTTGAATGATTCCTGAGTGACTGATTCACCTTTTTGGTTTTCGACAATTTCAGAGCCTAAAATGTCCATCATGGCCTTGGCCACTTGATCATTGGCATGTGACCAGATATCCACAACTTTATTGTAACGTTCGCCATTGGTAATTAGACCCGAGGCATATTGCTCCTGAAAGCCCTGCACCTTTTCTTCTGTCCGTGAAATGATTTCGTTCTTATCTTCAGGAATCACCATGTCATTGATACCGATGGAAACACCTGCTCTTGTTGAATATCTAAATCCAGCATACATTAGCCGATCTGCAAAAATCACCGTGGCTTTTAAGCCTAACCTTCTGTAGACCGTATCGATTAAACCAGACACCACGCTTTTACTCAGCGTCTTGTTCATCAATGCAAATTCAAGGCCTTCGGGCAAGATATTGGAGAGTAGAGCACGGCCTGCTGTGGTTTCAATGCGACTATGCGTCTCTGTTCTCTCGTCATTCTCATCAATGCTAATTTCACGAATCCGAACCTGAATCTTAGCTCTGATATCGAGTATTTTTGCTTCATAAGCACGATGCACTTCATCAATATTGGCGAATATCATGCCAGCACCTTTGGCATCGGCTGATTCACGCGTCATAAAATACAGACCTAAAACAACGTCTTGGGTCGGCACAATAATTGGCTCACCATTGGCTGGAGAAAGCACATTGTTGGTAGACATCATCAATATCCGTGCTTCAATCTGGGCTTCCATAGATAATGGGATGTGCACAGCCATTTGGTCACCATCAAAGTCAGCATTAAAAGCTGTACAGACCAGAGGATGTAGCTGAATTGCTTTACCCTCAATCAGAATCGGCTCAAATGCCTGAATACCCAGTCTGTGCAAAGTAGGTGCACGGTTAAGCATGATTGGATGTTCGCGAATAACTTCTTCAAGAATATCCCAAACCTCGGCACCTTCACGCTCCACCAGTTTTCTGGCGGCTTTAATAGTCCTTGCCAAACCTCTGAATTCAAGTTTGCTGAAGATAAACGGCTTAAATAATTCCAATGCCATTTTCTTGGGGATGCCACATTGATGTAAACGTAAGGTTGGACCCACAACAATCACCGAACGACCTGAATAATCGACGCGCTTACCCAACAAGTTTTGACGGAAACGACCCTGCTTGCCTTTGATCATATCGGCAAGAGATTTCAGCGGCAGTTTATTAGTGCCTGTAATTGCACGCCCACGACGACCGTTATCCAGCAGGGCATCCACAGACTCCTGCAGCATACGTTTTTCATTGCGAATAATAATATCTGGGGCACTTAAATCCAGCAGACGTTTCAATCGATTATTACGGTTGATCACGCGACGGTAAAGATCATTCAAATCAGATGTTGCAAAACGGCCACCATCCAGCGGCACCAAAGGTCTTAGTTCCGGAGGCAATATTGGCAATACCTTGAGAATCATCCACTCTGGTTTATTCCCAGAAAACATAAATGATTCAAGCAGCTTCAATCGCTTGGTCATTTTCTTGAGTTTTGTTTCGGATTTCGTTTCTGGAATCTCACCACGTAAAGTGTCCACTTCTTCCTTAACATTGGTGGAAATCAACAATTCACGAACCGCCTCTGCGCCCATGCGAGCATCAAATTCATCTCCATATTGTTCCATAGCTTCCAGATAGGATTCTTCCGTCATTAACTGGCCACGCTCTAGCTCAGTCATGCCTGGGTCAATCACAACATAGGCTTCAAAATACAGTACTCTCTCAATCTCACGCAGGGTCATATCCAACATTAAACCCATCCTTGAAGGCAATGATTTTAAATACCAAATATGTGCGACTGGACTTGCCAGTTCAATATGCCCCATACGTTCACGACGGACTTTCGACAAGGTAACTTCAACGCCACATTTCTCACAGACGACACCGCGATGTTTTAATCTTTTATATTTTCCACAGAGGCATTCGTAATCCTTTACTGGACCAAATATCTTGGCGCAAAAAAGGCCGTCTCTTTCCGGTTTAAAGGTACGATAATTGATCGTTTCAGGCTTCTTGACCTCGCCATATGACCACGAGCGAATCTTCTCAGGAGAGGCAAGGCTAATCGCAATAGCATCGAATTCCTCAACCTGTCCCTGTTGTTTTAAAAGTCTTAGTAAATCTTTCAAGGTCTACACCCTCCACAAGACGATACAACTAATAAATAAAAATTATTCAAATTCATTCTGGTAAGTGCCATGGTTAGTTCTGTTTCAGTTCGATATTAATACCGAGCGAACGGATTTCCTTAACCAGCACATTAAATGACTCAGGCATACCTGAATCTGTACGATGGTCTCCATCAACAATGCTCTTGTACATTTTGGTTCTGCCATTGACATCATCTGACTTCACTGTCAGCATTTCTTGCAAGGTATAGGCCGCACCGTATGCTTCAAGTGCCCAAACCTCCATTTCACCAAAACGCTGGCCGCCAAATTGCGCCTTACCACCCAATGGCTGCTGTGTCACCAGACTATATGGCCCGGTTGAACGGGCATGCATCTTGTCATCAACCAGATGGTTAAGTTTCAGCATGTACATGTAGCCCACGGTGACAGGTCTATCGAAAGCATCACCTGTACGTCCATCGTAAAGCACGATTTGACCACTCTCAGGTAAGCCAGCAAGTACCAACATATCTTTAATTTCACTCTCTTCTGCACCATCAAACACAGGTGTTGCCATAGGCACGCCGCCTCGCAAATTGCGAGACAGATCGAGAATTTCTTCATCGGTAAAACTCTTCAGATCCTCCTGTTTACCGCTAGTGTTGTAAACCTTATCCAGGAATTTTCGAAGTTTGCCGGCATCTGCCTGCACATCCAGCATTTCGGATATCTTGTGACCCAGACCCTTGGCAGCCCAACCTAGATGGGTCTCCAATACCTGTCCTACATTCATACGCGAAGGGACACCCAGCGGATTCAAAACAACATCGACCGGCTCACCATCTTTGGTATGGGGCATATCTTCAACTGGTACGATCATGGAAATAACGCCTTTGTTTCCGTGACGACCAGCCATTTTGTCACCTGGCTGGATAATGCGTCTTACCGCCAGATAAACCTTAACCATTTTTAATACACCTGGGGCAAGGTCATCGCCTGAGGTTAGCTTGGCTCTTTTCTCCTCAAACATCTCATCAAATTTAATACGTAAGCGACCATGCTGCTCTATCATCTGCTCAAGTTGACGATTTGCAGTTTCATTTCTGAGGCGAATATCAAACCATTTTTCTCGTGGCGTCTCTGCTAGATAAGCTTTGGTTATTTTAGCCTCAGCTTTCAAAGCTCCTGGGCTACCTTCAGCTAACTTACCAAGCAATAATGTTTCTATGCGCTGATAGATACCTTCTTCCATAATGCGCATTTGGTCACTTAGGTCCTTACGTACACTCGTTAGTTCAGACTCTTCAATTTCTAGGGCACGCGCATCTTTATCAACACCATCACGCGTAAATACCTGAACATCAATGACTGTGCCATTGTTACCTGACTTAACACGCAAAGAGGTATCTTTCACATCTGAGGCTTTCTCACCAAAGATCGCCCTTAGTAGTTTTTCTTCTGGTGTTAATTGAGTTTCGCCTTTCGGCGTTACTTTGCCGACCAAGATATCTCCTGGATTCACTTCAGCGCCAATATAGACAATCCCAGACTCATCGAGCTTGTTCAACGCATGCTCACTAACATTAGGAATATCGGCAGAGATTTCTTCCTGACCCAGTTTGGTATCACGAGCCACACAGGTCAGTTCTTCAATATGAATCGTGGTAAAACGTTCTTCCTTCACCAAGCGCTCTGAAATAAGGATTGAGTCCTCAAAGTTGTAGCCATTCCAGGGCATGAATGCTACTTTCATATTTTGCCCAAGCGCCAACTCGCCTAAATCGGTGGAAGGGCCATCAGCCAATACATCTTTTGATGCTACCACATCACCCAGTTTAACTAGTGGTTTCTGGTTAATACAGGTATTCTGGTTGGAGCGTGTGTATTTCGTCAGGTTATAAATATCAATACCAGGCTCACCCGCTGTGACTTCATCATTATTTACCCGCACTACAATACGGCTGGCATCAACCGAGTCAACCACGCCCCCACGTTCAGCGATCACTGTAACACCTGAATCCGATGCCACAGTTCTTTCTATACCGGTACCAACCAACGGTTTATCTGCACGTAAGGTAGGAACAGCCTGACGTTGCATGTTCGATCCCATCAAGGCTCTATTCGCATCATCATGCTCAAGGAATGGTATCAATGCTGCCGCCACGGAAACAATCTGTCTTGGCGAAACGTCCATATATTGAACGGCGTCTGGTGTCGACAAGGTAAATTCATTTAAATGACGACTTGAAACCAGATTGTCCGTTAAACGACCCTTGCTATCTTTCGTTGCACTTGCTTGCGCGATGACATGGTCACTTTCTTCAATCGCGGAAAGATATTCAATCTCGTCAGAGACCTTACCTTTCGTTACCTTGCGATAGGGTGTTTCCAGAAAACCATACCCATTAGTCCTAGCATAAATTGCTAGTGAATTAATCAGACCAATATTTGGTCCTTCTGGTGTTTCAATTGGACATATCCGACCATAGTGTGTTACATGCACATCACGGACTTCAAAGCCAGCACGCTCACGTGTCAGGCCGCCAGGGCCAAGCGCTGAAATACGTCGTTTATGTGTGATTTCAGATAGTGGGTTATTCTGATCCATAAATTGCGATAACTGACTTGAGCCAAAAAATTCCTTAACCACCGCCGATACAGGCTTGGCATTGATAATTTCCTGCGGCATAAGCCCTTCAGAATCAGCCAAACCAAGGCGCTCTTTGACTGCGCGCTCAACACGCACCAAACCAACACGGAATTGATTTTCAGCCATCTCACCAACACTTCTGACGCGTCTGTTACCCAAATGATCAATGTCATCAACAATGCCTTTACCATTCTTGATATCAATCAACAACTTCGGGATTTCAATGATATCTTCTTTTGAAAGAACATTTTCACCAACAATTTCTTTACGGCCGATCCTTCTATTAAATTTCATTCGACCGACAGCAGACAGGTCGTAACGGCTAGGACTAAAAAACAGATTCTTAAACAGATTCTCAGCAGAATCCTTTGTTGGTGGTTCACCTGGGCGCATCATGCGATAGATCTCGACCTGTGCTTCAAATGGTGTGGTTGAGGGATCAATTTTTAATGTATCCGCAATATAGGGTCCACGATCCAGATCATTTATGTACAGCGTTTCAAGTGTCAAATCTTTAAATTCAAGCAACTGTTCCAGTAGCTCTCCTGTAATTTCCGTATTTGCAGCAGCGAGCAACTCGCCTGTTTCCAGATTAACAATATCTTTTGCTAATACCTGTTCAATCAGATATTCAGCTGGCACCATTAATTCTTTTAGTCTAACTTTCTCCATTTCCTTGATGTGACGGGCAGTAATTCGTCGTTCATTTTCAACAATCACTTTGCCTTTCTTGTCTTTTATATCGAATGTCGCAGTTTCGCCACGCAAACGATCCGGAATCAAGGTAAGAGCAACGCCTTTCTTGCCAATTTTGTACTCATTTGTATCAAAAAATATGTCCAGCATCTCCTGAGTGTCATAACCCAGCGCACGTAACAAAATAGTCGCTGGGATTTTCCTGCGACGATCAATACGACAATAAACCAGATCCTTGGGGTCAAATTCGAAATCAAGCCATGAACCACGATAAGGAATCACACGCGCAGAGAAAAGTAATTTCCCTGAAGAATGTGTTTTACCTTTATCATGTTCAAAGAACACACCTGGGGAACGATGTAGTTGAGAAACGATAACTCGCTCTGTTCCGTTAATAACAAAGGCACCCGTTGTAGTCATCAATGGGATTTCACCCATGTAGACTTCCTGTTCCTTAATATCTTTAACGATCTTTTTATTGAGCCCCGCTTCTTTGTCATAGATGACCAGACGTACCTTTACGCGAAGTGACGATGCATAAGTAATGCCTCTTAACTGACATTCCTTTACATCAAATGCGGGGTCCACCAATCGATAGCTGACATATTCAAGCATGGCGCTACCCGAAAACCCAACGATAGGAAATACAGACTTAAATGCAGCCTGCAGACCTATATCTGTGCGTTCTTCAGGAGCAATATCCGCCTGAAGATATTTACGATACGAGTCGAGCTGCATCGCTAATAGGGGAGGCACATCCATAATTTTTGGATGTTTACCAAAATCCTTACGTATTCGTTTTTTTTCGGTGTAGGAGTAGGCCATTACAACAGATCCTCACAATCAATGTTCATTAACTACGGAAATACTAAAAACCCAGCCACTGGGTTTTCCTTGAATCTTTCTATTAAGCAGACCAAAGCAACACGAGGCCAGTGGTCAATTCCACTAGCCTTACACTGATTTCTGATAATGCTTTTGTCAAAAGGTTTATTTGACTTCAACGGTCGCGCCAGCTTCTTCCATCTGCTTCTTGATCTCGTCTGCTTCGTCTTTAGTTGCACCTTCCTTCAATGGAGAAGGAATGCTTTCAACAAGTTCCTTTGCTTCTTTCAGGCCCAGACCCGTGATAGCACGGACAGCCTTAATCGCAACAACCTTGTTGTCACCAAAACCAGTCAAGATAACATCAAACTCAGTCTTTTCTTCAGCGGCAGCGGCGGCAGCGGTGCCTACAACCGCTGATGCAGCAGCAGGCGCTGCTGATACACCAAATTTTTCTTCCATTGCTTCAACAAGCTCAACAACTTCAAGTACTGTCATGTTCGAGATTGTCTCCAAAAGTTCTTCTTTATTTACAGCCATTGTGGATACTCCCAATTAAATTTATATAAATACGAAAATGAATTAAGCAGGTTGCTTCTGATCGGCGACAGCTTTAACCGTACGCACAAATTTCGCGTGTGGTTCGGCCAGTGTTCTAGCCAAGGTCGTAACAGGTGCCATCATCATGCGCATAAGCATGCTAATCGACTGCCCCTTGCTTGGCAGACTTGCCAATGCGTCAATATCAGAGGGCTGTAATAATTCACCTTCCAGCGCCACCAACTTGACAACAAGCTTGTCGTTTTTCTTGGTAAAATCTCTAACCACCTTCGCTGCAGCACCTAGCTCGTCTTTGGAAAAAGCGAGGATAAGTTGTCCAGTCAGGCCTTCCCTCATACAATCAAAATTTGTATCTTCCAAAGCGCGTCGCGCAAGTGTATTTCTGACCACACGCAGATAGATGCCAGCATCGCGAGCAATCTGACGTAATTCAGTCATATCACTCACGGTCAAACCGCTATATTCTGCTGCCACTGCAGATGGTGAGCTACCAGCAACTTCAGTCACTTCTTCAACTATTGCCTTCTTTGCTTCAAGATCTAGACTCACATCTTTTCTCCTAAGTTATTCAGGCTTACTGACGCTTTAAACTGACAACCATAAAATGTCCGCGGTATCTCTACCATAGTAAGCCCCAGTTCACACCAAGGTTTCATATTCAAAAATTGAATATGAAACTAACCACTACGGTGAACCTTAAAACAGGAAATAAACTGTTTTGGGATATCACCGTCTGCGCAGGCAATCTAATTACATTAAGCTTGCTTCGTATTAAGAACACCTACGAAAAAAGCACCTGCGGTCTTTGACATCTAACAGGAACCGGTCAAGATTCACCGTTAATAAAAAGCCTTCAATGTACGTAATAAAAACTACCTGTTACGCATCAATTAATATTAAATTACTAAATAATTATGCAGATAGACTACTCTGATCTACTGCGATACCTGGCCCCATTGTTGTAGAAAGACTAACTTTCTTCATGTAAATACCCTTTGATGAACTTGGCTTCGCCTTATTCAAATCAACCAATAGGGATTCAAGATTTTCTTTTAATGCATCAGCCTCAAATGAGATCTTACCAATCGCACAATGGATGATGCCGTTTTTATCTGTTCTGTAACGCACCTGACCAGCTTTGGCATTCACGACTGCCTGTGCAGCATCTGTGCTCACGGTACCAACTTTAGGGTTAGGCATTAAACCACGAGGACCTAAAACCTTGCCAAGTTTACTAACAACTGGCATTGCATCTGGTGTCGCAACAACCACATCAAAATCCATTTCACCGGCCTGCATACGCTCAGCCAGATCTTCAAAACCAACCACATCAGCACCAGCAGCTTTTGCCGCTTCGGCTTGCTCACCCTGTGCAAATACAGCAACCCGCACAACTTTACCCGTACCTTTGGGTAGAACAGTTGCTCCTCGAACAGCCTGATCGGACTTTCTGACATCAATACCAAGATTGACTGCGACTTCTACGGATTCATCAAATTTGACCTTCGAACATTCTTTCAACAATTGCAATGCATCCATCAATTGATAAAGTTTTTCTGAATCTATTTTATCTGTCCAGGATTTAACACGTTTGGATATTGTCATTAGGAAACACCCTCGGTCTCAATACCCATGCTGCGTGCAGTACCAGCGATTGTGCGTACAGCCGCATCCATATCAGCAGCAGTTAAATCAGGTTCTTTCACCTTGGCAATCTCTTCCAACTGCTGACAGTCAACCTTACCCACTTTGTTTGTATTAGGCGTATCACTACCCTTTGGAACACCAGCTGCCTTTTTCAATAAAAATGAAACAGGCGGCGTCTTGGTGATAAAGGTAAAACTTTTGTCACTATACACAGTGATCACAACAGGCACTGGAAGATTAACCTCCATACTCTGTGTCTGCGCATTAAATGCCTTACAGAAATCCATGATATTCAGCCCATGCTGACCCAATGCTGGGCCCACAGGTGGACTCGGGTTTGCTGAGCCCGCAGGCACCTGCAACTTGATATAAGTTTCAACTTTCTTAGCCACAACTTTCTCCTTGGGTGGTGATGCCTTTCGGCTCCCCTCTACAAAAGCTCTATCCCACCTAGATTAAATCCATATGAATCAAAGCTTTCTGATTACACAATAAATACTTAGAAATAATAAATCTATTAACAACTCCGCTGATCTGGAGTAATCAGTCTTTTTCCACCTGGGTAAATTCAAGATCCACAGGGGTAGAACGTCCAAAAATCAATACTGAAACACGCAAGCGATTTTTTTCGTAATTGACCTCCTCAACGACACCGTTAAAGTCCTTGAACGGCCCATCAATCACGCGTATCACCTCACCTGCCTCGAACATCACTTTAGGCGTAGGCTTATCAACACCTTCCTCCACACGATGAAGTATTGAATTTGCTTCAGCATCAGAGATCGGCGCAGGCCTATCACTGGTTCCACCAATAAATCCAAGTACCCGAGGCATACTCTTAACCATATGCCAGGTATCATCATTCATTTCCATTTGCACAAGCACGTATCCAGGGAAAAACTTACGATCTGTCGTGCGTTTTTTACCTTCACGCATCTCGACAACTTCTTCCTTTGGCACTAAAATTTCGCCAAAATTATCTTCCATGCCGTACTGTACAATACGTTCCTTTAATGTCGTCATCACGCAATCTTCAAATCCTGAGTATGCATGCACCACGTACCATTTGAGAGACATTTATCTTTAACCTCTCTGACCCATTAGGGAGCCAATGGTCCAACCAAGAAACATATCCAATAACCACAAAATGATGGAAACCAGAACAACCACAAGCACAACAATTAATGTTGTTTGTACTGTTTCCTGACGTGTCGGCCAGATAACCTTACGTACTTCTATCTGTGCCCCGTGAAAAAAGCCCCAGAAGCTGCGACCTTTCACAGTCTGCAATGCAATTCCAGCAGCAACGCCAACCGCTAACAGTAAACCGCCAACCCTGAGCGATACTGATTGCTCAGGATAGATATAGAATGCAGCCATAGCCGCCACTACAATTAACAAGGCAATGACTAATTTTATAGTGTCCATGCCGCTTTCTACCGTTTCAATTTTTGAACTCATATTTTTTTCACTACATTCTTTAAAATTATTATGCGACGCTTCATAAATCCAATCCGCCTATTACTCAACCTGCCATAGTCAATGGCAGGCCAGGAGGGAATCGAACCCCCAACCTGCGGTTTTGGAGACCGCCGCTCTGCCAATTGAGCTACTGGCCTAAAACAAAAACAGGGACAGCAACCCTAATCAGGCTGCTGTCCTTTGCTTAAATATTACTCAATAACTTTAGCGACGATGCCCGCACCCACGGTACGACCACCTTCACGAATAGCAAAGCGTAAGCCTTCTTCCATCGCAATCGGGTTAATCAAAGTCACATCTAATTTGATGTTATCCCCAGGCATCACCATCTCTGTGTCTTTAGGTAATTCAACTGCGCCCGTCACATCTGTGGTACGGAAGTAAAACTGTGGACGGTAGTTCGCAAAGAAGGGCGTATGACGACCACCTTCATCTTTCGATAACACATAGATTTCTGCTTCAAAACGAGTATGTGGCGTAATTGAACCTGGGTGACATAACACCTGGCCACGTTCGACTTCTTCACGCTTGGTGCCTCGTAATAGAACACCAACATTGTCTCCCGCCTGACCTTCGTCTAACAACTTCCGGAACATCTCAACACCAGTGCAGGTGGTCTTCTGCGTTTCTTTAATACCCACAATCTCAATTTCTTCACCCACTTTAACAACTCCTCGCTCAACACGTCCAGTCACCACAGTGCCGCGACCAGAAATAGAGAAAACGTCTTCAATCGGCATCAAAAATGCCTGATCTACCGGGCGTTCGGGCACTGGAATGTAATCATCCATCGCTGCGACCAGTTTCAGAATAGAAGGAATACCTATATCGCTTTCATCACCTTCTGAAGCTTTCAGCGCTGAGCCTGTCACTATCGGAGTATCATCTCCTGGAAATTCGTAGAGGTCCAACAGCTCTCGGACTTCCATTTCAACCAGCTCTAACAATTCCTCATCATCAACCTGGTCCGCTTTGTTCAAATAAACCACGACGTAAGGCACGCCCACCTGACGTGCTAACAGAATATGCTCGCGGGTCTGTGGCATCGGGCCATCCGCTGCACTACAGACCAGAATCGCCCCGTCCATCTGCGCTGCACCTGTGATCATGTTCTTTACATAATCAGCATGTCCTGGACAATCAACATGCGCATAGTGACGATTACTACTTTCGTATTCGACGTGTGCTGTGGCAATCGTGATACCGCGTTCCCTTTCTTCTGGCGCGTTATCAATCTGATCGTAGGCTTTGAATTCACCGCCATGGGCATCTGCCATGGTCTTGGTGATTGCCGCTGTCAGCGTCGTCTTACCATGATCAACATGACCTATCGTTCCCACATTTACATGTGGTTTCGTGCGTTCAAATCTCTCCTTCGACATTAGGAGCTTCTCCTTAACAATTTAATTAATATTAAGCAAAAAAAACAATATTCAACTACAATGCTGAATCTGGAGCTCATAACCGGATTTGAACCGGTGACCTCTTCCTTACCAAGGAAGTGCTCTACCGACTGAGCTATATGAGCAGATACGTTCATAAATCACTGGCAACCTAGGCCAACCATTCTCAAATCTGGAGCGGGTGATGGGAATCGAACCCACACCATCAGCTTGGAAGGCTGAGGTTCTACCATTGAACTACACCCGCCTACCCTGACACCCTCAGAGTGCCAAATACCATACAATCCTCGTCCGTGGTGGTGGAGGGGGGAGGATTCGAACCTCCGAAGGCTGAGCCGTCAGATTTACAGTCTGATCCCGTTGACCGCTTGGGTACCCCTCCGAAATCAGCCGAACATTCTCGGTCAATCTGAAGAGACTGTCAATATGACAAGAGACTGAAAACTGGATTATTTTAGGCCTCAATCTCCAAGGCGGAGAACTTTACCACTTATGGCATCCCTAATTCCTGTCGGTAGTTTCTTGCCGTCTGTATTTCCAGGCAAAATGTAATCAATTTCATTGCCAAAATAATTTCGAACTTTAAAAGCATTCGTGGCTGGTATTTTCCTCGCTGGATTGGCGCTTGTGGAGATAATCACACCCACCTTACTGCATAGAGCTTGCACAGCTAAATGCGCAGAAACTCTTACAGCAACCGTACTCTTATATCCTGTAACCCAACTAGGGGTATTTGCTTTTGCGGGCAACACCCAGGTAGCAGGTCCAGGCCACGTTGCAGTAACTTTCCGTCTCACATCATCGTCCGGATAGGCCACATAAGCATCTAGTTGCTCGGGTTTGGCAGCGATCAGTATTAATCCCTTACTTACCGAACGGTTTTTTAAGGATAGGATTTTAGCAACAGCGTAGATATCATCTGGATAGCAGCCCAAACCAAACACAGATTCTGTTGGATAAGCAATGATACCGCCTTCACTCAAGGCTTTAACGGCTAAATTTAGATGAAAATTACCCACAAATCCCTATTAAAAAATTTAAATAGCCTGCTCAACGGCCAAAGTTTCAACTCTCTATTAATCAAACTTTTTCACAGTTTTTTCTTCCTACTACTCTATCTTTTAATTGCCTTCTTTTTTGTCTTTATCGCCATTTTCTTTTTGCCAGTTTTCTTCTTGGCCCCTCGACGTGGTCGATCTGGTGCTTCAGCAATCATCTTCTGGCAATCTTCTGCAGTAAGATTTGCAGGTTCAACGTCTTTCGGGACCTTTACATTCTTGTTCCCATCTGTCACATAGGGCCCGTAACGTCCGTTCAAAACACTGATACCTTCTTCTTCAAAAATATTGATTTGCTTATTAGCATCCTCAATTTTCTTGGCAGCAATTAGCTCCAAACATCTCTCCAAAGCCACTGTATAAGGATCATCTTCCTTAAGAGAGACAAATGCACTGCCATAACGAATGTACGGGCCAAAGCGTCCGGCACTGACGACAATTTCTTCACCCTCTTCTGTTTCGCCCATTTCCCTTGGTAACTTGAAAAGTGCCAGAGCTTCCTCCAGAGTGATACTATCCAGCTTTTGACTAGGAAGCAGGCCAGCAAACTTTGGTTTGTCTTCATCTTCTTTGGTGCCAATTTGTGCAAAAGGACCATAACGACCAATACGTACTGATACAGGTGAACCTGTTTTTGGATCTGTCCCCAGTTCTCTGGCCTGAATCGCTTCACTACGACTCACTGTTTCCTCCTTTTCCTTAATCAGCTTTTCGAAAGAATCCCAAAAATTCTTCATTAATGGAAGCCACTCCTTTTCACCTCTGGAAACAGCATCCAGCTCATCTTCAAGACGCGCAGTAAAATCGTAATCTACATAATTTGTAAAATGCTTGCTGAGGAAATTATTGACCACACGCCCCACATCGGTCGGCGTAAAACGTTTTTGCTCGAACTCCACATATTCTCTTTGCTTAAGCATATAGATGATGCTTGCGTAAGTTGAAGGTCTGCCAATACCATATTCTTCCAGATTTTTCACCAGACTGGCTTCTGTAAAGCGTGGTGGTGGCTCGGTGAAATGTTGTTCCAGCCTGATTTCTAGTAGCTTGACAACATCACCTTCTTTCAATGGCGGTAGTAATTTTTCACCATCTTCCGTTTTCGCCTCGTCCTGTCCTTCTAGATAAACCGCCATAAAACCCGGATCGGCAATGGTCGAAACATTAGCGCGAAAAATATTACCTTCACCACAAGCCATATCAACAGCAACTGTATCAATGGTCGCATGCATCATCTGACTTGCGACAGTGCGTTTCCAGATCAATTCATACAAATTGAATTGACCTGCATCCAGTGAAGATTTTATTTCACTGGGTACGTGCCTTACTGTAGTTGGCCGTATCGCTTCATGTGCTTCCTGTGCATTTTTTGATTTTGTTTTAAATACACGAGGTTCATCTGGCACATTATTCTTACCATATCGCTCACCAATGAATTCCCTGATCTCACTTTGAGCTTCTTTTGCTAATACGACTGAATCTGTGCGCATGTAAGTAATCAAGCCGACCGTTCCTTCATCACCACCGATATCGATACCTTCATATAATTGTTGCGCGACTCGCATAGTACGTTGAGCTGTCATTCCCAGTTTACGCACGGCTTCCTGTTGCATGGTTGATGTAATAAATGGCGCTGCCGGCTGTCGCTTACGTTGCTTCTTCTCCACCTTACTAACTGTTAATTTTCCATTGGCAGCCCGTAATAATTCATCGTAAGCCTTAGTCGCTGCACCACTTTCAGTGATAGTGAACTGCTTTAATTTCTCGCCATGCAAATAAGTTAGCCGCGACGGAAACTTGGCTTTCTCTTTTTCAAGATCCGCTTCTATCGTCCAATATTCCTGTGGGTTAAATTTCTCTATTTCCAATTCTCGTTCGACGATCATCCTCAATGCAGGACTCTGCACACGACCTGCCGACAAACCACCTTGAATTTTTTTCCAGAGTAATGGTGAAAGATTGAAGCCAACTAAATAATCCAGTGCTCTACGCGCCTGTTGTGCATTGATTAAATCAGTCGACAATTTTGTTGGGTGTGCAACAGCGTCTAGAATTGCATTTTTTGTGACTTCATGAAAAACAACACGATGAGATTCTTTGCCTTCCATCAATCCGCGCTCTTTTAATAATTCATGTAGATGCCAAGCAATGGCCTCACCTTCACGATCTGGATCAGTCGCTAGGTATAGTATATCCGCCTTTTTAAGAGCCTTAATAATTGCATCAACTGCTTTGGCATTCTTTTCAATAGTCTGATACTGCATCTCAAAACCATTTTCTGTGTCAATAGCACCAGTCTTGGGCAGTAGATCGCGAACATGTCCATAAGATGCTAACACTTTATAGTCGTTACCAAGATACCGATTGATCGTCTTCGCTTTAGCGGGAGATTCAACTATAACCAATGATGTGCTCATTCAAAAAATTCCAGTTAAAGTATTCTACGATTTGTGATGAAACTTCAGGAAATGCCAGATTTAAAATGACTCAGGATGCTTGCATGCATATTCGCATTTAAATTATCCATCACGACGTCTTCTGATTCTAGTACCATTTTCACGATCAACACCGATTCGCGGTTCTGACTATCTGGTACACCAGCCTGTTCCAGAAAAAGCAGAAAACCTCGACATTCAGCATCAAGTTTCTCCAGTTCTTTAAGCATGACAAATCCTTGAAGCCGATGCCTCAGTCTCCGCTAACGGATAATGATTCTCTTTTTGCATAGCCAAGCCTTCCAGCCAATCAAGCGCTTTACCTACTTCACGATCAGCAAAGCCCACATCCAGCAGTTGGCCTCTCAGAGTATCCTGATTAGGCATCTTCATGATTGTCAAATATATATATCAAACATCTAATACTGTTTCTTTCATTCCTCACTAAAATCTCTAGTTAACTCTTAGGTAAACTCCGCCTGCTTGCGAAATCACCAAACCACGAAGTTCGAGTATCAAGAGCATGGATGAAACTGAATCAGCCGTCAATCCTGTTAATTCAATCAATCTATCAACGGATATAGGGTCATATGCCATACTATCAAGCAACACTTTATAATCTGCGTCAAGTGTTTCTTTACCCTGAACTACTTTTTGTCCTGTTTCTTCAGCCACATCGCCCCCCATAATAACCGTTACAAGAGAACCCAGCTCTTCAATAATATCATCAACTGATTCTGCTAATTTTGCACCTTGCTTGATTAAGCTATGGCAACCTTTTGCCAGTGGATTTTGGATAGAACCTGGAATAGCAAATACCTCTCGTCCTTGCTCCACTGCATATCTTGCGGTAATGAGTGAACCGCTTCGACATGCTGCTTGTATCACCAAAATTCCCGTGCTCATACCACTGATAATCCTATTGCGTCTAGGGAAATTTGCGGGGATCGGTTTGGTTCCTGGGGGAAATTCTGAAACCAGAACACCATTCTCCACGATTTTTTCGGCCAGTGCTTTATGTCTTGCTGGGTAGGTTATATCAAGACCATTTCCTGTCACAGCAATGGTATGTCCACCCGCATCCAACGCACCCTGATGACTACAGCCATCGATGCCCAAAGCCAAACCACTTGTAATAGTTGCGCCTGCGTAAACAAGTTCACGGGAAAATTCATTAGCAAACTTTCGACCAGTTGCATCTGGATTCCTGCTGCCGACAACCCCAATCTGCACATTCTTTAATACATCTAGGCAGCCGTGAACAAACAAAACAATAGGCGGATCATGTATTTCCCTGAGCAGCAGAGGATACTCGTCACTATCAATAGTCACAATGTAATGATCTGGACTATCCAGCCAAAGCAGATCCGCTTCAGTATTTTCCCAGTCAGGCTGACAGATGGCCTTGATTGATTCTTCCTTAAGACCAAGCTTGCTTAGTCCCTGAGCATCTGCAGAGAATATTTCTTTTATCGAAGGGAAGGTGCCAAGTAATTTTCTTTGGCCAACAGAACCAAGTCCATTGATACGATGAAGTGCTAACCAAAAAGCACAATCTTCATTGTTTATATCCATATTTCTGATCGTCCTGATCTACATTTGGTAACAGCTGTTGATAATGCATCAAAATTAATTCTTCATCAAAATTTTTGTTATGAATAAAAAAAACAAAAGCCACTAAAAGCGGCCTTTGTTTAAACATAAAACTATTCGAGACCTTTGCATAATCCACACTAATTCTACCGAAACAGGAACAACAAGACCATTCTAAAGACCTTAAAGATTATTCATCAATTGGTTTTGCTATAAAGATTTCACTCCTACAGAGCGACACAATATCTCTGTGGTCTTTGCTGGCGCAAAATGCAAGGACAGTAACTGACCGGTAGCAGCATCGATAAAGATAATTTTGAAGTGCAACGCGATGCGTGCCCCTCAAACCAAGCATGCAGTGATCCATCAAAAGGGGATATTTTAGCTTTGGGCTAACATTGACTCAAAAACTGTTGTTTTACGGGTCGTTTTTTGTCTTAATGAGCAAAACTGACTTCAGTTTAGGATGGTTTGGCGCATCTTATTCTCAATATAATCTGGGAAATCCGTATTATCCCTAGAATATTGGCATAAAATGCGCTCGTTTCTCCAAGATTTGGAACTGGAATAGCTAAATGGAAAGGTTCATTATTGAGAACTAAATTGTTTTCCGTAGATTTTAACTTTCTCCAGGTTGATTTTCATTTCATCATCATCTAGCAATACAATTTTGCCAAGCTGTTTGCTAATACAAAAATGTTTAGAAATATTTTCGACTTCTTCAGCAAGTTTGTAAGCTGATTCAATATTTTTACCAAGCGCAATCATGCCATGGTTTGCTAGTAAACATGCGCTTCTATCATGCAGTGCTTTTACTGCATTCTGTGAGAGCTCACCAGTCCCAAAAGTAGCATATTCTGCACAACGGATAGAATTACCACCAGCTTTAGCTACCATATAATGGAATGCAGGAATATCTTGTCGTGTACAAGCTATGCATGTTGCGTAATCAGAGTGCACATGAATAATGGCACTGATTTCCTTCCGAGCTTGATAGATCCCTTGATGAAAATGCCACTCGCTAGAGGGTTTTAGATCGCCCCAGATAACATTACCCCGTAAATCCATTTCCACAATGTCTGCTTCTTTGAGTTGATGGTAAGGAATTCCCGTTGGAGTGATGAGGAAACCTTGAGATGTTCGCGTGCTGAGGTTGCCCGAAGTTCCAACACTCAAGCCTGACGTATTGAACGCGATTGCTGTGTCTATGATTTGCTTACGTAGGTTTGAAAGATTCATAACCACATTCTAGCAAGTCGTTCTAAAAGTCACAGCTGAATATACCACCTAATTACCTACTAAACATTGAATCTAAAGTGCATTACATCCCCATCCTGAACAACATATTCTTTACCCTCCAAGCGCCATTTGCCAGCATCTTTTGCGCCCTGCTCACCCTGATGTTCAATGAAATCATCGTAAGCAATTACTTCTGTGCAGATAAAACCTTTTTCAAAATCAGTATGGATCACAGCCGCTGCACGTGGTGCAGAATCACCTTGATGTAAAGTCCAAGCACGGACTTCTTTTACGCCTGCAGTGAAATAGGTATGCAAATTCAATAAAGTATAACCGGCTCGAATGATCCGATTCAGCCCTGGTTCTTCAAGTCCAAGTTCCTGCAAAAATTCCAGCTTTGATTCGTCATCCAGTTCTGCAATCTCGGCTTCTATTGCAGCACAAACAGGAATCATTTCAGCGTCTTCTTCTGCGGCAAGAGCCTTGAGTTTTTCTAACCAATGATTGCTGCTAATATTCTCCTCTTCAACATTAGCAATATAGAGTGTGGGTTTTTGTGTCAGCAATTGCAGCGAGCACAAGTCTTCAATATCCTGTCTTTCCAGAGCCATTGAACGTATTGGGTTGCCTTTATCCAGATGCACAATAGTTTTTTCAAAAATTTCTTTTTGTCTGCGTGCATCTTTGTCCCCACTTTTGGCAATCTTAAGCACCTTCTGCAGAGCACGATCCAGACTTTCCTGATCCGCTAAACACAATTCTGTGTTAATAATTTCAATATCGGCCAGTGGATCAACCTTGCCCGAAATATGCACTATATTATCATTATCAAAACAACGAACTACATGGGCTATGGCATGAGTTTCACGAATATTCGCCAGAAATTTATTACCCAGACCCTCGCCCTTTGAAGCACCTTCAACCAATCCGGCAATATCGACAAATTCCATGGTTGCTGCCAAGACTCGCTCTGGTGAAACAATCTTGGCGAGTTGTTCCAGCCTGGGGTCAGGGACAGGTACGATCCCAATATTCGGATTGATAGTGCAAAAAGGATAGTTTTCAGCATTGATACCAGAATCTGTCAGCGCATTAAATAAGGTTGATTTACCTACATTTGGAAGGCCAACGATGCCACATTTGAAACCCATAATTTTATTCTACTTAATCGAATCGGTTATTATTTTTTGATGTAAGCTGTTCATCGCCTTCTGTTCATTGCCCTCGAATACCAGAGGCATGACATCTACAGATTTATTTACTGCGATTTCAATTAACTGGCGATCGGCCTGAGATGGTCTGCCCAAAACATAAGACGTCACTTTATCCTGGCTGCTTGGATGGCCAATGCCTAATCGTAACCGTGCAAAAGATTTACCATCCATCCGCGTAATAATATCTCGCAGTCCGTTATGACCACCGTGCCCCCCAGCTTTTCTCAAACGAGCAACTCCAGGCTCAAGATCAAGCTCATCATGTGCGACCAGAATTTCTTCAGCAGGAATTTTGTAAAAACTCGCTATCGCCTGAACTGAAGAGCCGCTTCTATTCATAAAGGTCATAGGTTTACAAAACCAACAATCTATATCTGCCGTTTGTATTCGGCAAATCTCGGCTTTGTATTTAGATTCAGCTCTGAATGTAAGGGAATATTTTGCAGCCAGTGAATCAACAAACCAGAACCCGGCGTTATGCCGAGTTTCGGAATGTTCGGGACCTGGATTACCCAAGCCTACAATTAATTTCAATGCTGGTGGCACCGTGTGCCCTTGAAATGAAGTAATTCTGGGAAAAGGAATTACTCGCCTGCATCAGCACCTTCATCAGGGGTTGCTTCTACTGCTTCTGCTTCATCTACAACATCTTCTTCAGGCTCTTGGATAACCTTAGGCGTATGAACAGTTACGACTATTTGCGCCGCATCGCCGCCGTGTAATAAAGTCGCGATTTCACTACCTTCTGGTAACTTGAGATCAGTGAGATGAATTCCTTCTCCAAGATTAACCTCAGCCAGATCAACTTCAATATACTCAGGCAGATCTTTTGGCAGGCAAATAATTTCCAGATCAGTCATGACATGACTGATCACACCACCATCTTGTTTAGCGCCAATACATTTATCTTCATTGATAAAATGCAATGGTACGCGCATGGTTAATTTCTCATTTTCATCGATACGCAGTAAATCAAGATGAAGAATCACCGGCTTGTATGGGTGGCGTTGTAAATCCTTCAGTACAACCTTCTCTTCCATCTTACCCACCTGCAATGTCAGGATGTGTGAATAAAAAGCTTCATCCTTAAGGTGACGAGAAATCTCGTTGTGCTGCATCATAATCAATACAGCATCTTTCGCTGCCCCGTAAACAACACCGGGAACCTTACCTTTGCGACGCAGGCGGCGGCTCGCACCTTTGCCTATGTCCTCACGAGGTTCAGCAATAATTTCAAATGCTCCCATGTAAGTGACTGCTCCTGTTATTAATCAATGACAGGCCATATTCTGCGACCAAAGTATGGCAATAATGCTCGCTGAAGCCTATAGGCTGTCTGCGGCAGACGCGAAAACCATTCAAACTATACTAACGAAGAATGATAATTAAGATTCGCGGACAGCGCAGTATATAGAGAAATCAGTGATATTCAATATCTACGGATATCTCCAGCAGGTGAAGACACACAAAATTACCGATTTTAGGGTTTTTTGAAAATTTCCCGGTTTTTTGAAAATTTTCCAGAGGTTTCTTAAAATCGGTTTCCTAAAATCTCAGAGAATCTAGTCAATGAACATGCTACTCAGTGACTCGCCTTCACTAATGCGACGCACACTCTCAGCCAGCATAGTGGCGACGCTAAGTTGACGAATTCGATCACAGGTGGCCGTTTCCGCCCTTAAAGGTATGGTATCTGTCACCACAAGTTCATCTAATTCGGAATTCTCGATGTTCTTAATTGCATTCCCGGAGAGTACCGGATGTGTGCAATAAGCAACCACCTTGCTAGCGCCATGTTTTTTCAGTGCTCCTGCTGCATTACACAAGGTTCCCGCGGTATCCACCAAATCATCAATAATCACACATTCACGACCATCTACATCACCGATAATGTTCATGACTTCAGATTCGTTAGGATTTGGACGTCTTTTATCGATGATTGCCAGATCGGTATCATCTAGGCGCTTAGCTAACGCACGGGCGCGAACCACACCGCCAACATCAGGAGACACAACCATCAAATTCGGGTACTTATGTTTCCAGACATCTCCAAGTAATACTGGAGAGGCATAAACATTGTCTAGAGGCATATTAAAAAAACCCTGGATCTGATCGGCATGTAGGTCAACAGTGAGTACACGATCAACATTGGCTGAAGCAATCATATTGGCAACAACTTTTGCGGTGATCGGGACACGAGCCGATCGGCTCCTGCGATCTTGCCGTGCATAACCCATATAGGGGATCACTGTTGTAATACGTGCTGCTGATGCACGGTGCATAGCATCAGCCATAACCATTAATTCCATCAGGTTATCATTGGTTGGCGCACAAACTGACTGTAAAAGGTAAATGTCCCTACCACGAACATTCTCTCCAATCTCAACCATCACCTCACCATCACTAAAGCGTCCAACATTTATCTTGCCTAGAGGTAAACTCAGATGCGCGGCAATATCTACAGCTAACTTGGGACAGGCATTACCTGCAAACATCATTACATTTGCTAAAGACATAACAACCTCAGTAGTGGTTAATAAATAATGGCTGGGGCGCCAGGATTCGAACCTGGGAATGCTGGGATCAAAACCCAGTGCCTTAACCGCTTGGCCACGCCCCAAAAGCTATTGCACCGCTCAAATATATTGGCGAACGATACTGTTATTCTAATAATCTGGGCTACTTAATTTTCCTGCGCCAAATTTTTTTCTTCCAAGCGAATTTGCAATGGTGAATGATTCAAACCTTTTGCCACAAATCCTTCCCAACCTTGAGGCAATTTCTCATAAACAGATTCTGCCTGTTGCTGCTTACCAAATCCAGCAAAAATACAGGCTCCTGTTCCAGTCATTCTGGCGTCTGCAAATTGGCCTAACCAATCAAGTGAATCTGCCACTTGTGGATATAAATTTCGCACCACAAATTCACAATCATTATGACCACCAACTTCTAGGAAGTCGCACATTCTGCTAACAGGTGTATTGCGCGTCAAATCGGGAGAATTAAATACTTCTTGAGTGGAAACAAAACAGTCGGGGTGGATGACTAGATACCAAAGTTCCTCTGCTTCAATGGGGGTCAACAACTCACCCACGCCTTCGGCCCATGCGGCCTGTCCATGTATAAAAACAGGCACATCAGCCCCCAGTTTCAAACCAAGGTCTGCTAATTGATCAACAGAAAGTTCAATATCCCAAAGATGGTTCAAGGCCACCAGAGTTGTTGCTGCATCAGAACTCCCGCCACCCAGCCCCCCTCCGGCAGGTATCTTTTTTTTCAGATTAATATCCGCACCTAACTGACAGTCCGATTCCTGCTGCAATATTTTTGCTGCGCGAACAATCAAATCATCTGCTTCGGCAACGCCCTGCCAGTCAGATTGACAAGAAATCACAGTATCATCCCTTATATTGAAATCCAGTAAATCACTAAAATCTATAAATTGGAAAACAGTCTGTAATAAATGATAATTGTCTTGCCGTTGCCCCATGATGTGAAGCATCAAATTGAGTTTGGCAGGCGCAGGCCAAGGACGACTAACCACAGAATGATTAGTCATAGGGCTACTGGTCATGGAGTTGTGTCCCAACTCTGTGCGATCAACTTTAATTTGAAGTGATCATTATGCATGAAGATCTTGGCCGGCAGATCAACACCCTCCACATCCATATATCGCTTGATACTGATCTCCCACTCCGCTTGTTGCATTTCAATCACCCGACCCTGATCATCAAATTTCTGATCTAGCAGCTCCACTCCAGGTTCGGGCAAGCCACGCACCCAGTATCTGAAACCGCTGACAGGAACATGCCAGCCGACAGATTGTTTTAATAAAGTCTCGGCATCATTAGCATGTAATACTTTGTTTTTTGCGGTTAACAAATATACCCCATCGGCTTCACCGCCTCTTAGTGCATAAGCTCCCTGCCCCAGTGGCGCAATAAATCGCATCAGATAACGATCTTGATCCTGCATCCAGATAAATGTCATCGTTCCGCTATCTTTTTCGCTGCTAAGAGAAAGCCGACCTTTTAACTCCCAACGCTCAATCTGGGTTCGTTGGTTCTGACGCTCGATATCATTGCCCTTTACAGGGCGTAAAGGAATATCAGAGCAACTGGCAAGGAATACCAGCAAGATTAAAAGACAGATTTTTTTCACGGATTAAGGCGATTGATTACGTTGCGTAATCGTTCATCATCGGGGGCTTCCTTCAAAGCTGTATCCCATATCTCTTGTGCAGCTTGCTTATCGCCCTTGACCCAGAGGACTTCTCCCAGATGCGCTGCAATTTCAGGATCGTTCCTTTTAGCAAGTGCTTTGTTGAGAAACTCGATAGCTTCATCTAATCGACCTTGCCGATATAAAATCCAACCCATGCTATCGAGGACATAATAATCATTTGGACTAATCTCCAAGGCGCGTTTGATAAATTCATAGGCTTCATCATAACGATCAGTTCTATCTGCAAGTGTATAACCTAGGGCATTTAAAGCTTGCGAATTTTTGGCATCCCTTTCAATAATTGCCCGAAAATCTCTCTCCAGTATATCCAGGCGATCCATTTTTTCTGCAAGCATCGCTCTCGAATAAAGTAGATCCGTATCATATTTGTCTTGTAACGCTTTATCGTAGACATTCATTGCATCCTGATAACGTTCGACATCAGATAGCATCTCTGCTTCAGCCTGTATCAATGTACTTTTTTCCTGATCATTTTGCGTATAAATTTTTTGCAGATGCGCCTGCGCCTCTTCAATTTTTTCCTGCTTACCTAACAATATGCCCACACGCATTTGCGCATTAAAATAATTATTACCGCCGGAGACACTTCGATACCAATCACCGGCCTTTTCCAGATCATTCTGTTCTTCAGTAATTCTTCCCAAATAATAACTTGCATCGTCACCATGTCCTTTGATTTCAGAAAGACGGATAAAGCAATCTTCAGCGTCTTTCAGACTACTAGCTTGCAGATATAACAAGCCTAATGAAAACAATACATCAGGATTAGCTGGTTCTTGCGCAACGAGCAATTCAAATTGATGTTTTGCATCTTCAAAACGTTTAAGGTCTGTCAAAATGCGTGCATAGAATATGCGTAGATTAAAATTATTCTCGTTCTCCTTTAATGTATCTTCCAACCACGCAAGTGCCTCAGCTTCCTGCCCCAGTTGATTTAATAATGCCGCATAGGTCATTGCGGCATTATCATTTTTTGGTGCCAACACTAGCACTTGCTCAAGGACTTTACGTGCCTTGGGTAATTCAGCGAGTCGGGTCAATACTTGCGCATAAGCAAATAATATTTCCGGATCATCTTGGTGATTTACCATTAGCTCTTCCAGTAACGATTTCACTTGGACCCTGTCTTTTTCTCGACCAAGCAAATTAGCAACCATCCAGAGCTTCTGACTCAGGTCTGCTTCCTGTCCATCTGAATCGATAATAATCTCAAGATGTTTCAGTGCCTTTGCCGTGTTACCCTCTCTTATCGCCATCACAGTCAGTACTTGGTGTGCATCTGAGTTTTCAGGATCAACTTCCGCCCATAAATGGGCGGCTTCTCTTGCTGCTGCATCATCACGTGCATAAACAGCGATCCGTGCAGCTCTACTAACAAGCAGTGGGGCTCGGGTTGTTCGTGCCAAATCTAGATAATATTCAACTGAAATGTTGAGTTGATTTCTCTGCCCGGCAATCTCTGCCACTAGTAATTTAAAAAGAATATCTTCAGTTAATTCAATTTTGGGACGTTCCAGCGCTGATTTCTCTGTTGCCCCTTGCGCACCTTTTTGTACGTGCGCAGCCTGGACTGTGATATCTGTTGTCTCCGCAGCTCTGGTTTGATCTGGGGATTGTCGCGATACCATCGTGCAGGCACTAGCTGATAACACCGCCACGATGACGATAAACCATGCAAATCCGGACTTTACTTTGATAGAATTATTTTTCATAAATACGCTGCGCTATTTAACTCTAAGAAATGTCTAATTATAAAGATGTTGTTAGCATTTTTCTGTTATTTTTTTTAGGGCCTGTCGATCTTTTGCAAGGGGCGTAAAGAATTTAAAAGAAGCATAAAGAAAAGGCAATCTCGTAAGATTTGTTTCGCCAAAAACAACCCAACGAGATTGTCATGCTCCGACAAATGCTCACTGATGAACAATGGTCGAGGATACGAACTATCATGCTAAAAGATCGCGTTTATAGCAAGCCTGAACACAGACATACAGCTGGAAGGGGCATTATACTGGATGCGCACAGGGTATCCCTGAAGTGTTTGGTAAATGGAGTAGTGTTTACAGGTGCTTAACCCTTGATCAAAGAAAGGCGTATTGCTTCGATTATTCAATGCCCTTGATTAGACGAGCCTGGTGAGGAGTGGAGCTTTATCGATGACAGTATCGTAAAGACTCAGCAGCATGGGATGGGAGCAGCCTCTGAGGAGAGCCAAGGGATAGGCGAAGGACCCCGCAGTGGCAATACGACAAACGATCTCTTACATAAAAAACTCGATATGGGTAAAAATTATTGATACTTTGCCCGCTGTTATGAGCATGTCATCTCAAAACATAACTCTTACCAAGGTAGCACTGCCTGCTTCCGTGAGAAGTATGAGCCGGTTTCTACTGCTGTTCATTATTATTTTCCTGCAGTTCCCGACCAACCAACAATTATCTGCAGCAACGCTCAGAGAACAACGTCAGCAATATCTTGATGCTAAAAAGGCACTAAAGGCCGGAAAACTTAAGACTTTCACGACACTCTCTGAAAAACTCAAGACCTATCCCCTTTATCCTTATCTGCGATATAACTATCTCCGAACTCGACTACATAAAATTGATGATGCTGAAATCAAGGATTTCATCCGTTCATATCCTGATTTTATTTCGACGGGATCATTAAGAACGAGTTGGCTAAAACATCTTTTGAAACAAAAAAAATGGCAAACCTTTCTAGACAATTACACGCCACAAAAAGATCTGAAGTTACGTTGCCAACAATTACAGGCACGTATAAACACCGATAATCATATTTATCTTCTGGAAGATACCCGCACACTTTGGTTATCTGGAAAATCATTACCTCCTCAATGTGACTCCGCTTTCAAACAGCTTTATAAAAGCCAGCTGATGACCAATGAGCTGGTCTGGCAACGTATTCAATTAGCTATGGAAGGTGGGAATACCGGGCTGGCAAATTATCTGAATAAACGTCTGGATAAGAATTACAAAAACTGGGGCAGGCGGTGGGCGACAATACACCATAACCCTTCAACGGCAACTAAGAGCCCAAAATATCCGGACACAGCGATTGCGCGAGAAATTTTACTTTATGGAATAAAACGACTGGCCAGGCAAGATATCACTCGATCTTTGAGTCATTGGCAAACACTTCAAGACAGTTACAACTTCACCCCTGTAGAGATAGATGATGTAAATCTTGTCATTACTATCCGTGCAGCAAAAAGCAAACATCCAAAAGCTGCCGAACTCCTGGATAACCTAAACCCGTTCTTGGACAGTAGCGAAATTTTTCACTGGCGTCTCCGTACCGCACTCAAAAACAGAAACTGGCAACAACTTTACCGATGGACAAAAGACAAACCTCCAGAGATAGAATCCATCAAGTATCGCTGGATATACTGGCGAGGCAGAGCACTTGAAGAAATTGGAGATATTGAAAAGGCCAATGAATCTTATGCATCAATAGCCAACCAACGTGACTATTATGGTTTTCTCGCCGCTGATCGCATCGGCGCAGAATATAAAATGAATCATTACCCCTTGCCAGAAGATATAGAATCTAAAAAGAAAGTTGCCCATATGCCTGGGATACGTCGTGCCAGAGAGTTATTTACTCTCTATGGCGATTACACGGCGAGGCGCGAATGGCAACATGCCTTACGTTCCATGACAAATTACCAAAAACAAATGGCAGCAAGACTTGCCGTAGAGTGGGGATGGCATGACCGAGCCATTTTCGCTATGGGCGCCGCAAATGCCTATGATGATTTAGAACTGAGATTTCCAATCACCTATCGTAATGAAATAGAAAGATATGCAAATGAAAGAAATCTGAATGCCAGTTGGATTTTTGCCTTAATGAGATCAGAGAGCGCCTTTATGGAAAAGGTAAAATCACCTGCAGGAGCATTAGGACTCATGCAGATCATGCCTGCAACTGGAAAATTAATCGCTAAGAGAATTGGTTTGAAAAAATTTCGCACCAGCGATTTACTTATCGCGAAAAAGAACATCATGCTTGGTACTGCGTATATGAAAGAAATGCAGAATAAGTTTAATGGCAGCTACATATTAGCGACTGCAGCATATAATGCCGGGCCAGGGAGATCGGTAAAATGGTCTCCAAAGAAGGGTTGCAAGGAGCCTGATATCTGGGTGGAGCAAATCCCGTTTAATGAAACCAGAGCCTATGTAAAACGGGTTATCTTTTATGCTAGTATTTACGATTGGCGTCTGGGGCAAGAAGTCATGTCGCTTAAACAAAGGATGAATACCATCTATCCTTATAATTCGAAAGCAAGCAAAAAATTATCAAATTTAGTTTGTTCCAATTAACAGGATTTCTAATCTCCAATAATTTATAATCCCTGAAAATGGAGATATATCTTGTGGGCGGTGCCGTACGTGACAAATTGCTTGGGAAACCAGGTAAAGATAACGATTGGGTTGTCGTTGGCAGTACACCACAGGAAATGGAAAGCCAAAATTTCAAAGCCGTAGGCAAAGATTTTCCCATCTTTTTACATCCTCAAACAAAAGAAGAATACGCGCTCGCTCGCACTGAAAGAAAATCTGGAAAAGGCTACAAAGATTTTACCTTTCATACGCCTACAGATATCACTCTGGAAGAAGATTTGGCCAGACGTGACTTAACCATTAACGCCATTGCCGAAGATAATTCAGGTAAGTTGATAGATCCATTTAATGGCAAACAAGATATTAAAGACAAGATTCTGCGACATGTATCACCAGCATTTGTAGAGGATCCTCTACGTGTTCTCAGGGCTGCACGTTTTGCTGCACGTTTTGGTTTCCGTATTGCCGCTGAAACCATGGCTCTAATGAAAGAAATTTCAAAATCAGGTGAACTCGAAACTTTAGTCTCTGAAAGAGTCTGGAATGAGCTGGAGCAAGCGATGGGAGAAACCTACCCATCTCGCTTTATTTTGGCATTGCAAGCTTGTCATGCTCTGGATATTCTTTTTCCAGAAATTGAACAATTATTTGGCATTCCACAGCTGGCAAAATATCATCCAGAGATCGATGCGGGGATTCATACGCTAATGTCGCTGAATCAGGCCTCACGTCTGAGTCAGGATCCGCAGATTCGCTTCGCTACTCTGGTTCATGATTTGGGTAAAGCAACTACACCCAAAAAAAAATTGCCTGCTCACCATGGTCATGAAGAACGTGGTGTTAAACTGATTGAAGCATTCTGCAAACGTTACCGAGCACCTAATCAATATAGGGAGTTAGCAACACAAGTTTCAAGACACCATTTATCATGCCATCGATTCGAAGAAATGTATGCTAAGACGATTCTGAAAAAGCTGGAGTCTATGGATGCTTTTCGGAAGCCAGAACGTTTTGAAAAATTTCTAATCTGTTGTGAGGCTGATGCAAGAGGTCGCACTGGTTTTGAAAACCGCACCTATCCACAAGCCGATCATTTTCGAGAATGTCTGGATGCGGCAAATAAAGTCGATACCGACAGCCTTAAACAACAAGGGTTTGAAGGCAAGGCTATGGCTGACGCCATTAGAAATGAAAGAATAAATTTAATAAATCTTATCTTGGATGCCAAGATTTAAGGACTGTCATAGAAAAAAATAAAGTAATACACTTCCCAAGAATAAACGATAAATAACATAGGGCAACATACCTGTTTTTTCTATGAACTTTAGAAACAAACTAATGGTTAACCATGTTGTAAACCATGACAAAACAAAGACGATAGCAAAAGACATCATATCTCCTGACTCACCTCCCTTGATAAGCAAGAAGATTTCATAGCTCCCCGCAAGAAATATGACTGGGATAGATAACAAAAATGAGAATCGTGCAGCTGTTTCTCGATTAAGACCGAGCATTAACCCGGCAGTCATAGTAACCCCTGATCTTGAAGTACCTGGAATCAATGCCAGAACCTGAGCAAAACCAATCCAGAGTGCATCCCTCAGACACAGCGTTGCATCATCTTGATTTTGCTTGCCTTTTGCGTCAGACCACCAAAGCAGTAATCCAAAGACAATCGTCGTAACCGCAATAATCAGCGGATCTCGGAAATGTTCAGAGATAAAATCATGCCCCAAAAAGCCAATCGCTGAAACTGGAATTGTTGCAAAACCAAGAAACCAAAACATCCGCGCGTTAACGTTATTGTCTTGCCAAGGAACTGATTTGACGCCACTGGCAATAATATTTTTTATGTCCCTGCGAAAATAGATAACGACCGCGATTAATGTACCGAAATGCGCAGCGGCATCCAATGCTAGGTCTTGAACCTGTCGCTCTGTGATTAATGGCAATAAAATTAGATGTGCCGAACTTGAAACTGGCAGAAACTCTGTTAGTCCCTGTAACAGACCTAGCAAAATGAGATGTAGAAAATCCAATATTTAACTTTTAGTTTTTTTATAAACAGTAAAGAGAAAACTATATGGGCAGAAAAACTGCTGTTGCCATTTGCTGAAATACTTTTTTAATGAATCGTTTATTCTTGCCTTCCATAATGATGGCCATTGTATCCTGATTTGCAATAAGTTTACCAAATAGTCGTTCATAACTTAGATAGATTTCTTCATGCGGCAAGGAATTGCTATAAAGAAACAGCTCTCCTTGTTCATCTCTATTATTGCCTAACTTCCATACAGCAATCTCAATATTACGAGCGCTGTTATATAGCGCCTGCCCATCAACTTCATCCAATATATAAAAATCTGTTTTATCACCATAGGATGCCATCAGCATGGAAGATAAACCGACAATAAATGAGAAAACTCTGTCACCATGATAAGTATCATCAAAGGTCATTCTTATTGCGTCAACACCTTCCTTGTAATCCAGTTGCTTAAATGACCAATCATGATATTTGTCAAACACTCGAGAAAGATTTTTATCAATATCGTTAAAGGGAGATTTTTTTAATTGTTTAGGATTGCGTTTATAAAGCTTTATCATGAGTTCACGTAATAATTTCCGAATCTCATGCACATGTATATCCAGTATGTTATCAATGTCGCCCTTGCCTAGATGTTGAATACTAAAGTCCTTCGCCGTTGGATCTTGATCAGGTTTTACTTCACGACCACAAGCATTTAGAAACAAAACTAGTAAAAACCCTTGCAGGAATAAAATAATAATTTTCATATTTACAGACGTGATCTTTGATCAATAAAACCAAAGCCACACAGTTGAATATCTATTTTTTTAGTCAGGCCAATAAATTTAAATTTTTCACCCATTTCACCTGGCATAGTTAACTTGCTGACTTGTTGTGTCATCTTCGATCTTTCGACTACATCACTTGACTTATATTCAGAAGCAAGCTTGTCTAGTCCACATGCAATTAAAAAATGTGCTTGTGTGGTAAACCCCGAGACGTACAGACCCGCATCCGCAGCAGTTTCTGCAACAGTCGTGAAATCTACTGATGCAGTAATATCCTGCAGCCCCGGATATAGAAAGGGATCATCATGCACATGATGTCGATAATGACAAATTAATGTCCCTGCTTGCCTTTGTGGATGAAAATAATCCTGTCGAGGATAGCCATAATCAGAAATCAATATAAGCCCTTCATCCAGAATATCATTTAATGAATTTAACCACGGTTTAATATTGCAATTGATTTCTGTGATATAGGGTGTTGATAGCGGTTTTCCCAAAGCATCAAACAACTCTTTTGTGTCTATCTTAAATTTTTCATCAGTCTCTTTCTTGATCCATTGAAATCGAATTTGATCAATTACCGTAGAATCAATAGCAACAGCATATTCTTCAATTTCGCTGTCAATGATGATACGCCTAACGGGCATGGCATCAATAACTTCGTTAGCCAGGATAACGCCTTTTATTTTTTCTTTGGGAAGATGCTCAAGCCACATAAATTTCTCTACAAGTTGAGGAATTGACTTCTTAATATTGCATTGTTGCCTTTGACGCAGATCTGCACTGGGCTCAAGCATGTAATAAACCTCGGGCAAGGCGCCATTTTTTTCCAACTCCCGCATAAGCTCTATTGCCATTATGCCAGTCCCAGAGCCGAGTTCAAGAATACAACATGTTATTTTGGCAGATGAGATTTCTGATAAAACTTGCTGGCATTGCCTGGCAAGACAACGAGAAAACAAAGGAGAAATTTCTGGTGCAGTTACAAAATCACCTTGTTCACCAAACTTGTTGGAGCCAGCACTGTAATAACCCAGACCCGGCTCATACAAGGCCATTCTCATATATTGCTCGAAACTAATCGAACCACCGTTGTCTATGAGAGTTCGACGTATTTTTTCCTGTAGGCTTTTGCTTAACTTAACAGAAAATTCATCAGGAGCGGGAAGAGTTGGATTGGAATGTTGCGAATCAGTTATCATTTCAGCCCAAGTATTTAATTAAAAAATCAACCTGACTCTATTTACTTGGATATTAACTACTTAAACTCTGGGAAGTCTGTTTCAATCAGCCAATGTTTGGTTTCTTTTCCATGCCACCATATCTGATTTAGTTTTAATTTCCTGACATAGCCCAGACCTTTGTGAAAATAACTTATCTCAGCGACAATAACGGCTTCGTTAATACCTTCTACTTCTGAGCTAGGTATGAGCGTTTGAGAAATAATATCAAAACTCGTTACACTAAAATTTTCAAGATGTTCAATATTTACTGCGGCAGATTTTTCGTCTCTTGTAACATGAAAGCCAATTGCTTCTCGATAGTACGCCCATCTTAACGCTGAAGCATATTGCGTAACTGATCGCTCAAGCTTGTCAGCTAGACTTCTGGAATCTAGGGATGCGCAGCCAGATATCAGCATCATACAGACCGCCATAACAATTGATGTCAAAATTCCTGATTTCATATAACCCTCCAGGTGCTTGTCATATCCGCATTCAGTTTTATTTCAATTAATTCGGCAGATAAAAAATTTCTCTTATTAATCACTCAATAACCATCAGGAAAACTCTCGCCCAGTATAGACGTCCATCTCTTTGGCTTATCGACATCGCCACCTTCGATGATAAAATCTCCAAAAAAAAATTATGTTTAGCATTGAATTATTTAAAATGTCACCAATTTTATTTGACGATTATCTTTATCAAAAGATTCCCATATAGCCTCGATACTCACTTTAGTCTCAGGATGTTTGCAATCACCCGCGATTTCAGCCAAAGGACAGGCAACGAAAGGATACTGTTTAATATCATTCCGAGGCACATCAATCTGGTCATCATGTTGAATCAGGTCACCGAAAAGCAACAAATCAATATCCAAAGTGTGAGGAATAGATTTTGAAGACACATCTTGGCTGGCCGACTGGCGGCCTAAAGAAGATTCGATGGACTTAAATATCCTGACAACTTCCAATACTGATAACTCAGTATCAAAGCCTACCACCAGATTATAAAAGTTATCGCCATGAAATCCTAAAGATTCACTCTCATAGACCTTTGAGATGGTTAGAAGAGAGAAATGATTGGCCAATGCTTTTAAGCCGACTGGAATATTTTCCTCTTTATCAACATTGCTTCCCAACCCGGCATAGACACGCGTCATCAATCTACTTTCTGATTCCTTTCAATAATCACACCAACATCACGTACGCCTTTCAAAGCGCCTTGCTTATTCAGCTTCAATCGTAACCAAGGGACATTGAATTCGTTCAACAAGATATCCGATATCTGCTCAGCTAGAGCTTCCACCAGCTTAAACTCACTTGCACCAACAAACTCAAACAATCTTTCAGCAATCGATTTGTAATTGAAGGTGTCCTCAATGTTCTCAGTCGTTGATGCCTTACGAATATCCGTGCCCATTTCAATATCCAGTACCACGATCTGTTTGGTTTTTCGTTCCCAGCCATAAATACCAATGATGGTTTCAATGCGAAGATCGTTTATATAAATAATGTCCATATTTTAGCTATGTTTCTAAATGTTCATTCAAACTTTAACGCTACTTAAACTGATATCCCCTTGACCTGTCAAGTAAGACAGATTTCAATGTTCCTATGGTAATAGATATTTCACTGATTGTTCTCGCCTATCTGTTCGGTTCAGTCTCGTCCGCCGTGGTTGTTTGCAAACTAATGCAACTGGAAGACCCCCGCACTCAAGGTTCAAATAATCCTGGTGCCACCAATGTTTTACGTCTATACGGAAAAAAAGCTGCCATCCCCACACTTGCTGGCGATGTATTCAAAGGTATTATTCCAGTCTTGGTCGGTCACGCATTAAACGTTCCAGATATGATGCTCGCTGGTATAGGAATAGCCGCCTTCACTGGACATCTATTCCCCATCTTCTTTAATTTCCAAGGTGGCAAAGGCGTCGCCACCCTGACCGGTGTCCTCTTCGGAACCTATTGGATGCTTGGCTTGGCATTCATGGGCACTTGGCTCGTTATGGCATCCGCCTTCCGCTATTCATCCCTAGCAAGCCTAACAGCGGCCGCCACCTCACCTTTTTATGTCGCCCTCGTATCGGACTCCCCATACTTCATCGCCAGCAACACGCTTATGGCAATACTATTATTCTGCCGCCACATCTCAAATATCAAAAACTTAATCGGCGGCAAAGAAGGCAAGATTGGCACAAAGTAAACCCATGAACTAATCAAAAAGATGAAAAAACATTAAGTCAAGTATTCGTGGTAAGTATGCAAAAACAATATAAATGAAGGCTCAAATGCTGTATTGTTTCTCGGCTCCAAGGCGGTTAATGAAGCGTCGCGCTTAATTGATAAAGCAACAACACAACTAAGAAGTTTACTTAGAAGCCGTATCCTCGTAAAAATCACTCCAACTCACTCAATGGCCACCTAGGCCTCCCCCAAAACCCCAAACCTTCGCCACCAGCCCCAGCCTGCAACCGCAACGCCCCAACATAAGCAATCATCGCCCCATTATCTGTACAAAATTCCAGCCTGGGATAAAACACTTCTATGCCTTCCTTATCACAGACTTCTCTCAACCTTTCTCGCAATTGAGAATTTGCACTCACACCCCCAGCCGCAACTAAGGTCTTAATCCCAGTTTGCTGAATTGCTCGTTTACATTTAATCCCCAAGGTATCTACTACTGCCTCAACAAAAGCACAAGCGATGTCGGCTTTAGTTTGATCATCTTCACCTTCTTTTTTAAACGTATTTACAGCAAAGGTTTTCAAGCCGCTGAAACTAAAATCCAGGCCTGGCCGATCAGTCATAGGTCGTGGAAAACGAAATCTACCTTTGCGGCCAGATTCTGCTAATGCTGACAATGCCGGTCCACCAGGATAACCCAAGCCTAATAATTTAGCAGTCTTATCAAAGGCCTCGCCCGCAGCATCATCTAATGATTCCCCCAGAATTTCATAACTGCCAATACCTTTAGCCTTAACCAACATCGTGTGACCGCCTGAGACAAGCAAAGCAATAAATGGAAACTCTAGAGCTTGTTCTTCCAGCATAGGTACTAGCAAATGACCTTCCATATGATGTACTGCCACGGCAGGGATATTCCAACCATAGGCAAGACTTCGACCAGTAGAGACACCGACTAACAAGGCACCGATTAGACCCGGACCCGCCGTGTATGCAACACCATCCAGATCCTTTCCTGCAACATTGGCATCGGCTAATACCTTTTTGACCAAAGGAATAACCCTGCGTACATGATCTCTTGATGCCAGTTCCGGCACCACACCGCCATAGACCTCATGTAGTGATATCTGACTGTGCAGGGCATGAGCAAGCAAACCCTGCTCTGTATCATATAAGGCAACGCCTGTTTCGTCGCAGGATGTTTCTAAACCCAATATTTTCATTCAAATTTACTCATTTTTTTATTGTTCTCTATCATTTGCCCAAAAAAAACCACTAAATGGCCCCATATAGCTAATAATTTATTGCATTTTTACGCCCAGACACTAGAATTACCGACCTTTCCGCCTGAGCTGGACGTTTTTAACCAGCGATAATAGCGTCTAGAAACAATTTTTTTAGGAACGATGATTATATGCCATCAGTAAGAGTAAGAGACAGTGAACCTTTTGATATTGCATTACGCCGCTTCAAACGCACTTGTGAGAAATCAGGCATCCTTGCCGATGTACACAAACGTGAGTTCTATGAAAAGCCAACGCAAGTAAGAAAACGCAAAGCTGCTGCCGCTGTCAAGCGTCATCAGAAAAAGGTCTCGAAGGAATTAAACAAACGCATACGCCTTTACTGAGGGCTGTTTGATTTTTAACCCCTTTCAACAAACGCCCTATCTAAATCTGCTTAGCCACCTGCCGTGAGCAAACTACAACAACGCATCAATGATGATGTCAAAAGCGCCATGCGCAGTAGAGATAAGGAACGTCTGGGCGTACTACGGTTAATCACTGCTGCCTTGAAGCAGAAAGAAGTCGACGAAAGAATTGAGTTAGATGATGCCATGGTGCTTGCCATCATGACCAAAATGACCAAGCAAATTCGCGATTCAATTGATCAATTTGAAAGAGCCAGTCGTGATGACCTTGCTGCAAAGGAAGTTTTTGAACTAAATATAATTCAGGAATACCTTCCCGCACAACTGACAGAAGCTGAAATCAGCCAAATCATTGCTGAATGCGTTGCAGCCAGTGGCGCAGAATCAGCCAAAGATATGGGCAAGGTCATGGGCATCCTGAAACCCCGTGTTCAAGGTCGTGCAGATATGGGCAAGATCAGCGATCTGGTCAAACAACGACTCAGCTAAGTTTTCTGACCTGCTATTTACTGAAAGGGAGTACCTGCAATTTCTTAGCGGAATTTATTGGTATACTCATCTTTGATTATGGCAGGTTTAATCCCACAACATTTCATTGACGACTTACTCACGCGCGTCGATATTATTGATATCGTTGATAGCTCGGTTGCCCTGAAAAAGGCTGGCAGAGATTTTAAAGCATGCTGTCCGTTCCATGATGAAAAATCACCCTCATTTACCGTCAGTCAGAATAAACAGTTCTACTACTGTTTTGGTTGTGGGGCACATGGAACCGCCATCAGCTTTCTTATGGATTATAACGGCCTAGATTTTATCGGGGCTGTAGAAGAGCTAGCCTCACGTGCTGGTGTGGAAGTACCTCGGGAACCGGGTGATTTTAATAAAGTCAAAGATAACTCTGAGTTATACGAATTGATGGAACTGGTTGTTCGGTATTTCCGTCGGCAACTACGCGAATCTCCTGAGGCTCATCGCGCCGTAGATTATCTTAAAGATAGAGGCATCTCTGGTGAACTTGCCAAAGAATTTGAATTGGGCTTCGCGCCTCTAGGTTGGGATAATTTACTAAATGCTCTGGGCACTTCTGATGCTGCAAAACAACGACTCGCACAAATTGGCATGACACTGGAAAAAGATAACGGTGATTACTACGATCGTTTTCGAGACAGAATTATTTTCCCGATTCGAGATCAACGAGGACGAGCCATTGGCTTTGGCGGTAGAGTCTTTGACGGCAGCCTGCCTAAATATCTCAATTCTCCAGAGACGCCGATATTTCATAAAGGCCGCGAATTGTATGGCCTGTTTCAGGCGCGGCATCGACTCAAAGATATGGAATGTATCTACATTGTCGAGGGCTATATGGATGTACTGGCATTAGCACAATACGGGATACACAATACCGTTGCTTCGCTCGGCACAGCCGTCACAGAGAACCATCTGAAAAGACTTTATCAAGTTTGCCATCGGATTATTTTTTGTTTTGATGGCGATAGCGCTGGACAGAAGGCCGCTTGGCGAGCCATGGAAATCGCTCTGCCATTACTAAAAGAAGGTCGTCAGATTCATTTTATGTTTATGCCTGAGGGCGATGACCCTGATACCTATGTACAGAAGCATGGCCGTGAGAAATTTAAGGATGCAAGTAATCATGTACCTCTATCAAACTACCTGATCGATAAATTCAAACAGGAAGCAAACCTGGACAGTCGTGAAGGCATGGCGCAATTAATTGATGGCATCACCCCGCTGGTTGGTAAACTACCTCCTGGTGCATTACGTGAGCTACTGACCAAAGACATTGCCAAACTGGTTGACATGAATATCTACAACCTTAAAAACCTGATCGATCAAAAACAGACACCCGCCAAGAAAACACAGGCTCAACATTTTGTGTCGACAAATCAATTTAATAAAGAACATAGCGCCCTGATGGCCAATGCCATCAGTTTTCTGCTACAGGACCCGGAACTTGGTATGACTGTGGAGCCCGATGCCTTAAACGATATCGATACACAGGGTGTGGAATTTCTTCGTGAGTTATTAATCTTGGTTCGCCAACAACCGGAAATATCCTGTGCCGGTATATTGGAACATTGGCGCGACAGCAAATATGAAAATCGTCTGAAAGAATTGTCAATCAAGGATAATTTGCTCGCCGAACCAAGGGCTATTCAGGAAGGTTTTCTTGAGATAATTAATAAAATCAAAGATGACTACGAACGACAACTGCAATCTAAGCTCTCAAGGCGCGATTACGAACAAAAACTACAACTCCGACGCTCTCAGAAGATGGGTCCCGCCCCAACCAGCAGTCCAGAAGAGTAGATCAAACTGGCATGTGCCAGAAACTATGCTACAATCTGGCGTTTGGGGCGAGTGCTTTAACCCCCTCATAAAAGCCAGTCGCTTTAAGGGTTTTCTAAGCAAACAGAAGACTCTTCCAAGCGCATAAACCTAGAGAGATGAGCAGGGCTTACGGGTCTTGACTAGACACACATGACCGAAGAATTAGAGAAACAAGCTGTCCCAAGCAATAATACAGAACAGTCTCAACTAAAAATGCTTATTGCCAAAGGCAAAGAGCAGGGCTATCTGACCTATGCCGAGGTGAATGACCACCTGCCTGATGGGATTGTCGACCCAGAACAGATTGAAGACATCATTAACATGATTAATGATATGGGGGTCAAAGTATATGAATCTCCACCTGATTTAGACATCATCATGACAGACAGCACCGAAGGCCCTGATGAAGAAGCCGCCGCAGAAGCCGCCGCCGCGCTTGCCAGTGTTGAAAATGAATTTGGTCGTACTACTGATCCGGTTCGCATGTATATGCGCGAAATGGGAACAGTTGACCTATTGACCCGTGAAGGTGAAATCAAGATCGCCAAGCGTATTGAGCAAGGCATTCTCCAAGTATTGTCAGGACTTTGTGCATTCCCGGGAACAATCAATAATTTTCTGAAGACCTATGCTGCTGTCGAAAACGAAGAATATAAATTCAGTGATCTGGTTGTCGGGTTCCGTGATCATTCTTATTACCCAGACAGCGGCATAGTTCCCCAGCAACCCGGCCCAAAAGAAGAGGGCGAGAGTGATAAAAATGAAGAGGTTCATGTATTAAGCATCGAAGAAGTGCGGGAAACTGTCAATTCGCTTGCCAAGCAATATGTAAAAACCATGAAGATACTAAAGAAATACGGCAGGAATCATAAAAAGACAAAGGAGCTTCAGGAAGAACTGAGTACTATCTTTTTGCAATTAAAATTGTCACCAAAGTTTTTTGATATTTTAGTCAGAAACGTTCAGGAAATTATCAGTATTATCCGAATTTCTGAACGAGAAATTTTGAAGATATGCGTCAAAGGTTGTGACATGCCTCGTAAAGAGTTCATCGAGACTTTCCCTGGTAATGAAATCAATACTGACTGGGCGAAAAATATTAGCCGCTCAAAAAAGCCTTATGCCAAATCGGTCAAAGAACAACAGGCTGAAATTATAAAGATTCAGGAAAAATTGTCTTTGCTGCTTGGTGATATCGATTTAACCATTACTGACATGAAAGAAATTAACCGTAGTATTTCTATCGGTGAAGCACAAGCACGCCGCGCCAAAAAAGAAATGGTAGAAGCAAACTTACGTCTGGTTATTTCTATTGCAAAAAAATACACTAATCGAGGCCTCTTGTTTCTGGATCTGATTCAGGAAGGCAATATTGGTTTAATGAAAGCAGTCGATAAATTTGAATATCGAAGAGGCTATAAATTTTCGACCTATGCAACTTGGTGGATACGTCAGGCGATTACACGTTCAATTGCTGATCAGGCACGTACCATTCGAATTCCAGTTCATATGATCGAAACGATAAACAAGCTTAATCGTATCTCCAGACAAATTCTTCAGGAAATGGGCAGAGAACCCACACCAGAAGAACTTGCAGAAAAAATGGAGATGCCCGAAGAAAAAGTACGCAAGGTCCTGAAGATTGCCAAAGAACCCATCTCAATGGAAACCCCGATTGGCGATGATGAAGATTCCCTTCTCGGCGACTTCATTGAAGATGTCAATATCCTGGCACCTAGTGACTCTGCTGGCTTTGAAGGTTTACGTCGATCAACTAGGGAAGCGCTTGCTGACCTAACCGACAGAGAAGCAAAAGTCCTGCGTATGCGTTTTGGAATTGACATGAATACGGATCACACTCTGGAAGAAGTCGGCAAACAGTTTGACGTAACTCGTGAACGTATTCGCCAGATCGAGGCCAAAGCACTAAGGAAACTCAGGCATCCTTCAAGATCAGAACAGCTTAATACCTTTCTTGATTCATAAACAAGAATAGCAAGACAACTCTCCATATTTGGGCCTGTAGCTCAGATGGTTAGAGCAGTGGACTCATAATCCATTGGTCGTAGGTTCAAGTCCTACCGGGCCCACCATTTAGTCAAATATAGATTTCCAATGCCGTATGTATAACCATAATATTATTTAGGCCTGTTGATCTTTTGAAAAAGTCCCCTAGCTGAAATATCACTAGGATAAAACATCGTTCATGGAATATTATCTGCGGTAGTGTAGCCAAAGGCAAAAATAACGCTATCTTTTGGAGGCATTATCTTGCCTCCGATTTAAGTATTGATCATGTTATCTCCTTAAATGAATGACCTCGTCAATATCATGGAAAGGGGAGGGGAAGCAAGTGTTAGCTTCTTGTTAGGCAGAATGCCTAAGGAGATTAATGGGGTTGTCGGCGTCCTTCGTGCTACGTTCAGAGGGAATACTGCCGATTGAAGCAAGCATTTGAGTTGATCTATCAGCGCTGATATGAAACACGGAAGCAAACAAATCGTTCAATTTTCTGGTATTATTGGGCCTAATATAACCGATTCAGACGATATTCTGGCATCGACTACAAGAGTCCGATAGACCTTGGAATATCAGGTGCGAAAAACTCTCCGTTTTTCTAGGGGCAGATCATTGAATGTCAGGCACAATTTTTAACAAAATCATAAATCGGGAAATACCCGCAGATATTGTTTATGAAGATGAACAATGTTTTGCATTTCGCGATGCGAATCCGCAGGCACCAGTGCATATTCTGGTAGTACCAAAAAAATCTATTGCGATGGTCTCGGATGCCCTTGAAGAAGATGAAACTCTCCTAGGGCATTTATTAATAACAGCAGCGAAAATCGCAAAACAAGAAGGTTTTGGTGAGGCGTTCCGGCTAGTTGTAAATAATGGTGAAGATGCTGGACAAACAGTCTTTCATTTACATGTTCATGTTCTTGCCGGAAGATTACTAACATGGCCGCCTGGTTAGTGAAGTTCGTACATACTTAATAATTAATTTAATTTTAAAATAAAAGTAAATATAAAATGAGTCATCAAACAGACGATCTTCGTATCAATGAAATAAAAACTGTCATACCGCCTGCTGTGCTTCTGGAAGAAATTCCGGTTACTGAACAAGCCGCAGGAACAACTCACAACACGCGACAGGCGATTCACAATATCTTATCCGGAGATGACGATCGCCTGGTCGTAATCGCAGGCCCTTGTTCTATCCATGATATAAAGTCTGCAAAAGAATATGCTTCAAGATTAAAACCTCTGATCGATAAATATTCCGATGACCTGTTAATCATCATGCGTGTCTATTTTGAAAAACCGAGAACAACCGTTGGCTGGAAGGGACTAATTAATGATCCCCATCTCGATGGCAGCTTCGAGATCAATCAAGGTTTACGTTTAGCACGCAACCTTCTGCTTGATCTTAATGGGCCTGGTATCCCTGCTGCAACAGAATATCTCGATCTGATCACGCCACAATATGTAACTGATTTAATCAGTTGGGGTGCTATCGGCGCAAGAACAACTGAAAGCCCGGTACATCGAGAACTGGCCTCCGGTCTTTCATGTCCTATAGGCTTTAAAAATGGTACCGATGGCACGACTAAAGTCGCCGTTGATGCAATTGGGTCTGCAATCAAACCACATCACTTTCTATCTTTAAGAAAAGAAGGTAATTCAGGGATCTTCTCAACCACTGGTAATCCTGATTGCCATATTATTCTCCGTGGCGGCAAAACTCCCAATTATGATACTGCCAATATCAACAGGGTTGCTGCAGAACTTGAGAATGTCGGTTTATCGAATAATGTCATGATTGATTTTAGTCATGCTAACAGTAATAAAAAACATGAATTGCAAATGAAAGTTGGTTCCGATGTAGCTAATCAGATTGCCTCTGGTGATAAACGTATCTTTGGGGCTATGATCGAAAGCCATCTTGTCGCTGGACGACAGGATATTGTCGAGGGTCAGGAACTCACTTATGGTCAAAGTGTTACTGATGCCTGTCTTGGCTGGGATGATTCAGAAAATCTCATTGGAAAACTTGCGCGGGCCGTACAAAAACGAAGAATTTAATAGTTCGCTGATTTTTTCTGCATGCGTTTTATTAATGTATTGCCTATGATAGAAATCACATAGAACAATGCAGCAACAATAATAATCGTGGCACCTGCCGGCAAATCTGGTTGGTAGGCAATACTTAAACCACTAGTTGTCATCATCATACAGATAATTGTTGCAGCTAACATTATCTTGAACAGGGAATGGAAAAATTGCGCAGCGCACGCTGCTGGAAATATCAGTAAAGCAATCACCAAAATCAGTCCAACAATCTGAATCAATAACACGACAGTTAAGGCCACCATGCACATTAATACCGTATAGTAGATTTCAATTTTTATCCCACGAAGACGCGCAAACTCTTCATCAAAAACCGCTGCCATGAATTGTTTATAAAATAAAAAAACAATACTGACGATAATAATATCCAAGGCTGCCATCAGCATCAGATCTGCCTTCGAAACTATTAGAATGTTACCAAATAAATAACTCATCAGATCAACGTTGTAACCTGGAGTTATTGAAATAAATAAAATACCTATTGCCATTCCTACAGACCAGAAAGCAGCAACAAGTATATCTTCTTGCTGTTTCCAGCGTAGCTTGACAAAGCTCATAAACAGAGCAGCAAACAAAGCTGAGATAACTGCGCCAACTAAGGGCGAGCCTTCCATAAAATAGGCGATCCCCATTCCTGCCAAAACAGTATGCGCAATCCCCCCTGCCAGGAAGCCAATTCGCTTAACAACAACATAAGTACCTATAGTTCCACAACCAATACTGGACAATATGCACGCAATAAAGGCATGCTGCATAAAGCTATAATCCATCAATACGGAGAATAATTCAGTCATAAGATATTATTATCAGTGTGCATGTTGGATCATCTTCACTGGTGCGCCATATAATTCTTCAATAGTCTTGCCGCTAATTTCACTCGTTGCATGACAAAGCATCGTTTGATTCAGGCATGCCACCCGATCAACATAGGCTGAAATAAAGCCGATATCATGAGAGACAATAATAATAGTCATGCGACCATTGTATTGTTTTAGTAAGGCAAGAATATCTTCTTCAGCACGAACATCAATATTTGCAGTGGGCTCGTCAAGGATCAAAATATCTGGTTTTGATGCGAGTGCCCGGGCAATCAAAACTCGTTGTAACTGTCCACCTGAAAGTGAATCAATGGTTTGATTACTAACCTTGTCAATCCCGACCGCCTTAAGCGAATTCATTGCGATATCCTTATCTTCCTGCGTATAACCTCCATACCAACAAGTTTCTCCTAGACGTCCCAAAAGCGCGACATCATGGACATTAATCGGGAAATCTCTGGAAAATGCAGGATACTGCGGAACATAGCCAATTCTAGAACGTCCTTTATCTGGATTCCCCTCAAACACTTTGATGTCTCCCTTATCTGGTTGAAGCAAACCAAGTATCAGCTTAAGCAGTGTGCTTTTACCACCACCATTCGGGCCTATAACTCCCAGAAATTCACCTTTACCAATGGCAAGCGTAATGTCACGTACAATAGGGATATGCGTGTAGGAGAAACTGACATTATCAAGATTAATAATTGTATCCAATGCTTAATTCTTCCTGGTCATAATGGCATCAGTCACATAGTAAAGATTTGCAATATAGTCTTCAGCTAATGGATCGAGTTCGATAATTTCAGCAGCGATCTCCTTAGCAATGATCTCTGCTGAATTCTTATTGAATTGTTTTTGTATAAATACTCTGTTTAATTTTTTTGACTTTGCAAATTCAATTAATTTTGCCAGAGACTTTGCGCGGACATCTTTGCCTTCTACTTCAATCGGTAATTGAATTAAGTCATATGCCTCTGCGTAATATCCCCAGGAAGGATGAGACACAATTATGTAGCGATTATCTAGTTGCGCGAAACGTGACTTAATGTCCCGATCAAGTTTATCCAGGTCTTCTATTAATCTGGAATAATTAATTTCAAACTCTTTTTCATAAACAGGATAACTATTAATCAATTCTTCTTTAATTCTTAATGAAATAGCTTTTGCATTAACAGGGGCTGTCCAAATGTGCGGATCCATTGCATTCTCTTCCGCATGATGTTTATGAGAGTGCCCTTCATCATGTCTAGCTCGCAGTTCTTTACAACACTCAACGATTTCTAGATCAGGATTCAATTCGCCAATTATATCAATCCATATACTTTCAAACGGAACACCTATCTGAAAATATAATTGTGATTTAGCAAGTAATGCCATTTGTTTAGGAGTGGGTTCATACGTTGCCGGATTCTGCCCTGCCCCCACCATCACGGACACATCCACATGCTCCCCAACAAGCCTCTCAGCGAAATATTTTTGCGGCAAAATACTGACAAAAATATTATTCATGCCTGCTTCACTTGCAGAGCTGTACTGTGAAAATTGACACACAATAAACGTAAAAATAAATATTATTCTGAACATCACAAATAGCTCAGTCAGGTTTATTACTGCATTGCGAACAAACACCTTTCACTTTAGGGTATCTCTATTAATTAATATTTTTTCGTGAGCACAAGGAAGTCGTGCACGGAAAACCGCAGTGTATATGGAATAACATGAGGATTTGAGTACGAGACTGACGCCGTAATCGCGGAAAAAGACCATTAATAGAGGTGCCCTTTAATAATTTCTTTATTAATTTTAAAACCCAGCTCAGCTGCTTTATTAGCGATTAAATTTCTTACATCCGTATCATCCATTTCAGCTGCTACGCCACAGGATCGGCATATTAAAAACTGACTGGCATGATTATGATTTGGCGCTCCATATCCTACATAGGCATTTTAAAGACTTGATTTTGTGTGCAAAACTCTCTCCTTGGGGAAAAATCTAATGCGCGATAAACTGTCGGAGGTGCGGATGAAGAATGTCCTTGCTTTAAATCATCAAGAATATCGTAAGCCTTCACAGGTTCATGGTTTTGCCATACCAATTCTAGAACATGCTGCCTGACGGGGGTTAGGCGTAGGCTCAGGGCATCACAATGCTTTTTTGCTGCCTTGATGGCAGAATGGAGACATGCCTGATGCTTGTGTCTGGCAGGCATAAATGGACTGATTACTTTATTTTTATTCAAAGGATGACTCACCCAATAATAATGCGATGAAACGTACGTCATATTGTAACATAATACCTGCCTGTTTATAACTGAAAATGTTGTAGATAGGTTATTATGCGACTTCAACCGATTAAGGATTGGGCGCTCATCATGACATCAGATAATGGGCAAAGAGTTTGCATAATATGAACACACGGCGAAACAACAATACAATATAAGACTCTTGTATAATCTACACTAAACTCTACCGAAACAGGTAAAATAAGACCATTCTCAAGACCTTTGAAGATCGTTCGTCTATGTACTGGGAAAAAGTCCCGAAAAAATATCCCGAAAAAATATCCCAGGGAAAAACCACCCAAGGTTGGTTCGCAGATATGCCTTTAGCAGGGCATAAATCATTCATCACCTTTAAGAGGGGAAAGGGGATAAACCTACAGTAACAAATACGTTATCTGTAGATGTATTGTGTCTGAATGCTCGATAATGGATAAGTAATAACTAAAACACGCTCATTGAGGGGTTTTATGCTATTGCTGTGACGATTAAAGGAGAATTCTCGCAAAATGAAACTGTTTCATACAAACTTTATAAATTAATGCTATTGCCTATACGTCTTATTCAGTGGTTTTGAATGATGTGAAGGCCTCTGATGATTCTAACCTCTTGCGTTTGTATATTTCTGAATTGTTTATTATTTGTTAGTTTTGTGGGTTTAGGAAAGCTGCCTAGCATTCTCTAGCTCTCTCCATTGCGGCCCATGCACGCGCCGCTTCTTCAAGTATGGCAACAGCAGGTAATTTTCTTCCTCCAAGAAATTCCAGAAAAGCGCCGCCACCTGTGGAGATATAAGAAATCTTGTTTGATACGCCAAATTTTGAAATAGCAGACAAGGTATCCCCGCCACCGGCAATAGAAAAAGCATCGCTGATGACAATACTCTCTGCCATTGCTCTGGTTCCAGCGCTAAAACGATCAAATTCGAAAACTCCCAGTGGACCGTTCCAGACAATAGTTTCTGCCTGCTCTAGCATATCTGTGAATTTCGCAATAGTTTCGGGGCCAACATCCAGAATCATATCGTCATCTGCAACCTGGTGGATACTTTTAATGCTTGCATCAGCATGCTCACTGAATTCTTTTGCGCAAACAACATCAATTGGCAAGGGAGTTTCTGCACCATTTTCTTTTGCCGAAGCCATTAATTTTTTTGCATCTCTAACCAGTTCTCCTTTGTAAAGTGATTTGCCGACATTGAATCCTGCTGCTTTGAGAAAGGTATTGGCAATCGCACCGCCAACAATAAGTTGATCTACTTTTTCTGAAAGCGAAGAGAGAATGGCTAATTTAGAAGAAACCTTGGAACCACCAACAATGGCAACCATGGGTTTAGCTGGTTCTTTGAGTGCCTTGGATAAGGTTTTTAATTCTGCAATCAAAAGCGGGCCGGCTGCAGAAATAGGCGCATATTTTGCGACACCATGGGTAGATGCCTGTGCCCTGTGTGCAGTGGCAAAAGCATCATTAACATAGACATTGCACAAGGCTGCCATTTTTCTGGATGGTTCATCTTCGTTGGCTTTTTCACCGACTTCAAAACGGACGTTTTCACATAAAACGATATCTCTGTTATCCATATTGATGCCATCAAGCCAATCTTTGACTAATGGCACTTCTCTATCAAGTAGTGAAGACAAACATTTTGCTACGGGTGTTAGGCTGAATGCTTCGTCGATTTTTCCTTCCTTTGGGCGACCCAGGTGAGACATGATCATGACCTTTGCTCCAGCATCAAGCAATTTGTTAATGGTTAATAAACTGGCGTAGATTCGTGTATCGTCCTCAACCTCTCCATCCTTGAGTGGCACATTATAATCCTCACGTAACAGCACCCGCTTTCCTTTCAGATCCAGATTTGCAATTTTTACCAATATTGTCATTTATAGGATGCTTACAATTGTTGTTTAGCTCGCGTTCATTAATGCAATGGTGGTATCCAACATGCGGTTTGAAAACCCCCATTCGTTGTCATACCAGGTAATCACTTTTACCAGATTACCGCCCATGATTCTGGTTTGTGTTGAATCATAGGTAGAAGATGCCGGGTCATGATTGAAATCTATCGACACCAGTAATTTATCATTATAGGCCAATACCCCTTTCATCTCACCGTCGGCCGCCGTTTTTACTAAGGAATTGATTTCTTCGATTGTAGTTCCCCGTGCTGCAGAAAAAGATAAATCAATCACTGAAACATTGATGGTTGGTACACGCATAGAATAGCCATCCAGTTTACCATTGAGTTCTGGCAGCACCAGACCAAGAGCAGCAGCAGCTCCTGTCGTTGTAGGAATCATAGACATGGTGGCTGCACGTGCTCGACGTAAGTCGGAATGGTAAACGTCGGTTAGCACCTGGTCATTGGTATAGGCATGAATGGTTGTCATTACGCCTTGTTCAATTCCAATGCCTTCATGCAATACTTTGGCTAGTGGTGCTAGACAATTGGTTGTGCAGGAGGCATTGGAAATAATGGTATCTGATGCTTTTAAGATGTTGTGATTAACGCCATAAACAATGGTTGCATCGACATCACTGCCACCAGGTGCCGAGATGATGACCTTTTTTGCGCCACTGGCAAGATGAGTACTGGCTTTTTCCTTGCTGGAAAAAAAACCTGTTGATTCATGTACCACATCGATACCGAGTTCGCCCCATGGCAGTTTGGCAGGATCACGTTCTGACAATACTCTAATTTTGTCGCCGTTAACGGCCATGTAATCGCCTTCAACAGAAACTTCACCCGGGAATTTCCCGTGGGCCGTATCATATTTGGTCAAATGTGCGTTGGTGTTGGCATCGCCAAGATCGTTAATAGCCACGATTTGGATTTCATCTGTACGCCCAGATTCGTACACGGCGCGCAGGATGTTTCGTCCAATACGACCATAACCGTTAATACCAACTTTAATTGCCATCTTTAATTCTCCGTCTTCGTCTTAAATAATTATTATATAGTTACGTAGCCGTTAGATCTTAATTTGCCATGCTTTAATTCAATAGGTCTTTAATCATTGCTTCCAATTTCTCTGCAGTCAGATCGAAATGTTCAAAAACATCATTCGCCGGGGCAGATTCACCGAAACTATCGATGCCTAATACCTTGCCATCCAAACCGACATATTTACGCCAGTAATCTGTGATGCCTGCTTCTACTGAAATACGATTGCGGCAAGCTGGAGGTAAGACTGAGTCACGATAAGATTGATCCTGAGCATCAAACATATCTGTGGACGGCATGGAAACAAGCCGAATTTCGTTGCCAGTCTGATTGAGTTTGTTTGCGATACTTATGGCAAGTTCAACTTCAGAGCCTGTGGCAATGATGATAACTTCGGACTCGCCTTCGCAATCCAGTAATATATAAGCGCCTTTTTTGATGTTTTCAATTTGCTCGGCTGAACGCGACATATGTGCCAGTTTTTGGCGGGAAAAAAGCAATGAAGATGGGCCATCGTTTTTTTCAATTGCCATTTGCCACGCTACTGCTGACTCAACGGCATCACAGGGACGCCATACCGTCATGTTAGGGATCAAGCGTAAGGTGGCTGCTTGTTCAACCGCCTGATGTGTCGGGCCATCTTCGCCGAGACCAATGGAGTCATGAGTGAAAACAAAGATATTTCGTTGTTTCATTAAAGCGGCCATACGCAAAGCATTACGCGCATATTCCGAGAAGATCAAAAAGGTCGCACCATAAGGAATGAAACCGCCGTGTAGTGTCAGGCCATTATTAATGGCGCACATGGCAAATTCACGCACGCCGTAATAGATGTAATTTCCGGCCCCTGATTTTCCATCAATACCTTTTGAGCCAGACCAGAGAGTTAAATTTGATCCTGCCAAATCTGCGGAGCCACCAATCAATTCAGGCAACAACACACCATAACCATCGAGTGCTTTTTGTGAAGCCTGACGTGAAGCAATGCTTTCCCCAGCCTCAGCAACATCCTTAATATAGTTTGCAGAGGCCTCTGCCCAGTTATCAGGGAGTTTGCCTTCGATACGGCGTTGAAATTCTTCAGCTTGCTCAGGATATTTTTCCTGATAAGTGCCGAATTTTTTATTCCATTCTGATTCTTGTTGTGCACCACGTTCTTTGGCATCCCAGCCAGCATAATATTCATCGGGAATAACGAAGGCATCATGTTTCCAACCCAGAACTTCTCTAGTCAATGCGATTTCATCGTCACCGAGCGGTGCGCCATGACTAGATTCTTTACCTTGTTTATTTGGCGAGCCCCAGCCAATGACTGTAGTACAGCAAATTAATGTTGGTTTGTTGGTTTCTGATCGCGCATCGTTCAGTGCGGCAATAATTAGATCGGAGTCATGACCATCAACGTCACGAATGACATGCCAGCCATAAGCTTCAAAACGTGCCACCGTGTCATCGGTAAACCAACCTTCAATATTGCCATCAATGGATATACTATTACTATCATAGAAGCCGATGAGCTTACCGAGCTGTAATGTGCCTGCCAATGAACAGGTTTCATGCGAGATGCCTTCCATTAAGCAACCATCACCAACAGAGAAATAGGTGTGGTGATTAACGATATCTAACTCATCATGATTAAACTCTGCGGCCAGCGCACGTTCTGCAATGGCCATGCCAACGGCATTGGCAATACCTTGTCCTAGTGGCCCGGTGGTTGTTTCAATCCCCGGAGTGTAACCATATTCTGGATGCCCTGGGGTCTTTGAATGCAGTTGACGAAATTGCTTGATATCTTCAATCGAGAGATCGTAACCACTCAGGTGCAACAGGGAATACAAAAGCATCGAACCGTGGCCGTTAGACATGACAAACCGATCTCGGTCTGGCCAATCTGGGTTTGCGGGATTATGCTGAAGAAAATCATTCCACAACACTTCTGCCATGTCCGCCATGCCCATCGGGGCACCTGGATGGCCAGAATTTGCTTTTTGCACTGCGTCCATACTCAATGCACGGATCGCGTTGGCAAGTTCACGCCTCGAAAGCATAAAAATCTCCTGAGAGCTGGTTGATTTTAGAATGTAACCTGCGCCGCTACGGTGTAGTCTACGTAAGTCTTTCCAAGATGAATCGTGCCCTGAATTATTATTCTAGTCGTTATGCGCACTTCTGGAAGAAGTTTTCTCAGCGGCGCATTGTCCCCCAGCCACGGTTTTCGGGCAAGAGAATTGTCTGGACTCAGTACCTATGAGACTTTTCCAGGCTGCCTCCGTGAGGAGCTGACAATACCGCATGGGTGTTTCTAATACTATCGCATCGTGAGGTTGATAGCGATTACAGTAATGCTAATACTCTGCCAGTTTTTGATTTGCAAAAAGTCTCATATCTAAGAATGATGGGTTAAATTTAGCGCTTTTTCAGGATATCTATCCTGAATTTAGAGTTGTTGGCATCGATTTGCTGTTTTTTTGTGCAGGTTTTGGCTTTCGCTTTTAGTCTAATCCCATTTTTCCTAGGCCTTCCATTTAATGGAACAGCCTAGCCCCGTGATCTGCTCCTCCGGCCCCTGACCTGAGGTAACAACGAGTTTCATGGCTTCAAATAATTCACGAGGTGCGTCAGCTGTCGCAGCTTCAGTGTGGCTGGCATCCAAACGGCCGCGATATTGTAGTTTCAGATCTGCGTTATAGCCGAAAAAATCCGGGGTACAGACAGCACCATAGGCCTTGGCAGTTTCCTGCGTTTCATCCAGTAAATAGGGGAACGGGTATTGGTATTGTTCGGCGATCTTTTGCATATTTTCAAAAGAGTCTTCGGGGTAGTCATTGGCATCATTGGACATAATAGCAGCGCTTTTGACGCCGAGCTCCATGAGTTCTTCTGTATCATGGACTAGACGCTCCTGAATGGCTTTGACATAGGGACAGTGATTGCAGATGAACATCACCAAAGTGCCGTTTTCACCCCGACAATCTTCTAGCGTCCAGAGCTTACCGCCAGTATCAGTCAGGCCGAAGTCAATCGCATTTTGGCCGAAGTCACATACAGGAGTTTCTGTTAATACCATCTTTGTAAGAATTTTTATGAAAATAAATAGCTGATTATATGGTTATTATATCATGTCAAGCCAAAGCGCAAATGTCCCCTTAAGTTTATATTCATTACGGAGCAGTGTTGTTTGAATAACAGGCAAATAGTCTCCGCCAAGGATGATCTGGTGCAGGTTTCCATGCGGCCTTTTTTGTCGGTGCCTTGTTGTACGAAATACCCCCTAGCCCATTAACAGGGGGGATTTCGTTTAACCACGAAAGGCACGAAAATCTAAATCCCGTAGGTAATGACAAAGGTATCGCTCCTACGGAGCTAACCAAACACCAATCAAACAGGGAAAATAAATATAAATCCGGTAAGGGACACCTTTGTAGCGAATCAGTAAACCCAAATCCCCCCCCAGATAGAAATCCCTAAAACGTAGAAGCCTTGACTGTACACAGTTAACAACAAAGGTTACAGCAAAACCCTGCATCACCCAATGGCTGCACAACGCAAGGCTTATGACTATGCTACCCTACAAACTCGATACCACCAACGATTGACTCACCTCTCCTCTCGTACCGGTTTATTGGCCACTGCTCAATTAATGGACTCCCTCAATGGACTGCATGAACCTGTCTGAGCGAATCGATAAGCACTTCCCCCCCCCGACCAAAAAGTAATCGTGGGTACCAGCCCTCTACATTCATCAAGACCTTCATCCTGATGCAGCATGAAGGCAGTTTTCACCTAGATGACACCTTACCCATTGCTAATTACCCCTTCCAGTTAGATGCACAAGGCCTATTGGGAGCCTTGTGATTAGTGGCAAGACGGTTTAACTATTCAATACACTTTGCCTCCTTTGAACCTCTTGCAGATCGTTAATACAATAGTTAATGTAAAAGACCGTAAATAAAAATGTATAGAATCCTTTCATTTTCAAATCAACCTTGTGTTCAATAAAACAATATTCTTCAAGTGCCCTCTTAGCCCTAAAACTCCAAATGATCCACATGACGGCCTCTGGAAGAACTAGAATTAAACCGATTATGAAGAAGGCATCGTCAGGAACACTCAAAAAAAATAGCGGCAGTCCCGCTAAAAATAGCAATCCATATCATAAAACAATCAGTGGCTGTTTGTGTTTTAGTGGTTTTATCTATAATTCTGTAATTAGCATACAGCCGCATATAGTAATACAAGCCACCAGTAGGAATGCCTAATAATAGTAAGTTCATAGTTTTAGTATCAATTTGATCTTTAAGATCGGTTATTTTTGACATGTTTTCCCCTTCTATAAGGTAAGCGTACTTAAACCGGCCTCTCTATATTTTCGGAATAGCCCCAGCCAGACTTTCTCTTGGTCACCACACACAGGAGAAACACATGAACAATGTCACTGAACCACAGACACCCAGCGCTTACTGGAAGCAGCAAGTGGAAGCCTGGAAACTGTCGGGACTCTCCCAGAACCAATTTTGTAAAAGCAATGAGCTGACCTACCACCGATTCGTCTATTGGCGCAGCAAATCTGAAGCGTAAGCGCCAATAAATCAACCCATTGATTCCGTACGCTCACGCTCAGACTTATTCGTTGTGCCGGTAACAACGAACACCTTATACCCTCGTAACGAAATGATTGTTGTCAGCATTCTTGCGTTTTGCCCGAGGGCGCGAAGACCAGAATTCACTTGTGACGTATTACGATGTCCTCAATTGCGGATATGATTTTGAGATTTCTCTGAGTGTCCTCGCCAAGCTTATTCAGCAAGATTGTCCACTGCTACAAGGCACCCGTCCAAAATAGCCAATTGAGTGCTGACAATGCACCGAACTAGTATTTTTTAGTAAACAGGGTTTTGAGTAAACCTCTCGGCACTACCTGCTATAATCTGCTGTAATGGCCAGCCATAAGGCTTGAAAGAGGGATTCACAAAGCCCTTGAAGCGCTGGCGCTACTCTATACTGAGGATTTGGGTGCCTTGTCTTGCTCAGTTTATGCTAAGGACTCATTGTAACATTCAAAGAAATATTGATTGGCGAGTGGCTTGGCGCTACTCAATAAGGGTTATTATTTGAGGGCTTGATGGATATTATCAAACATTTTATGACACCCAGAAATGCCATTGTCATGGCTATATTGATTGTCCTTAATCTTACCTTAGTGTTTATGGTATTGGTTAATAATGATGAGTTTATTTATAAGGAAAACAGTTGGATAGAAAACATTCAAGTGGTGATGTTGCTTCTGTCATGCCTGATATTTTTTATTTCGTCATTACGACTAAGGGGGCAGTCCCGTATTATTTTTGCGTCTTTTTCTGTTTTGTGTTTTATCTTTGTATTTCGTGAGGTAGATGTTGATAAGTTTGATGTCCCTCAAGTTGTCATTTTTTTACTAGCTGAAGAAGGGCGTGTGATTTTCTTTGTTACCCAGTTTGTCCTTATAGCGATGTTAGTGAAAGAGTATCATCACTATTGGTCTTATAAGGATATTTATTTGCGTTCTAATTTCTTCACGTATTTGTCGATTGCTGCCTTTTTACTGTTGGTATTCAGCCATGCATTTGATCGAAAATGGGTTGTGGTCGAACATCAGGCTTTTTATGAAGAGCTGTCAGAAATCTCTGCGTATTATATGCTATTGGTTACCGCATTATTTTCTCATTCAGAAATGGAACTGCTCAAAGAACACATTAGTCAGCGATTACGTATAGAACAATAAGCATGAATGGACCTTTGCATAAATCAGGTTTAGAACCAAAGTTTCCGATTTTTTCGCTAAAAACAGACCATTATATTGAGACCTCAGCATAACTGAGCAAGACAAGGTATTTTTCGCCGCTCGCTTGACTGTGCTGGATTACGACCCCGTAGCAGCGCAGCATACCGGCCAAATTCGAGTTGAGTTAGAAAAAATCGGCCAAACTATCGGGCCTTACGACCAGATGATAGCGGGCCATGCTCGATCAAAGAGGGATTTACAAAAGCCCTTGAAGCGCTGGCGCTACTCTATACTGAGGATTTGGGGTAAAAGTGATTGTTCAAGTAGAATCCCGTAGGGATGACATCTTTGTAGCCAGATAAATAATCACAATCCCAAGCTCCATAGGAGCGATACAAACAACAATTAAACGGAGCTAATAATCATGGGGCTGACCCAGATAACTACCTTAGGTGACGTCTAACCCACTGCCTTAGCTGTAGTCATTGGGCTGACGGGTCACTGTTATTAAAACGCCCCCTCACATTCCTTCAAATATAACCCAAACTGAACCTTGGGAACACCATTGAATTTGCGCATGTGGCGCTTCGCCTGGTTCCAGAAATTCTCAATGCCGTTGATGTGATTGTGACGGTCGGCAAACCGCCTGGAATGGGTGATGCGGAAATGATGAAAGTCGGACACATCCAGCACGTTATCGCCTCTCCAGCAGTCGGAGTAGACGATACTGTCGGGGATAACCTTGCGCTTCACGCCGCACAAACTGGCCGAAGTTCTGGCTGTCGATCCCGAGATAAAATGCCCGCTCAGGCGAGCTTGCTTGTAATGGCTTAAACGACTCTTTTGCAGGCTTTTCATGATAACCCTTTTCTAGGTTATCTGGGTCAGCCCCTAAATCATAATCTCTGTGGTCTCTGCTGGCGCAAAATGCAAGGACAGTAACCGACTGGTAGCATCATCAATAAAGATAATTAAAGACAATTTTAAAGTGCAACGCGGTGCGCACGCCTGAAAACAATCATGCGGTGATCCATCAAAAGGGGATATTTTAGCTTTGGGCTAACAATGGCCATCATGCTATCGTCAATCGCGCCGCAATCAGTTAAACTGCGCTGCTCATCCAATTCTAGCAAGATTAAAACGCAGCGACAGGTATTAAGATACATGAAAAAGGATTATTTATTTACTTCAGAATCTGTCTCTGAGGGACACCCGGATAAGGTTGCTGATCAGGTTTCAGATGCAATTGTTGACGCGATATTCGCACAAGATCTAAAATCAAGGATCGCCTGTGAAACATTGGTAACCACTGGTCTGGCTGTGATTGCCGGTGAAATAACAACAGAAGCCGATGTCAATTTGGAATCTATTGTTCGAGAGACTATCAATGAAATCGGTTATAACGATCCCGCTCTTGGTTTCGATGGCCATAGTTGCAATGTCATGGTGGCATTGGATAAACAGTCAGATGACATTGCTATGGGTGTGGATGAAGGTGAAGACAAGGAACAGGGCGCGGGAGATCAGGGCCTGATGTTTGGTTTTGCCTGTAATGAAACAGATACTTTAATGCCAGCACCGATTGATTATGCTCATCGTCTGGTACGTAAACAGGCCGAGGTCAGAAAAAATGACACATTAAGCTGGTTACGTCCTGATGCCAAAAGTCAGGTAACGTTCCGCTACGAAGATGACCAGCCCGTTGCAACTGATGCCGTAGTTTTATCTACGCAGCACACTGATGACATTAGTATAGAAGATCTGCGCGAAGCCGTGATGGAAGAAATTATTAAACCTGTAATACCTGAAAAATGGCTGCACGAGAAAACTCTATACCACATTAATCCAACTGAACGTTTTGTCATCGGTGGTCCTGTTGGTGATTGTGGTTTGACGGGTCGTAAAATTATTGTTGATACTTATGGCGGCATGGCGCGTCACGGTGGCGGTGCCTTCTCGGGCAAAGATCCTTCCAAGGTAGATCGCTCCGCGGCCTATGCTTTACGTTATGTGGCAAAGAATATTGTAGCTGCGGGTCTGGCTTCCAAGTGCGAAGTACAAGCGTCTTATGCGATTGGTGTGGCTGAACCGATTTCGATCAGTATTGAGACTTTTGGTACAGGGACAGTTGATGAATCTAAATTAGTTGCGGCAGTAAGAGAGCATTTTGATCTTCAACCTAAGGGCATCATTAGTATGCTAGATCTGTTGCGACCTATTTATAAACCGACAGCAGCGTATGGGCATTTTGGGCGGATGGATATTGCTCTCCCATGGGAGAACGTGGATAAGGCTGAGGTTTTGAGATCGGATCTCGGCTAGCCAGCATTTTTTGTATTTGGTGCCGTATGTATGAGGAACAGAATAGGCTATTAATTACGTCAGGGTTCAGTGTTTATAGTGGCTTAAATGACTCGCACACCGCTCATGATAACCCCTTATTGTTTGAGTTATCTGGGATAGCCCCAAGTCTTTATAATCAGATATTCCCTAAATTTACCCCATCTGGAGTATTCTAAAAATTAAATATCTACGCTAGGATTAAGCCAGCTGCAAGGTAATGTAGCCACATGGAATTTTTATAGTCTAGTTCTAGTTTAGGAGAACACATATGGAAATATTCAAAAAAATACTACTCGCTATTTGTCTTTTAATCCCAACATTTTTATTTGCTGAAACGATCAATATCAACACTGCTGATAAGGAATCTTTAATGATGTCGATTAAAGGGGTTGGCGAAACACGTGCAGATGCCATTATTGCTTATCGTGAACAAAACGATGGTTTCAAATCGGTGGAAGAACTCGCTGAGGTTCGTGGAATCGGTGCATTGATTGTTGAAAAAAATATAGATAATCTGTCCATCTCAGATAAATAAGCTGTTAGTAATACAATAGTCGGGCCTTCTTTTCATAGAATGCCTGACTATTTAATTAATCAGGCCTTCCTTAAGGTATTTTTCCGTGCTTACCTTGTGAGCACAACGCCACCTGCTGTATCCTTGCGGCTTTTAATAATAAGCCAAGTTAAGATATTATCGACCCATGGATCAGCATTACGACCCCTCAAGTATAGAAAAAAACGTTCAGAAAAACTGGGATAACACCCAGGCCTTCAAAGCCACAGAAAATCCTTCTAGGGAAAAATTCTACTGCCTATCCATGTTTCCCTATCCCAGTGGCAAGTTACACATGGGGCATGTCAGAAACTACACCATTGGTGATGTTATCTCGCGTTATCAACGGATGCAGGGTAAAAATGTCATGCAGCCGATGGGGTGGGATGCCTTTGGTCTACCGGCAGAAAATGCTGCGATCAAGAGCAACATGCCGCCAGCTGAATGGACGCGCTCAAATATTGAATATATGAAGACTCAATTGAAACGCTTGGGGTTTGCTTATGATTGGGATCGTGAATTAGCTACCTGCGATCCGGATTATTACAAATGGGAGCAATGGTTATTCACACGTTTGGTAGGCAAGGGCCTAGCCTATCGTAAAACTGCTACGGTAAACTGGGATCCTGTGGATCAGACCGTTCTGGCCAATGAGCAAGTGATTGGTGGCAAGGGTTGGCGCTCGGGCGCGATTGTAGAGAAACGCATTATTGAACAATGGTTTCTCCGTATTACAGACTATGCGCAGGAATTACTGGACGATCTGGATAAACTCCCTGGCTGGCCAGATCGTGTCCTAACACAACAGCGCAACTGGATAGGTCGCTCCGAAGGCGTGCAAATGGATTTTCAGCTTGAGAATAGCGAGGAGAAGATCGGCATTTATACTACGCGGCCTGATACCTTAATGGGCGTCACCTATGTCGCTGTCGCGGCCGAACACCCGCTAAGCCTGAAGGCCTCTGAGACCAATCCAGAATTGGCGGATTTCATTGAAGAATGCAAGAAAGGCGGCGGCATCACTGAGGCTGAAATGGAGACCATGGAAAAAAATGGCTTAGCCTTGGGACTCAATGTGATTCATCCGGTTAGTGGTGATACGGTTCCTCTATATGTGGCAAATTTCGTGCTCATGGGCTACGGCACTGGCGCGGTAATGGCCGTCCCTGGACATGATCAACGTGATTGGGAATTTGCTGAGAAATATGGCATTGGACGTAAACAGGTTATTTTCAGCACTGATGGTTCTGACTGCAATATCGAAGAAGAAGCTTATACTGAAAAAGGCATTCTCAAAAATTCAGGGCCTTTTGATGGACTAGGTTCGGAAGATGCATTCAATGCGACCGCTGATTGGCTGAAGCAACATAACAAAGGCGAAAAACAGGTCAATTATCGTTTACGTGATTGGGGGGTTTCTCGGCAACGATATTGGGGTTGTCCAATTCCAATTATTACCGATGCCAATGGCGAGGTAAAAACAGCCTCTGAATTTCCTGTTCGTCTTCCAGAGGATGTTGTCGTTGATGGCTCTGGCTCACCTCTGAAGAAAATGACAACTTTTTACGATCTTGGTGATGGTGACATTCGTGAAACAGATACCTTTGACACGTTCTTCGAATCTAGCTGGTATTACGCTCGCTATTGCTGTCCTGATGCATCCGAGTCAATGCTGGACGAACGCGCCAAATACTGGTTGCCAGTTGATCAATATATCGGTGGTATTGAACATGCCATTCTGCACTTACTCTACGCTCGTTTTTTTAACAAGCTCATAAGAGATGAAGGGCTGGTAGAAAATGATGAGCCTTTCAGTAAATTACTAACACAAGGCATGGTCGTCGCTGAAACCTATTACCGCATCAATGATGATGGCTCCAAAGATTGGTTTAATCCGGCTGATGTCGCGGTCGAGCACGGCGATAAAGGCGCCGCTATCCGAGCGACCTTACATGCAGATGGTCAGAAAGTATCTATTGGCGGTGTTGAAAAGATGTCCAAATCCAAAAATAATGGTGTTGACCCTCAAGGTCTGATTGATCGTTATGGTGCCGATACAGTTCGCCTTTACACCATGTTTGCTGCACCACCCGAGCAAAGTCTGGAGTGGTCTGATGCCGGGGTTGAGGGCGCACATCGTTTTCTGAAGAGACTTTGGAAATTATCTGTTACACATCTCGAAACAGACAATGTCCCTGAGTTGAAAAAAGATGAGATGACTGACGAGCAGAAGAAATTACGCCTTAAAATTCATACCACTATTGCTAAGGTAAATGACGACATTGGTCGCCGCTATACGTTCAATACTGCTATTGCCGCCATTATGGAATTAAGCAATGCCTTGTCTCAGGCAAAAGATGACTCCGATAATGGTCGTGCGATTATACGAGAAGGACTGGAGACATCTATATTACTCTTATCCCCTATAGTCCCACACATCACCGATGCCCTATGGCATGAGTTTGGGCACACACAGCCGCTGATAAACGCAGCTTGGCCTGAGATTGACGCCGCCGCACTGGTACAAAATGAGTTGCAGCTTATGGTGCAGGTGAATGGAAAATTGCGGGCAAAAATTACCGTTGCTACGGACGCAGATAATAAACAGATTGAAAAATCAGCCATTTCTGATGAAAACGTACAAAAGTTTATTGTTGACAAAGAGATTAGAAAAGTCATTGTTGTGCCTAGACGGTTGGTGAATATCGTCATTTCATAATAAGCTAGGGCTATACAAGCTACTTGGAAATATTAGATGAAGCCAATAATGACACCATTCAATAGAGGCGCTATTGTGAGCCTTGCCTTTCTATTGGTAGGGCTGAGTGCCTGTGGTTTCCAACTTAGAGGGGCAAACCAGCAAGTACTACAAGATGTAGGCATCTATATCCAATCTTTGGGTGCCAACATCCTTGCTGCAGAAGTAAGACAACAATTAACAGATGCTGGAACAGAACCTGTCACCAGTGCAGTAGATGCAGATTACATAATCACTTTGAGTAACGAATCTTTTCATTCAAAAGTTTTATCTGTTTCACCGACCACAGGCAAGGCGGAAGAATATGAAATTACCTACACCGCTACACTTGAGATTGTTGACAAGAGCGAGGGCGTGACAACCAGCACCGAATCTATCTCGGCGGTGCGCGGTTTTACCTTTAATCAAGGCGCTATTTTGGGCAAAATCGAAGAAGAAGCAATACTAAAACAAGATATTGCCAAACAAGTCGCTGTTTCCGTACTCAGACGCCTGAGAGCTGCCGCTCAGTAATGCAAGTAAGGGTAGAACAATTGCCTGCCGAGATTGAACGAAAAGGACTTTCCCCGATCTATCTGCTCAGTGGTGATGAGCCACTACAACTCAATGAAGCTTCAGATTTCATACGATGCAAAGCCAGAAAAGCAGGAGTAGAAGAACGCATTGTGCTTGATGTTACCACTGGCTTCGACTGGAACAAATTGATTGAAGAAAACGCCAGCATGTCATTGTTTGCCAGCACACGTTTGATTGAATTACGTATGGGGTCAAGCAAACCTGGGCGTGAAGGCGGAAAAGTTTTAACTGAATACGCCGAACAACTTGCGGGTGAGAATATTTTACTTATTACCTGTAACAAACTAGAGAAACAAATGCAAAAAAGTAAGTGGTATAAATCTCTGGACAAAATTGGTGTAACCACAAGAATCTGGCCTATTGATGCAGATAAATTGCCCAATTGGATAAGTCAGCGAGCACAAAAACATCAGAAACGAATTGCCAAGGATGCTGCACAGCTAATCGCTAATCGTGTTGAAGGAAACATGCTCGCAGCCAGTCAGGAAATTCATAAGCTGTGCTTGCTGGTAGAGAGAGATGAAATCACTGTCGATGACGTTATCTCTGCTGTAACAGATAGCGCACGTTTTAATGTTTTCAATCTCATCGAATGTGCTTATGCGAATGAAACAAAGCGCCTAGTCAGAATGTTAGATGGCCTTAAAAGTGAAGGCATGGATCCGATGGCTATTTATGGCGCACTAATGTGGGATTACCGACGACTGTGTACCATAGGCTATCATTTAAGTAATAATGTTGCGCTGGATAAATTATTTGCTGACTATCGAATTCGAGACAACAAACGTAAGCAGGCGATTAAATCCATTTTATACAGGCATGATTTAAAAAAATTATATGAATTATTAAAGCAAGCCAATGCCTTGGATAAAACAATTAAAAGCGCAGAAAAACATACTGCCTGGGATGCCATGCTAGACTTACTGTTGGCCTTTTCTGGGCATAACACCAACACTTTAAGTGCCGATATACATATAAATTAAGATCTCATAACAACGATTAAGAAAATGAATATTAAAGAATACATGCAAGATATCGGCAAACGCGCCAGAGCAGCTTCTCGTGTTATGGCGAAAACGGATACCGACACTAAGAATAATGCACTCTTAAAAATTGCTGATTTGATTATCGAGTCACAGGCAAAATTACTGGACACCAATGCATTAGATCTTGCAGCAGGTAAAGCCAATGGCCTAAATGCTGCCTTATTCGACCGACTTGAGCTGACCCCTGCAAGAATAGAAGCAATGGCAGAAGGACTACGTCAGATAGCCGAACTGTCTGATGTCATCGGTGAAATACCAACCATGGAAGAGATGTCTTCTGGAATAAAGGTTGGACGTATGCGCGTACCCTTAGGCGTGATTGGTATTATTTACGAGTCACGACCTAATGTGACAGCAGATGCCGCCGCACTTTGTCTTAAATCTGGTAATGCCGCCATCTTGCGCGGAGGTTCAGAAGCCACCAATTCAAACCAAGCTATTGTTGTCCTGATCAAAGAAGGCTTGAAAGCTTGTGGGTTACCTGGAGATGCCGCACAGGTGATCGAAACAACAGATCGTGCTGCAGTTGGCGAATTGCTTACCATGCATGAATATGTTGATGTCGTCATCCCGCGTGGTGGTAAGGGACTGATCGAACGCGTCAGTAAAGAGGCGCACATGCCAGTAATTAAACATCTTGATGGCATCTGTCATGTTTATATTGACGATCATGCTGATATGGATAAAGCAATCAAAGTTGCCTACAACGCCAAGACTCAACGTTATGGAACATGTAACGCCATGGAATGTTTGTTAGTAGCGGAAAGTGTCGCCGAGGATGCTCTTAAAAAATTAGCCCCTTTATACAAAGAAGCCAATGTCGAAATAAGAGGCGATGGAGCATCACTTAAAATATTACCTGACATCAAGCTAGCAACAGATGAAGACTACCATACAGAATACCTAGCACCGATCATGTCATTGCGTATTGTTAGTGGACTAGAAGAAGCCATGAAACATATAGATGAATATAGCTCAGATCACACTGATGTCATTGTTACCGAGGATAAAGACAATGCAGACCGGTTCCTTCGCGAAGTTGATTCCTCTTCCGTCATGGTCAATGCTTCATCCCGCTTTGCAGATGGTTTTGAATATGGTTTGGGTGCTGAAATCGGTATTAGTACCGATAAATTTCATGCCCGCGGCCCTGTCGGTCTGGAAGGCTTAACATCTCAAAAATATATTGTCATCGGTGATGGTCATATTCGTGAATAGGATTTGTGATTTTTACTCATTCTATTTTCTATTATGATCAAACAATGACACGACCGGTTGGCATCCTAGGCGGCACCTTTGATCCAATACACAATGGACATTTATACCAAGCAACGACATGCCTTGAAGAACTAGATCTTGCTGAACTTCGCCTTATTCCTTTAAACAACCCCGCACATCGAACTTCGCCATTGGCATCCCCTGAGCAACGACTAGAAATGTTAAATCTCGCCATTGAAAATCAGGTTGGTTTAAAAGTCGATGACTGTGAAATCCGAAGAGGCGGGGTTTCATCTACTATTGATACCCTAAAAGACCTTCGGTCAAGATTTTCAGAGTCACCACTTTGCCTACTAATAGGAATAGAAAACTTCAAAACCCTGAATACTTGGCATCAATGGCAATCCTTACTAGGTTATGCTCATATCGTCATCACCAATCGTCCGGGAAACGATGACAATATAGATAATAAAGAAATAAGGAATTTTATGGATGTTTTCATCACAATGTCTGTAGATGACCTGCATCAACAAGCAGCAGGGTGCATTATGAAACTGGATGTTCCCATGCTTGATATCTCATCAACCCAAATAAAGAATAATTTCAGGTCCGGCTCGACATCAAAATCAGAATCCTTATTGCCAAATAAAGTGCTAGACTTCATTCATGCACACCACTTATATAATAATTAAGTATGAAATTAGAAAAACTTGTTGAACTAGTTATAGAAACACTGGAAGACAACAAAGCCACCAACATCCAGACACTGGATATAAGAGGCGCATCATCCTTCGCCGATTTAATGATTATTGCCAGCGGCACCTCCAGCAAAAAAGTCATATCCATTGCTGAAAAGCTCATCGAAAAAGCCAAAAAGAACAAAGTCCCGCCGTTCGGAGCAGAAGGCAAGCGCTATGGCGAATGGGTGTTGGTCGATCTCGGTGACATCATTGTGCATATCATGCATCCAACAATGCGTGCGCATTATCAACTGGAAAAACTTTGGTCTCTCGCGGATGACTCAAGCTCTACTCAACAGACTGTTCATTAAAAAATCATTTGCTCTTTAATATTTTTGGCTAAACATTGAAAATATGTCTCGTTGCCGTCGGCAAAAAAATGCCAGAATAGGTCAACACTGGCTATGCGGAATTCAGAAGGCGCATGCCTCCAGAACTTCAGATCAATCTAATTGAAATTACGCCATCAATAAGAAATAAATCAACGCCTATAGAAAAAAATATCAAGGAAGAGGGTGAACGCATCAAGTCGGCGATCTATGTAAATTCAAAACTGATCGTTCTGTAATGAAAAAGGGGAAAACTTTTGGGGCATTGATCTCTCAAATAAAGATGGAAGAATGGCTATATCAAGGACAGAACATTGCCATTGTGATTGGCAGCGCAGATGGAATTGATCCTGAGATTAAACAACAGGCAGATGAAAAATGATCGCTCTCATGCTTTGGTCAGAGTTGTTATTGCAGAACAGCTTTATCGGGCGTGGAGTATTTTGAAGGGGCATCCGTATCATCGGAAGTAGCTTTTATCTTTATGACACCCCATTTCTCTTCGCTAGTACCATTAATTATTTCGGTTAGACGATCTTATCGTAAACTAATCACTGACCAATCTCGTTTTTCAGCTTCAGCCTTCAAAGCATCATCTGGGTCAACGGCTATAGGGTGGGTGACCTTGTTGAACAATGGAATATCGTTATGCGAGTCGCTGTAAAACCAGCTTATGCCAGCTTCGAAATTATTTTCCTGTAGCCATTGCTCATACCTAGTGACTTTACCTTCGGCAAAGGAGGGTGTGCCGCTAAGTTTGCCAGTGTATTGTCCGTTGACCAGCTCAGGTTCTGCTGCGATCAAGTGCTTAATATTAAACAGTTCTGCAATGGGGGCGGTGATAAAACTGTTGGTGGCGGTAATGATCAATAGTTCGTGTCCGATATTACGATGATTTTCAATCAAATCGATGGCCTTGGGTAACATGGCGGGGCAGATTTTTGTATTGATAAAACATTCTCGCCAGGCAAGTATTGTTTTCATATCATTTTCGGATAGAGGGCGAAATTGGAATTCCAGAAATTCGTTTATATCCAGTTTGCCTTTCAGGTATTCATCGTAGTAACGATCATTTTCCTTTTGGTGTGCTTCGGTATCAACGTAGCCGTTCTCGCCGAGGAATCGCCCCCAGAGATAATCGCTATCACCAGCTAATAAGGTGTTGTCCAAATCAAATATCGCCAAATCCACGTCAATAAGCTCTCTATCAGTATTAAATGAATGTCGTGCGTAGTTTACACCCAAGCCACCTGGGAACCTACGTTCCCAGGTGGCTTGGGGATCTGAGGCTTATAATCGTGAAGGTAAAATTTGCGGTAACAGCGTGTGTGTGGAAGAATCAACAAATAATAATTCGAGGTAACTTTGTGATAGATTCAGAAGGATTTAGGGCCAATGTTGGCATTGTTCTGAGTAATGAAGCAGGGCAGGTGTTTTGGGCCAAACGTATTGGTCAGGATGCTTGGCAATTCCCGCAAGGAGGTATCAAGGTTGATGAAAATGCCGAGGCCGCTATGTACAGAGAGTTAAGGGAAGAGGTTGGTCTGTTACCAGAGCATGTGAAGATTATTAATTGTACTAATGATTGGTTGAAATACTGGTTGCCAGAAAAATTTATCCGGCAAAATTCTCTGCCCTTGTGTATTGGGCAGAAACAAATCTGGTATTGTTTAAAATTAGCGACGGATGAATCAAATGTAAATCTGGCGCACTCAAAGAATCCAGAGTTCGACCATTGGGAATGGATTGATTATTGGTCACCTGTCAGAGAGGTTATCGACTTCAAGAGGAATGTCTATGAACAAGCACTGAATGAATTTGCGCCTTTTCTATTCCCCGGGTTTGGTCGAAACTAAGATTTTTAATGGACTGTCCCAGATAACTCAAAAAAAGAGGGTTTATCGTCGGCAAGTCGTTTAAACCACTACAGACCGTTTGATTGAACATCTCATATCAGGATAGACTCAAGACAAGGTAGGCGGTGCGAATCCACAAAAGCGCTGGGTTTTTCTTCCTAACGTAAAACCAGACGAGATTGATGTTGATTATTGAGCGCAAGGTCACCCCGTTTATTCCGATTGCTAGAGAGGTTATAATGCGTCAGATGTGAGCGATTTTAAGTAGCGTCGCAGCAATCATTGTAAACACTTTGCTGATGCCAGAGATTCATTAGCAGCATTGAGAGTTTTTGTCGTCTGCGAAGATTCAATGGCGTGCCCAAGGCGCATTTTGGGCTGTGTTTGAATTAGTTATCTGGGATAGCTCCCAAGTTTAATATTCATTAATTGACTACAGTCCTAAGTGGATTCAGATTGTAGGTTTACGAGAAGAGAAGGCTAAGTTTATGGGGAAGAGCAGGCCAATTGTCATCGGAGTGGATAACAACCCATCGATGAGAAAGTTATTCGAAAGAAGCACAGAAGATCTGGATATTGATTTGACTGTGTTTACTTCCGCAGCAGAAGTGTGGTCATACCTGCAGTCAAACGCGCCAGATCTGGTCATTCTAAGTATCATATTACCCAACAAAGATGGCCTATCTTTGCTAAGAGAAATAAGAGAGCTCCCCCAGCATCAACAAACACAAATAATCATCGTTAGTTCAAAGAATTATGCTCAGGATATGGCCATCGCTAAAGAACTCGGGGCTCTGGAGTTCATCACCAAACCCGTGTCAATACGGACCATTACGGATGTTGTAGCAAAATACACCTAGACAAGCTCGAAAACCCCAGCCCGAAAAAATTAAGGATACTCCGATCAAAACGGACAAGCTGAGATGATATAAATCTCCCAGAATGTTAATTCGGGATGACAAGAGGCACCAAGCCACCCTAGTTGAAGTCAGTTTTGCTCGTTACAAAAAACGACCGGCAAAGGCAATCAGTGGCACTTTAGAATGAAAGCGCATATTGAGGTGGATAGTCAAAACAAGCTGATTCATTCGGCAGCGGTGATGCCGGCCAATGCATATAATCTTCAGGTACTGAAAGACCTATTCATGGAGAGAAGACCGTGGCGGGCAAATCGCATACGAGCGAAGGTGAAGCACATATTTTATGTGATGAAGTGCCAGTTTGGATTTCGCAAAGGTCTCAACATACCAATACAGTAAAAAATATATAGGTAGTAAAAAGTATTGACATATATAAAAGTATAGCCTATATTCTTTAACCAAGTTGGTCATTAGTAAGTTAATGGCCAAAAAATCTATTTGAAATAATCCAAATAGATTGAACTGGTTAAATTTTTAAATGGAGAATGAAAATGGCTACAGTAACAGCGGTTGAAGATAACAAGAAAAAGGCATTAGAGATGGCCTTGAGCCAGATTGAAAAACAGTTTGGCAAGGGCTCAGTGATGAAAATGGGAGGTCAGGTCACTGCCAGCATGCCCACTGTCAGTAGCGGATCGTTAGGTCTTGATGTTGCTCTGGGTGTGGGTGGCTTGCCTTATGGACGTATTGTTGAGATTTATGGCCCGGAATCCTCTGGTAAAACGACATTAACCTTATCCGCCATCGCTGAGGCACAAAAGCAGGGTAAGGTTTGTGCTTTTATAGATGCAGAGCATGCGCTAGATCCCATTTATGCAGAAAAACTGGGGGTAAATATCGATGATTTACTGGTTTCGCAACCTGATACAGGAGAACAGGCGCTCGAAATTTGTGACATGTTGGTTCGTAGTGGTGCGGTTGAACTTGTGGCGATTGATTCTGTGGCAGCACTGGTTCCAAAAGCGGAAATAGAGGGCGAGATGGGTGATTCACACATGGGGCTTGCCGCCCGTTTAATGTCACAGGCGTTAAGGAAGTTAACCGGTAACATCAAGCGTGCGAATTGTTGTGTCATCTTTATTAATCAGATACGCATGAAAATCGGGGTCGTGTTTGGTAATCCTGAAACAACAACTGGTGGTAATGCGCTAAAGTTTTATTCATCTGTTCGCTTAGATATTCGCCGAATTGGAGCCATTAAGAAAGGTGATGAAGTCTTGGGTAACGAGACACGGGTTAAGGTAGTTAAGAATAAAGTAGCGCCACCATTCAAACAGGCTGAATTTGATATTTTGTATGGCGAAGGAATATCCAGACATGGTGAAATAGTCGACTTAGGTGTCAAGCAAGACCTGATAGATAAAGCGGGCGCTTGGTACAGCTATAACGAGACTCGTATCGGACAGGGCAAAGATAATGTGCGTAACTTTCTGAAAGAGAACCCTGATATATCAGATGAAATCGAAGCGCAAATAAGAAAAAAACTTATGCCAAATATTGCAGACGAATCCTCGCCTGAAGAAGTTGAAGAGGTTAGCGCCTGAGCAATAAGATGAACACGGAACGCCAGGAAGTCTTGCGGTGCGCTTGTGACTTCCTGGCCAGACGTGAACATTCGCGTAAAGAGCTTCAGCATAAACTCACGCGGAGATGTGAGGATGAAACCTTAATCGAAGAACTGCTAGATAAGCTTGCAGAAGAAGGCTTACAAAGTGACGAGCGTTTTACGGAAAGTTTTGTTCATCACCGTGTTAGTAATGGCAAGGGGCCATTGAAGATCCAGCAGGAATTAAGTGAGCGTGGTGTAGATCAAACCCTCATCTCAAGCTATCTGGATTCCAAAGATTATGACTGGCTAACTCTGGTCAAAGAAGTAAGAGCAAAAAAATACGGTAACGAGACACCTGCTGATTATCAAAAGCAGGCATTACAATCTCGATTCCTATATAGTCGCGGTTTTAGTAGTGAACATATAAGCTGGCTATTCAAAACAGATTAAGGCATGAAAAGTAGTTCTGACATCCGCAGCGCCTTCCTGAATTATTTCCGTGATAAAGATCATGAAATTGTGGCCAGTAGCTCTCTGGTTCCGGGCAATGATCCTACTCTGCTTTTTACCAACGCTGGAATGGTTCAGTTTAAGGATGTTTTCCTCGGGATAGATAAACGCCCATACAACAAAGCTACAACTTCGCAACGCTGTGTTCGCGCCGGCGGTAAACATAACGATCTTGAGAATGTGGGTTATACCGCACGTCACCATACTTTCTTCGAAATGTTGGGAAATTTTAGTTTTGGTGACTACTTCAAACGTAATGCCATTGCCTATGCTTGGGAGTTCTTAACAAAAGAGTTAGGCATACCCGAAACGCATCTTTGGATTACGGTATTTGAAGACGATGATGAAGCTGCTGATATCTGGTTAAATGAGATAGGTGTTTCAAAAGATCGCTTCAGTCGTTGTGGTGAGAAAGATAATTTCTGGCAGATGAGTGATACAGGTCCCTGTGGCCCATGCACTGAAATATTTTATGATCATGGTGAAGATGTTCCTGGTGGCTCACCTGGCAGCTCAGATCAGGAAGGTGATCGTTACATCGAGATCTGGAATCTTGTATTCACGCAATACAACCGTGATGCGAAAGGCAAACTGAATGCAATTTCTTTACCTTCAGTTGATACAGGTATGGGTCTCGAACGTATTACTGCCGTGATGCAGGATGTTCATAATAATTATGATATTGACTTGTTCAAGTCATTGATCGAATCGATCAAGTCTCTTATCAAGAGCGACATTACCGAGACAGTTTCCTTGCAAGTTGTTGCAGATCACATTCGTTCCTGTGCATTTTTAATTGCAGATGGTGTAGTGCCTTCCAATGAAGGTCGTGGTTACGTACTTCGCAGAATCATTCGGCGTGCTATCAGACATGGAAATAAACTAGGTTTTACTGAACCATTTTTCCATAAATTAGTATCACCTCTAAATGAGTTGATGGGAGAAGTCTACCCAGAGCTGGACAAAGATTGTCAACGTATCAGCCAGGTTCTCTTGAAAGAAGAGCAACGTTTCGCAGGGACACTTGAGCAGGGATTAAAACATCTGGAAGCTACTATTGATGATATGCAAAGTTCAGTCATACCGGGTGAAGTCGTATTTATGCTCTATGATACCTATGGATTCCCTGTTGATTTAACGGCGGATATTGCACGTGAACGAGGCTTGAGTATGGATGAGAAAGCTTATGAAAAAGCCATGGAACAACAACGTGACCGTGCGCGTGCCGCAAGCAAGTTTAGTGTAGATGTATCGGAACTGCCTGATACTGATCTGCAGACTGAATTCAGTGGTTATGAATTGATGACACAGGAGTCTATAGTTGATGCATTATTTCAAGATGGTAAATCAGTAAACGAATTGAAAGCGGGAGAATCTGGGGAGGTTATCCTTAAGACAACCCCTTTTTATGCCGAATCTGGCGGACAGATTGGCGACACCGGATGTCTGTCGGGAGAAGGTATTCTGTTTGATGTCAGTGACACGCAAAAACAAGGACTGGCATTTGTGCATTTGGGGTCATTACAAAAAGGTGTGCTGAAAGTCGGGCAATCAATAAATTGTCAGATTGATCAAAGTCGACGGTTACATATCATGCGCAATCATTCAGCAACACATTTATTACATGCTGCCTTGAGAGAAATATTAGGTGAATATGTGACGCAGAAAGGTTCACTTGTTAGTAAAGACAGATTACGGTTTGATTTTTCACATAGCGAACCGATGACCGCAGATGAATTATTGCAAGTTGAGTCATTGGTGAATCATCAGATCCTTGAAAATAAAGCGACCGAAGTCCAGGTGATGACGCTAGAAGATGCTAAGAAGTCCGGAGCTATGTCATTGTTTGGCGAAAAATATGACGACACCGTACGGGTGCTAAAAATCGGTGGTGAATTCTCAATAGAATTATGTGGTGGCACGCATGTAAACAGTTCTGGAGATATCGGTATTATAAAGATTGTATCCGAGTCAGGTATCGCTTCTGGAGTGCGCCGACTCGAAGCAGTGAGTGGCGAAGGCGCACTGGACTGGATCAAAGATAGCGAACAGAAACTGAATGATCTGATACGATTGCTCAAAGCAGATCGTGCTTCGGTGGCTTCACGTATGGAACAACAACTTGAAAAGATGCGTGAGCTGGAAAAAACACTACAGAAACTAAAGGCACAGCAAGCCAGCAATGCCAGTAATGATATATCTATAGAAGCAGAGGAAATTGAGGGTGTTAAGGTCAGTGCTAGGGTGCTTGAAGGTGCTGATGTGAATACGCTTCGAGAAACAATAGATCAATTAAAGAACAAATTGGGAACAGCCGCATTAGTACTAGCCTCAGTTGAAGGTGAAACAGTCACTTTAATCGCAGGTGTTACAAAAGATATCATGGGAAAGATTAAAGCTGGAGAATTGGTAAATTTTGTCGCCCAGCAAGTCGGTGGCAAAGGTGGTGGACGACCAGATATAGCACAAGCAGGTGGTAATAGCCCGGCTAAACTTGATTCGGCACTCGCTAGCGTGGCAGATTGGGTGCGAGATAAACTCAATGCCTAGGCCTGATTCACGCCACAATGTTTCTCAAGGTATGAATCTGAGAATATCCAGTTGGAAGTAAGGATAATTGCCTGAGACAGGATTCCCTCACCGCACCATTTCCGCTAGAATCCCTGCCTTTTAGAAATCTCGAGACCAACCCCGTATGGGGTATACTTATTGGCAAGTAGAATATGGCGTTACTGGTACAAAAATTTGGCGGAACCTCTGTTGGAAGCATTGAACGTATACGGACTGTTGCCGAGAAGATTGCTGAGGCTCGTTCCGAAGGGCATGATATCGTAGTAGTGGTTTCTGCCATGAGCGGAGAAACGAATCGTCTGCTAGGACTAGCACAAGAGATTACAGAAAAACCAAGCTGCAGAGAGATGGATGTGTTGTTGTCTACCGGTGAGCAGGTGACGATTGCCCTGTTAAGTATGGCACTTGAAGAACAGAATTGTCAGGCACGTTCATTCACTGGCGCTCAGGTTCATATACGTACGGATAGTTCTCACAATAAGGCGAGAATCGTTGATATTGATACCGCCAGGGTAAAAAAAGCGCTTAAGGCAGGAGAAGTTGTTGTTATCGCTGGTTTTCAGGGCATAGATGAGCATGGGAATATCACCACGCTCGGTCGAGGAGGTTCGGACACTACGGCAGTGGCTATGGCCGCAGCGTTAGATGCGGATGAATGTCATATTTTTACAGATGTAGATGGTGTTTATACAGCAGATCCACGTGTTGAGCCTAAGGCGCGGCGACTGAATCTCATTACCTATGAAGAGATGTTGGAAATGGCGAGCTTAGGTTCGAAGGTATTGCAGATACGCTCAGTAGAATTTGCCAGAAAATATAATGTACAGCTTCGAGTCTTATCCTCATTTGAGGAAGGAGATGGAACGCTGATTAAAATAGAGGATGAAGGTATGGAGCAAGCACTCATTTCAGGAATTGCACACAACAGAGATGAAGCAAAATTAACATTGGTCGGTGTACCAGATCAACCTGGGATTGCGCACCAGATTTTAGGCCCAATCGCAGATGCCAATATTGAAGTGGATATGATAGTGCAAAATGTCGGTGTCGATAACACAACCGATTTTACCTTTACTGTAAATAGGAATGACTTTGATAAGGCATTGGGTATTCTAAAAAATACGGCTAGTGAACTAGATGCTTCTGATGTAACAGGTGATGACCATATTGTCAAAATTTCTGTGGTTGGTGTCGGCATGCGTTCTCATGCGGGGATTGCCAGCAGGATGTTCAATGCCTTATCTGAAGAGGACATCAACATAAAAATGATTTCTACGTCAGAAATAAAAATATCTGTCGTTATAGATGAGAAGTATCTGGAGTTGGGCGTGAGGACTCTGCATTCAGAATTTAATCTGGAAGATAGTACCGACTTGGGATGGTAGGGTAGTATTAGTTCAGAAATAAGCCATAGAAAATGGACTAGGATTGAATTAGTCCAATAAGGAAGTTATAGGAGGCAAGTGGATGTTAATATTAACACGCAGGGCGGGTGAGTCATTGATGATAGGCGATGAAGTCACAGTCACCGTTCTCGGAATTAGAGGCAATCAGGTTCGCATTGGTGTGAATGCACCCAAAGAGGTTGCTGTTCACCGTGAAGAAATTTACGACCGAATTCAGCATGAAGGTGATAACAGTCACGCAGAAAATGAAGACTAATTAAACTTTGATTTCATGGCAGGTTAGAGTTCGCGAAGAATTTACTTTACTGTCGTTTAGCAGGTGGGTATTCTTGCTCGCCATTCAGGTATTCGGTAGCAAATCATATTGATTAATTGATATTTTGGAGAGGTGGCCGAGCGGCTGAAGGCGCTCCCCTGCTAAGGGAGTATACGGTTTATCCCGTATCGAGGGTTCGAATCCCTCTCTCTCCGCCACTTGAATAAATTAAAGAGATTCTGTGTTATTCGCCATTCTAAACTATGCGCCCGTAGCTCAGCTGGATAGAGTACCTGGCTACGAACCAGGGGGTCGGGAGTTCGAATCTCTCCGGGCGCGCCATTTCAAAGGCTTTCAGATAAGCCAAGTTTCTATCATTAAAAAGCCACCAATAAGTTGCCTTTAGAATCGAATATAATTCAGCTTATTTAAAGTTGTAAATGAAGAGTCATTTTATTCGTCAGTACATATCATAACGCATTTGTTGCAGTATGTTCATCCCTAGCCTCTTCCAATACGAGATGATACTGAACGGGAGCTGTGTTTCTAACACGAAATGATACTGAACTAGCCTGAGTTCTGTTCATGATGGAAGGATGAATACCATCATGAATGACAACGACATCAAAACACTGCCGCAGGTACGTGCCTTTCTCGACGGCACCCAGGCAGTCGAGTTCTCCCTGCATACCCAGTCGGAGCGATACGATTTTGTCCGTCGCACCCTGATTCGGTTCGCCTATCAGACCCGGTCCAAGCCTGACAAAGGGGCTGCTGCTCAGCTTCCTGGTTCATGTCAGTGGCTATTCGCGAATACAGCTGAAGCGGCTAACCAAAGCCGGGTTAAAGCACCGGCGATTTCGACCCGGCACCAGCGCCGGCAATGGCTTTACTCGCCAGTACACAGACGCCGACCGGCGCCTGCTGGCTCAGTTGGATGAACTGCATAACACCCTCTCCGGAGCGGCCACCAAAAAGCCCTGTGAGCGTGCCTGGCAGCTATTTGATCTGCCTGCGTATCAACGACTGGCCAATATCTCGGTAGCGCATCTGTACAACCTGCGCCGCTCCAGTACTTACCAGCGGGCGCGCCGCCAGTTTGATAAAACCCGACCCAGCACCTTATCCATCGGCCAGCGCCGTAAGCCGCAACCCAACGGCCAGCCTGGCTATATTCGGGTGGATACCGTCCACCAAGGCGACCAGGACCGGGTCAAAGGGCTCTACCATATCAATGCCGTCGATGAGGAAACTCAGTTTGAAATCGTCTGCGCTGTCGAGAAAATCTCCGAGCGTTACCTGATCCCGGTACTGCAACAACTGTTGGATCAATTGCCTTTTATCATCATCAGCTTCCATGCCGACAACGGCTCTGAGTACATCAATCAGCATGTCGTTAAGCGGTTGAAAAAGCGGCACATCGAACTGACCAAATCTCGCACCCGGCAATCAAATGGCAAGGCCCTGGTCGAATCGAAAAATGGCTCCATCGTCAGAAAACACCTTGGCTACAGCCATATTCACCAGCGCTGGGCACCGCTGGTGAACCCGTTTTATCAGGACTACCTGAACCCCTATATCAATTACCACCGGCCTTGCTTCTTCCCCGTCACCATGATCGATATCAAAGGCAAGCACAGAAAAACCTACCCCTATGCGGCCATGATGACAGCCTACGAAAAGTTCCTGTCACTACCCAAACCCAGCCAATATCTGACACGAGGGGTAACGCTGAAACAACTGCGTGCAATCGCGCTGACAATCTCCGATAATGAAGCAGCCAAACGGCTAAAAGAAGCTAAAAAAACAACGCTTTAAAACCATCGCTGAACAGGACAACCAGGCAGCATAGTTGGTACGATATGGACACTATCAAATACTGCCGTTCAGTATCATTTCTCTATTGGAATATACTGCCAGCGGCACAACTAAAATGGTAAAATAGGCTCATTAAATAAACCTTGAGGATACCGTCAAATGTCTTGGAAACAAACCGCCCAATGTTCGCTCGCAGATGCCCTTTATAGTTGAGCATAAATCATTATCCAAACTAGATGATGTGCATGAAATTATCGATTGGAAACAGATAGAAACCACGTTCGGCCATCTTTATTCCAGCAAGCGCGGTGCGCCGGACTATCAACGTCGATATAAAACTAAGGGAGCCCGGCAAGTAAGGCGTTCGATTCTCTGGCACATTGAGGCTTACTATAATCGAGTCAGACAGCACTCTGGTATCAACTACAAGCAGCCGATAGACTTTGAATATCAGGCGCAAAAAGCCCTCCGTTTCCTCAGAGAGGCAGATCGTATGACAGAAAGAATATCCAAGCAAGCAATAACCTTTTATAATACATTGACATTAATCATTTTATTGACTTGAGAATCTATGTTTTATCGACATCTGTTGATTATTTTCCTGATGCTTGGATTGACTGTGCCAGTTTTGGCGGAGCTCGATCAAGCGCCTGGTAAGTTAGATACTGCTGAAACGGTTATTGAAACTTTAGAAAAATTAACAGCCCCTACAGAGGAAAATATTGTAGTAGAAATGGACGTAACAGAACTGTCAAATACTGAACTGTCAAATACTGTTGAAGGCAATCTGATTAAAGATGTTATTTTGGTGCTGGACAATTCAGGAAGCATGAAGAAAAACGATCCACAATTTTTAACAAAACGTGCTGTTACAGAATTTATTGACAATCTTGATGAGTATACACGAGCTTCGATTATTATTTTTGATCAGGATGTTCGTACTGCAGTTCCTTTAACAGAAACTGCATCATCAAGGCAGGATTTGCTCGACAGCCTTTCGCAAATTAACTACAAAGGTTTGTATACAAATAGTCCTGCCGCCATAGAAAGTGCTATCTATGAGCTGAAAAATAATGCCAAAGAAGAAGCAAGGAAAATCATTGTTTTTATGACAGATGGTATTGTTGATACAGGTAATGCAGATCGGGATCTGGAAAAGAAAAAATGGCTTAAAGAAGATCTGGCAGCAGATGCTGCGGACGCTAGTATCAGGATCTTTGGTATAGCATTTACCGAGAATGCAGATTTTGAACTGATCCAGTCCTTGGCTCAAAAAACGGATGGTGAGTATTACCGCGTACTATTGGCAGACGATTTGCAGAAGGTATTCAGTAAACTGAATACCTTAATCAATGAGCCAGAAGAAAAGGTGGAACCAGAGACAATAATTATAGAAAAGATTGTCGAAAGAATTGTCGAACCGGCACAACCTTCCGAACCCATCATTATAGAAGTGCCTGTTGCCCAGTCACAACTCACTGATGATTCAGATCGAAAGCGCTCCATATTAATCCTGGCTGCTTTGGTAATACTTATCTTGGCAGTAATCGCGATGGTGTTGATGTTATTCATAGCTAGTAAAGCAAAATCTCGTGATGAAGAAAATGCGCAAGAGGCATATTTGAGAGATATACACGGTATCACTGGAAAAGCGGATTTTGCCTTAGGGAATAAACCAACAATGTTGGGACGTGTCGCGGGCAAAGATGCCGAGAGTTTAAATTATTTTGTCATTCCTGAGACAACCATAGGACGTCGTCATTCACTCATTGAGTATAAGAATTTTGCCTACTGGATTATTGATCAGGGAAGTATTAACGGGACTTTCGTCAATGATAAAGCGGTGATTTCAAAAGTGCGATTGAAACATGGGGATATGGTTCGCTTGCACAAGGCCGAGTTTGAATTCGTTATGCCAGAGATGGTAGATTCAGGTAAAACAGTGCTATCGAATGTAGTTACCGCAAATAGTGACGTACCTGGCGATGATGAAGCGACATTGATTCCAGACGCAATTTTGTCAGCAAAAAACCAAGATGGCTCGGATGATGCCTTTTTAGGAGATCCAGATTTTGATTTCGATATCACAGGTGCAATTGATGATGGTCGGTCTATTGATGAAAACGAAGAAGATACCATTATCAAGGGTAGTGCTTCTGATACCGATGATGATCCTAAAAGCAGCGATAAAACTATCATGATAGATGATGATAACGATGCAACGATTGATCCTGATTAGTTGGCTTAAGATGAAGGTTAATTATTATTGGTCTTGATATTTCTTATTACGTTCGAAATTATATTACCAATAAATAGAATCTATTTTCACGTTAGTATTAAAATTCGTTTAACCCATTCTCTAAAACAAAATTTGGCATAGACCATTGCATAATCGAGCTAAACTGTTGAAATTGATGGCTGATGGTGAATTTTATTCCAGTGAAGAACTTGGTAATGTTTTGGGTATATCACGTACAGATATCCGGAAGATTATCAATTCCCTAAGTCACTACGGAATAACAATTTTAGCAGTGAAGGGTAGGGGCTATCGCCTGTCAAGACCGATAGAATTTCTCGATAAGGAAATACTGCTTTTTGCGATCAGTCCGCTTGCAACAAAGAACATCAATAAGCTTGAGATATTTGAAGAAATTGAATCGACAAATCAATATCTTCTGGAAAATCTGAGTGTTTCGGGTAAAAGCAGGAATGTTGTTTTTGCAGAGTATCAGACACATGGTCGAGGCCAGCGAGGAAATAGCTGGATATCTCCTTTCGGTTCAGGACTTAGTCTGTCGACACGATGGCATTTTGAACAACCAGTAGATTCGTTGGCATGCTTGTCGCTTGCAGTTGGTTCTGCAGTCATTAGAGCATTAAAAAAAATGGGCTTTGAGGGTGTCGGTTTAAAGTGGCCAAACGACATTTTTTGTCAGGGCAAAAAATTGGGTGGTTTATTGATCGAAATAAAAGGGGGGGTAACGGGTCTCCGTGATGTGGTTATAGGTCTGGGTTTGAATATTTCCTTCCCAGTTGATTTCAAAGGAGACATCAACCAGCCTTGGATAGATCTTATAAGTCTCAGGAACCCTATTCCCTCACGCAATGTTATTGCTGCAGAATTAATCTCTGAGTTAATGTTACTATTAGATGGCTATGCGGCTATCAATACTAAAGATATTATTGATGAATGGCAGGAATATGATTGCATGCGTGATAAGCAAGTAAAATTACATTTATTAAATAAGAAAATTTCTGGTCAGGTCGTGGGAATTGATGGTGATGGCGCCTTGCTTATGTCGATTAATGACAGTGTTAAAAGATTTACTGCAGGCGAGATAAGTTTACGGATGGAGCCGTGAATCTACTTATTGATGCTGGCAATAGTCGAATCAAATGGTGCCTCCACGATAGTGTAGAGAATAGATTCGGTTTAGATGGTGCAGTATTTTATGACAAAGCAGAATTGCCTACTCTTTTCTCTAGACACTGGAGTCAGTTTGACTGCCCAGAGAGAGTTGTTGTTTCTAATGTATCTGGTCAACAATTATCAGAAAATCTAGATATATGGGTTGAGAAGGCGTGGCAAATAAAAACAGAATACGTGATAACTGAAGCGTTTAGTTCTGGCGTGAGCAATGCATATTCTGACTATACAAAGCTGGGTGTTGATCGCTGGATGGCAATTATTGCTGGATGGCAAAGGTTTAGTGATGAAAAAAAAGCGGTGTGTGTTGTTGATTGTGGCACAGCTACAACGATAGATGGCATCTCAGTATCGGGTCAACATCTGGGGGGATTGATTATTCCCGGCTACTCAATGATGCAAGAAATGCTTATAAACAATACTGCTGACATTGCAATGACTAGTAAAGTATTACCCTCAATTATTTTTTCCAGTTCCACGGAAGGATGTGTTAACAGTGGTTGTTATCTGGCCATGGTTTCCATAATAGATAGAGTTACTACTTCGATGCAGAGTGATTATGAGCAGAAAGTAAATTGTATTATTACTGGAGGTAATGCAGAACTTATTGTCGAGCAACTTGCCGAGAAATTTGAATATGAACCTAAGTTGGTATTACATGGCTTGGCTATGTTTCCTGGGAAAGATCAATGAAGTGGTTATTTATTGTCTTTCTAATACTTAATATTTGCTATTTTGGCTGGGAGTCTGATAGGCAGACACGCATTGAAATAAGCAATTCGGTCAGGCCTTTTAATATTCCTGACGATGCAAAAAAATTGGAATTACTGAAAGAATTTATAGTTAATTCTGGCTCTACTAAATCAACATCATTATTAGAAATGAATGTGGGTGAGATATTGGGAGAAGGAGAAAATGGGCATTCTAATGCAGAGTATTCGCCCCTTCATGGAATATCCTCAATAATGAATCAAGAAAATTCTATGATTCAAAAGAAGCTTATTGATGAATTAACCACAGGTTTTTCCGAGACTGAAACGAACGATATTTATACTCCTGATACTGAAAAGGCTTTATGTATTTCTTTCGGGCCTTTTGCTGAGCAGAAACAGGCTGATGAATTAAGTGACTGGTTGCATGAAAAAGAAATTCAGAATAAGCAAAAGAGAAAGGAGCCGGATAAATATTTCTGGATATATTTGCCTGCTAGTGAGTCAAAAAGTGAAGCGACAACAGCCATTGAAAATTTAAAAAGTAAAGGCGTTCAGGACTATAAAATTATTAGTGAGGGAAATTTGCAGAATGCAATTTCATTAGGCTTGTTCTCGACTCAATCAGCAGCAAACAAAAGATTAAATGAATTAGAGAATATCGGTTATCAACCAATTATTGTTCCACGTTATAAAAGTCAATCTATTATCTGGGTCGATGCGAAGTTTGAGAACAGAGTCGATGCTGAGCATGTTAATCAAAGAGAGTTTTTTTCGGAATTTATTAATGGCTACCCTTCAAGATTTAATTCAATTCCCGTGCAGTGTGAAGAATTATTTAAACTATTGTGATCGAATCTTTCATTATAATCTACCCTAAATAAATTAAGATGATTCAACATTATTATTTAGCTACTTGATCAGGCTTTCCAGGTTTTATTAATCAACGGTGGGTGAGCCATTAACTAAATAACTCTGGTCATTCCGAAATTATGTTAAAGGCACTCTCTATAACGAACGCTTGCTAATTTACTGGATATATCATCGCAATAATTATTTATTCTTGAATTATCCTCACCAGGCTCGACATTGACATAGCATGAAAGGGATAGCAAAGAAATAGTAATAAGGTTCTTAATAGTATGAGTTACCTAAACATATAGTTTAAATAGAGACCTGCAAAAACAATCATGCCGTACCATTGATTATTCAGAAAGGCTCTGAAACAATTTTCAGCTATTCTATCCTTGATTAGATATTGTTGATAGACCGAGAGCAAGGAGGCAAAGGCAATCCCAATGAAATAATATTTTCCTAACTCCAGCCTGGTTCCAGTTAATATTTGAGAAAACAAGATCATTAGCTGGATCGATCCTATAATTGCCCGATCAGCATCATCGAATAATATCGCAGTAGATTTAACGCCTATTTTGATATCGTCTGCTTTATCGACCATGGCATACATGGTGTCGTAGACCACGACCCACAGTATTGTAATGATAAAAAGCAGCCATGCAATATCGGGAATAGAGTTTGTTTGCGCGGCAAAGGCCATGGGGATCGACCAGGCAAATGCCAGCCCTAAAAATACTTGGGGTAAATACGTTACCCGTTTCATGAATGGATAAATAATGGCAAGAAATACGGCAACAAAAGATAGTTTAAATGTAAGGCCATTCAGGTTTAATACAAGAATAACCGCACATATCAGCAGAGCAATGGCGATGCCCATGGCTTCAAGTGGTTTTACTTTGCCTGAAGTAACAGGTCTATCGCGAGTTCTCAACACATGACGATCCAGGTTACGGTCTGCAAGGTCATTAAGGACACATCCAGCTGAACGCATAACAACTACACCCAGTATAAAAATGAATAAAATATCTAAATCTGGATGTCCCTCAGCAGCAATCCATAACGCCCACAAGACAGGCCATAACAAAAGGAGAATACCTGCAGGTTTATCAAGTCGAATCAGGTAGTGATATTGAATAATTCTATTTCTAACAAACGACCATTTTGATTTAATATTTTTCTTTATAGCACTAAAGTACTGTTCTAATTTTAAGTGAGATTTTTTGGCAAGCGTGATAAATATAGCGCTGAGGCGATAAGATATGGCAAGAACTTTGTTGCCGTATGTTTTCGCAATTAAGTGAGATTTTTTGGCAAGCGTGATAAATATAGCGCTGAGGCGATAAGATATGGCAAGAACTTTGTTGCCGTATGTTTTCGCAATTAAGTGAGATTTTTTGGCAAGCGTGATAAATATAGCGCTGAGGCGATAAGATATGGCAAGAACTTTGTTGCCGTATGTTTTCGCAATTAAGTGAGATTTTTTGGCAAGCGTGATAAATATAGCGCTGAGGCGATAAGATATGGCAAGAACTTTGTTGCCGTATGTTTTCGCAATTAAGTGAGATTTTTTGGCAAGCGTGATAAATATAGCGCTGAGGCGATAAGATATGGCAAGAACTTTGTTGCCGTATGTTTTCGCAATTAAGTGAGATTTTTTGGCAAGCGTGATAAATATAGCGCTGAGGCGATAAGATATGGCAAGAACTTTGTTGCCGTATGTTTTCGCAATAAGGATTATTTTCTCAAAGAATTGATACATTTAATTGCTTCAGGTAATAAAAATTCAATAAGCAGTAATGGCTTGTTACGAATGTAAAAAATTGAGCGCCTTCCCCAGAGCAAATTGTCCTCATCAATGACTAGATTATAAATTGGCTCATAAGGGATGTTTGAGGTCTTTACCCCTGCGATTTCTATATTGCCACGATAAATCAGTTTATTTGAAAAGAGATAATTACCTAAAGGTTGTTTTCCCCAGTATGCGAGTTTTTTGGCCCCCAATAATGTGCGTGCAGGGATGATAGTACGTGCATATACCCAAGGTTGATTATTACAACTTAGAAATATTTCACGTATTAGACTATATCCGCTAATACGAATAGCAAGCAATCTAGACTCATCGGGGTGTGGTTTCTTCCATGACTGTGCTTCAATGCGTAGTGAAATTTTATTCGATGAAGAATATTCCAGATATTTGATAAGTGACCCCGTATTTAGTAGACATTTCCTGACATCATCAGAGAGCAAGGTATTGCGCGGAAGACTGGCATTTTTCCATTTTATGACCACAAATTTAAGCCTTCTGATAAATTACACATTGCTATAGTCAAGTTCCTTGCTCAACCAACGTTTTATCAATGGATCAATGTGTTGAGGGTATTTTTTTTGTAACATTTTTGCTGCCCGTTGAACATCAATAAGTAGCTTTGCGTCTTGAAGGATATTTGCGATACGTAAGTCAGGTAAGCCTGTTTGCCGGGTACCTGTTAGCTCGCCAAAGCCTCTAAGCTGCAAATCTTTTTCAGCTATTTCAAATCCATCATTCGTGTTACGTAGGGTCTCTAGCCTGGAACGCGCCAAATCACTCAGAGGAGCCTGATACATTAACACGCAATTACTTCTTATATTGCCGCGACCTACTCGACCACGTAATTGGTGTAGTTGAAATAAACCCAGTCGTTCGGCATTTTCAATGATCATAAGACTTGCATTCGGAATATCAACGCCAACTTCAATGACGGTTGTTGCGACCAATAACTGTATTTTCTTTTCTTTAAAAGAAACAATAGTGGTTTCTTTCTCTTTATTTTTCATTCTGCCATGGATTAGCCCAACATTAATATCCTCCAGTTTTTGTGATAATTTTTGATATGTTTCAGTAGCTGTTTGGCATTGCAATACATCTGATTCTTCAATTAACGTGCAGAGCCAATAGACCTGCCGTCCACTATTACAAACATCTTTTATTCTTGTAGTGATTTCATCGCGACGGTTGTTTGAGATAATTACGGTATTAATTTTCTGCCGATTTGGTGGCAGAGAATCAATGGTTGATATATCCAGGTCCGCATAGGTTGTCATGGCCAGTGTCCTTGGTATTGGCGTTGCTGTCATGATTAATTGGTGCGGCAGGTAATCATCAACGATACCTTTGTCCAGTAGAGAGAGTCTTTGATGAACGCCAAATCGATGTTGCTCATCAATAATAATCAGACCAAGATTTGAGAATGTAATATCTTTCTGAAACAAGGCATGTGTGCCAATGGCAATGACTCGTTGTTTGTTGTGTAGACTGTCGAAGTTTGAGTCGCGTTCTGTTTTTGATGCTTTTCCTGTGATCAGCAATATCTCAACATCCAGGCATTTAAACCATTGGTTAAATGTCTGGAAATGTTGTTCAGCGAGTAATTCTGTTGGGGCCATGAGCGCTATCTGACAGTCAGATTCCAAGGCACGTAAAGCTGCAAGCGCCGCTACCACAGTTTTTCCTGAGCCGACCTCGCCTTGTAATAGTCTTAACATAGGGATGTCTTTTTCTAGGTCTTGTTCTATTTCTCCTGAAACCTTCTCTTGTGCAGGAGTCAGGGTGAAATCCAATTGTTTCATGAGTTCTTTTCTCAACTGACCTTGATGCCGCATAGGAGTGGCTTGTAAGGCCTGTGTCTTTTGGCGAACTCGTTGCAAACTTAAGTGTTGGCTGAGTAATTCTTCAAAGGAGAGTCTTTGCTGTGTCGGGTGTTGACGTTCTCTCAATAATTGCAGATCTGCCTTTGGTGGGGGGCGATGCACATAGCTTAAAGCATAAACCAGATCCAGCAGATTAAAGGTAGTTAGAATTTCATCGGGTAATAATTCGGCTGGTTTATCTTCATGGTCAGTCAATACATCCAATGCCTGTGAAGTGAGTTTTTGTAAAGTCCTCTGTTGCAAACCATCAGTCAATGGATAGATCGCAGTCAGTTGTTTTTCAATCTTCGGTGAGTTCTCAGGATCAATATGTCTATACTCAGGGTGTGCTATTTCTAAAGTCTGATTACCTCTTCTAACCTGTCCGTAACATCGTAGGACACCACCTTTTTCAAGTCGTTGTTGCTGGGCGCGGGAAAAATGAAAAAACCTTAGTACCAAGGTGCCGGTCCCATCACTGATTAAGCAGAGCAGGGAACGTCTACGACCAAATCTGATTTGGGTATTCTCTATTGTTCCCTCTACTAAAGCCTCTTGGCCAGCTTGAAGCGTATTTATGAGGGAAAGCCGCGTTTTATCCTGATAGCGTAAAGGCAAGTGAAGCAGACAGTCTTGAATTGTAAAAATCCCGACACGATTTAACTTCTCTTCTATTTTAGGGCCGATTCCTGATAACTCTAAAATGGAATCAGTGAGCGTAAGGGGAGCTTTAATGCCCAAGGTTAGCTACTTTTATTATGCAGCCCAACACTACTCGGGCAAAATTAAAACAGCATCCATTTCAACCGGAGAAGCTTTGGGTAACTCAGTGACGCCGATTGCTGCCCTCGCTGGATAGGGCTCGCTAAAGAATTCAGACATAACTTCATTGACCAGAGAAAAATGACTAAGGTCGGTTAAATAAATATTCAACTTTACCACATCCATCAATGAACCTCCTGAGGCCTCAGCAACGGCTGTGAGGTTATTAAATACCTGCGTGATTTGTACGCGCATATCACCTTCAATTAGCTCCATGGTCTCGGGCACAAGAGGAATTTGCCCCGAGAGATAGACAGTATTATCAATTTTTACAGCCTGTGAATAGATGCCTATTGCCTGCGGCGCTTGATCTGTTGAAATGATATTTCTTGCCACGGTGATGTTTCTCCGAACCTTAATTTTAATTAATCATGTTTAATTCTGAGTGATGATAGTAGCAGAAATATATTATCTACTGATATGAGAGATATGCTTAATACGTCTGATACGCCGTATAATCTGAGCCAAATGCTGCCTATTTCTTACTTCAATATCAAAGACCAATAATGTATCGCGGTCATCTTTATCTTCAATTTCAACATTCAGGATGTTAGCTTCTTGTTCTGAAACAGCAGCAGCGACTGTCGCAAGTACGCCGCGTTGATTTGTAGCATGCATGCGAATAGTTGCTTCAAACTCGCGATCAATATTTTTTTCCCATTCAACATCAATCCATTTTTCAGGTCGGTTGCGGTATTCTGCAATATTCTTACAGGATCGATAATGGATGACGATGCCGTGCCCAGAAGAGCTAAATCCAACGATGGGATCTCCTGGGATGGGATAACAACATTTTGGGAAATGAACAACCATGCCTTCTGTACCTTTGATAACGAAAGGTTGGGAAGCGCTATTTTTATCATCACCGTTTGCAGGCATCTTTAGTTTTATTTCTGCATCTAATAAGCGTCTGGCAATCAATGGAGCAATTCGGTTGCCTAAACCAACTTCAGCTAATAAAGCCTGATCATTATCCAGATGATATTCATTCAATACTTCATTTAGTTTCGTTTGTTGTATTTGATCATAGCGGTAGCCAAACTGATCCAGCTCCCGGTTGAGCAGTCGTAAGCCCAGCTCAATGGCTTCATCTTCTTGCAGGTTCTTCAGGTAATGCCGGATACTGGTTCTGGCCTTCGCTGTGGAAACAAATTTAAGCCACCCCGGATTTGGTCTGGCATTGAGTGAAGTGATGATCTCAACTGATTGCCCACTGTAGAGTCTTGTTCCCAGTGGAGCCAGTCGCCGATTTATCCTTGTGCCCGTGCAGGTATTGCCAATATCTGTGTGGATAGCATAGGCAAGATCTACAGCGGTAGCACCCTTTGGTAGTTCTACAATTTTTCCTTTGGGCGTAAATATGTAGACGGCATCAGGGAAAAAGTCAACTTTAACGCTATCAAGAAATTCTTGAGAATCTCCAGCCGTTTGTTGCATTTCTATAATGCGTTGCAACCACTCGCGTGCCTTACGGTGTGCGCCACTTCTATCTCCTGCCTTTTCCTTAGATTTATAAAGCCAGTGTGCGGCAATACCAGCCTCAGCTACATCATTCATTTCCCTAGTGCGAATCTGTACTTCGATATTTACACCGAATAGACCAAACAAAACAGTGTGCAAGGACTGGTAACCATTGGTCTTGGGGATAGCGATATAATCTTTAAATTTTCTGGGTACTGGTTTATAGAGGTTATGTACTACGCCAAGCGCTCGATAACAGGTGTCCACATCTTCCACCAGAATTCTAAAGGCATAGACATCATAGACTTCACTGAAAGTCGATTTATTCCTACGCATTTTTTCATAGATGCCATACAAATGTTTTTCTCTGCCGTGGATCTCAACTGGCAATTTTTCCTGACGCATACGACGACGTAAGGCATTTCTGATTTTGGTAATGACTTCTTTCCTGTGGCCACGCGCCTTACGTACCTGTTCAGCCAGTATCCTGTGGCGCATGGGGTACATGCTTAAAAATCCAAGTTCTTCAAGTTCAATGCGAATGCTATTTAAACCCAATCGTTGTGCAATGGGTACATATATATCCAGAGTTTCACGCGATATGCGCATACGTTTTTTATGACAAAGAGCCCCCAGCGTTCTCATGTTGTGCAGTCGATCAGCCAATTTAACCAGTATGACGCGTATATCTTGACTCATGGCCATCAGCATTTTTCGAAAATTCTGAGCCTGAGCTTCTTCTACACTATCGAAATGGACTTGGGTGAGTTTACTCACGCCATCAACCAGTTCGGCAACATTTTTGCCGAATTTCTTTCTGATTTCGTCCTTGGCCGTCGGAGTATCTTCAATGACATCGTGAAGAATGGCGGCCATCAGCGTCTGATAATCCATACGCATCTCACCAAGAATCCCCGCAACTTCAAGTGGATGATGGATGTATGGCTCTCCACTGACACGTTGTTGTCCTGCATGTGCTTTGGCACTGAATTCATAAGCCTGAAACACTCGATCAATTTGATGTGGGTCGAGGTATGAACTCATTACCTTCGAGAGACCACTGACATGAGACTTTTGCATAATTCAAAACCACCGAACAAAATGTACAGGTAATATCATATAGGCAACATATTATATAAAGTTTGTATGAAAAGGTTTCGTTTTGCGAGAATTTTCCCTCAATCGTCACATCAACACCATAAAAACCTCTCAATTATCGAACATTCAGACGCAATGCGCCTCCAAATAACGCATTTGTTTCAGTATGTTCATCCCATGCTAGTAAGGATGAGCATCCTAAACATTGGTAGAATTAGTGTGAATTATGCAAAGGTCTCAAGCTGATACATAAGATGACCCCAAATCCCCAGATAGGGTAGCACCAGCACTTCAAGGGCCTGTAATCCCGCTTGCAAGCCTTATGACTGGCCATTACCGCAGATTATGGTAGATAGTGGGCTTGTCGGAAAATGGAGTTTTTAGCTTGTTGTGAATATTTAAGTCCTTGTTATTAAACATTTTATTTTCTTAAAATTGGACTGATTTTGAATTAACCGACAAGCCCATAGTGCTGAGAGCTTTACTAAAAAATACTGGCTCAGCGCCTTCTGTATATTAAGTCCCGCCATTAATCAGTGTTCAATGGGCTTTTTTTTGCACGCACCTATCTTGCAGAAGCCGTTACGCTTGCCCTATATCGGGTTAAATGGACGGTGCTGCAAACTGCTTCAGTGCCAGTAGCACTGGTTCTAGGAATATTCGGTGGTTTTCTTGCAGCTTTATAAATAATTGTCGTCCGGTTCTAACCACTTTTGCCGCAATGGCGACCAGACACCAGTGCAGAGTCAGCACAAGATGGAGACTGTGCAAAAAACCAACATCCGTCGTTCCTGCGCAAGCAGGAACCCAGTAAAACAGCCAAACCCGCAAGGGTTTTCCACATGTAACGCAATTTAGTGGGGTTTCTTACACAGTCTCGATGTCGGGATAACTCCACTAGCAGCAGCTGACGCATGAGGGCACATAGATTGTAGGAAGATGCTGAGGTTAAAAAGTACAGCACATTGGCAGCAAAATCAGAGCACGACAGGGGGTCACCGCCAAAATCTCGTTGCAGTTCCTTGATGTGGCCCTCACTGTCCTCGCCACGCTGCCATATTAGTCATATTGGCCTGTGGACAATCTGGCTATGGCTAAGGTCATCCCGATGAGTGGCCGATGAGTGGCCGATGAGTGGCAATCGCACGATCAATATAAGCACTCGAGTTTATTTCTTCTGAGCTTGTTCCCTCTGCGCTATCTTGTGAACTGTCTTCTGAATTACCTGATGAATCTAAACCCAGACTTGCTTGACCGGTAACGGCTGTTCTCTGAATGATCAAGGTGAAGGCTTTTGCATACTCACCGATACAGAAGCTGCTGCGGTAGGTATCCTGGTCGCTTATCGCCGCGTCTTGTTTATCTAGCAAGAGTTTATCCATCAAGAGTTTATCCAGCAAGAGTTTATCCATCAAGAGTTTATCCATCAAGAGTTTATCCAGCAAGGGCTGCCAGTTAGAAGCATTTGCCGTTGCTATCTGTGCGCACATCGCGGCACTGGTCTTGGCGCGAATGACATACTCGATCCCTTGCTCATGACAATATTCAATGATTCTTGTTTGCTAGCCAGCGGCATCAATACGCAGCGCCTTCACGGTACAGTCTTTCGGGAGAGATTGTTGGCATTGCTGGATAAACGCCTTATTATCTTGCGCTGGCTTGCAACCCGCCTGAGCCAATCTCCAAGCGTGGTCGCTTGAGGAAGTTTCTTGAGATCCAACACAGTGCGCAGTGCCGCATCCTCCTCAAGGTGACGAACCTCATCCAGATGAAAACTGCCTTCGTGCTGCATCAGGATGAGGGTCTTGATGAATTCCCCTTGATAAATTCCCCTTGATGAATTCAGAGGGCTTATACCCCCGATTACTTTTAAGCTAGGGGAAGTGCTTATCGATTCGCTCAGACAGGTTCTGTAGTCTATTAGGGGAATCCATTAATTGAGCAATGACCAATAAACCAGCACGAGAGGTGAGTCAATCGTTGGTGGTATCGAGTTTGTAAGATACCCTAGTCATAAGCCTTGAGCCGTGCAGCCATTGGGTGATGGTGCTAACCCCTGCTGTCTAACCCCTTGTTGTTAACCAGCATACAGCCAAGGCTTGCTACGTTTTAGGGATTTCTATCTGGGGATTGGGGTGACCAGCTTAAATTGCAAAGAGAAATTATTTGCGGTAAATTTACGACGGTATGTATGGCGTAATTATTTCTGCACTGAAAAATGATGGAGAAAAGAATTAAATAAACATCCCCATAGCAAACTACGGGGTATTAAGGTGATTCCACCCGCTTCACATTGTTCAACCATTATCTCGCTGCAAGCAGCGGGAGATTAAACCCGAAGTGATTAAAAAAAAACAAAATGAAGTACCACCCTGTTATATCGCAGGGTGGCATGGCTTATTCCGTTTTGGCTGCTTCTTCGCCTTCACTCAATATTGCGAATTCATCAAGCAACTCTGTTTTGCCAATGGTATTGATATTTTTTAATGTGACAAAACCTGCAGCAATTTCACGTAATGCGACCACAGTAAATTTGTCATTATATTTCTCCACTAGGGCATCTTTACCCAAAGTGAGCTGTCTGGCACGTTTGGCGGCTAACGGCACCAAGTCATAGCGGTTGTTTACCTGCGTCAGGCAATCTTCAATTGTCAATCTGGCCATTCTAAAACCTCGTTATTCAAGATAATGTAAATTGCTATTACTTAATTTATTTGTAGAAAAATCTAGTGAAACTGAACGTCAGGCCTCTGTAAGTGAAGAGTTATTGCCAATGACGCTGGCATCACAATGATCCCCATTCTACTGAAAATTCTAGGTTTCTGCTATTAAGTCGGCGATGAATTGGCTTAAATCTTTCTGCTGGATTTCCCTGTGTTCTCTCAAAGCAGCTAGAATCCCCTGTATTTCTGATAACGCCTGCTCAAAATCATCATTAATGACTAGGAATTCGCATTCGTCGTGGTGAGAAAGCTCGTTGTTCGCAGCTTGCATGCGTCGTTGAATTGTAGAGGCATCATCTCCCCCCCGACCTATGAGTCTGGCTTCCAGAGCCTGATAGCTAGGTGGCAGGATAAAAATACTGATACATTCTGGCGTTAGTTGACGGATACTTGCTGCCCCCTGCCAATCAATCTCTAGAATTACGTCATAGCCAGCGTTTAATTGTGATTCAACAGCATTTTTAGAAGTGCCATAATAATTATCAAAGACCTTGGCATGTTCAAGGAATTCTCCTGCATTGATCATTTTTCTGAAAGAATTAACATCAGTGAAATGGTATGTAATTCCATCTTCTTCTTCATCACGACTCGTGCGAGTTGTATGGGAAACCGAGGCCACTAATTTTGGGTCGGCTTTACAGAGTGCTTTTACCAAGGTTGTTTTCCCCGTGCCAGAGGGAGCAGAGATAACGATTAGTTTGCCCGAATTGTTGGTTTGTTGATTCAATTCCATCTATTCAATGTTTTGTATCTGTTCTCGCATTTGCTCAATAAGCACTTTCAGGTCAACAGAGGTATTCGTGTAATCAAGATTTGCTGCTTTTGAACCTAGCGTGTTCGCTTCTCTATTTAATTCTTGCATCAGAAAATCCAGTCTTCGACCGACAGGTTCGTTTTTTTGTAACACTTGACGGACTTCATTCAGATGCGCATCCAGCCTATCCAGTTCTTCAGTGACATCTGATTTTTGTACCAATAATAATATTTCCTGCTCAAGCCGGTCATTATCCAGCTCAATGGATAATTCTTGTGATTTCTGCGTTAGTCTGTCACGCAGCATTTGTTGTATTTCCGGCAATTTCTCTTTAAACACCTTAAGTAGCGTGGCAATGCTGTCACAGCGTTCAATGATCATGGACTGTAACTTTTGACCTTCACCTAGTCGTGTATCTACAACATGTTCCAATGTCGTATCTAACTGTTGTAGCAAAGGGATGGAAATTAATTCAGCGTCGATCATGTCTCGATTAATCACACCGGACCAGCGTAGAACATCCATTGCGTTGAGTGCTGCCGGGTTACCCATTAAAGACTGTATAGACTCTGCAGATTGAACGATATTTTTTGCAAGCTCTGCATCGAGTGACAAACCCTTGCGAGAAATTTCATCAGCATTAAACCGCAATGTGCAATCAACTTTGCCGCGATTGAGTTTGTTTGATACGTGTTGGCGAATCTTGGCTTCAAGCATTCTCAATTCTTCTGGCAGACGAATACTCACTTCGAGATAGCGGTGATTGACCGTTCTGATTTCCCAGATTACATGTCCAATTTCGCTTGTTTCTTCAGTGCGACCATAGGCCGTCATGCTTACTGTCATAATAATATCTCTGCTTACGTATTATTGAGGTCGGTAAGTCTATACCAAATTACTTTTGAGTTGTAAGGCAAATGGTCAATGGCTTAATAGGCCGTAGTTTAATGGAACTGTCATCCATGTATAATTTGCGCATTCTTTTGATATGGAGAGAACAAATGCGTCCAAGTGGAAGAGCCCCTAATCAACTGCGGGAAATCAAACTGACTCGAGATTACACCTGCCATGCCGAAGGTTCAGTATTGATAGAGTTTGGCAAAACCAAGGTTATCTGCACAGTCAGTATTGAAGATCGTGTGCCGGGATTTCTCAAAGGTAAAGGACAGGGTTGGTTAACCGCAGAGTATGGCATGTTACCCCGATCTACGGGATCACGTATGCGCAGAGAGGCAACGCAGAGTAGTCAAGGTGGAAGAACCATGGAAATTCAGCGTTTAATCGGACGCTCTCTTCGCGCTGTAGTGGATCTGAAAAAATTAGGTGAAAGAACATTGACCATCGATTGTGATGTGATTCAGGCTGATGGCGGTACACGAACAGCATCTATTACGGGCGCTTATGTCGCCTTGGTCGATGCTGTTAGATCGTTACAGTATGAAAAGGTATTAAAAGAGGATCCGGTAAATTCTGCGCTGGCCTCTGTTTCAGTAGGTATTTATAAAGGTACCGCGATACTGGATCTTGATTATGCTGAAGATTCAAACGCGGAAACAGATATGAATGTAGTGATGAACGGTGAAGGACAATTTATTGAAGTACAAGGCACTGCTGAGGGTCACGCGTTTAGCGGTGATGAACTTAACGAAATGTTGGGGCTAGCACAAAAGGGGATCACTGAACTCTTCGACTTACAGAATAAATCCTTGGCAGAATAAGGCTCTGGAAAAAGCAAGTTCTTTCGTGGAAGCAATATCAAATGGAAATAAAATCATATTTGCCAGTGGCAATGCGGGCAAGGTACGTGAGGTCGGTCAGCTACTGGATGGTTTAAGTCTTGACGTTCTACCACAGTCAGAATTTAATGTGCCAGAGATAGAAGAAACTGGACTCACTTTTATCGAGAATGCCATATTAAAAGCAAGGAATGCGGCTCATCATACAGGCTTACCTGCAATTGCTGATGACTCAGGAATTGCAGTTGATGTTTTGCAAGGACGTCCGGGGATTTACTCGGCACGGTTTGCTGGTGTTGGCGCAAGTGACGAAGAAAATCTTAACAAGCTCGTTAGCCTAGTTAAATCTTTTTCAGAACAAGAAAGAACGGCTCGGTTTATTTGCTCAATGGTCTACTTACGACATGAAGAAGATCCCACACCAATGATTGCGGAAGGGATCTGGGAAGGTCAGTTGCTTCTCGAACCTAAGGGCCAGGATGGTTTTGGTTATGATCCGATATTTTATGTTTCATCTCAGCAATGCACATCTGCCGAATTACCACCCGAGATAAAAAATAAATTAAGTCATCGCGGTCAAGCACTCAGGAAATTACTCGGGCAATTATCATCATTGTACTCAGACTAAGGATTCAAGTTGTAAAATCAGGTGTATGCTAGATTTTAAAAGTAACCCGCCTTTATCTTTGTACATACATCTGCCGTGGTGTATCAAGAAATGTCCTTATTGTGACTTCAATTCGCATGCGATAAATAAAGAAGTATTTCCAGAAGACGCATATATTGATGCGCTGATCAATGATCTTGAATCTGCATTACCGAGTATCTGGGGTCGGCCCATCGTCAGTATTTTTATCGGCGGTGGGACACCAAGCTTATTTTCAGCAGAGTCAATCGATCACCTGATGGCAGCTTTGCGATCAAGGTTGACGTTCTATCACAATACGGAAGTCACCATGGAGGCCAATCCGGGTTCGGCTGAAGCTGGACGGTTTAAGGCTTATCGTGAGTCTGGGGTCAACAGACTCTCTATTGGTGTACAGAGTTTTGATGATAAGAAGTTAAAATTATTAGGGCGTGTTCATAATAGTACTGAGGCACTGAATGCAGTTGCGGTGGCAAAGGATGCCGGGTTTGATGAGATTAATATCGACTTGATGTTTGGACTCCCAGATCAATCAATTGATGAAGCGCTATCTGATTTAGAAATTGCCACAGAACTTCAGCCAACGCATCTCTCATGGTATCAATTGACCATTGAACCCAATACGATTTTCTATTCGAAACCACCTGTTTTACCTATTGATGATGTGTTATGGGACATGCAACAACAGGGGCAGACCTATCTATCTGATAATGGATTTATTCAATATGAAATTTCCGCTTACGCGCGGAAGGGAGAGAATCATCAGTGTCAACACAATCGAAATTATTGGCAATTTGGCGATTATTTGGGGATTGGTGCTGGGGCGCATGGAAAACTCACGCATGTCGCAGAAGGAAAAATAGAACGCTATGCTCGTCATCGCATCCCGCAGAGTTATATCGATAAAGTTGTACGGACATGTGCAATTACAGAAACCAGATCACTGACCAGAGATGAGTTGCCTCTGGAGTTCATGATGAATTCATTACGTCTGAATGATGGATTTCATCCATCACTCTTTAATGAGCATACTGGCTTGTTATTAAATTCTATTCAAAAGCAATTAGAAATCGCTGAAGAAAAAGCATTAATAAAATGGGATCTTAATCAGATAAAACCAACAGATACTGGACATCGTTACCTGAATGATTTGATCGAAATATTTATGAAATGAGACAGAATACTCTGGAAATTATTGCTGTTTGCTTTTAAAGTGCAGTTTCGGCTAAGACATAAGAGTTGTTGTCAATTATGAAGATCCTATTTTGTATCATTGGAATGTGTATTGGCTATGTTATTGGTGATTGGTCAAACGAAGAAGGATTAGGCGCAGGACTTGGTTTCTTCGTAGGCTGGATTGCAGGTGCAGTCATTCAACAACATAAGATGCTGAAAAAACTTGAGGTGCAACTCAAGCTAATCCAATCCAATCTCGTCGATAGTCATGTTGAAGTAGACACATCAAAGCCTGTTATATCACCATCTGTCGAAGCAGCAGAATTAAATCAAAAAACAGCGCAGGCAGCCGTTGTCAGGCAATCGGATAAGCCAACTGATGAAGTAGAGCTGTTAGATGATTCGGAAGAGATTACTCAAATTCGCCCAGGCAGTGTGAGGAGTAAGGTAAATGAGAATACTGACAGTAGTGATGAACAAAAGAGTGAATGGTTAGAACCAGCAACAGAACCAAGAACTCCCGATATTTCTGATAAAGCTATTGGCTGGATAAAAGATTTTTTCACCACCGGTAATGTAATCGTTAAGATCGGCGTCATTGTTCTCTTTTTTGGTGTGTCATTTTTACTCAAGTATGCTGCTGGGAAACATATTATTCCTGTTGAGTTCTGGTTCATTGCCGTCGCAGTGGGAAGTATCGGCTTGCTTATTTTTGGCTGGCGTTTACGCTTAAAAAATGCGGCGTACGCTCTGGTCATACAAGGCGGGGCTGTTGGTTTACTTTATATCACAGTGTTTTCTGCAGCGAAGTTTTTCACGTTAATGCCGCTAGGATTAACCTTTTTCTTAACGCTGACGTTGGTGGTTTTCTCCTGCATCCTTGCTGTTTTACAAGATTCTAAATCACTTGCTGTATTCGCAGCGGTCGGTGGGTTCCTGGCACCTATATTAACGTCAACCGGATCGGGTAACCACGTTACACTATTTTCCTACTATGCATTTCTGAATGCGGGTATTTTTGGCATCGCATGGCATAAATCATGGCGCATTTTAAATTGGTTAGGATTTGTTTTTACTTTTGTGGTGGCATCGTTATGGGGCTATGACGGTTATCAACCAAGTAAATTTAACAGTACAGAACCATTCTTAATATTATTCTTTTTATATTATGTCGCAATTTCAGCATTGTTTGCACATCGACAGCCGCCGCAACTTAAGGGCTTGGTTGATGGTTCATTAGTTTTTGGTGTGCCTCTGATTGGATTCACTTTGCAAAGTGCTTTAGTCAGAGACTTTGAATATGGCCAGGCATTGTCGGCATTAGCAATTGCCGCTGTATATATTATTCTCGCCAAGGTTTTATGGAACAAACAACGCGAAGGCATGCGTTTGCTCACAGAATCCTATCTGGCACTGGGTGTAATTTTTGTCAGTCTCGCCATTCCTTTTGCATTAGATGGTCATTGGACAGCCGCAGCATGGGCTCTTGAGGGTGCAGGAATCACCTGGGTGGGGCTCAGACAAAAACGTTTATTACCACGTGTGTTTGGATTGTTGCTGCAAGTGGGTGGCGCAATAGCTTTTCTCGTCATCGCAACGGATTCTTACTCTGAACTTCCTATACTAAATAGTGCGTATATCGGTTCATTATTCATTGCTGTTGCCGGGGTGTTTGCCGGTTTACAACTTTATCGACATCGCCAAGGACTATATGAAGGAGAAAAAGGTCTGCATATTGTCTTATTGATATGGGGAATGTTGTGGTGGTTTGGCGCAGGCTTGCTTGAGATTGACGACCATGTGTCGAGTCAATATGAATTTAACGCGTCATTGTTTTTTATTGCAATCAGTCTGTATATGTTCTCAATGATGGGACGCGGTTTGAAGTGGCAACATTTTGAATATTCGGGGATCTTGTTATTACCTGCGATAATATTTTTTACATTCGTAGGTTTTGTTGATGATTCTAACGCCAACCCATTTGCAGTTTTAGGCTATATCTCGTGGATTACTGCTTTTGCTGCTCAGTATTGGTTGTTATACCGATCGGAAGAAGTATGGTCAGCTAAGCTAATGAATTTATGGCACGCTGCTACCATGTGGGCTTATACCTTTGTTGCAGCATGGTTTTTTTCCTATGTTGTCAGTTATGCTGTCCCCGAATTGAATAACTGGGGTCATCTTGTTTGGGGTTTAATTCCGGCTATTGCTATCGCAAAATTAATAATAATTAAAGATCAATTTCATTGGCCAATACAAAAACACCAAGGTGCATATCTTGGGCGGGGTTTGTTGCCTATTGTTATTTTCACAGCAATGTGGGTGTTGGTCACTTGTTTTAATCGAGGTGATCCTGAACCGTTAAATTATATTCCCATCTTAAATGCACAGGATATTGCGCAACTATTTTCAATACTGATAATTTATGAATGGTTAGATCAAATTAGAAAAGGGGAAATAGCAGGGGTAATTGATTTAAAGCCGGATGTATTAATAAAAATACTCGCGGGTATCGCGTTTATTTGGCTGAACTCTTTGGTTGCACACGTAGTGCATTATTATATGGGTGTCCGTTACGCGCTGGAGCCAATGTTTGAGTCATCACTATTTCAAACCGGCATCACCATCGTATGGACGGTAACGGCCTTTGCCATTATGGGTCTGGCTTCACACATCTCACAGAGGAAGCTCTGGTTTATCGGCGCAGGCTTATTAGCGGCAGTCGTGATTAAACTATTTATTATCGATTTATTTGATCTTGGCACGGTTGCTACAATTATTTCTTTCATGAGTGTAGGTATATTGATGTTAGTTATAGGGTATATCGTACCAGTACCTCCCAAATCATTATTAAGCGATTCATCCGCTGACGAAGATGGTGAAGCAACAGAATCATGAATAAGAATCTTATCGTAATAAGCATACTGTTCTTTATGACAGCGGCGATGGCAGCGGAACCTGAACTCGAGCAATTCGCCAGTGCTTATGAATTGCAAACGGATGGCAGTGCTGCAATATATAAACTGGATCTTCCAAAAGCAATCTATCAAAAGACTGTCAGACAAGATTTGGGAGGCATCCGTGTTTTTAATAGTGAAAAAACGTGTGCCTCATGCTATCAGGCGACCTCAGTCAAACCAGGAAAAAGAAAGAATATATCTAGATTTGGCATTTTTCCCATTGACGGGAACAGCGATTAATCCTGAGATCATCGTGGCCGATGATGGTGCCATTATTAAGATTACCAAAAATGAAAATTTCTCTACGACTGAAAATGCCGATATACGAAGTTATATCATCGACGTAAGTCACGTTAAGCAGACAATTGATGAACTTGAATTTGAATTAATCGGTGTCGAAGGTGATTTTATCAAGCAGGCAAGGTTGCAATACAGTGATAACTTGAATCATTGGACATCATTAACAGATAATTTTTCCATTGCTGAACTTGACTATGGACTTCATAAGTTACATAAGAACAAGATTAAATTGCCTAGAACGATAGCTGGGAAAAATATCAAATATATTCATTTCTCATGGAAAGATAATAGTAACGGCACACAAATAAAAAATATCAAAGCGTGGTTGAATACGATTTGGATTAGTGACCAAAGAAAATATTTAACGGTTAACGGGCAACTGACAGATAGTGAAAAGCAGATCTATAATTTCGATTTAGGCGGTCAGTTTCGTCTGGATAGAATCAGCATTGTTTTGCCAGAGACGAACACGTTAATAGAAGCTGACATTAAATCACGCAATAATGAAAAATCTAAATGGCGTCGTCGTTATACAGGCCTGATATATAATTTGCAGGTAAAAGAGAATTCAATCGAAAGCGGCGAGATTGATATCTCTTCAACGACTGATCAATTCTGGCAGTTAGAAGTAAAAACGCAAGATGGCTTGGGGGATAAATTACCCATACTTGAATTTGCATGGGTGCCAGATGAGTTGTATTTTTTGGCTAGAGGGCAGGCACCATTTACATTGGCTTATGGCAATGGACAGATTGATCCTCCAGGCAAACCCATCGATGCCCTGATGAATGTATTGACAGAAGATCAGGAAGAAAACCTGGTTGGTCAGGCCGAGCTTGGTGTAGAAGTAAGTTTAATGAGGGATAACGCATTAAAGGCAGAGCTTGAAATTCCATGGCGTAGAATCTTATTGTGGGGTGTGCTGATATTTGGCGTATTGATTCTGGGTGCAATGGTATTTCATCTTTATAAACAGATGCCCTCTCAATCAACGTAGCTAAGTAGAGTTTAAAATAATATTTATGAATAAAACATTTTTGACGATCGAAAATGAAGAAGATCTGAACAAATTATGCGAAAAATTAAAGAGCAGTTCATGGTTAGCCATTGATACTGAATTTGAGAGAACACAGACGTATTTTCCAGAGCTCTGTTTGATACAGATTGCGAATGCAGATATCGCTGCGATTATTGATCCCATTGCAATAACTGATCTGGAACCATTTTTCGAGATACTTTATGACGAATCTATTACTAAAGTCTTTCATTCAGTACACCAGGATCTAGAAATATTTTTCAACCTCAAAGGTTCAGTACCAACACCCATTTTTGATACGCAGATTGCCGCGCCTCTGCTTGGTTATGCGGAACAAATTGGCTACGCGAATCTGGTACACCAATTGCTAGATGTCGAGCTTGGCAAGGCATTTACACGGTCAGACTGGAAGCAACGTCCTCTGAAACAAGGCCAGCTTGAATATGCGATCAACGATGTTACTTATCTTGCCGTAGCCTATGTGCAATTTATTGAAAAACTCGAGAAACTGGATCGACTTAGCTGGTTGGAAAAAGAATTTTCTGAATTGGAAGATCCAGAACGCTATCAACCAAACCCTGAACATATCTGGAAAAAAATCCGTGAGGCAAAAAAATTAAAAGGAAAAAGGCTGACTGTTCTACAGAAATTAGCTGCGTGGCGAGAGATCGTCGCAAGACAAGTAAATAGACCGAGAAATTGGTTGGTGAAAGATGATGCTATTGTTGATATGGCACAATTACTTCCAGAAAATTTAAATGCTTTGAGGAAGATTAAGGGAATACAAGACCGGTTTGTTAAAAATTATGGTGAAGATTTATTAGAAATAATTCGTAGCGCACAGCAACTGTCGCCAGAACCCTTAGCGAAACAAATTCAGAGCGAGAAACTGACTGAGCAGCAGGAGGCATTGGTCGACGCACTCTCAGTAATAGTCAGATTACAAGCGCAACTCCATGAGATAAACCACTCCGCGCTAGCCACCAAAAAGGAATTACAGTCATTTGTTCAAAACCAGGAAGAATCGCTATTGCGAAGTGGCTGGAGAAAACCATTAATCGGTGATGCGCTAACAGCATTTATGTCTGGCAAGCAATGTATAGGTTTGATAAACAATAAATTATCAATTGTTACGAATTGAGAATTATTCAATTTAAAATGCCAAGCAAGGTATACCAAATTTGATCATGATAAAACCCATCGATGATTTTCAGGAAAAATTCGTCATTGAGAAGACTAACTTCTTTATTGACGAAGCTAGTAAGATCTATCAACGAAATTTTAAACCCATAACCGTTGATTTCGATTTGAAAGGGCGTATTTCAGGGATGTATCGGAGAAAATGGAATCAGCGTGTGATTCGATACAATCCCTATATCTTTGCAAAATACTTTGAGGATAGTTTGGAAACCACAATTCCACATGAAGTTGCACATTATATTACAGACATAATGTTTAAACGGTGTCGCCCGCATGGCAGCGAATGGTGCGGAGTCATGCAAGCATTTGGTGCTGATGCCAGTCGAACCTGTGATTATGACCTTGAGGGAATTCCAGTAAGAGTGTATCAGCGGCATGAATATCACTGTTCATGTATGACGCATGAGATAACCAGTCGTCGACATAATAAGATTCAAAATAGTCGGGCGCGTTATCATTGTAAAAAATGCAATGAAGAACTAACGTTAAAAATAGGAGTTATAACCGAATCTAGTGTTTAGGCAATTGAAAAAAAGCGGCGTATCTGGTTGATTGGCTGGTTGATTGGAAGTTATCACACAATCAAGCCACCCATAGGATACACCACCATGAGCAAGAATAACGTGGTTGAATTTGAATATCGAGAAGCGAGTACAGCTCCGTTGAATGAACGGTTACAAGCCGGAGCACAGAAACTGATCCACCAGGCGGTCGAGGCCGAGCGGTATGCCTGCCTTGGGCAGTACACCGACCGGCGCGCCAAAGACCGCGAGGAGCTGATGGCATTCTACGACTTTCCCGCCAGGCACTGGCAGAGCATCCGCACCCGCAACCCGATTGAATCTACCTTCGGCACCGGCTCGGTGAACTCGCCGCACCGCATCCGTCATCGAACCAAACGATCAAAGGGCTGCCTCTCACGCGATGGCATGCTGCATATGATGTTCAAGCTGGGCATGTGTGCCGAGGGAAACTGGCGTCGCCTGCGCGGGTTTGACTGCCTCGCGAAAGTGATTACAGGAATAGAATTTAGCGATGGAATCGAGGTGAAAGACGTTGACCCGATCGCCGCTTAATTCAGATGCGGAAACACCACTTTTGACAATAACTCCATGCCGATTTTGCCGGGGGAAAATCGGTAAAGCCCCGCTTCCGACTATTTTTCGAACTATGCAAAGCGCTCATTTGATCCATTCGTTAGAAAAATCTACCATTTGTCACAAAAGTGCTAATAATTAATGCTTGCGTATTCCTATCGTGTATTCCCATGCAACACCATCTGCTTCGCTTTGTCGTTACCCTGGCTAAAAGTCGCTGTTAATACCGCTTGCATCAAGCCCTCGGCGTGGCTTTGGTTTTGGGTGATTTGGGCTTGTAGTTGGTCACAGAGGGAGAGTAGTTTTTCAACTTTGGCAACGATGGCTTTTTGTTCGGCGAGCGGGGGGGAGGAATATGACAGTTTCTCCAATAATATCAGTATTCAAATTTGGCTGTCCCTGCCCCCGTGAAACCTCATCTAAAAACCACCGTGTTTTTGACAATAAAACGTAATAGAAATATGGTTTATACAGTTCTTCATTCATATGGATAAAAGCGGCAATCCCATCATTAAAAGTAGTTTCAAATCCGCATATTTTTGGGATCCCTAATGTCGCCCCACTATTTGTTAGCATCAACGTATTTTTGGGGACTTTTCGTGTCTTATGAAGCCCCGCTTCCTTGATTGTATATGTATGTTTGTTTAAGTATATTTCTGTTGATGCCGTTAAATTAGCCACCTTTAAAAATGGAATATTGCCTTGATAATAACGCAAGTCTCCGGCGGGTCTAGGTGATCCACCCCGCACAATATTAGTTATTTTCCCCAATCGACACCACGCCCACCCCTCGGGCAATTCAAACGGTTTTTCTGCTTCGCTAATTGCGGGCAGTGGTTTTTGATTTTTGATTTTTTTGTCTTTGATCAGTTGTTGTTTTTCTGCCTGTATGCGTTTTAACAGTTTACCGGCAGGCTCGGCATTTGGGTTTTTTGCTCGCCAATCCTGACTGAGCTTGCCCTCTATCGCTTCTTGTAATATCTGCTGACGGAGTTTTTTTAGTAGGCTTTGTTGGTGGGTGAGTTCTTGTTTGAGCTCCCTGTCTTCGGTTTCTATGCTTTTGAAATACGCTACAATTTCTTTTTGCTTTTCCAAATTAGGCAGATTAATTTCTAACGGCAAAAGATGCTTTGCTTTAATTTCTGGTCGCATACCTCCTCTGACCAGCGGATTTATTAAATCAATAAATTCTGTGCTTTTCAGGAAACGCTTAAAATATTCAACACTAATTTTTTCTGTATCAAAGGTATATGATGAGTAATGAATAGTTGCCACGACATTTTCCTTGCCGTTATAAACGCCCATTGAGCCATTATGAATACCTATTCCAGAAATGACGAAATCATTCGGATTTATTAAAATCATATTGGTTTTACTTGGTTTCTGTACAATATGAAAATTTCCTGAAAAGTCTATTTTGTGGATACGCTTCAATCCGGTAATAATTTCATCATCTGGCTTGTATTTCCCTTTACGCTCGAACAGAAATTCGCCAATTTTGATTTTTTTCCATTCTTCCATCACTCCCCACCTTCCAACAAAGCGTAAAACTCATTCAGCTTTTTACGAAGCAATTCTTTAGGAATCAACCTGGTTTCATAGTCAGCAATAACGGTCGGGCTTAATGAGCGGTTAAGTGCCAGTTTAACGACTTCATCATCTTTTTCACGGCACAGCAACACACCAATGCTGGGGTTTTCGTGGAGGAGTTTTTCGCTTTGGTCTAATGCCTCCAGATAAAACTCCCGCTCTTCAAGCGTTTTGATTGTCATGATACGGCGATTATGGCTCCATGGAATTTCTCGCCACAGTGTGGCGAGTTTTTCATTTTGCTTATAAGTTTCATAAAATTGCCTCATTCGCCAAATATTACTGGCAGTGAAGCCGCCGATATTAGGCTCTTTTTTCTGGATAAATGCGGCTAATTGCTCAACCGTGCTTTTCCCCCAATTAGCGACTGTCACCTGTTTTGCAACATAATTTCCAATATCCCAGTAAAGTTGCACCAGCGTTTTATTAACCTGTTGTAAAGCCTGCTGTTTTGCAGTTTGGATTTGCCCTAATATTTCCTCAAACTGTTGATCCTGTCTATGCGTTAGTTTCTTGCTCATCTGATTCATCCCAATTTGAACAAAGGATAATGGCGCCAGAGACTATGCAAGAAACCCTCGTCGGCTCGCGTTACATGTGGAAAACCCTTGCAGGTTTGGCTATTTTACTGGGTTCCTGCTTTCGAGACTGTGCAAAAATTCAATATTGGTTGTTCCTGCGAAAGAGATTGTGCAAAAATCCAATATTTTCCATTCTCGCACCCCCGTCATTCCTGCACCCCCGTCATTCCTGCACCCCCGTCATTCCTGCACCCCCGTCATTCCTGCACCCCCGTCATTCCAGCACCCCCGTCATTCCTGCGAAGGCAGGAATCCAGCAAACAGGCAAGGATTCCCACAGGTAACGCCAGTGTATAAGGTTGCCATTAGGCTTACTTGCCAGTAATGTAAACGGCGGCTTGTTTGTGGCTTATGGCATTAGTCACTGGATTCCTGCCTTCGCAGGAATGACGGGGGCAGGAGTGGCGTTATTCTCAATAATTTTTAGCCCATCACCGGTAAGACCATAAAGTTTATAAACCATCTGGTCGATTTGGGTTTCCCCCTGTAACACGAACTGGCGAGGGTTTCTTGCACAGTCTCTTTCGCAGGAACGACGAATATTAAATTTTTGCACAGTCTCACCAGCTCAATTCCCTATACAGCAGGCAGAGAATGCCTTGCTTCATCTCGGTATGAAATGTACTTAATTCCTTCACTACGCCAACTCTGTACGCAACTGTTCTAATAGATCGTCACCCTTAGCAAAGGATTGATGCAGTAAATCCAACAGTTCGCTACTGCTGTATTGCTTTTCTTCTTTTGGCTGATGTGGGTTTTTAATGTCAAGGTTGTAGCCGTTGGCTTTGATGGTTTTGATGTCCACTTGCCATGCGTGTTTGGTCGCCTGGCGTTTTTTCCACCATTTTTTGAGGCTGTCAAACTCGGCAAGCTGTATCGGTTTGGTTTTAGAATAGGTTTTATAAGCCTCAGGCAATTTGTGTTCAAAATACCAGACTTTTTTGGTTGACTCGCCCTTACTAAAAAACAATAAATTGGTGGCAACTGAGGCATAGGGTTGAAATACCGAATTGGGCAGGCGGATGATGGTGTGTAGATTGCAGTCTTCCAGCAGTTTTTGGCGGATGCGCTGTTTTACGCCATCGCCAGTAAGCGAACCATCAGGCAAAACAATCGCTGCTCTGCCACCGTCTTTGAGCAGGTGTATCATCAAAATTAAAAACAGGTCTGCTGATTCTTTGGTGCGGTAGGTTTGCGGAAAGTTGTTTTCGTTATTATTCGACACCACGCCACCAAACGGCGGATTGGCAAGAATAATATCCACTCGGTCTTTTTGGCGGTATTCGGTGAGCGGTTTGGCTAATGAATCACCAAATTGAATATTGGGGGTGTTGATGTCGTGCAAAATCAGATTGGTATTGCCCAGCAAATAAGGCAAGGGCTTGTATTCCCAACCCATCACATTGTTTTGCAGAGCATCACGGTCTGCCACGGTGTTGGCACTGGTTTTGAGATGTTCTAAAGCGGCGGTAAGATAGCCACCTGTGCCACAGGCTGGATCCAGCACTTTTTCACCTGCCTGGGGGTTGGTCAGTTCGGCTAATAGTTCGGTGATGGCGCGTGGGGTGTAAAATTCGCCCAGTGTTCCAGCACTTTGTAGCTCGCTTAAAAAGGTTTCGTAAATTTGCCCAAAAATATGTTTGTCTTTGCTGTTGTTAAAGTTTATCTCGTTGAGCTTGTTAATCACTTGGCGCAAGTGAATACCCGATTTCATATAATTGTAGTTATTGGCAAACACTTCATGCACCAGCAAGGCGCGTTTATTGCTGGTAGAAAGGTCAATGTGTGCCAGTGTGGGAAATAGGGTTTGATCGACAAATTTCAGCAATTTATCCCCGGTTATGCCTTCGTCATTACCCGCCCACTCGTCCCAGTGCAACGCCTCGGGGATAGGGGAAATATAGCCTTCCTGTATTAGCTCCAGTTCTTTGTCTTTGTCGCTAAATATTTTCAGAAACAACATCCAGCCGAGTTGCAATATCCGCAACTCATCACTGCCCGTGCCCGTGTCTTGACGCATTATTTTGCGTGCGGATTTAACGATGCCTGATATATTGGTCATAATTCAAACCTGCCTTTTATCCATGCTGAGTTTTTACGACAATCCAACACCGCATAAACAATGATATTCTGTTTTTACATCGTGTAATAAATAGCAAATGGAAATCGCTTTGATAACAGGCGATGATAATGGCTGAAAAATATTGGATGAATGCCACTATAATAAGAAAAAATCAATATCAGAAAATAAACTACCTAAAAAATAACTGCCTAATCCGATTTTTTGTTGCTCATAAAAATGATAACCATTAAGTAAATCTTTATTTGCTATCGGCAGTATTTTGACGTTCATTTAATCGCATTTAATATTTGTCGTTTTGCATCTGACCAATCCATTGGTTGTTGATTGCCTGATGTTCTTTTCTCTTGTCTTGACGTTAGAATAAACTCATGACAATCAGGCGATTCGAAATTACTATGACTACATAAATCTTGCCAAAGCATTTCCATTGATAAAATTTTTTCTTCTACGGTCATTTTTATTAACTACCCTTTATCACTAATAGTGTGATCTATTTCAAATCTTAAAACATGGAAAGTATCTTTTTCCCTGTAACCGAAACACCTATATCTTTGTGTGATTCTAAATTTATGTATATTCTTATCTTGGTAATTACGCCCAAACCAATTCCCAGAATAAGGCTTGTATTGAAGTCCATCAGAATTAGAAATATCATCCCAACTCAGTAATGAAAATCTATTGAAGGCATTCATAAATTCATTGATTTGATTTTCATCTAATTTATCAAAACCATATCTTTCATCAAGTTTTTCAAAACAAATATTACTGTCTTTAAAATTAAACAAACAAAAAACCAGTGGCAAAATATCTCCATTTTCATAAAGCTTGTCTAAAAATATTTTGTTGTTGTTAATGTTAAATATGTCAATATTGATATTATTTTTTTGGATAGTTAGGTTTTTATTTTGGTAATCGTTATGCTTAAAAGATAAGATTTTTTTATCTCTTTGACTTGCTTCTGCTAATGACGTATCGCAAATATTTTTTGAATTATATGAGTACGTATCGTTCTCGCAACTATGTTTTTTAGAATCATTCCAATAAGGTGGATTGTTTGAAAGCCTTAATAAAAGAGACTTTAAACTTCTAACTCTATTGTCTTTTAAATGAGTAATATCATTTAATTTCTCGTTTGATGTGATTTCAGAATCAAAAAATAAATAATTTTTTAGAATACTAAAGCCCAATCTTTCTATCAATTTTATACTAGGAAGTAATGCTTCTAAATTGTCTAAAAATTCATCTTTATTTTGAAATTGTCCGGATAAAGATAACTCATTAATCATTATCTCCATTATTACAAACCTAATAATTTATCTATATTATTATCCCATTCATCGAAAAAACCTTTTGGATAGTCGTCTAAATTGCCATCCTTATCAATATTAATGGCATCAGCAACGGTATCTAAACGGTCATCTACTTTTCTAAAATAATAAATCTTACTTTCTTCTGGCTTGATAATTTTATCTTTAGTAGCAACTCGCAAACCATTTAACAAATGATCACTATGCGATTCTATAATAATTTGTACGCCGTTATGAGCGGCAATGGCACAAAGCTCTGCAATTTTAGACTGCCCTGCTGGATGCAAATGAGATTCAGGATTTTCTATGATAAGTAAATCACCTGGTTTAGATTTTAGAAGAGCGACAATAACAGGTAAAACATAGGTGATACCAAAGCCAACATTTAATGGTGTGTATTGTCCTGTTGTTTCCCCTCCATATACGTATTGGTAGGTCAAGGAGGCTATTTGAAGTTGTTCATGGACTGTTACTGATATATCAATCCCGCTACTAATTTCTCCTAACCATTTTGATACATTTTCTAGCAATTGTTCAGTAGTGCTATTTGGATGCTTAAGTTTGCCTATGCTTAATTTTTGATGCCTATTAAGGGATAAATAGTGTGCTGCATATTCACCATTCAGCCCAACATGTCCACTCCTAACGTGCAACTCTGATAAAGGATAAGTAATACTTGGAATAGCTCTATCTGTACGAATGTAATAAAAGTTATTGAGTATATTTAATGTGAACTTATTTGAGGCATCATTGTGTTCTACACTAAACCTAGCATCGGTATCAAAACAAACGGTTACAAATTGACCATTTGAATAACGCAAATTAAGGCTAATGTTTTCGTTAAATGCTTCTTGATATAAAAGGCTTTTCCCTTCACCCAGAGTAATATATTGACCATCTAAAATAAATGGTGGTATATTTTTTAAAAGATCATTTAAATGAACCGGTACCTCTTCATCCTTTTTATCATTTAAAAAAGAGTTAAATACAATAAATTTTTGAATGCTCTCAGTATTTTGTTTCAATAACAATAATGATTGAATGAATGAAGATTTACCACTACTATTAATTCCTGTTATTAGGGTCAAATTTCCTAAAGAAATACAGGTATCTTTTAAACATTTAAAATTCTTTATGTGTGCTTTATCAATATTCATTTAACACCTCTTTGATTAGTGTTCTAACTATTCTAAACCTAGACTCTATAGCACTTTTCGAACTGGTTCCCAATGTAATTGAGTTTAAAAAGTCACCTTTTTCATCTTGTAATAACTCTCTGAATTTAGACATAAATATTTCTTTATTTTCTAAGAATATATCTTTATTTTCAATTTCACTAAAACAAACTGTTATCACGTCAAATAAAGACTGATTAAGTCGTTTTGTTCCGTCAGTGTTAGAAATAATAGAGCGACTAAACCTATGACCAGTTCCCAACACCTTTTCAGAAAAACTTAAGGTATTTAGGAATTTGTTTTTTAGCATTTCTAATTTTTCTAGACTTAAATTTGACAATTCTTCCATAGCATCATCTAAAAATTCTCTCATCGAATTATATTTCTGGTAGTCGATTAATTGAAAAGCAAAAAAACGGAGTAATAACTCTCTGTCTAACATTCTTTTAGAATTAACACCGACAATATTTTTAAAATAATTGTCTTGACTAATGTCTTTTAAAAACTGTAATCCATCACCTTGGTTGAGGGCTTGTCTAATTTCTTGTGCATTTAGAGGGGTTCCTCCAGTGTTAATGCGATTAAAAATTGAGTATCGAACCTCCTTAGGTGTTTGAGCTTCTATTTGATATGTAATAAATTCTGTTTCATCAATTGTTCTTTGAAAACCCCGCTCCAAATCATCATAATTTTTGCCATTTAATTCAGATAAGAATTGTAGATTTTTTAATTTAAGATCTTTGTCGACAAAAAAACGTCTAATAGTTGATAATCTTTGTAAGCCATCCACAACTTGCCATTTGCAAGGGTCGCTGACATCAAAATAAAAAATTGGCAATGGCAGTTTTAGTAAGATCGACTCTATTAATCTACTCATGACTTTGGATGTCCATAAATCACTATTCCTTTGAAAGTCAGGTGTGACTATCTCTTTATGCTTTAACCTGTTAATTAGTGATGGTAATAGTATGGTCGCATGGGTTATTTTAATATCTTTAGTGGAAAATGGACTAGTAATTCTCTCCTCATCATCATCATTAAGAGGTTTTTCTGTTTCTATTTCTATTTCTATCATTTTTTAAGCCGCCCGATAAATCTCATATTCTAATTCATTCAATGCTTGCAAATACTGCTTCTTGCCGCCAAATAATTCTATAATCTCAACTGGTGAGCCAAACCGATCCAGTGGCTTGACTTGCAGTATTTTCATGTCTTCGATATTTTCGATGCCTTCATCAGCGTATTTATCCAACAGGGATTCTAATACTTTGCGAGCTTGTTTGCCGTATTTTGTAAAGTAATTCCTTTTTTTGACGTTCTTGACCCGTTCAGATCGGGTGAGTGGCGGCTGGTCAAAGGCGGTGTGGCAGATGAGGTCAAATATATCCATTTCTTTGCCAATCTCTTCTTTTAGATTCTCAAGTACGATACCTTGTTCTGTTAGCTCTTTAATAATGGCGTGTTTTTTATCGGCACTATTCCATTTATTGATAAAGTCATCGAGTGAACGATATTGTTCGCGGACTCTGTTGCGAGTGTAATCTTTTAGGCTGCTAGTGATGAGTTTACCATTGCCATCCATGTATTGGACGCGCTCATTGAGAACGGCGACATTGACGCCATTCACATAATATTTTGCGCTGTGTTCGGCAATAATATCGCCACCGTCAATAATTGACGGTGGTTCAGTCTCAAAAGTAATTGCTTCACCGTCTTCGTCAAAGACAGGCTCATTGCTTTTTATTTCTTCTTCAGGCGATTCAATCTCATCGTCTTCACCGATTACTTTTATTCTAACGGGATCGCCGTCAAAATCGGAGTCGCTAAACAGGTCGGTAACACCACGAAAATCCATAATGGTAAAGAAGGTTTTGCCAAACTCTTCATTGATGCGCGTGCCACGACCGATGATTTGTTTGAACTCGGTCATGGAGCCGATATTGCTATCCAGTACAATGAGCTTGCAGGTTTGTGTATCAATGCCAGTGGTCATTAGTTTTGAAGTGGTGGCAATGACGGGGTGTTTTTCTTCGGGGTTGATGAAGTTATCCAGCTCCATCTTGCCTTCTTCATTATCACCGGTAATTTGCATGACGAATTTATTGTTGATTGCCATTAGATCGCTGTTTTCATTGGCAATGGCGGCTCTCATGCACTGGGCGTGGTCAATATCGACACAGAATATAATGGTTTTATCAAAGCGATTGGTCTTTTTTAGAAATTCAGTTACTTTTCTGGCAACGGTTTCTGTTCTTTCGTCAATCACCAGGTTTTTATCAAAATCTTTGCGGTTGTAAATGCGGTCATCTATCGGCGCGCCTTGTTTATCGGTTTTACCCTGCTCGGGTCGCCAGCCTTCTAAATCAATATTCAATCCCACCCGCAACACCTTATAAGGTGCGAGAAAGCCATCTTGTATGCCCTGTTTGAGCGAATAGGTATAGAGAGGATTACCAAAGTATTCACTGCTGGATATGTTAGTTGTTTCTTTGGGAGTGGCGGTTAAACCAATATGGCTTGCCTTGCCAAAGTAGCTGAGAATTTCGCGCCACGCGCTGTCCTCGGCGGCACTGCCACGATGACACTCGTCAATAAGGATTAAATCAAAAAAATCAGGGCTGAATTGTCGATACGCATCGTTGTCTTCATCGTAATTGGTTAAGCCTTGATAGAGTGCCAGATAAATCTCATAAGATTTGTCAATCTGCTTTTTTCTAATGACGGTCATTTTGTCCTTAAAATGACGGAAATCCCCGCGTTTTGTTTGGTCAATCAAGGCATTTCGATCAGCTAAAAATAGAATTCGCTTTTTAGTGTTGCTTTTCCATAAACGGTGAATAATCTGAAATGCGGCATAAGTTTTCCCTGTACCTGTTGCCATGGTGAGCAATATACGCCCTTGTCCCCTGGCAATGGCTTCAACTGTGCGATTGATGGCTATTTGTTGGTAATAGCGCGGTTTCCTGTCTGTGCCATCAAAGAAATAATCTTGTGATGAAATACGCGCTTGTTCTTGCGTTTCTATGTTTTTGTATTTTTTATAACGTTGCCATAATACTTCTGGCGATGGAAATTCATCCAGTGAGAGTTCTTTTTCAATATGACCAGCAGTGCAAGTACGGTCATGTTCATAAAAGCCATCGCCGTTGCTGCTGTAAACAGATGGAATATCCAGTATTTTAGCGTAATGTAAACCTTGTTGTATGCCTGCATTAACGGAGAGTTTGTTGTTTTTAACTTCTATAAGGGCGATGGGGATATTGGGTTTGTAATAGAGGATATAATCCGCTCTTTTTTTCTTGCCACGGCTGGTTAAGTTGCCTCTAACATAAATACGACCCTCCGTAAAAGATACTTCTTCTCTAATTTGGGTAAGCGTATCCCAGCCTGCTTTTTCTAATGCAGGTTGAATAAATTTAGTGCAAATATCCCTTTCGGAGAGGTCTTTTTTAGAGTCCATCAGTTAGCACTTTCCGCTAATAAGCAATGTTCAAGTTTTTGACAGGCGTTTTTTCTTGCCTAATTTTTGTCGTTGTTTTGATTGGAACAGGCACTGTCGGCATAAACTTTTCCACAGGTTTTATGTTTGTCTTTGGTTTGCATGGAGTAGCTTAGAGTTATCACCGAGTCTGGTGTTTAGGCGGTTGAAAAAAGCGGTGTATCTGGTTGATTGGAAGTTACCACAATCAAGCAACCCATAGGACGCGCCACCATGAGCAAGAATAACATTATTGAATTTGAAGGTCGAGAAGCGAGTACAGATTCATTGAATAAACGGTTACAAGCCGGCGCACAGAAACTGATCCACCAGGCGGTCGAGGCCGAGCTGTATGTGCAGCTTGAGCAGTACGCTGATCGTCGCACCAGTGACCTTCCAGTCGGCACTGGTGCCGCCGTATGTGCGCAAAACCCAATCCCTGGAGGTTCTGGTTGGGCCTAATGCAAAGGGTCTATCGGCGAGTACCGTATCGCGCTTAAAGCAGACTTGGGCGCAGGAGTACCAGAGTTGGACAGAAGAACTGCTGAGCAAGACCAATGGGCCACTATCTGGGCCGATGGTGTGTACAGCGGACTGAGGTCCGAGCAGGCCAAGCTGTGCGCTCTGGTCATTAATTGGTGTGAATGAGCGCGGAGAGAAGCACTTTCTGGCCATTGAAGACGGCGTGCGGGAGTCGACCCAGAGCTGGCGCGAGGTGTTGTTGAAGCTGAAGTCCTGGGGCATGAGCATCCCCAAACTGGCGATAGGCTACGGTGCCATGGGATTCTGGGCGGCATTGGAGGAAGTGTATCCCCAGACCCGTCAGCAGCGTTGCTGGCGGTGCGGGTTTGACTGCCTCGCGAAGGTGATTACAGGAATAGAATTTAGCGATGGAATCGAGGTGAAAGACGTTGACCCGGTCGCCGTTTGATTCAGATGCTGAAAACACCACTTTTGACAATAACTCTATATGTGGTTTTGTTATGCCTTTTTGAATTAGCATATGAACTTGACTTTGCCTTCACCGGTGTTATATTATATATGTTACATAACATAATAAACTTAGATTTAGGTGTATGCAAATGGCACGTGGAAAATCAGGCAGGGTTGTTTTAGAAATTGATCCTGAACTAAAACGACAGATCTATGCTTCATTAGAAAATAGACAGGAAACAATGAAGGAATGGTTTGTCATGGAGGCTGAAGGACTTATCTGCGGCGATAAACAACCTTCTCTTTTTGATGCTTCGGGTAAGCAACCAAAAGAAACGAGTGAAGGTGGCGGTGACAAATGAATTTCAAAAAAAATGAAACCTCGCAAAAATTACGAGGTGGGTATTACACACCTATGGATTTGGCGCACTATCTCTCAGAATGGGTGTCAGAAACAAGTCCTAAAAATATTCTCGAACCTGGTTGTGGTGATGGAATTTTTCTTAAAGTATTAGTCCCATTAGTACCAAATAATACAAAAATAACAGCAATTGAACTTGATCCGATAGAAGCAAAAAAGGCATCTGGGAGAATAAGTTCGCATACAAAACCCACGGTAGATATTACATGTGCTGATTTTCTTGAATGGTACTTAAATAATGAAAATATGCGTTTTGATGCTGTGGTAGGGAACCCTCCATTTATTCGTTACCAATATCTATCAAAAGAAGATCAGAGTTTCTCTGAAAGAATATTTAAAAAACATAATCTACCTTTTACAAAACATACTAATACATGGGTGCCATTTATAATTGCATCTTTATCCATGCTAAAGCCAGGTGGGCGGTTGGCAATGGTTATTCCTTCAGAAATTCTGCACGTATTACATGCGCAGTCACTTCGTTATTACGTTGGACAACAATGCAAACGAATTATCGTAATTGACCCTGAAGAAATATGGTTTAAAGGCACACTGCAAGGTGCAGTTTTATTTCTTGCAGAAAAAAAACAAAATATAAATGAGCACACTACTGGTTTAGGAATAATACAAACTGTAGGGAAATCATTTTTAGAACAAAGCCCAAGTGTGTATTTTGATAAAACAAATTTCATCAATGGAAAAACTGTAGAAGGAAAATGGACGAAAGCACTATTAACAAAAAAAGAACTTGATATTTTTGATGGTATTGCTTCTAAATCAGAAGTTCACCGTTTTACAGATGTTGCAAAAGTTGATGTTGGTTTAGTAACAGGAGCAAACAAGTTTTTTCTGGTAGATGATGATACCGTTCAAAAGCATAACTTGGAAAAATGGTCGCATCCTATGTTTGGTAGAAGCCAGCACTGTCCAGGTATCTTGTATGATGAAAGGAAACATCAGGAAAATTCAGAACTGGGACTGCCTTCTAATTTCCTTTGGTTTGATGTAAGTGATATTTCTAAACTTCCTGAGCATGTTCTCGAATATATATACATGGGAGAAGAAGACGATCTGCACACACGATACAAATGCCGAATAAGAAAACCTTGGTTTAAAGTACCATCGGTATATTCAACGTCAATAGGATTATTAAAACGCGCACATAATATGCCGCGATTAATTTATAATGAGATTGAGGCATATACAACAGATACAGCTTATCGCATAACCACCCACAATGTTAATGCAAAAAAACTTGTATATTGCTTCATAAATTCTTTTACAGCATTAAGCTCAGAATTGGAGGGGAGACATTACGGTGGTGGTGTCCTTGAGCTTGTACCCTCTGAAATTGAACGCCTTTACATACCTGTTCCAAGAAAAACAAGAGTGGCAATAAAAAGTCTTGATAAAATGATACGAACGGGGTCAGCCACTGACGTACTTGCTCACCAAGATAGCAAGGTACTAGCTGATTTGGGTTTATCTAATAATGAAATAATATGTATGCAAAATTCATGGAACAGGTTACGAAATAGGCGCCAGCGAACAAGCAGTAAAACTAATCAATAACAATCACAAAATTAGTTCCATCTTTTTTATATAATTTCAATGCTCTATCTAAAAGGTCTCTTTTGGCAATGAGAGACCTTGCGTCACCCCATTTTATTTTTGTCATCACATTACGTTGTGCATAACTTGATGTATTTGTTCGGGGGTCATGCGTCACTTCCAAATCAAAAACCCCATAAGAAATATTCTTTATTATTAATTCAACATTAATGCTTGCTCGTTCAAGGTGAGGGCTTTTGGATGTTGGATCAATACCCCAGTGCAAAGAAGAAAACACAACATCTCGGAAATAGTGCTGAAAATCTATATCTACCATAGCACCTAACCCTAAATTGGAATCTCCAGTTATATTTGTATTAGTACCCCTTGGAATATTTAAGCTTCTTTCGGTTAATGCTTTACTTTTCCATACTAAAACAGCTGTATTTTTAACTTTTATAGATTTTCTTTTTTTAATCCCCTTGTGCGGTTTTGGTGCTGTTTTTGTGTGCGTTGGTATTGGGGTGAGTTTATCTCTTTCTTTCTCGGGTTTTCCTTTGCTGGTTGATCGAAGTCGAGTTACTCGTTCATCTTCTAATCGACCTTCTTTTAGTAAAATAACAGCTTGTCTTGGCGTGGTTATTTGAAAGACGTGATCTGGATATGCCGTAGGCATATCTGTAATTACATCCACAAGTTTAATCAAATATTCTTCATCAGTTTGTGATTGTCTATTTAGTCTAATATAGGAGCTAGCCTCAATATTTCTGTTAAGTCCGCCAAACGTAAGATTTGCACTACCTAAAATAATATGTGCGAGTTCATTATTATAGGCCGCATAAATCTTTGGATGAAAAATTTTATTATTTGCTGCGGTATCTACCGCATATGGTTTTATTCCCAACTTAAATAGAGAGAAAATGCTTTGGATGGAGGTAATGCCATTTCTTATTCCAATAAATACTTGTGTTTTGTTGGCAACCCCGCGTAAGTTTCCACTTATCCTTTCAACGCCACCACTTCGAGCAAAGGCTAGACTAAACAAATAACTGTCAATATTAGGAATCTTAAGCAACTCATTTACTGCGGTATCGTGGTCATCATCTTTGCTTAGACCTTGAAGTAGTATTTTTATTTCTGCCATTTGTAGGGACCATCCTTTTAGGGCATAACGCCAAAATTCAGCGGCGGATGTAAGTCATCCGCTGAAGTGATTTGTGTACGCCCAGCATGGGCATGAACTAATGAGGTGAAAGTCCTCTGTAGGAAAGTCACTATCCTTAGCAATTTGATTGCTATTAGATGATAACTACTAGCGAATGGCAATGGCCAACTCGCGAGGGGCGGTCTGGAGGAAGCCGCTAGCAAAACTGCGAGCTGATGAACAAGAACATCATATAAGGCGTCGCCTGCGCGATTTTAACTACTTGGCAAAAGTCATAACAGGAGTAACATTCAAAGATGGAATCGAGGTGAAAGACGTTAACTAGGTCGCCGCTTGATTCAGATGCTGAAACACCAGATTTGACAATAACTCTAAAAATAGCCAATGACTGATATTCATACACAATTACTTAATGATTGCTTGGTGCTTGGCAGTTTTCCCTTGTGTCGATTATTGCTAATGAAGGATGCTAATTATCCTTGGTTTATTCTCGTTCCAGACAGAGAAGATACCAGTGAGATTCATCATCTATCCGATGAAGATCAGATACAGCTAATAAAAGAGTCGGCATTCTTATCTGCAGTAATCGAAGAAGAATTTCGAGGAGATAAGATTAACGTCGCCGCATTAGGCAATGTGGTACCGCAACTACATTTACATCATATTGTGCGTTACAAAGATGATGTTGCGTGGCCGTCGCCAATTTGGGGCAATCAACCAACAAGGGAATATTCCGATGAGTTGCTTGATACGATGTCCAATAAGCTGTTAACCGCAATTACGTCAGCACCCTCGAAACAATCCATTGAATTCAAACAACTCTAGAGTCATGACTAATTTTTAGGATTAACTGAGCGTCTACTTAATAGTGCGACCGCCAAAGATGGCGGAAGTACTGGAAATGCAGGAGCAATGTCCACGTAAAAGCAGAAGGTTTAGCTGGAAATTAAATTATACTGCTAACGGCCAGAAGCGGACATTTTCTATTTATCATTGTTGCTTAACAATTAAACCAATTGATAGATATGGGCTTGTCGGTTAATCTAAAACAATGTCAAAATTCACATATTTGTTCAAATAAACGACAATAGTCCGCTTTATTTAAGTCCCAATGGGCTATTTTAGGCTATTAGTGCCTTAGGTCTGCCCTTTAGGTAAATGGAAGGCAGATTTACCCTAGTATTTGCCCCAGTATTTACCCTAGTATTTACCTTGGGCAGGTATTAAATTGATGTCTTCAAAACCCAATCTATCTATGTCTTCAAACCCCAGCGTCATCACTCTTTATTAGGTTGAAAGTCAGTGCGCGGATGCCTGCCTGAGATTGCACCTTCTGCAAACCACGATAACCAACCCGCCGGTTACGGTGAGCAAAGACACGCTCATAAGGTGAACGCATGGCTGCAAGCCAACGCTCTTTAATTTAGTCTCTTTGCCTTGCATATTGGCTGGCTTGATCGTGGCATCATGACAGCCCTTGCGCTTGATGGTGGTTTTGGCCAGGTTCACACAGTGCCCCTTATCGCCAAAAAAAGCACCTCCTGTGGGGCAAACGTGAGCAAGTCCTTCAGCATCGGTTATTATCGCTGATGTGGCCGCAATCTTATTGATTAAACCACTTCGCCTAGCAATCAATATGTGTTCTTTATCACCCTAGCAAAACTTGTTACCGCCCTTACCACCAAAGCGTGCCTGCTGAGCAACCGTTATTGTTTCAGCGGTCTTATGATTAAACTTCTCTAAACCGGCCTGAATGGCACGATCTCTATCGTCCCAAGTGCTTAGCTGACTCACCTAAGTGACTGGCAGCAACAAAGGTCAACACTTGGCGCATTAAACCCATAGACTTCAGTTCTTCACCAACACGGTTAAAAATCGCCATTAAGTTTTCTGTGCCTGGTCTGCACCCAGGCGTTTCCGAAAATCACCAAAGTAACTGTGATCCGGGGACTGCTCCCCTAAATCCAATTCACAAAACCATTTTCCAGAATTGTTCTCTTGCAAAGAACATTCTCTTGCAAAAAAAATCCATTCGCAAAAAACATTCCATTTCACGAGCGCTCATATCTTCCATGAATTGTAACACCAGGGCGCATAAGCCAAAGGCCACGCCTTTTTCTTTATGACCTTTAACCGAATAGAGCTTAACCTAAGGTTTAGCCAGCTCATCGAATGACAATAAGGCCTCAAGCTTAGGCTAGGGATGCTCTGCTGCTATAAGATCGTCTAGTGTTATAAACAACCTATTTTGTTGGTGTTTGCGCATCAATAAGACCCGTTTTGCATGTCGGGTCATCTCATGTTTCGAGCTATTAATCGATAAGTCCTCTATCTGCTGTCATAGCCAGCCATAAGACTTGAAAGAGGGATTCATAGGCCCTTTGAAGCGCTGGCGGTACTCTATCTGGGGATTTGGGGTAAATACAAAAAGTAGATTTTCTATGACGCATGTGATCTTAACGAAAGATAAAGATTTACCCCGTTTTGGAGCACTTAAATGTGCTGGCGCAGACCACGGTAACATGGATAGGAGACGAGAAATTTATAAACCCTTCCCTAGGAAAAGACAGATCGGCAAAAAGATATAGGATGAAATCCATAAAAGATAATGGAGGCATTTATTGCCTTTGGAAGTGATTTTCCTGTAGGCGGTGAATTTGGATTGTTTCTACTCTACAATATTGAAGTTGGAATGACACGCAAAGCACCTGATAGCAAAAATGAACCCCCCTTGCTCCGATTAGCGAAAAGCTCACCTTAAAAACTATGATCGAAGGGTATACTATAAATGCAGCCTATCAACTACGTATGGAAAATGAAATTGGCTCATTTGGAAATAGGGAAAAATGCTGATTTGCTCATTACTTGACAAGAATCTGTTTAAAATAAGTGCTTTATACAATGGTTGGCGACGAAATAAAACTTATGGTGCTTTAACTGGGCTTGGCAAATAAATATCAACAACAGCCTATTCCAAGGCCAGCATTCACGAACACTATGGCAATGGAACGCTCGCGAAAAACTCCGCAAGCAAATGGACGTTCTGCACTGCATCAGATGGAAAATCGTGAGCATAAGCGTTAACTTGGTCAATGATAATACCTTGGAAAACCTGCTAAAACTACCAAAGACTAGAGGCGTGGATTTGCATGATAAATTAATGATACTTTATTATCGTGACAAAGGATTACCTTTGGAAAGAGTCATCCTAGATATTGTTAGCAACACACAAACTGTCCGGTTTTCATAGTATCCCGAGGAGGGGCGCTTATGAGACGGACAGAGTGGTTACAGGAGACTCGATTGATGAGATTCGAGGAAGCTTATAGAGGCTGGACGGAGAGCCATCTAACCCAAGAGGCGGCGGCGTTATTGCTGGGTGTTTGTGCCCGGACATTTCGTCGCTACATAGATCAATATAAAGACGAGGCCTGGAGAGGGTCTCATCGACAAACGCTTATCGCAGGTAACGCCCCGTAAACAGCGTGATCGGTCACCCTGGTGATCGGTCACCCTGGCCGGGATGATGTTGCATCAGGACGGCAGTCAAGCATTTATGGGTACCGGGCAGTACTGGGATCTGATTGTCACTATGGATGATGCACCAATGAACCCTGCTCAATGTTCTTCTGCGATGAGGTAAGGAACGCAGAGCAGTTTTCAGGGTGTTGGTGACGTCATCGAAGGTCAGGGGGCTGTTTTGCTCTTTGTAGACAGACCGAGGCAGCCATTACTGGACTACGGGAGGCGGATGGGAAAGCAGACTAGGCGAACCTGACCCAGTTTGGGCGGGCTATGGGCCAATTAGGCATTGAGATGATCCTGGTCTATTCGCCAGAGGCTAGAGGCGGTTCCGAGCGTGTATTCAGCACGCACTAGGATCGCCTGGGCAAAGAATTGGCTCTGGGAATTGGCTCTGGTGGGCATCACGGATATAGAAGAAGCCAATACCCATCTGGCAGAGACCTACCTACCAGCTTACAACGTGGAGTTTACACAGCCGCCGCCAGAAGATGGCTCAGCCTTTGTGGCGTGCCGGGATTTATCGGTGCTGGATGACATCCTGGGCGAGCGTTTCGAGCGGACGGTGAGAAAGGACAACTATGTGCACTTTGAAGGACGGGTATTGCAGATCCCAGCAGATCGTCACCGCTGCCATTATGTGAAGGCGAAGATCCGGGTTCTGCGTTTATAGCGATGGTAGCTTATCCATTCACCACAGCCCGGGAGCTGGCAAGGTATGACGCCCTAAGGTCATGAGCTCTCAGATAAACTACTGGTTGCAGTATTAATGTCTGCGGCTCAGCCGGTAGTTGCGAGGCACCTCTGGGAGCCTTCTAGTAATCAAACCAAAAGCGGACAATCGTGGATAATCTATGTGTTACAGAACTGGATATTTCTATTTGTTGCTAACAGAGTCATCCTAGATAATTCATAATGGCAGGATACTGGGGCAGACGGGTGTATTACTGGTTAATTTTATGGCAGTATTATTTTTGCTGCTAGCGATGAGTGGTGTCTGGATGTGGTTAAAATACAGATAAAATAGATGACCTCATTGTTCCATATGCCTACAATACTATCAAAATTATATTAGATAGAGGAAACCGAGATGGCTAAAATAACCCTGCATGGAAATGAAATAAATACCAGTGGAGATTTGCCTGTAATTGGCGAACAGGCTCCCGCCTTTTCATTGGTGAATAGTGAATTGACTGACGTTGGTCTGGATAACTATGGCAGAAAAAAGAAACTGCTCAATATTGTTCCTAGCCTTGATACCCCAACCTGCGCACTATCAACAAAAAAATTTAATGATTCGGCCGCAAATAGAAAAAACAGCGTTTTCCTGATGATCTCTGCAGACCTTCCTTTTGCCATGTCACGTTTTTGTTCAGCAGAAGGTACTGATAACGTAGTATCACTTTCAATGATGCGTTCACGCAAATTTGCAAAAGACTATGGTGTGTTAATAGAGAATGGCCCATTAGCCGGAATCACAGCACGTGCCATTGTCGTCGTCGATGAAAATGACAAGGTGATACATACAGAGTTGGTTTCCGAGATTGCCGATGAACCAAATTACAACGCTGCCCTCGCTTTATTGTAATGGTTTTATTAGAAGAACACTCCACTGTATAAAAATTAATTTCACTCTTGATGGCCTCACAAGGGACTACCGGACCTAAACGTTTGTTCAAAGCCTTTGGCTTCTCCAGACAGGGATTGGTTGCTGCCTTCAAAAATGAGGCGGCATTTCGACAGGAAATATATCTTTCTCTAGTATTTATTCCGCTGGGTTTCTATCTTGGTGAAACAGGCGCGGAAAAAACATTACTCATCAGTGCAATCTTGTTGGTGTTGGTCATAGAATTAATTAATTCAGGGATGGAAGCTATTGTTGATCGATTCGGAGGTGAGCAGCATGAGTTATCAGGTCGCGCTAAAGATGTTAGTTCTGCCGCTGTCCTTATTGCATTACTCAATACTCTCATAGTTTGGGGCTGTATTTTATTTTATTGATTGTTATACTCAGCATCACTTTTCTATTAGGGATAGGTGCGCCAAAAAATTGCTGGCTCAATTGTAGACGTGGAAAAAGCGCCATTGATTTATACGCCATTGATTTATACGCTTTTGCTCAATTTACTAAGCATCACTATTTGTGTTGCTGTTATCCAAATAAAATAACCTCACTCAATTCGCCGATGTTCTTGAACGGTTCGTACCACATTGAAACTACCGACCCAAAATTTATTACTATTCGAGACCCTTGCATAATCCGCACTGATTCTACCGAAACAGGAACAATAAGACCATTCTAAAAACCTTAAGGATTATTCATCATGTCTTGGAAAGAATATCCCGTAGGACTACCCAAGGTTGGTTCGCAGATATGCCTTTAGTAGGACATCAATCAATAAAGATTTAGCTGAAAAAAGCATTATTGTTGTGATAGGCCCTATCAATAGCATTGATGCCACTGTTTGCGAGGTGCAACAATGTTGGATGAAAAAGAATAAACATTAAAGAACAAACAAGGACCCAAGACCCACAAGCAACATACAATATAAAGACCATAGCAGACGGCAAGCATAACCCCCCCCCCGATGGATTTAAGCTATACATCAAATGGCAATGCAGATGAGTTTATCAAGAAAATGACCGGTACCGCAGGTAAATGGCCCATGACACAAAAGCATTCAATGATTTGAGCCAAGCCAATGAGCCTAGACAAGTCTATGTAGATAGTGCTTATGCCAATTAGAAACAATAGCCAGAATAAACAATAATAAAAAATTAAGCTAAGCAAACTACAATCATACACCGGGCTGTCGCATAAACCGTTAACAGTCAAACACAAGGTACAGAACAGGTATTACATGTATATCTGCTATTATGGATTAGGTAAGGCACGATATTTAGGGTTGGAAAGGAATAAAGCCCGTGCTAGGCTGATCGCAATGAGTTATCGCCTTTAAGAGGGGAAGGGAATGAACCTACAGTAACAAATACGTTATCTGTAGATGTATTGTGTCTGAATGCTCGATAATGGATAAGTAATAACTAAAACACGCTCATTGAGGGGTTTTATGCTATTGCTGTGACGATTAAAGGAGAATTCTCGCAAAATGAAACTGTTTCATACAAACTTTATAAATTAATGCTATTGCCTATACGTCTTATTCAGTGGTTTTGAATGATGTGAAGGTCTTAGCTATGAAAGAGTGCGAGTCTAGATATAATCGTCATAACGAAGATATGCATAGAACTAGTATTGAAAATAATTGGAAATCACCTACTGTTCTAGGGATGACCCAAAAAGAATTTTAGGATATGTCTGAAAAAATAGAACAATTTGTAGGAATCATTAAGCAACTTATCCCAGTTAGTGACCTGTCTCCAGGAGCACAAAACGATGCGGTTAGGGTAGCTGAGCTGCTTGAATTTAAAAAGAAAAAATTTGTTTTCAAGGAAGGAGATAGAGATGTTTACTCTTATTACGTTCTTGAGGGTAAATTGGAATTAATCGCTAACAAGAGCGTACAGAGCGTAATAGTTGGTGGCACTGAAAATGCCAGATATGCACTTTCTCAACTACAACCAAGACAATTCTCAGCCAAAGCAAAAACACCCGTAGTGATATTGAGACTGGATCGGGGTGTGCTGGATAGATTAATGGTGCACGAAGGCAATAAAGATGTAGATATCACAAATACTGGTGTTGAAATGGGGGTCAGTCATATTGAGGAAGAGGACTCTTCTGACTGGATGACAAAAATGTTGCAGTCGGAGTTGTTTGCTCGGTTGCCGATGGCTAATATTCAGCAGCTTTTTACCTACCTAGAGGCTACTGAATTCAATAAAGGTGATACAGTAATCAAGCAAGGAGAGCCTGGTGAGAATTATTACATCATTGAGGAAGGCGTTTGCGAAGTCACCAGGATCCCCAAGAAGGGAGGAAGTCCGGTTAAATTAGGTGAGTTATCAATGGGCGATAGCTTTGGCGAAGAAGCGCTGCTAACTGACTCGACTAGAAACTCCACGATAACAATGTTAACAGATGGCATTTTGATGCAACTGAGCAAGGAGAATTTTGCAGAGTTGATCAAAAAGCCATCCTTAATTTCGATATCTTTTGATAAAGCTCAGGAAATTATTGACGGAGGGGGTGTATGGGTTGATGTGCGATTCGCCAAAGAATATGAAATCTCAAACATAGAAACTAGCATAAACATCCCCTTGAATATATTGCGTACTCAATTAGATAAATTTAACACAGAGACTCAATACATTCTCTATTGTGACACAGGAGGTAGAAGTTCTGCTGCCGCATTTTTATTAACCCAGGCTGGCATTTATGTTTCATATCTTGAAGGTGGTTTGGTGTCAAACCCTCATGCTGCAAATGACCAGGACCAAGATGATCAGACTATCACATCATTCACTCGAAAAGGAACTCCTAAGGAGTCCCCGAAAAAAGCAGTTGAAACAAAAATTGTCAAGGAAAATGCTGAACAGACTATTGATGATATTACCAATATCGCAGTCAGAACATCCATATTAGAAACAGATTTAGCTAGAAAAAAGATGGAGCTCGAAGCAGCAAAGAAAAAACAAAAAGAAGAAAGTAAGAGGATAAATAAAAAACAAAAGGAAGCCCATGAGGCGGAAAGAAAAAAACTTGAGCAGGAAAAAACTGAAATAGAAAGGCAGAAAAAACTGGCTGAGGATGAAGTAGAGAAGAAACGTAAGGAAGAGCAGGAAAAGATTGAACGATCTAAAAAGAATGCTGAATCACGAATGCGAGAAGAAAAGGAAAAGCTTGAAGAGGTTTATTCGAAAAACACGGAGGAAATGAAAAAGCTTCAGGAAATGAAGACTAGTGCTGAAGAGCAAATACGAGAGATAAAGGAACAATTTGAAAAACAGGTGAAAGAATCTAGGCGTGAACTGGATGAAACAAAAGGTTTGAAAGACAGTGTTCATGAAGAGAAAAAGAAGATCGAAGAGGAAGCAGAGCAGCAGCGTGCAAAACAAGCTGAATTGGAAAAGAGAGTTGAGGCGAAGGCAAAGGCTTTATTGGAAAGTGAAAAGCGTAAGCTTGCAGAAAAAGTAGCGCAGAATAACGAAGAACTGGAACGGGCAAAGCGAGAAAAGGCAGCTGCTGAAGCTGGGCGTGTCGCCGCAAAAGAAGAAGCGGACAGAATCATTGAGGAATATAAAGCGCACTTTGAACAGGAGAAGACCGAACTTGAATCTTCACTTAAAGCTGAGAGGACGAAACTGGAAAATGAAGCGCAACAAATCAAGGATAAATTAGATGAAATTCGTAAAATCAAGGATGCAGCGAAAGCTGCCAGAAAATCAGCAGCAAAGCATGCCGACAAGCTAAAAGCCAAATATGCTAAAAAAGGGGAGGGCAATGATTCCCTGAAACAAAAAATGCAACGTGCAGAAGAGAAACTTAAAGAAGCAAAAAGGGCTCTGGATGATGCACAACATGAAGAAAAAATTGCAGAAGCTGCAAAAGAAGAGAATAAGGAAGATCTTTTAAGACAAAAAGAAAAAGAAGAAAAGCTAGAACGGAAAATAGCAGCAGAACTCTACGACTGGAAAGAAGAAGACAGGCGAGAGCAATTTAAAAAGAAAGTATTTCAAGCGGAACATATCAAACGAATCAAGAAGCGCGCAGAGATAGCTAGGGGGAAAATGCGGGAAGCTGCTGACTAGCTATTCGCTGATATTGCATCTCAGGATTAATAGTACTTAATCATCAAAAATTGAGAGATTCAGGCTAGTCTATGTCTATAATTTCTAGGTAGCTCGGGTATATATCTAAATCTATTATTTCATCAATTATTGTTGAGGAGAGAAATACATGAGTGAGCGTATTGTTATGCGAGTAGGTGAAGCATTAGTCGCGGGAGGGCCACCAGGTACAGCCGCTGAACCCGAAGTTGTTATTGGTGAGCTAGACGGGCCATTTGGCAATGCGTTTGCAAATTTATTGGGTGATCAGGTCAAAGGCCATACACGTGTTCTAGCTATTTTAAATACCAACATTATGGTCAGACCATCGACTTTGATGGTCAGTAAAGTGACTGTTAAAGATGAGCGATATACAAATATTCTAATGGGAACCGTACAAGGTGCGATTGCGAATGGCGTCCTCGATGCAGTTAGAAATGGAGATATCCCAAAAGAGAAAGCGAATGATTTGGGAATTATTGTCTCAGTCTGGCTGAATCCTTCCGTAGCAACAGATGATAATCTTGATCATAAAATCTTGTTTGATATTCATCGTAAGGCAACTTCTGCTGCAATCCATAAGGCAATGAATAATGAACCTGATATCGATTGGTTACTGGAAAATCAGAATGAGATTATCCATAAGTATTATCAGATGGGACTAGATGGAAAGATATAGTCCAGCTACATGAATTAATTATGGCAACTCGTTTACGCATCAAGAACGAGTCGTTAGATTTCATATCATACTTAACAGTTTTCTCAAATCGCCCAATTATTCCAGACAGGTGTGACCGATTCTGGCATAGCGGCCAGTTTACCCAGTTTAGCCCAAGTATTATCAAATCCGTGAAAATCAGAGCCTGCAGAGCCTGATAGTTCAAAACGTCTGGCATAATCAGCAGTGGCTGTTATTTCATCTGCGCTTGAACTGCCAGTAACAACTTCAATACCGATCCCACCAGATTTCTTGAATGCTGCAAGGAATTTTCTAAGCCAGATGGCTGTGATGTTATAGCGCATTGGATGAGCAAGGACTGCCTCACCACCAGCATCATTTAATAGCTTGATACCAGATTCCATTTCAAGCCATTTTGTTCTAACAAAGCCAGGTTTATTTTGGACCAGATATTTTTTGAAAACTTCTCTGGTATCCTTAGCGAAACCCTGATTGATCAGGACGCGAGCAAAATGACTGCGGGTAAGTGTATGAATACCTGCTAGTTTCCTAGCTTCATTATAGGCTTTTGAGATACCAATTTTCTCCAATTTTTTGCCTATCTTGATTGCGCGTTGCTCTCTTAATTCTTCGGTTTTTTTGAGAGACGTATTTAATTTTTCATTATCTGGATCTATACCAAGTCCAACAATATGAAAATTTTTATCCATCCATGATACTGAAAGTTCAATTCCGGTAATGAGCTTGATGCTCTGCTTGCCTGCTTCATCTATAGCAGCAGCAATGCCAGATGTTGTGTCATGATCAGTGATAGCGAGTACATCAATATTATTTGCCTTAGCCTTAATCACTAACGCTTCTGGAGAAAGCTCTCCATCTGAAGCTGTTGTATGCGTGTGCAAATCATAAACAAGGTGCATGCAGATTACTTAGTCCCTAAAATTTGTATATTGTAGTGGCAGGGATAGATCCGCATCTTTAAGCAGAGTCATTACTTCTTGTAGATCATCCCGTTTTTTGCCAGTGACACGAACCTGTTTTCCCTGAATAGCGCTTTGGACTTTGAGTTTTGATTCTTTTATCAGTTCGGTGATATTTCTTGTCAATTCTTTATTAAGTCCATGTTTAATAATAATAATCTGTCTTGCTTCATTATTTGATTCCCTAATATCCCCTCTGTCCAAACAACCCGCATCAATTTTCCTCTTGACCAATTTGTTTTGTAATATATCAAATATCTGATCTATCTGGAATTCTGCTGGTGCGATCAAGGTCATTTCTGCCTCTTTGTGCTCAACACGAGAATTACTGCCCTTAAAATCAAATCTGACAGAGACCTCTCTATTGGTTTGGTCAATGGCATTTGAGAATTCGTGCATATCAACCTCTGAGACAACATCAAATGAAGGCATGGTGAATTCCTCAAAAAAATATTAAATTAGAGACCCTTGCATAACCCGCACCAATTCTACCGAAACAGGTAGAATAAGGCCATCCTCAAGACCTTCAAGGATTATTCATCATATCCTAAAAATATCCTGAAAAAACTGCTCAAGGTTGGTTCGCAGATAAAGATAATAACCAGAGAAACAATAATAAGAAGCTAAGCTAAGCAAACCACAATCATGCACTGGGCTGTCGCATAAACCGTTAACAGTCCAACAATAAGGCACAGAACAGGCGTTATGTGTATATCTGCTATTATATGGATCACCCAAACTGCATCATGGATTAGGTAAGGCACGATATTTAGGGTTAGAGAAGGAATAAAGCCCGTGCCAGGCTGATGGCAATGAGTCATCACCTTAAATCATTCATCACCTTTAGAGAGGGGAAGGGAATGAACCTACAGTAACAAATACGTTATCTGTAGATGTATTGTGTCTGAATGCTCGATAATGGATAAGTAATAACTAAAACACGCTCATTGAGGGGTTTTATGCTATTGCTGTGACGATTAAAGGAGAATTCTCGCAAAATGAAACTGTTTCATACAAACTTTATAAATTAATGCTATTGCCTATACGTCTTATTCAGTGGTTTTGAATGATGTGAAGGTTTCTTTTTAATTATAGATACACTTCGCTACATTTCTCCTCCCGAACATATGTGAGAGTATGAAATGCAGACCGAAATTAAACATATTCGATAAACAAAATAATGAGGCAGTTACATTGTCATCGAACACAGAATTAATAAATAAAGATTTCCCTCTTGGTATTGATGGTTATACCTATACTGATCTGCATCAGCCGCTTCGTCTTCACGATTTACATAAGACATTTGAAAGTTCTGTACAACAACATGATCAGGATTTATTTGCTGAATTTCAGGAATATCAGAACTGCCAGGGCGAGAATATGCCGCCACAAATTATCTCTGATTTACTAGTACGCATGGCTCCTTATGTTGGGAAATTCGTTGCAACAATGTTTCAGATAGAAGATGAAGTTGCCGCACAAATTCAGGCAATAAGAGAAGAAGTCGATTCAATTTTCGTCTACCGCACAGAAATTGTCAGCAAGCTAAAATTTAAATTTAAAAATGAAGATATCTCAACATGGGACATCACAAGGATTCAGGCTGATCTGGAATTATTAAAAACAATTGCTTTCCCAATTGCAGCAAATGATCCAGATACAGAAAGAAGTATCAGCCGCGTAGGTGCAAAACTGGCAAGACTCGCAAACCACTATCAGCTTATTACGAATAACAAGCCCAAAGATAAGGATAAATTTTGTCATCTGAGTGATGCAGATGCTCAGGTATCCGAAATACGTAAATTGCTCAGTGAAGATGCTGAAGCTAAGCTTATTTTTAAAGCGGCACTTTCAGAAGAACAAGCAGCAGACTTTATCAATAAACTCCTTGAAGTTATTCAGCGCTGGAGTTATGCCGCACAAAATGATGATGAACTTTCAAAATCAGTTGCCAGATGGGTAAGTTTCAAAAATCCGGAGAAAACAGATTCAAGCAATCTGGTTCATCACGAAACAAAACAATGCGATGGCTTCATCACCTGGGTTAGTTCTGAAAATGATCGGCATCGTCGAGATGGTTTTAGTCTGACTGACCCACGCTTCAACACAAGGCAAACATTATATGAAATAGATCATTGTATCTACTGCCATGATCGAGATACGGACTCATGCTCCAAAGGCATGCGCAATAAAAAGGGTGATTTCAAATCGACAGATCTTGGCATCACCATCACTGGTTGCCCGCTGGAAGAAAAAATTTCAGAAATGCATCTCGTCAAGCGACAAGGCGATAACATCGGTGCGCTGGCGCTGATTATTATCGATAATCCAATGTGTCCAGGAACAGGGCATCGTATCTGTAACGAATGCATGAAAGGCTGTATTTATCAAAAAACAGAACCCGTCAACATCCCTCAAATTGAAACAAATGTATTAACCGATATTTTATTTATGTCATGGGGTTTTGAAATATATAGCCTACTGACTCGCTGGAACCCGCTCAATATCAAACGTCCCTATGCCTTGCCATACAATGGTAAAAATACGTTAGTCGTCGGTTTAGGGCCTGCTGGCTATACCTTGTCACATTATCTTGTTAATGAAGGTTTCGGCGTTGTTGGGATTGATGCCTTGAAGATTGAGCCATTGCCGGACGAATTAACTGGCGCCAATGGTCAACTACCAACACCAGTAAAAGATTTTAGCGAACTCTATGAAGATCTGGATAAAAGAATGCTTGCTGGTTTTGGTGGTGTTGCTGAATATGGCATCACTGTTCGTTGGGATAAGAATTTCCTCAAAGTTATTTATCTTAATCTCGCTCGACGTCAGTCCTTCAATTGTTATGGTGGTATACGTTTTGGCGGCACTATCACCATAGAAGAGGCATGGGATTTAGGCTTTGATCATGTCGCCATTGCTAATGGCGCAGGAAAACCCACTATTATCGGGCTCAAGAATAATCTTATCCGAGGTATACGTAAGGCCTCTGATTTTCTTATGGCATTACAACTTACTGGTGCTGCAAAAGAATCATCGCTGGCGAATTTACAAGTTCGTCTACCTGCTGGTGTTATTGGTGGAGGTTTGACCGCCCTAGATACCTCCACTGAGATCATGGCTTATTATCCGGTCCAAGTTGAAAAGATTCTTCATCGTTATGAGACACTGGTGTCCGAAAATGGAGAAGAAGCTGTTCGTGGTCATTACAATAGCGAAGAAATTATCATCCTTGATGAATTTCTGGAGCATGGTCGTGCAATTCAGGCTGAACGTGGTAGGGCTGAAGCTGCCAGTGAATTACCAAACTTCCAGCCGTTGATTGACCAATGGGGTGGTGTCACTATGTTTTATCGAAAAGGCATCAAGGATGCGCCTGCGTACAGACAAAACCATGAGGAAATACACGAGGCCCTGCAAGAAGGTATCCAGCTTGCCGAAGGTATGAGTCCTCACGAAGCGATTGAAGATGAGCACGGTGCTTTAATGGCAGTCAATTTTGACCTGCTGGTTGAAAAAGAAGGTCGATGGATCAATGAAAATAATTCCCTTGATGTGCCGCTACGCAGTCTGTTTATTGCTGCAGGGACTTCACCAAATACAATCTATGAACAGGAAATTCCCTACACTTTCCGTATGGATGGTAAATTCTTCCAGCGTTATGAACCACATTGGAACGATTCCAAACTTCCTAAACTGGTACCAATGGATGATGAAGCACAACCAAAGATTGGCAAACCTGCGCCATTAACGTCGTATCACAAAAATGGAAGGTTTGTCTCTTTCTATGGAGATAATCATCCCGTCTATGCAGGTAATGTCGTTAAGGCCATGGCCAGTGCCAAAGATGGCTATCCTTATGTCGCCAGATTATTCGAACAAGAATTAAAAACTCTTGACCCTGAGAAACAATCGGATAGAGATCAATCATTAAAAGATCTGTTCACTCATCTGAATATGGAATTACTAGCGACAGTCGTTGAAGTCAACAGACTGGCACCGACAATCGTCGAAGTGCTTGTTAAGGCTCCCATGCAGGCCAGGAAATTTCAGCCAGGACAATTCTACCGTATCCAGAATATGGAAAGCCTAGCTCCCGTAATTAACGGCACGGCACTCGCCGCGGAAGCCTTGGCATTAACTGGTGCCTGGGTTGATAAGGAAGCGGGAGTCATCTCTCTTATCACATTAGAAATGGGAAGTTCATCACGACTATGTTCCCTATGGAAACCAGGTGATCCTCTTGTCGTTATGGGTGTCACTGGTGAAGCAACAGAGCTCACTGAAGGCAAGACGATCATGCTGGTCGGCGGGGGTCTGGGAAATGCTGTGCAATTTTCTATCGGCAAGGCGCTGCGCGCTGCTGGAAATAAAGTCATTTATTTTGCTGGTTATAGGCGCCTGACCGATGTCTTTAAAATTGAAGATATTGAAGAAGCATCAGATGTTATCGTCTGGTCTGTTGATCCAACACCAGGTGTTGAGGCTATCAAAACAACACGTCAGCAAGATAGGTCATGTCTTGGTAATATTCTTGAGTCCATCGAGTCCTACGCAAAAGGTGAGCTCGGTGAAACAAGTATTAAACTGGAAGACGTTGATCGTATGATCGTCATTGGTTCTGACAGAATGATGGAAGCGATCAAAAAAGCACGTCATGAACAATTAAAGCCCTATCTAAAACCTGATCATACTGCAATTGGATCAATCAATTCCCCTATGCAGTGCATGATGAAAGGTGTCTGTGCGCAATGTCTGTGTAAGCATGTCGATCCACATACGGGCGAAGAATATTTTGTTTATTCCTGCTACAACCAGGATCAGGATTTAGACAGGGTAGATTTTCCAAATCTAAATGCCCGCCTCAGGCAAAATACCGTACAGGAAAAATTATCCAACTTGTGGCTGGACTATCTATTCGATTTACATGCTTGAATCAACTCACATTTTGTATGTTCTGTATTATGATTAAACTTGCAATCTGTTTTACTTCCTTATCAAATTCACCATGGCTTAGATCACCATCTAACCATAGTAAGCTATCAATATTATTCACAAAATACTCGTTTTAAAACTATAACTGTTACAATATCTCTGTGAAAGCACTGCAAATTACAAACCTGAAAAAAACTTATCAAAACCATCTTCAAGCATTGAAGGGGGTTAGTCTTGAAGTCAATGAAGGAGATTTTTTTGCCCTGCTTGGACCGAATGGTGCAGGAAAATCAACCGCTATTGGCATTGTTACTTCATTGATAAATAAAACTGATGGCAAGGTAAATGTTTTTGGTCTGGATAGTGATTCACATTCTGTCGAAGCAAAATCACTCATAGGCGTTGCTCCCCAGGAAATAAATTTCTCACAATTTGAAAATCCGCTTGAGATTTTACTCAATCAAGCCGGTTACTATGGTATTAGTAGAAAGGTCGCATACCAGCGTGCAGAAAAGTATCTGAACAATATGGGGCTCTGGGAAAAACGTGATAGCCCTTCTCGAACATTATCAGGAGGCCTTAAACGCAGGCTGATGATCGCTCGTGCACTAATCCACGAACCAAAATTGCTGATACTTGATGAACCCACTGCAGGGGTTGATGTCGAATTACGACGTTCAATGTGGGATTTTCTAATTGACATTAACAAACAGGGAACAACCATTGTCTTAACAACGCATTATCTTGAAGAAGCTGAAAAGCTTTGCAAAAATATCGCTATTATTGATAAAGGAAATATTATTGAAAACACTTCAATAAAATCAATCCTGTCAAAACTGGATATTGAAACCTTCATCTTTGATCTGAAACTACCTCAATCTACTCCACTAATAATTAATGGTTATGATTACCAGATACTTGATGCTTCAACATTGCAGATAGATATATCAAAAAAACAGGGACTAAATAATTTATTCAAACAATTATCCGAAAAAGGTATTGAGGTTCTCAGCATGAGGAATAAAACTAATCGCCTTGAGGAATTGTTTATCAACCTCCTTGAAGAAAATGAGTCTGATAACCAAGTATGAGACAGAGCCTATATCTCACTGCATTTCGAACCATCGTTATCAAAGAAGTGAATCGCTTTGTTCGTATCTGGATTCAGACGATATTACCTCCCGCGGTCAGTATGACACTCTATTTCGTTGTTTTTGGCAACCTAATCGGACCTCGTATCGGCTCAATGGATGGATTCAGTTATACTCAATACATCGCACCGGGAATAATTATGATGTCTATCATCAATAGCTCTTATGCGAATGTAGTCTCATCTTTCTTTGGAGCAAAATTTCAACGACATATCGAGGAGATGCTGGTTGCACCTGTTCCCAACATAATAATACTGAGTGGCTATATCGCTGGAGGAGTTGCTAGAGGCATGATAGTAGGGCTTGTAGTCACTCTGGTTGCATTATTTTTTACCGAATTACATATTGAACATCCATTGATAATAATCACCGTGGTACTACTCACATCAGCTCTTTTTTCCCTGGCAGGATTTATCAACGGAATTTTTGCCAAGAAATTTGACGACATTGCAATTATTCCCTCTTTTGTACTCACCCCACTCATTTACCTAGGCGGTGTTTTTTACTCGATTAATCTATTACCTGAGTTCTGGCAAATAGTTTCAAAACTCAATCCCATATTCTATATGGTCAATGCATTTCGTTATGGCATGTTGGGAGTATCAGATATTAATATCCAGTCTGCATTTACAATCATATTAATATTTACTATTACACTCTTTATCTCATGCCTTTATATGTTAAATAAAGGAATCGGAATTAAAACGTGATTAGAAAGATAGGTAAAGCAGAAAAAGATTATGACAGGAGATATTTTAGGATTTTGGAAAGAGAATATTTTAATAAAACTTATGAGAAGTATTTTCATAAATAATCTTTAGCATGCAGGATAATTTAACTCTTGTTGCACTTTGCATCGCTACCTTTAAGCGCCCAGAATTATTAAAACAGAGCTTACTTGCCATAGGCCAACTCAAACTACCTGAAGACCTGAGTATAATTATTATTGTTGTTGACAATGATAGCAATCAAACAGCCAGAGACATATGCGAAGAAATCTCTCCTGGACTTAACTGCCCCTTACAATATTATATTGAGCCCAATCGTGGGCTTTCTTCAGTTCGAAATTGTTTGGTTCAAAAAGCTATTCAGCATCAGGCAGATCTCATTGCTTTTATCGACGACGATGAAATGCCTCACATTGATTGGTTGAAGAATATTTACAATGGTTTTGTCGATTATTCTGTTGATATAGCTAGCGGCCCTGTAATTTCCGTATATGAGACAACTCCGCCAAATGAGTATGTGACGAAAAATAAATATAAAACTGGTATGGTGCCCAGATATATTGCCGCTGGTAATGTGATTTTTAAGGAGAGACTTATTTCTGAATTAGGTTTAACTTTTGACCCTTATTACAATTTTATTGGAGGTGAAGATTTCGATTTTTTTGATAAGGCAAGCAAACTAGATTGTACATCGGTGTGGATTACTGAAGCAGTAATTTTTGAGAAAATATTGCCGGAAAGAGAAACTTTTAAATATAAATTCTTCCGTCATTATACCGGGGGGATCAACAGCGTATTACGCTATAAAAAAACCTATTCATCCTTAAGAACCTGGTTGCATTTTATTCCAAAGATATTGGGGAAATTAATTGGCTCCATCATTAGCTTGATTAATGCTATTTTCAGTAAGTGGCACAAGAATCTGGAAAAATCGTATATGAAGCTTGCCTCAGGGGCAGGCTATATCGCTGGCTTATTAAATATAATTCAGGAAAGGTATCGATATTAATCGAGTCTTACAGCATTTTATAGATGACCTATTAATGGTCGAGCGGTCACTTTTTATATTATTGCTTTTCATGTCCGTTATCCGTGTTACAAAAGGGTTTTCTGTAACCTTACATAAAAAAATAATTAAATTATAAATCATGGTCGATCCTCAAAAATATCCAACACTCGCCTATGCACGCGACTGGTCTGACAATATGTTGCAAAAAATGCAGGAACGACTGTTATCACTGGCGGATTCTGCGCCTGATGTTTCCATTGCGGCTGTATCTGGCTCATTCGGTCGTCTTGAGGGGATGGCGCATTCTGATTGCGATTTAATTGTATTGGTCAATGATGAAGTGGTTGATGATCCTGCTCGTTGCCAAAAATCTATGCAGGCGGTATGGGACGCGCTGGCTCCTCTGGGATTGCCATTACCAAAATCAACGGGTATTTATGTAACGCCAGCAAGCCATAGTCAAATCTGTGATCACGAAACTTTAGGCCTGATCGCAGATGATAAAAATACCTTCGGTAAACGTATGCAGATATTGCTTGATGCCAGGCCTATTTACAGTGAGGATAATTTTCAGAACTTGGTGCAAAGTTTGTTAGAACGCTATGCGGCAGGATTTCTGATCTATGATCAGAAGAAGGAGTGGGTTTATCTGCTCAATGATCTAATTCGTTATTTAAGATCATACTGCGCATGGCACCAGTTTGATCTAAGCAATGATCCAATTGATAGCTGGCATATGCGTAATATAAAATTACGTAATAGCCGTATTCCTACGTTTGCTGCATTGATCTTTTTGTTAGGAGAGTGCAGCAAGGAAAAGAAAGATAAGATTGGCTGGTTGCGTGGCTATCTTGCATTGACACCAATGCAAAGGATTGAAAAAGTCTATACGTTAAATAATGATGACAGATTTGATATTTTGCTAGATGCTTACGAAATTTTCATGACGCAAATGAATTCTTTTGAAGTCAGGAAGGTTCTAATCGATGCTGATCCCGCATCATTAGATGAGTTAAGAGAAATGGATATTCCCGAATATAGAGAGTTGCATACTAACTCAGACATTCTCATAAAAGAGTTAACACGCTTTGTCCTAGATCGGCGTGGTGACTGGAGTGATGAATTTTTCGAATATTTGCTATTCTGAAATATTTTCTTCTTGAAGCACTAATGTTGGCTTTCGCCCCATAGTTGTTCTAGTCGTTTATCTCTTCCACAACCATATCTGTAATACCTGTAGCGAATTGGGTTTTTCTTGTAGTAATCCTGGTGGTAATCCTCTGCAGCGTAAAATCTTGAAACTTTAGTTACTTGCGTAACGATGAGTTCTGTAAAAGGCTTGGTTTTTTCGAGAGTAGCTTTTGATGATTTTGCTAGCTGTTTTTGCATATCATTGTGATAGAAAATTTCAGATCGATATTGGCTACCTCGATCACAAAATTGTTGATCTGGCGTAGTTGGGTCAATATTATGCCAGAAGACATTAAGCAATTTTTCGTAACTGACTTTTTCGGAATCATAAACGATCTGGATAGCTTCTGTATGACCAGTTCTGCCCGAGGACGTCTGTTTATAGGTTGGGTTTTCTGTATGGCCTCCCGTATAACCAGAGGTGGTGGAGATAACACCTTCCAGTTTGTCAAAAGGAGCTTCCATACACCAGAAGCAACCGCCAGCGAATGTGGCCACAGATGCAGTTGTATTATCTCTGGCAGCGACATCTGTTGTTGACGTGCTTATCGTCATTGCGAACAAACTCAAGATAAAAACAGGTAAGGTATATTTCAATAATTTCATCATCATTGTTTTATCTTATACTAATTTCTTAGCTGTTTTTCCTAAGACAGGTAGAATACAAAGAGTTCATTTTGCCCAACTAATTAACAGAGAATATTATTTTTATGGATTACTTGCCTTGTATTGAAGTGGAACCTAAAAAATCTGCTGATGTCGCTGTCATCTGGTTACATGGATTGGGTGCGGATGGATATGATTTTGAGCCTATCGTTCCAAAGCTAAGATTACCAGATAGTGCAGCCGTTCGTTTTATATTTCCGCATGCCCCATCGATGCCTGTCACCATTAATAATGGTATGGTTATGCCAGCCTGGTATGACATTTTGAACATGAATATCGAGAAGAAGGTCGACGAAGAGCAATTACTGATATCTTCTGAGAGGATAGGTGCCTTGATAGGCAGAGAGATAGAGCGCGGTATAAGTAGCTCACGTATTGTAATTGCCGGTTTTTCGCAGGGCGGAGCTGTTGGCTATCAGACGGCCTTAACTTATCCTGAACCACTAGCAGGCTTAATGGCAATGTCGACATATTTTGCAACTAGTGAATCAATTCTTCTCAGTCAGGAAAATAAGGCATTACCTGTTCAGATTTATCATGGAATCATGGATCCGATTGTACCAGAATCTTTAGGACAAATTGCGTACAGGGATTTAAAAAAAAGAGGCTATAGTGTTAATTATCAAACTTATCCTATGCAACATAGTGTTTGCGCTGAAGAGGTGATGGATATTTCAAAGTGGCTGCAGAAGATACTTCTATAAACGTTTTTCGCCAAGTAATAAAAATCCTCAGTCGAAGGATTTTCTGTTTTATGAATAATCCATTTAAACATTAGAATCGTATATTCAAACATTTAATCAGGTGATTTCTCATATTCTTTTTCTGCCAAGGTATTTATCACGCCTATGATCTTGTCAAAATTTCCGGCAATGGATGCGCTTGTTCCATACTTACCATTGATAATGATTGTTGGAACGCCTGTTAGCGCATAAGCTTGTCCGGCCGTGAATGCTGCTCTAATTTTTTTTTCAACTTCTTCTGAGCTATAGGCCTGATCGAATTCATCGCTGCTGACACCATGTTCTGAAAAAAACATCCTGAGGCTCTTCTTATCAAGGATATTTCTTTTATCTTTGTGTATCGCATGAAACAAAGGCTTGTGGATGATATCAAGAATACCTATTTTCTCTGCCACATAAAAAGCTCTGGCATGAGGTAACCAGTTTTTACCCAAGATACCTGGCATACGAACAAACTCAATATAGTCAGCTTTTTCTTCAAGCCATTTTTCAATTACTGGCTCAAAACGATAACAATGAGAGCAGCCATACCAGAAGACTTCCAGAACTTCTATTTTCTCACCTGTCCTTGTAGGTTGTGGGGAAGGAAGTTCTTTATAAAGGCCAGTAATATCTTTCAATACTACCTTTGCCTGTTTGATTGGATTAATTGTTGTGGTCTGCTCTTGCACAACAGGAGCCGTGTTATTTTTAGTCACATTTTCTTCAGCGTCAGAACAAGCAAAAAGCAAGCTGAGGGCGGCAAACAGAAAAATACTAGTGAGTTGTGTTCGAAGTAATTTTTTATTCATGTATATCAAAGACCTTTGAAGAAATGGAGTGAATTACAATTCACCGTAAGAATGCAAACCGGATAAAAACATATTAACACCGAGAAAAGCGAATAATGTGACAAATAAACCAATTATAGACCACCACGCCATGGGCATGCCTTTCCAGCCTTTGGTCATACGCATATGTAACCAAGCGGCATAATTTAACCAGACGATCAGTGCCCAAGTCTCCTTAGGGTCCCATGACCAGTATCCTCCCCATGCCTCTGCTGCCCACAAGGCGCCGAGGATGGTTGCAATGGTAAAAAATGCAAAACCCATCGCGATAGATTTATATATCACATCGTCGAGCAGATCATGGGACGGTAGGCGCGAGAGGAAGATTGAACCTGGTGCTTTTCGTTCTATAAAATTTCTTGCTAAATAGGCTATGCCCAACATGGCAGCAAGGCTGAAACAGCCATAGCCAATAAAGTTTGCAGGCACATGGATTTTCATCCAATAACTTTTCAGTGCTGGCACCAACGGTTGAATCTCGTGAGCACCTCTTGAGTAGGCATACCAAAATAGAAAGCCGACTGCGGCACTGATAACCAGAAGCACAAAAGCCCCCATGCTCCGTGTCCTGAATTTATTTTCGTAGTAGAGATAAACAAGGCCAGTAATTAAACAAAACAGAACGAAGACTTCATATAGGTTACTGATGGGAATATGACCAATATCAGAACCCATCAAATAGGATTCGCGCCAACGGACCATTAATCCAGTCAGCCCCATAATGGTTGCAGACCAGGTAAGATTGGTAGCCACCTTTCCAATGAACTCAGAACCTGATAAGAGATTTCCAAGATATGTCATTGTTGCCATGACATACAGTGCGCTCATCCACATGATGGCTGATTGACTCGAAAGTAAGAATTTTAAAAAGAAATTCTGTTCAGATGTATCCAGATTAGTGCCATAAAGCGCAATACTGCAGAGACTTAAAAATGAAACGATGACGGTGAGGCCTTGTATAGGTCGCCATGACAGGCCAAGAAAACTGAATGCGATGCCCGCGCTGATGAGAATACCTAATTCATAGACATCCATAATATGATGGTATTGTTTGGCCACGAAAACAGTTCCCGCCAATAGTAGTAATACCCACAATATGCTGATGGGCGTTGATTGTTCAAGCCAATAGTTTCTACTGGTATTCCTGAAAAGAGTATCGCTTGTCATTGATGCCTTGTATTAATCCAATTGTATGAATTAGCTGTTTGATGCAAAAACCCGGAATTTGTTGTATTTTTTAAGGGGTGCTTAATCCTCTATCGGTTTTAGTTCGCCTTTTATTATGCCAGTTATTTCTTTAAATTTTTCAGAAAATTCAGTTTTATGTCGATTAGTATTGCCAGCAATTAACAATCGAGTGCTGTTGCCATGCCTTTCGAGTATGAGCCAGACTCGTTGATGGGAAACGTAAAAAAGGAGAAAAACGCCAATGATCAGCATGGCAAACCCTATGTATACATAAATTTTTCCTGGTGTCCGCGTGATCTGTAAGCCCGTTGCTTCCCTATGCTCAAAATTTCTCAGCTCCAGATAAAAAGGAGATTGATAGAATGGTAAGGCAGAGAGTGCAAGCACTGAATCCTGAAAAAATTGAGTTTCGACCTGACTCTGTTCATGGACTTCCTTAGATTTAAGCATATCAACAAAGACTTGCTGTAGTGTGTTCTGTAATATCCTCAAGTAAATTTTGGAAACTTCAATTTGTTCACTCTCTGGAACATTTGCCTGCAGATGGCTCTGAATACTTTCAAATCCTCCGGATAAAAACAAATTAACGAGAGTTTGTGACGCGCCAGAAAATTCTTCACTTGATTGCGAAATATTATCTCTTTTTGCAATGGCTGTGGCGGCTTGCAGGATATTTTTCTCATCTCTTAGTAGTGTCTGAAATTCTAGGAAGCGTTCGGGAGAATCAGCAGCATCTGCAGGGATATGTAGATATTTAAATTCATGGGCAGGTAATGTGCGTGTGCCACTTAAAAAATATTTTCTGCCGTTGATCATCAAGGGATACATATAATTAACAAACTCAATGGCACTGCCATCCTGTTTTCTTAATTTAAATGTAAAGTTTGGACCCTGATCTCTGAATTTTTTATCTGAAGCTTCATTTTTAGCGACAGGAAAAATATTGAATAAACGAAATTCATTAAGCTCTAGCTTTAATGGGTCACTATTGTTGTTGATTAATAATGTTTCATTGATATGGCCGCTCACTTCAAGAGAGTCAGTTTTACTATCACGCAGTTGGTGCAGCAGCAGATCGAGTTGCGAGCCCCCATCCGTGAAGCTTGCCTGATAAATTGTATAACCTTTGTAGCTCAAAGGGTGGTTGACTGATATTGTTTCCGCGAGAGCCGTATCAGCTTCAGGGTCATGGATAATAAGATCGCTCTCAAATGATTTTGGCTGGCCACTTTCGTAATGCTCGACACGAAAATCCACAACTTCAATTGAGAAAGGTAGTCTTTGCACCAGATAACCATCCGCAATATTCTGGAACGCGACATTCACTGTCTTGCCTTCAGGAATAGTGACGCTTGCCCTGAATGAAGGGTTGTCGATATTCAATATGCTGGTATCCGGAATTTCAGAGACACGGACACCATTATCTTTTTCAATTCTTAACTGATTTGTGAGTACTTTGAATTTTAATGGTAGATTACCGTCGATTAATCCTCCAAGACAGATAACAACAATAGCGATATGTGTCAGAAGGTATCCAAGTCGATTGCTGGTGCCAGACATGGCGGCAAGGGTGTAACCATTTTCATTTTCATGTATCCGTAACCGGTAGCCTGATTTTTTAAAAAAATAACACAGGCCTTTGTAAGCAGCATTCGTATTGAGGTCACAACACCATTCTTCATGTTGCTCCATTGCCCTTAAGGACTGTATAGAAATAAGTTCTCTAAACCGTTGCATACTAAGCAAGATGCCTGGCCCATTTTGCGTGATACAAATACTGGTTGAGATAACTAGGAAAAATAGGATGCCGATGAACCAAGCGCTGCTATAAACATCGTACAGGCCAACTGACCGATATAGCTCATGCCAGAAAGGGCCGAATTTTATAATGTAGTTTTGATAGGGTTCATTTTGTTTAAGTAGCGTGCCAATGATTGAAGATAAGGCAACGGCTACCAGCAGGGTAATAGCCAGATTCATAGAACCCAGAAAGCGGAAGAGAATTCTCGCTAAACCTTTCACGGAAAATAAAATATTCTGAAATTAATATTCAGATGACAGTACCAGCAACGGGGCCGTAAAAAAATGGCCTAGTGTAGACCCTGTATGTAGTTGGCTACGGCATTAATTTCTTCTGTGGTCATTTTTTCTGAAATAATTTGCATCGCCTTGTTGGTGTCATTGGTACGTTTGTTGTCTCGGAAAGACAATAGTTGGATTTTTGTGTACTCAGCGTGTTGGCCACTGATGGCTGGGAAAGCGGCTGCCGAATTACCTGTGCCACTGGGGCCATGACAAGCCATACATGCTGGAAGTCCTTTGTTGGCATCACCTGCACGATATATTTTTTCGCCCAATGGAAGTGTTTCAGCGCTAGCGTAACCAATTTCTGTTTTCTGTGAAGAGTAATACGCAGCAATATCCTGCATGTCTTCTTCATTCAGGGTTGCAGCAAGTGGGTTCATTTGAACATTCTTACGTGCACCAGAGTGAAAATCCTTGAGCTGTTTAAAGATATAGTCTGGATGCTGACCTGCCAATTTAGGCCAGATGGGGTTGACACTATTGCCATCAGCACCATGACAAGCTGCACATGTTTTTGATTTTTCTTTACCAGCAGTGACATCACCAGCATAAATGTGACAGGGGAGAAAAAATAAAAATAATGATGTTAAAGATAATGCTTGTTTCATAATGACTATTGAACCCTGAGTAATGAATGTTGTTTTTCTGCTGAGGTTCTGTTTCACTTTATTTAGTACATCTGCAGAACCTTTAGCAGATTTAATTATTAGCGCATATTTTACTCAATATCAGCACAGACGTGTACTACATACTGTCTCTGGAGGCAAAAATTTGTCAAAAAACAACTACAACAAGAGCACATTCCTTCTGGGGGCGCATGAAATCAGGCAATTACCTGATGATATTGGCACTGAGGTTGCGATTGCTGGGAGATCGAACGCTGGGAAATCAAGCGTACTGAACGTGATTACGGCAAATTCGAAGTTGGCACGTATTAGCAAAACGCCCGGCCGAACCCAGCAAATGAATATATTTGTTCTGGATGATGAGCGACGTCTGGTTGATCTGCCCGGATATGGCTATGCAAAGGTTCCAGTAGCGATGCGCAAGCATTGGGGAGCAACATTGAATAGATATTTTCAGGAGAGAAATGCATTATCAGGCTTAGTGTTAATTATGGATATTCGGCACCCGCTTAAGCCTGAAGACCAACAAATGCTTGGCTGGGCGCTTGACGTAGGATTGCCAACGCATATTTTATTGAATAAATCAGACAAACTCCCTCGTGGCGCCAGGATGACCTCGTTACAAGGCCTCAAGGGTCGTATTGATAAAGATCTGGTATCGATTCAATTATTCTCAGCTTTGGAAAAGACTGGTGCGGAAGAAGCAAGGGCAGTGCTTGATCAATGGTTTGAGTACAGCTGACAGTTTTGTAATATCTCCGAAAACATGGACTATTTGGTCAAATAAATAAATGCCCCGGCACACCATAAGGAGAGGGCACGCGCACCGAGGCCAAGGTTCTATACCTACTTTAAATGAGAGGGAGAGTAGGAAAATTCAGCTTGTAATTGGGACTAAAATGATGCTTAAAAGTTCAGACAGTGATCAAATCCAGTTTTTTAGAATCATTTTATGCACAACGATGGCGTCTATTAATGATCTGTGTCCTGCTAAAGACATATCTGAGAACAAACCTTAGGCAGTTTTTTTCAGGACATGGGTGAATAATCTTTATTGTAAAACTTCTTCGTTGTCTTCGCATCCTGTGCCTTAGTTAGATGTTAGCAACACACAAACTGTCCGGTTTTCATAGTATCCCGAGGAGGGGCGCTTATGAGACGGACAGAGTGGTTACAGGAGACTCGATTGATGAGATTCGAGGAAGCTTATAGAGGCTGGACGGAGAGCCATCTAACCCAAGAGGCGGCGGCGTTATTGCTGGGTGTTTGTGCCCGGACATTTCGTCGCTACATAGATCAATATAAAGACGAGGGCCTGGAGAGGGTCTCATCGACAAACGCTTATCGCAGGTAACGCCCTGGTCGACGAGGTCATGCGCATGGTGGACTGCTATCGCAGCCGACACGAGGGCTGGAATGTAAAGCACCACTACCACGCTTGGTACAAACGAGACGGCAGTCAGCACAGCTACTCGTGGGTAAAACAGTCACTGCAAGCGGCTGGTGCCGTAAACAGCGTGATCGGTCACCCTGGGCCGGGATGATGTTGCATCAGGACGGCAGTCAAGCATTTATGGGTACCGGGCAGTACTGGGATCTGATTGTCACTATGGATGATGCACCAATGAACCCTGCTCAATGTTCTTCTGCGATGAGGTAAGGAACGCAGAGCAGTTTTCAGGGTGTTGGTGACGTCATCGAAGGTCAGGGGGCTGTTTTGCTCTTTGTAGACAGACCGAGGCAGCCATTACTGGACTACGGGAGGCGGATGGGAAAGCAGACTAGGCGAACCTGACCCAGTTTGGGCGGGCTATGGGCCAATTAGGCATTGAGATGATCCTGGTCTATTCGCCAGAGGCTAGAGGCGGTTCCGAGCGTGTATTCAGCACGCACTAGGATCGCCTGGGCAAAGAATTGGCTCTGGGAATTGGCTCTGGGAATTGGCTCTGGTGGGCATCACGGATATAGAAGAAGCCAATACCCATCTGGCAGAGACCTACCTACCAGCTTACAACGTGGAGTTTACACAGCCGCCGCCAGAAGATGGCTCAGCCTTTGTGGCGTGCCGGGATTTATCGGTGCTGGATGACATCCTGGGCGAGCGTTTCGAGCGGACGGTGAGAAAGGACAACTATGTGCACTTTGAAGGACGGGTATTGCAGATCCCAGCAGATCGTCACCGCTGCCATTATGTGAAGGCGAAGATCCGGGTTCTGCGTTTATAGCGATGGTAGCTTATCCATTCACCACAGCCCCGGGAGCTGGCAAGGTATGACGCCCTAAGGTCATGAGCTCTCAGATAAACTACTGGTTGCAGCATTAATGTCTGCGGCTCAGCCGGTAGTTGCGAGGCACCTCTGGGAGCCTTCTAGTAATCAAACCAAAAGTGGACAATCGTGGATAATCCCAATCGTGGATAATCTATGTGTTACAGAACTGGATATTTCTATTTGTTGCTAACACGTGCCTTAGTTGATAAATACATTTTAATACCTAACGCAAGATACCAATTTAGTGGGACACTGCAATATTGAATTAATACTCTTCGCTTTGATGCGTCAAGTAGGGTGTCAGCCCGATCAAAGCCATAAATAGCAGATAAATAAATCGATTGCGGTGTTTCAAACTAAATTAACTGATAAATCAGTGCTTCTATCATGCTGATAGCTGGTAATAATATTTCCCAGAGAATGCCGCTAACCAAAAGAACTACAAGTATTATCAAACCGTAAGGCTCTAGACATGAAAACGAGCTGGCCAGATTACGTGACAACATTGCTGTCAGCACCCGACCACCATCGAGAGGCAGTAAAGGAAAAAGATTGAGTATCATCAATACGATATTTATCGTAATGCCGATATTGCACATAATAAATAGTAACTGTGTCAGGTAATTCAAATCATTTCCTGACAACATAATAACTTTGGCTAACATCGCCCAGAATAATAACATCAAGAAATTCGCTGCAGGACCTGCGATAGCAACGATGGCCATGTCTCGACGAGGATGTCCGAGATTTCGCCAATTTACCGGCACAGGTTTTGCCCAACCAAAGATAAAACCGCTGGAAAAATACATAATTATTGGTACAACGATACTGCCAACAGGATCAATGTGTTTCACTGGATTCAGTGTCAGTCTACCCAACGACTTTGCTGTTTGATCCCCAAAACGATTTGCAACCCACCCATGCGCCACTTCATGCAGTGTCACTGAAAAAATTATAGGGATAACAAAAACAAATAATGTTGAAATTAGATTCAGTTCAGGCATCTCTGCCGATTATATCCTATCTTACTGACGATGCCTTTAAAATTATAAGTATCGCTATCTGCTAAATGTGAAGGGACAACGGCTTGCATACTGGAGAATATCATCTCAATTCACCCACGATGATTCTTATCCCAATCCTGCAACATTTCCTTGATCACCTCTCGCTGCAAATTATTCTGCGATCCACATAACGTACATGGAATGATAGGGAACTCCCGTAGCTCTGCGTATTGCTTAATATCTTTTTCTTTACAATAGGCAAGTGGCCTGATAATAATATTTCCTCATCATCACTTAATAATTTTGGTGGCATAGATTTAAGTTTGCCGCCATAAAACATATTCAGGAATAACGTTTCAACAATATCATCACGATGATGTCCCAGCGCTATTTTGGTGAATCCATTACGTTTGGCGAAGACATAAAGGATCCTGCGTCGCAATCGTGAACATAAGCCACACATGGTTTTACCTTGGGGAATTAATGTCGGTGACAATACTGTAGGCGTCCTGCTCAAGTATGTGATGGCGAAGACATAAAGGATCCTGCGTCGCAATCGTGAACATAAGCCACACATGGTTTTACCTTGGGGAATTAATGTCGGTGACAATACTGTAGGCGTCCTGCTCAAGTATGTGATATGGAACTTTTATCCGATCAAGATATTCAGGCAAAATATGTTCAGGAAAGTCTGGTTTTTTTTGATCGAGATTAACAGCAACGAGCTCAAAAGAGATGGGGCTCGCTTTTGTAGTTCCTGCAGGATATCCAGCATCAGTGCAAGAATCCGCGCCACCAGACAAGCAAACCATCATCTTATTACCTGCCTCCACCATGCCAAAACCTTCTATGGCACGACCAACCTCATGTCTTAATTTTTTTGTAACTTATCGAAGCTCTTGGTCTTTTTATTCGGGGCTTCTTCCATCGCTTTATCAAATATTAACTGATGAGCACGGATAAGATTCATGTAATGCCTGAGAGACGAGAATATAGGCATCCTCATTCAAGCGTTCAGGAACATTATTCATCCACTTTGCAACATTGTCTGTAACTTCTTCAAGACCTATTATAGTAGGATCAATACAGAAAAGTTTACTCTCAGGCTGCATCTCTTGCAGTGCAGCCAATGCCTGCACCAGACCAAATACATATTGCATACAAAACTGGCTAGGTTTACCGAGAGAGGAGCCTTCATTACAGCCTTCAACTAATTCCTGTCCACTAAGGACATCTTCTTCAGCATAGGCAGAAATAAACCCAAAATTCAGAAAAAACATCATAAAAACTATAAAACTAATTTTCTTCATTACGCTACCCACATTCATATTAAAGATGATACATACAAGTAGACCAGCGGTTATATCATATGAAATATTCAGTATTTATGACCGTGCAACCATGACTAGCAACACAATAAATATTATAACAGCAACAATTGGGGCAAATACACCGCCCCAATCCGAATTTTCTGCCTGTTTGCTCTTTTCCATCGCAGCTTTGGCGCCAGGCCAGAAAAACAACGCTATTAATAGCGCGCCAATGCCTAATAAAACCTGTTCCCAAGCAGCCATATTCGTCTTCCTAATTCAATTTAATTGGGTCAAATGATTGCTCATAAAGTATGAGCTGATGTTAAGCCAATCGCTCTCTGAAAGAAACTCGTAGTAATAAATTTTCATATCGCTGCCATATTTGAGCCACATTGTTACTTCACGATATAACTCACATTAAAATTTTTGGAGTTAGTATGAAAAATAAAAATACTGCTTTCCAAAATAAATCTACCTTTACAAATGTGAAACCTTCACATCATTCAAAACCACTGAATAAGACGTATAGGCAATAGCATTAATTTATAAAGTTTGTATGAAACAGTTTCATTTTGCGAGAATTCTCCTTTAATCGTCACAGCAATAGCATAAAACCCCTCAATGAGCGTGTTTTAGTTATTACTTATCCATTATCGAGCATTCAGACACAATACATCTACAGATAACGTATTTGTTACTGTAGGTTCATTCCCTTCCCCTCTCTAAAGGTGATGAATGATTTAAGGTGATGACTCATTGCCATCAGCTTGGCATTATTTTTTTTGGCCATTGTCTTTATCTTCGAACCAACCTTGGGTGGTTTTTTCAGGACTTTTTTAGGATATGATGAATAATCCTTGAAGGTCTTGAGTAATGGGAAGGTCTTGAGAATGGCCTTATTTTACCTGTTTCGGTAGAATTAGTGTGGATTATGTAAGGGTCTCAACATATTCTTTTCCTGATTTATCCTCACAATGTTTTATAAATAATTATCGACCAGTGTTTCTTAATTAGGCAGTTTGCAGATTTGCGTATTCCGCCACCAACCACTTGCTGCCGGCTTCTTCAAAATTAACCTGCACCCTGATAGATCCCCCAGAACCTTCCAGATTTAGAATAACTCCCTCGCCAAATCTTGCATGGGATACACGTTGCCCCAATGTGTAAATATCACTGCCTGCACCAATTCCATTGCTAACGGCACCGCTTGACCTTGAACCAGCAAATATTGGTTCGACAATTGATCCTCCCATGCGCACTTCATTGACTAATTCTTCAGGTAATTCACTGATGAACCGTGAAGGTTGCGGATAATAATCCCGTCCATTTAAACGTCGGTGTTGTGTGTATACCATTGTCAATGATTTTTTAGCACGAGTGATCCCCACATAACAGAGTCGTCTTTCTTCTTCTAATTGCGTCAAATCTTCCATGCTGCGTTGATGTGGAAATAAGTCTTCTTCCATGCCTATCAAATACACATTCGGAAACTCCAGGCCCTTGGCGGAATGTAGTGTCATTAAATTTACACAGTCAGAATGTTCTCCGGCCTGTGTTTCGCCAGACTCTAAAGCAGCATGTGCAAGGAATGCCTGTAAGGGCTCCATGTCTTGCAACATTTCATCATCGTCCATATTAAATTCTCCTGCCGCGTTAACGAGTTCTTCCATATTTTCAATACGTGCCAAACCACGTTCACCTTTCTCTTTACGATAATGATCAATCAGGCCACTGGCCTTAATCGCATTATCAACCACTTCATCCAGAAGCAGTCCTTTGTCGCCACCCATATGAACAATCAACCGCATAAAACTTTCCAGTGCATTCAAGGCACGGGCACTGAGTGATTTATCACTTAAAATATTTTGTGCCGCTTGCCACAGCGAACATTTCTCCTGATGAGAAATACGTCTAAGTTCTTCGACAGTACGCAGACCTATCCCTCTGGTCGGTGTGTTTACAATGCGTTCAAATGAGACATTATCATCTTGAAAAGTTGATAACCGTACATAAGCTAGGGCATCTTTAATTTCGGCACGTTCATAGAAACGCATGCCACCGTAAACACGATAAGGAATACTGGCTCGCATCAAACCTTCTTCAATGACTCGCGACTGTGCACTGATGCGGTATAAAACGGCATTGTCTACGTAATGGCCTGTTTTGGCTTGCTGGCTTGAGATTTGTTCAACGACATAGCGAGCTTCATCATATTCGTCATAGCCATTGTATAAAGAAATTTTCTCGCCACTATCACCATCAGTCCATAGTTCTTTCCCTAAGCGTGAGTTATTATTTTCTATCAGGGCGTTGGCAGCATTCAATATATTTGCAGTTGAACGATAGTTTTGCTCAAGTTTAATTAATAAAGGATCTGAAAAATCTTTTTTGAACTGCTGCATGTTCTCAACGCGCGCACCTCGCCAACTGTAGATCGATTGATCATCATCGCCAACTGCAAACAGGGAACCCTTATCACCAACTAATAATCTCAACCAAGCATACTGTAGAGAGTTGGTGTCCTGAAATTCATCCACCAATATAAAACGAAAACGATCTCGATATTGATCAAGAATATCTTTCTGATCACGAAATAATTCATGCGCACGTAATAATAATTCTGCAAAATCTACCACACCGGATCGATTACAAAGATCTTCATAGGCTTGATAAATTCGAATCATCTGGCGAGTATGATCATCATAATCATCAATATGCTGCGATCTTAGACCATCATCCTTACGCGCATTAATAAACCATTGCACTTCTCTTGGTGAATAATTTGATTCGTCTATTTCCATGGAGCGTAGTAAGCGACGAATGGTGCGATACTGATCATCACTATCCAGAATAGTGAAATTCTGAAGCAAGCCAGCTTCTTGCCAGTGAGCACGCAGGATACGATGGGTTAGGCCATGAAAAGTGCCCACCCACATGCCCCCAATGGGTGCATCCAACAATGTTTCAATCCGCGAACGCATTTCAGCCGCGGCTTTGTTGGTAAAGGTTACTGCCAGGACACCAAACGGACTGGATTGGTTGGTTTGTATATACCAGGCAATACGATGCACTAGGACGCGCGTCTTGCCACTGCCAGCTCCCGCCAGCACCATAATATTTCTGGGAGGCGCAGCAACGGCTTCGCGTTGAGATTCGTTGAGGGCATCTAAAACTAGAGAAACATCCATAGCGGAGGATTTTAACAAACCTTTGCCCGTCATGGATGCTAATATTCGCTATATGAGACCTTCACATCATTCAAAACCACTGAATAAGACGTATAGGCAATAGCATTAATTTATAAAGTTTGTATGAAACAGTTTCATTTTGCGAGAATTCTCCTTTAATCGTCACAGCAATAGCATAAAACCCCTCAATGAGCGTGTTTTAGTTATTACTTATCCATTATCGAGCATTCAGACACAATACATCTACAGATAACGTATTTGTTACTGTAGGTTCATTCCCTTCCCCTCTCTAAAGGTGATGACTCATTGCCATCAGCTTGGCACGGGCTTTATTTCTTTCATGTTATTGATGGAGTCTATCGCAACGATAATGCTCTTTTCGGCTAAATCTGTATTGATTTGTGTCCATAAAGGCATATCTGCGAACCAACCTTGGGTAGTTTTTCCCTGGGATATTTTTTTCGGGACTTTTTCCCAGTACACTTTTTCCCAGTACATAGATGAACAATCTTCAAGGTCTTGAGAATGGTCTTATTTTACCTGCTTCGGTAGAATTAGTGTGGATTATACAAGAGTCTTATATTGATAATAAAAGAAATATAGAAATCGGTTAAAAAGTGACAGATTTGTCACAGAGTTAATATTCAAGCCATTTTGGCGGTGCTGCACTCATAATCATACACAGAGTTGTCCACAGAAATTGTGGATAATATTTGATTGCTAATCACAGCAATAACTCACTTAGGAAAATCTAGAAATTGGTTTAAGTAAGTAAGCTAATTCACCTTTATTTCTAGGCTCAAATTGACAATTTTTGCTGAATTAGTTAATGACTTTCAACAACGATTTTGAGCTGGCTTTGCCTTTAGGATAGAGGTTATTCAGGAGACGCAGTTGCTCTTCCTGGTATTTCTCTAGCGGCGACTCCATGGCCAGTTCTTTGAAATTAATTGTTTTGGCAGATTTAACAATTTTCAGGCGTAGCGGCGTAGCCAGCGCTCGTTCATCGTCTGTCATGCGATGAAAGCTCCTAGCTGTTTCCATAAATACTGCATCATAATGAGACATTGCCTTGGGGTCTTTGGTGGTACCGAACAGGACGCAGGCTTGATTATTAAGATAGATGACTGTAAATCTGGCGACCCGCTTTCCTTCACCAGTATTGATCGTGGCTATCCCGGTGTGTGCTTCAAGTCCATTAATTTTTAATGGTTTGTCATCTCTCAAGTTTTTAAGACCCAGTCGCTGAGTCATAAATTCTTTGGGGGATATTTTTTTGTTGATATCTTCCAGTAACATCTGCTGTGTTGCGGCACCTTGAATTGCAGTGAAAATAAGCTTATCTGGCAGGTTGACGAAGCTCCATTTTTTCGGAAAAGTCAGACTGAAACCCAGTGTCTCATGGTAAAAATTATTACCTCTAGTGATACCCTGTTCTGGATTATCACCGAAAATAAGTCCATCAATCATATTCAAATAGGGTTGCTCTCCTTTTCTGATGTCCTCTTTATTCTGGTATTTCTGCGCATGAGCAATCACTTCTTGCAGGCGCATATCATTGTCGGGGTGGGTTGAGAACAAACCATGATAGTTTTGTGGTTCACGACCTTCCGATTTAGCTTGTTGCTTGGCAAATGTTTCCTGATCTTTTAGAACACGAATCACGTCAAGCATGGACTCTGCCCCATAATTGGTTCTTGCAACATATTCTGCACCCAACCTGTCTGCTTCTAATTCGTGTTCTCTGCCATAACCTCTGAGTAATGCATAACCTAAAACTTGCATGAGTTGGTTACTCGCTTGATTCATGCCGGGAATGAGAATCGAGGCCAACATGGTCCCGATACCAGTTAGCTGTGCTGCACCATATTGTCTGACGGAATGTCTGGCTGTGACATGGCCTATTTCATGGCCAAGTACGGCTGCCAATTCAGCTTCAGAATTGAGGTAAGCCATCAACCCACGAGTTATGTAAATGTAACCTCCAGGCAATGCAAAGGCATTTACATCCTTACTGTCTAGAACCGTAAAGCGATAAATTAAATTACTGCGGTGACTATTTTTTGCCAGTTCTTCACCAACCTTACTGACGTAAGCCTGAAGCCCCAAGTTGTCATAAACGCTGTATTGCTGAAGGATATCTTTACTGGTTTCCCGCCCAAGAGCGATTTCATTTTCCTCTGACATCAATACCAGCTCTTGATTTCCTGTCACTGGGTTGACTGCGCAGCCACTGATATTAATCAGAACGAGAGAGAGTATGAGAATGTAAATTTTTTTCATGGTCGAATTTTATGTCATTGATTTAAAAAGAACAGCTCCATAGCATGTAGAGAATATTTACCTGATAAAGATTATATCAGAGGGATGCTTTAAATTGATCCTGAATTCCTTATTTTTATGATAAACCCAACCTCGTACCTGAATCATCTTTCCTTTCATAGTGTGTAAATCAGATTCATTAAAATAATCCAGATCATTACGTTTGATTCGTAGTGTTGTATTTCCCGTAAGATTTATCCATCTTGATAATCGACTTTCGTTGATACGTTCGACCTTACCCGTGATGACGCGATAACCCTGGATACTCTTGTCTAAATTTGTTGAGGCCAGAGGTTTATATTGTTGCAGATACCATAGGCCTTGTTGTGATACCATTGCCTGATCTGAATGATGATGATAACAGTCGAGATAATTTAGATTGGGCGGAATGGTCAATGGTGTTGCTAAGCCCTTTGCCAATAGACTGGCTTGAATATTTTTTCCATCAGCAAGAAAAAGATGTGCCAAAGTTCTTTTATGCCGATCAAATTGTTGTATATCGGTTTTCAGTAGGATTCGTTTGTGCCCCTGTAGAAGTAACAGCAGGTGTTTTCTTGCAGCATCTGCGCCCGGTTCTGATATTTTGCCATTGTGGCCAATCTCTGGTGCGTTAATTCCTATCAGGCGGATGTGACGACCATCTCTGAGGATGACTGTATCACCATCAATGACACGAGTGACTTCCACAATCTCAGCAGATGGGTCAGGATTACATGATGACTGAGGAGTGCTGTTTGCCTGACTGGCAAGGAAAGCAAATAAAAAAAGCGTCCGTAGTGTGGGCATTTTTTATCGAAAGGAAACAGGGTTCCTTCTATATTGAGGTCTATATTACATTCCGTATTTTTTGTTGAATTTATCAACGCGACCAGCTGTATCAAGCATTTTCTGTTTGCCAGTATAGAATGGATGGCATTGCGAGCAAACATCAAGGTGCAGCTCATCTTTTAATGTAGATTTAGTTTTAAATGCATTACCACAACTACATTTAACATCAACTTCGTTGTATGCGGGATGTATATCAGTTTTCATAACAGCTCAATCTTCAAGTAATTTTTCGGCGATTTACCAAATTCGTTCTATTTGCAGGGCTTGTCGTACAAACAGGGAAGGGGAGTCTAGTAAAGATAGGCGACTCAAGCAAGAAATTTCGACATCAACTTTAAGCTCAGAGTTAGTAACAAGAACCTGTCTAGATATCAAATTCTGCCATTACAGGCGTATGATCTGAAGGTCTTTCAAAATCCCTTGGTATTTTATCTATACGACATGCCGTACATAGCTCGGCAAGGGTATCAGTCGCCAAAATATGGTCAATACGTAAGCCTTGGTCACGGGCAAAGCCTGCCGCACGGTAGTCCCACCAGGAAAAACTGTTTTCCTTTTGTTCAAAAACTCTGAAACAATCGATAAGGCTTTGCTGCAACAGCGCCTGAAAAGCATCTCTTTCAGGCTGACTAACTAGTATTTTTCCTTTCCAAGCGATCGGATCATGTACATCACGGTCGTCTGGCGCAATATTGAAATCACCCAGCAAAAGAACATTTTCGTATTTGTTGACGAGTGACTCGGTAAATTTCTGCAAATGGGACAACCATTCCAGCTTGTAATGGTATTTTTCCGAATCAACTTCAGAGCCATTGGGAATATATAGATTGAGTACTACGATATTATTGATATTGGCACAGAGAATGCGTCGTTGAGGATCAGTAAATCCCGGGAAGTCAGTAATGACATTAGTCGCTTCTATCTTACTGAGTGTTGCGACCCCATTGTAGGTTTTTTGACCACTGAAGCTAACGTGATATCCGGCATTGCGAATGTCTTCCGCCGGGAAGTTTTCGTTTGTTAGCTTCGTTTCCTGTAAAGCGAGGACATCAGGTTGTTCCGACTCAAGCCACTGCAGTACGTGAGGCAATCGCACACGCAGAGAGTTTACATTCCAGGTTGCTATGCGGAACATGCAGATTTAAAACCTTATCAATATTGATTAGTGAAATGGTGCGGAACGATTACAGCCTGAGCCCACCGTAACGTTGTTTTTCCTGCCAGCCCATGAAAATAATACCAATTAGCAAACCAAGTAATAGTGTGATTCCTGATAAAACTACCGGATTAGATAGTTTAAAACCATCTACGTCAGACTTATTTGTGTTATTGGTTTCCTGTAACTGCCCTATCTGATCTTGCAGTTGGGCATTCATTTCTGTGAGCTGCTTCACTTTATTGATAAGTTTGGCATTGCTTCCATTTTGGCTGATCTGATTCCTTAATTCTGTAAGATTAACCTGCATTTCACCTGACTTTAATTTATCAGAGTCTGCCTGTTGCCTTAGTTTTTCATTTTCAATTTTCAACTCTTCAATTTCTTCAACACTGCGGTTATGCGCAGAATTTTCATCTAGGCCCGCATTATTCATAGGATCATGGGAGATGAGGTGATGACTGCTGATCCAGCCAGTATCGCCCTTCGGGTCACGGACATTTACAAAATCACCATCACGTTTGATGACTTCTAGGGCAGCACCCGTGGGAAGAACTTTTAATATTTCACTGTCGATAGATCTTTCTTTATGCAGCCCAATAAACAGGCTGTCAGTTATGTAGACAGTTTCTGCCTGTGGAGTAATGGGCAAGAAACCAAGTAGAACAAACATAAAGATCATGCTATAAGAAATTGAAAAAGAAAATTTCATATTCGTTTCCAATTAAATCCGCCTGATGATCATACATTAATTCCTGAATGTTTCAGCAGGGCATCGATACTTGGTTTACGGCCTCTGAAGTTAATAAACATTTCCATGGGCTCCTTAACACCACCTTGCTCCAATATTGAATGCAAAAATTCATTACCGGTATTTTTGTCAAAAATCCCATTTTCTTCAAACTTTGAAAAGGCATCCGCTGACAGTACTTCCGCCCACTTATAACTATAATAACCTGCCGCGTAGCCGCCTGCGAATATATGGGAAAAGCTGTGTTGAAACCGATTGTAGTCTGGAGGGAACACAACTGCGACTTGTTGACGCACATCATCCAGCAGAGATTTAATATTTGGTGGCGATTTACCGTCATATTCCAGATGCAGCCTGAAGTCGAACAGGGAAAATTCCAGTTGTCTTACCATTTGCATGCCGGTCTGAAAATTCCTGGCTGCGATCATTTTTTCAAAGGTATCCTTGCTGATTAACTTACCTGTTTGATAATGTTTGGCAATAAGGTCTAGAGCTTCACGCTCCCAGCACCAGTTTTCCATAAACTGACTTGGAAGTTCCACCGCATCCCAGGGCACGCCGTTAATCCCGGAGACACTGGGATAATCAACCAATGTCAGCATATGATGCAAACCATGACCAAACTCATGAAACAGAGTAACGACCTCATCATGAGTCAGTAAGGCAGGAGCATCTCCCACAGGGGGAGTAAAGTTACAGGTGATGTAGGCGACGGGAGTCTGGACAGTAGAGCCGGATTTTTTGCGGACGATACACTCATCCATCCAGGCACCACCACGCTTGCCTGTTCGTGCGTAAAGGTCGATATAAAAGCCGCCACGTAAAGACCCTGTGCTATCGAATATATCAAAAAAACGGACATCTTTATGCCATGTTTCAACAGTTTTTCTTTCTTTTGCATCGATACCATACAGACGATTGACGATGCTAAATAATCCATCAATTACCTGAGGGGCTGGAAAGTATGGCCTCAACTCTTCCTGAGAAAGAGCATATTTATGCAATCTGAGTTTTTCAGCATAGTAGGCTAGATCCCAAGCCTCTAATGACCCTACACTAAATTCTGATGTTGCAAATTCCTGCAGTGCTTGCAGTTCCTGTTTCGCTATGCCTTTGGAACGCGAGGCCAAATCATTGAGAAATTCCAGCACCTCACCGGTATCATTTGCCATTTTTCTGGCAAGAGAATAATGCGCATAGCTTTCATAGCCAAGCAATCTTGCCTGTCGATAACGCAAGACCAAAATCTCATCCATGACTTTTGAGTTATCCCATTGCCCTGCATGCAAACCTTGATCTGATGCGCGGGTGATGTAAGCAATATACATCTCTTTGCGTAAAGCAAGATCGTCAGCATATTGCATAACTGGCATATAAGAAGGAAAGTCCAGAGTAAATACCCATCCTTTTTTGCCTTCGCTGTCAGCTTTTTGTGCTGCCAAGGACAGGGTCGATTCAGGTATTCCACTGAGTTCATTTTTATCTGTCACGTGTTTGGACCAGGCGTGTGTTGCATCCAGGAGGTTTTCTTCAAATTTGGTTTGCAGCAGGGAAAGCTCCTGTTTTATCTTTTTAAATTCTTGTTGTTTATCATCGTCTAATTCAACACCAGAGAGTCTAAATTCGCGTAGAGCATTTTCGATTATTTTCTTCTGCGCATCGGTCAGTGAAGCATATTCTTTACTTTCTGAAATAGATTTGTATGCCAGATATAAACTCTTGTTTTGTCCCATCTCTGTCGCATAATCTGACAACTTCGGTAAACAGGCATTGTGGACTCCACGTAATTCATCATTGTCCGCAACCGAATGTAGATGGCTTACTGGTGACCAGGCGCGATTTAGATGATCATCAAGATCCTCTATTGGTTGCAGTGTATTTTCCCAACTGACAGTTTGGTTATTATTTAATAGAGATTGGATCTCGGCACGGTTATCTTTTAACAATTGGTCAATCGCTGGTTCTATGTCGGCTGGCACAATAGAAGCAAAAAGTGGTAAGTCATCAGTCTGAAGTAACGGGTTATTCATCATTTAAACGTAATCTATAATTTAAGTTTTTTATATAAGGAACAGGATTGTAACCGATGATCTAAAGCTAATGTAATGTTAGCTAGAAGCAAAAAAACCATTAGTCTGACAAGACTAACCCCGATCATCCATGTTGCAATAAAAAATGTGACTATTAATCCAAATGACATATCTTGAATAATGTTTAAGGGTCTTCCTCCGTTCAAGGCGATGCTCACCTAACTTTTATGATTGAGAAAAAACAAGTATGTGAACCGCTCAAGAATATCGATGGCTAAATTCAGGCAATTTAGCGAAGTTATTCTGTTTGGATTTAACAGCAACACAAATAGCGGTGCTTAGCGAGCTGAATATTAAGAGACCCTTGCATAATCCGCACTGATTCTACCGAAACAGGAACAATAAGACCATTCTAAAAACCTTAAGGATTATTCATCATGTCTTGGAAAGAATATCCCGAAAAGAATATCCCGTAGGACTACCCAAGGTTGGTTCGCAGATATGCCTTTAGTAGGACATCAATCAATAAAGATTTAGCTGAAAAAAGCATTATTGTTGTGATAGGCTCTATCAATAGCATTATTGTGTCTGAATGCTCGATAATTGAGAGGTTTTATGCTGTTGCTGTGACGATTGAAGGAAAATTCTCACAAAACGAAACCTTTTCATGCAAACTTTATAAATAATAATGTTGCCTATATGTCTTTTTCGGTGGTTTTGAGTGATGCAAAGATCTCTATTAGTTATAATGCCCAGGCTGCAAAAGGCTCAATTTCATCTCGATTCAAAATGACTAATTGATATCTTTTCGGATTCAATGAATGATCCTGAGTCGTATCAACAGACAATTGCTGCAATAGATAACCGATTAAAGCGCGCCTGATTTTGATTTCAACAAGGCCATTCTCACTTCCATAATCAATTAACAGGCTGATTCTCTTTTTATCATCTAAATTTGGATGCGGTGCCAACTGCAGGGTGATATTCTCTTCCCAATCATCATCGTACTGGGCACTGGATTCAGCGAGCTTGCCCAAACATTGTGCAGCCTCGAAACGGGACAGGACAAAATCTCTAAAATCGAAGGTATCTTCGTTATAAGCACGAACATGCCAACGAAAACTGATGTTAGCCAAGGCATGTGGTTCGATAATCCGATCTTTTTCACTGCTGCTGTTAGAAAGTGAATGATAACTAACTTTTAGTTTTTTCTTACCGTGTATGGCTCGCGTGACTTGTGCGAGCACGGACTTATCTGGGAGCCGATTCGGCAGCGTTAAACTTTCTACTGGAACTCTAAAAATAGCATTGTCCTGATCAGGCCCGCCGACCACAGTCAGATTGGCTTCAATCATAGGTAATACGGCCACAGGGGAGAGATCCGCAAAGACTTCTTTAAAGGTAGCTGTAGGCACAAATCCGAAGACATTGTGTTTGTACGATAGGTTTTCTGGGGCAATATCGCTATAAAATTTCAGGTCTTTGGTAGCTGCTGCATCCGAAATTCCAAATGCCCTAGCAAGATCACTACGGGTGATAACACCTGTGTAATAGGCCATTAACTCTATGTATTGCAATCTTTGGCGAGTCGCCCATTTAATCTCATTTAACATCATTTTGCTGTTATCATACTCAATCGCTAGGAATATCAGGAATTATACTAAAGCTGATAATATCTATATGAGACTTTTACATAATCCGCACTGATTCTACCGAAACAGGAACAATAAGACCATTCTAAAAACCTTAAGGATTATTCATTATGTCTTGGAAAGAATATCCCGAAAAGAATATCCCGTAGGACTACCCAAGGTTGGTTCGCAGATATGCCTTCAGTAGGACATCAATCAATAAAGATTTAGCTGAAAAAAGCATTATTGTTGTGATAGGCCCTATCAATAGCATTGATGCCACTGTTTGCGAGGTGCAACAATGTTGGATGAAAAAGAATAAACATTAAAGAACAAACAAGGACCCAAGACCCACAAGCAACATACAATATAAAGACCATAGCAGACGGCAAGCATACCCCCCCCCCCCCGATGGATTTAAGACAATTTGTTGCACGAAATTTTCTAATCTTCAACGACAAGGTTAGGCTCAAAAAATTTTGGTGCCTCTGAAAAAGAGAATCCTTGAAAAGCCTGTTTAGAACAACATTCTCAAGCCAACACCCGCCAGGACGATAGCAAAAATACGCTTTAAAGAATCCACCGGCATGGAATGTGCCAACTTTGCGCCGACTGGGGCAAACAATACGCTGGTCACAAGTATTAGTATTGCCGCAGGCCAATAAACATAGCCGATACTATCTTCTGGAAGATTGCTGTAATCCAATCCGGCAAAAATCATTGCCAAGGATCCCGTTAATGCGATCGGAAAACCACAGGCTGATGAGGTTGCAACTGCCTTACGTATGTCTACGTGACACCACATCAAAAATGGTACTGTCAGCGTACCACCACCAATACCAAGAATAGTCGAGAATAAACCTATAACCCCTCCCGCAAAAAACATTCCACTACGAGCAGGCAATGACCTTTGTACAGTCGGCTTCACTGAAAAGCCAATTTGACATGCGACTAATGTCTCAAATATTCCAAATAATCTTCGTAGAATATCACTGGATATATGATCAACGAGAAATGCGCCAACTACTGTACCTATGATTATTCCAGGAGTCAGAAGAAAGACTTGCGGCCATAAAACAGCCTGATGCTTGTGGTGTATGTAACTTGAAGAGATTGACGTAAATACAATGGTGAATAAAGAGGTTGCTATCGCCAGATGCATGAGAATATCAGTGGGCAAGCCCTGCCATATAAATATAAACAACAGCGCGGGAACAATTAATATCCCGCCTCCTAATCCAAGCAATCCTCCAACAAGACCTGCCATCACACCCAGCATAAGATAAGCAGACCAGGCGGATAGATCAACCGACATTAATTAGAAAGGTTTTCTCGCATAATCATGCGGGCATTATGACATAGGCACTGGACTGAACCTAAGGAAGGTCTGATTAAAAGATGTATTAACATTTTCTAGGTGCAGTTTGGAAAATATTCAGTCAAATGATTCAGAGGTTTTAACGTCTTTTGATCCTAAATGGTTTTTTTTGACTTAATAACGAGCACAATTGATTGCAGCCAAGGTAGTTTAGTACATCTTATTATCAATTATTCTTGAAAGTTAGCATTATCTCAGAAGGCAAACCTATCCGAAATTAATCTTGGCTTCGAGGTTTGTCCGCGAATCAGCATTATTTAGTGCTTCTTCAAGTTCGATGCGGCCTTGCTTATATAAATTAAAGAGCGCTGCATCAAATGTTTGCATGCCTTTTTGCCCACTTTTCCCCATCGCTATCTTCACCTCATCTAAATCACCCTTCAAAATAAGGTCTGCAATGTGTGGTGTATTCATCAGAATTTCAATGGCAGCACATCGTTTCCCATCAATACCGGTAACAAGTCTTTGGGAAACAACAGACCGTATATTTAAGGACAAATCCATAAATAATTGTTGATGGGATTCCTGAGGAAACATATTGATAATACGTTCCATTGCCTGGTTAGCACTATTCGCGTGTAACGTTGAGACTGCCAGATGCCCCGTATTTGATAATTCCATCGCGGCCTCCATCGTCTCACGATCACGAATTTCGCCAATCAAAATGACATCAGGAGCTTCACGCAAAGAAGCTCTTAAAGCATTTCTATAAGAAAGAGTATCAACGCCAACTTCCCGCTGGTTCAGGATAGATTTAAGATTAGGATGGCTAAACTCAACCGGATCTTCAATGGTCAATATGTGCCCTGCTGAGTTTCGGTTTCGATGATTAATCATAGCCGCAAGTGTCGTCGATTTACCTGAGCCAGTACCACCAACCATCAGGATCAAGCCTCTTTTATGCAGTATCACCTCCTTCAGAACTTCGGGCAACCCCAACTGCTCAACCGTGGGTATTTCCGACGCGATGAGGCGAAGTACCATGGCTACTTCACCCCTTTGACGAAAGATATTGACGCGAAATCTTGCTGAACCACCTTCAAGCTCTGTGGCAAAATCGCATTCCATAGTTTCTTCAAAGACAGCCTTCTGCTTATCATTCATGATCATATAAGCGATGGCCTTAGTAACCTCACCTGTCAGGATCGTCTTACCAACAGTGACTGCCTGCCCCTCCAGCTTGATTTTTATCTGAGAATTTGCGGTAATGAACAAATCAGAGGCATTCTTTTGAACCATTAATTTAAGATAAGGTGTGATATCCATACTGATAGACTTCCCCGAAACTAAAAAATTATTCTCTAAATATTAATAAATACCTGAACTACTTTTCTACCAATCCTTAGCGCATACTGCCAGAATCCTCTTTATTTTCTTCCAATTTCAGATGATCCAGATTATCTTCCTCGGCATTCTTGGCGCCTTTACCTTCCAGTTTAATTCTTAAACGCAATTCATTCATCGAATCTGCATTGCGAAATGCGTCTTCCAGCGTTATCCGATCGGCTTCATAGAGATTGAACAGTGCTTGATCGAATGTAATCATTCCCAGCTCTCCCGATTTGCCCATGATCGTCTTAATCTCATGTACTTCGCCTTTTAATATCAAATCAGAAATGAGTGGAGAGTTCAACAATATCTCAATCGCGGCGGCACGACCTTTACCATCGACCGTTCTGAGAAGTCTCTGTGCAATCACAGCCTTTAAGTTTAATGATAAATCCATTAACAATTGCTGACGCCGCTCTTCTGGAAAGAAGTTAATAATTCTATCCAGCGCTTGGTTCGCACTGTTGGCATGCAGGGTAGCCATGGCTAGATGGCCCGTTTCAGCAAAGGCAATGCCAAACTCCATGGTTTCCCTATCTCTGACCTCACCCAATGAAATAACGTCAGGTGCCTGCCGTAAAGTATTCTTCAAGGCAATATCCCAATCATCCGTATCCATACCTACTTCACGCTGCATAATGACGCAATTCTTGTGCGGATGAACATATTCGATGGGATCTTCAATAGTAATGATATGACCAAATGAGTTCTGGTTTCTGTGATCGATCATGGCTGCCAGTGAAGTCGATTTACCCGAGCCCGTTCCGCCGACCATAATTACCAATCCACGTTTGGTCATGACAATATCTTTGAGGACTTCAGGCAACTTTAGTTTATCGATATTAGGCACTTCTGTTTCAATAGCACGCATGACAAGACCACAAAAACTTTGCTGAATGAATGCATTAGCTCTGAATCGTCCCACACCTGCAGGATTAATAGCGAAATTACATTCCTTGGTTGCTTCAAACTCTTTCAACTGCTTATCGTTCATAACGGCATATACCAGCGCTTTGGTATTCTCCGGCGTCAATTCGGCTTTTGACACTGGCGTAATCTTGCCATGTATCTTAATTGCCGGTGGAAATCCTACTGTGATAAACAGATCAGAACCGTCCTTCTCAATTATTAGTTTGAGAAGATCAGTCATGAATTTTATCGCTTGTTCTCTTTCCACAAGTTCCTCCTGTTATTTACCTATCTACAAAAAAACCATTTTTTAAGCTGGAAAAGCATCTTTGTTAGCGCACTTGGACAAGGCTTCCTGTCGACTAACCACACTCTTTTTGACCAATTCAGTCAGATCCTGATCCAGTGTTTTCATGCCAAATTGTTGTCCCGTCTGTATTGCTGAATACATCTGTGCAATCTTGTTTTCACGAATTAGGTTACGAATAGCCGGGGTACCAATCATAATTTCATGTGCAGCGACACGACCACCTCCATTTTTCTTGAGTAATGTCTGCGAAATAACAGCCTTCAGTGACTCAGACAACATGGCGCGTATCATATCCTTTTCTGCTGCGGGGAATACATCAACAACACGGTCTATGGTTTTGGCAGCAGAACTGGTATGCAAAGTCCCAAAAACTAAATGGCCTGTTTCAGCAGCAGACAGGGCTAGACGTATGGTTTCCAGGTCGCGCATTTCACCAACAAGAATAACATCCGGATCTTCACGCAAAGCAGAACGCAGTGCTTCATTAAAACCCAAAGTATCCCGATGAACTTCACGCTGATTGATCAGGCACTTCTTGGTGACATGCACGAATTCGATCGGATCCTCAACTGTAAGAATATGACCATATTCACTTTCATTTTTATGATTGACCATGGCCGCTAGGGTGGTTGATTTACCAGATCCTGTCGGCCCTGTCACCAAAACTACGCCACGCGGAATATCTGCCAACTCTTCAAAAATCTTCGGTGCACCCAATTGTTCCAGTGACAGAATTTCTGATGGAATGGTTCGGAACACAGCACCAGCACCACGATTTTGATTAAAGGCATTGACGCGAAATCGTGCCAAGCCAGGAATCTCAAAAGAGAAATCACACTCCCAAAATTCCTCATAATCCTTACGCTGTTTATCGTTCATGATGTCGTAGACCATGTCATGTACTTGAGCGTGATCAAGCACAGGAATGTTAATCTTTCTCATGTCTCCATCGACACGAATCATGGGAGGTACCCCAGCAGATAAATGCAAATCGGACGAGCCATTTTTTGCGCCGAATGCGAGAAGTTCACCAATGTCCATCTAAATCCTCCCGTAGGAAAATAGTTACAATGCTAGAATAACAGCTGCATAAAATACGACATAAATTTTATGCTTAAGGTTACATAAAAAGTATTACTGTATCTTTCACATTAATTTAGCAAATAGAAAATTGTTTTTTGTTATTATACTGTTTCGACACAATGTTACTTGCTTTTTGAAGCATAGACCACTGCTATCCCCAACAATGCTCCTCCATGAAAAATATTAAGAAAAACACCGAGAGAAAAATCTCTGTTGCACTTGCACAAATCAGGAAAAAAATTTCTGATGCTGAACACCGCTTCAACCGCACACCTAACTCTGTTCAATTATTGGCAGTCAGCAAAACCAAGCCTGTTGAAACCGTACAAGCAGCCTTTAATGCCGGACAAGTCTGTTTCGCTGAGAACTATTTACAGGAGGCAGTAGAAAAAATAACACACTTACAAAATCCTCAGCTCATCTGGCATTTCATTGGGTCAATACAATCAAATAAAACCCGGGATATTGCGCAACACTTCCATTGGATTCATACTATAGACAGGAGCAAAATTGCTCATAGACTCAACGAACAACGCCCTGAATATTTGCCACCTTTGAATATATGCCTGCAAATCAATATCAGTGGTGAAAATAGTAAATCTGGCATTTTTCCAGACGAATTAATGCAACTAGCTGCTGATTGTTCGTCTCTACCAAACCTCAAAATACGAGGCTTAATGGTTATGCCGGCACAATATCCTGAATTTGAAAGGCAGCGTATTCCTTTCAGAGAATTGAAGCAATTATTTACTGAGCTACAAGACAAATATCCTGAACTAGATACGCTATCCATGGGCACGACCAATGATCTGGAAGCAGCAATCGCTGAGGGAGCGACCATGATACGCATTGGTACTGCTATTTTTGGGACACGTAACCACTCATAACAGCCATAGACAAACGACTTAATAATAAACAGAGACCCTTACATAATCCACACTGATTCTACTGAAACAGGTAAAATAAGACCATTCTCAAGACCTTTGAAGATCGTTCGTCTATGTACTGGGAAAAAGTCCCGAAAAAAATATCCCAGGAAAAAACCACCCAAGGTTGGTTCGAAGATAAAGACAATGGCCAAAAAAATAATGCCAGGCTGATGGCAATGAATCATCACCTTAAATCATTCCTCACCTTTAGAGAGGGGAAGGGAATGAACCTACAGTAACAAATACGTTATCTGTAGATGTATTGTGTCTGAATGCTCGATAATGGATAAGTAATAACTAAAACACGCTCATTGAGGGGTTTTATGCTATTGCTGTGACGATTAAAGGAGAATTCTCGCAAAATGAAACTGTTTCATACAAACTTTATAAATTAATGCTATTGCCTATACGTCTTATTCAGTGGTTTTGAATGATGTGAAGGTTTCGGGGCAATTATTCTGGATGAATAACTCTATCAACTGATGTGGTGATGGGCGTATTGAAATAGACCCCATCTCCCCAAATATTTGCATTGGAAGTTAAGGGCAGGTGCTTGAGTATTTCTTTCGCTATTAGTGTATCCAGAAGTTTAGCGACCAGTGATATTGATCCAATCTTTAATATCAGCTTTATCGTTGGATTGTTTGTTTATCAATTTACCTACCGGGCCTATTGCAATTTCGCGAAGCAACATCAATTTACTATTGGTGTTGGTTTTTCTATAGATGTGCTTTAAATGCGTACGTACAGTTGAGAGGGCAATATTTAGTGCATTGGCAGTGCTACTTAACTCCGGGTATTTGATGAGCATCTTGGTTACTCTGATTTCGGCTGGTGTCAGTTCGTATGTCTTTTCCAGAATATTCTCTATCGTGGAGTCATTGGGGTCAGATTTAACTATTTTTGGTTTCGCGTTGATTGCAAACTCAATTGTAGTTCTGAGGTCCGATTCTCTGAGTGGTTTATTAATGAACCCGAGTGGGTTGACGATTTTTGCTCTACGCAAAGTATTGCTGTCCGAATGTGCGGTAACAAACACAATAGGAACATCCATGTGATTACTGATCACCGTGGCAGCGTCAATACCATCTGCGCCTTCACCGAGTCTGATGTCCATCAAGACAAGATCGGGCTGCATCTCTCTGGCTATATAAATGGCTTCCTTAGCTGAAGAGGCGATACCAGCAAAATGGTAACCAAAATTATTAAGATGAAGTTGCATGATAGAGGCTGCTGCACGATCATCATCTACGATTAAGATACTCTCTTTCTTCATGCATCTGTACAGGCGGTGATAAGTTAGTGCCAGTATTCTACTGTATGTAGTTGACGGGATGTTATTCGCGTACCCCATACGAGGTAGTTCGCTTAAGAATATTTACTTATCAGCTTATAATGTAAATGAATTAGGGTTTTTTCGGATTTTTTGCGCGTTGAATATAAAATTTAAAAAGTTCTGTTTCTTCTTCTATATTTAACAGTATGTGATCCGTCCTCACACAGTAAGCCTCAAAGTCGATCACCGAATGTGGATCAGTAGCTTCAACGTAAAGTATCTTGCCTGGCTGCATTTTATTTAGCAGCACCTTGGCCTTTAGTATCGGCAATGGACAGTTCAGACCTTTGACATCTAGGACATGATCTTTTTTTATGGTTACTGCCGAGGTTTTATTAGTCATATTAATTCATGTGTCCAAGGGGCTGCATGGTAAGTGTTACAATCTATTTATCGAGACCTTTACACCACTCAAAACCATCGAATAAGACGTATAGGTAATAGCATTAATTTATAAAGAGGCTTTTGCACTTGTGCCCTGTGGGTATAATCCACAAAACACCCATCGCAACTCACAAACAACGTGATTTTTTATAAACTGGCCTCATTTTTTCGCCCATACTTCTCTCAATCATCAATACGACACCAAAAAAGCCTTTATTTCGGCACTTTTAACCACTTTTAGTGTGTTTTTATCTGTTTTATTGCACATTTAGGCACCACTCTCCTGTAAAAACCGCAGTTGTTTGAAAATATTCATCCCAGTTTTAAGATTATGGCTCATGGCAATCAGCTGTGCACGGGTTTTGTTTCTGGCTAACCCCAAGTATCTTGCCTTGCCTAATCCGTGATGCAGTTTGAGCAAACCAAAGGTGCGTTCAGCCACATAGCGGACACTGCTATACATTTTATTCTGCGCTTTTTGCTGCGCCGTGGCGTGTTGCGATATGCCCGGTGCAGGATTCTATTGTTTTCTTTACCCAGTTTCTAGTCATTGTCTTTGTTGGCGCTGGTGCCCTGTGGGTATAAGCACTGTCTGCGTAAACTTGTCCGCGCCTATCGCCTAACAGATGGTCAAACTCCTCAAAATCATGTGCTGAATCATGCACATTGCCAGGCGTATAGGTCATTTTCTTGATAAAGCCATCTTCATCAGTATTGACGTGCAGCTTAAATCCGTAGGTGCTTTTACGCCTGCCATCGGATGCCGTTTTCACGTTCCATGCTGCTTCCGGGTCTTGGGTATTGTTGCCTTGTTGGTTCTTTTTAGAGCGGCATTGCTTCGCTTCAATCACAGTTGCATCGATAATGTAGAAAAAATGATGCCGCGAAATTTTATTACCAAAGACGGCGGTGTGATTCCGCCGAGCGACTATGATATGTTGTATCAATCTGGCGTGGTTGCGATTTTCGGTCCGGGCACAAACATCCCCGATGCTGCCAGCGAAATACTGGACTTGCTGGCACAGAATCACTAGTTAAATCTGGCAAATTATCGAACTTATCAATCTAAATATTCGGCAAAATGACAAAAGAGTTGACTAAAAACAGATATAAAGCATTGAGTCTTTTTTCGGGGGCAGGCGGAATGGATATTGGTGTGAAATCTGCTGGCTTTGATGTTTTGGCTGAATTGGAGATTGATGAGCATTGTTGCAATACGCTTCGTGCAACTAAGCGTAGAGAATCAACAAATACGCTTATCATTGAGGGGGATATCCAGAAAACTGTCGTCTCTGATTTGCGAAAACAGCTTGGTCTAGAAAATAATGAACTTGATCTTTTGTTCGGCGGTCCTCCATGTCAGCCCTTTTCGTTGGCGGGTAAACAACAAGGTTTAAATGATCTCAGAGGGATGCTTCTTTTTGAAATCATCAGGTTCGCAGAAGAGTTCCAGCCAAAGGTTATTCTGCTTGAGCAAGTTAAGGGATTGCTTTCCGCTAAAGGGCAGCTTCAAAAAAGAGGCGAGGTTTTCAAGACATTTTTATCCAAACTCGAGGAAGTTGGATATACCCCAAAATGGCGAACCATCATCGCGGCAGATTTTGGTGTTCCACAAATCAGAGAAAGACTCTTTGTTGTAGCAACTCGGGGGAGTAATGGATTTGTTTTTCCTGCACATACTCATGCTCCTCTTGAAGAGTGTGACGGGTTGTTCTCCTTTAAGCCTTATGCAACGATTGGCGAAGCACTCAAAGGGCTGGGGAAACCTGATGCAAAGATTAAGGGAAAAACATTTTACGAGAGAGAAGATGGGCATGTGGATGTCACGCCTCGGAGAGATTGTGAACGTATTGAACAAGTTCCAGAAGGTTCGTGCCTTGCAGCACAGACTCATTTGGGAGAGAATTTAAGACGAGGGCTAAAACCAAAAGATACAACAAAATATCTTCGTTTGCACAGAAACAAACCGTCCAACACGCTTCGTTGTGGAGAAATATTTTTTCATCCCACAGAAACCCGATACCTTACACCTTGTGAATATAGAAGGATTCACGGCTACCCAGATAATTATATCTTAAAAGGTCCAATCAGGAGCCGAACAGGTACCGTAAAAAACCTTGACCAACATCGTCAAGTGGCAAATTCGGTCCCGCCCCCGTTAGCAAGAGCATTAGCCAGCGAAATTTACTCGTATCTTGGGAGATAGCTTAAAATGAGCAAGGTGTATGAAATATTCGGATACCCGTTGGAGTCAATCCACCCCGATGCAATAAATCATAGGAAGAAAGCCTATTGCCCGTTTATGGAAACTCCATGTGATGGCGGAGGCAATAGATATTTGTCTGCACTTAATCTTCAGAATCATCCAGAGCTGTCCAAACACTTTCCTGGGCTTGAGACCGTTCAAGTAGGTATTTGCTCATTGCTGGTAAAAAATAAGCCATGGATAGTTTGTCCAAGGCGGCTTTTAGCTTTAGGTGGTACTAACCGTTTCCACCTGCAGGATAAAATTAGAGAACATCTAGCCAAATATAACGAACTCAAAAAGGGGGCTGTTTACAAAGTGTGGTCGGAAGTAAAAATGAAGGTAGCAACTCAAATTTCTACTGATGAGAGAAAAATATTCGATTACACATCTGACTATATCATTGCTGGAAAACAACGGAAGCGTTTAGCTGATATCGCTGTAATCACAGGAAAAAGCGAACGGGTATGTGAGAGGATTGCCGCTGATCAGGGACTCACTATGTCCCGACAGGACGGAGAGGTGTGGGTTGATGACTTCCCATCCGATCCTATCGTGATTGTGGAGATTATGACATCTTCCACTTCAGGAGGAAATAAAACAAAACGAACCCAAATTGGAATGGCTTTTGAGGATGCGATCCTAAACGGGAAAAACCATGATGGTCCGGGCATCAATTATCGACAGGTTTGGGCAAGGATGGTTAGCCAGCTTATCGTAAAATCACAAGTCGGATTAGCTTGGGGAGGCAAAACATTTTGGGTTTTGCAGGATGTTTTGACAGACTATATTTCCGACTCTACGGGCTTAAATTTAGGAAATTATCGCAACACTCATGCTGATGAAGTTAATATTCTTGCATTTGGGTATGGAAAAACGCCAACCCCAGAAAAAGATTCTGGGGTTATTCAACTAACCAATACGAGTTTCTTTGCAGGTCCAATATCAAAAGCGAACACCAATGATACCGATGGGGGTTTTATCGACATTATTAAAATAGGAGCCGCTCCTCCAAAAGCGTATTTGTGGAAATCGCTGTTCCAGAAATCACCATGCGGAACAATCAGGAAATAGCGCAACAAGAGAATTCATCCACAATAAATCGCGTAGCGATTTGATGAATTCGTGATGTTAGCAGTAAGGGAAATTGATAGAGAATGATTCGAGACCCCAGCATAACCCCACAAAACAAGGTATTTTTTGCTATACTTCGGTATGCAAAAATCATTCGCAACACAAGCCAAACTATTCGTCTCGACCGCTGATCTGGACCACCCAATTATTCACAGCCTTGATGCGACTGAGGCTCTGTTGGACTGGTTGGAGATTGAGAGATTACTGTCCTCTATCTATGCCTCTAAAACAGGCCGCCCCAGCTATCCATTGCTGACCTTGTTGCGGGGCTTATTGCTCGGACTATGGTATCACTTGTCCGATGTGCAGTTGGCTCAATGCTTATACCGAGACCTGTTGTTTCGTAAATTTTGCCGCCTTGAGCTTGGCGGTGAGGTTCCCGAAGCGTCCACCCTGGGGCGGTTTCGAGCCCGCTTGGTCGAACAGAACCTGTGGGATCAATTATTGGCCGAGATCAATCGTCAGCTCGAAGCCAAAAATATCATCATGAGCGCGGGTCGCATCAACATCATCGATGCGACCCCGGTAGAGGCTGCACAATCGGGTTCAGGCAACGACAAGGATGGCAAGCCGACACGTGATCCTGAGGCAGGTTGGCACGTTAAGAACGACAGTCGGGGTAACAAGAAATCCATTTATGGTTTTTCCGTCCATACGGGTGTCGATGAAGATGGTTTTATCCACCGTCAAAGCGTGACACCTGGTAATGTTCATGATTCTCAGGAGCGTGATGCCTTGCTGCTGGGTGATGAAACGGCATGGTATGCGGATGCGGCTTACAGCTCTCAACAGACCCGAGACAAGTTGGAGCAGTTGGGCATTGATGATCAGGTCCAACGCAAGGGCTACCGGGGTAATCCTTTATCGGAGGCGGACCGAATTCGTAACAAAGAGATTGCGCTAACGCGATCTGGCGGTGAACGTCCCTTTGCCACCTATAAATGGCATTATGGGCTGGCTCGCACCCGGTTCATGGGTCTTGCCAAAAACGCGACTGTTTACGGGCTAGCGGCAATGGCAGCCAATATTCGCAAAGGTGCTAGGTTTTTAACGCTCTACGGCTTACCGGATCCCTGTTTTACGGGATAGTTGTGTCTAAATTTCGTAAAAAGCATCTAAAACACGCGTTAATCCGCTGAGACAGTGCTAAATCCTCGGCGAATGCCTTTCGCTTTGTGCAAAAATGTTGAGATTTAATGGTATCCGCTGAAACCTGGCGTTATGCTGAGGTCTCACGAGATTCCTTTTTCTTTATGCTTTTTTTAAATTCTTTACACCCCTTGCAAAAGATCAACAGGCCCTAGTTGATGCTGTTGCAAATAGTTAACGAGGAACAGCTTTCCGGCGCATTTTTTTTGCGGTTTTTTGTGAAGTTTTCTTGCTGGTGGATTTTTTCTTATGCAAATTTTTATTTTTGGCGCGAGAGTTTTTTACCATGCCATTTTTATAGTTAATAATTTTTACCTGTAAGCTTTGATCATTCTGCGCAATAATTTCTATAGCAAGTAATCCTGCATTCACACTCCCACCGATGGCAACACTGGCAACCGGCACACCTGCTGGCATTTGTGCGATTGAGAGTAAGGAATCTAGTCCTTTTAATGTCTTACTTTCAACAGGTACACCGATGACAGGTAAAGGTGTCAGGCTTGCGATCATTCCTGGCAAATGAGCTGCACCGCCTGCTCCTGCAATAATGACGCGGAGACCTCTTGTATGTGCTTCGATGGCATATTCTGTCATGTCGATAGGAGTACGATGTGCAGAGATAACGCGAGCTTCATAAGGAATTTTAAATTGTTCACAAATATCAGCAGCGGCTTGCATCGTAGGCCAATCTGAATCACTGCCCATAATAATTCCGACCATGGCTTGTTTCTTACTCATTGCCTACCTCCAAAATAAAGTACATCTGCCGCAGCTTGTGCCGCTTCTTCTGCTGCAGATAAAGTATCACCTAATGCAGTTACATGTCCCATTTTACGACCGGGCATGCTTAATTTTTTGCCATAAATGTGGATATGTACACTAGGTATTGCCAATGCTTCATCAAATCCTGCAGGTCGTCCACTACCATAATCTTGGCCAAGTAAATTAACCATAGCCGCTGCTGGTTTGACCATTTCAGTTGAGCCTAAAGGCCAACCAAGGACAGCACGCACATGGTTTTCAAACTGGGAACATTCACATGCTTCGATGGTGTAATGCCCTGAATTATGCACTCTGGGCGCAAGTTCATTAATAATAACTTCGTCATCTTTTGTCAGAAACATTTCAACACCGAAACTACCAACGGCACCAATCGCGATGACAGCACGTTGGGCAATATCGGTTGCGTTTTTAGCGATTGAGTCAGACACAGACGCGGGTGCACGAACAATGTGGCAGATATGATTTCTTTGTACAGATTCAACAAGTGGGTAGGTTGCAACTTCACCACTGCGACTTGTGGTGATAATAATTGCTAGCTCAGATGCGAAAGGACAAAATGCCTCTGCATAAAGTGTTCGATTATCTCCGTCCAGTTTATCCCAGGCTGCATCTATCTCACTTTCATTATCCACAGTCGCGTTACCTTTACCATCATAACCATTTCTGCGTGTTTTGATGACAAGAGGCCAATTGAATTCTTTTGCAAGGTCAATAATTTCTTCGCGTGATTCAATTGCCCTGAAAGATGCCAGCGGTAATCCAGCTTCCTGTAATGTTTTTTTCTGGATGTATTTATCTTGCACCAGTCCAATACTTTTTGCCGTAGGGAATAATGCATGTCTGGATTTTTCCAATTCTGCCAAGCTGTTGGCATCTACAAATTCATTCTCAAGGGTAATGACATCTGAATATTCTGCCAGCTTAAGTAGATCATTAGGATTATCCCAATCACCAATAAATGTTTTTCTCGCTAGATTCGTGGCAGGGGCTTCTGGTTTGCATTCAAGGATATGGATGTCGCAACCGAATTTTAATGCGGATAGGGCAGTCATCTTCGCTAACTGACCACCTCCAATAATACCAATACGTTTGCCCGGCTTATCTTCTATTTTTTTGCTCATTATTTTAATACTTTGATATCCACTTGTTGATGCTCCGACCCTAACTGAAAGGGGCGTTATAATAACGAATTATAGGCTTTTGGGGCAGTGTATAAGTTCGGAAAGATATTTCACTTCCGCGATTTCTGTCTTTAAACTCTGTGGTCTCGGCTTTGGCATCCTGCATCCATGCAGTCGTCCGTGTTAAAACCTTTTAAGCATGTCAGAATCATCAGAAGTGCGGCTTTAGCCGCGCAGAATCAGTGCAATGGCGGGACTTAATATACAGGATGTACGGGCAAATAACCGCTTCTGAGTTATTTGCACTTCCTGCTCATCACCTGCAAGAGCAATTGTCGGGTGAGAAGTCGGAAGCATCTCAGGGTTGAGTTAGCCTATAATTTGAACGACAGGACGTATACCCTACACCTCGTATCCGAGGTTAGGGCTTAACCACCGTTCAACAGTCTGTAAATATTCTCCTTTTCTATGGGCATAGTCTTGCGCCTGATCTCTATTAATTTTCCCCAATCCAAAATAACGTGATTCTGGATGTGAGAAATATATGCCGCTGACTGCTGCTGTGGGATACATGGCGTAGCTTTCCGTGAGAGTGATACCGATATTTTCTTTAACCTTGAGTAAATCCCATATCAATGGCTTCTCGGTATGATCCGGACAGGCGGGATAACCGGGAGCAGGGCGGATGCCTTGGTATTTTTCCGCTATCAATTCTTCATTTTCCAAGGCCTCATTTGAATCATAGCCCCAAAATTCCTTGCGGACACGTTGATGTAATCGTTCAGCAAATGCTTCTGCCAGCCGGTCTGCCAGTGCCTTCAGCATAATGGCACTGTAATCATCATGATCATCTTCAAAGGCCTTGATACAATTTTCCATGCCAAAACCAGTGGCGACGGCAAAGGCACCAATATAATCTTTTACATGAGTTTCTTCCGGTGCAATGAAATCTGCCAATGCAAAGTTAGGTCGACTTGGTGGTTTTTGCGTTTGTTGTCTTAGAGAATGCATGGTCATTAACAATTCATCACGACCTTCATTGGTATATATTTTTATATCGTCATGGCCAATGGAGTTAGCGGGAAATAATCCAATCACACCTTTGGCACTAAACCATTTTTCTTTGACGATCTTGTCTAACATTGCTTGCGCATCTTCATAGAGTCTCGTGGCTTCTTCGCCAACGACTTCATCATTTAGTATTCGGGGGAATCTTCCTGCGAGTTCCCATGCGACAAAGAATGGTGTCCAGTCAATACATTCCGCCAGTTCTTCCAGCGGGTAATCTTCAAAGACTTCAATGCCAACCTTATTCGGCACTGGTGGTGTATAGTCATCCCAATCTATCGATACGCGATTCGTTCTTGCCTGTTCAAGCGTCAGCCAGTTGAGCTTTGCCTGTTTGCCAGCATGTCTTTCTCGTACCATGTCGTAGTCTTTCTTGATCTCTTTTGTGAGCTCTTCTTTCATATCGGCATTTAACAAACGCGTGGAGATACCAACAGCACGTGATGCATCTTTGACATGAATGACTGGATGCTCATAACCCAAGTCGATCTTGACTGCGGTATGGACTCGTGATGTGGTTGCTCCACCAATCATCAAGGGCAGGGCAAAATCCTGACGTTGCATTTCCTTGGCGACGTGTACCATTTCATCGAGTGATGGTGTGATTAGGCCGCTTAATCCAATAATATCGGCGTTGAGCTCTTTGGCTTTATCCAGAATAATTTGCGCAGGTACCATAACGCCAAGATCTACGACTTCATAGTTATTGCATTGCATGACGACACCGACAATGTTTTTGCCAATATCATGAACATCACCTTTAACCGTGGCCATAATGATCTTGCCGTTGCTTTTGATCTCTCCATCATCTTTTTCAGCTTCGATGTAAGGCAATAAATAAGCCACCGCTTTTTTCATTACACGCGCACTTTTTACAACTTGCGGTAAGAACATCTTGCCTGCACCAAACAAATCGCCGACGACATTCATTCCCACCATTAATGGGCCTTCGATTACATGTAATGGCTTCTCTGCTTGCTGTCTGGCTTCTTCGGTATCTTCTTCAATAAATTCAGCAATACCTTTTACTAAAGCATGAGTCAGTCGTTCCTGAACATCGCCTTTGCGCCATTCCAGATCATTTTTCTTTTCCCTAGAGGCTCCGCCTTTAACGGTATCTGCAAATTCCACCAGACGATCGGTAGCATCATCGCGTTTGTTTAACAAGACATCTTCGACGTATCCGAGTAATTCTTTAGGGACATCATCATAAATGCCCAGTTGCCCAGCATTAATAATGGCCATATCCATGCCAGCCTGAATCCCATGATAAAGAAATACTGAGTGCATGGCTTCACGCACTGGATTATTCCCGCGAAAGGAGAAAGACACATTACTCAGACCGCCACTGACCAACGCATGAGGTAAGTGTTCTTTAATCAAACACGTGGCCTCAAAGAAAGATACAGCATAATTATTATGTTCTTCCATACCAGTAGCGACCGTGAGGATATTCGGATCAAAGATAATATCTTCCGGGGGAAATCTAACTTCATTGACTAAAATATCGTATGAACGTTTGCATAGCTCAAAACGTCTGTCAGTGGTATCGGCCTGACCAGATTCATCAAATGCCATAACGACTACGGCGGCACCGTAACGACGGACGAATTTGGCATGTTTGATGAATTTCTCTTCACCTTCTTTGAGGCTAAGTGAATTGACGATGCATTTGCCTTGAACACAGCGTAACCCTGCCTCGATCACAGACCATCTGGATGAGTCGATCATGATTGGGACGCGACAAATATCAGGCTCCGAGGCAATGAGCTTGAGGAAATCCTCCATCAGTTGTTCAGAGTCCAGCATGCCTTCATCCATACAAACATCAATAATCTGTGCGCCATTTTCAACCTGTTGGCGTGCTACTTCTAACGCAGCATCCAGATCTTGTTCTTCTTTGACCAAACGCAGAAACAGAGGGGAGCCGGCAACATTGGTGCGTTCACCGACATTCACAAAATTCACGTCGGGAGTGATATTGAAGGGTTCAAGCCCACTCAGTCTTTGCTGTACAGGTAGTTCTGGAATCTTTCTAGGTGCGAGACCCTGAACAACCTCAGCCATAGCTGAGATATGAGCAGGTGTAGTACCGCAACAACCACCAACGATGTTCAAAAACCCTGATTCAGCCCATTCTTTAATATGCTCGGCCATCGGTTCTGGTTCGAGGTCATATTCCCCAAATTCATTAGGCAAACCAGCGTTCGGATGGCTGCTGATCAAACATTGCGAAAAACTAGAAAGTTCTTCAATGTATTGACGTAAGTCATTGGGACCTAAAGCACAATTTAGTCCAACTGAAAGTGGATTCGAATGCCTGACAGAGTTCCAGAAGGCTTCTGTAGTTTGGCCTGTGAGGGTACGGCCAGAGGCATCAGTAATGGTTCCAGAGATCATAATTGGCAGCGCAATATCATGCTCATCAAAATATTGACTGATGGCAAATAGAGCGGCCTTGGCATTCAAGGTATCGAAGATAGTCTCGACCAATAACAGGTCAGACCCACCGTCAACCAGTCCACAGATAGCCTCGGTATAGGTCTCGACCAGCTCCATATAAGTTACATTACGAAATCCCGGATTGTTCACATCTGGAGAAATAGAGCAGGTGCGATTGGTTGGGCCAAGTACGCCGGCGACATATCCGCCATAATTCTCAGCGACTTCGCTTGCCAGTGAAGCACTGACCTTATTTAATTCATACACCAGATCTTCCTGCTGATAATCCGCCATGGCAATTGAGGTTGAATTAAAGCTGTTGGTTTCAACGATATCAGCACCCGCATCAAAATATGCATCATGAATAGCCTTGATAATATCCGGCCGTGTTAACGAGAGTAGATCATTGTTGCCTTTGAGATCACAGGGATGGTCGGCGAAGCGTTCGCCATGATAATCCACTTCTTCTAGCTGATAAGACTGGATCATGGTACCCATGGCACCATCCAGCACCAGGATGCGTTCTTGCAATGCCTGTTTTAGTTTTTCAGTCTTAATTGCCATGGTTACACTAATTATTCATTTTTTTCTGTAAATTATTGTAGCTGAACGAGAAAATAAAAAAGTAATGAGGTCATGGTGTATGCCAAAATCAGAATACTCGCCTGTTTACAGCTATTTGTAGATTGTGAGACGGCTTTTGTGGGTTAAAAACGGCTGGCCTCAGTGGCCCCAAAGATCGCAGAAGGCCATCAAAAGCCTGCACATTAAATCTTATCGTAGTTGGCGGATTAACAACAGCGCAAGCTAAACTCTGCTCGTCGCAAGGGAGTAAATAGATCAAGTTAGGGGCGTGGCTGTATAAGTTCAGAAAGATATCGCACTTCCGCAATTTTTGTCTTTAATTCTGATGATCTCGGCTTTAACATCTTGCGTCGCTCTGCCTCCTGCATCCATGCAATTGTCAAGGAGCAAAAATCGGTAAAGTCCTGCTTCCGATGTCCGTTGCGCCCGTTCGAAAGTGCGGCTTTAGCCGCGCAGAAAGTGCAATATGTAGCGGACTCATGCAATGGTTTTATGCTGATTCCTTTGATGTGTTAGAGCGCTTTCATGTCTCTCTGTAAGGACAGGATATTGTTAAAGCTAATGCACTTGTCTCGGCCGAAATCTCTTAACCAGACGCGTTTGTTGTTGGTATTTCTCTGCCGGGTAAAAACAAAAAACTGCAGCATGATTTACTGCTAGGGCGTCTACTAACGTCATTTGTTTTATGTTTTTCCAGTCCATGAATATTTGTTCTTGTGTAGGAATAATATGATAATGGCTCATTCTGGCTTCAGACTTATAATAACCAAAAATGCTTGGCACCAAAAAACTCACATCCAAGGCTACTATATGACTCTATGATAAAACTCTCAAATTTATTTTGCGGTTACTCAGCCCTATTCTTCCTTGTCATAAACCTACAAGCATGTGGACACCCATCTGAACAACAGAAAACCGTCATCGTTTCGGGACTTACCATGGGGACGACATACACGATTAAAATACACGCTGACGATACGAAGATAGACCGCGCTACAATTTCTGTAGAAATCAACCATCATCTGGATAAGATAAATTCTCAGATGTCTACCTATATGAAAACATCTACCCTTTCTCTTTTTAACCAATCAAACACTCTGGACTGGCAAGAAATTCCGGCCGAACTTTATACAGTAATAGAGGAAGCTTTAAGGATAAACAAGTTAAGTCATGGTGCTTTTGATATTACTGTCGGGCCTGTTGTTAATCTTTGGGGTTTCGGTCCAAAGGCAAGACCTAGCGTCATTCCAGATGAAGTAACAATTAAAGAAACGCTTGCTGAAGTTGGCTCTAAATATCTTCATATGCGCAAACAACCTTATGCCATTAAAAAAGATATACCAGATTTATATATTGACCTTTCAGCCATCGCGAAAGGCTATGCCGTTGATGTAATTGCCGATTACCTTGATGAATTGAATATCAATAACTATATGGTTGAAGTTGGCGGTGAAATAAAAACTAAGGGTGTCAATCCCGATAATAAAATCTGGCATATTGGTATTGAAAAACCTCTGGACGATCAGCATTCCGTACAAACGGTTATCACACTGAATAATATTGGCATGGCAACATCTGGTGATTACCGTAATTATTTTGAAGAAAATAATATCCGTTACTCACATACCATTGACCCATCAACAGGAAAACCGATCACGCATAAACTTGCTTCTGTAACAGTTCTGCATCCCTCATCCATGACAGCAGATGCCTTGGCCACGACCCTGCTTGTGCTTGGTCCAGATGATGGACTGGAACTTGCTGTTCAAGAAAATATTACAGCAATGTTTATCATGCGTGATAAACATCATTTCATGGAATTGATGACACCTCAATTCCATGATGTTCTTGTAGAATCGGAGTGAATACCCTAATGGACAAGTTATTTTGCACAGTGATGAGGCAAAAAATTATGCTAGACTCATTCAGAAGCGGGGATGCTACTAGCTCATAAAAAAACAAAAATATAACAAGAGTTTCAAATAGACAACGAATAAATATTAAGTCTATATGCTTATAGCTACTCCGAAACTTTTTGTAGTAAATCAATGAGTCCTTGCATTGCCAACATGCAGGCCTGCTCCCTGACTCTGAGGCGATCACCTTCAAGACAAATGCGTGCTGTGCTGCCGCCTTCGTTTCTTTTGTGCCAGGCAAAATAGACCGTACCGACAGGTCTGTCACTTGTGCCTCCATCGGGACCCACGATACCAGTGATAGCAATACCGTAATCTGCCCGACTATTTTCTACCGCACCTTTTGCCATTGCGCTTGCTGTTTCTTCACTGGCAGCACCAAATTGTTCTAGCGTGTCTAACGATATTGATAACAGTTCATGTTTCGATTCATTTGAATAAGTTACAAAACCGCATTCAAACCAGGCAGAGCTGCCCGGGATACGCGTCAGAATTTCAGCAAGACTACCTCCAGTACAAGATTCAGCAGTGACCAATTTTCCTGATATTTTCAGGAACATCTCTGCCAGATGTGCTGCTTGACCAGTTGTTATATCAGTCACTTTTGGTTAGTTCTTTTTTCTTTGAAGAATGACTGTATTAAGCATCGACATTTTTCTTGCATAATGCCTGTCTCAATTTCTACTTTATGATTCAGTTCTTCAGTTTGAAGCAAATTAAATACACTGCCACAAGCACCTGTTTTTGGATCATCAGTTGCGTAAACAAGTTTGGAAATTCGTGCATAAACAATCGCGCCCGCACACATAGTACAGGGTTCAAGAGTGACATAAATCGTTGCGTTCGGTAAACGATAATTGCTGATTTTATTCCCAGCATCTCGTAGCGCCATTATCTCGGCATGCGCTGTGGGATCGTCTGATGATATAGGTTGATTCCAGCCTTCACCAATTATTTTATCCTGGTAAACAATGACCGCGCCAACTGGGACTTCATCCTGCGCTTCGGCTTTCGTTGCCAACTCAAAAGCACGTTGCATGAAGTCTTTGTCAGACATTGCAAGTAAAACGTAAAGATGAATTATTTGTTTTTAAACCTTGCACTATTCCCACTCAATGGTAGCCGGAGGTTTGCTCGAAATATCATAAGTAACTCTGGAAATACCATCGACTTCATTAATAATTCTGCTAGAAACAATCTCCAAGAATTCATAGGGCAACCTGGCCCAGCGTGCTGTCATAAAATCGATGGTTTCAACAGCACGAAGCGCGATCACATAATCATATTTACGCGCATCACCCATTACGCCTACAGACTTTACGGGAAGAAAAACTGCAAAGGCCTGGCTAATTTTGTCGTACAGCTCTTGTGCATTTAACTCTTCCATATAAATTGCATCTGCTTGACGTAAAAGATCTGCGTATTCTTTTTTTACTTCCCCAAGAATCCGTACGCCTAAGCCCGTACCAGGAAAAGGATGGCGATAGACCATACTTGCTGGCAAACCTAACTGAATACCAAGTTTCCGCACTTCGTCTTTAAACAAATCGCGTAGCGGTTCGACTAATTCAAATCGCATATCTTCTGGCAGACCACCTACATTATGATGTGTCTTAATCACATGCGCCTTGCCGGTTTTTGCACCGGCAGATTCGATAACATCTGGATAAATCGTGCCTTGAGCCAACCACTTAATCCCTTCCAGCCTAGTGGCTTCTTCATCAAAAACTTCGATGAAATTCTTACCAATAACTTTTCTTTTTATTTCAGGATCAGTAACACCTGCAAGTTCATTTAGAAAACGATCCTCCGCATTGGCACGTATGACTTTAACACCCATATATTCAGTAAAGGTTTCCATAACCTGATTACCTTCGCGCAAACGAAGCAGGCCATTATCAACAAATACACAGGTGAGTTGATCGCCAATAGCTTCGTATAATAAGGCAGCAACAACAGAAGAATCCACGCCACCCGATAATCCCAGCAATACTTTATCTTTACCAATCTTGGCTCTGATAGTCTTGATGGAATCTTCCACAATATTGTCCGTATTCCACAAGGATTGGCAATCCGATATCTCATGCAAGAATCTTTGTAAGATGGCTTCGCCCTGTTTGGTGTGTGTGACTTCTGGATGAAATTGCAAGCCATAAAATTTCTTCTCTTCATTGGCCATGCCTGCAATGGGTGCATTGTCTGTTGAAGCCATGACCTTGAATCCTTCAGGTAAATCAACGACCTTATCACCATGACTCATCCAGACGTCTAATAGACCATGGCCTTCATCATTAGTATCATCCTGAATATCTTTTAATAGTGCTGTATGCCCTCTGGCTCGCACCTGTGCGTAACCAAATTCTCTCGTGCTAGAAGATTCAACCTTGCCACCAAGTTGTGTTACCATGGTCTGCATGCCATAGCATATCCCCAGCACGGGAATGTTCATTCGAAAGACAATCTCTGGCGCCTTGATGTCACTTTCAATCGTTACCGATTCCGGCCCGCCAGAAAGAATAATGGCTTTGGGATTTAATGCCTTGATGTCATTTGTTGGCATATCAAAGGAATGAATTTCGCTATAGACATTCGCTTCACGCACACGACGTGCGATCAGTTGTGTGTACTGGGAGCCAAAATCCAGAATAAGGATTTTTTCAGAATGTATATTGGTCATTCAATGATCTATTTGATGTTTGGATCTCTTGCTATCTTTGTTTGTTTAGTATTTATTCTCTCCAAGTGAAGTGTTAAAAGTGAAACGCAACATACTATATCCTTCATTAATTAGTGCCTCACACTTCGCATCCAGTATTTGTTAGTAAATATCATAGGCCTGAAAATTACAAAACCCTTTACTCCATCCGATAGTTCGGCGGTTCCTTGGTAATCATCACATCATGGACATGACTTTCACGCATCCCCGCATTGGTTAAACGCAGGAACTCTGGACGTGTACGCATTTCTTCAATATCTTTACAACCGGTATAACCCATTGCTGCACGTACGCCGCCCAATAATTGGTGGATGATGGTATCCAAAGGCCCTCTGTAAGGAACACGTCCTTCAATGCCTTCAGGTACCAATTTTTCAATCTCATCATTCTCCTGAAAATAACGATCAGAAGAGCCATGCTGTTGAGACATGGCGCCAAGTGACCCCATCCCACGGTATGACTTATATGAACGTCCTTTGTATAACTCAACTTCGCCTGGCGCTTCTTCTGTTCCAGCAAACAACCCGCCAATCATGATTGAATAAGCACCAGCGACAATGGCCTTGGCAACATCACCAGAAAAACGAACACCGCCGTCCGCAATAAATGGCACACCGGTTCCCTTCAAGGCTTCTGCAGCATTAGCAATCGCACTGATTTGTGGTACACCGACACCTGAAACGATACGAGTGGTACAAATTGAACCTGGCCCAATCCCGACCTTGATGCCATCTGCACCTGCATCAACTAAGGCTTTGGCACCCGCAGATGTCGCTACGTTACCGCCAATCACCTGACTATCAGGAAATGCTATTTTAATCCACTTAACCATTTCAAGCACACCAGCGGAATGACCATGCGCAGTATCGACAACAAGCACATCTACACCTGTCTCAATCAGCGCCTCGGCTCTGTGCTGGGATGCTTCACCTACACCGATAGCAGCACCCACGCGTAATTGCTCATCACTGTCTTTGCATGCATTAGGAAATTCTTGTGCCTTCTGAATATCCTTGACCGTTACCAAACCACGTAACTGGAAATTTTTATTAACTACCAGTACCTTTTCAATACGGTGTTTATGTAATAGTTCTTTTATCTCGTCCTTGCTTGTTCCCTCAAAGACGGTGACCAACTTATCTTTCTTTGTCATGATATTACTGACGGGGTCGCCGAGACGTGTTTCGAAACGCATATCTCGACTAGTGACAATTCCAACTAGATCTTCACCATCCACAACCGGTAAACCAGATATCTTATAACGCCGAGTTAATCCCAATACTTCCTGAATAGATGCCCCTGGTGAGACTGTTAACGGATCTTTCACTACCCCGCTCTCATGCTTTTTTACCAAACGGACTTGCTTGGCCTGTGCTTCAGGACTAATGTTCTTATGGATTATGCCAATACCACCTTCCTGAGCCATGGCAATTGCCAAGCTGGATTCTGTCACGGTATCCATGGCTGCCGATACCAAAGGGATGTTAAGTGTGATATCCCTTGTCAGGCGGGCGGCTAAACTAACTTCCCGAGGCAGGACATCCGAGAAGGCGGGGACTAATAAGACATCATCAAAGGTAAGAGCTTGCCCCATTACACGCATATTTAAACTATCTACCTATCTTAACTATCTGATTTAAAGATAAAAATAGCAGCGCATTGTAACACCAACTAACCGAATGGCAAATCACTGTTTGCTTTGCCGACCAACTTATCTTTATGTAGCATTAGTTCATGAGTGAAATAGCTAATAACCAACGGGATATTTATAATGTTACTCGGCTAAACCGTGAAGTCCGTGCTGTACTTGAGGGCAGTTTCCCATCTATTTGGCTACAAGGCGAAATCTCAAATTTTGCCTGCCCTGCCTCGGGTCATATGTATATGTCTCTAAAGGATGTCCATTCTCAGGTACGTTGCGCCATGTTCAAAGGCAAAAACTGCTTTCTTAAATTTGAACCTGAAAACGGCACTGAAGTTCTTGTTCGCGCAAATATTAGTCTCTATGAGGGACGTGGTGAGTTCCAATTAATTATCGAACAAATGGAACTCGCTGGTGAAGGCGGACTTCAGCATGCCTATGAAGAACTAAAACAAAAATTGCTTAAAGATGGTTTGTTCGAAGATGGACATAAACAAACTCTTCCCGATTTTCCGAAAACGATTGGCATCATCACTTCACCTACAGGCGCTGCCATCCGAGATATCATGAGCGTCCTTAAACGCCGTTATCCTGCGGGAAATATCATTATCTACCCTGTGGTTGTTCAGGGAGACGGTGCTGCAGAACAAATCACAGCAATGCTTAAGACTGTAGAAAAAAGAAATGAATGTGATGTAATTATTATTTCACGTGGTGGTGGTTCGATAGAAGATCTCTGGTCCTTTGATAATGAAACCTTGGCACGAACTATTTTTGATTGTTCCATTCCTGTCGTTTCAGGCATTGGTCATGAGATTGATTTTACCATCGCTGATTTTGTCGCTGATCAACGCGCAGCTACACCGTCAGCGGCAGCTGAATTAGTCAGTCCCGATCAAATGCATATTAAACAATCCATATCTCTACAACAAAACCGGTTAATACAAATCTTCCAGGCCAACTTGGACGCACTCAAACAAAATACTTTACATCTGGGAAAACGCCTGCCTCATCTGACAACACAGCTACAGAACAATGCGCAAAGACTTGATGCTCTGTTTGCGCGTATGAATCACTTGATTAAATCAACGGCGGTAGAAAAAAAGAATAAAATACATGATCAACTCTCTGTCCTAAATGAGCATAACCCTTTACAAAAAATACGATTTTATATAGAACGATCTGAGCAAATTTATCAGCGTTTAAAGCAAGCAGAAAATCATCACTATCAAAATTTAAATGCGCAATTACAAACGGTAGTAAGAGCATTAAATGCGGTGAGTCCACTTGCCACCTTAAACAGGGGCTACGCCATCGTGCAAGACTATGGTTCTCGGGAAATAATACGTAATACCGAACAACTTGTTCCATATGATGAAGTATTAACACGTTTTTCTCAAGGCCAGGCCAAGTGCACGGTTAACGAAATTTTCAGTGATATTGACCTAGATAAAAATTCATAAAATAATGCCGCTTCATATTCTTCGGATATTCGATTAAATTCAGTCACTATTTTTTTCACCCGCAGCTTGTATATCTGCATGGTATGAAGACCGTACCATTGGAGCACTGGCTACATTCTTAAATCCTAGATTTTTTGCATAATCTCCCAAGTCGGCAAATTCATCTGGAGTAACAAAACGATCTACCTGTAGATGATAACGACTGGGTTGTAGGTACTGGCCGAGGGTCAGCATATCGCAATCGTGCGCCCGCAAATCTTGTAACACCTGCTTAACCTCATCAATGGTTTCTCCCAAACCCAGCATCAAACCTGATTTGGTAGGAATCTGCGGATGTTGCTTCTTGAAATTCTCGATCAATGTTAAAGACCAATCGTAATCTGCACCGGGTCTGGCTTTTCTGTATAGACGCGGAACTGTTTCAAGATTATGATTAAAAACATCAGGCGGACACTTCGCCAGTGTAGACAGGGCTATTTCCATCCGCCGCCGGAAGTCAGGCACCAAGGTTTCTATCTTCACTTGAGGTGCCTTGTTACGTATGGCCCCGATACAGGTCTTAAAGTGACCCGCCCCACCATCTTTTAGATCATCTCGATCAACCGAGGTGATAACGACATATTTCAGGCTCATCTTCGCAACAGCTTGTGCCAGATGCTCTGGTTCATTTACATCCAAAGGTTTAGGACGACCATGTGCAACATCACAGAATGGACAGCGTCGGGTACAGACATCACCCATAATCATAAATGTTGCTGTACCGTGAGAAAAACATTCACCCAGATTTGGACAGGCCGCTTCTTCACAGACAGTATGTAATTTATGCTCGCGGAGTAATATTTTCAGGCGCGAAACTCTATTGCCAACGGGTGCCTTGGCTCGAATCCATGTTGGCTTACGTGCTGGCTTGCCTTCCATCGGAATCACCTTGATAGGTATCTTCGCGGTCTTCAACCTTCCGCGTTGGTCTCGAGATGGCCTTGACTGAATATCACTTATCTGTATTTCACTTGACATAATTTAATCCTAGATTGTTTAAGCGGCTTTATCTGAGCTGGCTTCATTCACAACATTTATCTTTTCTTCTGCATAAGACATTTGTCTCAGCAGGCAAGGTATTAATGTATTTTTTATTTCCACTAAGTCCTTTTCTATTCCAATTTCACGCATCTGTGTCACTTCTAGATCAAAATATCCACACGGATGTATGTCTTTGTAGGGAGCTAGATCCATATCAACATTAATAGATAAGCCGTGATAACTGCACCCTTTTCTGACCCTGATGCCTAAGGCCGAAATTTTTTTGTTACTAACATAAGTACCTGGTGCTCCATTTATTCTATGAGCCATTACATTATAAACTTCTAACATATCAATCACTGACTGTTCCAGACGATGCACATAATCCTTAACACTAATAGATTTACGTTTGATATCTACCAATAGGTAAACCATTAATTGTCCTAGTCCATGGTATGTCACCTGACCACCCCGGTCAGTTTCAATAACAGGTATTTCACCTGAGTTTATAATGTGCTCACGCTGACCATTTAGTCCTAACGTATAGACTGGCGGGTGTTGCAAGAACCAGACTTCATCAATCGTTGTGGAATCTCGATTATCAGTAAAACAGGACATTGCTGAGTAAATCTCCTGGTAATCGCAAACTCCTTTATTTTTGATAATCAGATCGACAGACATTTTAGAATGCCATCAGAACACGTTCATGCGCGGTTAATTCAAGATAAATATTATCCAAATGCTCTCTGTTTTGTGCCTCAATAGTTACCGTCACTGAAATGTACTTACCTTCACGACTTGGTTTTGTTTTAATCGCACTTTTTGCCACATCAGGATGATGTTTTCGTACAATCTCTACGACCAAGATATCAAAATCATCAGCTGCTTTCCCCATTACCTTAATTGGGAAGCTGCAGGGAAACCCCATCAGCGATTCTTCTTCGCTGGTTTCTTTATTGTCTTCTCGTTCCATATTTCACACAAACTTTATAAATAATGATATTGCCTATAATGTCTTATTCGGTGGTTTTGAATGATGCAAAGGTCTCAGAAAAATGTTAATAACACCTTTTAATCAGACCTTCCATAGGTTTTAAGAATAAAAAATGAACAATATTTACATACCGACTGCACCAGAACAGATATTCCCTTTGATTCGGCATCTATCTTATCGATTAACCCCGATATTACTGAAGACGCCCATTACCCCAAATCAGCTCACCACTATCTCACTCTTGTTAGGTTTGATCTGCGCCGTCTGTTTTGCACATGGCAATCAGATAGCTGGAATTGTTGGCGCATTGTTATTGGTTGCCAGTTATACCTTTGATAACTGTGATGGCGAGGTCGCCAGGATAAAAAATATGTCTTCTGAGTTCGGCGCAAAACTGGATGACATGTCTGACTGGATCGTTGATGCTAGTTTTTTTGCTGCTTTGGGTTACGGCACGGCACAAGTCAATGGACAACAGTTCTGGTTGTGGTTAGGACTGGCCGCAGGCGCAGGCGCATTCATAGATTACATCGTTGATCTCATTCACGAAGCAAAGAAGGGTGAATGCCCAGAGGCCATCAGCCGGGAAGAACAGGCAAAGGAAGCCAAAAAACCTGAAGATGGATTAGATTGGGTTATCTATATATTCCATAAACTCAGCCGTGCGGATTTTTGTATTATCGTTCTGGGTTTGGCTCTATTTAATGTTACATGGATATTATTGCCATTTGCTGCCATCGGTGCACAGGCATACTGGGTAACAGATCTGTTTGAACGGGCCAGAGGATATCACACCTAGCGACTGATTTAATTGCAGTAAAACTTGGATAAACTCCTATAATAAACTATTCTCGACAGTTACTTAATATAGATATACTCCAGATAGGCATGACTGGAGCAGCTTAAGGATCTTTTGGAAATGAAAAAATTAACGCTGGTTTTATTTGCTTCATTATTCTTCTTCACTACGGCAAGCTATGCAGAGAATGAAGAACTCACTGCCAAGGTGGCTGAGGCAAAAAGCAAACTAAATGCTCTACAAGATTCAAATGTAGATTTTAAGAAAAGATTAGAAAATAATGAAAACAAAATTATGGGCTGGCGTTTGGCGCTTGAAAATATTGAGGCAGATATTGCGAAGATAAAAAAAGGAGAGGAACAGATTCCAGATAAAGGATTGTAGAGAACATGTGCAGACAAATCTCGATGAGGCCTTCGCATCATTCAAAACCACTGAATAAGACGTATAGGCAATAGCATTAATTTATAAAGTTTGTATGAAACAGTTTCATTTTGCGAGAATTCTCCTTTAATCGTCACAGCAATAGCATAAAACCCCTCAATGAGCGTGTTTTAGTTATTACTTATCCATTATCGAGCATTCAGACACAATACATCTACAGATAACGTATTTGTTACTGTAGGTTCATTCCCTTCCCCTCTCTAAAGGTGATGAATGATTTAAGCTGATGATTCATTGCCATCAGCTTGGCACGGGCTTTATTCCTTTCATGTTATTGATGGAGTCTATCGCAACGATAATGCTCTTTTCGGCTAAATCTGTATTGATTTGTGTCCATAAAGGCATATCTGCGAACCAACCTTGGGTAGTTTTTCCCTGGGATATTTTTTTCGGGACTTTTTCCCAGTACATAGATGAACAATCTTCAAGGTCTTGAGAATGGTCTTATTTTACCTGCTTCGGTAGAATTAGTGTGGATTATGCAAGAGTCTTGTATTGATTATTAGGCAGGTTCTATAATTCTTAGGTGACGTTGAATGGAAATCCAGGAACCAAAAAATTTATACGATATATTTTAAATTTGTCAAAGAAGTCCTTTTTGAGAAAACCTCTGAACAACAAGAAATTAAGGAGACAATGGGACAGAATCCCGATATTGATTCTATCTGATCATTCCACTGCACGTTGTAATACTCAATGTAAGGGTAACTCCACTCCAGAAAATAACTGCTCAATTTCTTCGCTTGTCTTGGTGTTAAGGGCTTTTTCAACCAGCGTCTTATTTAGATGCGGTGCAAATAATTCAATAAATTCATACATAAACCCACGCAGAAACGCACCCTTTCTGAGTCCTACCTTTGTGACACTCGATGCAAATAAGTGACTGACATCAATAGCGACCAACTCTTTATCTATATCTGGATCAAATGCCATACTCGCAACAATACCTACACCAATCCCAAGTCTCACATAGGTCTTGATAACATCGGCATCTGCTGCTGTGAACACGACTTTCGGCTTATAGCCTTTTTCATTAAAGGCATCATCAAGCTGTGAACGACCGGTAAATCCAAACACATAAGTGACAATAGGACATTCGGCGAGTCTCTTGAGTGTTAGCTTGTCACCATTTGCCTCGTTTATGGCCAAGGGATGATCACGTTTCACAATGACACTACGATTCCATCGATAGCATGGCAACATGATCAGATTATCAAAAAGCTCGAGCGCCTCAGTGGCAATTGCCAAATCAACGCTACCCTTTGATGCCGCCTCTGATATCTGCACGGGCGTCCCCTGATGCATATGTAAAGCAATATCCGGGTATCTCCTAATAAATTCACTAATTACATCAGGGAGAAGATAGCGTGCTTGAGTGTGCGTGGTTGCCAAGGATAGCGTCCCTCTATCTTGATCACTATATTCTCGTGCAATCTGACGTACATTTTCGACCTTCTCCAGAATTTCCCCAGCCATTCTGACAATAGATCCACCTGCTGACGTTATTTCAGCCAGACGTTTACCGCTTCGATGAAATATCTGAACGCCTAATTCATCCTCTAACATTATTATCTGTTTACTAACGCCTGGCTGAGATGTATGCAGACTTTCTGCCGTTGCCGACACATTTAAATCATGTCTTGCGACTTCCCAAATATATTTGAGCTGTTGAAGCTTCATTATCCTGTTTGCTATTATTCTATATAATTATAAAAATATACATATAAATTACTTTTAAGTATAGAAAAGAGCTTATACATTACAAGCTCTTTTTCAGAAGAGCTTTCATTTTTGGCACACATATGGACGTAGCATACACAGTCATTGGATTTTTAGTCGGCTTTATCGTCGGCCTAACAGGCGTCGGCGGCGGATCTTTAATGACCCCTATCCTAGTATTGGGATTTTCTATACCCCCAGCTATCGCAGTAGGAACCGATTTATTGTATGCCACAGTCACTAAATCTACCGGCATTTTTGTTCATCATGTCAAGAATACTATTGACTGGAGTATCGTGAAACTCCTCAGTGTTGGAAGCATACCTTCGGCATGTCTGTCTATATTCATACTCAAACACATGGTTGCTTCAGACATCGACTATGAACAGGCTATCACTACCACGCTGAGCATCGCGTTAATTCTGACATCATTAGCGCTATTGTTTAAGACTAAAATTCAGCGGCTAAGTCAAAATAAACGTCTATCTGATATCAGAATTTTACATAGACAGTCAAGAAAACTGCTAACTGTTTTTTCGGGAACCCTCATTGGCTTCCTAGTCACACTTTCCTCAGTTGGCGCTGGCGCATTAGGCGCGGCGATATTATTTTTTCTCTACCCTCGTATGCGTGCAGTATCAATTGTCGGTACTGATTTGGCACATGCCGTGCCGATTACCGCTATTGCCGGTCTTGGCCACGCACACCTAGGTACCGTTGACTATATGCTTTTAGGCAGTCTTCTGATTGGATCAATCCCGGGCATATATCTGGGAGGCAACTTCGGTTCATACTTACCAGAGAAAATCATGCGGCCTGCCTTGGCCAGCATTTTGCTGATGATTGGAATCCGCTTCGCCATCTAATCAAACAAATTTCTATCCGCTGAAGCGGCCCTAATGGTTGGTATCAACAAATCTACATCAGCGTATTTTTATCGTCGCTTGCGCGAGATTATTGCTTACGAACTTGAGCAAGAAAACCATGGAGTTTTTTGACGGAGAGATTGAAGTGAATGGAAGTTATTTTGATGGTCAACGCAAAGGCAAACGAGTACAGGTAAAATCCCTGTGCTTGGCTTGTTGAAGCGAGGAGGAAAGGTGTAATACGAAGATCATTCCCTACGTCTCTGGCGGCCCTGATCCCGATTACCAGCATAGCGTATTGGTTCCAAAATAAGTCAAAAAAACATTATGACCTCTGGAATTATTTGACTAAATTCTAGTCCAAGCTACGTCTGGAAAATATTTCAACCAGAAATTAATGTTAACAATATCTTTTAATCAGACCTTCCTTAAAATTGAAGACCCATGAAAATTGAAGACCCATGAAAATTGAAGACCCATGAAAATTGAAGACCCATGCCAAAAAAATATTTATTATTAGTTAGCCTGATTCTGTTATTTCCAGTTTATCTATCATTGGCCTTTGCTGGTGGCGGGTCTGAACCCTTTAATCTGCATCAGGTTACAGATGGGATCTATTTACATACAGGGGTTCACGTTGAATTTACTCACCCTCAACACGATGATATCGCTAATATCGGTTTTATCATTGGAGATAATTGTATCGCCGTCATTGACACTGGTGGGTCAGTCACCATTGGACAAAAACTACTATCATCTATTCGGGAAATCAGTAAGCTCCCCATCTGTTATGTCATTAACACACATGTTCATTTTGACCATATTTTAGGCAATCTTGCTTTCGTAAAAGAATCCCCTCAGTTCGTTGGTCATAAACAACTGGCTGACGCCGTTGAGCAGAATCGCAATTTCTTTCTACAGCAATTTAGAGCAGACTTAGGTTCTAAGCCGGGCAGAGACTCCATCATAGGGCCAACCCTTACCGTTGATAAAACCATGGAACTTGATTTGGGCAATAGAGTGATAAACTTAACTGCATACCCTACTGCACATAGCCATAATGATCTCACCGTAGTAGATTACCAAACTAAAACACTATGGAGCGGCGATCTGATCTTCAGAGAACGCATACCTTCACTTGATGGGAAACTCAAAGGCTGGTTGGCAGTTCTGGAAACATTACAAAATCAAGAAATTAGACTGGCAATACCAGGTCATGGGACAAGCAGTGAAGATTGGCCAAAAACCTATGCAGCAGAGGCATCTTATTTAATGATGTTGTTAAATGACACACGAAAAGCGATTGCCAAAGGTCAGTTTCTGGAAGATGTAATTAAATCCGTAGGAAAAGATAAGAAAAAAGATTGGTTGCTACATGAGCAACATCACGCCAGAAATGTAACAAAGGCCTTCACTGAACTTGAATGGGAATAAGCTCAGGCAATACCATTGCCCCCTATAATATCTAGTCTTCTATTTTCTTCTTTAAGTGAGGTATTGATGATGCGTCTCCCGCAGTCATATAACGCTTTTCACCACCAATTGCCGTCATATTCTCATACACTCCATCATCTCTTTTAACAAGCTTGGTAAAACCATGATTTTTTAATTCCGCATTCCCTGTTGGAAATGCGATCGCTGACGCCCTGATTATTTTTCTTACAGGTGCCAAAGGATGTGTTTCGCCAAGAGGATGTTGGGTGGCATAACAAAGCTCTCCCCAATTCGAGATACTAGCGTTTATTGAGTGTGTTGCCTCAATAATTTCGCCATTCAACTCACACAAATAATCATAATTAGGCACAATCTTTCCTTCAGAAAAAAACTATAGAATAAAAGTAACGATATTATTAATTATAGTCAAACAAACAATGAGCTAAATTAAATTAAGACCTTCACATCATTCAAAACCACCGAATAAGACATATAGGCAATATCATTAATTTTATAAAGTTTGTATGAGAGAGCTTCGCATAAATCAACTTAGCGACAAAATGTTCCTGATTTTTTGTCAAAAACCGGTCATTAGCTTGTTAAAAACGACATTTTTGTCGCAATAGGAACAGGTTTAATCTCTCTTCTGTCAACATTTTGAATTATGCAAAGACATTACGCAGTGACCTACCCGTCCTCAACGCCATGGATTAAGCTTGGGACGGAAAAACTTCGGCTCAGAGCCATAATTGAGGAGGATAGGTCATGAATCAGTTTATCAATTATGTGGGACTGGATATACACAAGAATACGATTGCTGTGGCGATCACTGACGCTGCGGGCGGTAAGCCGCAGTTTTACGGTGAGATTGCGAACACAGCCACGGCACTGTCGAAACTGATGAAGGATGTCAGTGCGCACGGCGAGGCCGTTTCGTGGTGCTATGAAGCAGGCCCGTGCGGGTATGGTATTTATCGTCAGATCAGTGAGTCGGGGCATGATTGCAGTGTAGTGGCAGCTTCGCTGATACCGACCAAACTAGGCGATCGCATAAAAACTGACCGGCGTGACAGCGAGAACCTGGCGCGCCTGCATTGAGCGGGAGAGTTAACGCCGGTCTGGGTACCTGGTCAGGAGCAGGAAGCGATAAGGGATTTGACCCGTGCCCGTGAGGATATGAAGCACCTTGAGCGTCAGGCGCGGCAGCGCTTATGTGCCTTTTGTTGCGCCATGGCCAACGTTATGACAGCGGGAAAAGTAAATGGACCCAGGCTTACTGGCGTTGGCTAGAGCGCATCAAGTTCAGCCACCGGGTTCAACAAACCGTATTTCAGGAATACATTGACAGTGTTACACAGCAGCAACAGCGCGTGGCTGATCTTGAACAGTCCATGCCAGAGGCGTTGGTTGACTGGAGCCTGCCCCCGTGGTGGAAGGCTTGATGGCACTGCGCGGTTGCCGCCTGATTACGGCGATGACGGTTGTGGCGGAACTTGGCGATATCACCCGCCTTGATTCACCGCGACAGCTCATGAAGTGTTTGGGACTGGTGTCCAGCGATTCATCGAATGGCTCCAGGGTTCGTCGTGGCGGTATTACTAGGGCCGGCAATGGCCATGTGCGGCGGGTGCTGGTGGAGGCGGCGTGGTGCTATCGGTTTCCGGCAGGTAAAACCGCACCGTTACAGCGGCGAGCCGAGCAAACCTCTGCTGGGGTACAAGCTATCGCGTGGAAGGCACAGAAGCGGCTCTGTGGTCGATATCAGACTTTGAGCGAACACCGATTACTGCCCAGAAAACCTGTACGGTGATCGCACGGGGGCTGGCCGGGTTTAGGGGCTGACTGGGTTTATCTGGGCGATTGCCGGTGAGGTGATGCCAAACAACGCAGCCGCAGCAAACAGGTGATCAAGAAAGGTGCTGTTGAAACTGAATTTTCAGCAGAACAGAAATCCTACACAAAATATTCAAACCCGCAAAATAACAACTTCATGCAGAGATCTTCTCAAGCTATTGCTGGATAATGTCAAGTACCAAAGAGCATATACTCCCGCGGCTGAATTGACCTGAGTTTTTTGCTTGTCGGTTGGGGCGCGGTTCACAGGATTTTACAGGCGTCGAAAGAGACAATGCGGAAGTTATCAGTAACAGTATCGCGGAATTCCCGCCATTTTTCTGGCAGGGTTTTTCGGAGGAAGGCCAGAATGGCTTTGGTGAATTGTCCAGACGTGGGGTAATCCCCACGGAAATTAATGGTGTTGAAAAGGAGAATTTTCTTGGCAAGATATCTGCGGAGATTTTTGCTGAAGACTGGACGATTCAGCGACGCGCAGATCATGAGTATTTTGAAGCAAGCGGAGGGTAGTGTGCCGGTCTCGGAGCTTTGCCGAGAGCATGACATGAGCAGCGCGGGCTTTTACAAGTGGCGGGCGAAGTTTGGTGGTATGGATGGATCGATGGTTTCACAGATAATAGAGTATTGATGACGAGAACAGGCGGTTGAAGCGGATGCATGCTGAGATGAGCATGCAGAACGATCTACTGAAGGAGGCCCTTGAAAAAAAGCGGTAAGGCCATCTCAGCGCTGGGAGATGGCCGGACATTCCGAGCGTTGAACGTATTCGATGACCTCAACTGTCAAGGCCTGGACATAGAAGTGGACTTTTCACTGCCAGCGCTGCGTGTCGTGCGCAGTCGCAACCAGATCATTGAATGGCGCGGGGCACCGCAGGTGATCAGGGTTGATAACGGCCCGGAATACGGCAGTGACTGGTTGAAAGCATGGGCGGAAACGCGGTACACATCCGCATCGAATACATCTAGCTAGGAAAGCCGCAACAGAATGCTTACATCAAGCGGTACAACCGCACCGTACGACATGAATGGCTGCGTAGTTCTACAAGCGGACCCCAGTAAAAATGGGAGGATTACCGGAACATAAACATTTCGGATTGGATCCGCAGAAATTCAAGTGATTAAGCTGCTTTCAGATAATCGCCTGCCCCGTATCTGGAAGCATTGCGGAAGCAAGAGGGAACAAGTTTGTGCGCAATTCCGGGCATCCAGCGCATCGGCTTCCGCGCTCAAGGTGTTCGTTTCAGTGGGCGTTGCTCAGAACATCATCCTGCTACAGCTTCGCGACAGTTTGTTCCGGCTTGTAGCTCCTTTGCGCCACAACGGCCCTCCTGTCCCTTTCATAACATCAGGACAGAACCAACTCAATGGGGGGGGGGATCGCACCATCAGCAACAGATCATGCTCAGCAGCGCACGCGCCCTGCTCATCCCAACATAGTGGTGGGAGCGCAGAGTTTCACTATGCCCAGGTCTAGGCATATCAACAAGAACAATCACCTCGCTCTCAAGGCCTTTGAAATCCCCAACCTGCGCAAAGCCGATCGTATAACGATTCACGTTACGAGGAGAGGCATCGTCCAGAACAGAGATTGAGTCGCACAAATCTGCGGGTAATTTAGACGTCCAGGACTGCGAAAACGTGACCGGCGAAAGTATGACGATGTCCGCCGGATTGAACCCATCGCCATCCACCAGGCCGCGCAGCTCTTTCTCCAGAGCCTGGACAGCACTGTCTGTGTCGGTGAGATGAACTTCACGTACCGCTGGGCCATCACCAACCCCTGGATTGCCCACATCAGCGCCCAGGTCACATTGTATCCGTTGCAGGATTGGCAGTGAGTTCCGGCAATTCGTTTTCAGCGGCATTCGCACCGGGCAAAAACTTTTCAGATAATCATAAGCATCGGGCACATACGAGCCGCACAGGCCGGATTGATTGTTGGCGTCATGAAAGAAACACCAACGTCCTTCACTTATGCCGCCACATAAACCATTATCCAGCCGATCCAGCGCAGCCATGTTCAAGATGTCCTGACCTTCATCGACGATCAATGCATCGAATTTTTTGATACCGACACGCTTGGCGGCGACATGAATCGCCGCCGCCAGACTGACAATCAGCCCGGGCACCGCTTGCCGTTCCAGGAAGCGTTTGAGCCACGGCGAATGGCAAACCAGCGCAGTCTTCATTCCAGATGCGCCCCAGCGCTTTGCCAATTCAAGCGCCAGCATTGTTTTCCCGGTTCCAGCGCCGCCCGAACATATTACCCGCGGGTTGGCTTCGACGACATCGATCAGCCTCAGTTGATCCTCTGTCAGCCGAGCGATACGTGTTTCGACATCGTGGGCAGCAACGTGCAATGGTACGACAGCCTCGAAATCGGGGCGTAAATGCTGCTGCAATACATTCAACTGCGCAGGGCTTGCGGTAGGCTTGTGAGTGTCCTTCGCGCACCAGTGCCTGATGAATCGTTCCAGCCACTTTTCAAATTGCCTAAAGTCTCGGCCATCGGCGAGAACGGCACGATCCCACTCCGCACTATCGGGAAGCCGCTCGACATCTGGTATGACAACGCCGTAGCCCACTACGAAGATGTTGGCAAGAGAAGCGGGAATTTTTTTCCGCAAACCATGCAACGCCCCCTCAGCCTGTGTGAACGGGGACTCCCGTAATCGCTCGGTTTCACCATACCGGTTCGTTGTTTCCCAGATGCCATCATGGCAGGAAACTCCACCGCCTTTTACCTCCAGCACGAAAAGGCCATCAGGCCCGCAGACAACAAAGTCGATTTCTCCGAACCGTTTGTACTCATGCCGGGGGAGGTTGAGTGAGTGCATGGCAAACCACCGGTTCTGGTCCGGCCCGGAAAATGTCGCCCGCAGCTGGTCAAACATGCGTAATTCCGCCTGGCTACTGGTGGTCAGTGGTTGGCTGGGAATCATGCGCATGGTTAACTGTGCCCGTTCTTCTGTTCCTCGATTTCTTGCGCGCTTTTCAAACCCTTGCGCACTTTGGCCTCGGTCTCGGGGTCAAGGGGTGGCCATTGTCCCAAACGGCGTAAAAATGTGGCCGTATCCACCTCTTCCGTAACAGTCCTTACCCTGCCTGGCAGTACTACCTGCAAGCCATTTCGTTGGAAACTCCCTGGATAATCACCTTCAGCCAGAGTGATCCGAGTCTGGATGCAATCGTTCCAGTTGCATTTCTGTGCAAGCTTAAGTGCCTCGTTTCTTTGCTGGCTGTTCCGCTCACCGCCGGAAGTGAAAAGTTCTCGTAAGGGTTTAGGGCGTGGCGGCGGTTTATTCAGGGTAAATTCATCACCTTGCTTCCGGTGCTCAGCAGCTGCCATCCGATAGGTTACATAGGCCGACAAAACTGGATCGCGTAGTTCCTTGGGAAACTGCAGCCAGCTATCGCGCACACCGAACAGAATGCCAGCAAGAATGTACTCGGCATCGTTCAATAACGGATGTGAAAATTCCAGCAGTGCCGTGCAATTCTCGCGCAGGCAAAACAGCAGCAAGGGTCTGGATAGAGATCCCTTGTGACGCTCAAGCAGTTCGGTGATTGTTCCGCCACCGAGGCCGAGGCAACCACGCATGTCGGCGATCAATTGCTCTAAACGTGGCCGGAATTCCTTTTCCCGCAGATGGTCAAGTTGGCTATCCAGATACTCCAGCGCCACGTCGACGGGTGTTTGCGGGTGTTCCTGCGTTTGCGCAGTGATCAGCGCTTCGACAACCCCCCAGAAGAGTCGTGTACGGGTATCTGCCTGGTCGGATATCTGGCCCCCGTTCATCCAGTTGGGAAGCTCTGCAAGGATGGCGGTGGTGGTGACATCACTTTGGGCCAGGCCATCACCTTTATCGTGTGTGCCTCCAGTCACCGAACGAAAAGCCGCAAGCCCAGGATCGCTGCGATTGGCGATTAGGTATAGCATCGCAAGTGCGCCGCCAAGCGCCTGTCCGAAAGCGGGGAAATTATCGCCACCATCCTCAAGCAGTTCCGCTTGTGGCGGCGCTGTTAGACTCCTGACATCCGTGTCGGTGGTAAACACCGATGCCGAAACTTCAACCTGACGAGAGAACAGATCGACATTGGAGACATCATTGGCGGCGCTTTCGAATGCCTGCATTTCTTCGAGTGATCGAAAGTTAATGCTGACTAGCAAGGTCGTTGGTAATGGCGCTTGAATCAGGATGGCAATATCGTCTTTTCTTCTTCTTACGCGTCGTGAGAAGGTCACTTCTCGTCTATGGCCATTCCGCGACAGCATCCAAACGGGACTAGATACGCCGCTCAAATCGAATGACGCGATACAGGGCAACAAATGCTTGCGTTCCTCAGTAGCGCGCTTCAGGGCGTCAGCTGGAATATTCCTGTCACTACGGAACAAGGGGATCCACCCCGGATCGACACTCAAGGGATCGGAATAGTGCTTACCCCGAAAACCCGCAGGACTCATCACCATGCCGGCAGCCAGCATGTAAAGCATGTTTTGATGATTGGTAACAAGGTGCCATGTGTGCACGGAGTTTGGTTGACTTCGTGGTTTCTTTGGCGTACCAGTGTTTGTTGTCATGATCTACTTCCTCGCAAGAATAGTGGGTTCGGTGGGCAGCAACCCATCGACAATGGGACAGGCATCGCCGGTACGAAGCAGAATGACCTGTTCCCGAGCACGCGCCACCATCACATAAAACCTTGCCTTGAGTGCGTGCGGGTCGCGTTTGGGTTGGTGCTGGTCGATATCGGCCAGGATGGCCGTATCAAACTCCAGACCTTTGCAGGACTGCGCATTGATGATCATGATGCCACCCTGACCGAAGTCCGGTAAATCCTGCTGGCCGGAAACAAAAGTCTGGATCGGTGGTTTCCCGTTATCGAGCTTTGGATTGGCACTAAGAAGCGCATCAGTAAATTTTGTCCGCACTTTATTGTCTGGAGTAATGATGCCAATCAGCCTGCGTGGATTTCGGTCACTCATTTGCAGGATTCGATCGACGATTTCGGTGAATGTTTGCGTGTTTGTCTGGCCATAAGTCCAAAACTCCGGCATCGCAGCAGATGAATTGGCATCAGGCAAGTCAGGCTTGGGGCTGGCCGGGTCAGCTGGATAGAAGTGTTGGGCTAATAACGCGATGGGCCGTGAGTTACGATAGTTGATTTTTAGTTCCAGCGTGTTGCCTGGGTCGATAGCAAGGATGTCCTCGATATTCTGCCGCGAACTGCACTTATCAGGTTGGATCTGCTGGTTCTGGTCTGCCGCTACATAGAAGTTCTCGAAGCCGAGGCGGGTTAAGGTGCGATAGAAAGCGGGCGGCATATCCTGACCTTCATCGATCACTAAATATTCTTCGCGCAAATGCCTGTCAGCGAATTCTTCTTGAGACAGTTGCTCAACAAGCTGTCCAACAGCCTCCCAATCGATTGGCAGGTAACCGCCAGCCTGCTTCGGTTCGTGTGTTGGAACGGTGTCGAAAAAGTGTTTGCAAATACCGCGGAACCAGGTTTCCCAGGTCTTGGCGGAGAGTCGCTGTTCATCACCAAATAAATGGCGGTTTGAATGATCCAGCAAGTGATTGTAAACGAGAGTTCGATAGGGCCTGTCGTCCTGCGCCAAGCGTCGTGCCCGCAACAGCGCCACCACCGACTTACCTGTGCCGGGGCCGCCAACAATCAGGTGTTGACCCTTCATTGGCAACGCCAGAACTTCATCCTGATCCTTGTTCAGGTCCTGAATCCCTGGCAGCGTGAATCGGCGGGTACGATCTACTGGCATGATCAAGACACCGCAAAGAAGGAAGGCAGACCGTTGGCGGTATCGCCCGCCACGAAGACTCGGTCCAGCAGGGTATTTCCGTATTCGCAGGCTGGCTCGGGCACCAACGCGCAGGCATGGCAGGCGGCACGATTGAGCAGGCCAGGCCCCTGGCCTTCATGCTCGCTGCAGACCGGATCGAGCGAACACCAGCGTGAATGTTCTAGGGCTCGAATCAGCATACCCAGAAAGTGACGGGGTTCGCCGAGTTCGGCCAGGCCACCAAGAGAGCCGGCAATGTCGGGAACAGCAACATGGATCAGGATGCCGGCCATGGGCTCCGGTCCGTTGGCGCAATAGATTCGCTCAATCAGCGACGCTGCGGGATATCCACCCTCGGACTCGATTTGTCGCATCAGCAGGTGTGACAGCGTATGCAATAACATGAAACGCGTGGTCAGTGGGTTGGGGAAATCGCGATCTGCGCGACCTGATTGGGCAAATCGGGGAAGCAGTCGGTTCAGTCGCGAAACTACCGCAGGTATTTGCTCCCATCCCTTGAGCCGCTCCTCGTCGAGTGCGATGAATATGCCCTCGCCATACAATTCGATGGCGGGCAACCAGTCGGATTGACCGGCGATGTCCGGCGGCACTATTTCTTCTCCCCCTAAGCGGGTAAAGCCCTTGAACACCTTCACCGCCTTGAGCCGATCCACGCGAACGAGGTGCCGGACGCCGTGGACGATATTGCTCACATTATTTTCCAGGCCATCTGCTTGTCCCAGTTCACGCCAGCCATTGCTTCTGTTGCGCGTCACTAGATCCTCGTCATCGCGCTGGTCTGCCAACACTTCCAGAAACGCCTTGAACTCGCTTTCTCGTAATTGTCCGGGTGTCAGGTTTTCACCGTACAAGGGATAACCGCTGGCAAGGTCGGCCAATGCGGTTTCAATGTCGTCGGTGGTACGGCGATATTTCGTCGCAAGCTCCCTGATAATACCTCTCCGCGCCAATCCCGGTCGCGCCCGGTCAATCCGGGCGCGATCGACCGAGTTGCGGTACAGCAGATCCACGACGGTTCCTTTGCGCACGCGGGATTCCGGTGGAATCACCAGCGCAGATTCAGCGACTGGCATATAGACCCGCGTGTCATTGATCACCAGCACTTCTGCGAGGTCATTGCCATCTCCTGGCGGAACCCGATCGTCTTTCGTCCAGGGCTGCATTCGGCCCAGGCCGAATCCCAGCCGCTCATTAGCATGAAACGGGTTTCCAACGCCGCAGGAATCGCACCGTAAAATGCGCTCTTCGTAGCCGCGCTCAACCAACCGAAGTTGATTTTGCACCTTGCAGCTGCTCTGTTCGGAAGTTTTTTTATCCTTGTATTTTTCATCCTTGTGTGCCAGATAATGCCACGGCACATCGGCAAGGTATCCATTGGCATGCACCAGCACCCAGGACACCTGCTCCAGAATTGAGGGGCTTTTGCAGTCCTTCCCGGTACAACGAGGTGCACAATCAGGCTGATTGCGTTTCCACGGCCATCGGTACAGCGCCCCGCAACTCCGACAGCGCATCCAGGACGGGAATCTCGTTGCCGGTACACAAGCACCATCCACTTGACCACTCGCCAGCTCTTTCGCCACCGGTGGTTGGCGCAGATTCTGTTCGATGCCCAGCGCGGAACGTACGCGCTCTACATACGGGATTATCTCCCCGGCGGGGGTGCCTTGTCGATCCGTCCATTGACGGGTGTCCTGAACGACCACCAGCCCGTTCGACCCGCGAACGATTGCCCCAACGCAGCTATGACCGAGCAGGTGTGACAGGCGTATGGGAATCAGTTCATTGGCCATGGTTTATAGCACCTTGAGCAAGGCGGTGTTCTCTACGTTACGCAGCGATTGCAGGGTCGGCCACAGGCCGCGAATTTTGTCGTCGTGGTTGTACAGCAGACGATCACGACCATTGTCCCGGTCCCAAACCTGATAAACCAGTTTTCTTTTGACAACCTGGCAACATTTCACCTCAATCTGCCATTCGGCCATGAGAGATTCGATATGCCGGTTGACATCAACGGCCTGATCGGGAGCCGCGAGTTTACAACGCCGCTTCAGACGTTCAGCGGCCTCGACTACCTGCAAATTATCGGCATCAAAGTCGGCAGCGTTGTCGTTTCCAAGCAGTCCCGGACCGGCATGGCGCATCACGATCACCAGCGCCGCATGCAGGGCGCGACTGCGAGCCTGGTAGGTGTAAGGCGTGACGCTGGTGGGCTCGACAAAGCGGTAGAAGGCTTCATGGTAAGGGCGGAAGCTCTCGTAGTGCGACAGGCTACGCGCCTGATCGCGGTAGTAGTTGGCGAACACCAGGCCGGGCACCTCGCCGCGACCCACGCGGCTGCTGGCCTGGATGTATTCCACAGTGGTCAACGGCTGGCCATTGATCGTCATCAACGCCAAACGGGCCACATCGAGACCGACCGAGATCATGTTGGTGGCCAGTACGGTGTCCAGGCAGCCGTCCTGTTCGCGTGTCTTGCTCAAGCGGGCGAAAATCTCGGCATTCTGCTCCGCCGTTTGCAAGCTGGTGAGCTGGGCAATAATGCCTGACGTCGCGCGTTGCTGTGTTTGCGCCTCTTCGTTTTCCTGAGGTTGGGTGCCAGTTGTGCCGGACAACAACCGCATGAAGTCACGCACGGCGCTGGCAAAAGCCGTATGGCTGTTGCCTACACCCTTTAGGCTGCCGTGATACACCACCTGCGTCCACCAGGCATCCAGCAGTTTCTGTTTGTTCTGATCGCGCCCGAACAAAACGTGCGGAGCCAATAGCAACGCCGCCGCCAACGGCGCCATGCACTGCTGGCGGTTCAGCATTGGCGCTAAATAGCCAACGTAGATGCGCCCCGGGCGTTCCTCCAGCGGTACGGAGCGGGCGAAATAGGCATCGTCGCGGCTCAGCCCCGATGGCGGGAATACGGCGACCTCGCGACCATACAGCCGTTTCACTTGTTGATCCGCCATGCGGATGGTAGCGGTCGATGCGATGTATTTCGGATACACGCCGCGCGATTGCAGCACGGTGTCGATGGCGGCTTCATACAGGCCGGCCACCGAGCCCAGAGCACTGGCGATCAGGTGCAACTCATCCTGGATGATGAGTTCCGGCGGTCGATGTAGCGCACCGCCGAAAAACGCATTGGTGCGCTCTTCCCAAGCCAGTCTGGCGAATTTATCCACTGTGGCGACCAGCATGGTTGGTGCTTCGGCATACAAGGCTTCGTCAACGACATTGCAGGGAAGCACGCCATCTTTCGACGCGCCGAAGCCACAGTCCGGGTTCCGGCAGATAAAGTGGAAGTGCCGTGTGCTGCTGTCGTAGTTGCGGGCCGCTGCAAATTCCTGCCCGCACCAGGGACAATGATCAAGCACCAGGGCGGGCTTCTCGCCGGTAGCACGCGCCTTGTTTACGAACTCGGCAGCTTTCTGGAAGCTGTTTGGGCTGGTGGACCCTCCCACCCACATGCCGATGGTGATCGGGACCGAGCCGAGATCATCGCGTTCGCGCCGAATCAGTTCCAGTGCGCAGATCAGGCGGGTGGAGCGTATGAACTGATCGCGGGTCAACAGGCGAAGGGTGTAGCGCATCAGGACGGCGGTTCCGCCCCCGGTATCGGGATGACGAAGACGCCGCAACGCTATCTGGAATGCGATCAGGCCGAGGTAGGCTTCCGTCTTGCCGCCACCCGTCGGGAACCAGATCAAATCGACTGTGTCGCGGAATTCGCTGTCCTCATTCGCCGTGGATTCCAGCGTGGTTAACAGGAAGGCCAGCTGGAACGGACGCCAGCGATAGGCTTCGTCGGCGCGCGGTTTGTCCAGCAGACGGTCGTGCTGGCGCATCTGCTCCAGCATGGCTCGATTGGCCAGAGCGAAGGCAGTCCTTGCCTGTGCATCCTCGCCCAGCAGGCGCAGGCCTGCGTGCATGCGCGCGACAGCCCCGTTCATTCGGCCGACCAGGCGATTTCCCGCCGCATGATCATCGGGCGGCAGATCGGCGATGCGTCCTTGCTGGCTTGTGACCCAGGCGGCGTATCCATCGACGAAAGCGGCCAGCCCGGGCAGGAGGGTTGCGTGGGTGTTGTCGATTTCGGCCAGACGTGTCAACGACAGCACGGGCTCACCATCCGATCCTGTGTCTGCGGTCATTTGCGGCACTTCCACCGCCGGCATCGTCTCAGAGCGCAGTTCAACGACCTTGCCCTCCTTCACCTCCCAGTCGGCGGCGCAACCATGCCCGATCGCGTAGATGTGCTGATGGGCATACTGGAGCTCGATCTCCTGTTCTTCCGGGTCAAGCAGGCTGCGATCGACGCGGGGGTAGACGCCAACCTCGCCAGAGTCGATCGTGCAGCGGAGGCTGGCCTCGAAGAGAGTCTTTTCCGCGCGCTCGAAAACATATTCTCTGCCCGTCGTGCTATCTGCAAGCTCTTGCGCATTGCAAAGAGAAACCGTGACGATCCAGCCATCGGCGAAGTGACGCCACAGAACATCCATACGCGCCTTCTCCTCCAGATGAGAAAAGCTCTGGTGTTGGGCTTTTTCGGGACAAGTGATGTTCTCAAACGCCTCGTCATTTCCCTGTTCAGTAGCCAGTGTTTTGCGTGTCCATGTAACCCCCTTTGGTTCATACCCCACAGCACGACACAAAACTTGAAAACGGATATCGTCGCCCTTGATAAAGAACGAGAAACCCATCGATGACGGCGGAATGTAACGCCGTATAATGGCAGGTTCAGCAATGCTCTCACCCGTAACTTCGCCCGCGCTTTCAATCTCATCCACGTCATCGCTAGCCGGATCGATGCCTTCGCCCGATGGGGATATGGGATAGAGCGCACCGCAGGGGAAACGTTCTGTAGGCAGCACGCCGCGGAGGTCCGGGCCATCACCATCACGCCGGTCAGGTGGCCCGACGAGTTGCCTGCGCAGCCAATTGATCAGGGCCTTTCGTGGTTCAATGAACATTGTTCTTACACTTCTGACCTTGTTCGTGACCTACTCCCATTTTGAGGGCAGGTTGAGGGCAGGTCAACTGTGTGGTGCCACCTCCATTGTTATTCTTTACCAGTTTCTTAGTCTCTCAGCAAGCATTTAGTAAAATCTCATAATATACTCTGAGTCATTGACAGCCCGAATATTTTGTTGACGTTTTGTGTTGGATGGATTCTGTATTGGTCATGATACGCCCTAATTTTCTTTCTGCCGAAGCTCGGCTTCAACTCGAAGGCTGCGTTTGTCGCCAAGGTGAAGATCACGGGATTGCGCACCGTGCAAAAGCTGTTTTGCTGCTGGATGATGGCGAAAGCTGCACACCCCCAATCCCCAGATAGAAATCCCTGAAACGTAGCAAGCCTTGGCTGTATGCTAGTTAACAACAAGGGGTTAGGCAACAGGGGTTAGCAGCATCACCCTGCATCACCCAATGACTGCACAGCTCAAGGCTTATGACTAGGGTATCTTACAAACTCGATACCACCAACGATTGACTCACCTCTCGTGCTGGTTTATTGGTCATTGCTCAATTAATGGATTCCCCTAATAGACTACATGAACCTGTCTGAGCGAATCGATAAGCACTTCCCCTAGCTTAAAAGTAATCGTGGGTATAAGCCCTCTGAATTTATCAAGGGGAATTCATCAAGGCCCTCATCCTGATGCAGCATGAAGGCAGTTTTTATCTGGATGAGGTTCGCCACCTTGAGGATGATGCGGTACTGTGCACTGTGTTAGATCTCAAGAAACTTCCTCAAGCGACCACGCTTGGAGATTGGCTCAGGCGGGTTGCAAGCCAGCCGCAAATCCAGGCTGCTTGGATAGAGATCAATAAAGCCGTATTGCAGTCAGCCTTGCATCGTTGTAAGAAAGTAACGCTGGACCTTGATGCCACTGAAATTGTTGCCCACAAAGCGGATGCACAATGGACCTACAACAAGAACAAGGGCTGTATGCCAGTGCTGGGGTATTCCCAAACGCCTCACCTTCCCAGCGCCAGATGACCTTATGTGTTGCATCGGTGGCGAGTCGGTTGGTCAGCAAATGGTCGGTGTGGAGGTAGATGATGCCTTACACTTTTTCCCAGTACATAGATGAATAATCTTCAAAGTCTTTAGAATGGTCTTATTTTACCTGTTTCGGTAGAATTAGCATGAATTATGCAAGGATCTCTGTTTCACTGTTGTTTGGTTGACATCATGAACATTATTTCTGGCATCACCCGGCGGACAGATTTTCCACTTAGTCTTTTTATGTAACCCTTCCTGAAACTTGGCGGGAATCTTTTTTCAGTTAACCAACCATTCAGCTCTTCCAACTTTACAGCACATTGTTTCATGGCGACGTCAACAACGTGCCGAGGATCATCATAATTAGCCACCTCAGCTCTTGAGGTATCTGTAAGGCATTCGTCATAAGAGGCACTAAACTCCGACATCGTGTTATAGTCTTCTTGAGTTGCCTGATCCTGTGACATGTACTCTGTTGACATGTACTCTGTTTCTTGGGTTATTACTGGACTTGCTTCTGAGGTGATGTCTTCTTCCCCACCAGCCGTGACATAAACAGGGTTTATAATTAATAATAACAATACAAGTTTCGTAAGTCGGTTTTTCATTATCTACAATAACCTGTCAAATTTTGCCAATGTGTTTATGAGGCTAATAGTTTGAGCTTCGGCAGTATAAAGTAGCTCGCCTCAAAGTACACCGTTTGGCGAAAAAAGATCTGAAAAATAAATATACGGCAGATGTTTTTATTGAACCGGGCAAGGGGATTGCTGGTTACGTCAATGTTTAATAGTATAAATTTACCTACAGTTAGTGTTTTTAAAGTCAGATGAAATGTTGGTGATGGAAAAAGAATCCACTTACAAGGATTCTAGAGAAAAAAAATATTAGAATTCCTATCATCTATTCTTTTCAATAAATTCTCCCAGCAATTTAAATTCATCACGCCTGGCACTTCCCTTGCGCCAGATTAAACCGATTTCTCGATAGCTGCTTTTTGGCATAGCTTGAGTTTTTATATTTGTATTTTTTAGTATGAATGAATCCTTAGCCATTGCAGGAAAATAGGTGACACCTAGATCTGCCTCAACCATTTCGACCAAGGTCAGCAGACTACTGACAGAGAAATGACTGACCTTGCTCCGATTGCGGATTTTACATGCGGACAAAGCATGATCCCGCAGACAATGGCCGTCATTAAGTAGCAAGATACTTTCCGATTGTAAATTGTCGGCCGTTATTTTCTGTGATTCTATAAATTGACTGCCCTGTCTGTATGCCAGAAGAAAAGGGTCCTTAAATAGAGTCATCTTTTCGACGTTACGCAATTCATAGGGGAAGGCAATTAATATCAAGTCTAACTCACCACGCATTAATTTTTCATAAACTCTTAGCGTTGTATCTTCCTGTAAAAATAACTGTAGAGAAGGAAAGTCTGATCGAATCCGAGGTAGTGCTTTAGGCAGCAAAAATGGCGATATTGTGGGAATGACACCCAAGGCTAATTTACCCGATAGAGGTTCACTACTAACTTGTGTCATATCTACCAGTGCTTCAAGATCCAGAACCACCAACCGTGCCTGAACCACGATTTCCTGGCCCATGGCCGTAATGGTCACCCTTTTATTAGTGCGATCAAAAAGTTGCATCCCTAATGTCGATTCAAGTTCGCGAATGGCAACACTAAAGGCAGATTGGGAAACAAAACATGCTTCGGCTGCCTTGCCAAAATGCGCATGTTTCTCTAGCGCAATGAGATAACGCAGCTGTTTAATAGTGGGTAAATTCACCGTTGCTTATTATCCTATAAAATATATCGTAATAATATAATTGTTCAATTATATTTATCAATAAAATCCCTAGAATAAGCCAACAATTTGTAAAAAATTTGTTTGTATCAACAAAAAATCAACTACTGTAAAGAGAAGGGCAAAATCATGGATGATTTCTCTAAAATCTACAAAGACACGATAATGGGCGAGAGATTATTTTGGTAGCAATACAATTATAAAACCATTCAAGGAAATAACGAAAGATAAGGAAAACGCACCACCAACATTCTATCAATTGATAAATTCAGTTGGGATCATTGTGAAAACTGTTAATGCAATTAAGAAACAGTAATATCCCCTTTTGACGGATCACCGCATGCCTGGTTTGAGGGCGCGCACCGCGTTGCACTTCAAAATTATCTTTAATTATCTTTATCGATGCTGCTACAGCAGAGACCCCAGACGACTGCATAAATGCAGTCAGTAGAACTGAGTCTGGGACAGAAGTATCGCTCCTTGCCAGAATGGCGGGGGATTTAAACAACCCCCCCCCGCTAATGAGATTAGAATGGCGGGATTGAAACCCCGCTGCTGGGATTAGACAGCTCAGAACTGCATCTGGCCTTCCAACAGGATGGCGTTATTGTCACCAGTACTATTACCAATGCTGTCATTGCCGGTCTGGTGTTCCCCGAATAGATTCAGGCTGAAGGGGATATTCGGGTTCCAGCGCATCCCTAGACGATAATACCTACTGTTGCTGAGACGTACCTCACCGTATGGGGTCAATAAGCCACCCCCAGAGGTGGAGAATCCATAACCCATATTGGCCTGCAATCGTCCACGGTAGTTCTGATTCTGGTGGCCCTGATCCCTTGGGCCCTTGGGTAGACCTTGCCAGATCTGACTGCTGCCACTAACACCAACATCACCATCACCATAGCCGTAACCTGGGGGTCAGGCTGAATGCCAGCCCCTGTCCACGTAGACCTGGATCCAGCACAATTGTGCCCTGAACGCCCCATTCTCTATAGTCGTCACGTCCCAGCAGGGTGTGTAACTTGCCTTCCATGGTCAGGCCGCCGTTGGTATAGCGTAAGCCTGTCCCCAAGATGGCACCAATACCCGTGTCACCATCACCGCCATCATAGCGCATGCCCAGCTCTATCAACGGCCGTAATAGGCCTCCAGATAAACCATAGGTATGCTCAAACTCCAGCAATAAGCGCAGCCGTTGGCTGTCAATGCTTTGTTCTCTAATACGGGCATCTAGGGCGTTGTCAACCAAGGGGTTATCGATGTCGGTGCGCGCCCATAGGAAGTCGCCTTTGAGGCTCAAGCCTGGCACCTTAGACAGGCCGGCCTTGGCACCGGTGGCGAAAGACCATAGGCGGGTATCGCTGCTAATGCTATTGCTGTTGCTGTTGTCTTCGATTTCTAGCTCGCCTTCGCCGTAGCCAACGCTGCCCCAGAGATGGTTGCCTTGGTTAGACCAGGCCAGATATGGGTAAACACTGAGTGATTGATGGTTGTAGCTCCCAGTATTGGTATCTTGGGTATAGTCAGCATCACCCTCGCTCCAGGACACCAGAGTGCCCAGTAGCAGGTGTTTGTCTATGCGTTTGTCGATACCAAACTGGGCAACGAACAGATCACCACTCCAGTCAATATCACTATCACCATCAAGGTTGAGGTAATCGCCACCAGCCCATAGGCTCAGACCAGAACCATAGCCCAGGTCATGACGACTGCCGCTACCTGCCGCTGTATTCCCTGCCGTATTTAAAGGCAGCACCAAGGATAAGTTGCTCAATACGCGCTTCCAATCCATGCTGCCGTTCTCCAGTGAACGGAGGTAGCCAAACAACTGTGCCTGATTATCCAATTGCAGGGTCTGCCCGTCTAACTGATAGCTTGCCTCTGGTGGTGTGCCCGTGGATAGGAGAGTATCAATGCGGTTACTCACTGCTGTCATGATGCTCGCCACTGTGCCCTGAGTGAGTTTTGATAAAACCTCATCGTTCAAGGCACTGACACCCATCAAGCTGTTGGCAATATTGACGGTGATGGTGACTATTTCCATAGCATCAGGGCCGCTACCAGCGGCATTGCTGGCGGTAATCATGTAGGCAGTCATAGTCGCTGTCTTAGTAGGTGTACCAGAGATGGTGCCGTCGCTGGTGTTAAAGTCCAGGCCTGTGTTCATGTTTAGGGATCGACCATTCGAGGCTAGGCTGATGCTGTAGCTGGTGGCTGCACCACCAGTATTGGTAATGGTGATATCGGCAATGGCGGTGCCCACGGTGGCGGTTAACATATTGCTGCTGATACTGATACTCGGGGCGGCTAATGCCAGTGCCGCATTGACGGTGATGGTGACCATGACACTGCTGGTGTCGGCGCTATTAGTGGCGGTGATGGTCACGGTGTCGGCCACGGAGACTAGCATCCGCGCATCGGTGACGATCAGGCTGAAGGTCAGCACTGCATCCGTCACCAGATTGGCCGGTGCGGTGAAGGTCGGGCTGGCGGTATTAGCATCGCTCAGGGTGATGCCGGCATTGCTGTGTGTCCAGGCGTAGGTATGGCTTTACTCGCCAGTACACAGATGCCGACCGGCTATATTCGGGTGGATACCGCCCGCCAAGGCGACCAGTACTGGGGCAAATGTGCAGTTCGTTATTACTGTAAGCAATGCAAAGGAGCGCTTGTTTTTAAGGAAGCAGTTTAAAAAAACCATGGCTGACATACGCTCACAATTACTTTGAAGATTGCCTTGCGCTTGGAAATTTTTCCCATGCCGATTACTTTTGATTAAAGATGCCAACTATCCGTGGTTTGTTCTTGTTGCAGATAAGAAGACATTCATGAAATTTATTAATCAAGAGCTAATGCTCGGGGTTGAAGGGGCTGGTTATTAATCAGCCCCTTCAACCGTTTGCTATCTGCATTAAGTTTAAACATCATCCAAATAAATGCCCAAGGAATTCGCTACACCAGCACCATAAGCGAGGTCAGCTTTTGAACAGTTTGCAATATGCCGTTTCTGGATATCGACAGAAGCCCCGCCAACTGAACTAGCCGTATTATTAAATAAGGCTTCTTTTTGTTCTGCGCTCATGATTTTGAACAAATTACCCGGTTGCGAATAGTAATCGTCGTCTTCTCTGTGATCCCAGTGTGCGGCGGCACCTGACAAATTCATTGGCGGCTCGGAATAATCAGGCTGTTCTTGCCATTCCTCTTTGCTGTTTGGTTCATAACCAATGGTGCTACCAAAATTACCATCAACACGCATAGCTCCATCGCGGTGATAATTATGAACTGGACAACGTGGTGCATTCACAGGAATCTGTTGATGGTTGACACCTAGGCGGTAGCGCTGCGCATCGCCGTAAGAGAACAGGCGACCTTGCAACATTTTGTCAGGAGAAAAGCTAATACCAGGAACCACATTGGCTGGATTAAATGCTGATTGTTCCACTTCTGCAAAGAAATTTTCAGGGTTCCGATTCAACTCCATTACACCTACTTCGATAAGGGGGTAGTCAGCATGTGGCCATACTTTCGTTAGATCGAAAGGATTGTAAGGCGAGCTTTCTGCTTGTTCCTCTGTCATTACCTGAATTGCTAAAGTCCATGATGGATTATCACCTTCTTTAATCGCATTGTATAAATCTGCTTGATGGCTTTCTCTATCCTGGCCAATGACAATTTCAGCTTCCTGATTAGTCAGATTCTTAATACCCTGGTTTGATTTGAAATGGAACTTCACCCATACACGCTCGTTGTCGGCATTGATCATGCTGAAAGTATGGCTACCAAATCCATGCATGTGTCGATACGTGGCTGGAAGGCCTCTATCGCTCATGACGATTGTCACTTGATGTAACGCTTCTGGAAGAGATGTCCAAAAATCCCAGTTGTTTTGCGCACTACGCATGTTAGTTTTTGGGTCACGCTTTACAGCGTGGTTAAGGTCCGGAAATTTCAAGGGATCACGCAAAAAGAACACGGGAGTATTGTTACCAACCAAATCCCAGTTGCCTTCTTCGGTATAGAATTTAAGCGCAAAACCCCGAATATCACGCTCAGCATCGGCAGCACCACGCTCGCCAGCGACCGTTGTAAATCGAGCGAATAACTCGGTCTCCTTGCCCACTTCAGAGAATATTTTTGCCCTAGTGTAATTTGTTATGTCATGAGTAACCGTGAATGTTCCATAAGCCCCTGAACCTTTTGCGTGCATGCGTCTTTCAGGTATTACTTCACGGTCAAAATGTGCCAGTTTTTCCAAAAACCAGACATCCTGCAATAATTGATGTCCGCGCGGGCCCGCCGTCATAACATTCTGGTTATCTGCCACTGGGCAACCAGCATTAGTCGTTAATTTCTTTTTCATCATAGCTTCCTCATTGGCTGTAACTGGCGAACTATGATAGTAGGAAAAGCTGAATTATTAATAAAATAGATTGTTTATATTATAGCAATCGATAAATTATATCATCGCTTAATTGGCAGTCGGACTGGGAAGTAGAAATTTAATGGTTCCACTTAATTCAAGTATTACTGAACAGCCTCCAGTTTATTGAGTTCGATGCCCTGGCTATGCAGATACTCATCATAGCTGCCCTTGAAATCAATCACTCCCTTTGGCGTGAGCTCAATAATACGCGTTGCCAGTGACGCAACAAATTCACGATCATGACTGACGAAGATAAGGGTGCCTGCATAATTTTCCAGAGCAAGGTTGAGGGATTCGATAGACTCCATATCTAGATGATTGGTTGGTTCGTCCATGACCAGAATATTAGGTGCTTGTAACATGAGTTTTCCAAACAGCATGCGACCTTCTTCTCCGCCTGAGATGACTTTAATAGATTTCTTGCCTTCATCACTGGAGAATAGTAATCGACCTAATGTGCCGCGAATGACTTGTTCGTCATCGGCAGGTTTTCCCCATTGACTCATCCAGTCAAACAGGGTCATGTCTTTTTCAAATTCGCTGGCGTGTTCTTGTGCAAAATAGCCAATGGCAGCGTTCTCAGACCATTTTATCTGACCACTGTCAGCCTCAATTTCATTTACCAGACAATTTAATAATGTTGTTTTGCCAATTCCGTTAGGGCCAATAACTGCGACACGTTCACCAACTTCAATATTCAGCTTAAGGGCGCTGAATAGACAGTCTTCATCAAAGCTTTTGGTCAGTCCTTCCACTTCAAGAACTAGGCGATATAGTTTTTTGTCCTGTTTAAATCTGATGTAAGGGTTAACACGACTGGAAGGCTTAATATCTTCCAGTTGTATTTTGTCTATTTGTCTGGCGCGTGATGTCGCCTGCTTTGCTTTTGACGCATTGGCAGAGAAACGACTAACGAAGGTTTGTAATTCTGCAATCTGTGTTTTTTTTCTGGCGTTACTCGACAGCATTCTTTCCCTTACCTGAGTCGATGCAATCATATAATCATCATAATTACCCGGGTAGACCCTGATTTCGCCATAATCCATATCAGCAATATGTGTACAAACACTATTCAGGAAATGGCGGTCATGAGAAATGATGATCATGGTGTTTTTGCGTTCATTGATAATGTTTTCTAACCAACGGATGGTATTGATATCTAGGTTGTTGGTAGGTTCGTCCAGTAACAGAATATCTGGATCTGCAAACAGTGCTTGTGCCAGTAAAACTCTCAACTTCCAACCGGGCGCAACTTCACTCATCAAGCCTTCATGCTGTTCAACAGGAATGCCTACACCTAATAACAATTCTCCAGCACGTGATTCGGCGCTGTAACCATCCATCTCGCCAAACTCGCCTTCCAGCTCGGCGACCTTCATGCCTTCTTCTTCAGTCATGTTTTCCAAGGCATAAATTCTTTCGCGTTCTACCTTTATTTTCCAGAGTTCAGCGTGACCCATAATGACGGTATCCAGAACGGTAAACTTTTCAAAAGCAAATTGATCCTGTTTCAATTTACCTATGCGTTCATTGGAATCTGTTGAGAAACTACCAGAACTAGCTTCCTGCTCATCACCCAGAATTTTCATGAAGGTAGATTTACCGCAGCCATTGGCACCAATCAGGCCATAGCGGCGACCTTCGCCAAATTTAACTGAAACGTTTTCAAACAGAGGTTTGGCTCCAAATTGCATGGTGAGATTTGCTGTTGTGATCAATAGTCTAATCCATCTGTGTAAAAAAATGTGGCGCATTGTCTCATAAAGTGCAATGTGCACCTAATCGGGAGATCTGTTTTTTTATATAGGTGTTGTTTTTATGGCACAGAACCCAGAAAAGGATCTTGATTAGTGCGTAGTGGTATCAGTACCTAATTTTATGATGCCAAATAAAGGTAAACGTAATTTTAAGGGGCATATTGTCTGAGGCGTGATGCCCAAACCAAAATTCAGGCTCAGAATATTTATTTCTATTCCTTCAACTGTAGAGATAAGCCCCCCAAACAGCCCAAAAAGAGAAAACTGAATACCATTACCGCTTGGCGACGTATCGAAAAAATTATTTCGAGTCATAAAATCTTTGCCAATCGCTGTTGGCGGCAAATCTAACTGTAGTTCGGGTACGGAGCGACCGATATGTGCGGTGAAGGTGTTGCTATTGGGGCCTGGCCACATATGATAAGTGTCAGGGAAAGGATATGATGATACCGCATCTTCAATGGAGGAAATAATTACAGCAGCTTTAGTGCCTTTAATTTCTCTCAGTATTATCGGCGAATTTCCAAACCAAGATCTATCGGGGATATCTTGTTCTTGTACCACGACAGTTAGCCCTCGCCATTTTCTCCAGCCGACAACCTGATAAACATTATAATGTTTTGCATCTTTGTCCTTTGTTGCAATCCATGTATGTACGGCAAAGAGATTGCGCCAGCTAAATGCCCGCGCAGCATAAACTTGAATAACAGCTTCTGATTCTATTGCTGGATCAGGCGCAATCCCGACACTGGTTCGGTCGGCGGTTTTCCAATCGGGACCGAATAATATGTTGGTCAATATGACGATAGATATACTGGTGATGAGAAATAAAAATACAAAGCGGATTTTTTTCATATTTCTAGGCATCGGAACATAGTGGGTATTATCAGGTCTGTTGCCTATGGCAATGGACCTATCAATTACATACTTCTGTTGAGGCGTAATCAGTATTTGGTTAAGTTAAGTTAGCCGGCAGACCTACTTCAATTCGGTCGTGCCAGTCGCCATGGATTTCTCCAGAAAAATAGATATTCCAGATCACGTGTCCCTCTTTAAGTTTGCCCGTGGTTAGTCTACCTGCGGTTTATTGAAAATTTTAAGATGTAAATATGATTCTATACATTCTTTTACTGGCAAGAAGCACACTGAGTGCTTTCACTATTATTTTTTTTAGAAAGGGTGGCTTTGCCAATTCTGGACAACGCTTCCCACACAGGTCCTGGAAATTTGTGTAGATTGTCCATAACTATATTGAATGAATTAACGAAATAATTTACATCTCCTTCATCAATTATCAAAGGTGGAATCAATTTAATAACATCAGTATGGTGTCCGGCAACTTGTGTCAGGATTTTGTGCTCCTGCAATAAAGGAATGGTTATGGCCTGAGGGAATAAGTCTGCATTTAATTTATGCACCAGATCCCAGGCAGCACGTAATGATAACGATTCTGGCTCTGAAAATTCGATAGCAATCATCAAGCCACGCCATCTGACATCATGCATAAATTCATGTTGCTCGCTAAGGCCTTGTAAAAGTGTTCCAGTTAGATCGCCCATTTTTCTAGCATTCTCAATCAGATTTTTGTCATCAATGTAATCAAGTGTTGCTAAGCCAGCAACCATGGCAAGACTGCCCTGACCAAAGGTAGAAGAATGCACAACAGAACGTTTCATGGATGAAAAGACTTTAGTGAAAATACGTTTTTTGGTAATGACTGCACCGACAGGGACGTAGCCACCAGAAAGCGCCTTTGATAAGATAACGATATCTGGCTCAACATCTTCATCATGCTCTAGAGCCAGAAATTTTCCTGTACGTCCGAGACCAGTCTGTACTTCATCGGCAATAAACAGGGCTTTGTGTTTTCGACACAATCGAGCGGCCTCAGTTAAATAGCCACTATCAGGAATATTGACACCTTTACCCTGAATTGGCTCAACAATAAATGCGGCAATCCCATTAGAGGCAAGAACTTCTTCTAATGCCGCAAGGTCATTGAAAGGTATAGTAAAAATATCCGGCATGAGAGACGTGAATCCTTCCTTGAAAGCTGCATCACCATTGATTGCTAAAGCACCTGTGGTGAGTCCATGAAATGACTTTTTCGCATGGATGATGCCAGTGCGACCAGTCGCACAACGAGCAAATTTGATCGCTGTTTCCACGCCTTCAGTACCAGAATTTGTAAAGTACACATAATCCAGTTGGTAGGGGATGCGCTGCTTTAATTCTTTTGCCAGAAGACCAGATAATAATGGTGCATCAAGTTGCACCAGACTGGGATAGTTGCAGTTCAGAAAATCAACTAGCGCCTTCTTGATAGTTGCGTTATTACGGCCAACATTAAACACGCCATAACCGGCGAGCATATCTATATATTTATTATCTTTGTCGTCCCATAAATATTGACCTTCTGCACGGACGTAATTACGATCAAATCCAATAGTGCGCAAGACTTTTGTGAACGCAGGATTAATGTGCTCATTATGCAGGTCATAGTTTTTTCCCTGTGCTTCGGACAAAAGTGATTCTATATTAAGTGCCATAATATTTAAGGATTATCTGTCATGGTTGAACATTAACATTGATGCTTGTAAATATGAAAGAGCGACCTGGTTCAATTTTTGATGGCAACTGGAATTGATTGAACAAGTTTAATTTCTTTAGTCGAAACTTCTGCAATGTAGGCCATGGCCTCAACTCCTGTTTGAACCGCTTGCTTGAGTATCTCTGAGTAGAGAAGATCAATTGTCTCTGCCGGTCTGAATCTCATCGCATCTTTCCTTTGCACACAATAAAAAATAACAGCTCTGTGCCCCTGTTCTACCATTTTCATTAATTCACGTAGATGTTTGGCTCCTCTGGCACTGATGGCATCCGGGAAATATGCGACGTTATTTTCAACAAGCGTGACATTTTTAACTTCCACGTAACATTGCTCGGCATTAGTAGAATCATCTTTCTTGAGTAAAAGGTCTATGCGGCTTTTCTCCTCACCGTAAGGGACTTCAGTAAGAATTTGTTGATAGTTTTCTAATTCTTTAATAACCCCATTTTCAATGGCCTCTTTTACTAATCTATTGCTTAGCCCCGTATGAATGCCAACCAATACACCAGGTTTCGATTCCACAATCTCCCATGAATATATATATTTACGCTCCGGATTGCCGGTATCTCGCAACCAAACCCGTGAACCCGGAGCAGAGCATCCAGTCATGGCTCCAGTATTAGGAGTATGTGCAGTGATGATTGTTCCATCTTCAAGTTCGATATCAGCGAGAAAACGTTTATAGCGTTTGATTAAAATTCCCTCAATATAGGGATCTGATAATTTCATTGTTTGTTATTATTTTTTTATATTCGGGTGAGTGTAATTAACGTCAATGACGATATAACTCAGTTTGACTCCATCGGCATGAATAATAACTTCATCGTCAATTGTTTTCTTTAATAATCCTTTTGCCAGAGGGGAATCAAGACTGATATAGGCCTTATCCGGATCAAATTCATCGTGGCCAACAATACGATAGGTGGTGGCATCACCTTTATGTGTTGCAACAGTTACCCAGGCACCAAAGAAAATTTGTTTGTTATCCTGTTGTTGTGCAGGGACGATTTTTAAATCGGGCAAACGCTTTTGCAGGTACCTTACACGTCGGTCAATCTCACGCAGTTCTTTTTTACGGTAAATATATTCTGCATTTTCTGAACGATCGCCTTCAGCAGCGGCGGCGGTCAGCGCCTTGGTGACATCAGTACGTCTATTCCACAATACATTAAGTTCATCCTGCAACATTTTGTAGCCATCTTTAGTGATGTATGGCGAAGACTTCTCCTGTGGAGGACGATAACGACTCATCATTAATGTTGTTGGGCTTCTTCGTTGTCTTGCAAATTTATCGGTTTATTCACCTCTGAGTATTTTCTTTTTTCGTGATGTAAAAGTCCATGGTAAATCGCCGATAGATGCTCTATGTATGCAGGGCATGCAAATAATTGATACATACTGTCATCTTGATTTTGAGGTGTTCGATGCAGACTAGGAATGCGAACGATGTTAGAAGGTCTGATTATAAAGATGTTGTTAACATTTTTCTGTTATTTTGCTATGGAAAATTCGTATTATCTCGGATTGCACGTTTCAATCAGAGTATCCCTAGTTATTTTTTGGCTTCTTCACGTTCCTTCGCTTCAGCGATAATTTCTTCCGCAATATTCTTCGGGCAAGGCATGTAATGTAAAAACTCCATTGAGAACTGCCCACGACCTGATGTCAAAGTACGTAGGGTACCAATATAACCAAACATCTCACTGAGTGGGCATTCTGCCTTGATGCGTACACCTGTTGCACCTGAATCCTGAGACTTAATCATGCCGCGCCGACGATTTAGATCGCCAATAACATCACCCACATGAGCATCAGGGGTGAAAACGTCTACTTTCATGATTGGTTCCATCAACTGTGGTCCGGCTTTTGGCATGCTTTGTCTGTATGCAGCGTTGGCAGCCAGTTCAAAGGCAACGGCTGAGGAGTCAACTGCATGGAAGGCGCCGTCCGTCAGGGTGACTTTGAAATCAAGGCATGGATAACCAGCCAAAATGCCTCTTTCCATGTTTTTTTTGAAGCCGCCCTCAATCGCTGGCCAAAATTCGCGTGGCACATTACCGCCTGTGACCTTTGATTCAAATTCGAAACCGCTACCTGGTTCACCCGGTGCGATGATGTAATCGATCTTGCCGTATTGACCTGAGCCACCAGATTGCTTTTTGTGGGTATAACTATCTTCTACTAGCTTGGTGACGGTTTCACGATAGGCCACCTGAGGTTTGCCAGTGGTGACAGCGATGCCATGAGTGCGTTTGAGAATATCAACCTTAATGTCAAGATGTAATTCACCCATTCCTTTTAGAATGGTTTCGCCACTGTCCTCATCTGTTTCGACCCGGAAGGATGGATCTTCTTTAATCATTTTGCCTAGGGCAATGCCCAGTTTTTCTGATGCAACCTTGTCATCTGGAGAGCAAGCGATAGAAATAACTGGCTCAGGGAAGATCATAGGTTCAAGTGTTGCAGGCTTATCAGGGTCACATAAGGTGTGCCCTGTTTGCACATTCTTCATGCCAACGATAGCGACGATGTCGCCTGCCTGGGCGCTATCAAGTTCAATACGTTCATCAGCATGCATCTCAACCAGACGACCAATACGTTCAGTCTTGCCAGTGAAGCTATTGAGTACGTTTGTGCCCTTGCCCAATTTACCCGAGTAAATACGGATAAATGTGAGTGCGCCAAAACGATCATCCATAATTTTGAATGCCAATGCACGTAGTGGTTTATCAGCATCAACCGTAGCAAACTCACCAGTTTCATTGCCTTCAGGATCAACTTCTGGTTGTGACTTAACTTCAGTCGGATCAGGCAGATAATCAACGGCAGCATCAAGCACCAACTGCACTCCTTTATCTTTGAAGGCAGAGCCACAATAAGTAGGGAAGAAATCTAAGGCGATTGTTCCTTTACGGATACATGATTTAATCTCATCAATAGATGGCTCCTCTCCTTCGAGATACCTCTCCATGATGTCGTCATCTTGTTCGACGGCTGTTTCGATTAATTTTTCGCGCCATTCCTCAATAGCATCTGCCATATCTGCCGGCGGTTCTCCAATTTTGTAATTAGTCGCGTCGCCTGAGCCTTCCCATATCCATGCCTTACGCGTCAGCAGCTCGACAACACCGGCAAATTCATCTTCGATACCGATAGGTAATACCATGACCAATGGATGTGCGCCGAGCACATTCTTGACTTGTTTTACTACGCGATAAAAATCGGCGCCGACACGATCAAGTTTATTGACAAAAATGATGCGGGATACTTCAGATTCATTGGCATAACGCCAGTTGGTTTCAGATTGAGGTTCAACGCCACCAGAGCCACAAAACACACCAATACCACCATCAAGCACTTTCAATGAGCGATAAACTTCGATTGTGAAATCAACGTGTCCCGGGGTATCAATAATATTCAAACGGTGATCATTCCATTCACAGCTAGTAGCAGCAGACTGAATGGTAATCCCACGTTCCTGTTCCTGTTCCATGAAATCAGTGGTGGCCTCACCATCATGTACTTCACCAGTCTTGTGAATCTTGCCGGTCAGCTTCAAAATTCTTTCTGTCGTGGTTGTTTTGCCAGCGTCTACATGGGCAAAGATGCCAATGTTCCTACATTTGGATAAATCAGTCATATCATTCTCTGTTCAGTTACATTTTAAATGGAGCAAGCGTCACTCATTAATGAGCGCAGTTATTACTGCGCCAAAAAACGCACGATTGTAAACCAAAAGCGCAGTGCAACACCACCTCATATGACTTTATCGGGCGTTTTGTATAGATTCGCACAAATATTTTTAGCCTAAAACCTCGTTACGGAGGGGGGCAGAGCAATCTTGGTATTGTTGAATTGAATCAGCAGAAAATTATAATTCTAGCAATGCGTGATATTCTCGGACGTATTGCTAGAAGGTAGCAACGACCCTCAGAATCAATGGTAAAGATACGCTGGCCAGCAAACAACCTTCCGGTCAGATTCAAGAAGATAGTTTAGCTACGACATCGATAATTGCTGAGGTCAATTTTTCCAGATCCTCATTCTTAATGATAAATGGAGGCATGAGATACACCAGCTTGCCAAATGGCCTGATCCAAACACCGGCATCGACAAACAACGGCTGAATCTCTGCCATATCAACTGTGTTCTTGAGCTCCACCACTCCAATGGCACCTAATACGCGTACATCCTGAACAGCATTCATTGTTCGGCAAGGTTCGAGCCCTGCCGCCAGTTGTTTTTCTATTTTTGCTATCTGTGATTGCCACGGAGAGGCTAATAATAATTTCAAACTGGCTAGGGCGGCAGTGCAGGCAAAAGGGTTAGCCATGAATGTTGGGCCGTGCATAAACATGCCCGGAGCGCCCTGACTGATGATGTTGCTGACATCTTTGCTTGTGAGTGTCGCCGCTAGGCTCATATAGCCCCCAGTCAGGGCTTTGCCAATACACATGATATCAGGGGTGATATCAGCATATTCACAGGCGAATAGTTTGCCTGTTCGACCAAAGCCAGTAGCGATTTCATCAAGTATCAATAACACATGATTCCTATCACACAGATCACGGACACGTTGTAAAAATTCCGCAGAATAAAATCTCATGCCGCCTGCACCCTGAACTATCGGCTCCATAATAACGGCAGCGATATGATTTTTTTTGCCAATAAGTATCTGTTCAAATTTAGCGATATCTTTGTCGGAGCAGGGTTGGCCAAATTTGCAATTTGGAGAATCGGCAAAGAGTTGTTTTGATAAGATGTCTTGAAACAGGGTATGTATGCCTACCACAGGATCACTTACTGACATGGCAGCAAAGGTATCGCCATGATAGCCATTTCGAATGGTTAGAAAGCGCTGTTTGTCGCTCTGTCCTTTTGCATGCCAATATTGAATGGCCATTTTCATTGCCACTTCAACAGACACAGATCCAGAATCCGAAAAGAATACAGATTGTAATGTATCAGGCGTTAACGCAACTAATTGTGCTGCCAGTTCAACAGCAGGCTCATGCGTTAAGCCGCCAAACATAATATGAGACATCTTCTGTAGCTGTCCCTCAAGTGCGCGATTTATTTCCGGATGGTTATAACCATGGATCGCACACCACCATGAAGACATGCCGTCTATTAACTCTCGCCCATCTGTTAGCTTTAGTTTTACGCCTTCCGCAGACGCCACTGGGTAAATGGGTAATTCTGAACCCATGGCACTATAAGGGTGCCAGATGTGTGCTTTATCAAGACCTAGTATCCGCTCACTTGTCATGATTTTTTCTTGTTTCATCTCAGCGCATTACCCGCGAGGGCAGCGTAGATCACCAGTTTTCGTGAAGAAGCCATAAGTCATTGTAGGGTTAAATTGATCTTGCTTGTTAGAACTACCCTATTATTAAATATAATTCCATTAACCATATGATATTTATAGTAATATCTAAATAGATTGTTTGATAATAATCATCAGTTAGATAATAGATTTATTACAGCAACATTTATTTTTAATCATCTGTTTTTTTTAATTGTTTTGTCATATTAGATTCATCTAGCTATAACAGCCCCACCGTATCTTTATCAGCCACAGATCTGGATGTTCACAGTAATACATAAGAATAGAAAGAACATTTTGCATAGTGAGGAGAAAAATTGTGTTAAATAAAATACGTCTTATGAACTTATGCGGCGCGATCCTGATTGGATCTTTAGCTGCACTTTCAGCCCCAGTATATGCGACTAATGATGTAATGCTGGAACTGCTGAAGATTCTCAGGGATAAGGGCAGTATTACCACAGATGAATATAGCATGCTGGTGAGTGCGGCCAATGCTGATGGCGAAGAAATGGATGGAACCCTTAAAAAGGTAAAACAAAAAGTTGCCAAGAAAACAAAAAATATGCCGACGTTTAGTGCCGATAAAGGCAAGCTGGAAGTTATCTCTGCCAATGGTAAATATCAATTTCGGGCTGGCGGTCGTTTGATGGTCGATACGCAGATCAATAGTTCTGAAGTAAACGCTGAATTTCGTCGTGCCAGAATGTACTTGAGTGGTGTGCTGGATAATATCTGGGAATTTAAATTTCAGTATGACTTCGCAGGCAACACAACTATTAGTGAAACCGGTATCAAGGATGCCTATTTGGCTTACACAAGTTTTAAGCCGGTGACACTCATTGTGGGACATAAAAAAATGCCATTTGGTCTGGAACAACTGACCAGCTCAAAATACATTACATTTATTGAACGCTCAGCACCAGTTAATGCCATGGCCATCGATCGCCGCTATGGAATTATTGTCAATGGTCACTTTAACAATATGTTTGCCGCAGCCGCAGCCTATCACTTGAGTGGCGCTATCGATTCGAGCGCTGATGCAGAAAACGGTTTTACCGGTCGCGTGACATTTTCACCGATCCATGAAAAAGCTAAAGCAGTTCACCTTGGATTAAGTTATGACCACTCCAGTAGCTCCAATGATGCTTTCGCAAGAGTCCGCGCTCGCCCTGAAGTTCATTTAGGCAATCGCGTTATCTCTACAGGTGCTTTTGCAGCATCTGACCGTGATAGCTATGTCATTGAAGCTGCTGGGGTCTATGGTCGATTCTCATTACAGGCTGAGTACAGTCATCAGACATTTGATGGTCTGGTCGGCAATACCGCAGATATCGCTCTTGATGGTTACTATGTTTACGGTAGTTATTCCATTACAGGTGAATCACGTAACTATGATTGGAAATCAGGTGCCTTCAAGCAAATCAAGGTCAAGAATAGATTAGGAAGTGGCGGCATTGGTGCTTGGGAAGTTAGTACACGCTTCGCTCATGGTGACTACGGGAATAGTATAAATGGAGATAGTCAGGCTGATTTACTAACATTTGGTTTAAACTGGTACCCAAATAATAACATTCGTTTCATGGCTAACTATATCAGTATTCTTGATGGCAGTGATGCGGTACTTGGGAGCACAATAGCTGATGCAGATTTATTTCTCATGCGCACACAGTGGCATTTCTAATGCCATTAAATCAGGGTATTTGTTGGGCTTATCGGAAAATGGAGTTTTTAGCTTGTTGTGAATATTTAAGTCCTTGTTATTAAACATTTTATTTTCTTAAGATTGGACTGATTTTGAATTAACCGACAAGCCCTTGTTAATAACCTCCCCCAAGGGATAATTATCTATGGGGGGGGATCCATGAGTAACTGTCTAAGGATAACTATCCATGCCTATAACTATTTGCATCAGGCTATTAATCGTTCCTTCTCCAGTAACTAATGGCAGAAGCAACAATGGCCAGCTTATTCCATCTCAAATGGCTAAAACTGCATCTGGCCTTCCAACAGGATGGCGTTATTGTCACCAGTACTATTACCAGCACTATTACCAATGCTGTCATTGCCGGTCTGGTGTTCCCCGAATAGATTCAGGCTGAAGGGGATATTCGGGTTCCAGCGCATCCCTAGACGATAATACCTACTGTTGCTGAGACGTACCTCACCGTATGGGGTCAATAAGCCGCCCCCAGAGGTGAAGAATCCATAACCCATATTGGCCTGCAATCGTCCACGGTAGTTCTGATTCTGGTGGCCCTGATCCCTTGGCCCCTTGGGTAGACCTTGCCAGATCTGACTGCTGCCACTAACACCAACATCACCATCACCATCACCATAGCCGTAACCTGGGGTCAGGCTGAATGCCAGCCCCTGTCCACGTAGACCTGGATCCAGCACAATTGTGCCCTGAACGCCCCATTCTCTATAGTCGTCACGTCCCAGCAGGGTGTGTAACTTGCCTTCCATGGTCAGGCCGCCGTTGGTATAGCGTAAGCCTGTCCCCAAGATGGCACCAATACCCGTGTCACCATCACCGCCATCATAGCGCATGCCCAGCTCTATCAACGGCCGTAATAGGCCTCCAGATAAACCATAGGTATGCTCAAACTCCAGCAATAAGCGCAGCCGTTGGCTGTCAATGCTTTGTTCTCTAATACGGGCATCTAGGGCGTTGTCAACCAAGGGGTTATCGATGTCGGTGCGCGCCCATAGGAAGTCGCCTTTGAGGCTCAAGCCTGGCACCTTAGACAGGCCGGCCTTGGCACCAGTGGCGAAAGACCATAGGCGGGTATCGCTGCTAATGCTATTGCTATTGTCTTCGATTTCTAGCTCGCCTTCGCCGTAGCCAACGCTGCCCCAGAGATGGTTGCCTTGGTTAGACCAGGCCAGATATGGGTGGACACTGAGTGATTGGTGGTTGTAGCTCCCAGTATTGGTATCTTGGGTATAGTCAGCATCACCCTCGCTCCAGGACACCATAGTGCCCAGTAGCAGGTGTTTGTCTATGCGTTTGTCGATACCAAACTGGGCACTGAACAGATCACCACTCCAGTCAATATCACTATCACCATCAAGGTTGAGGTAATCGCCACCAGCCCATAGGCTCAGACCAGAACCATAGCCCAGGTCATGACGACTGCCGCTACCTGCCGCTGTATTCCCTGCCGTATTTAAAGGCAGCACCAAGGATAAGTTGCTCAATATGCGCTTCCAATCCATGCTGCCGTCTTTCAGTGAACGGATGTAGCCAAGCAACTGTGCCTGATTATCCAATTGCAGGGTCTGCCCGTCTAACTGATAGCTTGCCTTTGGTGGTGTGCCCGTGGATAGAGCAACATCCATGCGGTTACTCACTGCTGTCATGATGCTCGCCACTGTGCCCTGAGTGAGTTTTGATAAAGCCTCATCGTTCAAGGCACTGATACCCATCAAGCTGTTGGGGGCAGCCACGGCTGCCGCATTGACGGTGATGGCTACCGTCGCGGTATCCGTACCACCGCTATTAGTGGCGGTGATGATGTAGCTGATTGCTTCTGCAACCGCCGTTGGCGTACCTGAGATGGTGCCGGTGCTTGCGTCAAATAACAGTCCATTGCCAATATCCGGGGCAATGCCATAGCTGGCAACCGCACCACCGCTTGAAGTGATGCTTATATCCGCAATAGCCGTGCCCACTGTTGCCGTTACGGTAGTGGCGCTAATACTGATAATCGGAACGGCTACGGCTGCCGCATTGACGGTGATGGCTACCGTCGCGGTAGCCGTACCAGCGCTATTAGTGGCGGTGATGGTGTAGGTGATTGCTTCTGCAACCGCCGTTGGCGTACCTGAAATAGTGCCGGTGCTTGCGTCAAATAACAGTCCATTGCCAATATCCGGGGCAATGCCATAGCTGGCAACCGCACCACCGCTTGAAGTGATGCTTATATCCGCGATAGCAGTGCCGACTGTTGCCGTTACGGTAGCGGGGCTGATACTGATACTCGGGGCGGCTACGGCTACGGGTGCCGCATTGACGGTGATGGCTACCGTAGCGGTAGCCGTACCACCGCTATTAGTGGCGGTGATGGTGTAGCTGATTGCTTCTGCAACCGCCGTTGGCGTACCTGAAATGGTGCCGGTGCTTGCGTCAAATAACAGTCCATTGCCAATATCCGGGGCAATGCCATAGCTGGCAACCGCACCGCCGCCGCCTGTTATTGAATCGATGGTTATATCCGCAATAGCCGTGCCCACTGTTGCCGTTACGGTAGTGGCGCTAATACTGATAATCGGAACGGCTACGGCTGCCGCATTGACGGTGATGGCTACCGTCGCGGTATCCGTACCACCGCTATTAGTGGCGGTGATGATGTAGCTGATTGCTTCTGCAACCGCCGTTGGCGTACCTGAAATAGTGCCGGTGGTTGCGTCAAATAACAGTCCATTGCCAATATCCGGGGCAATGCCATAGCTGGCAACCGCACCACCGCTTGAAGTGATGCTTATATCCGCAATAGCCGTGCCCACTGTTGCCGTTACGGTAGTGGCGCTAATATTGATAATCGGGACGGCTACGGCTGCCGCATTGACGGTGATGGCTACCGTCGCGGTAGCCGTACCACCGCTATTAGTGGCGGTGATGGTGTAGCTGATTGCTTCTGCAACCGCCGTTGGCGTACCTGAAATAGTGCCGGTGGTTGCGTCAAATAACAGTCCATTGCCAATATCCGGGGCAATGCCATAGCTGGCAACCGCACCACCGCTTGAAGTGATGCTTATATCCGCAATAGCCGTGCCCACTGTTGCCGTTACGGTAGCGGGGCTGATACTGATACTCGGGGCGGCTACGGCTACGGGTGCCGCATTGACGGTGATGGCTACCGTCGCGGTAGCCGTACCACCGCTATTAGTGGCGGTGATGATGTAGCTGATTGCTTCTGCAACCGCCGTTGGCGTACCTGAAATGGTGCCGGTGCTTGCGTCAAATAACAGTCCATTGCCAATATCCGGGGCAATGCCATAGCTGGCAACCGCACCGCCGCCGCCTGTTGTTGAATCGATCATTATATCCGCAATAGCCGTGCCCACTGTTGCCGTTACGGTAGTGGCGCTAATACTGATACTCGGAACGGCTACGGCTGCCGCATTGACGGTGATGGCTACCGTCGCGGTATCCGTACCACCGCTATTAGTGGCGGTGATGGTGTAGGTGATTGCTTCTGCAACCGCCGTTGGCGTACCTGAAATAGTGCCGGTGGTTGCGTCAAATAACAGTCCATTGCCAATATCCGGGGCAATGCCATAGCTGGCAACCGCACCACCGCTTGAAGTGATGCTTATATCCGCAATAGCCGTGCCCACTGTTGCCGTTACGGTAGTGGCGCTAATACTGATAATCGGAACGGCTACGGGTGCCGCATTGACGGTGATGGCTACCGTCGCGGTAGCCGTACCACCGCTATTAGTGGCGGTGATGGTGTAGCTGATTGCTTCTGCAACCGCCGTTGGCGTACCTGAAATAGTGCCGGTGCTTGCGTCAAATAACAGTCCATTGCCAATATCCGGGGCAATGCCATAGCTGGCAACCGCACCGCCGCCGCCTGTTGTTGAATCGATGGTTATATCCGCGATAGCAGTGCCGACTGTTGCCGTTACGGTAGTGGCGCTAATACTGATAATCGGAACGGCTACGGCTGCCGCATTCACGGTGATGGCTACCGTCGCGGTATCCGTACCACCGCTATTAGTGGCGGTGATGGTGTAGGTGATTGCTTCTGCAACCGCCGTTGGCGTACCTGAAATAGTGCCGGTGCTTGCGTCAAATAACAGTCCATTGCCAATATCCGGGGCAATGCCATAGCTGGCAACCGCACCACCGCCGCCTGTTGTTGAATCGATCGTTATATCCGCAATAGCACTGCCCACTGTTGCCGTTACGGTAGTGGCGCTAATACTGATAATCGGGACGGCTACGGCTGCCGCATTGACGGTGATGGCTACCGTCGCGGTAGCCGTACCACCGCTATTAGTGGCGGTGATGGTGTAGGTGATTGCTTCTGCAACCGCCGTTGGCGTACCTGAAATGGTGCCCGTGCTTGCGTCAAATAACAGTCCATTGCCAATATCCGGGGCAATGCCATAGCTGGCAACCGCACCGCCGCCGCCTGTTATTGAATCGATGGTTATATCCGCAATAGCCGTGCCCACTGTTGCCGTTACGGTAGCGGGGCTGATACTGATACTCGGGGCGGCTACGGCTGCCGCATTGACGGTGATGGCTACCGTCGCGGTAGCCGTACCAGCGCTATTGGTGGCGGTGATGATGTAGCTGATTGCTTCTGCAACCGCCGTTGGCGTACCTGAAATGGTGCCGGTGGTTGCGTCAAATAACAGTCCATTGCCAATATCCGGGGCAATGCCATAGCTGGCAACCGCACCGCCGCCGCCTGTTATTGAATCGATGGTTATATCCGCAATAGCCGTGCCCACTGTTGCCGTTACGGTAGTGGCGCTAATACTGATAATCGGAACGGTTACGGCTGCCGCATTGACGGTGATGGCTACTGTCGCGGTAGCCGTACCACCGCTATTAGTGGCGGTGATGGTGTAGCTGATTGCTTCTGCAACCGCCGTTGGCGTACCTGAAATGGTGCCGGTGCTTGCGTCAAATAACAGTCCATTGCCAATATCCGGGGCAATGCCATAGCTGGCAACCGCACCGCCGCCGCCTGTTATTGAATCGATGGTTATATCCGCAATAGCCGTGCCCACTGTTGCCGTTACGGTAGTGGCGCTAATACTGATAATCGGAACGGCTACGGCTGCCGCATTCACGGTGATGGCTACTGTCGCGGTAGCCGTACCACCGCTATTAGTGGCGGTGATGATGTAGCTGATTGCTTCTGCAACCGCCGTTGGCGTACCTGAAATAGTGCCGGTGGTTGTGTCAAACATCAGTCCATTGCCAATATCCGGGGCAATGCCATAGCTGGTAACCGCACCGCCGCCGCCTGTTGTTGAATCGATCGTTATATCCGCAATAGCACTGCCCACTGTTGCCGTTACGGTAGCGGGGCTGATACTGATACTCGGGGCGGCTACGGCTGCCGCATTGACGGTGATGGCTACCGTCGCGGTAGCCGTACCAGCGCTATTGGTGGCGGTGATGATGTAGCTGATTGCTTCTGCAACCGCCGTTGGCGTACCTGAAATGGTGCCGGTGGTTGCGTCAAATAACAGTCCATTGCCAATATCCGGGGCAATGCCATAGCTGGCAACCGCACCGCCGCCGCCTGTTATTGAATCGATGGTTATATCCGCAATAGCCGTGCCCACTGTTGCCGTTACGGTAGTGGCGCTAATACTGATAATCGGAACGGTTACGGCTGCCGCATTGACGGTGATGGCTACTGTCGCGGTAGCCGTACCACCGCTATTAGTGGCGGTGATGGTGTAGCTGATTGCTTCTGCAACCGCCGTTGGCGTACCTGAAATGGTGCCGGTGGTTGCGTCAAATAACAGTCCATTGCCAATATCCGGGGCAATGCCATAGCTGGCAACCGCACCGCCGCCGCCTGTTATTGAATCGATGGTTATATCCGCAATAGCCGTGCCCACTGTTGCCGTTACGGTAGTGGCGCTAATACTGATAATCGGAACGGCTACGGCTGCCGCATTCACGGTGATGGCTACTGTCGCGGTAGCCGTACCACCGCTATTAGTGGCGGTGATGATGTAGCTGATTGCTTCTGCAACCGCCGTTGGCGTACCTGAAATAGTGCCGGTGGTTGTGTCAAACATCAGTCCATTGCCAATATCCGGGGCAATGCCATAGCTGGTAACCGCACCGCCGCCGCCTGTTGTTGAATCGATCGTTATATCCGCAATAGCACTGCCCACTGTTGCCGTTACGGTAGCGGGGCTGATACTGATACTCGGGGCGGCTACGGCTACGGCTGCCGCATTGACGGTGATGGTGACCATGGCGCTAGCGGTGACGGTAGGCATACCAACGCCATTGGCAGTGATGGTGTAGGTGACTGCCGCCGCCGCCGCATCTGGCGTACCTGAAATGGTGCCGGTGCTTGTGTCAAATAACAGTCCATTACTAATATCCGGGGCAATGCTATAGCTGGCAACATCACCACCGGCTGAGGCATCAATGGTGATATCGGCAATGGTGGTGCCCACGGTGGCGGTCAGTGTCGCCATACTGGGGCTGATATCGGGGGCATCAACAACGGTAATGGTAATCATGGGACGCGAGAAAAGGGGGGCATTCGTAGCAAAGATGGTGTAAGTCACCGCATCAGCGGCCATGGTTGGCGTACCTGAAATAGTGCCAGTGTCGGCATCAAAGCTGAGTCCATTAGTGATGGACGGGCTGATGCCGTAGCTAATCACTGCACCACCCGTATTTATAATGGTGGTGGGGGTAATGGCGGTGCCCACGGTGGCGGTCAGTGTATCGGGGCTGATGTCGATAATGGGGATAGCAGTAATGGTAATAACGACGCTGGCGGTATCCATACCACCGCTATTAGTGGCGGTGATGGTATAAGTCACTGCATCAGCGACCGCATTTGGCGTGCCAAAGATGGCACCGGTGCTGAGGTCAAAGTCCAGACCTGTGTTCATGTTTAGGTCTGGGCTGATGCTGTAGCTAGCTACTGCACCACCGGCTGAGGCATCAATGGTTATATCCGCAATAGCAGTGCCGACTGTTGCCGTTACGGTAGCGGGGCTGATGCTGATACTCGGGCTGGTATCCAGCGTTACAGTAATAGTACTCTCACCAATATTTGTTGCCCTGTCAGTAGCTTTTGCAGTAATGGTTTGTTCACCCTCGATTAGCGGTAGATCAAAAGTCCAGGTGGTATCAGTTACTGCTGCTGTTCCAAGGGATGCAGTGCCGCGAAATATCTCCACCGTGGCACCAGTCTCTACACTGCCATTAATTTCAATGTTTCCCGCCTCGACAAGACGGATCTGTCTTGCGTCTGGGATATTGTTCTCAATGCTGTTGGTTAGGTACTTCTCAATTGAAATATCAGGGGCGGTTCCGTCATAAGTAATAAGGATAGATCCTGAATTAGCATTGTCGTTTCCGGCAGCATCTGTAGCTACATCAGCAGCAACACGCACTACAACGATACCATCAGCCGATGGTGTTATCGTAAAAGTAACATTTGTCATTATACCATCAGCAGCAGTACTAACGACTTGATATGAGTCTGCCGTTATAGTTCCATTGATAACGGTAATATCAGATGCTTCAAATCCTGTCAGCGGTTCTGAGAATAGTAGATTGATTGGGATTGGATTATCATTGGTTGGGTTAGTTGGAGAAGTATTTCGCATGGCTATAGTCGGTTTTGTTTGGTCTAGTGTTACCGCAACTGAATTAGAAACATCAGAGACATTGCCTGCTTGATCCGCCGCTGTGGCAGTAAAGCTGTTGGCGCCATCATTATCAGCAGACAGCGTTGCCTCAATAGACCAATCGCCATTGGCATCAGCAGTGGCAGTGGATGATGTCAATACAATGCCGTTTTGGCTCAGCGTTACCGTGGCATCGGCTTCTGCTGTGCCGCTAATGGTTATGCTGTCGTCATTTGTTGGCGTTGTTGGTTGAGTGATTACCGGTGCGTCAGGGGCGGTGGTGTCCGCTGCCGCATCGCCGCTAACCGTAAGCGCAAAGGTCTGCGTAACCGGCTGTCCGGCGGTGTCGCGAGCAGTCACCATGATGTTGGTTGTGCCGAGTGCTACGGGCGTAATGGTTAGCGTGCTGCCGCTGATGGCAACGCTGGCAATGGCGGGGGTAGCGGACGTGGCTGTGTAGGTCAGGGTATCGTCCGGGTCGCTAAAGAAAGTAGCCACCTCCAGGGTGATCGGGTCAGCCGTTAGTGCTAACGATTGTGCTGGAATATCGCCATTGGCGACTGGCAATGCGGCATTGATGGGGGCGAGACCCATAATGAGATTTCGTGTGTGTTGGCTATCCCCAACCAGTTCTTCAAATATATTCGTGGGGAACGAAACCCACGGATTACCGCTTAATGCGAGACCAGACAAGGATAAGCCCTGAAAAATACCAATTGGCAAAGTGCGTAATTGATTATTCGTTAACCTCAAGGATCTCAGTGCTGGCAGACCTTGAAAAAGATCCGCCGGGAGGGTCTTTAAGCCACCAAGGTTGGAATTGCCGGAGATTTCGAGCTGACCTAATGTGGTTAAGCCGGCAAAATCACTTCTCTTTGGGGGGGCTTCTCCCAAGCCGGAACGAAACCCGCCCTGAAGGACTAAAGCGGTAATTGCCGCCAAATCTGCCGCAGTAATGTCCTCACAAACACTTTTGCCACTCACCTTGTCGATGATTACTTCCTGAACTTTGGGGTGACGGTCGCAGACGAGTGGGTTGGGAGCCTCAACTTGCTGGGCATTAGTCGGCTGGACGATAAACAGCAGGGCGAATAAGGCGGCGGCAAGGAAGCGCGACAGGGTCGCGGTTAAAGTGCTGGAAGGGTTTGGCTTTTCTGGCGGTGCTGTTTGGTTTCGTGTTGCGGCTTTAGCACTCGTTGTTTGGAGCAGTGTCGTTGCTGTGCTTGAAATCATTGCCCCACCCGCCATAGGCATCTTGCGGGGGGGGGTAACACAGAATTAACCCGTGTTCCAAGCATTTGCAAAAGTTTCACGAGGCACTGTCTCCGACATCCATTGTTATACTCTCAGGTATGGTACGGGGTATTGATAATTTTTTCAATAATCAGCCTTGTCCAATATGAAATGAGTCTAAAGGGAGGGTCGTGTTTCTAATATGAAATGCGTCTGGAGCGGGCTGACAGCAAATAGCGATCAGTTCATGATGGGAGGATGAAGACCATCATGAAACTTGAAGACTTAACCACAATTGATCAGCTTGCCGATTTCCTGGCACCCAGACAGTGGCTTTTTCAGTGATCAGCGACCAGGCTACCTGCTACCGCTGGGTTCAGGGGCAACTGGTCAGATTCCGCTATTTGACCAGTAGCCGCCAGAGCAAGGGCTGATGATCCGTTATCTGATGAAGCTCAGCGGTTACTCCCGTCAACAACTGACGCGGATGATTGCCCAGTAGCGCAAGAGCGGCCGACTCCAGCGCACCGTATCTGGCTTCAAGACCCAATACACAGCAGAAGATATTCGCCTGTTGGCAGACATGGATGAGCACCATGACCCGCCCTGCGGCCAAGCGGCCAAGCAGCTCTGTGAGCGGGTTTGTGCGGTATTTGGACAAACGCAATACACCACGCTGGCATCGATCTCTGTCAGTCACCGGTACAAGCTGAGAAAATCCACCGGCTATACGCATCGACGGCGTTACTTCCAAAAGACGCAGTCCAAGCCATCCAAAATCGGCGAGAGACGTAAACCTAAGCCCAATGGGCAACTTGGCAAAGCCCAATGGGCAACCTGGCTATATCCGCATTGATACTGTCCATCAGGGGGATTTAGACAAACAGAAGGGGTCTATCATATCAACGCCGTCGATGAAGTCACTCAGTGCGAGATTGTCTGCGCCGTCGAAAGGATCAGCGCGTGCTACCGCATTCCCGCGCTGCAACAACTGTCGGATCAATTGCCTTTTATCATCATCAGCTTCCATACCGACAACGGCTCGGAATACATCAACTATCATCCCATACCTCAACTACCAGCGCCCCGGCTTTTTCCCTGAGACTCGCACCGATGCCAAGGGCAAAGAACGCCAGATCTATCGTTATGAAAATATGATGACACCTTACGATAAGCTCAAATCACTGCCTAATGCGAAAGACTATTTGAAACCCGGCCTCAGTTTTGAAATACTGGATGAAGTCGCTTATCAGATCAGCGACAATCAGGCGGCGGACCAACTGCAAAGGGTGCGCCAGAAACTCTTTAAAAACCATTATAATGGACATTAATAATGGACATTAATAATGGACAAGGGGCTAAAAGCTGGCTGACAAAACGCTCTCTTGCCTACCCTTTAGACGCATTTATGGATTGGAATATACTTCCTTAGGCAAGACCTGATTAAAAGTAAGAGGCATGATAAAAGCAGGCAAACCACTTGATGGGCTGATAATTTACACGATTGTTTGATACGAGGAGTGACACCTTTAGTCATCCCTGCGAGATTTTATATTTTCGTATTTTTCGTGGTTAACGACGAAAAAATTTTGACACAGACGACTGCATGGATGCAGGAAGTAGAACTGATTCTGGAACATGAAGTCGAGACCACACAAGCATATGGCGTATATGGAGACCCTCCATTGGCAGGGGGACTTCAGTCCCACCGTTTGCAACGACAGGCATGGTTTAGACGATATGCAGTTAAATTAATAGCAGAAAGTTAAATAGACATACACCTAACCAAAATGGTGGGTCGTGCGCGATTCGAACGCGCGACCATCGCATTAAAAGTGCGGTGCTCTACCAACTGAGCTAACGACCCACTTCATAAAAACTATATCCTGATTCGAGCCCTTAAACCAAGACGAAGCGGCGATGATGATACCGAAGATCTCATAGATGGCAATACGGTACAGACTATTTTCACTATCCATAGGGGATTCACGACGGCATCAATCATGAAAATCGTGTAAATCCCAGCTCCAAATCCTACAGTTTTCAGGTGGTTTTGATATAAGACTTGATTTTATCGACACAGCAGCCTATTTTGCGGCTTCTTACTAATCGCCGATCATTTTTACCAATCACTGATCACATAATAATCTATAAGTTAGAGGGATTTTGTGCCAATTTACGAATATCAATGCGAGCATTGTGAACACGAAATGGAGGCAATCCAGAGAATCAGTGATGCACCGCTGAAAGATTGCCCTGAATGTAAGCAAGCAACTCTGCGTAAACTTGTCTCTGCTACGGCCTTTAAATTGACTGGAACAGGCTGGTACGAAACAGATTTCAAGGAGGGCAAGGAAGACAAGAAGGCTTCTGAAGACAACGATAATTCGAACACTACGAAAGAAACAAAAGGCAAAGAATCGGGCGATTCTGGCGAAAAATCCGCATCTAAGACAGAGCAGCCAAAAAAGAAGATATCAGCAACGGAGAGTTCGGAATAAACAGCTAACTAATTATTTAGGGAGTTATATAATCTAGCCATTAAAGTTAGATTAAAAGCCTCCGTGCAGGGGCTTTGTTTTATTCTTCTATTATTTTGTTCATATCGTCGAATAGATTAAGAGGCAATAGATACCTTCTTTTGCTTTTCAGCCGCGTTTTTAAAGCTATCAATATTAGGGCACATTTACATTAAACCCTGGACGTGGCCATTTTGATGAAAAAGAACATTTCGTCCTTAACTTCCGTCTTCTTGAATGTTTAGTTCATCCAATTTGTGTGTGCTTGGTGACGAACGTATTCACCAACTGAATGGTTTACTGTTTTGTGATTGTAGCCGTAATTTTTTAAACCTTGGTATGAACGGAAATTATCAGTAACAACCGTTGAACCTTCTTTTGAAAAGACCTAATTTCAATATTTGTGCCCACAACTCCGAACCCTGCTTCAGGCTTTAGCGCCATGCTGTCGGCAAAAGATGTCGTCCAACTGAATGTTTTTGCGGAAAATGACTTCAAGTTCAGTATTTCTATGGGCGGAATTGCCGCATATTTTTCCTAGGAAAACGGACTGAGACACCCAAAACCAAACACTTTCAGGCTTATGGACTTGCGTAAAATCCCGCCAATCCGTAAGATGCTCCGCTGTGTGTGCGAGGCTATGGCTCGAAGGCATTTTACAAAGTGAAACATTGGGAAAAATATCAGTATGCGTAGTCATTATTGTGGGCAATTAAATACCTCTTTACTCGATCAGGAAATTACCCTCTACGGCTGGGTGCGTTGTCGTCGAGATCACGGTGGTGTAATTTTTATCGACCTACGTGATCGTGAGGGTATAGCCCAGATCGTGTTTGACCCAGATCGTGCTGAATCTTTTGCTATCGCTGATGCCGTGCGCAATGAATATGTATTGAAGATCATAGGTAAAGTACGCAATCGTCCGGAAGGCACTATCAACCCTGAGCTACCTACTGGCGAAATTGAAGTACTGGGTTATGAAATCGAAATACTCAATGCTGCCAAAACACCGCCCTTCCAGCTGGATGATGACAATGTCCATGATGATATAAAACTTAGGTATCGTTATATTGATTTGCGTAGAGATGAGATGCAAAGAAACATAAAATTACGCGCGGCCATCACCAAAGCCATGCACAGTTTTCTTGATGACAACGGTTTCCTAGAAATTGAAACACCTATGCTGACTCGTGCGACCCCAGAAGGTGCTCGCGATTATCTGGTTCCCAGTCGCACACATCCAGGTGAGTTTTTTGCCTTACCGCAATCACCACAATTATTTAAACAGTTATTAATGATGTCCGGTATGGATCGTTATTACCAAATTGTGCGTTGCTTCCGCGACGAAGATCTGCGTGCAGACAGGCAGCCAGAATTCACTCAGCTCGATATCGAAACTTCTTTTATGGATGAAGAAGCCATTATGACCATCATGGGAAAAATGATGATTTCCCTTTTCAAAGATGTGCTGGATATTGATTTACCTTCACCGGTCCCACGTATTACTTATGCCGATGCCATGTATCGTTTTGGCACCGATCGCCCAGATTTCCGTAACCCATTAGAACTCATCGATGTCTCTGATATAATGGCAGGGGTTGAGTTTAAGGTCTTCTCTGGTCCGGCAAAAATGGATAATGGTCGTGTCGCCGCATTGAGATTGCCCGCTGGCAGCGAGCTATCCCGTAAAGAGATAGATACTTACACAGACTTTGTCGCCAATTACGGTGCCAAAGGTCTTGCCTATATCAAGGTTAACGACATAGCCGCTGGCACAGAAGGCTTGCAATCTCCAATCTTGAAATTCCTGCCTAATAATGTGGTCACAATCATTATGCAGCGCACACAGGCAGAAAATGGCGATCTGATTTTCTTCGGCGCGGATAAAACCAAGATTGTAAACAATGCCCTCGGTGCTCTGCGTAAAAAACTGGCAGAAGATAGAAATTTATACACAAGTGAATGGCAGCCCGTTTGGGTGGTTGATTTCCCAATGTTCGATTATAACGAAGACGAGAAATGCCGGGACGCATTACATCATCCATTTACCGCACCTTATGTAACAGAAACCAGCGAGCTTGAAGCTGATCCGGACAACGCATTATCACGTGCCTATGATTTAGTCTTGAATGGCACTGAACTTGGTGGCGGTTCTATCCGTATCCATAAACCTGATATGCAGAGAAGTGTATTAAAACTTCTTGGTATTGGAGACGAAGAAGCCGAGGATAAATTCGGATTTCTTATTGACGCATTAGATTACGGTTGTCCTCCACATGGCGGTATTGCTTTTGGGTTAGATCGCTTGATCATGCTCATGGTTGGCGCCAGCTCAATTCGTGACGTGATTGCCTTTCCAAAAACACAAACAGCAAATTGTCCGCTAACCGACGCACCCGCACCTGCTTCGATAAGGCAGTTGCGTGAGCTGGGGATAAAACTGGCCAAACCTGCTAAAAAAAGAAGAAGTGAAACCTGAATCAGAATGAGGGCTATACTTCAGTCAGATAGCTCCAGTTTGATAGATTGAATTATGACAACAGACACTTCTCTAGCAGAAATCTGCACCGTTAAACGCGAAAATATTCCCGAAACTGTCACTGAGGCATTAAGTGACGCAGAACGTGATAAACTCAAGTTACGTATCAAACAGTTATTAAAAGAAAAAAATGCCGTAATAGTGGCACATTACTATACTGATCCCGATCTACAACTTATTGCTGATGCCACTGTAGGTCATGTTTCTGATTCTCTGGATATGGCGCGTTTCGGCAACGAATCAGAAGCCGACACACTGGTCGTCTGTGGCGTGAAATTCATGGGCGAAACTGCCAAGATATTAAACCCTGAAAAACGCATCTTGATGCCCGACTTGAACGCAGATTGCTCATTGGACCTGGGTTGCCCCATTAAGGAGTTCAGCGAGTTTTGCGATCAACACCCTGATAGAACCGTTATCGTCTACGCTAACACCAGTGCCGCAGTTAAAGCCCGAGCTGATTGGGTTGTCACTTCTGGCAGTGCATTGGATATTATCAATCACCTACGTGAAAAAGGTGAGAAGTTTATCTGGGCACCAGACAAATACTTAGGTGATTATATTCAAAAACAAACTGGTGCAGATATGTTGCTATGGCAAGGCGTTTGTATTGTCCATGAAGAATTCAAAGGCATCGAACTTGCAGATTTAATGAAACAACATCCCGATGCCAAAGTCCTAGTGCATCCAGAGTCGCCTGCGTCAGTCATTGAACATGCTGATATAGTCAGTTCAACCACTGGCATTGTTAAAGCCGCCACCAAAATGGACGCCAAAAAATTCATCGTTGCTACCGACAAAGGCATCTTCCACAAAATGCAGGAAGCCGCCCCAGATAAAATATTTATCGAAGCCCCCACCAGTGGCAAAAGCGCTACCTGTATGAGTTGTGCACACTGCCCCTGGATGGCAATGAATAGCCTTAGGAAGTTGGTCGAGCGTTTAGAAACAGGCAGCGGTGAGATTCACATCGATCCCGAAATTGGCAAACGGGCTAGGCTTCCTATTCAACGGTTACTTGATTTTGCTAAGGAAAATAATCAGCAGGTGCTTTTGAGTGGCGATGCCTAGTTGAGTGTTGTTCTCATCTTCAGGGCGAAGCCTGAGCCTCAGCCTGAACCTTAACCCACTGCGTTGCATTCTTAAGACTGTTATTGATCAAGGATGCCTCAAACAACGCTACAAAAAAACCTTTCAAACGAAGATCCGTAGAATAAATCACATCTGATTTCCCAGAATCACTAGCCACAGGAACCACTCGCCAAAATCCAACGGAGTCGTCAAAGTCTGAGCGATGTTCATAATCTAGTTTCCATGTTCCCCAGTTTCTTGCGTCCTCCATGTTATCTTGCGGATAATCATGGATTGCATACCAGGTCGTATCTCTTAACAAACTACCGCCAGCAATAAATTTGACATAAATATTCCTAGCTTCCCGCTTATAAATCTCAGTTTTATTAATGCCCGCTATCCATTCTGGGTAGGCTTTAAAATCTTTTATGACAGACCAGATAGTTTTCGCGTCAGCATTTACCCGAAATATTGCGAGACCACGTTTGGCATTTTTGAGAGCCAGTTTTTTAAACACGGCTTGCCCCGATGCCAGTAATTTTGATTCATTCTCATCAAGCACAATTTCAGGGGGCTCTCCAACATACGGGCTTAATTTCCCTTGATGTTCATGTGATTTTTGTGGAGCTTCCTGCGCATATACCGTCGTTAATATCGAACTGGCAAAAATTAATCTGAAACTCAGAACCGATGCTGACTTCAGCATTGTGTAATTGTCGGCATGATCGTTCGTGGTGTCATCAATGCGTCTAGTGGATGACGTATTGATGAACCGATAGCACGACTACACATCATGTTGCAGGAAGATTTATCGGAGCATAATTTGATGGCTTGCTTGTCAAAATTAGCCAGAATTTCAGGCAGTGAAGATTCGAGTAAATTGCCCGCATGCTTAAGCGCTAGACACGGCGCAACGTTACCTGATGAGTCAATAGAAATACTATAACGTCCAGCATCACAAGGCTGTAATGCCCGATCATTCAACCAATTAATATTGTCCTGCAAGTAACGTCTGAAGTAACCTCGTGGGACAAGGTTTGATTGCAGGACTTCCTGAAATACATTTGCGGCAACCTGCTTTTGATACTGTAATTCCTGATCGAATTTTCCATAACGCTCAATGTTCCAATGATAAGCGCCAACCACTGGAATAAATCCACGTTCACGAGAAAAACGCACAACATCCATCACATCATCACGATTTAATTCACTGACGATACAGGTGATATATTTTTCATAGGGATAATCATACAGTCGTTCAATACCACTCAACACCATGTCCAACTGATCAGCACCGCGAATACGACGATAACGATCACGGTCTAAAGTATCTAGACTGATTGAAATACTGGCTGTGACCTGTTTTGCGCATTCTATTAAATCAGGCTTCATGCGCGTACCGTTGGTGATCAATGTCAGGTCATAACCAATCTTATGTAAATCCTCAAATATTTCTGGTAAATCTTTACGTAAAGTAGGCTCGCCTCCTTGCAATAGAACATAACGTAATCCTGTCTTATACAGATCACTAAATATTGTTTCGATTTCGTCACGAGACAATTCATATCTACCTTGATTTAATGGTAGATCACAATAGGCGCATTGAGAATTGCAAGTCAGGTTGATTTCAAAGACGGCCATCAATGGATGACCATTTAAAAGATTAGCAATTGGTTTAATTTTATCTTTTAACATTATTTTCTCAACGAAAACCAGAAAAAAACGCCTGCCTAAATATCGGCAAACGTAATTCATAACAACTCATGATAATGAAAATATCAAAAAAACTTCTGAAAAAACCTCGTTGTTCAAACTTACGAGATGAGGTAATGACTTCCTGTTCCAGTAAAACAGAATTTGTGCGCTCAATAATTAATTCGCTAATCAATACATCTTCAAGAATATCCTGCTCAGGAAAGCCACCGATAGATTCAAACAATTGTCGTCTTATAAACATCGCCTGATCACCATACATAATATGAGTTCTATGGCAGCGCCAATTATGTAAGCGAGAGACGAGCCATAAAAACCAGTGGTCTTTTGAAAAGCGTTGGTGAAAACACCCAGCTTGTTTACTTTTATCTATGGTTAATGATTGTATTTCCTGTGACGCATTGGTCGGCAATAAGGTGTCAGCGTGCAGAAACAACAACCACTCTCCTTTCGCTTGCATAGCGCCTGCGTTCATTTGTCTGGCACGGCCTCGTGGAGAAATAATCAATTCAACGCCAATGTTTTCTCTGATAATGGCCTGCGTTCGATCGGTACTGCCACCATCTACCACTATGACCTCCAGATCGCTTGCTTGTGCAAGCGCATTGTGCAATGTTGCAGGCAACGCCTTTGCTTCATTCAACGCAGGAATGATGATACTAATCATGATCGTTGATCGATTAGCCATGTCGGTAAGTCGGCATAGAATTCTTTGGTATATTGCTCCGCTTGTTCGTCAAAATGAAAAAACAGATCGGAGACGGACGACATCAGGGATTCAAGTAAATTGAGATAGTCCTGACTTCTCTGTATTAAATAATCTGGCACAAATTCGTCGCCAATACTCGCTTTAAATCTTTGCAATCCAAAGGCATGATGGGCATCTTCCTGTGCAAGAATTAAATAACGAACCCGCCGACACATTGAACCAACCTTACGTAATTCAAATCCAGCATTAATATGCCGAATAGCTACATCACCCAGACCTTCAAGTATGATTTGCATGCCCAACAGGGTTTCAGCCTGATTGCCCCATTCCCAGGCTTCAGTTAACAAACGCCGGTAGGCCTGCATTTCTTTCCCGCCGGGAATGTTTGATACACCACGAGGAGCGACAATGCCAATGCCTGCCTTGAATACCTGACAGTGAAATTTTTCCTGACGTGCCTGATTACTTAAAAATTTTCGCGAAGCTTTATCATTAAACAACGTAGCCTGTTGACTGGTACAATCAAGAGCCAAACGTTCGCCTTGTAAGAGGAAGGCAAACAACCGTGCAATTTGCTGTCTTTCGTCAACCGCAAGAAACATACCGATAGCTTTTATTTAACTGGTATTCCATTTAGTGACCAGTCATATTTCAGGTGTTCTATACGCAGTGTATCTTCGGCTAATAATTTTACCAATGCCGAATCATCAACATAATTTGCAATAAATTTCTGCACCGAGCCAGAGGTTTTTTTGAAATCTTCGGTAAACCAGTCAAATATTTTAGAAACCCGAGCGACCTTTTTCTCGACATCAAACTGATTCTTGAAATCGTTATTGATGAAACGTTTGGTGTTGCTTTCCATTTGTTGGTCAAGTTTATCGGCGACATAAGCTTCAGAGATTAAATTTGGACAGGATGCCGAGGCACAAACAATAGCAAAATGAATACGCGGCTCGCCAAATGGAATGATAATGTCGCGCTCCAGATCGTATAAATTGATATCACGCCCAGCTAATTTATAGTCAGTTGATTTAAAATAAGTAACACGAGAGAAGAAACCTGAAGGACTCAAGCCATCCGTAATCCCTTTGATGGCTAGCGCGTTATAAGCGTTAATCCAGAAAGCCAGCTTTTCATTATCTGTGGTAAATTTTTCCGGGTTTGTTTGAGCAAGATATGTCAGGTAGTCCTGAAAACGTTTATCTTCCTTAATCGCCGGATAATTAACCTTGCCCTCATTCACATGCGCCTGTAGAACTTGATCAAACAGATCGTGACTTGATGCGGCTAAGGCCTGAACGCTGCCAGAAAAAATTAATAATGCTAATGCGATCGCATTGATGGCTGTTGGCATAATAGATCCTCAATAAAGCAGTCTTCAAAAAAACTCAAAAATTGACCTTTATCCCCTCCACTTCTATGCGATTCTCCAGTGTTGATTAAGTTCAAAGATGATGTGACATTGCTTGGGAAGGCTCCTGGCAAGTGGTAGAATTCACGCAAAAAAAAGGGGCTGTTTTTTTATGGCTGGTCATAGTAAATGGGCGAATATCCAATATCGCAAAGGCAAGCAAGATGCCAAACGCGGTAAACTCTTCTCCAAACTGATTCGCGAAATCACCATCGCCGCAAAAATGGGTGGTGGTGACCCAGATGCCAACCCCAGACTACGTACTGCGATTGATGGCGCAAAATCCCAAAGCCTCCCCAAAGACACCATAGAAAAAGCTGTCAAAAGAGGCTCTGGTGATACTGAAGGCGAAAACGTTGATGAAATCCGCTATGAAGGCTATGGCCCTAGCGGTGTCGCAATGATTGTTGACACCATGACCGACAATAAGAATCGTACTGTCGCCGAGGTTCGTCATGCCTTTTCCAAATATAATGGCAACCTAGGTACTGATGGCTCAGTGGCTTATCTGTTTTCCAAGGTTGGCCTGATTTCATACCCGACAGGCAGCGATGAAGATGCCATTATGGATGCTGCACTGGAAGGTGGCGCTGAAGATGTCGTCGCCAATAATGATGGTTCAATCGATGTACTTACAGAACCTAATGGTTTTGTGGATGTAAAAAATACACTAATCACCGCAGGACTTGAGCCGGAAAATGCCGAAGTAACCATGCACGCTTTGACCTCGGTGACACTGGATCTTAAAAGTGCACAGACCATGTTGAATCTGCTTGATATGCTGGAAGATCTGGATGATGTACAAAAGGTTTATTCCAATGCAAATATCCCTGATAATGTTCTGGCACAACTGGAATGATTGTGGTCCCTTGGTCCTTAATTTGCCCAGCGTCATGGGCAATGACTACTCTGGGCAAAGCCTGCGCTCCTTGCCTGCATCCATGAGGCAAAAATGAGAATAGAATGTATAACTAATACATGAGCATTGAGAGAACATTTTCAACAAAGAGTAATCGAGCCAAGTAACCGGAATGATCAGAATTCTTGGTATCGATCCTGGCTCCCGTTTTACTGGCTATGGCGTGATTGATATTGAGGGGAATCATGCCAAACACATCGCCAATGGTTTTATCCGGACCAAAGGTGAAACGCTGGCTGAAAAATTGCACCAGATCTTCATCGGGATTGATAACTCCATCAGCACCTATCAGCCTGAGGAAGTATCTATAGAAAAAGTCTTTATGCATAAAAATGCAGATTCAGCTTTAAAGCTTGGTCAAGCCCGCGGCACAGCCATTGTGGCCTGTGCTGTCAGAAATCTCAAAATTTTTGAATACACTGCCAATCAGGTCAAACAAGCCATGGTTGGTAAAGGTCATGCGAAAAAAAATCAAGTGCAACATATGGTGAAGATATTGCTCTGCCTGCAAGAAGAGCTACAGGAAGATGCGGCAGATGCTCTGGCGATCGCCTTGTGTCATGGTCATTCCAGAGATGCCCTAATGCGCATCAAAGGCGACCGCTTAGTATGACTGGAGACTCTTGATGATAGGGCAAATACGCGGCGTATTAATCCTCAAACAACCACCATATATGATGGTTGACGTACAAGGTGTTGCCTACGAAATCGAAGCCCCCATGACCACCTTCTACAAACTGCCTGAGACAAATACAGAAATCACCATATTTACCCACATGGCAATACGCGATGATGCCCATCTATTATTTGGCTTTGCTACACAAGAAGAACGCGCCATGTTTCGCACCTTAATCAAGGTCAATGGCGTTGGTGCAAAAATGGCGCTAACCATACTCTCGGGCATGGAAGCCGATATCTTTGCTCAATGTATTCGCAATGGTGATGCAGATAGTCTAGTCAGACTACCCGGTGTCGGCAAGAAAACGGCAGAAAGGCTCATTATAGAAATGCGTGATCGCCTGAAAGACTGGGAGCTAACTGCTGTTGTAAGCAGTAAATCGGGAGACACTGTTGCTACGCCGGGCGACCAGTCTGATGACGCTGTCAGTGCACTGGTCGGATTGGGTTATAAACCTCAGGAAGCCAGTCGTTTTGTGTTCGCCGTCGCTACCGATGACATGAGTAGCGAAGAGATTATTCGTAAGGCACTCAAGACTTCTCTGAAAAAATAGTGGCTTCTAAAACAAATTTCCAGCCTTTAAGACACAATCTCGCCATAATTCCAGCGTAAAATGTGATCTTAAAGCTCAACCCGATTGGCATATTGAAGCGTTAACAGGGAAAATAACACTCAAAATGGTACTGACATGACACTGAAATGATAATGACTGCCGAGCCTAATCCAAATATCGTATCGACCAGTACTGCTGAAGATATTGCAGCAGACAATAATGCCCTACGCCCCAAGCGGCTTGCCGATTATCTCGGCCAACGATCTGTGCATGAACAAATGGAGATTTTCATCGGCGCAGCAAGAAAGCGTCAGGAATCTCTGGATCACGTATTAATCTTTGGTCCGCCCGGCCTGGGGAAAACCACATTAGCGCATATCATCGCCAACGAAATGAGTGTCAACATGCGCCAAACCTCTGGCCCAGTGCTGGAACGACAAGGTGATCTCGCTGCATTATTGACCAATCTTGAACCTCATGATGTTCTTTTTATTGACGAGATCCACCGCTTAAGTCCAGTGGTCGAAGAGGTGTTATATCCAGCCATGGAAGATTATCAAATTGACATTATGATTGGCGAAGGTCCTGCCGCACGTGCGATCAAATTGGATGTGCCTCCCTTTACACTGGTCGGCGCCACCACCCGAGCAGGTTTATTAACCTCGCCTCTCAGAGATCGTTTTGGCATTGTTCAACGACTGGAATTCTACAGCACCGATGAGTTGTCCAGTATCGTTAAACGTTCCGCGAATATTCTGGAAGTAGATATAGATGATGCCGGTGCCAAGGAAATTGCAGCGCGTTCAAGAGGTACGCCCCGTATCGCCAACCGTTTATTGAGGCGTGTTCGCGATTACGCCGAGGTCAAAGCTGATGGCAACATCACCGTAGAATTATCAAATAAAGCATTGGATATGTTAAGCGTTGATGCGCATGGTTTTGACAGTATGGATCGTAAATTATTGCTGGCCATCATCCAGAAATTTGATGGCGGTCCCGTTGGCGTTAACAGTTTGGCAGCAGCAATCAGCGAAGAGCGTGATACCATAGAAGATGTTCTGGAGCCTTACTTAATCCAGCAAGGTTTTTTAATGCGAACACCGAGAGGCCGTACCGCGACAAAAACCGCCTATCTGCATTTTGGAATGGATGCACCAAAAGAAATTGGAACTGATGCGGATTTATTTGATGAAGAATGATGCCTATAAAAATGAATTCAATCTACAAGTGCGCATTTATTACGAAGACACGGACGCTGGCGGCGTTGTTTATCACAGCAATTATCTCAATTTTATGGAACGTGCGCGTACCGAATGGTTGCGTCATGTCGGGTTCGATCAACATATTTTGATTGAGAAAAACGAAATTTTATTTGCCGTACGTAAAGTAAGTATCGATTATCATAAACCAGCATTTTTCAACGAGTTACTTAATATCAAAACGCACATTGCCGATCAACGTAAAGCTAGTCTGGTTTTTGAACAAACTATTTCTAACCGATCTGACGAAACAATCTGCAAGGCAGAAATCAAGATTGCCTGTCTCAATAGCACTACCATGAAACCAAAACCTATCCCTGAAACAATTATATCGGAGCTGAATTAATGTCGACTGCAACTGATCTTGGTTTTTTGTATTTAATTCTTAACGCTAGCTTTCTGGTGCAATTGGTAATGCTGTCGCTGATCATCACTTCGTTTATTTCATGGACTATGATCTTTAATAAACGCGTTATGTTGCGTAAGGCAAAAAAAGCTGCCGATACCTTCGAAGGTCAGTTCTGGTCACTGGAAGATCTTTCGCCGCTCTATAATCGTATTTCCAATAGCAGAAACCCTTCGACAGGCATGGAAAAGATATTTGAAGCTGGTTTTAAAGAATTTGCAAAATTACGAAGTCAGGAAAATACGCAACCGGATGCTGTTATCGAAGGCGTTCAACGTGCTATGCGCATCGCTATGAATAAGGAAATCGATTTCCTTGAAACTAATCTATCTTTTCTGGCAACTGTTGGTTCAACCAGTCCTTATATCGGATTGTTTGGCACGGTGTGGGGCATCATGAACAGCTTTCGCGCCCTAGGTAATGTACAGCAAGCCTCCATATCATTGGTGGCACCGGGGATCGCCGAAGCCTTGATCGCTACCGCTATGGGTTTGTTTGCCGCCATTCCGGCAGTAATCGCATACAATCGTTATTCGAATGATGTAGAAAGGTTGATCAGTCGTTACGATATTTTTATGGATGAATTTTCATCCATTCTTCATCGTCTTGCACACTCTTGAAGTGAAAAATGCAGGTTAAATGTGAAAAGCATGACTGTCACAAAGAACATTATCGATGCTTGTAAGCGTGTCACAGAATATCTTTTGCACTCTTCACCTTATAATGTTTCGCCTTAAAAAATGAGACAAAGAATACGCAAACGTCCTATGGCTGATATCAATGTCGTTCCATACATTGATGTGATGCTAGTATTGCTGGTGATCTTTATGATTACGGCACCGCTACTTACCCAAGGCATAAAAGTAGATTTGCCTCAAGCCGCATCAGAACTATTGAAGATAGATCAAAATAAAGAACCTATAATCGTCAACGTAAAGGTTGGCGGGAATTTCTATATCAATTATGGCAAAGATCAGGACAAACCTATTGATGCTGCAGATCTGGTGAATCGCGTTAAGGCATTGTTAGAGTATCAACCCGGTGTTCCCGTGTGGGTGGGTGGTGATACAAATGTCCTTTATGGTCATATTGTGTATTTAATGGCTTTATTACAAAACGCTGGGGTACCCAGTGTTAGTCTGATTACTGAATCACCAGAGAATTAATTTCAATGAAGCTCGGTTGGTTTACGACACTCAGTTCTGGCACACTGTCCTTAATACTGCATCTGGTTCTCGGTACATTATTAGTATTTAGTTTTGATTTTACCACTAAACCGAAGAACCAAATTGAAAAAGAGGTGAATGTTATCGAAGTTGTCGCCGTTGATAAAAAACGAGTTGAATCTGAATTAGAAAGAATCAAAGAAAATGAAAAAGAAAAACACAAGAAAGAAAGAGAACGTCTGAATAATCTTGAGAAAGAACGTAAGCTCGAAGAGAAAAAACTGGCAGCTACCAGAAAGGAAAAAGAAGCTGAAGCAAAAGCGCAAAAAGCAGCGCAGGCTGAAGTTGCCCAACTAGAGAAAGAAAAAAAGGAACTTGAGAAAGAACGTAAGCTCGAAGAGAAAAAACTGGCAGCTACCAGAAAGGAAAAAGAAGCTGAAGCAAAAGCGCAAAAAGCAGCGCAGGCTGAAGTTGCCCAACTAGAGAAAGAAAAAAAGGAACTTGAGAAAGAACGTAAGCTCGAAGAGAAAAAACTGGCAGCTACCAGAAAGGAAAAAGAAGCTGAAGCAAAAGCGCAAAAAGAGAAAGAAGCAAAACTGAAGGCAAAAGAAGAACAAAAGAAAAAAGCAGCAGCCGACAAAAAGAGAAAAAAAGAACTTGCAGATGAATTAGCTGCCGAAGAAGCAGCCGAACAGGCCTCAAAAGATCAGACCTTAGACGAAAAGATTATAAAAAGGATTCAACGTAAAATAGAAAGTAAGTTTAACAAGGTAGGATTGCCAGACGGCCTGGAATGCCAATTGTTTGTTCGGTTGAAACCCGACGGTGAAGTCATCAGTGTCAGTATTACCAAGCCCAGTGGCAACAGTATTTTTGACCAGCGTGCTGCCGCTGCGGCACGAAAGGCATCACCGCTACCTGTCCCTGATGACATAGGAACATTTGAAAGAATTGGATTGCGTAAATTTAAGACAACCTTCAGGCCGACAAACTAAGTTTTTTTAAATAAGTAAAAAAATGAAACAAAGGAAGAGCGTAATAATATTTTTTACCTGTGCATTGATGATGCTAAATAATGCCAGTGCGCTTGAGATCACTATTGAACAGGGAGTTGAAAACCCTATCCCTGTCGCTATCGTTCCTTTTGGCTGGTCGCAGGCCGCAAACCTTCCTGAAGATTTGTCAGAAATAATCTCAGGAGACCTCGAACGTAGCGCTCGCTTTAAAACAATGGGCTTCAAAGATCTACCACAACACCCAAGTGAATTTCAAAATGTGAATTTTAAAGATTGGCGCTTGTTAGGCATGGAGAACCTTGTCATTGGAAAATTGATTCAAACTAGTACTGGCGACTATGAAGTCGAATTTCGATTGATTGATGTCTATAGAGAAAAACAGATTGCCGGATTCAAACTACCATCAACAAAAAACCAGCTAAGGGGCACTGCGCATGAAATCAGCGATATCATTTATGAAAAATTAATCGGCATACGCGGCGCATTCGCAACCCGCATTGCATATATCACTGTCAATAAACAACGTAATGGCAAAAAAACTTTTGCCCTACAGATTGCTGATGCCGATGGACACAGCCCTCAGGTATTGCTTGAATCGCCCGAACCTTTACTGTCCCCCAGTTGGTCTCCAAATGGGAAACGTCTGGCCTATGTTTCCTTTGAAGACAGAAATTCTGCTATCTTTGTGCAATATATAAAAACTGGCAAACGCTACAAAGTCGCAGCAAATAGAGGTATCAATAGTGCGCCAGCCTGGTCACCCGATGGTTCACGACTGGCCATGACCCTGTCCAAAGATGGCAACGCCGAGATTTATGTCATGCACCTTACTGCAAAAACTTTACGACGGATAACCAGAAACAAAGCTATTGATACCGAACCCACTTGGTCAAGTGACGGTAAAAAACTGGCTTTTACGTCAGACCGCGGAGGCAGCCCACAAATTTACGAAGTGGATGTGCTTGGTGATGGCAAGACAAAACGCCTTACATTTGAAGGCTCTTATAATGCCAGACCGCGTTATTCCTCTGACGGTAATTTCCTGACCATGGTCACAGGTGAAGAAGGAGTCTATCGAATTGCCATTCTTGATTTACGTGACGGCTATTTCGATATATTAACTAGGACACGACTGGATGAGTCTCCCAGCTTTGCGCCCAACGACCATATGATTATCTATACCACAGCTGGTGTTCGCGGTACAGCCCTTGCGACTGTTTCAGCAGATGGACAGGTTCACCAGCGTCTGGTGTTACAGGATGGAGAGGTTCGAGAACCAGCATGGGGTCCATTTCCACCTAGGCAAAAATTCTCCAAGGCAAAAATCAAGAGATGACCCAGATTATGTTATTCTATTTAAATTATTCAGCACATTTCTAACAGGAGAGAATGATGAACAAAAACCTAACGATAGTTTTGATATTTACGGCATTCCTGTTTGCCTGTGAATCCACGCCAGAGAAAGCGGATGATGCTGTTGAAGATCAAGGAACAAATCTGAATGATACAGAGGCTGATAATTCAGGAACTCAGGCCTACGGAGCTAATGGTGATGGGCTTTCTGGCATGAGTTCACTGGATGATCCACAAAGTCCGCTTTCAGTCAGGATTATTTATTTCGAATACGATAGTAGCGATGTTAAATCAAGAGATCTCCCCACGGTTGAAACTCATGCAGCTTATCTGGTGTCAAATCCAGACACCAGCATTACCTTAGAAGGTCATGCAGACGAGCGTGGATCACGAGAATATAATCTGGCGTTGGGAGAGAATCGTACACAAACCGTGAAACGCCAGATGACTTTATTGGGTGCATCACCAAGCCAAATACGTATTGTCAGTTATGGCGAAGAAAGGCCTGCCGTAGACAATCATGATGACTATTCATGGAGTCAAAATAGACGCGTAGAGATTATTTACTAATCAAGGAGTTTTTGCTGTGCTGTTTAAATGGATGCCCATCAGATGGTTAATTGTATTTTTATTTGCAGAAATTCTGCTTTCTCCTATGGTATTTGCTGCGAATAAAGCGCCAGTGACAACGCCAACATCCCCCGCGATGGAAAAACGCCTAGCAAACGTCGAACGTTTATTACAAAACAACGGCCTGTTGGAGATGCTACAACAAATAGAATCGTTGCAGCAGGAAGTTAAAAAGCTGCGTGGCGAAATTGAAGTAAACAACCACGTTATTGATCAAATGAAAAATCAGCAACATAATTTATATGTGGATATTGATCGCCGACTACAATCTATTGAGACTCCTATAACTGGGAATCAATCTCCAACCGCGAAAACAATAAACAGTAACCCTCCTTTGGAAACATTAGGTCGGACAGAAACAGTTTCGCCACCTCAGAATCACAACCAAGCAGAAGCCGTCGCTTTGACACTGGAACAAACTGACACCCAGACACAAGCATCAGCCACGACCGCAAGCGAAACTGCTTCTGCTCCAGAACCAGTCAAGACAGCAAAATCTGATGAGATTCAGATACAGGCAAAATATCAGCAGGCGTTTAAGCTGCTGAAAAAATCTGAGTATGACCAGGCCATTAAAGCCTTTGACGCATTCCTGCAGGCACACCCGAATAACCAATATTCAGATAATGCCCAATACTGGATGGCAGAAACATTATATGTAAAACGTCAATACGAAGATGCGATTAGAGAATACAATAATCTGGTTACCCATTATCCAGACAGCCAGAAAGTCCCCCATGGACTACTAAAGATTGGTTATAGTTATCAAGAAATGGGGAAGACCGATGAAGCCAAGCTCTGGTACACTGAGGTCAGACAACGCTTTCCTGGCACGACTGCATCACGACTTGCGAATGATCGTTTAAAACACATCAATAATTCATAAAGAACCACAATTTATATTTCTTAATAGGCCCTGAAATAATATCTAGGCCGATAGAATCATCTATTCAATAATGTCACAACCTACACCAAACAACGACTGCACCTTAAAGATCAATGAAATATTTTTTTCGATTCAGGGAGAAACCACCAGATCAGGATTACCCACTGTCTTTATTCGTTTAACTGGATGTCCACTACGTTGCGTTTATTGTGATACTGAATATGCCTTTCATGATGGCGACAAAATGACACTTAATGAAATCATGGAAAAGATTTGTGGCTATAAGACCGAACAAATTACTGTTACTGGCGGAGAACCTCTGGCACAAAAAAATTGCAGACCTCTGTTGGAGATACTTTGCAATGCTGGATACGATGTTTCATTGGAAACCAGTGGCACCCTGGATATTCAAGACATTGATAATCGTGTTGCCAGAATTGTCGACCTGAAAACGCCAGCTTCGGGCGAAGTCGATAAAAATATGTATGAAAATATGCAATACCTGACAGCAAATGATCAAGTAAAATTTGTAATTTGTGATCGCCAAGACTATAAATGGTCAAAAGAAAAATTAAATGAATATAATCTAAACGAACGATGTGAAGTCCTCTTCTCCGCCAACCATGGTGAAATTCAAAACTCGCAATTAGCAGACTGGATACTGAAAGATCAATTACCCGTCAGATTACAGATACAATTACATAAATATCTTTGGGGCGATATTCCAAGTAAATAAATAGTGAAAGCAGTTATTCTTCTCTCCGGTGGACTTGATTCCGCCACAGCACTAGCTATTGCAAAGGATCAAGGCTATGAATGTTATGCCTTGAGCTTTAATTATGGTCAGAGACATGTCGCGGAACTGGGTGCAGCAATAAAGGTGGCGAGTGAATTTAATGTCATTGAACACAAAACTATTGATTTGCATCTGGCGCAGATTGGCGGTTCTGCACTGACTGACAATAATGTCGATATTCCTGAATTACCAACGAATGGCATTCCGATAACCTATGTGCCTGCAAGAAACACCATTTTTCTCTCATATGCCCTGGCCTGGGCAGAGGTACTTGACATCAATAATATTTTTATTGGTGTTAATGCCGTTGATTATTCTGGCTATCCGGATTGTCGTCCGGAATATATTCAAGCCTTCGAACACATGGCAAACCTTGCCACAAAAACCAGTGTTGAAGGCAAAAAATTAACCATATACACTCCGCTTATTAAGCTTAATAAGGCTGAGATTATTCAACAAGGGAACAAACTTAAAGTTGATTATGCCTTAACCATTTCTTGTTATCAGGCAGATGAAGATGGCAGCGCCTGTGGTGTTTGTGATTCTTGCAGATTTAGAAAAGAAGGATTTGAAAACGCGAATATTTCTGACCCAACGCCATATAAATAAAAATTCTTACTTTCTTTTCTTCTTGTCCTTAGATTTTAATTTTGTACGAGGTTTTCTGGGCTTGCCAGATCTATTTTTTCGTTGCGGGACTTGTTTGTTACCTGCTTCTTTCACGCAAGTAATGTTTAATTTCTGGCCTGAGACCCGGGTCTTCTTAAGGTCTGCAAAGACTTCTTTCGGCATGCCTTCGGGTAAGTCAACTAGGCTGTAGTCATCATGAATATCGATACGTCCAATATTCTTGCTCTCTAACCCAGCTTCGTTTGCGATTGCGCCAACAATACTTCCTGGCTGAACATCATGATCATGCCCGACTTCGATACGATAGGTTTCCATCCCTGCCTCTGGTTTTCTTTGCTTGCCTTTGTCTCTGGGCGATCTTCTGCCTTCTTCAAAATCTTCACTTCCTCTTGATCTGTCCCGGCCTCTTGATTCATTCCGGCCTCTGTCATTTCGTGCTTGGCGTTCTCTCTTGCCAGCGGGGATTGGCTTTAACAGTAAAGGCTCTTTACCTTGGGTCAGTTTCGCCAGGGCGGCGGCAATCTCTGTTGCTGGAATGTTATGTTCCTGTTGATATTCTTCGATCAGGTTTTGATAAAAATCCAACCCTTCTCTGGCCAAGGCATCGGTAATGTTTTGTTTGAAACGAGCCACGCGTTTGTCGTTGATCATGTCTGTTGACGGCAATTCCATCATTTTGATTCTTTGTCTGGTTGCCTTTTCTATTCGATGTAGCCAGTGCTTTTCTCTAGGCGTAATAAATAAAATTGCTTCACCTGCTCTACCAGCACGACCCGTGCGCCCTATTCTATGTATATAGGCTTCTGTTTCATTTGGAACGTCATAGTTAATCACATGACTGATACGTTCGACATCTAGGCCACGCGCAGCAACATCGGTGGCAATTAATATATCCAGCTTACCGGATTTCAATTGCGTAATAGTCCGTTCGCGTTGTTTCTGTTGTAAATCGCCATTCAAGGCAACAGCCGCATAACCGCGCGCCTGTAATTTTTCTGCCAACTCCACGGTGCTGATTCGGGTACGCACAAAGATAATCACGCCGTCTGTAGTTTCAGCCTCCATGATTCTTGTTAAAGCATCAAGTTTATGGGCGCCACTAACCAACCAGTAGCGTTGATTAATCGTTTCAACGGTGGCAGTTTTATTTTTAATCGTGACTTGCTCAGGATATTGCAGATGCTTCTTCGCAATCTTGCGAATCTCGCTTGGCATGGTTGCCGAAAACAATACTATTTGCCTGCTTTCTGGCAATCGTCCCAGTATCCATTCAACATCATCAATAAAACCCATGCGCAACATTTCATCGGCTTCATCAAGCACCAGACATTCCAAGACATCCAATTTTAAAGTGCCACGCCGCATGTGATCCATAACTCGACCAGGCGTGCCGACTACAACATGCACTCCTCTTTTTAAAGTTCTTAATTGCGTGCCGTACTCCTGACCACCGTAGATAGGCAATACGCGAAAACCTTTGATGTATTTTGCATAGGTTTGAAATGCTTCGGCAACTTGAATCGCCAGCTCTCTTGTCGGTGCCAATACCAATACCTGTGGAATTTTCTTTTTCAGGTCAATACGTGACAAAAGAGGTAATGCAAAGGCCGCAGTTTTTCCAGTACCGGTTTGCGCCTGTCCAACCAGATCTTTACCGGCCATGACCAAGGGAATGGTTTTTTTCTGAATAGGAGATGGACTCTCATAACCGACATCTTTTAGCGCCTTCATTACTGGCACGCTTAGATTCATGTCATCGAAACTTACAGGATTTACTTCTTCGATCATCAGAGTTATCTGCCTTATATCAGCCGCCGAGGTTTATCAGGAAGCTATGGAAATGGGCGCGTATTGTATACCATACTACTTGGAAATGTAGCCTATGTATGAGTCCACCACATATTGCACTTTCTGCGCGGCTGAAGCCGCACTTCTTTAGGGCGGGGATGCCGAGAAGCATAAAGATGGCTGAACATTGTTTTAATCTGTTTTCAATTGACAATCTCTCTGTACAGCGTCTAGTTCAAACAATGATTTATATCCTACTAAAGGCATATCTGCGAACGAACCTTGGGCAGTTTTTCCCAGTATATGGATGAATAATCTTTAAGGTTTTTAGAATGGTCTTATTTTACCTGTTTCGGTAGAATTAGTGTGGATTATGCAAAGGTCTCTGTTTATTCTAAAAACTGGAAATTACCGTGAATCACCCTATGAAAAATTGGGAAGAATGACGTATTGTCCGGTATGAGTGAACGAAATTACAGTGTTCTGGACGGTTTCATCAATACGATTGATGAGCATTTAGAGGCATTCATGGTTCAGCCACAACAGACATTACGTACCTATCCTGCCGAAAAAGTTGGGCATTCTGTGCTGTCAGAAACCGAGCGTCGGCAAAGCGAAGGTCTTATGCGGGTTAACCACGCGGGTGAGGTCTCTGCTCAGGCACTGTATAGGGCTCAGGCACTGACTGCGCGAGACAGTCAGGTGCGGGAGGCGATGAAGCATTCGGCAGAGGAAGAGATTGATCATCTGGTTTGGTGTGAAGAGCGTTTACGTGAGCTGGGTGGGCGCACAAGTCTTCTTGGGCATTTCTGGTTTCTTGGTTCACTTAGCATTGGCTCTTTAGCGGGTTTGATTGGTGATAAATGGAACCTAGGCTTTGTGGTTGAAACCGAGGAACAGGTGGTGGCGCATTTGGATAAGCACTTACAGGAGATTACTGAAAAAGATTTACGAAGTCGGGCGATTCTACAACAAATGCGCGATGATGAAGCCCATCATGCCAGTGTCGCATACCATGCGGGCGCTTCGGAATTACCAGCGCAGGTTAAAAAATTGATGCGACTGTGTTCGAAGGTGATGACAAAAACTGCTTACTGGATCTAGAGCAGCATTTTAAGGATGTAAAAGAAAATAATCGCCAGAATCGCGCCGGCTGGAAGTGTGATTATCCATGACATAAAGATCGAGCCAATCACATGTAGATTCAGCGCAGAAATACCGCGCGCCATACCAACGCCGAGGACCGCACCGACTAATGTGTGCGTGGTTGAAATAGGAATACCTGTCCCCGAGGCAAGAACGACAGTGGTGGATGCGGCTAATTCTCCGCAGAAACCACGGCTTGGCGTGAGCTCAGTGATACTTTTGCCAACGGTAGCGATCACCTTATGTCCATACATCATCAGACCAATCACAATACCTGTTGCGCCTAAAAATAAAACCCAGGTTGGCAGGGATGATTTTTGCCCAATCATTCCATCATTATTCACAATGCTAACCACAGTAGCGACAGGACCAACTGCATTCGCGACATCATTCGAGCCGTGTGCAAATGCCATGGCACATGCAGTAAAGATCATGAGAATACCAAAAATTTTTTCAACGCTATGAAAATGATCGCTGTTTCCTTTTCCAGTTTCTTGTGAAATGCGGCTGATCAATATCTTGCCAATGGTCGCGGCGAGCAAGCCAATAAACATAGCGGATAGGTAGCATTCCTGTTGTGACATCTCAAGTCCGACATGTTTCAAACCTTTAAAGAAGGTTACAAGGGAAATTATAAAACCAGTTAAAAAAATATAGAAAGGGACATATCTTTGTGCATATTTAAATGGGTTCGTTGTGTCTAGGATGAGTTTCTGAACGCTACGATATAAAAAGTAAGAAAGGACCCCGGCGAGTACCGGTGAAACCACCCAACTCACTGCGATTGAGCCAACTTTCCCCCATTTAACGGCATCAACACCAACGACAATTGCAGCAAAGCCAACGATAGCGCCAACAATAGAATGTGTCGTTGATACAGGGAGTCCATAGCGAGAAGCGATCAATAACCAAGTGCCCGCAGCAAGTAATGAAGCCAACATCCCATAGACTAAAATTTCAGGAGAGCTAGCTAGAGAAGAAGCATCGACTATTCCTTTTCTGATGGTTGAAGTAACTTCCCCGCCAGCAAGGAAAGCACCTGAGAATTCAAATATTGCCGCAACTAAAATAGCAGATTTGATGGTAAGCGCTCTGGAGCCAACTGAAGTTGCCATGGCATTAGCAACGTCATTAGCACCAATCCCCCAGGCCATAAACAAACCGAATACAGCAGCAAATATTAGTAGTAGTGTTGCATGTTCCATAGCTACGACTATATTTATTATAAGAGGGTTAAATATATTGTGAAATTATTTGGCAAGCATTAACTGCAGACGGTTGCCAGTACTCTGTGACGTATCAGCAAGATCACCAATCCACTCGATGATTTTGTATATAAACATGACATCGATAGGGGGTAATTCATTTTCAATTGCAAATAATGAGGCCCGAAGCTTGACCTGAATCTCGTCGGTTTCTTTCTCGATAACGTGGAGCTCAACAATCATCTTTTTAACACGAGTCACTTCGTCGCCACGGAATCCTGTGACAACCAATCCATCCAGTTCGTTGATGGCAATTTGGGCTTGCTTTGTGGCATCGATGCAACGATGCAGAAATGCCATAAAGTCATCTGCAAGCACATTTGGGATAGCCATTTTGCGGCCAAGGGTAAGGCCAGAAATATCCTTGGCTCGATTCGCAATCAGATCCTGCATATTCAGAAGCTCAAGAATATCTCTTCGATCAATAGGCATGAATAGATTTTTGGGTAGACTCATGCGCAATTCATTCTTGGTATCATCGGCCTCACTTTCAAGTGAGGCAAGTTTTTCCCGAATCTTTGTTGCCTCATCCCAATCACCTTTAAATACAGTCTCAAAATAAGGAATGAGTTGCTCGACACAGGCGATAACACTAGCAATATGTTTCTGCAGTGGTGAGACTGGGGAGTTGCCAAAGATTCGTGAAAAATAACTGATTTTTGCCATGGGCGTTATTGTATGTATTTTCAAAAAAAATACATCAAAAAAAATACATAGAGACCTTTTGCATAATTCACACTAATTCTACCAAAACAGGTAAAATAAGACCATTCTAAAGACCTTAAAGATTATTTCGTCATGTCTTGGAAATTAAAGTCTTGAAAAAAAATTCCTGGAAAAAACTGCCCAAGGTTCGTTCGCAGATATGCCTTTAAGTAGGATATAAATCATTGTTTGAAATAGATGCTGCACAGAGAGATTATCAATTGGAAACAGACCAAGACAATGTTCAGCCACGCGGGAAGTGCAATATGTGGTGGACTCATACATGCCCTTGTTTTCCGACACTTCATCACTCAGAATTAGCAGCCTATGTGTTAGTAACCGCTTATATTAATTTATGACTATCTTGGCTTTTGGCATAAATCACGCAACTGCTCCAGTTGATCTTAGAGAAAAGGTCATCTTCGGCAACGATGCCGTGCCTGAAGCTCTAGGAGAACTCGCTCACCAGCAGGGGGTGAATGAAGCCGCAATACTATCGACTTGCAACCGCACTGAAGTCTATTGCAGCCTGGAAGAAGCGAGAAATGAAAAACCCATCAAGTGGTTGTCTGAATACCATGGCTTAAAACAGGATCAGTTGTCTCCTTTCCTCTATAGACATCCTGATGCCCATGCTGTCAAACATATACTTCGTGTCGCCAGTGGTCTTGATTCTATGGTGCTTGGCGAACCACAGGTTCTGGGTCAGTTGAAATCCGCCTACCAGGCCGGACTCAAAGCAGGCAGCATTGGTAAATTGTTAGGGCGACTTTTCCAACATTCATTCAAGGTCGCCAAAGAAATAAGAACAACAACAACAATAGGCAATCATCCAGTTTCCATCGCATTTGCTGCCGTCAGACTGGCTCAACAGATTTTTGGCGATCTCTCTGGACAAACTGCTTTATTAATCGGTGCAGGAGATACCATCAAGTTAACAGCAAGGCATCTTCACGAAAATGGACTGTCACGTATGATTATTTCCAACCGAACTCTGGAGCATTCACAACACCTAGCTAGTGAATATTCAGCCTATGCCATCGCACTGGGTGATATCCCTCAACACCTGGCAGAGGCAGACATTATTATTTCATCAACGGCGAGCCAGTTACCTATCCTCGGTAAGGGCGCTTTTGAAAGTGCCGTTAAGGCACGTAAACACAGACCTATATTTGTTGTGGATATTGCAGTACCTCGCGATATTGAACCAGAGGCAGGTGATCTGGATGATGTTTATTTATATACTGTAGATGATCTGAAGAATGTCATTCAAGATAATATGCGGAGCCGTGAAAAAGCGGCACAACAAGCAGAAGAAATTATTGATACTCAAGTAACTCATTTTATGGATTGGTTAGGTTCACTAGATGCGGTTTCGACGATCCGTGCAATACGTAATCAAGCGCAATCCTTTCAGGAAGAAGTAATGATTCTAGCACAAAAAGAATTACGCAAAGGCGCGGATCCTGAAGAGGTGTTGCAGGATGTCACTCGAACCTTAACCAATAAATTAATCCATTCCCCAAGTAGCCAGTTACGTGCTGCCGATGCAGAAGGAAGAAGCGATCTACTTTCAGCTGCTTACGAACTCTTTGACCTGAATACAGATCACTCTACACAAGATCCAAATAAATAACCTGATCAGGCTATTTATTTTCACCCTGTATTTAACCCTTATTATTTATTGTATTAACATTAAATCAAATGAAAAAAAGTCTACTTAATAAATTGGATAACCTCAGCGAGCGTTTACAAGAACTGGAAGCGTTATTATCTGATCCTCACGTTATCAATAATCAAAATAAATTTCGTGAGTATGCAAAAGAACATGCTGATATAAAACCTGTGGTTGCGAGTTTTGAAAACTACACCAGCACACTAGAGAACATCACTTCGGCAAAGGAAATGATGAATGACAGTGATAAGGAAATTCGTGAACTTGCACACGATGAATTGAAGCTTGCGGAAGAGGAAAATGGATCACTGAAAAAGGAATTGCAAATATTGTTGCTCCCCAGAGATCCCGCAGACAACAGCAATATATTTCTTGAGATTCGTGCAGGGACTGGTGGTGAAGAAGCTGCCTTGTTCTCATCAATACTATTAAAAATGTATGTTCGCTATGCGGAGCTACGTGGCTGGCAAGTCGAGATCATGAGCAAAACATTAAGTGATCTCAGTGGCTATCGAGAAGTCATCATGCGTATCATTGGTGAAGGAGCTTATTCAAGATTGAAATTTGAATCTGGTGCGCATCGTGTACAACGTGTGCCTGAAACAGAATCACAGGGACGTATTCATACTTCTGCATGTACTGTCGCAGTCATGCCGGAAATCTCTGATGTCGGTGAAACCGAAATTAATATGGATGATTTACGGATTGATACTTTCCGCGCATCAGGAGCTGGTGGACAGCACGTAAATAAAACTGACTCTGCTATTCGACTGACGCATATCCCAACCGGGGTTGTTGTTGAATGTCAGGACGAACGCTCCCAACACAAGAACAAGGCACGTGCCTTGTCACTCCTTCAAGCTCGGCTTACCAATGCGGCAAGAGAGAGAAAGACTGCGGAACAGGCGGAAAATCGTAGAAATCTGATCGGCAGTGGCGATCGTTCAGAAAGAATTCGCACTTACAACTTTCCCCAGGGACGTGTGACAGATCACCGTATCAACCTCACTTTATATAAGCTTGATGAATTCGTTGAAGGCGATATTGATACGATCATTGACCCTCTCATCAGTGAGTATCAGGCAGACCAGTTAGCCGCATTCGCCGAACAAGACAATTTGCCGTGAATAATCATTAAAGCACAGCACATCGCCATGACAACCGTCACTGAGTTACTGTTACAAGCGGAACAGAGTATTAATTCTTCTGCTAGTGCACGGCTGGATGTAGAAATATTATTCTGTGATGTTATGCAATGGAATCGAACTAGAATTTATTCGCATCCAGAGCAGCCTATCCCCGATGATAAGTCGGCACTATTTAAATCGCTGGTTGAACAACGGCAACAGGGGCATCCAATAGCTCATCTTACAGGCAAGAAAGAATTCTGGTCCCTTGAGCTGAATATCAATAAAGACACATTGATACCAAGACCAGAAACAGAACTCTTGGTGGAAGTAGCATTACAAATGATTCCTATCAATGCGGCATTTAACATTCTAGATCTCGGTACAGGCAGCGGCGCCATTGCCATTGCCATTGCCTCTGAAAGACCAAATTGCAGAATTGTCGCCACCGACATCAACACAAATGCATTAACGATGGCGAAGAAAAATGCCGAGACTCATCAATTGAAAAATATTCAGTTTTACCTCAGTGATTGGTACCAAAATATTCTCCCACAATTATTTGATTTGATAGTGAGTAATCCTCCTTATATTAAGCAAGGTGATGAACATTTATCACAAGGAGATGTGCGATTTGAATCTGAACTTGCACTTGTCGCAGGTACAGATGGCTTACAAGCAATCAATGTAATTCTTGAGAATGCAAAATACTATCTTGCCAACGATGCTTATCTACTGATTGAACACGGCTATGATCAAAAGGCTTTAATACAAAATATTTTTCTGAAAAATTACTTTAGACAGGTGAATATATTCCAGGATTTATCCAAACAAGATAGAGTGACCATAGGTCAATCACCAGATTGACGATCTTAATACATGCATTATAAATTATGAATAACGATCAACTATTACGTTATAGCAGGCAAATGATGCTGCCGGAGATCGATGCAGAAGGTCAGCAACGGCTGGCAGATGCACGTGTTCTGATTATAGGGCTGGGTGGACTAGGCTCATCTTCATCTGTGTATCTTGCTGCGGCTGGCGTTGGTCATCTGATATTGGTTGATTTTGATGAAGTTGATATCTCCAACCTACAAAGACAAATTGTTCATGCAACCAAAGACATTGGCCGACTCAAGGTAGACTCAGCCAAAGAGCACCTACTTGAGCTCAATCCTGAAATACAAATTACAAAGATTGCTCATAAGATTGAAGATGAAGAGCTGGAAAAACAGGTAAAACTATCCACTGCTGTTATTGATTGCAGTGATAACTTTCAAACTCGATTCGCCATCAATGATGCTTGCGTTAAACATAAGACCCCTCTGGTTTCTGGCGCAGCAATTCGTTTTGAAGCGCAAGTTAGTGTCTTCAACAGTCAACATGATAACTCCCCTTGTTACCGATGCCTATATGGTGACGAGGCGGAAATAGAACAAACTTGTACAGCGAATGGCGTGATATCGCCTTTACTCGGAATCGTTGGCAGTGTTCAGGCCTGTGAGACAATGAAGATTATTATGGATATCGGTGAAACACTGGAAGGCAGGCTATTACTTCTGGATGTCATACATATGGAATGGCACACCGCAAAACTAAACAAAGATCCGCATTGCCCTGTCTGTAGTAAAAATCCACCTTGAACTGATTTATCACCATAAAACACTCGGCGCTATATTGACCAAATCATGCTCTGCCTGTGATACAGAATTTACTTGTAACACAGGACAAGATACTGACTGCTGGTGTAGTACATTTAATCGCATCTGATTTTCTATGGGATAGTTATTCATCTTTCCAGATGCTTTCAGGGATAATTATATTTTCTTAGTGAGGAAGAACAGAGGCTGCTAGCCTGTTGATAATGGTGGCCAGGGACAGAATCGAACTGCCGACACAAGGATTTTCAGTCCTCTGCTCTACCAACTGAGCTACCTGGCCATTGACTAAGGTAGGTTCAAAGAGGGCGTATTAAACAGTCCTTGACTAGGTTCGTCAAGTCCAGAGCCATCCTCTGGAATTTTTATTCAGGTGCAACGAATTCATCAGGTCGCCTGGAACCAGAACCAAAAAAGAATTTCTCCATTTCTTCTTCCAGAAATTTACGTGCCTTGGGCTCAATCGGCGTTAAACGATATTCATTAATCAACATAGTTTGATGCTGCAACCATTCTTGCCATGCCTCTTGGGAAACATTCTGATAAATTCTTTTACCCAGCTCACCAGGATAGGGTGCAACCTTAAGTCCTTGCGCTTCTTTATTCAGCTTTACACACTTCACTATTCTACTCATTAGTCACCCCATCATTGCCTATACCCAGAGTCATCCATAGGTATAGCTGTGTTTATGTTAGTTATTCTGCGATTATCTTTAGTATTTTCTTTACTGGTGTTGGAATGCCAAATTTTAAGGCACCATCAGTTAAACACCACTGCTGATCGTCCTTCTCTTTTACATTATTACATCGTTTTACTTTTAAATGGATGGGTAAAATTTCCATACGGAAATGCGTTAACGTATGTTTTATCACCGATAATTTTCTGATAATAGTTCCACTAAGACCCGTTTCAGTCAGCAGCCATTTTTCAATATCATCATCAAGCGAGCATTCCGGAAAGCACCATAAGCCACCCCATATCCCTGCTGCAGGACGCCTTTGAATCAATATTTCACCGTCCTTGTTTTCCAATAAGAGGAAAATTATCTTGCGTAAGGGAATTATTTTTTTTGGTTTGGATACTGGGTATTTATGTTGTAATTCTTGCTTTCTGGCAAGACACTCTTTTGATACAGGACAAATATTACATTGTGGCTTTGACCGTGTACATACGGTTGCACCCAAATCCATTATCGCCTGAGTGTATTTAGCAACATCCTTTTTCGGAGTAAGATCCTCTGCTAATTGCCACAAATGTTTTTCCACTGCCGGCTTTCCTGGCCAACCATTCACTGCATAAAAACGGCACAGTACTCGTTTTACATTACCATCAAGAATGACATGGTGTTGTCCGAAAGCCAACGCCATGATTGCGCCAGCAGTTGAGCGTCCAATGCCAGGTAATGTTAAGAGCTTTTCTTTATCGGCAGGAAGATTCCCATCAAAATCATTACAAATTATTTTCGCAGCATGATGTAGATTCCGCCCTCGCGCATAGTACCCAAGACCAGTCCAAAGACTTAGAACCTCATCAATGTTTGCATTCGCAAGTAGCTTTATATCGGGAAATTGTTCTATAAAATGATTGAAATAGGGAATGACAGTCGCCACTTGTGTTTGTTGCAACATGATTTCGGAAAGCCAGACTTGATAAGGAGCTGGTTCCTGTTGCCAGGGCAAATCATGTCTGCCACAAATATCAAACCATGCAACTAACTTATCTGAGAACAAATTGGTCACTAAAATAGTTTATCGAAGACACCTTCCAGCGCTTTATCGATCAGTTCCTTTGCAGGATCTTTCGACTCTGGTGTTACTTCCTGCTGAGATGATTCTTTTGTCGTAGTTGTGCCAGTGCTTGTTGTGCCAGTGCTTGTTGTGCCAGAATCCACAGTTGATTCGTTTTTACCTGAAATGCCTATATTAATTACTTCCCCTAATTTATCGAGCGCACCTTTTTGAACAGCCGCACTCAGAAGCTTCCCATAATCAGGTTTACAGGCTCCGGCAAGATCGTCCAATGAGCCACGGCATCTAATAGGAATCACATAACCACCAATATTATAATTTTCTTCGCCGCGCACTACGTTTTCTTCGACGACAGCAACGCTCAGGTTATATTTAATAGAGTTATTACGAAGATTCCCGAGCGTGTCTCTTTTATCAACACCACCATTAACCCTGAAACCAGGCGCCGTCATTAACAGATCATCATTTTTAACCACACCATCCTTGATATTCAATGTGCCCGTTAATTGCTCGAATCGGGTTTCACCACCTTGCTTCACTGTCCCAAGTCGCTTGCTCTCAAGCAACACCTCCGCTTGTTCCAGAGTTTTCCTGATATCAATACCACGCAAAATACCTTTTGTTACGGCAAGTTTGGCCTGTCCACTCAACCCATGTTTAAGTTGGAGTGTATTCTTTCCTTTTGATGACACCTTAATGCTAATATTGGCGGCTCCGGCAAGTTGGCTTTCTGGAGACTGAGTGTGGTCTCTCAGGAGTGGCTCAATTTGCACGCCACTCAGTTGCGTCTCTTGCTTAACTTCTAATGAGTTTCCTCTGGCATCAACCGTGATAATGCCATTATATTTACCTTGATAAAGATCAGCCACTATCGGATCTAGCTTAACAAGCCCATCCTTGGCATTGATACCTAACTTGATATTACTTAAACCAAGATTTGAGTAGGCTAGTTTTCCAATTAGCATCTCGCCTTTGCCATTGAGTTTTCTTAATGTTTCTAGCGGTAAGTCAGCTGCGGGCGTTGCTGCCTCTTCAGCTTTCTGTTTTTCTCCTGCCTTTACTGATGGCGGCAAATATCTATCTGCGTTGATATTATCGATGCCGATACCAAAATCGAATCTCGGCTGCGTAAAATGTTTGACCGTAAGGTTACCTTTTAAGTTTGTATCATCCAGCAATAAAGCAAAGTCTTTGAATTCAATACTGTTAGCGGAACCTGAAAATTTTGTCTGCAAAGCAACTTTAGTCAGCACCTTCTTATCTGCCGTGATGGGAGCTTCTTGTTTCATCTGCTGCATTAACTTGCGAAGATTAAATTCAGACACCGTGAGATCGCCATTAAATGTTGGTTTATCTGTCACTTGATTTGCACTGATATTCGCCTTTAAGTCCAGACCCAAGCCATTTAATTTTATGTTATTAACGGAGAGTGTCTGCTTGTCCAAGTTCATTTTTGTATTTGCTGTCATAGTCAGATCAACGGGAAAGTTCGGCATATCTTTTCCAGCAACGGTGGCTCTGATATTTAGCGGATTCAGATTGATGTTGTTATTAGCACCTTTGACACCAATATCGATTGAAATTTTCTTTAACACATTTGCGAGAGCACCTTGATCAAAAGCCGTTAGAACGGCAGATAGATCTTCACCCTTTATCGCTAGTTGGCCATCAACGTGACCTTTGCCGCCACTAAAATCTGTCGCAAGCATCTTTCCATTAACTGTCAGCCCCAACCCTTCCGCAGATAGAGAAGGTAGATTTATATTCCCTTCTCTCATGTTCGCATCAAAATTCATTTTAACTGCAAAGGATTTTTTTTTGAGGTCGTTTATCTGTTTTGCAAGGGGCTCGTTACCAAAGAGCCTGAATATTATGCCCAGATCTTTTCCACGGGCATCAAGCTTACCTTTCACGCTCGGGCTTTCCGAGAAAAATTTACTGACATTTAGGTCAGCTTTAACATTCAGGCCAAGTCCAGTCACTGCCATTCTCGTAATCGATAATGCCTGTTTGTCCAAATTTATTTTTGTATCAGCATTCAGTGTAATCTTTGCAGGTGAATCAGGTACTTGTTTTCCGGTAAAAATTGCTTCAGCTTTGAGTGGGCTCATTTTGATATCGTTTCGGCTGCCCTGAACGGCAACATCCATAGAGACCGTACTTAAATTCTGCGCCAGACCATGTTGCCCCAGAGCAGCAAGCACATCGGTCAATTTTTCACCTCGCAGTAATAACTTACCGTCAATATTGCTACTATTACTGTTGATGGCATTAGCCTTCAAGTGGCCATCAATAGTGACTCCCAAGGTTTTCAATGACAAAGTAGGCACATTGATATGACCAGAGGCAAGATCTGCGTCAAATTCCGTATTAACTTCAAATTTTTTGTTGGCGGCTTTAGATAATTTCTCACCATAGGTTCTGAGTTTAGGATCATCACCACCCTCAAACTGGCCTGCAACCTGTAATAAGATTGGCAAATCTGGGCATGAAGCGTTTAACTTTCCCTTCAATGCAGGCGTGTCTGATCCCATATTACTGACCACAACCTGACCCTCGATCACAGCACCAATTAACTTCGCATTCAGATCAGAGATAGCAACATTGCCTTTCCCCATATCAGCACTCAGACTGGTTTGCAGATTGAAAGCTCGGTCTTTTAATTTCGATAACTGACTCGCCAAAGGTTCGATCCCTGCAACCTTAAACAGGTGCGCCAAGTCATCTCCAACAACCGATAATTGCCCTGCAGTCGTCGGCCTACCTGATTTGACGCCACTGACATTTAATTGCGCCTTGATGAGTACCCCAAGACCATTAAATGTCAGATTGTCAATCGATGCGGCATCACTTTTCAGATCAAACAAGATGCCCGTATTAAATTTAAGCTCAGCTTTCTCCTTAGGGAGGTTTTTTCCTGTTAGTTTTGCTGTCACCCCTATTGGGTTAAACGCGTAAGTTTCTGCATCAAGATCGTACGAGGCAGTTCCCTGCATATTTACATCCGCGCTAATCGCAGGCTTATTGGACTCTGCCTTTAAATTCATCTTGATATCGATAGGTTCGCCAAAAATTAGCTCTCCGGTAGACATATTCATCCCGCTGATCTTGAATGTTTGACCTGCACTCTGATCATCCCAAGTGAATCGAGCGTCTTTTATATCAACACCGCCTAATACCACAGCAGCCAGTTTAATATGCCCCTGCTTTTCCGAATCATCCTTTTCTTCGCGCACAAGATCGTCCCAGTTGCTCACCCCTTCCTTGTTTTTTGTCAGATTGATCTCGACACCGTGTAGCTTCAAGGTATCCAGTTCATATTGTTTTTTTAGTAACAGCATAGTTTTAATACGCAAAGCTACGACATCAGCATGTATAAAAGGAGCATCTCCAAAACCTTCTGCATTACCCACGGTCACACCGCTAACTTCAAGCCCTAGCCATGGGTAATAGCTAATACTGATATCCCCTTCTAGCTTGAGCGTACGTCCGGTTTCTTCTTCAACCTTGGCAATGATTCTATCTTTATGATCGTTCGGGTCGAAGTACATCACAGCAGCAAGAACAACCATGCCGAACAGCAATCCAACCAGAATAGTTCCGCCCAATAAAAGCTTAATCAATTTACTCATTACCAAGAATCCCCGTATATGAGAACCGACCCAAGACGTTCGCGTCCATTATGTATAGCCTTATAAACTTGTTCAGGGGCGGTACCTCCCTGATGAGCACGCGCCGCAACTGAGCCTTCCAAGCTCAGACAGCCAAAGACATCATCCTCTATGACTTCACTGAATTGCTGTAATTCATTTAGGGTTAATTCAGATAAATCCTTTCCTGCCTCAATGGCATACTGTACGGATTGTCCCACCACCGCATGTGCATCCCGGAAAGCAATATCTTTACGTACCAAATAGTCTGCCAGATCAGTTGCTGTGGTAAAACCTTGCATGGCCGCTTCACGCATGCGTTCCCTGTTCACCGCTATTTCAGGCACCAAACCAGCGTAAGCATGCAAACAGCTTTTGATAGTGTCTATCACATCAAATAAAGATTCCTTATCTTCCTGGTTATCCCGGTTGTAGGCTAATGGTTGAGACTTCATTAATGTTAACAAGCCCATCAAATGACCGTACACCCGCGCAGTTTTGCCGCGAACCAATTCAGGGATATCCGGATTTTTTTTCTGCGGCATGATTGAAGATCCCGTACACCAAGCATCGCCCAAATCAATAAAACTAAATTGTTGCGTCATCCATAGCACCAATTCTTCCGAGAAACGCGACAAATGCATCATGATCAAGGCGGAACAACTGCTGAACTCGATTGCAAAATCCCGATCACTGACGGCATCCAGAGAATTATTCGTCACGGCTGGAAAATTTAATAATTCAGCCATGTACTGCCGATCAATAGGATAACTGGTGCCAGCCAGTGCTGCAGAACCCAGCGGCATCACATTGATACGCGTATGACAATCAACGAGACGCTGGCAATCCCGATACAGCATTTCAAACCAAGCCATCATGTGATGACCAAATGTCACAGGTTGTGCCGTTTGCATATGAGTAAAACCAGGCATGATTGTTTCAGCCTCGCATTCAGCGAGGTCCAGTAAAGCTGACATAACATTAGCCAACAAGGACTGAATGCCGGCCACTTCATCACGCAAATAAAGACGAATATCTGTCGCGATCTGCTCATTCCGTGAACGCCCTGTATGCAGTTTTTTTCCAACATCACCAACATGAGCAACCAGTGCTGTTTCAATATTCATATGCACATCTTCCAGCGTGCTATCCCACTTAAAACTTCCTTGTTCAATCTCCAATTCGATTGATTGCAGGCCTGTAATAATTTGTTTAGATTCCTGGCGTGAAAGTACACCGACCTTTGCCAACATGCTGACATGAGCTACCGACCCCGTAATATCATAATGGTAGAGGCGTTGATCGTAAGAAACAGACTGTGTGAACTGTTCTACAAAAGCATTAGTAGATGCAGAGAAACGCCCGCCCCAAAGCTTATCTTTAGTGGGCTTTTCTTGACTGAGTTTGCTTTTTTTGCCCTTATCTTGCTTGGTTTTATTGGTCACTTTTTACGTACAACCAGTATTCTCGACTCTATGTTTGATAATAGCCAGCAGTATAACGTAAGCTGTCTTTGAAAATTCATTATTTTATGCCAATGAGCCGACAGCTAGCACATTCTTTTCTACCGGATTTCTGTGATGTCCGTATGCTTTTTGTCGTGCTTCTCCTCGGCGAATTACTCGCTATTGTTCTAACACTAACGCACTCAACACTAGCGCAGGAGCGCATTATAGATCTGGCCTTATACTCACTCTTTATACAATGGATTGCCTTGTCTTGCGCAGCCGCGCTATGTCTGAGCAGAAACCACTTGAGCCGCCTATCCGATTTTTGGGCGGCCAGCCTGAGTTATTGCTTGACCCTGCTGATATCTCTGCTGATCACAGAACTGGCTTGGTGGATGTTCCATGTCAAACCAGCACTGACGGACAGACCTCTAGGACATGGCGCCTTTCTCTTCGAATGTATGAGCATCAGCGCTATTGTTAGCGCACTTTCATTGCGCTATTTTTATATACAGCATCAATGGCGGAAAAATATTGAATCAGAGGCCGAAGCACGGGTACAGGCGCTACAATCTCGCATACGGCCACATTTCCTTTTCAATTGCATGAATACGATTGCCAGCCTAACACGTAAAGCTCCAAAACTCGCTGAAGAGGCCACCGAAGATATGGCTGATTTATTTCGCGTTAGTCTACAGGAAGCCAAACGCATGTCTACCGTGGCCGAAGAAATCTCACTGTGTAAACGCTACCTGCGTATCGAGTCTCATCGCTTCGGCGACAGATTGAAAACCGTCTGGGAAACGGATGATTTACCTGAACATGCACAACTCCCCAATCTGATACTTCAACCTGTCATTGAGAATGCAATTTATCATGGTATCGAGCCCTTGCCTGAGGGTGGTGTGATTCATATTCTAGGCCGATTATCATCAAATGAAATAATTATCACGATTGAGAATCCGCTGCCTTCCAGAGAAAGTGCTGAACATCAAAAAGGTAATCAAATGGCACAGGATAATATTCGACAACGTCTGTCGGCATATTATGGGGGCAAGGGACGATTGCTGACACAGGTGGAAGATTGCCATTACATCACCAAAATAATTTGGCCCTATCCCTATGAAAATACTGATCGTTGATGACGAAATGCTGGCCAGAGAACGGCTGGTGAACCTGCTTTCCGAATTAAACGCTGATTTTTCAATCTCGGAGGCTGAAAACGGTATTGCTGCACTCAGGCTAATCAGTAAAGAATCGCCAGAACTTATATTATTGGATATTCGTATGCCAGTGATGGATGGTCTCGAAGTTGCACACCACCTTGCAGGACTGGAAGCGCCTCCTGCAATTATTTTTACCACCGCTTATCAAGACTATGCTCTGGACGCCTTCGATGCGCATGCGGTCGATTATTTAATGAAACCAATTCGAAAGGAACGCTTGCAAGAAGCTATTGATAGAGCCAAAACTATGAATAGAATCAATATTAACGAATTAAGAGACAATCCTAGGTCGGATAATAGCCGCTCTCACCTGAGCACAATCGTTCATGGAAACCTGCAAATCATTCCCATAGAGAAAATTTACTATCTGAAAGCAGATCAAAAATATGTCGCAGTGGTCTGGTCTGAAGGGGAGTTATTGCTTGATGATTCACTCAAATCTCTTGAACAGGAATTTTCCTCAAAATTCACACGTATCCACCGTAATACACTGGTGGCGCTCAAATATATTGCGGCACTGGAAAAAGACAGGGAAGGCGGCCTCTGCATCAAATTGCAAGGGACAGAAACACGACTACCGGTAAGTAGACGTCATGCCAGTCACATCAGAAAAGTGCTTAAACATTTATAAGCTAATTCAGCAGTTCCAGATTCAAAGCGCCACAGACTCTCTCGCTGCTGCCAGCGATGCCAGCCTAGCGATCACACCATAGGCATAAAAACGATTTGGATGAGCATCAGCACCTAGGTTTCTTTCAGGAGAAATACAGCAATCGTCAAATGCCAAAGGCTCAAAACGCATCCCAGGCGAGTTGAGATTCTCGTTCGCGGCACGAACATCATGAACCCGATAAAATCCTCCAACTACATTGTGATCAATCGTGTAGACAACAGGCTCAGCTACCGTTTCCTCCCTCCCCCAGGTTTCATGGGTATAGATGCCTTCCTGAATAATTACTTTGCTTACTTTCTGACCCTCTTTAATCGTTGACATGCGAGTACGCTGCTTACGATTTAACTCGGTAATATCATCAACGCTATTAACGGTCATGATGCCCATACCATAGGTACCGCTATCTGCTTTAACGATGACATAAGGCTGACATTTTATCTCGTACTCATCATATTTCATCTGTACCTCTTTTAGCAGGGCATCAACATTTTTTTTCAGACAAGAACCACCTTCACGCTGCATGAAATCAATCTCGCCACAGTTTCTGAATAAGGGATCAATAAACCAGGAATCAATGCCAATATGCTCACTAAATTCGGCGGCTGTTTTCTGATAGTGTCTGAAATAAACGGATTTCAAGCGATTAGACCATCCTAAGCCAAGCCTAGGTGTTACTGTCTGCCCTAGAGACTCAAGGATTTCGGGGCGCCCTGAGGAAATGTCATTATTCAGAATAATTAATTCAGGAATAAAATCACCGACGAATACCTTGTCTCTACTTCTTTGTAATGGCTGCAGAAGCACTGATTTACCTGATTCCAATTCAATGGTGAGCGGTTCTGACATATCCTCCATCATTGAGCCCAATTTCACCTCAAAGCCTGCTTTCTCTATGATTTGCTGGAGGGTCGCCAAATTTTCTAGGTAAAAGAGATTGCGAGTATGATTCTCAGGAATGAGTAAAACCCTGTCTATTTGATGGGGCAAATGCTCAACGGCTAATTGAACCGCTTGTATACACAATGCTTCGAATGCTGGATTGAGATTATTAAAACCTGCCGGGAAAAGATTCGTATCTACCGGTGCCAACTTATATCCAGCATTGCGCAAATCAACAGAAGCATAAAAAGGTGCGGGCGTTATTCGCCACTGGTTGCGAAACCATGACTCGATGTCTGTCTGGTGTTCAACCAAATGTCGTTCAACCTGGTGTAATGGACCAGCCAGTGCCGTTGTTAGATGAGGGGCAGGGTTGGAGTTCATGGTATTTATTTCATATATTTTTAAACAATTTTATTGTACACAAATGGCCATGATATTCATGATTAATTCATTCCATGCCTAAAATTATCGCGCTCAGGCAAAATTACCCACACAACATCTGACAGACGCTGAGCGGTTGTTTTCAGTTTCAGCGAGACCCGTAACTAGGCGGGCTAACCAAGTCATTAAAGCATCAATTTCCTCCACTCTCTTACTCATTCCTCTTTGGGTAATGATTTAAAATTAATACCAATGATAAACCAGCGATTATCATTGCGATGGAGATATTTACATTTGCATTTATCTGCTGAGGTATATAAGGGTTCGATTCAAGCAGTCGCTCTTTTCCCCTTATCATTTCGTAAATACGTTCCTGAAATGGCCATATCACCCATAAAGAGGCAATCAACAATCCAATAATCGTTGACAGTGTTTCCTGATGCCAAGTCTTTAACAACCAAGATAAAACACGACTAAATAATACAAGCCCGGCAATTATTCCAATCGCAAAAGGAATAATTACTGTAAAATTAAAATGTCCAATTGCATTAAAAATATAGGCATATTTTTTCAGCATTAATAATATAAAAGATCCAGAAATGCCCGGTAGGATCATGGCGCTAATCGCAATGGCGCCACTTAAAAATATAAACCAACTGGCATCTGGTGTTTCCATGGGTACCACATTGAAAATCAGATGACCAATAGCGATACCGGCGATAACAAATCGAAATTCTTTGAATGACTGGCTTCCTGCTTCCTGCATCAGAATCAGAACTGAACCCAGGATTAATCCAAAAAATAGCCCATAGATTATTTCAGGATGCGTACGAATCAGAATGGTCAGTGGAATAACCCGTGTAAAAAATAATATCGCGGCGAAAATACCAACAAACAAAGGAATCAAAAATGTGAAATGTGGCCGATACAATATGACCTCAAGATCAAATTTGAGCAGGCCCTTAATCCAACCGGCATCAAAAGATTTAATGGCATTAATTAAACGAGGATATATCCCTAATATTAATGCCATGGTACCCCCACTCACTCCGGGCACTACATCTGCTGCACCCATGCCAAAACCTTTGGCAATTAATTTAAGGTGTGACTTCAATGTTTGCTGCCATGGTCCCAATTTTGATCCTTATGTGTGATACTGCCCACTCAATTCATGCACTGCGTTGACAAAAACAGCAACATTTTCAGGATCAATATGTTGATGTATGCCATGTCCGAGATTAAATACATGGCCATTCCCGTGCCCAAAACTTTCCAGTACTGTAGCAATTTCCCGTTTAATCACTTCGGGAGAAGCATATAAAACGCAGGGATCAAGATTACCCTGCAAAGCCACCTGATTACCAACTTCAGAACGGGCATCATTCATGTTTTTGCTCCAATCAACGCCAATAGCATCACATCCTGTGGCTGCAATATCCTTGATCCAGTCACCACCACCTTTGGTAAACAATGTTACAGGTATCACTTGTCCATCATACTCTCGATCAAGCTGACTCACTATCTTCTGCATGTATTGCAAGGAAAATTGTTGGTAACTTGCCGGAGTTAAAATTCCACCCCAGGTATCAAAAATCATGACCGCTTGAGCGCCTGCTGCAATCTGTGCATTCAGATACAAAACAATGGAATCTGCCAGAACATCTAATAAATGATACATAGACGCAGGGTCGTCATACATCAACCCTTTAACTAGGCCAAATTCCTTGGTCGGCCCACCCTCAACCATATAGGTTGCCAATGTCCACGGACTGCCGGAGAAACCAATCAACGGCACACGACCATCCAATTCTTTACGAATTAGCCTGACTGCATCCATCACATAACCTAGATCGGATTCAGGATCAGGGACTGATAAGACTCTAATTTCACTTGCTGTCCTCACCGGTTTATCAAACTGAGGGCCAACTTTCTCAATAAGGTTCAATCCAAGCCCCATCGCATCAGGAATGGTCAGGATATCTGAAAAAAGGATTGCAGCATCCAATGAGTAGCGCTCAAGTGGTTGTAAGGCGATCTCGCAAGCCAACTCTGGTGTTTTACACAAATTTAAGAAATTACCAGCCCGTTTTCGAGTCTTCCTATACTCAGGTAAGTAACGGCCAGCCTGCCGCATCATCCAGACAGGCGTGACATCAACAGATTGTCGGAGTAATGCCCGGATAAACCGATCATTTTTTAATTCAGAGGTCATAAAAGATATAAAAGTTTGATTTAAATAAGGAAATTATACATTATAATGTAACATTGATTTATCATTGAAATAATTTTAAATAAAATAATTAGAGACCTTTACATAATTCAAAATGTTGACAGAAGAGAGATTAAACCTGTTCCTATTGCGACAAAAATGTCGTTTTTAACAAGCTAATGACCGGTTTTTGACAAAAAATCAGGAACATTTTGTCGCTAAGTTGATTTATGCGAAGCTCTCAATTAAAAACACAGCTAATTACATCAGGGCGCATGAGTCATATACATTGCCCACCAATGAATGAATTATTTGAAACGCGGCTAACCCATATCCTGTTTAACTATTTTCCCGTCTAAATGAATTTCAACTTAAAAATCACAATACCGTTTTCCATTTCATTAAGCGGAATTGTTCTCGCTACTTTAAATATGTAGTAAGATGCCATTGCAATATCAGTAATTAACGAGCTTGCCCTAAATTCAATTTACAACATTTTGTTAGGTCAGAATGAGACATATCTGTGATAATATCGTCACATTAATAGTGTTATTATCTGTTGCTTACGAGTTAAGATTTTAAAATACAGATTCAAATTTCTTTTGATTAGGGAGGGGGTCTTTCAGTGCCTGATAACGAAGAACTATCAAATCAGCCAAACCTTGAACTATCAAATCAGCCAAACCTTAAGGTGCCAATTACTCAGAAAATAAGCATCTTCTTCCTGATGCCTATTTTTATCGCAATTATAGGATTGATCGTTTACGAGAAACAACTTGCAGATCCAAGTATTATCGCTACGACTGGAGGCATTGTCCTTATTATTTTCCTGTTAACGGCTTATTTGTACGTCAGAAAATTGGTAAAGAAGCAGTACGAAACTTTTCTCAAAATGCAGTTCATGGCCATCACAGATGCATTAACCCAGCTCTATACCAAGACGCATTTTGATTCTTTATTTCAAAACGAGATGGTCAGGGCAAAACGTTACGATAGAGTCTTTTGCTGTGCTGTAGTAGAAATTGATGAGTATAATAAAATGAAAGAAAAATATGGACGTCAAGTTAGTGACGAAATCTTTCAGGATACCGCAGAAATCCTCAGAGATGACTTAAGAGCGACTGATATCATAGCGCGTGATAGCGATAGATATATTTGTCTTTTGCCTGAAACAGATATTAAACCAACCATGTTTGTGTCAAAAAGATTGCGCTCCGTCATAGAAGGAGAAAAATTTGATACTGGCAGTGAGGATGGAGTAATCAATTTAACTGTCAGTATAGGTATTACAGAAGTCAAGCCCAGTGCAGGCGATGAACTAGATGTCCATGAAATTATAGCTATCGCAGATAAAGCATTAGTAATAGCAAAAGAGAAAGGTGGGAATACCATCGAATTTCTCAAGAATAAATCATAAATTTCTCAAGAATAAATCATAGGCTGCTTAATCAGGCGCTCGACCTCAATATTTATTCTCCATAAAAAAAGCCTCACATTACGAGGCCTCTTTCATATGCTAAAAAATATGCTAAAAACTTCTAGCCTATTCTTCTATTGCGCAGTCACGTTGGATGCACTTGGACCTTTAGCGCCCATCTCAACATCAAAACTTACAGCCTGACCTTCAGAGAGAGACTTGAATCCTTCGGCATTAATAGAACTATGATGAACAAATACATCTGCACTGCCATCATCTGGTGTAATAAATCCGAAACCTTTACTATCGTTAAACCATTTCACTGTACCCATAGCCATTTCTTTAACCCCTTATTAATTAATAAAAAAACAATGTATTAGCATGCATATTGTTTACGAAACATCACGGAATGCCTACTGCTATACATTGCGAAGAGCTAACCGAAACCGCCACAAAAACTGCTAATACATGAAACTTATCCCATTCCGCGCCTGAAAACCATCTTTTTATCAATTTTGCTTACGTTGAAACACCTTATTCTTATCGTTAGATTCTGATTTGCAAAATTTATAGCCATTGACATTAAAGGCTTTGATCTCTTCGGGGTCTTTTATCCTGTTCTTGATGATATATGTGCTCATTAAGCCTCGTGCCTTCTTGGCAAAGAAACTAATGATTTTATACTGCCCATTTTTATAATCTTTGAACACCGGGACAATGATTTCAGCATTAATGTTTTTTGCTTGTAGAGACTTAAAGTATTCATTTGATGCCAGATTAATTAAATGTTTGCTTTTGCTGGCCTTGATATCCTGATTGATTTGATCAGTCAATTTTACTGACCAAAATTTATACAAATCCTTACCTTTCTTGTTCTCAAGGCCTGTTCCCATTTCCAATCGATATGCCTGAATCAAATCTAGTGGCCGCAATACACCATAAAGCCCAGACAATATTCTTAAATGCTGCTGTGCAAACTTGAGATCTTGGTTAGTAAAAGATTCCACATTAATACCCGTGTAAACATCACCTCTAAATGCCAATAAAGCCTGTTTGGCATTATCTAAAGTAAAAGGTGTTTTCCACGCATTAAAACGCGCGGAATTTAGCGCACCAAGTTTGTCGCTGATCTTCATTAATGAGGAGATTTCAACGGGTGTTAATTCCTTGAGCTGCTTAATCAGTTGCCGAGATTGTTTCAAAAATTCAGGTTGCGTATGAATTTTCGTCATCGGTACCGTTTCGAAATCAAGCGTCTTCGCTGGGGATATGACAATTAGCATAAAAATGACAACCCTTTGGAATTATTGAGATAGGTGATGTTAATATCAGCGCCTAAAAATTCAAAATCTGTTTAATAGGCTTACTATATTCTCTTGATCAATTCTTCGCCATTATTCACAGGACTATTAACGGCTTTACCAAGCTCATCACATTACACCCCCTTAATCAGCAGAAGGTTTCAGTAAAGTAATCTCTATTTACTCCTGATCTAATAAGGGATTACAGTTTTTTATCTGCACATTGCCCTGTAACAGATTGCCTCTGGAGTATTCATTGAAATGACAGGTATTTGTTTGCGGATCGTAATTCTCAATCCATAGATTTTCATCTTTCCAGGTTGAATGAATATGCCGCTGACCATCAGGCACGGACACCGACATCACCCCGCCCCATTTCTTAACAAAGATCTGTTGGAAGTGAAAATAATAAGCCCCCCATCCTGTTAACAGGATGAGTGCAGAGACTACGAAGGTTGCCTTCCATGCATCCATTCGAAATCCAACAAAAAATGCAGTCGCACCAATCAACGCAATCACCAAAAACCAGTAAGCGTATGTAATCATTTCTTATATCACTTCGTTAGAAGATGAGATGCCACCGTAACCAAAATAATGGCAATCTATCTCGATATATCACTGACCTTATTACTCACCTCATGGCCTTGTCGGTTAATCTAGAACAATGTCAAAATGCAAATATTTGTTCAAATAAACGACAATAAGTCCGCTTTATTTAAGGCCCAATGGGCTATTTTAGGCTATTAGTGCCTTAGGTCTGCCCTTTAGGTAAATGGAAGGCGGATTTACCCTAGTATTTGCCTTGGTATTTACCTTGGGTAGGTATTGAATTGATGTCTTCAAAACCCAATCTATCTATGTCTTCAAACCCAGTGTCATCACTCTTTTGCGGTTGAAAGTCAGTACACGGATGCCTACTGAGATTGCACCTTCTGCAAACCACGATAACCAACCCGCCGGTTACGGTGAGCAAAGACACGTTCATAGGCTGAACGCATGGCTGCAAGCCAACGCTCTTTATTTAGTCTCTTTGCCTTGCATATTGGCTGGCTTGATCGTGGCATCATGACAGCCCTTGCGCTTGATGGTGGTTTTGCCCAGGTTCACACAGTGCCCCTTATCACCAAAGACAGCACCTCCTGTGGGGCAAACGTGAGCAAGTCCTTCAGCATCGGTTATTATCGCCGATGTAGCCGCAATCTTATTGATTAAACCACTTCGCCTAGCAATCAATATGTGTTCTTTATCACCCTAGCAAAACTGGTTACCGCCCTTACCACCAAAGCGTGCCTGCTGAGCAACCGTTATTGTTTCAGCGGTCTTATGATTAAACTTCTCTAAACCGGCCTGAATGGCACGATCTCTATCGTCCCAAGTGCTTAGCTGACTCACCTAAGTGACTGGCAGCAACAAAGGTCAACACTTGGCGCATTAAATCCATAGACTTCAGTTCTTCACCAACACGGTTAAGAATCGCCATTCAGTTTTTTGTGTCCAAGCGTTCTCGAAGATCATCACGTTTTCGACAATCACCAAGATTACTGTGATCTGGGGTCTTCTCTCCTAAGCCCAATGGGTAACAGCATGTTCCAGAAATGTTCTCTTGCAAAGAACATTCTCTTGCAAAAAAATCCATTCGCAAAAAACATTCCATTTCACGAGCGCTCATATCTTCCATGAATTGTAACACCAGGGCGCGTAAGCCAAAGGCCACCCCTTTTTCTTTATGACCTTTAACCGAATAGAGCTTAACCTAAGGTTTAGCCAGCTCATCGAATGACAATAAGGCCTCAAGCTTAGGCTAGGGATGCTCTGCTGCTATAAGATCGTCTAGTGTTATAAACAACCTATTTTGTTGGTGTTTGCGCATCAATAAGACCCGTTTTGCATGTCGGGTCATCTCATGTTTCGAGCTATTAATCGATAAGTCCTTGTAGATGTATTATGTCTGAATGCTCGATAATGGATAAGTAATAACTAAAACACGCTCATTGAGGGGTTTTATGCTATTGCTGTGACGATTAAAGGAGAATTCTCGCAAAATGAAACTGTTTCATACAAACTTTATAAAAATAATGATATTGTTTGTACGCTTTATTCAGCGGTTTTGAATGATGCAAAGGTCTCTATTATTTATTTTCTGCGTATTGGCGCTTTCGGTTTGTAGTGATCAGAAGACACTACTGGAAAAAATCCGTGAGTCTGGCGAGTTACGGTTCGTCACTGTAGAAAGTCCACTAACCTACTATAAAGGTTCAGATGGTAAGGCCGAAGGTCTTGAATACGAATTGGCCAGCATGTTTGCTGATAGTCTGGACCTCGATTTGAATTTAATTATTGCGGAAAACAAGCATGATGTGTCTTCACTGATCAATAATAATAAAGCCCATATAGGCTCTTCCGCATTAGCCTTATCTGATTACCCTAACAATACGCTTGAATATGCCCCAGCTTATATTACGGCGAAGAGACAGCTCATTTATCATCAGAAAAATAGAAAACCAAGATCAATTGCATACCTCAAAGAAGATGAGATCATTATTGGTGAAGATGAGTCTTATCAAACACTGTTAAAAAAAATAAGTTTTTATCATCCGGATCTTGCTTGGCGCGTGCTTGAAAATAAGAGCATGACAGAGATTCTCAAGATGGTAAATGATGAAAATGCGCCAATTGCAATTGCGGATTCTAATTGGGTAGCCATGTATCGTTATATCTTTCCTGAAGTCAGGGTTGCTTTCGATATCACCGGGGAATTACCTGTCGCATGGGTATATCGACGAAATAATGATCGCTCACTAGGTAATGCGGTTGAAAGTTTTTTCAAACGCATTAATAATGATGGTTCGTTGGATAAATTAATCAACCGTTATTACAGGCATGCAAAATCTTTTGATTATATTGATACGCGTGTGTTTATAGAGAGTATTCATAACAACCTGCCGAAATTCAGAAATCTATTTATAAAATCAGCCAGAGAAACAGAACTGGATTGGCTACTCCTGGCAGCAATGAGTTATCAGGAATCCCACTGGAATCCAGAAGCAAAATCTTCTACAGGCGTACGAGGGTTGATGATGTTAACAACAGATACAGCTAAATCATTGGGTGTTGAGAACAGACTCGATCCGGAACAGAGCATTCTAGGGGGTGCACGTTATCTGATTAAAATGATAAATAAAATACCGGAAAGGGTTCAGGGAGAGAATAGGCTATGGCTTGCTCTTGCTGCCTACAATGTAGGTTTTGGGCATCTGGAAGATGCCAGAATATTAACCCAATCTCAGGGCGACGATCCTGATAAATGGTCGGATGTAAGAGAAAGATTACCTTTGTTAGCAGATGAGCAATGGCATCAGAAAACTGAGCATGGCCATGCCAGAGGGGGCGAACCTGTGACTTATGTGGAAAATATTAGACGCTATTATGACATTCTGAAATGGAAAAATGTTGAAACTAAAAGAATTGATGAACAGCATAATTGGGAAAATGGCGAGGGAAAAAATAAAGTATCACCGACTATCAATTCTCCAGTGTTATGACTATTTCAAAGTTAGTTAACTTTGCTCATCATACCATTTTCCCGCAAGTGCCCTAGCCTCAATGATTTGGCACTCAGTCAATTTTGCGCTAATTTTAGATAATAGTTTTTTGGCATAAGGATTTTTTGATTCGTTGGCGAGTAGCGCCCAAGCATATGCCTTGACATAATCTTTAGTAACGCCAAGCCCTTTTGCTAGGTGTATTGAGGTGGCATATTGACCCTTTAAATATCCTTTCTTTGCTGACTTTCTAAACCAGTTGTAGGCAGTCTTTTCGCCTTGATCTGCACTCAAGCCCTTTTGGTAAAGCCGCCCCATTCGGTACTGCGCCTTGGCATAACCAGCATCAGCGGCTAGTTGATAAAATTTGGCTGCCTTTACATCATCTGAAGGAAAGCCAAGCCCTTCCAGATAGATTTTCCCCAGTTGATAATTTGCCTTTGCGTAGCTCTGTTCAGCCGCCTTCTGAAACCATTTCGCCGCCTTGGCATAATCCTGCTCAACGCCAAGACTGTGATGGTATAAAAGTCCAAGATTATATTGAGCCTTATCATATCCATGCATAGCAGCATCTTGATACCACTCGAATGCCTGTTCATAATTTTGTTCTGTTCCTTGACTGTTCATGCACATTAGCCCGGCATTCAGTTGTGCTTTTACGTGCCCTTGTCTAGCGGCTCGGGCATACCATCGAAAGGCGTCTGTATAATTTTTATCGGTGCCATGACCATGTGCATGCATGTATCCCAGATTATATCTGGCCCCAGCATGCCCATTATTTGCAGCTTTTAAATACCATTTAAAGGCTTTTACATAGTCTTTCTCCGCGCCAATGCCACATTGATAGCACCAAGCTAGGTTTGCCTGGGCACTATCATAATCTTGATTTGCCGATAAAGAGAACCAAAGAAATGCTTTTGCATTGTCTTGTACTACGCCTTTGCCATTGATAAAGAACAATCCTAATTGATTCTGTGCCTTTGCCGATCCTGCCTTCGCAGCTTTGCGATACCAATAGGTAGCCTGAGCAAAATCAACAGGCATACCAAACCCGCTCTCATATAATTCTGCAAGCTGGAGCTGAGTATCAAGGTCACCTGAGCTAGCTTGTGCAACAAGTTCTGATATAGCTAATGACATATCATTCAGAGTCTACGGGCGTTTTAAATACCAGAAACGAGAATCGTTCTGTCTGATAGTTTTGTCTTAAATTTTTACATGGCAGATCATTGACTGCAAAGATAAATGCAAGAGTTGTCTTTGCAAGCTTACGTTGATGTACAACATCTTCTTCGGTGAATCAGGTAGGTCTTCGGTTAGCGTCATAATCTTTACCCTCAAGTATTTATTTCCATATCTCAATAAATTGTCTGAAAAACCTTAATCTAGAAACAAGGTGTCCTGATTGGTCATGTACAGTTTTAGACTATTTTTAACAGCGTTGATAACACCACAAGAGGTAATTGTTGCGCCACTCAGCTGATCAAATTTGCCAGATTTATCTTTGACAGTCCATTGTCCCATTGTAGTGATATCGAAAGACTGCTGTGCAAAATTACTCAACCAGTCCGTCTCGTCCTGATGAATATTGCTACCAAGACCTTCTGTTTCATGATGTGACAATACTTGAACGCCAAATATAGAACCATTCTCAAGAATACCAATCGATAACTGAATTGAACCGTTATAACCTGTGGCAAGGATGGGCATAAAGACTACACCGACAGAGTTGTCAGATTTTCGTGCTCTGTAGGCGTTGGTTGTTAATTTGTTTCCAGAATCATCCGTATAATCAATAAGTTTCACATCGTGGTAAATATCATTATCAAAATCATCTGTCATGACTGCAGTAATTACCTGCAACCTTTGCATTTTTATATTTTCAGAAATACGTTCCTTGGTCAGCTCATGGCTAAACAATAAAAAAATTGCACATAGAGCTGCGATAATACTAAAAAGGATTATTTCTTTAGTTGAAATATTCATGATGTAGTTTTGCCAAAGACATTGGGTCGTGTAACATTATCAATAAATGGTACTGCAGCATTCATGATTAGCACGGCAAAAGCGATCCCATCAGGGTAGCCTCCCCATGTTCTAATAACATAGGTTAATAGGCCGATACCAATGGCGTAGATAATTTTCCCACGCGGTGTGGCTGAAGCGGTGACAGGATCTGTTGCAATAAAAAAAGCGGCGAGTAATGTCCCTCCAGTAAACAGGTTGAATGCTGATGAGGTATACCTTTCTGGGTCATAGCCATGAAAAATTAAACTCAGTGCAAATAAAACGAATATCAAGGTCAGAGGTATTTGCCATTTAATGATTCCCTTTATTATTAACCACACGCCACCTGCTAGAAAGGCAATACCAATCCATTCCCAATCTTTGCCTCCTAGTACACCAAATATGGGGCCGTTGGAGAATTCAGAAAGCATGGCCATATCACTGATTTGAGATTTGGTAAATGCTAGCGGAGTTGCCCCACTTAGACTATCCAAGGTTTCATGAGGCAAGCCGACGAATATTATTTTCAGGCCATCAATGAAACTGCTATCTCCATCTATTAACGGCCAATAATTTAACTCGACTGGAAAACAAATCAGTACAAAGATGTAGCCAGTCATGGCTGGATTGAAAATATTGTAGCCAAGCCCGCCATAGAGATGTTTTGCAATAACAATAGCAAAAAAAATACCGGATAACGTGACCCACCAGGGTGCGAAGGGCGTAATAGTTAGGGAAAATAACAAACCGGTAATGATAGCACTGCCATCATATATAAAGTCATGAAGCGGACGTTTCCTGAGAATCAACATAATAGCTTCGAAAGCTAAGGCAAAACTAACCGCAAGCAAGCCGTGAATAAGTATGCCCCATCCCAAGAACCATATAGATACGATAATTCCTGGAATAAGCGCAAATATCACCTGACACATTACTTCATTAACTGATGCATGCGAATGAATATGAGGTGATGTTATTTTGTCCATGATATTTATTTACTTATCTTTATTACGTTTTTGTTTCATACGTTCGACAGCTGCCTGAATATACGATTGCTTATCTGCGAGACCATCTGACTCCTTCTTAGAAAAATTTGTTTTCTTTTTATTAAAACGATCATCCACGCGGTTCAGTCGTTTGTTCCGTGCTTCGAATCGAGAGCGAGCATAATTGGATTCAACCTGTTTTTTTTCATGGATGGCAATGTCAATTTTTGCCTGTCTGTAATATTGCACCAAAGGAATATTACTTGGGCAGACATAGGCGCAACAACCACATTCAATACAATCAAATAAATGTAGTTCCTGTGTTTGTTGAATATCTCCCATACGAGCGTAGGCGAATAATTCCTGGGGAAGTAGTTTTGCAGGACAAACATCAATACATTGTCCACAATTTATACAGGGCATCTCTTTGCTATGGATAGGACCTGAAGTAACAAGAATACTGTTTGTGGTTTTAATTACTGGCATGGAAATATCATGGACGTGCTTACCCATCATTGGGCCGCCCATGATCACGATTCCATCTTCAGATTGTTGGTAACCAACTTGCTTGAGACAATGTTCGACAGGCGTTCCTAGTAGGACCTGTAGATTACGCGGATTATCAATATCTCCAGACACGGTGACGTAACGAGAAAGCAGAGGTTCTCCACGGGTGACAGCCCGAAAAGCAGAAGCGGCTGTCCCTACATTGTGCATAACTACACCAATATGGATCGGCAAACCGCCACTGGGGACTTCTTTATCAGTTAAAACTTTAATGAGTTGCTTCTCTCCACCCGTAGGGTAACGTGTAGGGACTTTTACCAGTTCTATATCGTCGTCAACCAAGGCATCCAATGCATCAAAGGCCTCAGGCATATCTTCTTCAACGGCAATCACACAATGTTTTGCTTGAATCGCATGTTGCAGCATGCGTGTTCCTGAAACGATATAGTTGGCTTTCTCTCGAATAATTCTATCGTCACAACTGATATATGGTTCGCACTCAACACCGTTGATGATTAATGTATCCACTTCTGTGGTGGTGCCTTCATTTAGTTTTACATGTGCTGGGAAGCCTGCGCCTCCCATACCGACCATGCCTGCTTCGCATATCAAGTGCTGTAGTTTTTCTGGATCTACTGATAGATAATCTTTAACGGGTTCGATATCAAACCATGTATCGTTGCCATCTGGCTCGATAATTATGCAGGGTGTTTTTATCGATTGATTTTGTGCGGATGGGCAAGTACTGATTTCAATAATTTTTCCAGAGGTACTGGCATGTACAGGGACACTGACGTAACCATCAGCTTGCGCAATTTTTTGCCCTTTAAGAACTTTATCTCCTATTTTAAGTGATGGTACTGAAGGGTTGCCGATATGTTGTCGCAATGGCAGGATGATCTTATCTGGAAGCGGTGTGATTAATGATTCTTTATTATTGGCTAATTTTTTATAGGTTCTAAGGTCAAGTCCGCCTGGAAAAGAATGTAATTCCCTCTCTATTTCCCTGTTCATTTTGCTATTTACTCATTCACTTAACTTGTAACCACTTGCATACTGATACAATCCATTGGGCAGGGAGCAATACAAAGCTCACATCCGGTACATTCTTTGCTAAGAACAGAATGCATCTGTTTGGCAGCACCGAGTATGGCATCCGTGGGACAGACCTTAATGCACTTTACGCAACCGATGCAGAGTGCTTCATCAACTAAGGCAACATGTTTTTCTTTTTCCAAACCATTTTCAGGGTTAAGCGGTTTGCTCCGGCGACCCAATAAATTAGCTAATGTTTTTATCGTTGCAGCGCCACCAGGCGGACACTGATTGATATCGGCCTTGCCTTGAATAATGGCCTCTGCGTAGGGTCGGCAACCAATGTAATTACATTGACCACATTGCGTTTGTGGTAAGGCAGAAAGAATTTCTTCTATCTTGTTTTTCTGCGCTGTTGATTCGGGAGATATGGAAATAAGGAAGCCATTTATCAGAGCCAGTAGAAAAACGATGAAAACGGCAAGCATCTATTTCACAAGTCCTAAAAAGCCAAGGAATGCCATCGAAATCAGACCTAATGTAATCAGAGTAATGGAAAGTCCTCTGAAGGGTGTTGGGACATCAGCCATTTCCAACCGTGTATTAATCGCATTTAACAAGGCAAGCATGAATGCGAAACCAATTGCCGTACCCAGACCAAAAATGAAAGAGAAAAATAAATTGTTATCTTGCTGTTGATTCAGAAGCAGAGTACCAAGCACAGTTGCATTGATACCGGCAAGTGGTAGAAAAATTTCAGAACCATATTTGCTTAAAGGTTTAGACTGCATCCTGAGAGCGGAAACAAATATAATGATCAATATTACAAACGCTAAGGTTTGCATATATTCTAGCTGTAATGGAATTAGTATGACTCGTGTCATTGCAGAAGCAATGACAGTTGTGACTGGTAACAGGATGAGCATGATGCTTGAGATACCGCGAGTGACATTACATCTTTGAATTGATACTAATGCAGGGTCAGCGCCGATGACATGGCCAACAACGATGTTGTTAATCAGAGCAGAACTAATCAGAACAAGAAAGATCTCTTCCATTCGTCCATTTTACTCTGATTCTATTTTATTCTCATTTCACTTTCATACCAGATATTGCGCCTTCGTCCGGGCTTAAAATAAACAGATCGTTACCACCCGGACCAGCAGCCAGTACCATGCCCTCAGAAACACCGAAGCGCATTTTACGAGGGGCAAGATTGGCTACCATGACGGTGTGTCGGCCTTTAAGGTCTTCAGGAGAATAGGCTGATTTAATACCAGCAAAGACATTGCGGATTTCACCACCGACATCCAGCGTTAATTGAAGTAACTTGTCCGCACCTTCTACATGTTCAGCCTTAATAATTTTGGCAATTCTTAAATCAACTTTTGCGAAATCATCGATAGACATGATGTCAGCAATAGGCTCATCATGTAATAGTCCAGATTCTTCCGAAGCGCTTGTAGCTGGACTTAAATCTTCTTTGCTTCCTTCTATCATGGCATCGATATGCTCCTGTTTTATGCGTATTGTCAACGGTTTAAATTTGTTTATTTCATGCGCTAATAATGAAGTTTGGCTATCTTCCCAGCTAAATGTCTCGACATTCAGAAATTGTTCAGTCTTTTCTGCCATTACAGGCAACACTGGTTTGAGATAAATAATCAATAGGCGAAAAAGATTCAGACCCATGGTGCAGATGGCTTGTAATTCATCGTCGCTATTTTCCTGTCTGGCAATTACCCAGGGTTTATTGTCATCAATATATTGATTTGCCTTATCGGCCAGAGTTATGATTTTACGCATGGCCTTGGCATATTCTTTCCCCTCATATGCCGAAGCGATGCTATCTCCCGCACTGACAAATTCCGAAAATAATTCAGGTTTATGGATCTCTGCTGCAAGTTTGCCTGCAAATCGTTTTTTAATGAATCCTGTACAACGACTGGCGATATTGACAACCTTGCCCACCAGATCAGAATTTACCCTCTGCAGAAAATCCTCCATATTGAGATCAATATCATCAACACCATTACCCAATTTAGCTGCAAAATAATATCTCAGATATTCAGGATCCAGATGCTCCAGATAAGTGCGTGCCTTAATGAAGGTGCCTCTGGATTTTGACATTTTTTCGCCATTCACGGTGAGGAAGCCGTGGGCATGAATAGAAGTAGGCGTACGCAAGCCACTGCCCTTAAGCATGGCTGTCCAGAAAAGTGCGTGAAAGTAGACGATGTCTTTACCGATAAAATGATGAACCTCGATATTGCTGTCTTCTTTGACAAAACTGTCAAAATCCAGATTCTTCTGCTCACATAGATATTTCAGACTGGCAAAGTAACCAACTGGCGCATCCAACCAGACATAAAAATATTTACCTGGTGCTTCTGGAATTTCAAAACCGAAATAAGGTTCATCTCGGGAAATATCCCATTCCTGAAGGCCTGTTTCAAACCATTCGTCCAGTTTATTGGCGACTTCTTTTTGCAGATGGCCGGCACGTGTCCAATCATGCAACATGTCTTCGAAATCAGGCAGTTTAAAAAAATAATGTTCGGATTCTTTTTCGATAGGTATCGCACCAGATACTACCGAGACAGGGTTAATCAGTTCTGTCGGGCTGTAAGTCGCCCCACAAACCTCACAATTATCACCATACTGATCCATCGCACCACATTTTGGGCATTCACCACGAATAAATCGGTCGGGCAGAAATATTTCCTTTTCAGGGTCGAATGCCTGCTTGATGGTGCGTTTTTTGATATGACCAGCATCACGCAAGCGTTCGTAAATCATGCAGGACAGTTCACGATTTTCTTCTGAATGCGTACTATGGAAATGGTCAAAAGCGATTGAAAAATCAGCAAAATCAGCTTGATGTTCTTGACTGATCTTCTCGATCAAGGTCTCAGGACTGATACCTTCTTCTTGGGCGCAAAGCATAATCGGTGTGCCGTGGGCATCATCTGCACAGACGTAATAACAATCATGTCCCTGCATTTTCTGAAACCGCACCCAGATGTCTGTTTGAATATATTCCACCATGTGTCCCATATGGATTGACCCATTGGCATAGGGCAGGGCGCTTGTCACCAGTAATGTTTTTTGCGTATCAGTCATAAATAGGCCGTTTAGAGATAAATCTTTATAAAAAATAGCGGGGTAAGTTACCATTGTTGAGGTTAAGGGTGAAGCTAAAGACGCGAAAAGGTAGAATCGCCATCATGATAAGAATCATGAATAGGATCTGGATTGTTTAAAGAATGACTGAAATCACACAAGAAAATATAGAAACACAGCTGCAAAGCTATATAGAACCTAGTTTAGGACAAGATCTGGTCTCCGCAGGAGTTATTAGAAATATTGAAATAAAAGGTGCTGATGTTGATTTGACATTATCCTTAGGATTCCCTGCCGATGGTTATCATGAAGCTTTGACTCAGATATTGAAGGACGAACTAAGCAGTATCCTTGATATAGGCAATGTCTCAGTAGGAATTGAAACTAAAATCACTTCGCATTCGGTGCAAAAGGGTGTGCAAATATTACCAGAAATAAAAAATACCATTGCCATTGCTTCAGGTAAGGGGGGAGTTGGTAAATCAACTACATCAGTTAATTTGGCGCTGGCATTACAGGCAGAAGGTGCCAAGGTCGGTATTCTTGATGCCGATATTTATGGACCAAGCCAACCCAAGATGCTGGGATGTAGTGGTAAACCGGATTCTGCAGATGGTAAATCTACCGAACCCAAACTATCTTACGATATTCAATCTATGTCGATTGGCTATTTGATTGATGAAGACACACCGATGATCTGGCGCGGTCCGATGGTGACAGGTGCATTGGAACAATTATTAAGTGATACCAATTGGAAGGATCTGGATTATCTGATTATTGATCTTCCACCTGGTACTGGTGATATTCAATTAACGCTTTGCCAGAAGATACCCGTGAGTGCTGCGATAATTGTGACCACACCCCAGGATATCGCCCTATCAGATGCACGCAAAGCCCATAACATGTTTGGAAAAGTTGGTGTGCCTGTCTTAGGTGTTATTGAAAATATGAGTACGCATATTTGTAGTCAATGTGGTCATGAGGAACATATCTTTGGTGCGGGCGGTGGCGAAAAAATGTCGAAACAATACGGCGTGGATCTATTAGGATCTTTACCTTTAGATATCAGAATTCGCGAAGGGGCAGACGAAGGCAAGCCGACTGTTGTCATGGAACCTGATTCGGATATCTCTTTGCTCTATCGTGAGATTGCCAGAAAATCATCGGCAAGACTTTCACTGATGGCAAAAGACTACTCAAATAAATTCCCAAAGATTGTGATCGAAAATGATTAATTAAAATAATTATTAATACACATACAGGGACGAAGACCTGACAGTAAAATTAGCACTGGCAATCGCTCCTGTGTTGCCAGTGCTTCTGCCATCCATGGTGGCCATAAATGAATATAAAACTGAGAGAAAGTAAGATTATGAGCATAAAAAGTGATTCTTGGATAAGACGAATGGCAAAAAATGAAGACATGATCAGGCCATTTGAACCAGAACAGATCAAGGAAAATGGTTCGGGCAGAATTGTTTCCTATGGCACTTCCAGCTATGGCTATGATGTTCGTTGTGCCACAGAATTCAGAATTTTTACCAATATTAATTCGGCAGTAGTTGACCCCAAAGATTTTGACTCAGGTAGTTTTGTTGATATCGATTCAGATGTTTGTATTATACCGCCCAATTCGTTTGCCTTGGCAAGAACCGTTGAATATCTTCGAATTCCAAGAAGTGTGTTGACTATCTGTCTGGGGAAATCAACTTACGCACGATGTGGGATCATTGTGAACGTTACACCTCTAGAACCTGAATGGAAAGGTCATGTTACACTGGAATTTTCTAACACGACTCCTTTACCAGCAAAGATATACGCCAATGAGGGAGTCGCACAGATGATCTTTTTTGAATCTGATGAAGTTTGTGAAGCCTCGTATAAAGATCGTGCTGGCAAGTATCAGGGACAGACTGGCGTGACACTTCCGAAAATTTAGGGAATGAAATCAAAATTAAGATCCAATAATTCTTCTTAATGCAAACTCAAGTAGAACACTTTGAGAATGATAATTTCAGAGTTAGGGAGTAGTCATGCCGCATATAAATTATGTGTTCTTTACATTGCAGGTGGTAAAGGGGTAGAGCAGAACATTGAGAAAAGCTAATATTGGTTAGAAAAATCATTGGAGTCAGATTTTAAAAAGACCATTACAACGGACCCCGAGCGGTTCAAACAGAAGATAACTTAAGCAAACACAACTTAGAATGGATTGATTACAGAGTTAAGCACCCTAAAGTGAAAAATGGAAAAAGTTTATCGTATTACAGTCTTTGTCCCTCCGGCCCAACTTGAAGCGGTACTTGTTTCCATTACCAAGGTTTTACCTAAGAATGATAGTAAATATAGTGAGGGGTTTTGGTGGTCGGCACCCGGAATTGAACAGTTTAGACCGCTCGAAGGATCGAACCCTTCGTCTGGATCTATCGGTGAGTTAAGCCAAATGGATTCTATTGAATTGAAATTTTTGATACCCAGAAACAAAGAACTCCTAGATCAGATTATCGCAGAAGGGATTCGTCCTGATCATCCGTGGGAAGCGCCTGTCATTACTGTGGATAAATGTCGTATTGCAGGAAATTCTTCAGAATAAAAAACTAATTCTCGTTTGTTCCGCGTTTTACTCTTATCATTGTTGCCATGAAATATTTACCAATCTTTTACGATTTAACTGTAGGCCCTTGCCTGGTAATTGGGGCTGGAGATATCGCTGCACGCAAGGTTCGACAGTTACGAAAATCTGAAGCCAATATCACCGTGATTGCACCAGAAATTTGTAAAGAGCTAAAAGCTCTTTCAGAGAGTAATGAGATTATTCACATCACAGAAAAATTCTCAGATGAAATGCTTGATGACAAAATGTTGGTGATTGCCGCGACGAATGATCAGGAAGTGAATAGACAAGTTTCCGAACTGGCCAAAGCGAGAAATATTCCTGTCAATGTTGTTGATAATCCTAAGCTATGCAGTTTTATCATGCCTTCTATTGTCGATCGCGATCCGGTTCAGATCGCAATTTCGACTGGAGGCGCATCTCCCGTTCTAGCACGCTTGCTTCGTGCGCGGTTAGAAACATTAATACCCATATCCTACGGTAGATTAGCGCAATTAATGGGTAAATTTCGTGGGCGTGTAAAGCAACATTATCCAAAAATGTTAGAACGACGCAGATTCTGGGAGCATATCTTGCAAGGCCCCGTAGCTGAGATGATCTATGCCGGACAGGATAAAGCTGCTTTAAAGGCATTAGGGAAAACACTAGAGAAAGAAGATGCCGTTATTGATAAAGCCGGAGAAGTTTATCTGGTCGGTGCCGGGCCGGGCGATCCTGATCTGTTAACTTTCAGGGCATTAAGACTCATGCAACAGGCCGAGGTCGTGCTTTACGATAGATTAGTTGCATCAGCGATTATTGATCTGTGTCGTAAAGATGCTGAACGTATCTATGTGGGCAAGAAACGTGATCAACATGTATTACCACAGACTGAAATTAACCAGCTTCTAGTGGACTTAGCCAAACAAGGCAAACGTGTATTGAGACTTAAAGGCGGGGATCCTTTTATTTTTGGTCGAGGCGGAGAAGAAATAGAATTACTTTCTGCAGAAAATATTCCTTTTCAGGTAATTCCTGGAATCACTGCTGCTTCTGGTTGTGCAAGTTATGCAGGTATCCCGTTAACACATAGAGATTATGCGCATACCTGCGTGTTTATTACTGGCCATCTAAAAGATGGCAGTATGGATCTGAATTGGAAAACCTTGATCCAGCCTAAACAAACCATCGTAGTTTATATGGGGATTATCGGTTTGAAAGTACTCTGTCGAGGACTGATTGCACGTGGGTTGCCAGAGACAATGCCTGCGGCACTGGTTCAGCAAGGCACGACACATGAGCAAAAAGTTTATATTGGAGATTTAGGCACATTGCCTGAAATACCTAAACAACATGATATCAAGCCACCAACAATGATAATTATTGGTGAGGTAGTTAAATTACATGAAAGCCTGTCATGGTTCGAACCACAGGATAATTAGAAGGCGACATGTCCGCAGAGGCTAATAACTCAAATGGGCTCCCACTCAAACCAAGGGAGCCGGAATTATCTGAATGTTGTCAACGCAACTGTGTTAATTGCGTCTTTGTTTATTATCAGAAAGCCTTGGATAAATGGAATAAGAAAGTCGAAGCGATTAAAGCAAGATAGTTCCTGAAAGCTTAGGCAAAATTTTCTTCATGAAACCTTCACATCATTCAAAACCACTGAATAAGACGTATAGGCAATAGCATTAATTTATAAAGTTTGTATGAAACAGTTTCATTTTGCGAGAATTCTCCTTTAATCGTCACAGCAATAGCATAAAACCCCTCAATGAGCGTGTTTTAGTTATTACTTATCCATTATCGAGCATTCAGACACAATACATCTACAGATAACGTATTTGTTACTGTAGGTTCATTCCCTTCCCCTCTCTAAAGGTGATGAATGATTTAAGCTGATGACTCATTGCCATCAGCAAGGTAGGTTCAACCACTTAATTGTCTCTCTGGTTATTGTTTATTCTAGTTATTATCTTTATCTGCGAACCAACCTTGGGCAGTTTTTTTAAGATATTATTTCCTAGGACTTTTTCCTAGGACATGGATGAATAATCTTTAAGGTTTATTAGAATAGTCTTAATTTTGTCTGTTTCGGTAGAATCAGCGTGAATTACGCAAAGATCTCTACATTACATATATTTCAGGAAATACTTGTATGTCTATCCCCCCCAACAGTAGGTAACAGAAACATGACAAAAAATATTATCAATACAGAACCCAGAAGATTTAACCATATATCCGCTTTCATCATTACGACTACTGAAATAATTGCGTTTGGAGATGTAGCAACTGGCAACATAAATGCGAATGAGGCAGCAATCACGGTTGATACTATCAAACCATAAGAATGGTTTGGCCTTATTTCATTTCAAAGGCAACAAGATTCAAAACTTATGGGTTGTTGGTGACATTAAATCATTAGAATCAAAAATTAAATGAGAAATAACCATAACAATTCGCTCAAGTCATGGTCTCGCTAATCACTCGGTCACTTAACTCTAATATTATTTCTAGAAACCCAAAACGTCTTGCATATCAAACAAACCTTTGTCTTTACCCGTCAGCCATTGCGCAGCCCTTACTGCACCAGAGGCAAAAGTTTTACGTGATGTTGCTCTGTGGGTAATCTCAACGCGCTCACCTGCTGATGCAAACATAACAGTATGTTCACCAACAATATCGCCGGCACGGATGGTCTCAAAACCGATGGTATTTTTATCGCGCTCACCAGTAATGCCGTCACGTCCATAAATTGCACATTCTTTTAGGTTACGTCCAAGTGTATCTGCAATCACTTCACCCATGCGTAATGCTGTGCCTGAAGGCGCATCTTTTTTGTGTTTGTGATGAGCTTCAATGATTTCAATATCGGTATCACCACCAATGACTTGCGCAACCATTTCCAGGAGCTTTAAACAAAGATTCACACCAATACTCATGTTTGGCGCAAAAACAATAGAAATATCCTGAGCTGCTTTGTTTATCAATTCTTTTTGATTATCATCAAGCCCTGTTGTGCCGATGATCATATTTTTCTTGGCAGCATGACATTTTTCAAGATTATCTGTAAAGGACGTTGCTACAGTAAAATCGATAAGCACATCAAATTGATCGGTTACTTTGGAAATATCATCCGTGATCGCAACGCCGAGCTGACCGATCCCTGCTTGCTCACCAGCATCAGCACCAATCATGGAAGAACCGCTATATTCAATAGCAGCTCCTACCTCAACATTATCTGTCTCATTACAAACTTCCAGAATGGTTTTGCCCATTCTACCCACTGCACCACAGACCCCAATTTTAATTGCCATGAATATTTATCAGCTTTATTAATTCAGGGTTATCCCTAGAACAGCGGGTGATTTCTAATTATTTTCAATACTAATTCATACATATCTTCGCTAATGTTGTTGGGTGCATTCCTTTAAATTTACCTAGCCATGGGTTTAGCTAAAACCCTAAAACCCTTCAATGCCATTAATATGCCCCCTTTAACACATCACCACCATCAAGTCCACGGCCCATAACATGATGATAACCACTTGTAATATGCAGTCGTCCCTATCTTGGCATACAAAAGAGACTAGGATATTAACATTAACCTATCTGTTTCAATCAAGTCATTAAATCATCAGTGTTCCCATGATCTTGATCTTGATCTTAATCTTGATCTTAATCTTGATCTTAAAATTTAACTCGTCATATCATCAAAGAATTTCTTGACTCCATTCAACCATGATGAAGCTTGCGGGCTATGTTTTGTTCCTCCCTGTCCCATGGCACGTTCAAGATCTTTGAGTATTCCCTTTTGTTCTTTAGTCAGATTGACTGGTGTCTCTACGATAGCACGACAGAGCAAATCTCCTTTAGAAGAAGAACGCACTGATTTTACCCCCTTACCTCGCAGACGCAATAATTTTCCACTCTGGGTTTCAGCAGGAATCACCAGCTTTACCCGACCCCCTAATGTTGGCACTTCTAATTCACCGCCCAATGCTGCGGTTGTGTAGCTGATCGGCACATTACAATGGAGATGGATATCATCCCTAGTAAAGATCGCATGATCTTTTATATTCACATGTACATACAGATCACCTGGGGGGCCTCCATTTTCACCAGCTTCACCTTCATTTGATGAACAAATGCGATCTCCATTATCAACACCAGGAGGCACCTTTACTGAAATTGTTTTCGTGTCTTTGATCCGACCTTGTCCATGACAAGCGCTACAAGGATCTTTAATAATCTTACCTTGTCCACGGCATTGCGGGCAAGTTTGCTGCAAGGAAAAAAATCCCTGTTGCATACGTACCTGTCCCTGACCTGTACAAGTAGGACAAGTTGTTGGCGTACTGCCTTTTTTTGCGCCTGAGCCAATGCAGCCATTACATTCGACAAATTTTGGTATTCTGATTTTGACTGTGGTCCCAGCAACAGCATCTTCCAGACTTAATTCCATGTCATAACGTAAATCAGCACCGCGATAAACACGTTGTCTGCCACCACCACCAAAGATGTCACCAAAAACACTATCAAATATATCACCGACGCCAGCACCACCAGCACCCGAGCCTGCACTATTATCAACGCCTGCCTGACCGAACTGATCATAGGCAGCGCGCTTACGCTCATCAGATAATATATCGTGGGCTTCTTTTGCTGCCTTGAACTTTTCTTCCGCTGATGCATCTCCCTCATTCCGATCCGGGTGATATTTCATCGCCAATCGTCGGTACGCTTTTTTTAATTCAACATCTGTCGCGTTCTTTGGCACACCTAGTACTTGGTAATAATCTCGTTTTGCCATGATTTACTTTATATTTTAATCTTGAATTCCATTAACTTTACGCAAACAAGCCCGAAAGAAAAGCCATCTCTTTCGGGCCGTGCCATGGTTATTTCAAATAAACTCTATTTTAATTTAGTAGCGCTTTAATGATGATTGCTTACTTATCCTCGTCTTTAACTTCCTCAAACTCAGCATCAACCACGTCATCCTGAGGTTCAGTGCTGCCTTTGGTCGTGCCAGTTTCAGCCTGCTCTTCCTTGGCACTTTGCTGATAAACACGCTCAGCTAATTTTCCGGCAACTTCTGTTAGTTTTGTGGTTTTCTCATCAATGGCTTCCTTACTATCACCCTTCAGAGCTTCTTCGACATCGGCAATCGCGACTTCTACATCAGTTTTTTCCTGATCTTCAACCTTGTCGCCCAGATCATCCATAGACTTCTTTGAAGCATGAATCATGTTCTCTGCCATATTACGAGACTCAATCATTTCCTTGGCCAAACGATCTTCCTCAGCATGAGCTTCAGCATCCTTAATCATTTTTTTAACTTCTTCATCCGAAAGACCACTGGATGCCTTGATAACAATGGACTGCTCTTTGCCAGTTGCCTTATCTTTGGCAGAAACATTCAAAATACCGTTGGCGTCAATATCAAAGCTGACTTCAATCTGGGGAACACCACGTGGAGCTGATGGGATATCCGACAAATCAAATCGACCCAGAGATTTATTGCCTGCTGCCATCTCACGTTCGCCCTGTAAGACATGCACAGTCACGGCACTCTGATTATCCTCAGCCGTAGAGAAAACCTGACTGGCATTAGTCGGAATGGTTGTATTCTTGTCGATCAATCGAGTCATCACACTACCCATGGTTTCAATACCTAAAGACAATGGCGTGACATCTAATAATAAAACATCTTTAACATCACCGCCTAATACGCCCGCCTGAATCGCAGCACCAGAAGCCACAGCTTCATCAGGATTCACATCTTTACGTGGTTTCTTGCCAAAAAATTGCTCAACTGCTTCCTGCACCTTCGGCATGCGCGTTTGACCACCAACCAGAATTACGTCAGTAATACCAGAGGTGCCTATGCCTGCATCTTCTATGGCCATACGACATGGTTCAACGGTGCGATCAATCAAATCTTCAACCAATGCTTCCAACTTGGCACGCGTCAGCTTGACATTAAGATGTTTCGGACCACTGGCATCTGCCGTGATGTATGGAAGATTAATATCGGTTTGTTGAGTTGAAGATAATTCAATCTTGGCCTTTTCTGCAGCTTCCTTGAGTCGTTGCAGCGCCAATGGATCATTATGCAAATCAACACCTTGCTCTTTCTTGAATTCATCACAAATGAAATCAATGATACGCAGGTCAAAATCTTCACCACCGAGAAAGGTATCGCCATTGGTAGACAACACCTCAAACTGATGTTCACCATCAATCTCGGCAATTTCGATGATGGATACGTCAAAGGTCCCACCACCCAAATCGTAAACAGCAATCTTGGAATCGCCTTCTTTCTTGTCCATACCAAATGCTAGTGCCGCAGCGGTAGGCTCATTAATAATGCGTTTCACATCAAGACCGGCAATCTTGCCAGCATCCTTGGTTGCCTGACGCTGCGAATCATTAAAGTATGCAGGCACAGTCACAACAGCTTCGGCGACTTCTTCACCAAGATAATCTTCTGCCGTCTGTTTCATCTTCATCAGCACGCGTGCAGAAATTTCAGGTGAGGCCATCTTTTTGCCATTAACTTCAACCCAGGCATCGCCATTATCAGCCTTGACGATCTTGTAGGGCACCATATGGATATCTTTCTGCACCACATCGTCCTCAAAACGACGGCCGATCAAACGTTTGACGGCAAACAAGGTGTTTTCTGGATTTGTAACAGACTGACGCTTGGCTGATTGCCCAACCAGAACCTCATCACCTTCCACATACGCAACGACAGAAGGAGTGGTTCTTCCGCCTTCATTATTTTCAATTACTTTGACCTGACCGCCTTCTAACACTGAGACACAGGAATTTGTCGTTCCAAGGTCAATTCCAATTATTTTACTCATCTGATATTCTCCAAAACTGCTATCAATTAATTAGACTTTAAATATCTGTAATTCTTTCTATTGTTTCGTATATGTGTCTGTTGCCTGTTTTTTCAAGGGCAGCACAAAAAATTATTTCGCAACAATCACCATGGCGGGCCTGATCAAACGTCCGTTTAGCTCATATCCATTCTGCAACGTATTGATAACAGTACCGGATTCGGCACCATCCACTTCTTGCATAGTCACCGCTTCATGTTGATCCGGACTAAATTTATCACCTTTCTGTGGCTCGATAGGCTTGACTCCGGATTTCTCTAGAGATGAGCAGAACATCTTCATGGTCAGCTCCAAGCCTTCACGTAAACTACTAATATCGGTCGCATCTCCAGAAGCATTAATACCTAATTCCATACTATCTAACACTGGCAATAGCTCATTAATAAACTTATCCAGAGCATACTTATGCGCGTTCTCAACATCTCGAGCAGTACGTTTTCGTACGTTATCTAATTCCGCCTGTGCACGAACCGCCTTATCCAGACTATCTGCTGCCGATTTCTTTAAGGCCTCAATCTGCTCTGAAAGCGATTCGACTGTGACCCCTGGTTCAGCAATATCTGGCCCAGCTACTTCAGTTTCCATCTTGCCATATACGTCGTCTTCAACAAATTGTTCTTCAGCCTCTTCAGCCTCTTCAGCCACTTCTTCCTGCCGTATTTCTTCTGGACTTACTTCATTTTGCTGCTTGCCTGTCATGACTTTCCTCAAGTATTTCTCTATTAAAAACAACAAGAAACCCCTAAATACGGGATTCTCCAATACATCATTCGTCTAAATATTACATTGTTTCTTAGGTGGGGCTACTTATCCGGAATTCAAGGCTGATCCCAACATTTTTGCAGTTAAATCGACAATGGGTATAACGCGTTCATAATCCATACGCGTAGGCCCAATCACACCCAACACACCCAGTATCTGACCATCAGACTCATAAGCTGAGGTAACGATACTGCAATCATCCAATACCTCATAACCTGATTCCTCGCCAATAAAGATTTGAACGCCTTTGGCGTTAATAGATTGTTCCAGCAGATGTAAAATATCACGCTTCTGATTGAAGGTGTCAAATAAGCACTTAAGTCGTTCTATATCACCCCATCCCGACACCCCCCCCATGAGATTGGTTTCACCTGCAAGCACATAGTCGCCACCCTGTGAATTTGTATCAATCGCCTGCTGCGTCATTTCGATGGCTGCCTGCATCAGTTTATTGACATTTTCTTTCATGCTCTTAAGTTCATCCAGCATATTTTTGCGAATATCTCTCAAACCCTTGCCCGTGAACATTTGATTTAGATAATTAGCTGCTTGCTCAAGCTCTGACGCACTATATATTCGTGCTGTGTGAATGATCCTGTTTTGAATTTCATTATCACTCATCACAAAAATAACCAGAATGCGATTATCAGATAGGGAAACGAATTCAACCTGATTTAATGTATTTTGCTCAATACGAGGTAACATCACCACACTAGCAAGATGGGTAATGTCTGATAGCATTGATGATGTTCTTTGCATCAGACTTTGTGTGTTGTTCACCGCATCCATTTCCTTTGCCATACGATGTATCTCTTCATTGCCGATGTCTCCCACCCGCAACAAACTATCAACGAACAAACGGTAACCCCTAGCTGTGGGGACACGCCCTGCTGATGTGTGAGGTGAATGCAGTAAGCCAAAATCCTCCAGATCTGACATGATATTACGAATCGTCGCGGCACTGAGATCCAGATCCAGACTCCGCGCCAATGTGCGAGAACCGACTGGCTGGCCATCATTGATAAAATGATCGACTAATGACTTAAACAGAAACAGGCTGCGCTCATTCAGTTCCGGGGATTTATTAGATTTAGGCATGCCTACTATTTCTTGCTCATATGGTTATACCTTGTATTATTGCAAAATTTAGCACTCTATTGTCAAGAGTGCAAAATCATCATTTGGCGGTCGACTATCTATCATGCTAAGTTTATGGATATTATTTAGCAATGGTAGCCACATGTTCAAACGTATCGCCTTAATAAGCAATTCCGACACCAAAAAAGTTGCTGAAACACTCAACAACCTGATTATATATCTGCAATCCAATGAAATAGATTTTATTCTGGATAACGATAGTGCAGTACTGGCAAAACAATCAGATTTGCCTAACATGAAAGAAAATGAATTTGATGCGGACTGTGACCTGGCCATTGCCATCGGCGGTGATGGCACCATGCTGAAAGCCGCTCACCTTGCTTGCCTACGTGACATCCCTTTGCTCGGAATCAACAGAGGTCGCCTAGGTTTTTTAGCTGATATCCCAGCAAATGCCTTCGAAGAATATCTTGATACTATTTTTGCAGGGACCTTCGTCGAAGACGAACGCTTTCTGCTCCATGTTGAGGTACTCAGAGGGGGTAGGTCGCTCATGGAGAGCAATGCCTTTAATGATGTCATCTTGCAAAAATGGAACGTCGCCAGACCGGTTGAATTAGAAACCTACGTGGATGACAGTTTCGTTCATCGACAACGTTCAGATGGACTTATTATATCTTCACCTACAGGTTCAACGGCCTATGCACTATCTGGTGGCGGACCAATTTTACATCCTTCACTGGATGCCTTGGCGCTGGTACCTATTTGTCCACATACACTCACTAACAGACCGATTGTAATTGCTGGCAATAGCTTGATTGAAATTGTTGTCGGCACACGTGAGGTTGATCATGTGCGCTTAACCTGTGATGGCCATATTGAGCGTGAACTTGCCCCTAGAGACCGCGTTTGTATCCAGAAAAAAGATAAGAAAATTCGCCTCATTCACCCTGAAAATCACGACCATTTCAGCACCCTCCGCGCAAAATTACAGTGGGGCACCGAAGTTTGTTGAAACACCTGCACATCAGAAATTTCGCCGTAATTGAAGAACTGGATATTCAGTTTAATGCAGGCATGACCATTTTTACTGGTGAAACGGGCGCTGGTAAATCGATTATGGTTGGCGCACTTGGCTTGGTATTAGGTGATCGCTCGGATAGTGGCATTGTCCGTGCTGGCTGTGAACGAACTGAAATAACCGCGATCTTTGATATCGAAAATGAGAACGATATCCAGTCTGTGTTGGCAGAACAGGAGCTCGACTGCGAAGATGAATTGATCCTACGTCGCGTAATTAATAAAGATGGCCGCTCCCGTGCTTATGTCAATGGTAGTTCTGTACCAGCACAATTGTTACGCTCGCTGGGTGAATGTATGGTGGATATTCACGGCCAGCATGCGCATCAATCTTTACTAAAAGCTGATGTGCAAAGAAATATTATCGATGAATTTGGCAACCATCCGCAGGAATTAAGTGAAGTGAAAGATGCCTGGAAAATCTGGAATGCAGCCAAAATTGAACTACAGAGCTTGAGCGGAGGTAAGCGCGACCACGACGCACAGATTGCATTAATTCAATATCAGATTCAGGAATTAGAGGCACTTAATCCGAGTGGATCAAAATTCAGTGACATCGAAAAAGAATATGGCAAATTAGCTAATGCCAATCGTTTGATAGAAGCGTGTCAACAAAACCTTCAGCAACTTTCTGAAGGTGAACGGTCAACTCAAAGTCAGATTAGCCACAATCTAAACGAACTTCAGGACATGCAAAAATTTGATCCTTCTTTAGAAACAGTGATCGAATTACTGAATGGTGCAAGCATTCAAATTGAAGAAGCCAGCAATGAATTGCGTCATTATCTGGACGGGCTTGAACTGGACCCTGAACGATTGAAAATGGTTGAAGATCTGCTTGCTGCTTTTCATGACATGGCACGCAAACATAAGCTTCAGCCGGAGGCACTGACTGATCACCTCGAAACACTAAAAGATGAATTACACTCTCTCGAAAACAGTGAAGCTCGTTTTGAAAAATTAATCGCGCTACAAAAGTCCTCAACTAAAAACTATCGCAGGGCAGCCAATAGATTAAGTATGTGTCGTCGACGAGCAGCCAAAAAACTCAGTGAAGATATTACTGAAAAATTAAACGAGTTGGGAATGCTTGGCGGGCAATTTGCTATTGAAGTAAACGAAATTGAAAAAGACATATTGCTACAAAATGGCATGGATAAAATTGAGTATCTGGTATCTTTAAACCCCGGTCAGCCTTTACAGCCTTTGAATAAAGTTGCCTCTGGTGGCGAGTTGTCTCGTATTAGTCTAGCAATACAGGTTACGGGGAGTAAGGACAAAGGCATTCCAACATTAATATTTGACGAAGTAGACAGCGGTATTGGTGGTGGCGTTGCTGAAATTGTCGGCAAACTTTTACATAGTCTGTCTGACAAGCGACAAGTCTTTTGTGTCACACACCTAGCACAGGTTGCCACTCGGGGAGATTACCATCTGCAAGTTTCCAAGGCCACGCATGCAGGGACAACATTGACTCGTGTCGGTGAATTAAACGATGAAGAACGAATCGATGAAATCGCCCGTATGCTAGGCGGCGTAAAAATCACAGAACAAACTTTAGCTCACGCAAAAGAAATGTTAAAGAACTAAAAATTCCTTAGCTATCCTCATCCTTCGGTGTCACATACAACACTAGGCTATGCTCTTCCAGCTTATATCCATGCTGTTCAGCAATTTCTTTTTGTATCCGTTCAATTTCATCATTCTTGAATTCAATCACTTTGCCTGTTTTCAGGCAGATCATATGATCATGATGCCCACCACTATTAATTTCAAATACTGAATGACCGGAATCAAAATGATGACGAATCACCAGCCCTGCCGCTTCAAACTGGGTCAATACACGATAAACAGTAGCCAGCCCCACATCTTCATGGAGTTCCAGCAAGGCCTTGTAAACGTCTTCCGCACTTAGATGTTTTTGATAGGATTCTTCCATGATCTGAAGAATGCGTAATCTTGGCAGGGTTGCCTTGAGTCCGGCATCTTTTAAATCTTGTGTTTCCAATTAATGGCTCCTTAGGATGAGCAAAATCGTCGGCCAATTATACTGAAATCACATGCCGATGTCATGATCTATGCGCCTACGTGTTAGCAACAAATAGAAATATCCAGTTCTGTAACACATAGATTATCCACGATTGGGATTATCCACGATTGTCCGCTTTTGGTTTGATTGCTAGAAGGCTCCCAGAGGTGCCTCGCAACTACCGGCTGAGCCGCAGACATTAATACTGCAACCAGTAGTTTATCTGAGAGCTCATGACCTTAGGGCGTCATACCTTGCCAGCTCCCGGGGCTGTGGTGAATGGATAAGCTACCATCGCTATAAACGCAGAACCCGGATCTTCGCCTTCACATAATGGCAGCGGTGACGATCTGCTGGGATCTGCAATACCCGTCCTTCAAAGTGCACATAGTTGTCCTTTCTCACCGTCCGCTCGAAACGCTCGCCCAGGATGTCATCCAGCACCGATAAATCCCGGCACGCCACAAAGGCTGAGCCATCTTCTGGCGGCGGCTGTGTAAACTCCACGTTGTAAGCTGGTAGGTAGGTCTCTGCCAGATGGGTATTGGCTTCTTCTATATCCGTGATGCCCACCAGAGCCAATTCCCAGAGCCAATTCTTTGCCCAGGCGATCCTAGTGCGTGCTGAATACACGCTCGGAACCGCCTCTAGCCTCTGGCGAATAGACCAGGATCATCTCAATGCCTAATTGGCCCATAGCCCGCCCAAACTGGGTCAGGTTCGCCTAGTCTGCTTTCCCATCCGCCTCCCGTAGTCCAGTAATGGCTGCCTCGGTCTGTCTACAAAGAGCAAAACAGCCCCCCTGACCTTCGATGACGTCACCAACACCCTGAAAACTGCTCTGCGTTCCTTACCTCATCGCAGAAGAACATTGAGCAGGGTTCATTGGTGCATCATCCATAGTGACAATCAGATCCCAGTACTGTCCGGTACCCATAAATGCTTGACTGCCGTCCTGATGCAACATCATCCCGGCCAGGGTGACCGATCACCAGGGTGACCGATCACGCTGTTTACGGCACCAGCCGCTTGCAGTGACTGTTTTACCCACGAGTAGCTGTGCTGACTGCCGTCTCGTTTGTACCAAGCGTGGTAGTGGTGCTTTACATTCCAGCCCTCGTGTCGGCTGCGATAGCAGTCCACCATGCGCATGACCTCGTCGACCAGGGCGTTACCTGCGATAAGCGTTTGTCGATGAGACCCTCTCCAGGCCTCGTCTTTATATTGATCTATGTAGCGACGAAATGTCCGGGCACAAACACCCAGCAATAACGCCGCCGCCTCTTGGGTTAGATGGCTCTCCGTCCAGCCTCTATAAGCTTCCTCGAATCTCATCAATCGAGTCTCCTGTAACCATTCTGTCCGTCTCATAAGCACCCCTCCTCGGGATACTATGAAAACTGGACAGTTTGTGTGTTGCTAACTTGAAAGAGTAGTTTTGGGGTATGACGTGTCCTTTACATTACGATACAATCTACCCGCTTTAGACATCACAGGTTTTTGAATCAGGAATTTTTGTTGAATAAAATCATATTACTTATTGTTCTTTTTGTCTTTATTTCCAGTCATATTACTGGTTGTGATCGGCGCCCTGACGGCAGTCTCAAAATACCATTTGTTTACCGTATTGATGTCCAGCAGGGCAATGTCATTGAACAGTCGATGATAAATAAACTCGAACCTGGAATGACCAGAGCAAAAGTTAAATTTATTATGGGCACACCATTACTGGCTGATTCTTTTCATAGTAATCGTTGGGATTATATCTACAGTAACGAGCCAGGTGATGGTGAGCGTGCTCAACGTCACGTCGCTTTATTTTTTAAAAACGATAAACTAACGCATCTTGAAGGTGACATTACACATGGTTCTAAACATTCCGAAGAAGATGCTAACGAGTCTTTAAATATTCTCATTACAGATACAAGAAAAAAAGAAGGTTTCTTCAGTGGCTTCTTTGATGATTGGTTCGGCAGTGATGAAGAACTCAAAAAAAAGCCGACGAAACCAGAGATGAAGAAACTCAGAAAGAATTAGAAGCCTTGGCAGAAGAAGTCAATGAATGGGATGCGGACAAAGTCAAACGCGATTTTGAAGTCCTCGAATAAATAGAAGAAGAATTTTAAGCATTATCCAATTTTTAAAAATCTTTTCAGATCATTATATTACCGAATTAATATATTCGGCGGGGTGCTGAAAAAATAGTCAGCGTTGACGAATACGGTAATTATCCAGCAGCAGTAAAATCAATCACACGCATTGGTGATGCCAATCATCCGGATATTGAAAAAAATACTATCCCTTATTTTTCTGTTTTTCTTTTTCTGCACGCAGGCGTCTGGCTTTTTTTGGATCAAAGATCAGAGGTCGATATATTTCAATACGGTCACCTGCCCTGATCAGAACATCGAGACCAACAATGCGACTGAAGAGTCCAACTTTATTTATTTGCAGATCAATATCAGAACATTGATCCAGTATCCCAGAATTTACGATGGCCTGTTGAACTGTAGTACCTTCTTCGACTTCGAATGAAATCAACCAACCTTGATCAACTGAGGCGTAAGCAACCTCAATGGATATAAGGTTCGATGGTTCACTACCTACTGCCATAGATATGTTGTGCTCTTTGCGCAAAGGAATCAATCAGTGTATCCATCACCTTATAAAATACCTTGCCTAAAATATGTTTGATGATTTTATTTTTGAATTCAAAATGCATATGTAAATGAATATGGCAGGATCGATCGCCTTCCTGAATAAATCGCCAATAACCAGTCAGGTGTTTGAATGGTCCTTCGATTAACTGCATATCAATTCGAGAACTATTATGCATGGTATTTTCTGTCGTGAATGATTGTTTAATCTTTCCTAATGCCAGCGAAAGTGATGCCGTCAATCTTTCCTCTTCTTGAGAGGTTATCTTCGCAGCAGTACACCAGGGCAAAAAGATTGGATATGATTCGATATCATTCACCAGCACATACATCTCTTCCGAGGTATAAGGCACAATAGTTGTTTTACTTATTTCAGTCATACTTAAATAATACCAATCGCATGTAGAAATATAGCAACTACACCGATAGGTGTGACAAAACGAAGGACAAATAACCAGGCATGAAATAAAAACCCTCCTCCCAAACCAAGTTCTGATGCTAGGGATTTTTTCGACATTAACCATGCGGCAAAGACAGCGATGAGTAACCCTCCGAGAGGCAACAATATATTCGAGGTTACATAGTCCATGATATGAAAATAGGTTTTGTCGAATATTTTGTAGTCTTGCCAAAGATTAAAGGATAGGGCAGAACCGATACCCAAAGTCCATGCAATCAATCCCGTGATCGCTGCTGATTTGGTTCTGGCAATACCGCGATTTTCTACTAACCAGGTGACGGCAGGTTCAAGCAAGGAAATTGATGAAGTCCATCCGGCAAACATCAACAAGATAAAGAAACCCGTGCCAAATATCTGCCCATAGGGCATTTGACCAAAGGCAATCGGCAACGTCACAAATATCAAGCCCGGACCCTCGCTAAGATCCAAACCGTACGCAAAAACCAGCGGAAATATAGCGAGTCCAGACATTATGGCTACGAGCATATCGACCAAAGCAATATTGACCGACGTATGTCCAATCGAAGCATCATCAGGCAGATAAGATCCATAAACCATAATCGCACCCATCCCCAGACTCAGACTAAAAAATGCCTGGCCCAATGCCACCAAGAAGCCTTCGCCGGATAACTTGCTCCAATCTGGATAAAACAAATAATATAGACCTTCCTGAAAACCATCAGTGGACATAGCATAGCCCACCATGATCAATAACAAGATAAAAAGTGCGGGCATTAGAAATTTAACCGCACGTTCCAAGCCATTCTTAATGCCCATGGCAACAACTACAACCGTCAGAGCCATAAATAAAGTATGCATCGCCAATAGTTGGCCGGGATCTCTTAGCAGGCTATCGAATATCTCACCGATTTCGTCATCAGTCGCGGTGAGAAAATTACCTGAGCCCGACTGAAAGATATATTCCAATGTCCACCCAGCAACCACACTATAGAAAGAAAGAATGAGAAAACCAGCAACGACACCCATCCAACCAAGATAACGCCATGCCGGATTCAAGCCTTCTTCCTTGGCCAGTGACTCCATGGTGTTGATGGGGCTTTGACGCCCTCTTCGACCGAGCAACACCTCGGATATCATAATCGGTATGCCCACCAGTAAAACGCAGCCGAGATACATCAACACAAATGCACCACCACCATATTCACCCGTAATGTAAGGAAACCGCCAAATATTGCCTAAACCGACAGCAGAACCCGTCGCGGCCAGGATAAACGCCCAGCGCGAAGACCATTGACCATGAATTGATTGTCGTTTTGTCGTCATTAATAATTTTCCGTGTAACAATTAAGGCCTTGTCGGTTAATCGAAAAACAATGTCAAGATGCAAATATTGGTTCAAATAAACGACAATAGTCCGCTTTATTTAAGTCCCAATGGGCTATTTTAGGCTATTAGTGCCTTAGGTCTGCCCTTTAGGCAAATTTAAGGCAGATTTACCCTAGTATTTACCCTGGGCAGGTATTGAATTGATGTCTTCAAAACCCAATCTATCTATGTCTTCAAACCCAGTGTCATCACTCTTTTGCGGTTGAAAGTCAGTGTGCGCATGCCTACCTGAGATTGCACCTTCTGCAAACCACGATAACCAACCCGCCGGTTACGGTGAGCAAAGACACGTTCATAAGGTGAACGCATGGCTGCAAGCCAACGCTCTTTATTTAGTCTCTTTGCCTTGCATATTGGCTGGCTTGATCGTTGCATCATGACAGCCTTGGCGCTTGAGTGTGGTTTTGCCCAGGTTCACACAGTACCCTTATCACCAAAAAAAGCACCTCCTGTGGGGCAACGTGGGCAAGCCCTTCAGCATCGGTAACTTCCGCCGATGTAGCCGCAATCTTATTGATTAAACCACTTCGCCTAGCAATCAATATGTGTTCTTTATCGCCCTAGCAAAACTTGTTACCGCCCTTACCACCAAAGCGTGCCTGCTGAGCAACCGTTATTGTTTCAGCGGTCTTATGATTAAACTTCTCTAAACCGGCCTGAATGGCACGATCTCTATCGTCCCAAGTGCTTAGCTGACTCACCTAAGTGACTGGCAGCAACAAAGGTCAACACTTGGCGCATTAAACCCATAGACTTCAGTTCTTCACCAACACGGTTAAGAACCGTCATTCAGTTTTCTGTGTCCAAGCGTTCTCGAAGATCATCACGTTTTCGACAATCACCAAGATTACTGTGATCTGGGGTCTTCTCTCCTAAGCCCAATGGGTAACAGCATGTTCCAGAAGTGTTCTCTTGCAAAAAAATCCATTCGCAAAAAACGTTCCATTTCACGATCACTACTATCTTCCATGAATTGTAACACCAGGGCGCGTAAGCCAAAGGCAACCCCTTTTCTTTATGACCTTTAACCGAATAGAGCTTAACCTAAGGTTTGGCCAGCTCATCGAATGACAATAAGGCCTCAAGCTTAGGCTAGGGATGGTTTGCTACCACCAGACAGTCTAGTGCTATAAACAGCGTGTTTTGTTGGCGTTTGCGCATCAATAAGACCCGTTTTGAATTTCGGCTATTATCTCATGCTTTCGGGCTATTAACCGACAAGTCCCCTCATAGGAAGCATCAGGCAACTTTTGAATTTTCATTTACGTCCTTTAGAACTGTGGAATTTCTTCCTTAGCTGCATTTAGACTCACCGCAGTTGAGACAAGTCATGCACCCATCCATCAAAATCGTAGCCTTGGTGCTACATTTCATACATAGATTTGCGCCATCAGGAAAATCTCTTGAGGAACTCGCTTCTGCATTTTTCAAGGTGCTTTCGTATTCTGCACGTTTTTCATCAATCAGCTTTTTCCGATGCTCGTCCAGACCGCTATCTGTCATCATGCCAATCATACGTAAATGGCTTTCCAGTACATCACCAATCTCGGCTACCAATGAAGGCATAAATTTGCCGCCTTTTTTGAAATAGCCACCGCTAGGGTCAAACACCGAGCGTAATTCTTCAACGAGAAAATTTATATCGCCACCTTTTCTGAACACGGCTGAAATAATTCTTGTCAGGGCAACGATCCATTGGAAGTGATCCATGTTCTTTGAGTTGATGAACATCTCAAATGGGCGGCGTAGTTCATGCTCCGTATCCAGATTAAGAATAATATCATTCACTGTCACATATAAGGCATGATCAGATAACGGCGTGCTGATTTTATAAGTCGAACCCAAGAGCATTTCCGGACGTTCAACATTCTCATGCATTTGCACAACATTATCTAACGCTTCTTTTTTTGCTGCTTCTAGCTTTTCTTCTTCAGTGCTTTTTTTAGTAACTTCAAAACCAACAATATCTTTTGTAATTTTTGTAACCATTACTATATTCTCCCCCGCTGGCATTCCCCCAATCAGAGCTTGCCGTAGTAGCCCTCCTTGAGTGCATCGAAGAGATTTGCTGCGGTATGTATTTCACCATCGTAATCTACTTCTTCATTACCTTTTATTTCTACTGTTTCACCGTTCTCAAGTTTAAATTTATATATCGTATTTTCCAGGTCATCTTCTTTCACCAACACGCCCTGAAATGCTTCTGGATTAAATCTGAAAGTCGTACAACCTTTTAAACCTTTATCATAAGCATATTCATAAATATCCTTGAATTCATCGAAGGCAAAATCAGCCGGTACGTTGGCTGTTTTTGAAATAGAGGAATCGACCCATTTCTGTGAGGCTGCCTGAATATCCACATGCTGAATCGGCGTGACATCATCTGCTGCAATAAAATAATCTGGCAGAGCATTTTCTTCATCTTCTGAAAATGGCATGGCATCTGGATTAATCAATTCACGATAGGCCAACAACTCAAAAGAGTAAACATCGACTTTTTCCTTAGTCTTTTTACCTTCACAAATTATATTTCGTGAATAGTGATGTGCGAAGCTTGGCTCGATACCATTACTGGCATTATTCGCCAACGACAGAGAGATTGTGCCTGTCGGCGCAATGGAATTATGATGCGTGAATCGAGCGCCTACTTCCTCTATTTCCTTGACCAGATCTGGTGCCACCTCAGCGATAAGCCGCATGTATTTACTGTATTTTGCATGTAGAACTTTGCCTTTAACCTTGTCGCCAATCCTGAATCCATCATCTTTCATTGCCGGGCGGATGCGTAACATTTCACCAGTGACGGTAAATTCCTCATCCATAATCGGTGCGGCGCCTTTTTCTTTAGCCAGTTCCAGGGCTTCTTGCCAACCCGCAACAGCAAGTTCACGGCTAATCTTCTCAGCGAAATCAACAGACTCTTCGCTGCCATATTTCATCTTTAACATAGTGATGGTTGAACCCAGACCAAGGAAGCCCATGCCATGACGACGCTTACGCAAAATTTCATCACGCTGACCCTCCAGAGGCAGCCCATTAACTTCAACGACGTTATCCAGCATGCGGGTAAAGACCTTGACCGCCTTGTGAAATTCATCCCAATCGAAACGAGCACGATCAGTAAATGGCTCAATCACGAAGCGTGTAAGGTTAACCGAACCGAGTAAACAGGAACCATAGGGTGGCAGTGGTTGTTCTCCACAGGGGTTGGTTGTGCGAATATCTTCGCAAAACCAGTTGTTATTCATTTCATTGACTTTATCAATGAGGATAAAGCCCGGTTCAGCATAGTCATAGGTAGATGACATGATGACATCCCATAGACGTTGCGCACGGATAGTCTTATAAACCTTACAGGCCACCAGACCTTCGTCGTTAACAATATAGTCTCTGTAATGGCTTGGCCATTCACGCCAGATAACCTGCTCAGGATCTTTCAGATCGATTGTTTTACTTTCTTTCCCACTAACTGGAAAAGCGAGTTTCCAGTCACCGTCATTTTTGACTGCGGCCATGAACTCGTCGGTAATCAACAGGGAAAGATTAAATTGGCGCAAACGACCATCTTCACGTTTGGCACGAATAAATTCCATGACATCCGGATGACCAACATCAAAGGTTGCCATCTGTGCACCGCGACGTCCTCCTGCTGAGGAAACGGTGAAACACATCTTGTCAAAGATATCCATGAAGGAAAGTGGGCCAGAAGTATAAGCGCCGGCACCAGAGACATAGCCACCTTTAGGACGCAGTGTTGAAAACTCATAACCAATTCCGCAACCAGCTTTTAATGTTAAACCAGCTTCATGATTCTTTTTCAAAATATCGTCCATAGAGTCTTCAATGACGCCTGAAACAGTACAGTTAATTGTTGATGTTGAAGGCTTGTATTTGGTAGCGCCGGCATTGGAAATGATCCTGCCAGCAGGGATCACACCACGGCGTAATGCCCAGACAAATTCATGATACCAAGACTCTTTTTTTTCTTCGGTTTCTTCGACATCCGCGAGTGCTCTAGCGACACGCATATAGGTGTCATCCACGGACCTATCAACCGGCGTCCCATCCTTCTTTACAAGGCGATATTTCTTTTCCCAAATATCCTCGGAAGCCAGTTGAAATGGTACTTCAGCAGCAGTGGTTTGAACGATTTCAGCTGGCACTATATTCATCAAAAAATCTTCCTCTTTGAATTTCTCAAACAAATTACCCAAATTTAAGTATATTATTATGATTCTAAAATTTTTAGGCACAGCAAAATACACAACATATAGTGGTTTTCTGCCTGAATAAAACACAATATATAGTGGTTTTGGAAACAAAGCAACAACTAAATTTAAGGTAGCTGTCCTAGATAACTAATTCAAATACTCTCTAACCCATTGTTTTAATTTAATAATTGAAACTTAAAATTAAACTTTAATAGTCACTGCTGTTAAAGCGCCACTCACACCCCCTGCAAAAAAAACAGCCCAAAATGCGCCTTGGGCACGCCATTGAACCTTCGTAGATGACAAAAAAATCACAACACCATTAATGTAATCTCTGGTATCGACATTCAAGAGTACCGATGAAGCCTCGTATAAACTTTTCAGACCCAGTTTTATAGCATTTTAAAAACCTAAATAACATCGATTTTCTCATCTATTTTTAGACGACTTTTGCATAAGCTTGCCAGCACTGGATTTCATAAATATAGACATAAAATTTGCCTGTTTTCATACCTATGAATCGGGAGTATCCCGAGTATAATTCTGCCCTCAAAATTAAAACAATAAGACTAATCTCTAACACTTAATCAGCCTGACATAATGCCCCAAGATAACCCTAATATTTCAAATACCAATGCCGATTCACACGCCGTCGCCATCTGGCTGTTTATCTGCACTATTATGATCTTCGTCATGGTGGTACTGGGTGGTGTCACACGCCTGACTCATTCCGGTCTATCCATGGTTGAATGGGAGCCTGTTACTGGTTTTTTGCCGCCGATGACCGAATTGGTCTGGCAAGACACCTTTGCAAAATATCAGCAGTACCCGGAATTCAAGATTAAAAACCCAGACATGGATCTGGCTGGATTTAAGTCTATTTTCTGGCTGGAATTTATACATCGTCTCTGGGGTCGTAGTATCGGTATTGTATTCTTCGCGCCATTTATGTTTTTTTTATTCAGGAAAAAACTGGGCAGACAACTGATTCCGAAGTTAATCACCATATTTATCCTCGGCGGCCTACAAGGGGCCTTGGGCTGGTTCATGGTCAAGAGCGGTTTATCTGATCGGCCGGATGTTAGCCAATATCGTTTAACGGCACATTTGATTCTCGCCTTTTTTCTTTATGGTTGGGTGCTCTGGACTGGACTGGACTTATTATTTCCCAAACCACATGGCATCAAACAGTCTCTACATACTTACAAAGGTTTCCTATCAGCATTAATTTGTCTGCTGGTGATCGCTATTATGTCAGGTGGTTTTATGGCTGGGACTGACGCAGGTTTGATTTACAATACCTTTCCTTTAATGGGTGACACGCTCCTGCCAAAAGATTTATTCGTATTTGATCCTTGGATCAAAAATTTCTTTGAGAATACTGTAACGATTCAATTCACACATCGTATATTAACAACCTTAATTTTTATATCTGTTGTTGGCTTCTGGTTTAAAACCTTAAATCAGGATCTTCCGGCGCGCATTCGTATCGCACTACATTGCCTGTTGGCAGCAGTCATTCTGCAAATGACCTTGGGTATTTCAACATTACTGCTTGCTGTGCCTGTACCACTGGCAGCAGCACATCAGGCAGGCGCGTTAGTATTGTTGACCGCGATGCTTTGGGTCAGACATGAATTCAGCCGCTAGTTTAGAGCTATAAACCCGAGAATTTTTCCGCAGACAATACTGTATTGGCAACCAAGAGCGCAATGGTCATGGGGCCGACTCCGCCTGGCACTGGCGTGATGTAGGCTGCCTTTTCTCTGGCACTGGCAAATTCAACATCACCAACTAAACGACCATCATCATTACGATTGATACCAACATCGATCACAGCTGCACCTTTCTTGATCATGTCGCCTGTAATCATTTCCGGGCGACCTATAGCAGCCACCAGGATATCTGCCCTTGATGTATGACTCTTCAGAGACTGTGTTCTTGAAGTACATATCGTCACCGTGGCATTTTTCTCAAGTAATAATAAGGCCATAGGTTTACCAACGATGTTACTTCTTCCAACCACCACGGCTTCTTTACCTTCTAATGGAATATTCATATGCTCCAGCATACATATTACGCCATAGGGCGTACATGGAGAAAATATCGCATTGCCTGTCAACAAGGCACCAAGATTATAATAATGAAAACCATCAACATCTTTCTTAGGAGAAATAGCCTCCAGCACTTTCTTCTCATCAATGTGCTCAGGCAGGGGAAGTTGCACTAGGATACCGTGAATCTTGTCATTCTGATTCAATTCTTCGATCTGGTTTAAGACCATTTCTTCAGAGGCATCTTCCAGCATATCGTGAGATTCAGAATGCAGACCGACTTCGTGACAAGCCTTAACCTTATTACGGACATAAACTCGCGATGCCGGATTATCACCAACAATAATCACCGCAAGACCTGGCAATACACCATTATCTTTTAATTTATCAGCACGATGCCGCCATTTTTCACGCACTTCCTGTGAAATCTCTTTACCGTCAATTATTTTTGCAACCATGATTTTTCTTCCTGTTCTTTTATTCGCTTAATACTTAACAACAGCCGGTTTTTTTACCAGTTTGCTTGTGCACGCCACCTTTGGTTTCGCTCGCTGGTCGCCTTGTTCCCATCGGCGCACACCATGTGACAGCTTGCTGCTTTTCTGCTGGCGTGATACCAATGAAATCATTCTTATGCCGACCTTCTGTTAAATATTTAAAGGTACGTTCGCACACCGCCATTCTGACACCCCGTGGAAACTCGTGTCCTTCATCATCAAAAACTGTCTGGAATGGGCCTTTATAGATTACGGCCTGACCATAATCCAGACATTCTTTGCCACTGCCCTTTACCGCTGTCACCGTCACCGACCTAAACTCTATGCCCTCGACCACCTGCCAAGGTTCAGCATCCCATTTATCCAGACTGACAGAAAGAAATCCGATGTCATGAAATGTATTTAACATCTCCTCTTCCTCAAAAGCTCCAGAGATACAGCCACTCCATAATTCATCATCTGCCTTCAGATATTCTGGCACGGGTTCATCACTGACAATATCTGATATAGCGATGCGACCACCAGGCTTCAACACACGAAATATTTCATCGACCAGTTGTTGTTTTTGTTGATCGCCCACCAGATTCAAAACACAGTTTGAAATAATCAAATCAACCGAATTATCTGCAACCAAAGGTCTATCATTACGTTGTGTTGCCTGCCATAGCTCCAGTTGATGCGCACCTTCCACATCTGTCACCGGATTTTCTGCCAACCATGCATCCATCGCTGCTAAATCCAGAGCCAAATCCTGAATATGACCTTTGCGAAACTCAACACGATCACCATCTAATTTCTCTGCCATCTCTGCCTGATATTTGCCCGCTAGCTCCAACATATCATCATTCATATCAACGCCGATGACCTTGCCTTTATCACCGACTAACTGTGCTGCCATATAACATATCTTACCGCTGCCACTTCCAAGATCAAGGACAACATCTCCTTCCTGAACATAACGCGAAGGATCTCCACAACCATAATCCTTATCAATGATCTCTTGAGGTAATAGTTTTAATAGCGACGCATCATAATCAACCGGACAACACAAATTTTCTTGCCTTTCGTTGGCTCCTTCTGAATACCGTTCAAGTACGGCTGATTTTACACTCATAACACAAATCTCTTTTTCTAAGTATTTAAGGAAGCTCTTTTGAATAAATCAAAGCTTCCCTAATCATCAATCAATTTTCTTCTGGGAGCATTGCCTCTCTGGCTTCTTTCTTCACAGTAGTAAATGGCTGTATTAATAACCAATGTAAAAAAACCACTTTATCTCCCTCAAATTCATCCAAGCCTATCTTCATCTTTGCATGACCTGCCGATGGCTGCGGTCGATAGGTGCGAAAAATATAATCCCACCACGGGGTATTAAATCCATAATTACTGTTCGTTTCCATCTTAATTGCCGAATGATGCACACGATGCATATCCGGGGTAACGATAAAATAGCGTAGCAAACGATCAATGCTGGTCGGGATCTGTATATTACTATGATTAAACATGGATGAAATATTTAATATGATTTCAAAGACGATTACTGCAACAACAGGCGCCCCGAATATAGCAATAAAAAAAAATTTCACTAACATCGACAGAATAATTTCAAAAGGATGAAAACGTAAGGCGGTGGTCACATCGAAATCCAGATCGGTATGGTGCACCCTGTGTATTCGCCAGAGCAAGGGGACTTGATGTGTGATGACATGCTGAGCATAGATCACTAGTTCCATGAGCAAAAAAGATACTACAAACGACAGCCAAAACCCTGCATCTATATTGTTGAATAAGCCCCAACTGCGAGTTGCTGAGATTTCAGCCACCGTTACCGTCGCAATAGGCATTAAAAAACGAACCAGTATTACATCAAGACCCACCAGTGCCAGATTATTTAGGCGCCTGCTCCATCCCTGTAAAGGCGTCCGTCTTGGATTTAACGCCTCCCACAGAAGCATCAATAGCAAAACTATCGTAAATGCACCCAGACGAAACAGCGCTTCATTATGGTGTAATATTTGTTCCATTGCCTCTATCCTAACTAATTTAGAAAAAGACATAAACACAAGATATTGCATTGAACGTAGCTTGGAAGCTACACCAACATAACTATATACAGGGCAAGCAATAGGATAAAATCACAGAACAATCAACTCAGACAGGAAGAATACGTGGGATATAAGAATACTATAGCATACCCAGCCACTCGACTACGTCGTATGCGACGTGATGATTCCACGCGTCGACTGATGCGAGAAAACCATTTGCATATTGATGATCTTATTTATCCCGTGTTCATTATTGAAAGTAAAGTATCGCGCGAAGCGATTGAATCCATGCCAGGTATTGCTCGTGTAACTATTGATGAATTATTGCAAGAAGCAGAAGACCTAGTAAGACTTGGGATCCCTGCAATTGCACTCTTTCCAGTAATCTCAGCTAATAAGAAATCAGAGAATGCTGAGGAAGCCTGGAATCCTGATGGTCTGGCACAATCAGCGGTTAAAACACTAAAAGAAAAATTTCCTAAACTTGGCGTAATTACAGATGTTGCTTTAGATTCATTTACCACCCATGGGCAGGATGGCTTAGTAAATGAACAAGGCTATGTCATAAATGATGAAACTGTTGAAGCATTGGTTAGACAAGCAGTCTCACATGCAGATGCTGGCGCAGATATCGTTGCACCTTCCGACATGATGGATGGTCGAGTCACTGCAATACGTAGTGCACTGGAAAAATCAGGCCATACCAATACGCGTATCCTTTCTTACTCTGCAAAATATGCTTCTGCCTTTTATGGGCCATTCAGAGAGGCCATCGGTTCCTCGACAAGCCTTGGCAATGGAGATAAAAAAACCTACCAGATAGATCCTGCAAATAGTAACGAAGCATTACGTGAAGTTGTCCTTGATGTGAATGAAGGTGCTGATATCATTATGGTAAAACCTGGTTTGCCCTACCTTGACATCGTTAGCCGTATTAAAGATACCTCTCAGATGCCAACTTTTGTTTATCAAGTCAGTGGCGAATATGCCATGCTCAAGGCTGCATCACAAAATGGTTGGCTTGATGAGCGTGCTGCCGTGATGGAGACGCTCCTTGCCTGCAAACGTGCTGGAGCAGATGCCATCTTGACCTACTACGCTAAACAAGCTGCAGAATGGTTACAGAGGTAATGCAAATAGCATGACAAGAAGACAACGGAGCTTTAGTCAAGATCGCCGATCTTTTTTGCAGCATAGTTTTATGGGTCTCGGTGTTTTTGTTAGCAACAGCCTGCTCTTACCTCGTTTTGCTAATTCTTCTCCACAATCACTTGATATCATTGACGATCTACAAGCGCCTGATAAGAATGGTGTACGTTTACCTAAGGGATTTTCCTCTCGTATTGTCGCTCGCTCAGGTCAGGATTATTTTGGTTACGATTGGCATGCTGCACCTGATGGTGGTGCAACATTTACCACAGATAATAGTGGCTGGATCTATGTTTCTAATAGTGAGATGCCTAAAGGCACAGGTGGCGTGGGTTCGCTTCGCTTTGACAAAGACGGCAAACTGATCGATGCCTACTCCATACTAGGTAACACCAATCGTAATTGTGCAGGTGGATATACTCCATGGGGGACCTGGTTATCCTGCGAGGAAATTGATGAGGGTCAAGTTTGGGAATGTGATCCTTACGGTAAAAAAGAACCAACCCTGTATGCCGCTCTGGGACGATTTAATCACGAGGCGGTTGCTGTCGATGCCAACACCATGCAACTTTATCTGACTGAAGATAAGCCTAAAGGTTGTTTATACCGATACACTCCCAACACAATTGATAAACTTAAGGGTCGCCCTGATCTGGATAACGGAATTCTTGAAGTTGCTGAAATAATCAATGGAGAAGAAGGAGAATTGCGTTGGCATCTGCTCCCTGATCCTCAAGCAAAAGACACACCTGCTCGCAAACAGATCAAGCAGAGTTCTCACTTCAATGGCGGGGAAGGGATCTGGTATCACCAAGGAAATATTTTCTTTACCACCAAAGGTAATAATCGTGTTTATGCCTATGACATTAAAAACAATAATCTCAGCATTATCTATAATGCAGCACTTTATATATCCCCCGTATTGACTGGGGTCGATAACATCACATCGAATAAATCAGGAGAGTTATTTGTTGCTGAAGATGGCGGCGATCTACAGATCGTTGTTATCAAAAAATCTGGAGAGACTAGCCCTTTACTTCAACTCAGAGGGCATGACCGTTCCGAAATCACAGGCCCTGCTTTTAATCCAGACGGTTCGAAACTTTACTTTAGTTCACAACGTGGTACCACAGGTCGTTCTGAAGATGGCATCACTTTTGAGATCGAAGGTCCCTTTTGAAAAAAAACTAAGAGAAATATCCTATAGTTCAAGTTCTTTAATCTTTCGTGTCAACGTATTCCTCCCCCAACCCAATAATCTTGCTGCCTCCTGGCGTTTTCCTTGGGTATGTTGAAGCACTGCTTCGATCATTGTCCGCTCAAATTTTGGCAAGGCTTCACCTAACAAATCCGCACCACCATTTTCAATATTTGCATTAACCCAGCTAGACAAACCGGCTTGCCAATCTGAAAATGATTTTCCAGATTCAGATGCCCCTTGTAATTCAGGTGGTAAATCATTTACATGAATATCCCGGCCTGGCGCCATCACTGTAACCCAACGACAAAAATTCTCTAGCTGCCTGACGTTACCCGTCCACGCTGCATTTAGCAAAAAATTTTCTGCCTCAGGCAAAAGAATCTTTGCCTCCATTTGCAAGTCTGTGGCTGCAAGTTTCAGAAAATGCTTGAGTAATTCGCTAATATCTTCAGGCCTTTCTCTCAATGGCGGAACATGTACGCGTATGACATTCAGGCGATGTAATAAATCTTCACGAAATGCGCCTTCTTTAACACGCTCCTCAATAGCTTGATGTGTTGCTGCAATAATCCTCACGTTTACTTTAATTGGCGCGTGTCCACCCACGCGATAAAATTCTCCGTCAGCCAAAACACGTAATAGACGTGTTTGCATATCTGCTGGCATATCCCCAATCTCATCCAGAAATAATGCGCCACCATCAGCCTGTTCAAAACGACCTATTCGTTTGGCAGTCGCACCTGTGAAGGCGCCCTTTTCATGACCAAAAAATTCAGACTCCAGTAACTCGCGGGGAATAGCCGCTGTGTTCAATGCGATAAAAGGTTCCTCTGCACGTGGGCTATGCACATGTAATGCCCTAGCAACCAGTTCCTTTCCCGTGCCCGATTCGCCAGTGATCAGAACAGTGAAATCAGAACTGGACAATCTCGCAATCGCTCTAAATACTTCCTGCATTGCTGGCGCAGAACCAATAATTTCCGAAACATCACTTGAATCGCTGGCATCTGTTTTGGTTAATTCCTGTTGTTCCTTGAGCGCACGATTGACCAGATCAACAATTTCTTCAACATCAAATGGTTTAGATAGATACTCGAAAGCCCCTTCACGAAAGGCAGATACAGCCCGATCCAGATCTGAATATGCGGTCATAATAATGACTGGAATATCAGGTATCTGCTGCTTTAGTTTTTCCAGTAATGAAATCCCATCCATTTTCTGCATTCTGATATCTGAGACAATGACATCAGGTTGATCATTTTTGAGTTCTGCCAGAATCTGCGTCGGGTCTTCAAAGCTACGTGGTGTTAGCCCATCTTTGGCAAAGGCTTTCTCAAGCACCCATCGAATTGATTTATCATCATCGACAATCCAGATATTTTTTGAACTCCCCATTAATTTTCACTCACTGGTAAATAAATACTAAAAATTGTGTTGCCATCTTTTCTTTCGTAATTAATAAGGCCGCCATGCAAGTTTATCAGCGATTGTGCAATGGATAAACCAAGGCCGGTTCCCTCTGGACGACCCGTTATCATTGGGTAGAAAACGTTCCTCTCTATTTTCGCGGGGATCCCTGGTCCATCATCCATAATATCGATACGTGCAACTAGACGATGTATATTTTGGCGAATCGTAAACTGACGAATGACACGTGTATGGATACAAATCTGACCCTCACTACCTGTTGCCTGTAATGCATTGCGTATGACATTCAAAAATACCTGAATAAGCTGTTCACGATCTCCCTTGATTTCTGGCAGGCTTGGATCGTAATCTCGTTTGAATTCTGGATAGGTCTCAAACTCTGCCTTAAATAGGCTACAAACATATTCGATAACTTCGTAAACATTTAGATCAACACAGTGCAATTGTTGATCACTCGTCAACATCCTATCGATAAAGTTTCTCAGCCTGTCCGCTTCCTGAATAATAATATTAGTGTATTCAGTTAACTCACTGGCATCTGATTTATCTTCCAGTTCGCTTTGCAATAATTGTGCAGCACCTCGAATTCCACCCAAGGGGTTTCTGACTTCATGCGCCATACCACGAACAGCTTCTCTTGAGACATCATGCAACAAGAACAAACTCTCATCATCCATCACTCGCTGGAAGGAATGTGCATCCGTTAACTCAACGACCAACTCAACACAGTTATCATCTTCTATGACTGGCGTCACACAACAATCAACAGTTATTTCTTCCTTGTGCGGAAGCTGTAAAACCATTCCTCTTTCCGTGAATTGAATGTGTGTTTCCAATGTTCTCTTCAAAACTTCAGCAAACTCATGTGACTCTGGCAAGATTTCTACAGGATTTTGGCCTTTCATCTGGCGATTGCTGACATACAACAGATTCTCACCTGCCGCATTCACGCAAGTAAGTCTTAACTGACCATCGAATAACAAAACGGCTGTTGCCAAATTGTCATAAACACGCGTCGCCGTTTCCAGAGTAAAGCCCATAGATCAATAAACTAGCATAAAAACGCACTAATTTGGTGCGAATTAATGTATATAAAAAATATTTATCAGTAAAAAATTACAGAAATCATTATTAATTACAATAACTTATGAAATACTAAGTCCTTAGCATTAATATTGATTTACTTATCACACCATACAGGGGCAAAAAGCAGGCCAAGATCAGTAGGCTATGAAGATTAAGATGTTCTTAAGCCAGAAAAAACTCAAAAATTTAAAAGCTCAGGGAGGCGAAGGTCGGCTTGTATTTAAAACTGAATGACGTTTGATTGTAAAGGAAATAGCTGCTGAACTCTTCAGTGATTTACCATCCTCATTGACAACAGCAACCTTTGTTGTATGTGTGCCTCTATCGAGATTATTAAAACTGAATGATGTCGAACCAGAATTGGTCTGTTTTTTACCATCCAGAGTCAAAACCAAGTAATCACCTTGCTCGGTATTCAGTTCTGGTTGCACCAATACACTAACTGTCACATCACCTGCCCCATCAGTAAAGACTTGATCGTTTTTCGGCTCCAGAATCTCTAGTTTTGTATAGCTAGTCTTTTTTGATTTTTTAGGAGGCGTATATTCAAAATCTGCAACTGGTGGTGGGCTAACCGTTTGAACTTTATCTATCTTGATTTTCTCTGCATCTGCAGAAGGCTTGTCAGTGAAGATAACATTCCCGTATTTATCATACGTGCGATACACATCAGCAGAGACTGAAGTCACTAAAATCAATATTGCACCTAAGAGTAAGATTCGCATAATTCAGCATAGTCCATATAACTTATTGTCACAATATTCGAGTAATAAAAACGGAGTAAAGTTCAATATTGAAGCTCTCGGACTCCTTGATTCTGCGACCATAGTCATCTGTATACACGACATACGCAAAATAAAAAGCCCCCTTCTTGAAAGGGGGGCTTCATCAGGCGGATTGGCCTGCGCTTTACAACGCTTTACAAACTGTAATACTGGTCAAACTCTACCGGATGCGTGGCCATGCGCAGACGATTGACTTCTTCCATCTTCAATTCGATGTAACCATCGATCATATCATCTGTGAAAACGCCACCTACTGTCAGAAATCCACGATCCGCATCCAATGCATCAAGCGCCATATCCAATGAAGTAGCTACAGTGGGTATTTCTTTTTCTTCTTCTCTAGTTAGGTCATAAAGATCCTGCTCCATCGGCGCACCTGGGTCGATCTTATTCTGAATACCGTCAAGACCTGCCATCATTAACGCAGAAAATGTGAAGTAAGGGTTGCCGCATGAATCCGGATAACGAGCTTCAATTCTGCGAGCCTTCGGATTTGCATCCCAAGGAATACGAACAGAAGCTGAGCGGTTACGCGATGAGTAGGCCAACATCACAGGCGCTTCAAAACCGGGAACCAAGCGCTTATAGCTGTTGGTACTGGCATTGGCAAAGGCATTGATTGCACGTGAATGCTTAAAAATACCGCCGATATAGTGAAAAGCTGTTTCAGATAAACCACCATACTGGTCACCAGAAAAAAGATTCTCGCCATCCTTAAACAGTGATTGATGTACGTGCATACCGTTACCGTTATCACCTACCAATGGTTTAGGCATGAAAGTCGCTGTCTTGCCATAGGCATGAGCAACATTCTGTACGACATATTTGAGGATCATGTTCTGATCGGCACGTAACAATAATGTATTAAATCGAGTGCCAATTTCAGCTTGACCAGCAGTCGCCACTTCATGGTGATGCACTTCTACTGGCACACCCATTTCTTCCAGAATTGTGCACATGGCAGAACGAATATTCTGTTGTGAATCGACTGGTGGTACTGGAAAGTAACCACCTTTTACACCTGGACGGTGACCGATATTCTTGTCTTCAGTAATGGTATCGCTATTCCAACAACCTTCGTCTGAATCGATTTCGTAGAAAGCGCTGTTCACATTATCTGACCAACGAACATCATCAAAGATAAAGAATTCTGGCTCTGGACCAAAGTATGCTGTATCTGCAACACCTGTTGACTGAAGATATGCCTCTGCACGCTTTGCCAAAGAACGAGGATCACGCCCGTAACCCTGCATGGTAGCTGGCTCCAGAACATCACAACGGATATTGATTGTTGTATCGTCATAAAAAGGATCAAGAACAGCCGTATCTGGCTCAGGCATTAATACCATGTCAGATTCGTTGATACCTTTCCAACCGGAAATCGATGACCCATCAAACATCTTGCCTTCGTTAAAAAAAGCATCATCCACAACAGAAGTGGGGATGGTGACATGCTGTTCCTTACCTCTTGTATCAGTAAAGCGCAGGTCAACAAACTTAGCATCATGGTCTTTAATGAGCGCCATCACATTTTTTTTAGGCATTAATTTTCTCCTCGTCAACGTCCTGATTAATTAGCTTCTGCAGTGAATAATTATTATTAAAATCTGATAAGCCCACATTTAACATGCCAATAATTAAACATGCAACTTTAATTCTGTTTACTGAATAGGAATTACTCTAAAATACTAACTGATGCACTGGTTCCAAGTGCTGTATAATTTCATCGGGCTGAATCAGCAAAAGGGCTGTCCTAGATAACTAATTCAAATGCTCTCTAACCCATTATTTTAATCCCCAATCCCCAGATAGAACCCCCTAAAACGTAGCAAGCCTTGGCTGTATGCTAGTTAACAACAAGGGGTTAGGCAACAGGGGTTAGCACCATCACCCAATGGGCGCACAACTCAAGGCTTATGACCATGCTACCTTATAAACTCGATACCACCAACGATTGACTCACCTCTCGTGCTGGTTTATTGGCTACGGCTCAATTAATGGACTCCCCTAATAGACTACATGAACCTGTCTGAGTGAATCGATAAGCACTTCCCCCAGCCTAAAAGTAATCGGGGGGGGGTATAAGCCCTCTGAATTCATCAAGGGGAATTTATCAAGGGGAATTCATCAAGACCCTCATCCTGATGCAGCATGAAGGCAGTTTTTATCTGGATGAGGTTCGCCACCTTGAGGAGGATGCGGTACTGTGCACTGTGTTAGATCTCAAGAAACTTCCTCAAGCGACCACACTTGGAGATTGGCTCAGGCGGGTTGCAAGCCAGCGCAAGATAATAAGGCGTTTATCCAGCAATGCCAACAATCTCTCCCGAAAGACTGTACCGTGAAGGCGCTGCGTATTGATGCCGCTGGCTAGCAAACAAGAATCATTGAATATTGTCATGAGCAAGGGATCGAGCATGCCATTCGTGCCAAGACCAGTGCCGCGATGTGCGCACAGATAGCCGCGGCAAGCGCTTCTAACTGGCAGCCCTTGCTGGATAAACTCTTGATGGATAAACTCTTGCTAGATAAACAAGACGCGGCGATAAGCGACCAGGATACCTACCGCAGCAGCTTCTGTATCGGTGAGTATGCAAAAGCCTTCACCTTGATCATTCAGAGAACAGCCGTTACCGGTCAAGCAAGTCTGGGTTTAGATTCATCAGGTAATTCAGAAGACAGTTCACAAGATAGCGCAGAGGGAACAAGCTCAGAAGAAATAAACTCGAGTGCTTATATTGATCGTGCGATTGCCACTCATCGGCCACTCATCGGCCACTCATCGGGATGACCTTAGCCATAGCCAGATTGTCCACAGGCCAATATGACTAATATGGCAGCGTGGCGAGGACAGTGAGGGCCACATCAAGGAACTGCAACGAGATTTTGGCGGTGACCCCCTGTCGTGCTCTGATTTTGCTGCCAATGTGCTGTACTTTTTAACCTCAGCATCTTCCTACAATCTATGTGCCCTCATGCGTCAGCTACTGCTAGTGGAGTTATCCCGACATCGAGACTGTGTAAGAAACCCCCACTAAATCGCGTTACATGTGGAAAACCCTTGCGGGTTTGGCTGTTTTACTGGGTTCCTGCTTGCGCAGGAACGACGGATGTTGGTTTTTTGCACAGTCTCCATCTTGTGCTGACTCTGCACTGGTGTCTGGTCGCCATTGCGGCAAAAGTGGTTAGAACCGGACGACAATTATTTATAAAGCTGCAAGAAAACCACCGAATACTCCTAGAACCAGTGCTACTGGCACTGAAGCAGTTTGCAGCACCGTCCATTTAACCCGATATAGGACAAGCGTAACGGCTTCTACAGGATAGGTGCGTGCAAAAAAAAGCCCATTGAACACTGATTAATGGCGGGACTTAATATACAGAAGGCGCTGAGCCAGTATTTTTTAGTAAAGCTCTCAGCACTATGGGCTTGTCGGTTAATTCAAAATCAGTCCAATTTTAAGAAAATAAAATGTTTAATAACAAGGACTTAAATATTCACAACAAGCTAAAAACTCCATTTTCCGACAAGCCCACTATCTGCCATAATCTGCGGTAATGGCCAGTCATAAGGCTTGCAAGCGGGATTACAGGTCATTGAAGCACTGGTGCTACCCTATCTGGGGATTTGGGGCTTAATTTCAAAGTGCGCTAGGCCTGCGCAGCTTAATTGTGGCTGAATCTCCTCTGGCAAAACGCAGCGCAAAGAGAATGGTAAAAGTCTTTCCTTAAAATCTCAGGTTCATCGCCTGCATGTAAATCTTACAAATTTCCTAGCAACTTTTTCAGACTCAGGGCGCATTAAATCCATAATAAATACTCTCCACCGAACTGCTGGATACTCTTCCAAAAAACATCTGGCTCGCGCAGGTGATGTAACAAACTATTACTAATTATCACATCGAAACCTTTGCATCATTCAAAACTACCGAACAAGACATATAGGCAATATCATTATTTATAAAAAAGCTTCCCCCCTCAATCGTCGCATCAATACCATAAAACCTCTCAATTAGCATGCTTTTAGCTGCCACTTATCTATTATCGAGCATTCAGACATAATACATCTGCAGATAACATATTTGTTACAGTATGTTCATTCCCCGCTTATTAAGGTGATGACTCATTGCAATCAGTCTAGCATTATTTTTTCTGGTCATTGTTTTTATCTGAGAACGAACCTTGGGCAGTTTTAGGGCATAGATAAAATAATCTTTAAGGTCAGAATGGTCTTATTTTATCTGTTTCGGTAGAATTAGCATGAATTATGCAAGGGTCTCACATTTTTATTTATTTTATAAATTGTGTTTATAGAAATTTTCAACAGGTAACGATCTGAAGGAGAGCCAGCATGTCAGATATTGAAATCGCACAAAAAGCGAACAAGAAACCTATTATTGAGCTAGCCAAAGACCATTATGGCATCGCAAGCAAGCACTTAGAATCCTATGGTCACTACAAGGCAAAATTATCCCTGAATTATATTGAAAGCCTGAAAGATAGAGAGGATGGCAAACTCATCCTGGTTACGGCTGTCAGCCCCACCCCAGCAGGTGAGGGTAAAACCACAACCACTGTCGGTCTAGGCGATGCATTGAATCGCATCGGCAAGAAAGCCATCATATGTCTGCGTGAACCTTCACTTGGACCTTGCTTTGGCATGAAAGGCGGCGCAGCGGGCGGCGGTTATTCCCAAGTTGTGCCCATGGAAGATATTAATCTTCATTTCACTGGAGATTTCCACGCCATTGGTGTCGCACATGCACTGTTATCCGCCATGATTGACAATCATATCAATCATGGTAATGCGCTCGGCATCGATCCACGCCGCATTCAGTGGAAACGCGTTGTTGATATGAATGACCGCGCACTGCGAAAGATTACAGTTGGTCAAGGCGGTGCTGCCAATGGCTATCTACGAGAAGATGGTTTCGATATTGTCGTGGCCTCAGAGATCATGGCAATTTTATGTTTGGCAACAAATCGTGCTGATCTGAAAGAACGTCTGGGACGTATTGTTATTGGTTATAAACGTGATAATAAAACGGCTATTTACGCACGAGATCTGAATGCGCAGGGTTCCATGGCAGCATTATTGAAAGATGCCATTAACCCCAATCTAGTGCAAACACTGGAAAATAATATTGCGATTATTCATGGCGGTCCGTTTGCCAATATTGCCCATGGCTGTAACACAGTCACGGCAACTAGGACTGGTTTGAAACTCGCCGATTACGTCATTACCGAAGGCGGCTTTGGGGCTGACTTGGGTGCTGAAAAATTTATCGATATCAAATCCCGTATGGCAGATCTTAAGCCTGCGGCGATTGTTCTTGTCGCCACCATTCGAGCCATGAAATTTCATGGTGGTGTCGCTAAAGATGAGTTGAATAATGAGAATCTTGAGGCGCTGAATAAAGGCATGGTCAACATGGAGCGCCATATCAGGAATATTACTGAGGTTTATTGCCTGCCTTGTGTCGTTTGTCTGAATCACTTTACCTTAGACACTGATGCAGAGATCGATATGTTGATGAAACGCTGTGAGTCACTTGGTGCTAAAGCCGTGGTTTCAAGACATTGGGCGGAAGGTGGTGTCGGCGCTGAAGAACTGGCTACGGCAGTGGCTGATATTGTAGATAATAATCCTGGCACACATCAATTCACCTACGAAGATAGTGACTCTTTATGGAAAAAGATCGAGAAAATTTCCACCAAAGTCTATGGTGCGGCGAGTATCTCTGCAGATGCAAAGGTCAAAAAACAATTGGCGGACTGGAATGAAGAATATGGATCATACCCGGTCTGTGTGGCCAAGACGCAAATGTCTTTCTCAACAGACCCAACTGCAATTGGTGCGCCCACCGGTCACAACGTACATATCACCGAAGTACGTTTGGCCAATGGTGCTGGCTTTGTTGTTGCTATCGCTGGCAACATGATGACCATGCCAGGACTGCCCAAAGTCCCTGCGGCAGAACGTATCGATATTGATGATGATGGAAACATCACAGGCCTGTTCTAATAAGCGACACCTCCGTTGATAACGGTGCCAGAACTAATAGCCTTGTCCAATATGAAATGAGTCTAAAGGGAGGGTCGTGTTTCTAATATGAAATGCGTCTGGAGCGGGCTGACAGCAAATAGCGATCAGTTCATGATGGGAGGATGAAGACCATCATGAAACTTGAAGACTTAACCACAATTGATCAGCTTGCCGATTTCCTGGCACCCAGACAGTGGCTTTTTCAGTGATCAGCGACCAGGCTACCTGCTGCCGCTGGGTTCAGGGGCAACTGGTCAGATTCCGCTATTTGACCTGTAGCCGCCAGAGCAAGGGCTGATGATCCGTTATCTGATGAAGCTCAGCGGTTACTCCCGTCAACAACTGACGCGGATGATTGCCCAGTAGCGCAAGAGCGGCCGACTCCAGCGCACCGTATCTGGCTTCAAGACCCAATACACAGCAGAAGATATTCGCCTGTTGGCAGACATGGATGAGCACCATGACCCGCCCTGCGGCCAAGCGGTTAAGCAGCTCTGTGAGCGGGCTTGTGCGGTATTTGGACAAACGCAATACACCACGCTGGCATCGATCTCTGTCAGTCACCGGTACAAGCTGAGAAAATCCACCGGCTATACGCATCGACGGCGTTACTTCCAAAAGACGCAGTCCAAGCCATCCAAAATCGGCGAGAGACGTAAACCTAAGCCCAATGGGCAACCTGGCAAAGCCCAATGGGCAACCTGGCTATATCCGCATTGACACTGTCCATCAGGGGGATTTAGACAAACAGAAGGGGGTCTATCATATCAACGCCGTCGATGAAGTCACTCAGTGCGAGATTGTCTGTGCCGTCGAAAGGATCAGCGCGTGCTACCGCATTCCCGCGCTGCAACGACTGTTGGATCAATTGCCTTTTATCATCATCAGCTTCCATACCGACAACGGCTCGGAATACATCAACTATCATCCCATACCTCAACTACCAGCGCCCCGGCTTTTTCCCTGAGACTCGCACCGATGCCAAGGGCAAAGAACGCCAGATCTATCGTTATGAAAATATGATGACACCTTACGATAAGCTCAAATCACTGCCTAATGCGAAAGACTATTTGAAACCCGGCCTCAGTTTTGAAATACTGGATGAAGTCGCTTATCAGATCAGCGACAATCAGGCGGCGGACCAACTGCAAAGGGTGCACCAGAAACTCTTTAAAAACCATTATAATGGACATTAATAATGGACATTAATAATGGACAAGGGGCTAAAAGCTGGCTGACAAAACGCTCTCTTGCCTACCCTTTAGACGCATTTATGGATTGGAAAATGCTGGAAAAATCGGCTTTTGTTAGCCCAAAGCAGTAGGCTCCCCTTTATTATATTATTTGTACATTTACATTGAGACCCTCGCATAACTGCCGCAAGTGCGGCTTCAGCCGCGCAAGACCATTGTCGATGGCGGGGCTAAAATCCCACTTCGGCCCCACTTCCGATAATTTTTTGAATTATGCCAAGGTCTCTATCTAAATAGCGTACTATCAGAAACTCACACAGGCAGCCTAATTTGTCTCACAAGCTGACCGCGTGGATTCAATTCCCATCACCCACTCCACATCTGTCTATCCTGGCCAGCCTTCTAACTGAAACAAAGCATTCCTGCCTTGGCGGCCCCCTTACCGAACCCGCGCATCACCATTGCGCCAGATTGATATATAATAGGCTTGTCGGTTAATTCAAAATCAGTCCAATTTTAAGAAAATAAAATGTTTAATAACAATGACTTAAATATTCACAACAAGCTAAAAACTCCATTTTCCGACAAGCCCATAATGCAAATGCACGGCCAATTTATCTGGCTGCAACAGTGGCTCAAGCTCTAAAGCAGGGTGCAAAAAGAATTTCTTGAATAATCGAGGGCCAGGCTCTATGAATATCAATGTGGTAGCTGTGGTCACAGGTTGGAAAAACTTCAAAGATTATCCGATGATCGATTGAGGGACTGTCATGCCTGTGGAAAGTCCACATTGAACAAGGTAGCATCCCCTGCTGCGTTTCGTCTGAAGGGCGCTGGCTGGTATGAAACAGATTTTAAGACGGGCGACAAAAAAATGCATTACACACTGACGATAGTTCAAGCAAACAGTCACCCGATGCTGGATCGAAGACTGACGTCAACAAGACTGAAAAGAAGACCAAAGTCAACAAAAATAGTGCCGGTTCAAGCAAGGCTGACGCTGTAATCGCGGGAAAAGACCAGTAATAGATGCGCCCATAATGAAAAATACAAAAATATGTCTAATTGGCCTGGGTTATGTAGGGCTCCCCTTAGCCGTTGCCTTTGCAGAAAAATTCCGCGTAACGGGTTTTGATGTTAATCCATCGCGTATTAAAGAGCTTGAGACGCACCACGATAGAGTGCTTGAAATTGAAGGTGAAGTATTACGCTCGGTCAAAAACAACATAACCTACACATCAGATATTCAAGACGCAAAAGATTGCAATATCTATATTATTACCGTTCCAACACCGATTGACTCTGCCAATCGCCCGGACCTGACACCATTGATAGGATCATCAAAAACAACCGGTTCCGTACTCGGCAAGGGTGATATTGTTATTTATGAGTCTACCGTTTATCCGGGTGTCACCGAAGAAATATGTGTGCCGGCGTTAGAGAAATCATCGGGTCTTAAATTTAACGCAGACTTCTTTTGTGGCTACTCTCCAGAGCGCATTAACCCCGGCGACAAAGAGCATACCGTTAAAAAAATTCTTAAAGTGACCGCTGGCTCAACCCCTGAAACTGCCAAACAGGTTGATAATTTATACAAGCAAGTGATTACCGCCGGCACACATCTAGTATCAAGCATTAAAGTAGCCGAAGCCTCAAAAGTGATCGAAAATACTCAGCGTGATGTGAATATTGCACTTATTAACGAACTGGCCCTTATTTTTGACCAAATGGGCATTGATACTAACGAGGTGATTGCAGCGGCAGCAACCAAATGGAATTTCCTTAAACTAACGCCAGGGCTTGTTGGCGGGCATTGCATTGGTGTTGATCCATATTACCTTACCTTCAAGGCGCAGGAGGTTGGCTATAAGCCGGATCTTATCCTTGCGGCAAGACAGATTAACAATGGCATGGGTAAATATGTGGCAGACAAGACCATTAAAGAAATGATTAAAGCGGGTAAAATAATTAAAGATGCCAATGTTTTAATACTCGGTGTTACTTTCAAAGAAGACTGTCCAGACATGCGTAACACGAAAGTGGTTGATATTATAGAAACACTTGAAGATTTCGGAGCGAATGTTGATGTATACGACCCGTGGGTTAATCATGCAGAAGCAAGCAAATGGTACAAGCACGGTATTATCAATAACCCGTTGGAAAACAGTAAAAAATATGATGCCATAGTAGTGGCCGTAAGCCACAAGCAATTTAAAACTTATACCACAGAAAACTACCGGAAGTTATCCAATGGCGGTGCGATTATCATGGATATTAAAAATATTGTCGATAATCCAACCTGGAGACTGTGATGAAAATGCCAGCTTCAAACAATAAAGGCGACCAATAATCCATGTATCATGCTCAACAAGCCTCATACGTTTGTATTTTTATAAAATGAGACCTTTGCACATATTGTCGGAAGTGCGGTTTCAGCCACGCAAGACCCCTGTAGATAGCGGACAGAGAACCAGAAAGACTGTCTATCAAGGTGATGGCATCAGCATAGACAGTATTACCATCTATCACTATGACCAACAGGGTTACCTCATCACCGAGATCACCGAGACCGGTGCCTTGATCAAAGATTACATCTGGCAACAAGGCCTGCATCCAGTGGCACAGATCGATGCCAGCATGCCTGCACAGGAGACTGTGCAAAAAACCAACATCCGTCGTTCCTGCGCAAGCAGGAACCCAGTAAAACAGCCAAACCCGCAAGGGTTTTCCACATGTAACGCGATTTAGTGGGGTTTCTTACACAGTCTCACAGGCAGGGATGCCCTCAGAAGGCATCATCTACCTCCACACCGACCATTTGCTGACCAACCGACTCGCCACCGATGCAACACGTAAGGTCATCTGGCGCTGGGAAGGTGAGGCGTTTGGGAATACCCCAGCATTAGGCAGTGTCAGTGTCAACCTTCGCTTTCCTGGACAATACTATGATGCGGAGACTAATCTGCATTACAACCACTTTAGATATTATGATCCTGAGTTAGGCAGGTATATTACCAGTGATCCGATAGGGTTGAGAGGTGGGATGAATACTTATAATTATGTTCGATCTAATCCTCTCAAGTTGATTGATCTGAATGGATTAGAATGGCAGATACAAGGATGGGAACACGCTGTTTATCCTGCCGATTGCAATACCCCTGATGATTACGATCCAAGAACTTGTAATGAAAAATGTGATGATTTTCAGTTCGCGTGTGAGTTTGGAGCTTGGACTGGTGGTCTTACAGTAGAAATTTTATTGTGTGAAGCAGCCTGTTTGCTGGCAACAGGTGGCACTGGTATAGTGACTTGTGCTGTAGCGTGTGCAGCACTTGGCGGTTTAGGTGAAGCCGCATTGCTGGCTCAATGTGCAAAAACTGGAGATGCCTGTAGACAAAAATGTGAAGGCGAAGACTGCGATGAATGATTTGTTGAGCCAAAAACAAACTCGATACAAGTATCCAATATTTGTGAGGGTAATTGGTTGTCTAATGTTAATTGGGATAATTGCGGGCAATGTGTATTTATATACATTATCGCAAGACAATCAACTAGATTGGCAATGGGCTATATTAGTTGTTGCTAGCGTATTCGTTTCAGGATTGTTTGCTTGGTTCATAATGACATTGATCATGAAAGCTTTTCATTTAGAACTTAGTTCTGGGCAAATAACAATGTTTCGTTTTCTGCTATTCATAATAGTTATGGTAGGTGCTTCCATAGGAATGGCTATTTAGGAGTAGTGGTTTCAGATAAAACATAAAAGAATTAGGGTCAGGTTCGAATTCAAAAATTAAAAGTGCCGGAGTAGATATATTTAACCATTCTTAACAACAAGGTTAGAAAACATCACAGCACCTTTAGGCAATTGAACCAGTTCCCCTAACCCTATGATATTATTAATAGTAGCCTAAAGTAGAGAATAACCAGAATAATCAGAACGAGGGAGCATGGCACAAGAAACAAAAATCATCTCACCCATCGCCATCGATATGGGAGCGAAGAATACTGGGGTTTATCTTAACCACTTTGTACAAGGAGAAGATCCAACCACCAGCGGGAATATCGCGGGAAAAACAATTGTGATTGATAGTAGCAGTATCACTTGGTCGCAGGTCAATCGAACTCAAAAACGCCATCAAGTTAGAAATAACAAAAGAAGGAAATTGGCTAAACGATTGTTGAAACTTATTTTAGAAAAGGAATATGATGTAAATCCCGACCCAAAACAAAGTGAATATTTGAATGGCTTGCTTAATCGGCGCGGATACAACCGTATTGAAACGACAGAAGAACAAGCAGAAATTTTGCAAACACAAATAGTTAGTGATTTTTTTCAACCATTTATTTTTAAGGACAGCACTAATGATGATTTACTACACAGGTTAAGTGATGAAATTATTATTAAAGATGAAAAAAGTGAACAAAACTGGAAAGACTTTTTAAAAGGTGAACCTTTTTCTTTATCGGGAAAACAAAATACAGAACTCAAAGCATGGATAAAAGATAAAAAAGATATAACAGATAAAGATGAAGTAGCAGAATTATCTAAGGCATTTACCGCCATAAAAAACCTGATTGAAAAACAAATAGATAATTATAAAACTGGACACCTTCATAGAAAAAATTATCTGGAGAACATTAAAAAAGATATAAAAAACAGTGACACGCTGAAACCGTTACTAGCCAATGATTTAACCGATGAAAAACTCGCCTGCCTTATTGGCAATATTAGCAATTTACAATTAAGAATACTGCGTAAATATTTTAATGACAAAGCGATGAAATCAGGTGATCAATGGAAGCCTGAAGAATTGCACAAGCTGTTTTTTAAGTGGGTTAGGAGTTGGCACGCTAAGCAAAATGACGAAAAGGAAAACCGAAAAGATTTATTGGAGTTAAAAGAGAAAGATATTTTGGCGGTTTTTACGACTTCTGATCCAAAATTAAGCATTCCACCCTACGAAGATCAAAATAATCGTCGCCCGCCGAAAGATTTGACCCTGAGACTAAAACCAGAAGGTTTAGATCATTCCTCCTTAACAAATTGGGAAGCAATCACTCAATTGCTATCTGATAAATATATTGTGCCTCAAACAGATCCTCATGTTACCGAAAAAATTAATATTGCAGAAGGATTGAAAGACAATGTTCGCATCCAAAAAAACAGCGGTGAAACCGAAGAGCGGCAGATACTTGCTGATACCTTGCATAGAATTTTAGATAGAACCACCGCACGAGACCCTTATAAATTACGACGGTTAACGCAAGGTAGAGAGAGACTAGAGGTAAACAAAGCTACAGAATTACTAAATAATCACAGCAATAATCAAGCAGACAATATTATTGTATTCGCAAAAAATTATTATGCAGAAGTTGATATTGCTAAACAGGGCTTATGGACAGAAGAGGGTAGTTTATTTTTTAGGTGCGAGACCAATCCACCGCATAAAGGCAATATTCAGCATAGATTGGTTGGGCATATTTTAAGATGTGATTTCAAATTAAATTCAAAAACCAAGAAAAGTGGGGAATTAGAAGAATTCAAAGAAAAGTGTTGGAATAAAAAAATAAGAGGCAATGCAACTACTAAAAGCCTTGCTGGAAAAATAGAAGAAACACGCAAAGAATATGGTAACGCATTTAACTACATCTCTAAAACCATTCAAAGACGACAATATGTTTTAAGAAAAGAAACAAAAGAAATTACACCGGAGCAAAAAAATAGATGGGAAAAATATGAACATGATTATAAAGATATTGTTGACGCTATAGAATATGCAGAAGAAGTTGCTACTGAGATTGATTCTTATTTTAAGAGTCAAACTATAAGGTGTGGGAAAAAAGAAAAATACAATAATCCTTATAGCATTGCTCAACTTTATAATCATTTAGAAACCGAAATTGGTGGTTTTAGCAAAACCGACCAATGGAATACCGAAGAAAACGCTTGGCGTGATAAAGAGCAAACGATTGAAGTTTTAAGTAAAGCTGGAAAAATTGTTAAAGTTACAGCATCAAATGCCAGCAGATTAACTGCTGATAGTATTCGTCCGTTTGATGGGATGCTTGACCGGATTATTAGCCGCCAAGCCTATGAAATAGCACGGATGAAAATCAAGCAGATTGAAGGGTTAAATGAAAAGTTAAATATTGATGAAAACGATACTTTGTTTGTGCCAATATTGATGGAACAAAACCGCTTTGCCTTTGAGCAAAGCTTGCATGAAATAAAGGGAAAGAATAATGTTAAAAAGGATGCCAAAAAGAGAGTAGAAAAAGGCTTAGAAAACCAAGAAAAACAATGGCAAGATAAAAAAGATAGAATTAAGAAAAACCAATATTGTCCTTATACGGGTGAGAAAATAACAAAAGGCGAAATTGACCATATAATCCCTCAGAGCGAATCTAAGAAGCATCATGGCGATGTGGTGTTTAATTCTGAAGCAAATTTGATTTATTGCTCCAGCAACGGCAATAATCAAAAGGGCAATAACAGATATTCATTTGATCAACTTAATCCCCAGTATTTAGAAGAAGTTTTTGGAATTTCAAATAATGTTCAAATTCAGCAAGATATTAAAGATTTTGTAAATAGCTTAGGCAATAGCGATGAGATTAGTTTCCATCACTTGGAAGACAAAGAGCAGAATTATTTACGTCACGCCTTGTTTATTCCTGAATTAGATGCGAAAACTTTTCCATTACTAAACACCCGATACAAAACCCTTGTTAATGGTACGCAGGGCTATTTAGGCAAGCAAATACGCAAACTATTACAAGAAAAATATCCTAAGGTAGAGGTTAAAACGTATCAAATAAATGCCCAAGAAGTGAGTCAATTGCGCACAGTTTTAGGTGAGTACGACGAGGACTTAAAAAAACCAGAACGACCAGAACGACAAGGTGCATTTTCGCATGTTATTGATGCCGCTTTAGTTTTAGCGGCAGCCTTAAAAAGCGAAGCGGTTGCTAAAACATTAACAACTACCCATTTAACAGAGGAAAGCGAGAAAGGAGAATGGTTAAAAAAATTATTGCCAAAAAATGGAGATGTTCAGCATATTAAGCGTAAGCCAAAATATCGTAAAAAATTACAATCCACACAGATATTTAAGGAAGGGCTATATGGCGAACGGTTTATGCCGATATTGTTGGATAATGATAAAATTTATTATGGTTTCTCGCTCGATAATCATCCATTAAAAGAACCCAAAAAAGGCATAAATAATTTTGATAAAAAATTACAAACCAACAAAGAAGATCAACAAAAAAAGCAAAATGAATATTTTGAATTACTGAAGCCATTTTTATACACAGGCTCAACGAAAAAGAAAAACAAAAAACCTGTAACGGGTAGCCTGTCAGATAATCAACAAAAATACACCTATCTATCTATTGACAAAACCAAAGCCCTAGCCCATTTACAAAAATGCGCTAAAGAGGTTTGTGGTGATGTCGAAATTAAGCAAGCTGAACAATTGGAAGAATTGCGTTATAGCGTTGAGAAAAAAGAAATTAAGAGTGTGCTATTGACAGGTCAAGGAAAGAAAACTTTTATCAAAAAAGAGGGGTTAGATAAAAAACTTAAGGTTTCAGGCTTTTGGTTGCCTGCAAAAAGTCAGTGGGAGCAGTTAATCAGGCATCCCATCAAAGATTATGACGGCAATGAAACCACATTGGCAGAATGCTTTGGCAAACCAGAACAAGTAGAAATTGACAATTCGAAATTAGGTGGCTTTTGGGAAAGACTATCTGAACAGAGTGGTTTGGAAATAGACGAATTAAAGAAACACTTATTAAAGAAAAATGACAAAGGGGAGCTTGCTAAAAAATCGGGCATTGTACCAAAAAAAATTTTTGATAATAAACTTAAAGAACATGACAGCTTAAAATCACTTGAAAACAACGAACTACTACAAAAATCTTTTGAATTAGAATTTAAAAAAAATAAAGATTTAATCCCGCAAACAAGCTGGGATAAATTATTTCAAGCGTTCTTTCACACAGACAAAATAAAAAATAAAAATCAACACAAACAGGTGCGAAAAGATTATTCGCTACCCATTGTATCCGCCCCATCAGGTGGCTTTAGAATTAAGCGCAAAAATCCATTGACAGGCGAGACAGTTTATCAAGTGAGTGGCATAGAGGGATTTGCAACCAAAGGCTATGATAAGAAATTAAAAATACCAGTGTTAATTGATGAGTTAGCAGCAAGTACCAACATTGCCCCATTGGATGGCAGGCAGAAACAGGTGGAGAATGTTTGCTATTTTGACGAATGGAAGGATATTAGCTTAACACCAGAATTAGCAAAAAAAATAACTTCATTGTCCTACTCCATTGGTTCTAAAGATAGATTTAATATTAGAGTATCCATGGATTTTGTTAAATTTAAAAATTTAGGTGATTTAGGTGAAACAATGAATCATTTTGTAAATATTCCAGCAGAAGTAAGGGAACCTAAAAATAATGATGAATGGAAATTCAAAAAAACAAGTTTTCAAGAATATTTTGAAATTGATAATCCGGAATTAGAAAAATTAAAAGGTTTAAAAAATAGAGGCGACATAGATGACAAAATTTATAAGACATTGATAACAAAAGATAAGAGAAATAAAGAAAGAATTTTAAATAAGAAAGAATTTTTAAAGAAAACTAAAGACAACGAATATTTATCTCAACTAGAAATTGCAGGCGAGTATTTAAAAATTTCGTTATTAGGCAAACCACGCTCAAATTTATTTATTGAGAAAGTTAGCACTGGGCAAATTATATTTTCTTACATAGTCGAAAGCACTAATGAGGCAATGAAAAAAGCCTACCAAAACGGCACTCCTGCCGAATGAACCTAACCGTTCTCAACCCCAACCGCAAAAAAGCCTTATTCCTAGCCAAAAAGCAACTGCCTGAATTAGTCTTTGATGCGGTGAATCTGGAGGGGGTGAACTTTACCCTGCCGGAGGTGCAGACCTTGTTGGATGGGGTCACGGTGGGTGGGCATAGCTTACAAGATGAAACGATTGCACTGAATCAAGCCAATGCCTGGCGATTTTTATTTGATTGTGTTGAGCAGGGTCGGTTCTGTCTTTCCGCCCACTTTATTTGTGAATTACACCGGGTTCTTGCCGATAAAGAGGCACTAACCTGGGGTGTTTTTAGGAACGGCGGTGTGACCATTGCCGGCACGGATTATTGTCCACCGAGTGCGGAGGAATTGTCTGCACTGTGGCAGCAACTGGCGGAGAAACATCACCTTGCCCTGCCGCAAGACACCATGCTCCAGCACTCAACCAATCAACCAATCGACATTAAGCAGATTTACACCCATGCTATTGGCTTGTTCTTACAAATGGCGAGAATGCAGTTTTTCTACGATGCCAATAAACGCCTTGGTCGGTTAATGATGAATGGTGTCTTGCTGGCAAATGGATTGCCTGCCATCAACTTGCCGGCCAGCAGGCAGCTTGAGTTTAATCAGCTCATGCTGGCGTTTTATCCCAGCGATAACACCCAGCCCATGCAGGACTTTATGTTGTCGTGCCTGAGCCAAAAAATAATCCAAATTATGTCTGAATAGGTTCTTTATATGCAGCACCTGACTCTTACGGAGTATGGGCAATTTATTGGTATTCGCAGTGAATGCTTAACCGTTAAAGAAGACGGCACCATGAAAGAATATCCGCTTAACCGCTTGAAAAGTATTCAGGTTGCTAAACGGGGGGTGAGTTTTTCTTCGGATGTTATTATTGCTTGCGCTCATCGTGGTATAAAATTCTTTTTATCTGATTTTAAGAATGAAACGGTTGCTTGTCTTGCTGGCACACAACAACATGCAGTGGTTCGGGTTCGCCAGAAGCAGTTTGCTTATATTGAGAGTGCGGCAGTGCCCCAGTTAGCCGCTAATGTTATTTATGCTAAGGTTAGAAATCAACGGGCGACTTTGTTGTACTTCAAAAAATATCATCAAGACAAAGCGCATTCAATCAACATAACGGCCGAACAACTTAAAAACATTGCCCAGCAAATTAAAGTGAAAAAATGGCAGAACTTTGCGCGTTGGGCAGATATTTTATTGGGCATGGAAGGGCAGGCGGCTAATCAATATTGGCAATGTTTGGCTAAAAATAGGTTGTTGGGAGAGGGCTTCAAAAACCGGGTGGGGCGACAAGCACAGGACATCAGCAACAAGGCATTGAATTATGGTTATGCGATTTTAACGTCATACATTTGGAATGCTTTGCTCAACGCAGGTTTGGAACCTTATGCGGGTTTTTTTCATACGCAAAGAGCAGGCAAACCCAGTTTGGTTTTGGATATGATGGAGGAATATCGTGCGTGGGTGGTGGATCGAACCATCATTAAACATAGATCAATGTTGCAAGGCAAAACCGATTTATCGGTTAATATCAAGAAGCAGATTATCACCGATATTCATAAGACCTTTAACAAAAAATATCATTACCACAGGCGAAAAATGCGACTAGAAAGTATATTGCAAAGGCAGATATATCATTTGGCAGGCACATTTGCCGGCGATAAGCAGTATAAAAGTTATCGATTCAGGTGGTGATAACGTGGTGCAGGTGAAGTTATACAATGAAGTATTAGTGAGCTATGACATAAGCGATACCAAACAGCGCACAAAATTGTTCAACAAACTCAAAGACATCAGTTTGACCTCAATACAGAAATCGGTGTTTTGGGGACACTTAAACAAGGCGGAGGAAGCGGCGGTTAGGCGGTTGCTGAAAAGCTATTGTGATAAAGGCGATAAGGCTTTTATCGCCAGGGTTAAACTCGCCGGTCAAATCCAGCAAAATAACAGCGTCGGCTATGATAAGCAGGATTTCCCCAAGTATTGCGCCAGTTATCATGTCATATAGTTTGCCGATTCACTTGCTCCGGCAATATTGTTTCTGCCCGAGGATTCCATATTTTCAGGAATTACTAAAACTAAATCCGCCGCGTCCGCAATGGGTCAAACAAGGAGAAGCATTACACAACAAACAAGCGCAGGTATTCAAACACAGAACGCTTAAACGCTTTGGGTTGGAAAATGCAGAACAACGGTTTGAAGTGTTTGTGCAATCAGAATCTTTGCAGTTACACGGTATTGTTGATAGCCTGCTGATTAGCGAGTCGCACTGCTATCCGATTGAAATAAAACTATCGGGCAACAAACCAACCAAAGGGCAAATTATACAACTAGCCGCCTATGCAATCGTGGCCAGGCAACAGTTTGGGCTTGTCTGCGATAAAGGCTTTGTTTTGTTGGGTGAAAAAGGCAAAACATATCCAGTCGGGGTTGATTCTGACATAGAAAACCAGGTGCTTAAAATTCGTGATAGAATTTTTAACGATTTAGAAAAATCCTATATTCCAGATAGCTCGGCAACACCAGCGCAATGTACGCAATGCGAATACTTAAACTACTGCAATGATAGGAATTGATTTACAATGGATAGGTTATTGGCAATAAAAAACCCGCCGAAGCGGGTTTTTTGATTAGAGGGATCAGTATGTATAATACAGAGACTGATTCATTCCTCTAAATCATCTTTATTTTAGATGATTTCAGTGCATCGAATAGTGGGATGATGCGTTCGCAGACATATCATAAAATTTCGCAAATGTCATCACTTTTACATGTTTTTATGATTTTCGCAAAATCTTTGCTAAATCTGACTGCAAAACCCGCGCCAAATCAGAGTTTGGCACCAGGCTTGCAAATCATATCCCACTAAACCAGCAACTGAAACATAGCGACCATACAATTCCCAATTCCGCCACGCGCTTGCAAATCATATCCCACTAAACCAGCAACTGAAACAAACCTGCCAAAGGTAAAGCCATAAAATCACCTAACTTGCAAATCATATCCCACTAAACCAGCAACTGAAACACATGTCCACCAAGAGTTTCTCCTTGTCTGGCAACCTTGCAAATCATATCCCACTAAACCAGCAACTGAAACTTACAAACCTGTTTGTCATTCGTCAGTTTGCTGGGACCTTGCAAATCATATCCCACTAAACCAGCAACTGAAACGGCTTTTGGCCGAACTGCTTTGGAATCATTATGTTTCTTGCAAATCATATCCCACTAAACCAGCAACTGAAACTCTTTATTATTACTATAACTAGTGCACGGTCTACCTTGCAAATCATATCCCACTAAACCAGCAACTGAAACTCCCACACAAGTTCTATTAAGTTGCCGACAGATGCCTTGCAAATCATATCCCACTAAACCAGCAACTGAAACGATCTCTCAGCGGTGGCAAGTTTGGAGACAAGCAACTTGCAAATCATATCCCACTAAACCAGCAACTGAAACCGTAGATCCGCACCTGCGACATTTGCACTACTCACTTGCAAATCATATCCCACTAAACCAGCAACTGAAACACCGACAGACCAACCAAAAACGCCAGCCTTAATTTCTTGCAAATCATATCCCACTAAACCAGCAACTGAAACAACGCAGGAAAAGATAGCCCATAACGTCGTTGATCTTGCAAATCATATCCCACTAAACCAGCAACTGAAACTGAGCCTGGGGAACCAACATTAAAAAAAGATTGCTTGCAAATCATATCCCACTAAACCAGCAACTGAAACAAAAAAGAGGAGATCACCCAAAGACAGAGGGGGTCTTGCAAATCATATCCCACTAAACCAGCAACTGAAACCTACGAGTCTCAGCCCATACGGGTGACGATCGGGCTTGCAAATCATATCCCACTAAACCAGCAACTGAAACAAAGATAAAGGGGGTTCCTGGGTGAGGAAAAAACTTGCAAATCATATCCCACTAAACCAGCAACTGAAACGAGTTCTACCATACTTCCACCACTTGCCCTTTTTCCTTGCAAATCATATCCCACTAAACCAGCAACTGAAACCATGGTTTCACTAATGTTTGTCGTGCTTATAACGCTTGCAAATCATATCCCACTAAACCAGCAACTGAAACCGCACTTCGTGCGCGGCATATGCCAGCCGCAGCAACTTGCAAATCATATCCCACTAAACCAGCAACTGAAACGAACAGCGCGGAGCTTGATCACAACCCAGGCTAGTGCTTGCAAATCATATCCCACTAAACCAGCAACTGAAACAGCTGAATGATGTAGTAAAGCTAATCGACTCACCTTGCAAATCATATCCCACTAAACCAGCAACTGAAACGGAACGGGGTCGATTGGGGCTAATCCTTCAGTACTTGCAAATCATATCCCACTAAACCAGCAACTGAAACCTTGTACATCCTGCCTAAAGCTAGCTCCAGATTGCTTGCAAATCATATCCCACTAAACCAGCAACTGAAACACAGAAACCCATTCCGTTTCAGCTGATAATTTATCTTGCAAATCATATCCCACTAAACCAGCAACTGAAACCATCACCCAAAGAGCTGCACTCAGCCCAAGAAACCTTGCAAATCATATCCCACTAAACCAGCAACTGAAACAACGGGATTGTGACTGCATCAAGCAAAGGGACTACTTGCAAATCATATCCCACTAAACCAGCAACTGAAACGGATAAGGCAAAACTCACGAAAATAAAACTTGATCTTGCAAATCATATCCCACTAAACCAGCAACTGAAACGCAACGCGAGTTCTCCAGCTAACGCCATAATCGTCTTGCAAATCATATCCCACTAAACCAGCAACTGAAACCGATAATTCTTTTTATTGTCTCGAAAGTTTTACCGCCTTGCAAATCATATCCCACTAAACCAGCAACTGAAACAACGTCGGTCCGACGTTTTGGTTTGTCGACTCAGCTTGCAAATCATATCCCACTAAACCAGCAACTGAAACTTCTTCAGCCTGCTCAGGATTTAAATCTTTTGGCCTTGCAAATCATATCCCACTAAACCAGCAACTGAAACAGGTGTATTGCCATACAAGTTACAAGCACTTACTGCTTGCAAATCATATCCCACTAAACCAGCAACTGAAACAAGTTCAAATTTACCAGAAAAATTATTTAATTGCCTTGCAAATCATATCCCACTAAACCAGCAACTGAAACTTCTCCATTCAAGTAAGTCGTGGGGTCAGGAACACTTGCAAATCATATCCCACTAAACCAGCAACTGAAACTACACAGCACCCATTACAAAAACTTTGCAGTCGGACTTGCAAATCATATCCCACTAAACCAGCAACTGAAACTAGCAGGGTTCTGGTATGGTGCTGGTTCCTGCTTGCAAATCATATCCCACTAAACCAGCAACTGAAACGGACAGAAATAAGGGGGGAAAAGTAATACTAGGGCTTGCAAATCATATCCCACTAAACCAGCAACTGAAACTTAACAACTTATTGCGAGTTTGTTCGCCTTTTTGCTTGCAAATCATATCCCACTAAACCAGCAACTGAAACCAATGCCCCCACGTGATGACAAAAGAACTTCAAGCTTGCAAATCATATCCCACTAAACCAGCAACTGAAACATCAGCTTGACAAGGTTGACCATTTCCATATCGCTTGCAAATCATATCCCACTAAACCAGCAACTGAAACAGACGGGTTAACTGATGTTGAAGTTTTTCCTTATAGCTTGCAAATCATATCCCACTAAACCAGCAACTGAAACACTCTGCCCTCCGCGCATTGAACCTTGCTTAGCTGCTTGCAAATCATATCCCACTAAACCAGCAACTGAAACCTGCGGCCTGACACGCAATACATTGTTATATTACCCACTTGCAAATCATATCCCACTAAACCAGCAACTGAAACGGAATTTCGGTGATACTTGGATCAGGCAAGTTTGTCTTGCAAATCATATCCCACTAAACCAGCAACTGAAACTCAACGTCGTCATAAATATTTATGTAGCCGTCTTCTTGCAAATCATATCCCACTAAACCAGCAACTGAAACGAGGTTAGCAAATTATCCGCTGATGTTTATTTGAAACTTGCAAATCATATCCCACTAAACCAGCAACTGAAACATCGCTGCAAGTGCAACATACAAAAGCAAATCACCTTGCAAATCATATCCCACTAAACCAGCAACTGAAACTATTGAATATATGAGCGGAAAACTTTAGACTGACCTTGCAAATCATATCCCACTAAACCAGCAACTGAAACTATTGAATATATGAGCGGAAAACTTTAGACTGACCTTGCAAATCATATCCCACTAAACCAGCAACTGAAACACCCCTTCGACGACATATTTAGTATTGCTACGAACTTGCAAATCATATCCCACTAAACCAGCAACTGAAACCCTTTAAAGTAAATATTTTTTTAATGCTTTTAGAACTTGCAAATCATATCCCACTAAACCAGCAACTGAAACTCAGCGACTCATTATAACATCCGCCTTATGCTCATCTTGCAAATCATATCCCACTAAACCAGCAACTGAAACTAACTCAGTACATAAAAGTTGTTTAGCTGTATCCCTTGCAAATCATATCCCACTAAACCAGCAACTGAAACCTTTTTTTTGTTAGTTTGTTATCAAAGTGTATGTCTTGCAAATCATATCCCACTAAACCAGCAACTGAAACTGCATTTGATCCTCAATTTTCCAGTTGGGTAGTAGCCTTGCAAATCATATCCCACTAAACCAGCAACTGAAACGGTCTACACTATGTTCTAGATCTATAATTTCATCTCTTGCAAATCATATCCCACTAAACCAGCAACTGAAACGTAAGTGCTGCTGTTGCGCTTGTCATCCCGTCAACTTGCAAATCATATCCCACTAAACCAGCAACTGAAACGCTACTGACTGGGTTTGGTAATAAGTTAGACGCTACTTGCAAATCATATCCCACTAAACCAGCAACTGAAACCAACTTCATCTTTCTTTATTGATTCAGATGGATTTACTTGCAAATCATATCCCACTAAACCAGCAACTGAAACACTCTGAAATCATTTATAAATATCAGAGATACAGCTTGCAAATCATATCCCACTAAACCAGCAACTGAAACCAGCAACAGCGGCGCGACGACTAACGTCAGTGTAACTTGCAAATCATATCCCACTAAACCAGCAACTGAAACTAGCCGTTCGTCCATTCGACTACATCACCAACCCGCTTGCAAATCATATCCCACTAAACCAGCAACTGAAACTGGGAAAAGCACCATGGTAAAAGTTCATCATCGTCTTGCAAATCATATCCCACTAAACCAGCAACTGAAACGCATTTGATCCACAATTTTCTTCTTGGACGGTGGCTTGCAAATCATATCCCACTAAACCAGCAACTGAAACGCGCATGTAGATGTGCATCTCTCTCTCTTGTTTTGCTTGCAAATCATATCCCACTAAACCAGCAACTGAAACCTTGCGGCGCGGTGGCTGTGTTTTTGCTTTTTTTTGCTTGCAAATCATATCCCACTAAACCAGCAACTGAAACCGATGCTCGCTCATTGCTTCAATATGCTGTGGTAGCTTGCAAATCATATCCCACTAAACCAGCAACTGAAACTGATGACAACGATTCCGTTTAACATCAGCGATTGAATCTTGCAAATCATATCCCACTAAACCAGCAACTGAAACATTAATTAATTGAAATTCTTTTTCACTCCAACCGCTTGCAAATCATATCCCACTAAACCAGCAACTGAAACTAACGAGTTATTGCGAGTTTGTTCGTTTGTTTGGCCTTGCAAATCATATCCCACTAAACCAGCAACTGAAACTTCTTCTGCATCACGTCTGGTTTTGGGGGGATAACTTGCAAATCATATCCCACTAAACCAGCAACTGAAACTACCCGACTATGGTGGAAGTGACGTTACCCCGTGACTTGCAAATCATATCCCACTAAACCAGCAACTGAAACTTAAGTAGCTCATCACTATAATCAAAAAATGTGTAAGCTTGCAAATCATATCCCACTAAACCAGCAACTGAAACCAGGTCTAGAATTATAGTTTCTAGCTATGTTTGCGCTTGCAAATCATATCCCACTAAACCAGCAACTGAAACAAAACTTCGACATCTTCATCAAGATCGCTATAAATCTTGCAAATCATATCCCACTAAACCAGCAACTGAAACCCAGAAAAAGCACTGGGGTAAAAGTTCATCATCGACTTGCAAATCATATCCCACTAAACCAGCAACTGAAACTGCGCTCGCGTCTATCCGTTTGCCGACCGCCAGAGTCTTGCAAATCATATCCCACTAAACCAGCAACTGAAACCGAAAGCGGGGTTAATAAGTTCACTCTCGATATTCTTGCAAATCATATCCCACTAAACCAGCAACTGAAACATCTCAGAGTAGGCTAAAATGACATGCTTGCCCCAGCTTGCAAATCATATCCCACTAAACCAGCAACTGAAACTGATGCTGGTGCAGCATCTTGGACAGCTTTTAACGCTTGCAAATCATATCCCACTAAACCAGCAACTGAAACGGAGCATAGGTTAAAGTAAAAAAAAGAGGCCAATGAGCTTGCAAATCATATCCCACTAAACCAGCAACTGAAACTCAAATTACAACCGGCTGGGGGCGTAGATGTTAATTCTTGCAAATCATATCCCACTAAACCAGCAACTGAAACCGTAGCGGCGCTTGTACTTGTCATTCCTACATTAACTTGCAAATCATATCCCACTAAACCAGCAACTGAAACGCATAGTAGATAGCGTGAACTGTGAATACGATTGGCAGGCTTTCGCCTGTGCTGCGGGCATGCTACCTTTAACAGATAGCTGTATAAAATCACCGATAAATATTCTAGGTGCAAATCATAGAAATCCAGACGGCATTGGGTCTTTCCGATTGGTTTGCTAAACAAAACCATCCAGGCAGGAGAAATTCAAGATGAATAAATTATGTCATGTCAGCATTAGCAAGATGGTGACAGCAGGGTGCGCCCTCTACCTGAGTCTAACACTTACGATTCCTGCTATGGCAGAGACTTCTGTCTGGTCAGTAAGCTCTGGTGACAACATCATCTATCTCGGTGGCACTGTACATTTGTTGCGACCAGGTGACTATCCTCTGCCCGAGGAATTTGATCAAGCCTATCAGGCCAGCTCGCAGTTGTACTTTGAGACAGATATTACTGCGATGAGCGATCTGACTGTACAAGCGCAAATGTTGCAGCAACTCAGCTACAGTGACGGGCGGACTCTGAAAACAGTCCTGAATGAAGAGGCTTATGCTGCTTTAACGGAATACACGGCTGGCACTGGTTTGCCTCTAATGAGGTTGGAAAAATTCAAACCTGGTTTGTTGGTAAGTACTTTACAGGTGCTGGAATTTCAGAGCATGGGCTTTACTCCACAAGGAGTGGATGTGCATTTCAACACGCGGGCAATTGCTGATTCTAAGTCTCTCGGCCAGCTAGAAACAGTGCAGCAGCAAATAGGCTTTATCGCCACAATGGGTGAGGGTAACGAGAGTGAGTTCATCTTATTGTCACTACGTGATCTTGATGAAATCGATGAACTAGTGGAAGAGATGATCCGCGCTTGGCGAACCGGTGATGGCCCGAGTCTATCGAAAATATTCGTGGAGGACATGAAAGCAGAAGCACCAGAGCTTTACCACTCCTTGTTGCTGCAAAGAAACCTGAACTGGATTCCTCAGATTGAGCAGATGCTGAAAGACACAGACACCGAATTTGTCTTGGTGGGGGCTGCTCACATCGTGGGCGAGAATGGATTGCTGGATTTGCTGGCGGGTAAAGGCTACGAAATTAATCAACTGTGAGTAATTTTCTTTATTGTCGTTGATAGATAGATATTGCGTGTTGGCAGTATAAAGCAGTTAAAAAGTAAGCGTCAATAAATCGACCCATTGATTCCGGCCCACCTATTGGTAACGCTTATAAAAGCCCCGGTTTACGGGGCTTTATTGGACTTCCTTGGATGTTACTGGATGATGAATTGGTGGAGGCGGCGGGAGTCGAACCCGCGTCCGCAAGTACTCTGCCTTCGGCTCTACATGTTTATTCTATCTATTAATTTAGCCCTACATCACCCGACAGACAGGGAAAACATAGAGCGAGTCCGGATAAGTTTTAACGAATCCACACCGAACATGCTTCATCGCGATCTTATATGAGTCGACCTCGGTTATCTGAGCGTATAAGCACACATCAGGCCAAGGGCACTATGCTGGGTATTAAGCAGCTAGTGCGTAGTTGTCGTCGTTGGCAACTATAATGTTGTAGTCAGTTTTACGAGGAAACCACACCTCGACATGCACCTGGGGTTTCGCTACCCACGTCGAAGCCAATACGCCCCCGTGAACTTTAAAACCTACTGTTGAAGTATACGACATGTGCGGTCGAGATTGCTATGTCCTTGGGCTAAATCATTTTGGGTAAAACAGTGGCAGCAAAGTTTAATTAACGAATCTTTAACAATCTTTGTTTTTCGCGTTTCCAGTCTTTTTCTTTTTCTGTCGCGCGTTTGTCATGGGCTTTCTTACCCTGAGCGAGTCCAATCTCAAGTTTGACCAGGCCATGTTTCCAGTAAAGTGCTGTTGGGATCAAGGTATATCCTTTGCGTTCTACGGCACCGATGAGTCTGCTTAATTCGGTTCGATGGAGTAAACATTTCCTATTGCGCATTGGATCGGGTTTGATGTGAGTCGAGGCCGTCGGCAGGGCGGTTATATGCGCTCCAAAAAGAAATGCTTCACCATTTTGTAGCAGAATGTAGCTCTCGTTGATCTGCACGCGACCCGCGCGAATACTCTTAACTTCCCAGCCTTCTAATGCGAGTCCTGCTTCATATCGATCTTCGATGAAGTAGTCATGTTTAGCTTTTTTGTTAAGTGAGATAGTGCTACTTTTGGATTTTTCTTTTTTGGCTTTTGCCACTTTAAATGCCGCCTTGATTCTGCGCGGAGATTGTATACTTTCTTGGCTGTCTTGTCTTTTTGTGCCGCTTTTCCATCAACATGATCTGAACCTTGAGAGAAAACGTAAATTCACGCAGAATGGGCTTAATGGACTTATCGATTAATAGCTCGAAACATGAGATGACCCGACATGCAAAACGGGTCTTATTGATGCGCAAACACCAACAAAACACGCTGTTTATAGCACTAGACGATCTTATAGCAGCAGAGCATCCCTAGCCTAAACTTGAGGCCTTATTGTCATTCGATGAGCTGGCCAAACCTTAGGTTAAGCTCTATTCGGTTAAAGGTCATAAAGAAAAAGGGGTGGCCTTTGGCTTACGCGCCCTGGTGTTACAATTCATGGAAGATATGAGCGCTCGTGAAATGGAATGTTTTTTGCGAATGGATTTTTTTGCAAGAGAACAATTGCAGAAGGTGCAATTTCAGGTAGGTATGCGTGTACTGACTTTCAACCGCAAAAGAGTGATGACGCTGGGGTTTGAAGACATAGATAGATTGGGTTTTGAAGACATCAATTTAATACCTGCCCAAGGTAAATACTAGGGTAAATACTAGGATAAATCCGTCTTAAATTTACCTAAAGGGCAGACCTAAGGCACTAATAGCCTAAAATAGCCTATTAGGTCTTAAATAAAGCACCCTATTGTCGTTTATTTGAACCAATATGTGAATTTTGACATTGTTTTAGATTAACCGACAAGCCCATCTTTTACCAGCTTCTCGGTGTTATTTCTCATGGTGAGACTCCTCTGTATCGTATTTAACTTATCTATTTAACTTATCAGAAGTCTCTCTTGATATTTAGTCTGATTCTGTCTCATATGTTTTGACGGGATACATTGACCCGCGATTATCAGATTGATCAACCGTCGTTACAAGCTGCCCCTGCTCTGTCCCAAGGGCTTACTGAGAAAGAAAAATATGCAAGAATGAAGAATCGATTGGCAGGTCACAACATATCAGGAGACTGAGCGTTTTTTCAATCTGTTTCCAATTGATAATCTCTCTGTACAGCATCTAGTTCAAACAATGATTTATGCTCAACTAAGAGGGCATCTGCGAGTGAGCATTGGCCGGTTTTCCCCAGTACATGGATGAATAGTCTTTAAGGTTTATTTTAATGAACGCTATTTTACTATTTTAGTGGTGTCGCTGGGTGGATTTATGCAAAGGTCTCAATAAAAGGATTATATGTAATTTTCTTGTCTTCTCAAGATGAAGGAGTCTAGTCGCGAATTACCCTAAGGATGCTCTGATTAAAACGGACTACCTGAGATAATTAAGAATGTCCTAGAATAATTAAAAAAAGAATTAGGATGCATCAAATTACCCTAGCTGAAGTCAATTTTGCTCGTTACAAAAAACGACCTGTGAAGTGCATTATGGATTAAAAACCACTCTATTATTCTCTAAAATCAATTCTCTCCCTTACGTAGACAAAACAAGGTAATTTCAAGTACAATCCACAGCGCCTGAATTACTGGGAGTAACCGCTCTGGTTGCTCTTTTTTATTGTGTCTGGAGAAAATTTTTGAATCATACGGCGTTGCTGGCATTAGAAGATGGCAGCCTTTTCTATGGCAAATCCATCGGTGTTGGCAGGCAAGCCGTAGGCGAAGTCGTTTTCAATACTGCAATTACCGGTTATCAGGAAATTCTAAGTGATCCATCCTATTGTCAACAGATAGTTACCCTGACCCAACCACATATTGGAAATGTTGGCACCAATGTTGAAGATGAAGAATCTGGTGAAATTTTTGCCAGTGGCCTAGTGATTCGTGACTTACCATTTCAGGCAAGCAACTGGCGTTCCAATGAACCACTAGACACTTACCTAAAGAGAAACAAGGTAGTTGCGATTGCTGGTATTGATACGCGTCGTCTGACACGTATTTTACGTGAGAAGGGCGCACAAAAAGGCTGTATCGTTGCAGGAAACCTAGACGAACAAACAGCAGTTCAGGCCGCGCAGGGATTTCCAGGCTTACTGGGCACTGATCTGGCCAAGGTTGTTTCAACTCAGAAAAGCTATGAATGGTCCCAAGGGATATGGTCCTTAAAAAATGGTTTACCTGATGCGACATTGGAGAATAAGACATTCAATGTGCTCGCCTATGATTTTGGTGTTAAACGCAATATATTAAGAATACTGGCTGAATCTGGTTGTCATCTAACCGTTATTCCCGCATGGACGCCAGCAAGTGAAGTACTGGCGCAAAAACCTGAAGGTATCTTTCTTTCTAATGGGCCTGGCGATCCCGAACCCTGTGATTATGCAATTGCAGCGATCAGCGAACTTGTGGCGAGCAAGATACCTGTGTTTGGTATTTGTCTTGGCCACCAATTGTTATCTTTAGCCATGGGCGCAAAAACCATCAAAATGAAATTTGGACATCACGGCGCCAATCATCCAGTACAATGTTTGGAAACTCAGCGAGTGATGATCTCTAGTCAAAATCATGGCTTTGCTGTGGATGAAGCCAGTTTGCCAGAAACTTTGCGTGCCACACATCGTTCCTTGTTTGACGGCTCTCTGCAGGGGGTTCATCATCATAAACTCCCAGCCTTCAGTTTCCAAGGCCATCCTGAAGCGAGTCCTGGACCACACGATATTCGTCCTTTATTTGAATATTTTATTGAATTGATGCGAGCCAATAAGTAAGTCCTATGCCAAAACGGTCAGACATAGAAAGTATTTTAATCATTGGAGCAGGTCCGATCATTATCGGACAGGCATGTGAATTTGATTATTCAGGAGCCCAGGCCTGCAAAGCGTTAAAGGAAGAAGGCTATCGTGTCATTCTGGTAAATTCAAATCCGGCTACGATTATGACTGATCCGGAAATGGCCGATGCGACGTATATTGAACCGGTCCACTGGCAGGTTGTAGAAAGAATTATCAAGAAAGAATATCCTGACGCAATCTTACCAACTATGGGCGGGCAGACGGCACTGAACTGCGCTCTGGATCTAAATCGTAAAGGTGTACTGGAAAAATATAACATTGAACTCATTGGAGCATCTGTAGATGCCATAGATAAGGCCGAAGATCGTCAACTATTTAAAGATGCGATGACAAAGATAGGTTTGTCTGCACCAAAATCATTAGTAGTTCATGGTATGGATGAAGCAAAGATTGCTCAGAAAGAAATTGGTTTTCCAACTATCATCCGACCATCATTTACATTGGGCGGTACAGGCGGGGGTATCGCTTATAATCGTGAGGAATTTCTTGATATTTGTGAGCATGGGCTAGATGCATCACCAACATCCGAAGTCTTGCTGGAACAGTCTGTGCTTGGCTGGAAGGAATTTGAAATGGAAGTGGTGCGTGATCGTAAAGATAATTGCATCATCATTTGTTCTATCGAAAATCTTGATCCTATGGGCGTGCATACAGGCGATTCGATTACCATCGCACCGACACAAACACTGACGGATAAGGAATATCAAATTATGCGTGATGCCTCGATTGCGGTACTGCGTGAAGTTGGTGTAGAGACTGGAGGAGCAAATGTTCAATTTGCTACAAATCCTAATAACGGTGAGTTAATAGTTATTGAAATGAATCCACGTGTATCACGTTCATCAGCGCTGGCATCCAAGGCAACTGGTTTCCCGATAGCCAGAGTCGCCGCGAAGTTGGCGGTAGGATATACACTGGACGAACTGGATAATGAAATTACCGGTGGTGCAACACCAGCATCCTTCGAACCTACCGTCGATTATGTCGTGACCAAAATCCCTAGGTTCACTTTTGAAAAATTTCCAAAGGCAGATGATCGTCTGACAACGCAGATGAAATCTGTTGGTGAAGTCATGGCTATAGGCAGAACATTTCAGGAGTCTTTACAGAAAGCCTTGCGTGGATTGGAAACTGAACTGGATGGTCTGAACGAACCTGCTATTAGTGATGATGAAGATGCACTGGAGCGCATACAGAGAGAAATGCGAGTTCCCAAAGGAGAACGTCTGCTATTTGTGGCAGAGGCCTTTCGTCGCGGCATGACTATTGATGAAATTCATCAATGTTGCAAGATTGATCTCTGGTTCCTGGCGCAGATCCAGGATCTAGTTGAAGAAGAAAAAACAGTAATACAGCAAGGCGAAAAATCATTAGTGCCAGACAGATTACGTCAACTTAAACGCAAAGGTTTTTCCGATAGTCGTTTAGCAACATTGATCGAAGTTACAGAGCAGACGATTAGAAAAAGTAGACGCAAAAATAATATTCGTCCTGTATTTAAACGCGTTGATTCCTGTGCTGCAGAATTTGCAGCGACAACAGCTTATATGTATTCCACTTATGAAGAAGAATGCGAAGCTGAACCAACTGATAAACAGAAAATCATGGTGTTGGGTGGCGGACCAAACCGCATCGGACAAGGAATAGAATTTGACTATTGTTGTGTTCAGGCGGCACTGGCCATGCGTGAAGCAGGCTATGAAACGATTATGGTGAACTGTAATCCGGAGACAGTTTCGACAGATTATGATACCTCTGATCGCTTGTATTTTGAGCCTTTGACATTGGAAGATGTACTAGAAATTATTGATCTTGAAAAACCATATGGCGTCATTGTGCAATATGGTGGACAGACGCCGTTGAAATTGGCACGTGAACTTGAAGTTGCTGGGGTACCAATCATTGGCACTTCTCCAGATTCTATCGATTTGGCTGAAGATCGTGAACGCTTTCAGAAATTATTAGTGGAACTGGATTTAAAACAACCGCCAAACCGCACCGCCAGAAAAACCAAACAGGCCGTTAAGCTAGCTGAAGAAATTGGTTATCCGCTCGTTGTCAGGCCTTCTTATGTCTTGGGTGGGCGTGCCATGGAGATTGTTTACAATGAAAATGATCTACGAACCTATATGAGTACTGCAGTTTCAGTTTCCAATGAATCACCTGTGTTACTAGATAGGTTTTTAAATGACGCTATTGAGGTCGATGTCGATGCCATCTGCGATGGTGAAGAGGTCTTGATTGGTGGCATTATGGAACATATTGAGCAGGCAGGCGTACACTCAGGAGACTCAGCATGTTCTTTGCCTCCGCATAGTTTAAGTAAAGAGATTCAGGCTCAACTTGAAGAACAGGTGTGTGCTATGGCTAAAGAACTGAAAGTTATCGGTTTAATGAATGCGCAATTCGCTATTCAAGATAATGATATTTATGTATTGGAGGTGAATCCTCGTGCCTCAAGAACGGTGCCTTTCGTTTCTAAGGCAATAGGCATTCCATTAGCGAGAGTAGCTGCAAACTGTATGGTAGGAAAAAATCTTGCTGAACAAAATGTCAGCAAAGCAAAAAACAACAACTATTATTTTGTTAAGGAATCTGTATTTCCGTTCATTAAATTTCCAGGAGTTGATTCATTGTTGGGGCCTGAAATGAAATCGACCGGCGAAGTCATGGGGGTAGGTAGGACTTTTGGAGAAGCATTTGCCAAAGGGCAACTGGCATCTGGTGACGTGATCCCAAAATCAGGTATGGTATTTATCAGTGTGCGTAATGAAGATAAAGATGATGCTGTGATTGCTGCCAAAGGTTTGGTTGAGCTTGGTTTCACTCTTTGTGCAACACATGGCACTGCAAAAATTATTCAGGCTACTGGACTAAAGTGCCAAGGCATTAACAAGGTGCGAGAAGGCCAACCACATATTGTTGATATGTTAAAAAATGATCAGATCGATATGATTGTGAATACAACAGAAGATAAACAGGCGATTGCAGATTCTTATTCAATTCGTCGAACTGCTTTACAGCATAAGGTTTTCTACACTACAACCATGGCAGGTGCTATGGCGACGATATTGGCTTTGAAAAATAATGATATGAGTCAGGTTAATTGTTTACAGGACTTACATAAAGAATTGGCATGAGGAAGTTTACCGTAAATAAATTGCTAGGGGGCAACAGGAATGAGTAAGGCGCATATTACAGCCAAAGGTGCGCAGGAACTGCGTGAGCAACTAAAGAAATTTAAAACGGTCGATAGACCTCAGATATCTGCCGCTATAGCAGAGGCACGTGCGCATGGTGATTTAAGTGAGAATGCTGAATACCACGCTGCCAGAGAACAGCAGAGTTTTCTTGAAGGGCGTATAGGCATGATTGAGAATGCTTTGGCCGATGCTCAGGTCATTAATGTTACGACGCTTGATGCTAAGGGTAAGGTTGTTTTTGGCGCGACGGTAGACCTACTTAATTTAGAAAATGGTAAAGAAGTTACTTACCAGATTGTTGGAAAGATCGAAGCAGATATTGAAAAATCACTTATCTCAGTGACATCACCGATTGCTCGAGCATTAATTGGCAAAGACCTTAATGATGTTGTCGAGGTGAATGCACCAAGTGGCATCATTGAGTACGAAATTCTTAAAATTCGTTACGAATAATTCTCGTCGTATGCTACTAATCAATGGATGGATGTTTATTTGGTGAGGATATTTCCTATTCAATACTGAGCGTGGCGCCATCAGAGTCACCATCTCCAAAATCGTCAAAGATATCATCATAACCTTCTATAGGTGGGTTACCGCCGTAAATCAAATTCTCACGTTGTTGAAGGTAGGCTTCACGTGTGAAAGTGTAAGATTCGATAGCCGCCTCGTCACGAATATTGGTTGCTTCCAATAAGTTTGCTCTGGTATTGATGATATTAAGCGCTGAAATCGGGAAAAGTATTACACTGGTAATATAGGTGAGTGGATTCAAAAGCGTGCTGGTTGCAATATTTGGAACATTACGAACTGTATCTGGGCCCTGCAAGGGAATGTAAAGATATGAACCCAGCCCTGCCCCCCAGACTGCCAATGTTTGCCCTAGATCTTCATTATGCCTCTCCAGACCCATGGATGTTGCTATATCGTTCAAACCCGCTATCCCGATTGTAGAATTGATAATGAAACGTGCTACATCAGACAAGCCTTGTTTAAATTTGCCTTGCAGGAAAGAGTTCAGGATAACATTCAGGTATGTGAGATTATCAAAGAAATTTGTAACACCTGACCGGTAAATTGCAGGGGTATATTTGGCATACGGTTCTGCAACTGGTTTCAGGAGAAATTTATCCAGAGTTTCATTTAAGTTGAAGAAAACTCTATTTACCGGTTCAAGTTTGTCATTGTTAGCCTCAGCACCTTTGCTTTGGGTAGATGCACAGCCTGAAGCAAAACTAAGAAAAAGTAGTGCAATAATTATTGGAAAAATCTGATTCTCATTAATTTTATCCATTAGTTCTGTCGCCAACTTTGATTAGAGCACTCGGCGCACGATGCTAACATAAAATATGTGATTTAAGCAAATTACTTAACTTTTTTGTTTTCCATTTCAGCAACTTTTTTCTCAATATTTGCGACTAGGTTCTCATAGTCATATCTTTTGATGATTGCTGAGTACTCAGCACGCTTAAGTGAAAGGTCATTCACACCATTGGCGACGACACTGATAATGTACCAATTGCCACTATTTTTATGCATTAGATAGTCAAGATTAGTGATATCCCCATTTTGATTATGGATTTCAGTTCGTACCAAAATTCTGCCTTTTTTTAATGTTGCAACGGTCTTCGTTTTAAATATTTCACCATCAAAGTTATTAAATCTGGACACGTATGTGGTGATGGTTTGTTGATTAAAAAGATGGATAAAATCTTCTTTCTGTTGATCAGTCAGATTTTTCCAATAACGGCTTAAAATGACTTTGACTATTACGAGTGTGTCAAAACTTTTTGTGATAACAGGTTCCAGAGTTGAATAACGTTCGTCAAAACTCAAGGTGTCTGCTGCTTGCATCATTTCCAGCAAATTCGTATGCAGGTGTTCGATAACTGCAATTGGTGCGTCATATGATTCTTCTATTGCCTCTTTTGCCAATTCTTCAGCTAGCACAAACTGGCTGAATATCAGTAGTGCGAAAGAGGTCTTCTGTATCAGTAGCACTGATAAACATGAAGATTTTCTTTGTTTTTCGTGTACAGCCATAAAATAGTTTCCGTGGTAAAACGTATTTATTTCAAGGTATGAACTCAATAATGAGTCCAGGTTGCAATCAGTACAATGAGACTTTCACATCATTCAAAACCAACGAACAAGACATATGGGCAATAGCATTAATTTATAAAGTTTGTATGAAACAGTTTTATTTTGCGAGAATTTTCCTTCAATCATCGCAGCAATGCCATACAAACCCCCTCAATTAGCGTGTTTTTAGCTACTACTTATCCATTATCGAGCATTTAGACATAATAGAATGGCCTTAATTTGGGGCTATCCTAGATAATTAGTTCAGATACCTTCTAACCCATTGCCTTAATTGCCATAATTGAGATATTGGGTCACTGTTGTTAAAACGCCACTCACATTCCTTCAAAAACAATCCAAAATGCGTCTTGGGAACACCGTTGAATTTCCGCATATGACGCTTCGCCTGGTTCCAAAAGTTCTCAATCCCGTTAAGGTGATTGCGCTTGTCTGCAAAGAGCTTGGAGTGGTTAATACGATGGTGCTTAAAGTCGCTAACATCCAGCACATTATAACCCGCCCAGCAATCAGAATAGACGATGCTGTCAGGGATTATCTTACGCTCAATAATCGGCATCAGGGTCGCCGAAGAAGCATCTGGAATGACCTTCGTATAGACCTTTCCTCCCCGCTTCAATAAGCCAAACACGGGGATTTTGCCCGCTGCTCCTCGACCTCGCTTACCTTTGCCAACACCACCAAAATAAGACTCGTCCACTTCAATTTCTCCGTCAAAAACCGCATGACTTTCTTGCTCAAGTTCATCGGCAATAATCTCGCGCAACCGAGGATAAAAATAGGCTGATGTCGTCTTGTTGACTCCAACCATTGATGCCGCAGTTCGTGCTGTTGAGCCAGACACAAAATGTTGAATAAGACGACCCTGTTTATAGCGACTTAAACGACTCTTTCTCATACTTCCCATAATAACACCTTTGATGTGTTATCTAGGACAGCCCCAAAATTTAATAGACTACTCTATCTTTGACAGACAGGACAATAGAAAGAAGAACGTTGACCAAGTTTGGTTTTTTTAATTGTTGATTCGCATTGTTTACAAGGCTGGTCTGTTCTACCATAGACGTTCAGTTGTTGTTGAAAGTATCCAGGCTTGCCTTCGCCATTGATGAAGTTGCGCAATGTTGTGCCACCCTGTTTGATTGATTGCCTCAATATTTTTTTGATGGCATTTGTCAAACGTTCATAGCATTCTAGTGATACATCTCCTGCCTTGCGCTTTGGGTTAATACTGGCGAGGAACAAGGACTCGCTGGCATATATATTTCCGATGCCGACGACGTTGTGGCTGTCCATTATAAAATTCTTGATGGCTTGAGTTCGTTTTCTTGATCTTTTGTGCAGCCAATCTCCACTGAAGTCTTTGCCTAATGGCTCAGGCCCAAGATCCTTTATTAATTTATGTTGTAGAGGATCTCTTTTTGTCCAGAGGATCGATCCAAAACGGCGCGGGTCGTGAAAGCGCAGTATCTTTTCTGATGCAAATAAGATGTCAAAATGGTCATGTTTTTCTGGTTTGACTTCTTTATCTACAATGCGAAGACTGCCAGACATCCCTAGGTGCATGATCATGCAGCCGTGATCTGTATAACAAAGCAGATATTTTCCGCGACGATTTATTTTTTGAAATTGTTGGTTCAGGAGATCTTTTTTAAGTGTGGCTGAGATCGGCCAGCGTAAGTTTTTATTACGGATAATTATATCTTTGATCACTTGGTCTGTAATGTACGGTTTTATCCCTAAGCTGGTGATTTCGACCTCGGGTAATTCAGGCATTGCTTATTCCGAAATCGTTTCAGGCTTTATTGGGAACAAGTTATCAGAAACGGTGTTGTTTATATGATATTGAATACCTTTATCTGGCCTGGCCAAGATCAGGTTTGGTCTATTGGAGACGATGATGAGCTTAATCAATTCTCCTGTGTTGAGTTCTATTTTAATGGTATCAATAGCTTCAATTTCTTCGTATTTACGAACAGAAATTGATTTCAGATGCTTCCATGAGTTAAGGACTTGGTGATGAGCGCCAGACAGCGTTTCATCTTCGACATTCTCAATATTTAGTTCAGGCAATTGAATGGCCTTGATTGAAGCATCAGGCGGAATTAATTTTGCATCAAGAAAAAACGTCGCGGAGGCTTGAAGCTGATGGAAGAGACCAGCATTAATAATGTGAACCGTATCCTCGACCAATACATAACGTAGTTTATCTTCCAGCGGGTTGGTGTCACCAAAGGCAATATTCGTATCATTTAATGTAATAGAAATGGCGGGCACTGCCAGCATATAAGGCGTGAGATCATTGTCTGGCGCACTGAAGTGATCATGACTACGAGCCTGCAACAGCTTTAACATAGCGTTAATGCGGGCATGGCTTGCGGGCAGGCTGAAAGGACTCTGCATCATCCAGTTATCTCCCTGTTTTTGAAAGATGATGTCATCCAGATCCCTTCTTTCGATATGGATGACATGGATGCTATCCGGCTGGATGTCCGTCAGGGTAACTTCAGGTTCAACGATTTCCTGTTCTTTGTTTGTGCCGAGAAAGACTGCCAGAACAATGACGCAAAAGAGCAGAGCCAGGTTGATTAACAAACGATGTGACATGAGTGATTATTGGTTTCTCCTGCGCCACCAAATGGTCAAACCTGTTCCAAGAAAGAGTAATGGCAAGACCAGAATAAAACCAAAGCCAATTATCCATGATGCATAAGCTGGAAATTCAAGATGCGCATCATCGACTGTTTTTGTCGGGATATTGATGAAGTCATCATCATTACTTAACCAGTTGATCAGGCGCACACCCAAATCAAGATTACCGCTATTGCTAACATAGGCGTTTGACAGAAAATCGCCATCGCCGATGACAATAATTCTTTGCTGAATACTAGAAGAGCTTTCATCAGATTCGTTATCTAAGGTTTTTTCAAGACTGATAGCGATATCCAGTGGACCAAGCATGTCGCTATCTTTGTTGTATTCAATTTCACCTTCAAGTACGCTGGTTTCTTGCCAGGCATGATCTGCACTGGTCAGTAGACTGGATTTTTTCCAACCTAAATATTTTGCTACCCGAATAGAACTTGTCGTTGGAAAAAAAGTCGTTAGATCAAAACCACTAGTGATGGGATGCCCAGTGTTCAGGCTGGGAGTGTTCAGCACAATGGTTGGATCTTCAATCCCAATCATGCTGCCAGCAGAATCAATAACAACGCCTTGGGGTATTTCTATGCCCAAGCGCTCAGCCAAAGATTCCAGTCCATGTTGCTCTCCTGGATCAGTAAGCCAAAGAATATTGCCGCCACGTAACAGGTATTCAGTGATCAGTGCAATTTCCCCAGGAAGAAGATCAACTGTGGGCGAGGCGATGACTAATATTTTAGTATTAGCTGGAATTGCCCGTACATCGGCCAGATTCAGGGGCTGGATCTTGAAGCCCCGTGAAATGAGTTGAGATGTCCACAATCTGAGATCATGATTAGCTTTGCCGAAAGGATCACGTTCTCCATGTCCTTCAATGAAGGTTAGCCAATGCTCGGAACCACGGACAAGGCGTTGCAGTGCATTGGTGAATTCTTCTTCGGTGCCACTTTTAACATGTTCGGCACGTCCCTTGTAGCGAATAAGCAATTCGCCATTTATGCTGATGCCAGCATTGCGTGTTTCATCCGGCACAGCATCTGGGTTAACAAAGTGAAGGCTGATATCTGTTTTGGACTGTTGATAACGTCCGACAATTTCTTCAACGGCTTGTCGTAAGGCTGCATCTTCCCGGGCATATGCAGTAATATCAACGGGCTCCTCCATTCTATCTAGAACTTCCTGACTTGCGTGTGACAAGGTATGACGGCTGTTTTTTGTCCAGTCCATTTGCGTTTGATAACGAACACTCAGCCATGCCAACAGAACTGTCATACACAAGATCAACAGCAGTGTGACAAAACTGTTTAGTCGAGATTGCAGGCGTGAAGTGATTTTCATTGTTCGAGCATCGTGTCGTTAATACAGCCGTTCGTTATCCAACCGCCAGATACTGAGGGTGACGAACATGCCGCTTGCTAGCAGATAATAGATCACATCTGCGGAATTAAAAATGCCGCCAAGGAGATGATGATAATGATTCAGCAATGAAGCATAAGCTAGGATCTCTTTAAACAATTCTGTACCGGTATTCCCCGCCATGCTCATGATCCAGAGCACGAACAAAACACCAAAGGTACTGATTGCAGTAACAGCCGACTGACTGATTAGGGAAGATACGAATAAACCAATGGCGGCAAAAGAACTTGTCAGCAATGCCAGACCTAATAAAGCTGAGAGCAGTTGCAGTAAATCAATCTCGGTACCCATCAGCAGGGAAAGTGGCATTAAAGCAATCAAAGCCAGCAGTAAAAATAGATAAGCAAGGATGCCGAGATATTTGCCTAGGACAAGTTCAGTGATGGAGATGGGCGAAGACAGTAGCAGCTTTATACTGCCTGTTTGGCGCTCTTCACTAAAGATATGCATGGTTACAAACGGCGTAATCAACAATAATATAATGCCTGCAATTTGTAATAGTCCAACGACAATAATTTCAGTCGCGCCATAATTAGCAAACAATGGAGCTGCGGCCGGATCGACGAATTGGCTGAGGATTAACAGGAAGAAGGTCGATAACAGGAACTGTACAACTGCAAATATTATCCAGCCCAGAGGTGATTTGAATAGTCGTTTTAGTTCGTGGGTTGCAATGTGGAAAATACTATTCATTATAAATTTTCTCCAGAGACATCTGAATTCTCGCCAGATTAAGGGTTTTTCTCGCCAGATAAGGGTTTATTTTCTCCACGAGTGAGCTGCACAAAGGTTTCTTCAAGAGAATCCTGTTCGGGAACCATCTCATAGAGCCCCCATTCAGAAGCCACGGCCAAAGTTGTAATTCGATTGATTGTCTCGATACCTGACTCACAATAAATCTTGAAATGATGCCTACCGATTTGTTCAGCATTCACGATACCCTCTATTTCACCTAAGATTTCTAATGTTGGGGGTTGTCGCAGAGCGATCTTTAACGGGCGAATTTGCTTGTCTTGTTGCAGTCTATCCAGAGATCCATCCAATACAAGCTTGCCCTGATTGATGATCAAAACACGATTACAGACGCTTTGCACTTCTGGAAGAATGTGCGTGGATAAAATTACACTATGATCATTGCCTAGTTCGCTGATGAGTTCCCTGATTTCTAAGATCTGATTTGGATCCAGCCCTGACGTTGGCTCATCAAGGATGACGATTGCGGGAGAATGAATAATTGCTTGGGCAATGCCCACACGTTGTTGATAGCCTTTGGACAAATTCCTAATCAGACGTTTGCCAGTCTGTTCCAGACCACAGCACTGTTTACTGTATGCGACTGCTTTTTTTAATTCAAATTTTTTAATGCCACGTAAATTTGCTGCATAGCAAAGGTATTCATCTACATTAAGATCCTGATACAAAGGAGGTTTTTCTGGCAGGAAGCCAATATTCTTCTTTGCCGCCTTGGGTGATTTAAACATGTCGTAACCAGCCACGGTAATTTGACCTGAACTAGTCGACAAAACACCGCAGATCATTTGCATAGTGGTGCTTTTGCCTGCGCCGTTCGGACCCAGGAAGCCAAGCACCTCGCCTCGATGTACGGAAAAGCTGACATCATCAACTGCACAATCATTCCCGTAATAGCGGGAAACGTGATCAACAGAAATGAGAGCTTCCTTGTTTATCGTTTCCTTATTTGTTGTAGAGCTCATTGCGAAGGTATTATTCGTATTAACAGCCGAGTTGCAAGATAAATAATAAAGACAGCTTATTGTGAAGAGTTTCTAGACGACAAAAACTCGCGCATAGAGCGGGTTTCTCTGATTTGGTTCTGGCTAAAGAAGTTATTTAATTTTGGCTTCTTTATACATCACATGCTTGCGCACAACAGGGTCAAATTTTTTGATTTCCATTTTCTCAGGCATGGTACGTTTATTCTTCGTAGTAGTGTAATAGTGACCTGTGCCAGATGAAGAAACGAGCTTTATCTTGTCTGCCATAATTCCTATACCTTTCCGCTACGTGCGCGGATTTCTTCTAAAACGGTCTTAATACCTTTTTTGTCAATGATGCGTAAGCCTTTGCCACTGACGCGTAATCTAAGCCAGCGACTTTCATCTTCAAGCCAGAAACGACGGCTGTGTAAATTTGGCAAAAAACGACGACGCGTTCTGTTGTTGGCGTGGGAGACATTGTTCCCCGCTACCGAGCGTTTACCCGTTACCTGACATACTCGTGACATGATTTTAAATCTTCAATCTGTTAAATAAAGAGCGCAGATTGTACATGGATCGGGCAATTGTTCCAAGTCTTCGCCGAAATTTTTCAGTTCATTTCTCTATGCTTATTATTCTCCCTATGTTCATTTTTTATGGCGGGAGCCCATGATTCTAGTCTATATGCTTGGCCTATAACAGGCCTAGCTCGGCAAAAGAGACCGCAGTATCGCCAATAATAAAATGGTCAAGCACGCGTATATCGACCAATTTCAAGGCATCTTGTAAACGCCAAGTAATATTCTTATCGGCCAGACTGGGTTCGGCGATGCCAGAAGGATGGTTGTGCGCGAAGATTACTGCTGCCGCATTCCTTGCTAGGGCTTGTTTGACTACTTCTCGTGGATAAACGCTGGCACCGTCTATAGTGCCCTTAAACATCTCGTCAAAACTGATAATCTGGTGCCGATTATCCAGAAAAAGACAGGCAAATACTTCATGTGGGTAAGCACGTAACTTGGCTATCAGAAAGTCTTTTGTATCGTTTAGGTTGCTGAGCACGTCCTTTTTACCCAGCTCTTCTTGCAGGTAACGCTTCCCCAGTTCAATGGCGGCCTGTATTTGGCTGTATTTTGCTAGCCCCAAGCCTTTGATTTGACAGAATGTGTTGGGATCAGCTTCTATCATGTCTCTTAGGCCATCAAATTTTGTCAATAAGTCGCGGGACAGATCGAGGGCTGTTTTCCCCCGTCGACCTGTACGCAGGAAGATGGCAAGTAATTCCACATCAGAAAGGCTTGCAGCGCCTTTTGCTAAAAGTTTTTCACGGGGCCTTTCTTGTTTTGGCCAATCGGATATAGGCATACTGGTCACCTCCCTGTTAGATTATGCGTGTGGTAAAACATTCCTTTATTATGGCGATTTTCTGTTCACTGTTTGGAGTCCTGCTTAATTGCAAGAGTTCTATTAATTTTGAGAATCCATTGTAGCAAAAATGCGGATTCGGATACGATAGGGTAAAATCCGCATATTTTAGGGAAGGTCCCACTAAAAAAATGTTGTTAACATTTTTCCGATTGAGATATTGTCCGTTTTAATCAGAGCATCACTTGAGTAATACAATAATGTTGATAAATAATTTAACAAATAAAAAAGTGCTGCTGGGAGTGTCCGGTGGGATTGCTGCGTACAAGAGCGCAGAACTGGTTAGGGGTTTGCTAGAACAAGGCGCTGAAGTGCGTGTTGTGATGACGCGAGGTGCTTGTGAGTTCATCACGCCATTAACGATGCAAGCTTTATCAGGTCGTGAGGTGCATACAGAATTACTCGCTCATACAGATAAAACTGGCATAGATCATATTGAATTGGCGCGATGGGGTGATATTGTTCTGGTTGCGCCAGCCAGTGCTAATTTCATTGCTCGCTTAGCACATGGATTGGCAGATGATCTGTTAAGTGCGCTGTGTCTGGCAGCCACTTCGCCTGTGGTAATTGCACCAGCCATGAATCAAGAAATGTGGATAGATACGGCCACACAGGCAAATATTAAAATGCTGCACCAGCGAGGACTAAAAATAGCTGAACCAGCTGAAGGTCTTCAGGCATGTGGAGATGTTGGTCCTGGCAGGATGTTGGAGCCAGAACAACTAATGGCAGAGACAGGCAAGTTTTTTTCTACTGGCTTGTTAGCCGATTTGAAAATAATGGTGACGGCAGGCCCGACTCGCGAAGCGATTGACCCAGTTCGCTATATCTCCAATCACAGTTCGGGACGGATGGGTTATGCGGTTGCTAGGGCGGCGGCTGAGGCGGGGGCTAATGTGACATTAGTCTCTGGCCCAGTCGTTATTAAGCCGCCAAAGCAAGTTGGTCATATCAATGTAGACACCGCTGATCAGATGCACGATGCCGTGATGTCAGGTATTATTAAGTTTGATATTTTTGTCGCTGTAGCCGCAGTTGTGGATTACAAATGCGTTGACGTTGCCATGCAAAAGATTAAAAAGAAATCTGAATTTCTCAGTCTGTCGCTGCAAAAGAATCCTGACATTCTGGCGGAGGTTGCCAGCTTGCCTCAGGCACCATTTACGGTAGGTTTTGCCGCCGAAACCGAAGCCAAAAACTTGCTGGATAACGCTCAGATGAAGCTCCGAAACAAGAAGTTAGATATGATTGCGGCGAATCAGGTGGGTGAAGGGCTTGGATTCAATGCGGATGAAAGCGAACTACAGGTTTTTTGGCAGGTTGTAGATCAAACCCAGAAAAATCCAGTCTTGAAACATCAGACCTTGAAACGAGCACCCAAGGAAAAACTCGCACGTCAATTAATAAAGGTAATTGCAAGTCACTACCATGAAAAAAATTCAACTGAAATGCATTGATAAAAGACTCGGTAATGGATTCCCATTACCAGAGTATGCAACACTAGGCTCGGCAGGGATGGATATTAGTGCCTGTATTGATGAGCCACTTGAACTCAAACCTGGAGAAACGACTTTAATCCCCACGGGTTTTGCCATTCATGTTAAGGATACCGGACTGGCAGCTGTGTTATTGCCTCGTTCCGGACTTGGGCACAAAAAAGGTATTGTTTTAGGCAATCTGCTGGGTCTGATAGATTCAGATTATCAAGGTCAGGTCTATATTTCCTGTTGGAACCGTGGACATGAATCCTTTACGATGAATCCTGGCGACCGGATAGCACAAATGGTATTTTTGCCAGTGGTTCAGGCAGCATTTGAAATCGTTGATGAATTTGACGCAAGCCATCGAGGTGAATGCGGCTTTGGCCATACAGGCGTTCAAGCATAATCCTAAAGAAAATAATTTGAGTATAAATTAACCCAAAAGCATTGAACCAGGCAGAATCTAAGGGGCTGTAGCGATCTTGAGCGCGGACAGTCCCCTGTATAAGTGCAGAAAGATATTGCACTTCCACGATTTCTGTCTTTAAACTCTACGGTCTCGGCTTTAGTATCCTGCGTCCATATCAAAACCTTTTAAGCATGTTAAAATCATCGGAAGTGCGGCTTTAGCCGCGCAGGAAGTACAATATGCGTTGGACTCATAAACATACCGTTTGTTCTGATTGCTGGAGAGGTTACAATGCACCAGATGTGGGCGATACATCAATCACTGCAAACACTTTGCCAATACCAGAGATCACATTCAACGCCATCTGCGAAGATTCAATGGCGTGCCCGAGGCGCATTTTGGGCTGTTTTTGAAGGGGTTTATGAGTGACGTTCTGGCAATAGTGGCCATGTTTCAATTATTACAATCAAAACTAATGGGTAAGAGAGTATTTGAATTAGTTATTTGGGATGCCCCTTAATTTAAAATCTGTTGGGAGAGTAAGCTTATGTTGGCGAACCCTGTAACAGGCAGGAAGTATAAGCGAAGCACGGTGCATAATGCCGCAATTACTAGCGCGGGCGTTGTTGTTTTGCTGCTGGTCATCATTGGCGGTAAATTCGCTGTTCAGCATATCTCTAAAAAGACAGAAAAGGAAACACAAAACGTTCTGCGAGAGGTCTCAGTAAAGGTGGCAACAGCCGTAATAGATTCAATTGGTCTTATTCAAAAACAACTAGATACTTTGGCAGAGGATGAATCTGTGAAGGCGCTTTTTATTGAGGCTGATAGCGTTGCCCTTGAAAGTGAGGGTGAACAGAAAATGACAGTATTCGACTCTGCTTTGAAATTGAGATTACTCCTTCCTGGACAGTACGGAATTGACAAAGAAGCGAAACCGCCATTGAGTTTTGCTTCTGTTAATTTGTTGGAAAGGGCAGAAAAAGCCGATGATAATATTGTTGTAGAAGTGCATAGTTTTTCTGGTGATGACATTCATATCGCGTTGGTAAGCCGTGTTCTGGACACAGATAGTAACTTACTTGGCTTATTACTCCTGAGCGTTCCTCTGTCAGTAATCGAACCCGCAATATCAACATTTGATTTCGCAGGGACGTATATTGAGATACGGCAAGGGGCAATTGTCCTAGGCAATGTTGGCCATGCAAAGTTTCGCAAAGGCCTGCCTAGTTTTGTTGGTATTGATGGCACGAAATGGACTGCGCTCAGTTGGAATGAATCATCATTAGGGATAGAGTGACTACAGACGGAAGGAGATTCTGACGTGGAATTAATAATTTTGATTTTACTGGTTCTGGCAGGTGTAGGTGGATTTGCTTTTTACCGGAGGGAATCGCCAATCTCAGGACAGGGTTCAGCGTTAGGTAAATTAGGCGAAGGCTCTTCGGGGGACAAGTCAGAAGAGGAGGTTATTTACCAAGGTGCCGCTAAGTCTATCATGAATGGAGAGCATCCATGGCTTGAAGACCTGATGCCAGATTTATCACTAACCGAGCGACCGGTTATTCAGCATTCTGAGCCTACAGCTATACCGCAACAGGCCGTTGTAAGCGATGAAGCCATCACTGAAGTTGATATTACTCTGAAAGAAAGCTCGGCACTATCTCCAGCAGAAACTGCATCACCCGCGGATGTTGAAGTTTCACCAGAAATTTTTCGAGCCTACGATATACGTGGCATCGCCAGTGAAAATTTATCTGCTTCCGTCGTTCGGGAGATTGGGCGGGCGATAGGCAGTGAAGCTTACGAACGTGGGCAGCAGGGTATCGTTGTTGCGTTGGACGGACGAACCAGTAGTCCTAAGCTTGGTGATGCCCTGATAGAAGGATTGCAAGCTTCGGGACGAGATGTCATCAATATCGGCATGGTGCCAACGCCGGTCTTATATTTTGCGACACACCATCTGGAAACCAACAGCGGAGTAATGCTGACAGGGAGTCATAATGGGCCTGAATATAATGGTTTAAAGATAGTGCTTGATGGCGAGACTTTGTCAGGTGATGCTATTGTGGCACTTCGTGACCGAATCACGAACAATGAAATGTCCGAAGGTCAAGGTAGTTTGCAAGCGGCAAATATCAGCGCTGACTATTTAAGGCGAATCACTGATGATATTCCTGTTGCACTGGATGGCGCGTTCAAAATTGTTGTAGATTGCGGCAATGGCGTCGCTGGTCAGTTGGCGCCTCAACTTTATCGGGCTATGGGGCACGATGTCATAGAGCTATTTTGTGATATTGATGGCAATTTCCCCAATCATCAGCCTGACCCCAGTCAGCCAGAGAATTTGCAATCTCTGATAGAAACAGTCAAAGAGAAGCATGCCGATATAGGCTTTGCGTTTGACGGTGATGGCGATCGTCTGGGCATCGTTGATGGCGAGGGAAATATTATCTGGCCAGACAGACAGATGATGTTATTTGCCAAGGATGTTTTATCAAGAAATCAGGGCGCATCAATAATCTTTGATGTTAAATGCAGTCTCCATCTCAAGGCCGTTATTGAATCCAGTGGCGGCAAGCCATTGATGTGGAAAACAGGGCATTCACTGATCAAGTCGAAAATGAAAGAAGTTGGTGCGCCATTGGCCGGCGAAATGAGCGGGCATATCTTTTTCAAGGAGCGTTGGTACGGCTTTGATGACGCATTGTATGCTGGTGCTAGGGTTCTGGAGATATTAACAAACAGTAAAACTACTCCTGCCGAAACTTTTGCTGTTTTACCCGATGGGGTATCGACACCTGAACTTCGTATTTCCCTGGCAGAAAAGCATCATGAAAAAGTTATGCAGATGATGAAAGATAAAATGACATTCACAGGTGCAGAGATAATAGATATTGACGGATTGCGTGTCGATTTCTCAGATGGCTGGGGACTAGTCAGGCCATCAAACACAAGCCCGTTTCTTATCGCCAGATTTGAAGCGGAAAGCAAAGAAGTACTGGAAAGAATACAGGGAGAGTTTCGTGATTTATTACAATCAGTTTCAGCGGACTTGAAGCTACCATTTTGATAGGCTGCATCCTTAGTGGCTAGGCTCAGGCTGAGCTTAACTACAGATCAGGTATTCACAGACAGGTTTGTCAAGAGAGAGTCATGATATCAGAGTTAAATAATGCGGCAGCGATAGCAAATATCCTGACCGAGGCCTTGCCTTATATACAACGCTTTAGTGGCAAGACTATCGTGATCAAGTATGGCGGCAACGCTATGGTTGATGATCAGCTTAAAAATGGATTTGCACGTGATGTCGTGTTGATGAAATCTGTAGGAATGAATCCTGTGGTTGCGCACGGTGGTGGACCGCAGATAGGTAATCTGCTTTCACGAATAGGCAAGGAATCCAAGTTTGTTGAAGGTGTGCGAGTGACTGATAGTGAAACTATGGATGTTGTTGAAATGGTTCTGGGAGGTCAGGTCAATAAGGAGATTGTTAATCTGATTAATCGCAATGGTGGTTCGGCTGTCGGTCTGACGGGAAAAGATGGTGATCTGATTCATGCGAAAAAGATGGTTCTTAAACAGGCTGTCCCTGAAATTATTGATATTGGTCATGTGGGTGAAGTTGAAAGTATTAATACTTCGATCATTGATATGTTGGTTCGCAGTGATTTTATTCCAGTAATAGCGCCGATTGGGGTTGGCAAAGATGGTCAGTCCTACAATATCAATGCGGACCTTGTGGCTGGAAAAATGGCTGAAATACTGACCGCGGAAAAATTAATCATGCTGACAAATGCAGCCGGCCTAATGGATGCGGATGGAAAGGTTCTCACTGGCCTGTCTACTAGTGATGTGGGCAAGCTGGTTGATGAGGGCGTAATTCACAGCGGCATGTTACCTAAGATTCATGCTGCACTGGATGCAGTTAATAGTGGGGTCAAGACTGCCCATATCATTGATGGCAGGGTTGAGCATGCTGTTTTACTTGAAATATTTACGGATCAGGGTGTAGGCACGCTGATTGATGGTCGTAGTGCCATCAAGAGCTGATAGACAGTTAACTGAAAGAAATGGGCGAAACCAACCGACATAACAGGAAACAACAAATACTGGAAATTTTTGCATTGCAGCTAGAAGAAAACCCTGGCACACGGATCACGACGGCAGGCTTGGCCAAGGCAGTGGGTGTTTCAGAGGCCGCTCTGTATAGACATTTTGCCAGTAAGGCCAAAATGTTTGAGGCTTTAATAGATTTCTCCGAAAAATCAGTTTTCGGATTGATAAATAGTATTCTCGCGCAGGAAAAGGATGTCATTACGCGCTGTGAAAAAATCGTACAACTGCTGTTAGGTTTCTCCGAGCGTAACCCTGGCATCACCCGTGTGTTAGTTGGTGATGCTTTGGTTGGGGAAGACGAACGATTGCGAGGACGAGTAACGCAATTCTTTGAACGTCTTGAAACCCAGTTTAAGCAAGTCTTAAGGGAAACCAATCTAGAGGATAGTGCGCAACTTGTAGGGTCAATAGATTTAGGGGCAAATCAGATGCAGGCCTATATTGAGGGCAAGATGAGTCAGTTTGTCCGAACATCATTCAGTAAAAAACCAAGCACACATCATCAGGAACAATGGCGGACTTTACGGCGTGGGTTATTTAAATAATTCTCCGGTGATAGGTATACTAGGTATCGCTTATTTTTATTTGAGTTAGTTGCTCAAAACGTTCAATTTTCTCTGCATATTTTTTCTTAATATTTTCTTGTTCCTCGCGCTTATCTGCAATAAATTTATCGTTATTTCTGATTTGTCTTTGTAGTGACTCTATATCCTCAAGTAGACCCTCCGCTGGTTGTTTGCCTGCAAGTTCGGCGGCGACGGCGACGGCTGTACGTTTATCCAGAGTAACCTGAATTTTCTGATTGCGTCTCTCTGCCAGATTGATTGTTGATTCAAGCACGGCAACTTTTCCATCACCTGCCATCTGAATATCATCTGTATTGGTGTAAGTATCCAAGAGGGCTTTATCTTGGGCAACCTTTTCGGCTTTTTCAGCTTCTTTTGCTTGCTGAATAGCAGCCAATCTTTTTTCTTCCTGTCTTTCTTCTTCGGTTGGTGCCCTTTCTATTTTCTCTACGGTAATGCCTTGGCCGCTAACTTCTTCATAGCCTTGTTGCGAGTATTCAGGGGGAATAGTTTTACCACACTCCCTGACACCATCACTGTTTTTCCAGCATTTGATACGTGCATGGACAGATGTGGACACCAAAATCAGGCTCGCGCTTACCGAAGTCACGGCTATTGCGGTTAATAAGGATCGTTTTGAAATGATCATACTTTACACCTGTGTTTTATTAGATTGAATGATTGGTTTCCAGTAACACCACGATGCTATATGCTACCGTACGACTGGCCATATTGCCTAATCTTATCAAGATTCTCGGACATACTGGGTATTTTCTCCAGATATTCAATCAAATTTCCCAGTGTGATGATACTTGCCACCTTGATTCCGTGCCGTTGTTCAACTTCCTGTACTGCAGATAATTCACCATCACCTTTTTCTTGCCGATCAAGAGCGATGGCTATCCCTGTCGTGGTAGCGCCAGCTTGTTTAATAATTTCCACCGATAAATTAACTGATGTGCCTGCTGACATAACATCATCGATGATCAAATTTTTACCCTTGAGTGGCGCACCGAATGTTGTGCCTCCCTCCCCATAATCTTTTGCTTCTTTCCTATTAAAGCAGTAAGGCTTATTAATGTCGTGGTCATCTGCAAGCGCCACAGCCACAGCTGATGCCAGAGGGATGCCTTTATAGGCTGGGCCAAATAACATGTCATATTCAATGTCAGATGCTTGGATTGAGCTTGCATAAAAACGACCGAGGCGGGAGAGGCCCTTACCATCATTGAATAAGCCACTGTTGAAAAAATAGGGACTCAGTCGTCCTGATTTAAGTGTAAATTCACCAAAGCATAAGGCCCTGTGTTGAATGGAAAATTCAATAAATTCAAGTTGATATTTCTGCATTAAAAGCCTTCTTTATAGAATATAGTCGTGAATAATTGATTATCATACATCGACTGTGAATCTGGAAACAAATCAAGACCTAAATAGATGAACCTGAGCAGATGAGAATAATGACGTTGAATGTCAATGGTATTCGAGCAGCGCATCGGAAGGGATTCTTTGGATGGATGTTAAAACAGAATATTGATGTGGTCTGCCTACAGGAAACTAAGGCACAAACACATCAATTGCTAGAAGAGATATTGTCACCCGATGGTTATTTTGGATTTTTCAACGACGCTGAAAAAAAAGGTTATAGCGGCGTGGCTATTTATAGCAGGCAACAGCCTGATGAGATCAAGACAAAATTAGGCTGGCATCATGCAGATACAGAAGGCAGATATATTCAGGCTGATTTCGGAGATTTAAGTATTATCTCTCTTTATTTACCTTCTGGATCTTCTAGCGAAGAAAGGCAGAATATTAAATTTGATTTCATGGAAAGATTCATGCCCGTTCTGAAAAAATATAGGAGGCAGAAAAGAAATTATATTATTTGTGGTGATTGGAATATCGCTCATAAGGAAATCGATTTAAAAAACTGGAAGGGAAACAGAAAAAACTCAGGATTCCTTCCTGAGGAGCGCGCATGGATGGATACACTGCTTGATGATGTTGGAATGGTGGATGCTTTTCGTGAGGTTAATCAGGAAGAAGATCAATACACATGGTGGTCAAATAGGGGGCAGTCATGGGTTAAGAATGTGGGTTGGCGTATTGACTATCAGATAGTCTCTCCGAGCATGATTGAAAAAATCGAGAGTGCTGAGATATTTAAGGAAGATCGTTTTTCAGATCACGCGCCACTGACAATGGCATACGATATTTGAGTTATGTGGAAATCAACAGCGGTTAATCAGTGTAAAACTGTTCCCGGAATGAAAACTTATAATTTACCTTTTCACCTTCCGGAGTAATTTCGAGCTTGTATTTCAGCACCTCAGCATTATCCACGGGTGTTTCGGCAATATAATAGATGGCACCCTTCTCCGAGATCTCTTTGGGGTTTAATTCCCGGAGCTGTTGACTCAAGTTTGTCGTCGTTCCCTTAATGATTGCTCTGGTTGACTTGCTTGATCCATCAGATGTTTTCTTGAGCACAGAAATATTCAATAACGCGCGTTTCTTGCTACGAGGGATATTATATTGCTTAGCGACGGATGGGGTTAAGTTGTCTGCTGTAAAAGCAATGTAATGTATTGTGTAATCGCCAAAATCTTTGGATTGTTCTGCCTGTGAAGGGAGCGAAATAAGCAGTGACAACAGGGCTGCGCTTAACAGGTTGATGGTCTTACCGTTTGATAATCCGAGTAATTTCTGAACAGTCTTCATTGGCTCGTACCTTATTCTCTATATATTATCTTCTATTTACATTAACGCAGACAAGTCTTGTGTCAAAAGTTCCAGTAGTTTTTCATGCTTTTTCCGCCTAATAAGCCCAAGCAGATACTGGTTCGCTTTTCCGTCTATAGGCGGTACTTTAATGTATTAGATAACAGCCTATTGTTTAACAGTTTTTTGAATTCGTCACGTCACATGCGTGTCTGTACATGAAAGTTGCAAAAAAATTAAAGTGTCATCCTGCTGATATTTCAGAAAATATCCTATGCCTGTCCTGATAGGTATCTCCCCCAGTCGTGTAAGGGGGCAACAACAAGTATGAGCGCAAGATTCAGCAACATAAGAACTACAAAAGGTGACCAGTCGATACCGCCCGCTGCGGGAATATGGTGCCTGATAGGCCTAACCAAAGGATCGCTTAATTGATAGAGCAAGACAGTAAAAGGTGAATATTTGCTAGGCTGAATCCAGCTGATGATAGCTTGCATAATAATGACGAAAATATAGATCCATATCAGCAGTTCTAGTAATTTTGAGGCGATGATAACTGGAATACTTGCAGGGGATGGAATGTATCCGCTAATCAGTAATGCGATTAGACATATCTCCAGGAGCTGCAACAGGATCATCAGTAGGATAGATGCCCAATCTATTCCCATATACCCGGGTATCCACCGACGTAGTGGTTTTAGGGTAGGGTTTGTCACGGCAATTAAAAACTGACAGATGGGATTATAAAAATCTGCTCGAGTGGCCTGTAGCATAAAACGCAACATGACTGCCAATAAATACAATCCAAATATTATATTGATGAGATAAATACCTGCATTTATCAGATAGTTTCCCCCAACCATTATTTTCCACCCAATGATTTGGCTAATTCAGCCGATCTTTTTTGTGCTGCCTCAAGGGCATCTTTAAATAGGTCTTCAATGCCGCCATCAATCAATACATTCAGGGCCTGTTCTGTGGTACCGCCGGGAGAGGTGACCTGTTTACGCAATGATGCTGCATCATGATTGCTTTCCAATGCCATTTTTGCTGCGCCAAAAGCAGTTTGCAGGGTAAGAATGCGTGCGTGTTCCTGAGATAAACCGAGCTGAGTTGCGGCTTTTTCCATGGCTTCCATGATAAGAAAATAATAAGCTGGGCCGCTTCCCGATAGCGCAGTCACGGGGTCCATGAGTATTTCATCATCTAACCACAAAGCTAAACCAACGGAGCGCATAATTGCTTCTGCCAGATCACGTTGGGTGTCATTTGTGATTTGATTTGCACATAATGCGGTTGCTCCTGACTGGATCATCGCAGGCGTGTTCGGCATGGCGCGTACAATAGCAAGCTCCCCTCCAGCCCATTGTGCAAGATGTGGGAGTCGAATGCCTGCTGCGATTGAGATTAGCAGGGGTTTCCCCCGTGCGAACTCCGCCTTAATTGCCTGCAAGGTATTTTGCATTGATTGTGGTTTGACCGCCAATACAACGACGTCCGCATCTTTAATCGCCTGCTGGTTGTCTTCCAGCACTTCAATATTAAATTGGGATGATGTGATTTGGCGCTGTTCTGCATTAATATCGGTTCCGGTAATGGAATTGACCGGCAGACCGTTAGCAATCAATCCTCCAATCAGGCTTCGACCCATGTTGCCACAACCAATAAAGGTAATTCTTGAATTTTTCATGCAAAACTCTCTATGTTTGTTTAGGTGAACATTAAGCTAAGTGTAACAATTTGAGACTTTTTGCATATCGTGCTTTTAGCTACCACTTAATCTATTATCGAGCTGCGTCTCCAGATAACGCATTTGTTTCAGTATGTTCATCCCCGTTTTAAGGTGATGACTCATTGCAATCAGCGTAGCATTGTCTTTCTGGTCATTGTCTTTAATCTGCGAACCAGCCTTGGGGCAGTTTTTTTCAGGATATTTCTTTCAGGACATGGATGAATAATCTTTAAGGTCTTTAGAATGGTCTTATTTTACCTGTTTCGGTAGAATTAGTGTGAATTATGCAAGGGTCTCATTTTTATTATTTTAATCAGACCGAACACACAGGCAGCGTAAATATTAAGAATGAATAGTTGTATAAGGCAGGAACGAGAAGAGCTTACAGGCATCATTCAGCAAATTCTTGACGAGGCAAAGCGACAGGGAGCGACCGCTGCGGAAGCAGACATTGGTACTGGTACTGGTCTGACAATAACGACGCGCCTGGGTGAAGTCGAAAAAATAGAACACGAACGCGATAAAGGTCTAGGCATAACCGTCTTTATCGGACATCAAAAAGGCATAGCCAGTAGTTCTGATTTTAGTGAATCCGCAATCAAGGAAACTGTGATAGCTGCCTGTAATATTGCCAAATTTTCCAGTAAAGATGAGTTCGCCGATTTGCCGGATGCCGAACTCATGGCATCAGAAATCCCGCAACTGGATCTCTATCACCCCTGGAAGATCGCGCCTGAAGAAGCGATTCAGCTAGCAGTTGATTGTGAAGCCATCGCCCGAAGTGAAGATAGACGGATTAATAATTCTGACGGCACCTCAGTCAGCACCTATGCTGGCAATCATTTTTATGGCAACACTCACGGCTTTATCGATGGCTGGCATTGGTCAAGCCATACCATTGATTGCACGGTCATTGCAGAAACCAGTAATGGCATGCAAAGAGATGGCTGGTATAGCAAGGCACGCAATAAAAACCAACTGCAAAATATTAATGATATTGCTAGGGAAGCTGCGAAAAGAACCACTCAAAAACTGGATGCAAAGAAATTATCCACCCGACAATGCCCGGTGATCTTCGAAGCGCCTGTCGCATCTGGATTGTTTTCTGCGTTCGTTACCGCAATCTCTGGTGGCAGTCTCTATCGTAAGGCCAGCTTCCTGTTGGATAAAATTGATGAACAAATATTCGCCGATCATATCCACATTCATGAACAACCACATTTGCAAGGTGCGCTAGGTAGCGCTCCCTTTGACAGCGAAGGCATGGCCACAAAAAACCGAGACTTGATCATAAATGGCATCTTGCAGGGTTATGTGCTCAGCAGCTATTCCGCCAGAAAACTTGGCCTACAACCAACCGCCAACGCAGGCGGCGTGCACAACCTCACCATCGATAGCAGCGGATACGATCTTGAAGAACTCATCAAACAGATGGACACCGGTCTGCTCATCACAGACATGATCGGTTTTGGTGTCAATCAAATTACCGGAGATTACTCACGCGGCGCTTCTGGTTTCTGGGTTGAAAATGGTGAGTTGCAATATCCAGTTGAAGAAATCACCGTCGCTGGCAATCTTATTGAGATGTACAAACAAATCATTCACATCGGCAACGATATCGATTCACGTGGCAATATACTCACTGGTTCAGTACTAATCGAAAATATGACAGTGGCAGGGGAATAATCATTTCTAAAAAAGGAGAGAGTGATGTTAGACAAAATTGAAGGCACACTAGAATTGACAATATTCAAAAGCCGTTGGTTACTAGCGCCTTTTTACTTGGGTTTAGTTTTAAGTATTATTTTGTTATTTGTTAAATTTGTCCAAGAACTATGGCACATGTCCGTCCACGTTTTTAGCATGCCAGAAAGTGATATGATTATTGGGATATTGGCGTTGGTTGATATGTCTTTGGTTGGCAGTTTGTTATTAATGATTATCTTTAGTGGCTACGAAATCTTCGTCTCAAAAATCGACGTCGCCGAACATGAAGATAGACCCGACTGGATGGGGAAAGTCGATTTTTCCGGATTAAAACTTAAAGTCATCGGCGCAATTGTCGCCATCTCTGCAATTGATCTCTTAAAAGTCTTTATGAATATCCCGTCTGAACTAAGCGCTGAAGGTGAAAACGCGGTAATGTGGAAAGTTATCGTTCACATGGCCTTCGTCGTGTCAGGCGTAATGTTCGCTATCATGGATAAAATAGCGGGTGACACTGTTAAGCATTAATTCTCATGCCAAAGCAATTATAAAGAATCATGTTTAAAATAAATTGGTGCTTACAGGTTCTGTGTTGATTTAAAAATGCGCCGGTAGCGACGGAGTGAGATGGGGCAGATAAAAATAAGGAAGTCTGGGAAACAATATCAAAGATTCATTTGTAATGAAAAAATGGATGTCTCTCAAGATTTAGGCATTATCTCCTGAGCCGCTCTTGCAAGAGAGTAACTAATATAAATTAAGAAAGCCTAATCCTGCGGAAACCGATTATAAGCATCCAGCGCAGCAACTTTATATGCCTCCGCCAAGGTCGGATAATTGAACACAGTCGTCACAAAATAATCTAGGGTCCCTTCCAGAGCCAACACCGCCTGACCAATATGTACCAACTCCGTTGCGCCTTCCCCAACAATATGCACGCCAAGTAATTTCCTATCTTCCAGACTAAATAACATCTTCAGCACCCCTTCACGTAATCCAAGTATCTGCCCTCTGGCAATCTCACGAAAACGAGCGACGCCTATTTCATAGGGAATATTTTTTTCTTTTGCTTCCTGTTCGGTCATGCCGACCATACTCATTTCAGGCACTGCATAAATACCGATGGGGAAAAATTCGACATTACTGACTGCGTCTTCGCCAAAGGCATGGCGTGCAGCATGTCTGCCCTGTTCCATTGAGGTTGATGCTAGGCTTGGGAAACCAATTACATCACCTGCGGCATAAATATGATCAACTTCAGTTTGATAATGTTCATTGACCGTTAAGCGTCCACGTCCATCGGCGCTCAAACCGGCATTCTCAATTTTTAGCACATCAGTACTGCCTTGCCTGCCCGCAGCAAACAGCACCATATCTGCACAAACTTGTTTGCCGCTTTTTAAACTGACTTTTGCCCGATCTCGATCATCACGCTCAATAGAAGTCACTATCTCGTTCAGACGTACGGTTACATTTCGATCACGCAAATTATGTGTAAATTCGTCAACGATTTCATCATCAAGAAAATCCATTATCCTGTCACGGCCATCTAATAATGTGATTTCAACATCCAGTACACTAAAGATTGAGGCATACTCTGCGCCGATGACGCCAGCGCCTACCACTATCATACTGTGAGGTAGATCTGTCAGCTCCAGAATGCTATCACTATCCAGCACGACCTTGTCATCAAAGGGAATGTGTTTAGGACGGGCTGGCGTTGTGCCCGTTGCAATCAAAATATTTTCTGCTCTTATTTCCTTTTTTTCTCTTTGTTGATCCTCACTTGTTTCTACCAGAACTGTATGTGAATCAATGAATGATACTGTACCAGCGATAACATCAACCCGGTTACGAAATAATTGATGCTGTAATGTTTCAACCTGACCACGAATTGTCTGATCCAGTCTTTGGGTTAAATCTTCCGCAGTAATGTATTGTTTTGTTCTGTAACTGCGACCATAAAATCCACGTTGTCGCCAGCCACTTAGATAAAGCACAGCTTCTCTCAAGGTCTTACTTGGCATGGTTCCTGTATGCAGGGAAACCCCGCCGATAAGAAAATTTTTATCGATAATGACTGCTTTCTTCCCCAGTTTTGCTGCCTGTATCGACGCACGTTGACCGGCTGGACCGCTACCAATCACTAGTAAATCATAATTTTCCACAAACATTCATCTCTTGTACTACCCTCCCCCAAGACAACCATGCAAAATGATAGTTCCTGAACGATATTAGGAACCGACTGTAATTCGAATCATTAGAGCAGTATTATGACCTTATTCTCAGGATCTATTCAAAGAACTTTATAAAGGATAACACTTGTCCCATGAATAGCGCACAACTAGACACACAGGTTACGAAGATCAAAGATATTCTGGACAATATTGTCAAAGAGATTGGGCGTGTCATCCTTGGCAAGGAAGAGGCCATACGCTTATCACTGACCTGTCTACTGGCTCGTGGTCATTTACTGATTGAAGATTTACCTGGCGTGGGCAAAACAACACTGTCTCATGTGTTCGCCAGTACTCTAGGACTGGATTACCAACGTATTCAGTTCACCAGCGATCTCTTGCCCGCAGACATTCTGGGTATTTCAATCTATGATCGTGATTCCAGTACCTTCAGTTTCCACCCTGGCCCTATCTTTAGTCAATTAATTCTTGCTGATGAAGTTAATCGAGCAACGCCCAGAGCACAAAGCGCCTTGCTTGAGGCCATGGAAGAAAGTCAAGTCACCGTAGAAGGTAAAACACGCAGCTTACCAGAACCATTTTTTGTGATTGCCACACAAAATCCTTCTAATCAGATAGGGACATTCCCCTTGCCTGAATCACAACTAGATAGATTTACCATGCGTATCGAACTGGGTTATCCAAACAGTGAGGCCGAACGGGAATTATTGAGAGGCAGCGATCGTAGACAATTGTTAAAGCACATCACGCCGACGATAGACTCAGATCAGTTAATAGCAATGCAACTGCAAGCTGAATCTATTCATGCCTCAGAGGCATTGCTGAATTATTTGCAGAGCTTGCTGGATTACAGCCGTCGCAGTGTTGATTATACCAATGGACTTTCTCCACGAGCGGGTCTGGCAGTGCTCCGGTGCGCCAGGGCATGGGCGTTGATGCATGGTCATCCACAGGTACTGCCAGAAGACATACAACAAGTTTTACCTAGTATTATTGGTCACAGGTTAAATATAATTCAAGATAACGGACAGGAAACACAGGAAGACAGTGCCGCTCACTTAATCAAACAAGTGCCTATCCCTTGATGCCAAAAACCATTGTCCTTGAACAATTTCCGTTTTCTGCTCATCGTACAGAAACAAAAAGCGGAGAGATTATAAAACAACGAATCTACATCATGCCCACGCGGCATGGAACAATCTTCGCCTTAATGTTATTTGCAATGAGCATCGGTGCTATTAATTACAACAACAGCATGGCTTACATTCTTACTTTCCTCCTCAGCTCTCTATCTCTTGTCACTCTGTTACATACCTGCAAAAATCTTGCTGGCCTGCTAATAAAACAGGGAGTTGCCTTATCCGTATTTTCCGGAGAGACGGCAAAGTTTCCACTGGTACTTGATAATCGGGATGGTCAGTTTCGTCTTTCTATCTCTTTCATTAAAACAAAAAGAAAGTGGCAATTGTTTGCGGATGTTCTGACATCAACTGGAAATGAGATTCCTATCACATCTTGCGATGTTGATACGAACACATTTAATCGTATTGAGTTACCAATTGAAACAAAACAGCGGGGCCTACTTTATGTAGGCCGTATTAAAGTATTTACCACGTTTCCATTAGGTTTGTTTAAAGCCTGGTCATATATTCATATGGAACAACCCTGCTTGATTTACCCCAAACCTGTGGGTCAAGATTCTTTTCCTCCATTTAAACTAAATGATGCCATTGGCGTTCAGGGGGAAGCCTCAGGCGCAGATGATTTTATTGGCTTCCGAAATTATCAGGCAGGCAATTCGATCAAAGATATTGCCTGGAAGGCCTATGCCCAGCAAAAAGGTTTATTTATAAAACGGTTCAGTGGTTCTGGCGCAGATAAACTCCACTTAAGTTGGGATGATGTTTCAGCCCTACCCGATGTCGAAGCAAGACTTTCACAACTGTGCCACTGGGTTATTAAGGCGGAATCATGCTCGTTACAATATGGTCTCGAACTTCCTGAGATTCTCATTGAGCCAGGTCATGGAGATAAACACCTTCGTCGATGCTTATCTGTTTTGGCTTGCTATGAGACCAATAATGCAACCTGACCGGGCAAGAGATAATATCTCCATCAATAGCCTTTTTTGGCTAGCAGGGGCATTGGCCCTCTCTACACTTCCTCATAGCCTGAGAATTCCTTTATGGATTATGCCGCTTTTCCTGATGCTTTGTACGTTGAAACTCTATTTGTTTTCTCAATCTTCTTTAAAAGAAGATAAATTGTCTGTGATAAAAATATTCGTGTTTTTTCTCATGATAATTGGCGTTATGGGAATTTATCAAGAATTTGGCACGCTTCTTGGTCGTGATTCAGGAGTTTCATCACTGGTATTGCTGGCAGGATTTAAAATCTTTGAAATAAAACATGAGCGGGATTTTTATATTAGTTGTTTCCTTGGTTATTTTCTGGTCGTCACAAATTTTCTATACACACAAACTATTGGCACTGCTATTTACATGGCTTGCACGGTTTTAGTGATGACGCTCAGTCTAGTTTTGTTTAATGATACTCAAGGAAAATTGCCCACCAGAGCTTCGGCTAAGATCTCAGCAGCATTATTATTGCAATCTATCCCTGTTATGCTGATTTTATTTTTCTTATTCCCGCGAATATCTGGTCCATTATGGGGCATGCCTCAGGATGCATACTCAGGTATAACGGGTGTTGATGATGAAATGACGCCTGGGAGTATTAGCCAGCTAATACAAAGCGACAAAGTTGCTTTTCGCGCTGATTTCAGGGATACACGACCAGAACAATCGAAACTCTATTGGCGCGGCCCGGTACTCCTGCATACAGATGGAACAACATGGAGCAGAGATAAGCCTAAATATCATGCGGCTAAACCACCGGAAATGTTATCAGATCCCGTTACCTACGCCATTACTCTGGAGGCTCATAATAAAGAATGGCTCTATGCGCTCGATATGCCTGGACAGCATCCAGATTTAGAGATAGGTCAAAGCTGGATGACATCTGATTTTCAATTGATTACTCAGAATCCAGTGACGCTAAGAATACGTTATGATTTAACTTCTTACCCAAAATATAGAATCACAAAATTACATGAAGATGAGTTAAAGATCGCCCTACAGCTACCAAAACATAAACACAGTAAAACAAAAAAACTTGTTCGTCAGTGGCAGAACGAAGGTCTCTCTGAAGATCAGATTATCGACCGCGCCCTAAAATTATTTAATGAAGATAATTTTTATTACACCTTCCGTCCTCCTCTCCTAGAAAACGATCATGTTGATGAATTTCTTTTCGAAACAAAACAGGGGTTTTGTGAACATTATGCAAATGCCTTCACTGTCATGATGAGAGCAGCAGGGATCCCTGCACGTATTGTTCTGGGCTATCAGGGAGGCGAATACAACCCTGCCGGGGATTACTTCATTGTGCGTCAACGCAATGCACACGCTTGGACAGAAGTCTGGAGGCGAGAACAAGGCTGGACACGTATTGACCCAACTGCAGCAGTATCACCATTACGAATAATTGAAGGAATTGAAAGTGCATTACCCGATGATATTCTGGGCGTGCCATTAATCTTCAGTAAAAACAACTTTGCTAGAAAAGTATGGCAACGCCTAAGCCACCGGTGGGATGCAATTAATAATCAGTGGAACCAGTGGGTCATCAATTACGGGACAAAGAAACAAAAAGAATTTCTGGGTAAATTTGGATTAGAGGATGTCAACTGGAGCGGCATGATTTTTCTTATCATTGCATTTACTACTTTAATAATTCTTTACCTAGTATTCGTGCTATTGAGGACAACTCCCCAAAATAAAGACCCGGTTAAAAATTTATACAATCAATTTTGCAAAAAATTATCACGTTTTGGGATTCATCATGAAGTGCACGAAGGACCGGTTACATTTGCCAAACGTGCTGTATTAGAAAGAAGTGATCTTGCAGCACAGATCAATAACATTACGGATACCTATATTGCTATTAGATATGGTTCTAACAAAAACATGATGCCGACATTGCAAACACAAGTTCGAGAATTTAGGCCATCGAGAAATTATTCTGCATAGGAATACTTTTGGAAATAGCGCCTTCAGGCATTAAATTGTAATTGTGCATAAGCGCCACTTTGTTTGATCAATTGCCTATGTGTGCCAGTCTCAACAACCGCCCCATTATCAATCACAATAATCCGATCTGCGTTTTCGATTGTTGATAGACGGTGAGCAATGATCAGGCATGTCCTGCCTTCTTTAACCTCTTCTAATGCCGATTGAATCTGTTTTTCTGAATGTGTATCCAACGAAGAAGTTGCCTCATCCATAATCAATATTGGGGCATCTTTAAGCAGTGCCCGTGCAATAGCTAGTCTTTGCCGTTGTCCACCGGATAATTTCAAGCCTTTCTCTCCAATGATCGTATCAAAACCATCAATAAGCTCTTCAATAAATTCCAAAGCATAAGCCGATCTAGCAGCTGCTATAATAGATTCATCACTACTATTATTTAGGCTACCATAGGCAATATTATTTTTTATGGTATCATTAAAGAGAATTACTTCTTGGTTAACCAATGCGATATTCTGACGCAAAGAATGCAATGAAGCATCTCTAATATCTTCACCATCGAGTAATATTTTCCCCTCAGAGACCATATAAAAAAGTGGCAGCAGATTTGCCATGGTTGATTTACCACTACCGGACGCCCCGACCAGAGCAATAGTTTCGCCTGGCTTGATATGCATAGAAATATTCTTTAATGCTTTTTGGCCACTGCCTTCGTAACTGAAGTTTACGTTACAGAATTCTATTTCACCTTTTGCCTTTTCCAGAATATGTTTGCCTGTATCTGACTCAACAGGATGATCCAGCAAAGCAAAAATACTTTCGCAGGCAACCAACCCCCTTTGCAGATGTTCATTTATCTGAACCAGTCGCTTAAGGGGTGTCAGCAATATCATCATAGCCGCAAAAAAAGACATGAATTCTCCAACATTCATAGTCCCCATTGCAGATTTATTGATAGCGATATTGATAATAATAGCTATCGCGATGGCTGCAGTAAACTGGGCCAAAGGGCTGCTAGCAGCAGCGGCCATAGCAAATTTCATTGAATAACGACGATTGTCGTTTGTTGCCTTAGCAAAGCGTGTGGTTTCTTGTTCCCGTCCTGCATATAACTTGATCAATTTATGGCCGTTGATGCTTTCTTCAAGCACATTATTAATATCTGCCATAGAATCCTGAGATTTACGACTCATTTTTCTTAGACGTTTACGAATAACCACTATCACAACCGCAATAAACGGTGCGCACAAAAGGACAATCAACGTCATTTTCCAATCGATGTAAAACATCCATCCCAATAGGCCAATAGCCCCTAACGAATCACGTACCAGTGTGGTTAGCATATTGGTCGCAGCTTCCTTAATCTGTATTACATCATAAGTGAATTTGGATATCAGACTGCCAGCGGAATAGTCGTCATAGTATTTACTAGGGAAAGACAGTAAACGGGAAAACATCTCCTGCCTCAGATCCATAATCACTTTGTTCGCCACCCAGAATAGGGCAACACCCTGGACGTAGGTAGCAATCCCTTTGACTGCGAATAAAAGGACTAAAAATATTGGTACCCAAAACATCATAGCAGGATCGTTTTCAACAAAAGCTCCATTAAGTAAAGGCTTTAGTAGAGCCGGAAGCATAGGATCAGAGATGGCCAATACCAGCATCCCCAATATTGATATCAGAAAAATACGCCAGTAAGGAATTACATGTCGCAATAGACGCTTGTATAAACGAATATCATTATCAGCTATTGGCATCAACAATCTTCCTGAAGAATCATAGGCCTAGATAATTTATTCATAAATAAAAAAGTAGTATAACGCAAATTCAATTTAACTTGATGTTCGACTAACAATATCGTAATAAATAGCTACGTCACATGTAGGATATATAATAAATGTCAAAAGAACACCCTATTGTTGCGGTAACAGGCTCTTCAGGCTCAGGCACTAGCAGTGTCAAAAATGCCTTTGAAATTATCTTTAGTCATGAAGATATATCGCCCGCATTTGTCGAAGGTGACAGTTACCACCGCTATAACCGTCAGGAAATGGATGATATGGTGAAAGCCGCCGAAGAAGATGGAAAAAATATTACCCACTTCGGGCCTGAGGGAAATTTATTCGAAGAACTGGAAGCGCTATTTGCGGAATATTCAAAAAATGGTATCGGCAAGCGTAGGTACTATATTCATAATGACGCCGAATCTGCATTACATAGCTCACCACCTGGAGCACTAACAGAATGGAGTGATTTACCTGAAAATACAGATCTACTTTTTTATGAAGGTTTACATGGTGCTGTCGTCACAGATACCGTAAATGTTCATCGGTATGTGGATTTGCTGATTGGTGTCACCCCTATCATTAATCTTGAATGGATGCAGAAGATACAACGCGACAAGGAATACAGAGGTTATTCGCCAGAAGATGCCACTGAATTAATACTCAGTCGCATGCATGACTATACACATTACATTACGCCCCAATTCTCCAAGACTGATATTAATTTCCAGCGCGTTCCTACCGTCGATACTTCGAACCCATTTGGTGCGTGTGAAGTCCCAACTAGTGATGAGAGCTTTGTCGTTATCCATATCAGGAATCAGGAAAAGATAAAAGTCGATTTCCAGTATTTACTAAAAATGCTGGATGGCTCATTTATGACAACACCTAACACGATTGTTGTTTCTGCAGGAAAAATGATCTTTGCCATGCAATTGATCACCAATCCCTTAATTCAGGATTTGATGAAAAACAAAGGACCCAGCTAAGTAAGGCTGTATAATGAAGCCATAAGACACAAAGGATATATAAGGCGTGCGTAAAATATTAATCCTCAATCCCAAAGGGGGTTGTGGTAAAAGTACAATAGCAACAAATATTGCTGGCTATTTTGCAATGCGGGGCAAAAATGTTTCGCTTGCTGATTGTGATCCCCAGGGCTCCAGCAGCGACTGGCTGAAGATTCGTCCAGAACATCTAGCCACGATTAACCATGTACCTGCAAAGAAGGACAAACTCCATATCCCCAGTGACACAGAAATACTCATATTAGATACATCTGCAAGTATTCAAGACCAAAAAATAGCCAAGCTCATCAATGCTGCACAAACGATGATTATTCCGGTACTGCCTTCTGCTATCGATATACGTGCTGCAGAAAGATTTTTAGAAAATCTAATCAAATTAACAAAAAAAACTGCTACCAATAAAATTAAAATTGCGACGGTTGCAAATAGAGTCAATGAGATGACGACAGCAGCAGATAAAATTGATAATTATCTTGATAATATAAAATTACCTAATGGCAAAAAAATTCCATATATGGCTTTACTACGCGCTTCACAGAACTATGTGTATGCTGCTGAACAAGGGAAAACAATATTTGATCTGCCACCTTCCAAAATGGAGCGCGATCTTGAAAAGTGGAAACCATTACTTAGATGGCTAAATAGCAAAAGCAGTCTACCGTAAGTTTCCCTTCAACTACATTCAATCTACCTTAATCAGATTATTACTGTCATAAGTTATGTCGTTTAAAATTACTATTGATTCAAACAAGGAATCATTTCCAGCGGGTAGCGAAGAAACTATCTTGGAATCAGCACTCAAACATGGTCATAGTTTCCCATACGGTTGTCAGAATGGTGCCTGTGGATCATGTAAAGGGAAATTAATTGAAGGCAAGATTCATTATCAAAATAAAGTGACCGGGATATCAGAACAAGAAACCAAAGAAGGTTATCGATTATTTTGTCAGGCTATCCCAGATTCTGATGTCATTATCCAGGCAAAAGAAATCGATCAGATCGGCGATATTGCCATTCGAAAATTACCCTGCCGGGTGATAGAGGTTGAGCAACTCCATCATGATGTCATTCGTCTTTATTTAAAATTACCAAAGAGCGAACGTCTACAATTCCTCGCCGGACAATATATCAACTTATTGTTACGTGAAGGTAAGAGACGATCTTTTTCATTAGCCAATGCTCCACATAACGATAATTATCTGGAATTACATATCCGCCATTATGAAGGTGGTTTATTTTCAAAATATGCCTTTCACGAATTGAAAGAAGCCACACTATTAAGATTTGAAGGACCGCTTGGGACTTTTTTCCTCAGAGAAGATTCAGAACGACCAATGATCATGGTAGCTGGTGGGACCGGCTTCGCTCCCATCAAAAGCATCATCGAACATGCATTATACGTAGGCGACAAACGCCCAATCCATTTCTACTGGGGTGCCCGTAAAGAAGAAGACCTCTATCTGAATGAGCTAGCACAAGCTTGGGCTGACCAACACGAACACATCGAATATACTCCGGTACTTTCAGGACTTGAAGATGGAGGCGGAGATGAATGGCAGGGAAAGACCGGTTTTGTCCACAATGCCATCCTCGAAGATATCAAAGATATTTCTGGCTACGAAGCCTACACTTGCGGCCCACCCCCAATGATTCATGCCATACTTGATTCGTTTGTAGAACGCGGCCTCTCTACAGAATTTATCTATTCTGATTCCTTCGAATTCGCCACGAGTTAATTAACGGTTGAACTAACTTGGTGGCGCGTTTTCTGCGCCGGTCAAGTTGAGTGATTGGTTAGAAGGCTTATTGAGGGACGGCTTGAACTGTAATTTGTAACCCAAGTGCCTTCGCAACTTTTGTTACTGTAGCAAAAGTTGGATTCCCTTCAGTAGAAAATGCTTTATAGAGACCCTCACGAGTTATCCCAGTATCTCTTGCTAGTTGACTCATGTTTTTTGCTCGAGCAATAACCCCCAATGCATGTACGATAAATGCAGGGTCATCGTCTGCTTCTTCAAAGCATGCTTCTAAATATAGTTTTATATCTTCGTCGCTTTGTAAGTGTTCTGCTGAATCCCAACGAGTAGTTTTAATAGCCATAATTCATACCTCCAATTGCTTAGCAATTTCTTTAGCTTTAGCGATATCTGTCTGTTGAGAAGATTTATCGCCACCAGATAGAAGAATTACTAAAACTGAGTTTTGTTTAACAAAATATACTCTGTATCCCGACCCATAAAATATTCGTAATTCACTAACGCCTTCTCCAACAGGAGAGACATCGCCAAAATTACCCATTTCAACTCTGTCTATTCGTGCCTGAATGCGGGCTTTAGCCTTTCGATCCTTAAGGCTGGATAGCCATTTATCAAAAACTTCCGTTGTTCTGACTTCCATTATGCGTTAACTGTAGTTCACATATATATGATTGTCAACTACAGTTAACATATTAAATGCTATGGAAAAACCTTCTAACGTTTAAGTTCAGTTGGCGCAGTTAATAAATATACACATAGATAATATAAAGCACACAGTATGCTAAAAGACATTATTGCTCTGTAAGTATATTGTTTTTTTAGAAGACGTTCGTATGCAACCAGAGATCCTTTTCCATTATAATTTTCAATTTGTGAATATGAACCGGTGGGGTTGTCCCAGCATCCATAGTCCATAGCCGTGCGCTGACTCTGCGCTGGCGTTTGTATGCCATTGCGGCCAAGGTGGTCAGGACCGGCACCAACTCTGGGTAAAAAGAGCTGGAAAACCACCGAATACTCCTAAAACCAGTGCTACTGGCACTGAAGCAGTTTGCAGCACCGTCCATTTAACCCGATATAGAACAAGAATAACGGCTTCTACAGGATAGGTGCGTGCAAAAAAAAGCCCATTGAACACTGATTAATGGCGGGACTTAATATACAGAAGGCGCTGAGCCAGTATTTTTTAGTAAACAGGGTTTTTCAGTAAACCTCTCAGCACTATCTGCCATAATCTGCGGTAATGACCAGCCATAAGGCTTGCAAGCGGGATTACAGGTCATTGAAGCACTGGTGCTACCCTATCTGGGGATTTGGGAGAAAGCAGGTTCTTGACATTTTCCAGTAGGAATGCCTTTGGTTGTTTCTCAGCTATTATCTGCGCTACATCAAAGAAAAGTGTTCCTTGCGTTGTACATTCAAATCCGTGGGAACGACCCAAGGCATTTTTTTGGACACCCCAGCTATGCTGAATGGCTGACAAGGGAAACCTGCCAAAAGTACATCATGAGCTTGTCGGTTAATTCAGAATCAGTCCAATTTTAAGAAAATAAAATGTTTAATAACAGGGACTTAAATATTCACAACAAGCTAAAAACTCCATTTTACGACAAGCCCATCATGCTCAGGAATATCCTTTTCATCTATTTCTGTAATATCACCAGCAAATATATGGTCAGATGATTGGGGAAAATTAGCCAAGTAGGTTTTTTGAGAAAATTTATTCCATTCACAGGTGAAGACACATTTACCGCCTTGATCTTCAAAGCCAAGCCTGATACCGCCTATTCCTGCAAATAGACCAATAAATCTAAAAGACGATCCTTTCTACGGGTTTATTTCAGGGCACTATGTCCGCTTTTCGTCCCTTTTGTAACATTATTTACTGCTGCATTTTTTTGTTCTAACAGTGTATTAATGAGGAAAAGGGCTCCTCATTAACAATCTTAGCAGGAACCCTTTATAATTTTTTTATGAATATTGATGAAAACATAATAAGCCCTTAGTTTTCTGTTATATGGGAAGGGTTCCCATATAATGTTTTCCATCCTTGGTGAGTTATTGATGTGCGGTATTTCCATTACTATTCCTTACAGTATTGAAAAGTTTTATTAGCTTGAGGGTAGATCAATTTTTATAAATTTGCCACTTTGGATTATCTGGGTATTGTTAACCCCCCCCCTAGATAGAGCCGAACAGGTTTATTATTTTTAAGGTTATTTGAACAGGACGTTCAAATAAGCGGAACCAAGATAGGAAGTCTTGTTTCCGCGACCTTGAAAATCATGAAGCTGTAAGGGTATCCGCAGGACACTATCTCGGGAGGTCTTTTTTTCTTGGGCACTTCATTTTTTGGACAAGCAAAAAAGAAGTGTCTCGCCGCTAAAAGACGAAACCTACACTTCGATAATGGAAAGATCTTACGATAAATAAGGTTCGCCTTTCAGGCGGTATAAATTAAATTCGGCTTTGGCTTCCTGCGTCGCTCTACCTCCTGCACCCATATAGTCGAAGACCGGTAATAACGATTACTCAGATTGTTCCAACAACTTAACCTCACCACTAAATACCCCTCTCGTCACCAATTCCAACCCTCTCTGATATTGAACTGCCGCCGCTTCGCCTTCACCCAACTCCTCCAACGCAATAGCCAATATCTGATAAGATTCAGGCAAAGGGTTGATCTCAATACTCTCTTGCAGATAAGTCCTCGCCTTACCCCAGAGTTTATTTTTGACACTCAATCGACCCAGCGTTAACAACAAGACAGGCTCTCGAGCATGACTAGTCAAAAAACTTTCAGCAAATTTTAACTGCTTGGCTAAATCTTTGCCTTCTACCAAACCATATAAACCAAGCAATGCAACATCCCAATGTTTTTTTAATGCCTTATGAATTAAAGCTTCACAGTCTGTCGCATCAGCAAGTTTCAATTTTTCTTCTGTATAAACTTCAATCAGATGAAGTTCAGTGCGTAATTTTTTCGGGATGCTTAACCAAGCATTATTAAGTTTTTCTTTATCGGCATCCATGCCTGTCTGCTTTAATAACCCGCCATAGGCTTTCAGTTGTTTTGCCTGAATCTCTTCCTTGGGCAAGATACCTGCGCGTTCTATCTTGGGCAATAATTCCAACATTGCATCCCAATCCTCAAGCTCAGCATAGGTATGCAATAACATTTTTTTGACTTGATTCTGTTTTGGTTTTTGTTCATGTAATTTGCTTAATGTCGCCAGTGCTTGCTCGGTTTGCTGCTGTTTGATTTGTAGTTCTGCCTGCACCAGGCCAATAGCGATCTCTGCATCCGGGTCATTTTTATAGGCCTGCATCAAATAACTATCCCGTCTATCCGCGGCACCTAAGTGCTGTGCAGCCCTTGCTGCAGCCAGATAATTAACCAATGGCGACTGACTATGTGGCGCACCCTTAGTTAGGGAAACTTCGGCTTTATTCCAATCGCCCTCAATCAGTGCCATTAAACCACGCGATAAAAAAATTTCAGATGATCGTTGATGTCTGTTTGTCTTCCAATCAACGAGCTGACTGGGCATATTCCAGAGACGACTGAATAAACGTAAAAGGAGATGTAACAGCAGAAATAAGACAATGATTGATATCACGAAAAAACTGAAGCTTGTATGTATAGTCCATTCCGAAATTTTAATTATCATTTGTCCTGCATCACGCTCGGCATAGCTACCGATACCTACTGCTAGTAGTAATGAAATGATAATTAAGGCCAGCAATCTCATTGGAGGCCAGTCTCTGCAGAAGCCTCTTCGGAATCCACCGCTTTGTCTACTTCTGAATTGGCGACATCATGAAGATAAGCCCGTAAGCTTTCTGCAGATGAACTGATATCTGGCAGCGCAGGCTTCAGTTCTATTTCCTGCATTTTCTCCAGTGTTTCCACCACATTTATCACTGCTGAATCGCTAGTATCAAAATACTGCTGTAGCCATGATTGTATAAGAACGATAGAAGCGCGCAGGTTTCCTGAATCCGCACTTAACACTGATAGTCTTGCGCTTTCCAGTTCCAGCCTAAGATTTTGAATCAGATAATATTCTTCGCTTGGCAACAATAATGCCTGCTGTATCTCATCTGTACGTTTAATCACAACCAGACTCTTTATTTCCCGCCAAAGTAGACGAGGAATTTTTTTCCAGATCGGCTCAGCATCAAGCCCTTCATCTGCCTGATTTTCATTTGCAGAAATCTCGGTATTTGCCTTTGCAATCATTTCAGACTTAAGGGGAAGATCAGCAGAAAGGTCAATTATATCTGCCAAATAAATTGCCATACCCGCGATATCTGCCTGATTTATGGCTCGTAATTGATTCATATCCGCGGCTAATTGTTGCCTGACAGGCAATAGCCCTGGATCTCCAAGATTTTTGAGCCTGAGATCCGCAGCTTCCATTGCTGCCAATGCCATAGTAATATCTTCCTCCAAAAACAAGCGATGCATAGCGATAATTAACAAATATTCGACCTCGGCAATAGCCCAGTCTTCGTTATTCCTCTGCTTGTCTCGATAAAAAAGTGATGCTAATACATCCGACTGCTCTCTTTGATTCTGCTCCAATTGCTTGATTTTATCTTCCATAGCTACCATATTTTCGCTTGTTAGCCCGGCCTGCACATTGTTTCCTACTCCGAGCAGATCAGCTTTGGTTTGTTGTAACTCTTTCCAGAGATAGACATAGCCACCTGCTAAACCAATGATTAAAATCAAATAGATCAACGCAAATGATCGGCCACGACATCTCTTTTTCATGGTTTTCCCATCGGCATTAGCAGTAGGCCCTTCTATCTGAATATCTACTTTATCTTCCGGCTGATCTTCAGGCGTCAGTTTGCTGTCTTCATCACTCATTCTTTGTTGCCCCATTCTGCTATAGCCTTGAGTATACCTTCATTTGTATTTTCTTCGGCAACAATTGGCGATCTTGTAAAATCAAATTTAATTGAGAAATCCAGCATTCGCTCACTCATTACGATTAATTGCTTGCTTAACAAAAAATTACACTGTTCTTCATTGAATAAAGTAAATAAATTATCCAGCCCATTATTACTGGTAACGATAACGACATCGGGTGCGTTTAATGCCCAAAGCTTATCTATTACATCTCTACCGTATTCTGGACAATCACGACGATAGACTTCTGCATAATCAACTTCTGCGCCTCTTTCTCTTAGTGTTGTTGCCAGATGCTCACGCCCACCTTCACCGCGGAAGATAATAATATTCTTGCCACAAATTTCTTTAGCGCTCAATACATCTAAATTAAGCAAGGCTTCACTATTTGCACCGCAATTGGCAATAACCTGTGACGATACTTGCTTAAGTTTCTCTGCTGTTGCTGCGCCAATAGCAATTAAAGTCAGATTACCTAGAGTCGAGATTCTTTCATTCAGTAACTTTATTGTCCAGTCAACGGCATTTCTGCTAATAAAAATTCCAATATCATATTGAGTAATATTATCCAGAATTATTTTAGCAATCTGTTGATTTTTGCTCTGCTTTATTTCTATCGCCGGAAAACGAATCGGCATACCACCTAGGTTTTCAATGGCTTCGCAAAGTGTTCCTGCCTGGCGCTCTGATCGAGTAACAAGAACTTTTATGCCGATGAGCTCCTTAGTCATGCAAATATTCTTTAAGTATATTGTCAGCGCCATTTTTCAGCAAAGTTTCAGCAAGTTGTAAGCCTAGGGCTTCTCTCTCCTGCAAATTTCCATTTACCGAATTCTTAACAATCTCGCTGCCATCTACACGCCCGACCATACCCCTTATTTTAATAGTTTCCTGCCCTATCTTTCCTTTGATGATCTCTACATGAGCTGCAATAGGTAGCCGACAGCCGCCAAACAAACGTCTACTAACAATGCGCTCCGTCTCGACCTGTTGGTATGTTGTTTCATCATTCAGCGAAGCAATCATTTCCAGAATATCATTATCCTCTGTTCTCATCTGTATGCCAATGGCGCCTTGACCAATCGCAGGTAAGACAATATCTGTTGAAATGATTTCGCTGATACGATCTTCAAGACCTAGACGTACCACCCCTGCCGCTGCAAGAATAATGGCATCGTATTCTCCATCATCGAGCTTCTTCAGGCGCGTACCGACATTGCCACGAAGGTCTTTAATATCCAGATCGTTACGCCACGCCATTAACTGACATTTTCTGCGCAAACTGGATGTACCGACAACTGCGCCCTGAGGCAGATCACTTGTTTTTTCATATTTCTCAGAAATAAATACATCATGTGGATCTTCCCGTTTTAGAATCACGGGCAATTGCAATCCATCTGGCATATCAATGGTTACATCTTTCATGGAATGTACAGCGATATCTGCCTGATAATCATATAAGGCCTGCTCAAGCTCTTTTACGAACAAACCTTTGCCACCAACCAATGACAAAGGCTTGTCCAGTATTCGGTCCCCCTGCGTTTGGATGCTCACCAGTTCAACTTCAAGTTCAGGGTGATGTTGCTGAAGCTGAACCTGCACATACTTTGCTTGCCACAGTGCCAACGGGCTTTTACGGGTTGCGATCCTTATACTTCTTTGGGTAGGCTCCGCATTTTTTTTTAACGACATAATTTACCAGACCCATCAATGGTTAGAGTGTTATTATATCTGCTATACGCTTCAATGATGAACAACAAATGATGAAACTGGGTATTATCATGGATCCCATCAGTGGGATAAATATTTCAAAAGACAGCTCATTCGCCATGCTGCTTGAGATACAATCCAGAAGCTGGGAAATTTATTATATGGAAATGGATGATCTGTTTCTTGTTAACGATATTCCAAGTGCAACTACACGCAAAATGACGGTAGAAGATGAAGCCTCTCGTTGGTATCAATTTCATGATGCAGCAACGCTGTCACTCTTTGATCTTGATGTCATTCTCATGCGTAAAGATCCGCCTTTTAATATGGAATATATTTACTCAACCTACTTGCTGGAGTTAGCCCATAGGCAGGGCACTTTGATTGTTAATAATCCAGCATCTTTACGTGATGCCAATGAAAAATTATTTGTCAGTTGGTTTCCTCAATGCACCATACCGACATTGGTTGCCAGAAAATCGGAACACATACACGCTTTTCTGGATGAGCATCGAGATATTATCCTCAAACCTCTGGATGGTATGGGCGGGGCTTCAATCTTTAGGGTTCAACATGCTGATCAAAACACTAATGTCATCATTGAGACGCTGACGGATGATGGCGCTAAACATGTCATGGCCCAACAATTTATTTCGGAAATCATCCATGGGGACAAACGTATCCTGATTATCAATGGCGAACCCATTTCCTATGCACTGGCCCGTATCCCAAAGGAAGGCGAGATTCGTGGCAATCTGGCGGTAGGCGGATCAGCAAAAGGTGTTGAATTGACCGACAGAGATCGGTGGATATGCGAACAACTGGCACCCGTTTTGAAAGAGAAAGGCTTGTTATTTGTCGGCATTGATGTAATTGGTGATTATTTAACAGAAATTAATGTCACCAGCCCAACCTGTATCAGGGAACTTGATTCAATATATAATCTCAATATTGCGGGTGATTTAATAGATGCGATAGAGCAAAAGATTGCAACCACATAAACAGTCTTGAATATTTTAGGGGCTGTCCTAGATAACCAACTTTGAGGTTATTATGGGAAGTATGAGGAAGAGTCATTTAAGTCAGCCTAAACAATTGCGTTTGATCGAGCATTTTGTGGCGGGAACTACAGCGCGAACAGCCGCCAGTCTGTGTGGTGTCCATCGCAACACCGCCGCTTATTATTTTCTGCGTTTGCGTGAGATTATTGCCTATGAACGGGAAGCCGAAAGTGAAGCTATGTTTGGCGGTGAAATCGAAGTGGACGAGAGTGACTTCGGCGGCAAACGCAAAGGAAAGCGTGGTCGCGGTGCTGCAGGCAAAATCCCTGTCTTTGGCTTATTAAAAAGGGGTGGCAAAGTTTACACAAAGCTCATTCCCGACGCATCAGGAGCCACATTGATCCCAATCATTGAACGCAAAGTTGTCCCTGACAGCATCGTCTATTCCGACTTCTGGAGGGGCGATAACGTGCTGGATGTCTCCGACTTTCACCACTTTCGCATCAACCATTCTAAGCGCTTTGTAGATCGTCACAATCACATCAACGGCCCTGTCAACGGCATTGAGAATTTCTGCAATCAGGCCAAGCGTCACATGCGTAAGTTCAATGGTGTCCCCAAAGCCCATTTTGGGCTATTCTTAAAGGAAGGTGAGTGGAGATTTAACAACAGTGACCCATCATCTCAGTTATTGCAGCTAAGACAATGGCTTAGAAGGTATCTGAACTAATTATCTAGGACAGCCCCATATTTTATTTGAAGCGTTAACAGGAAACTGATGTATTGGTAGCGGCAACATCCAAGCCACTGATAACACCGACAGATCGTTTTGGTTTGACGTTTTCTCTTGCCATCATGGTCCATGGTATTCTTGCCCTTGGCATCACATTTGCTCCCGAAGATATACCATCTCCTCGTTACGAAACGATGAAGATTACTCTCGTCCAACAAAAAAGTGAGCCCCCCGAAGATGCAAAAATACTGGCACAGGCAAGTTTTCAAGGTGGTGGTAGTGAATCAGAAGAAGATAGCTCAACACCTGCACCTGCACCATTTCCTCAGGAAGAACCTGAAATAGTCGAACCGCCGCCTGCAGAACCACAGCCTCCTGAAGAATCTGCCACAGATGCCCCAGATATTATCGTTGAAACAGAGGCGCAACCGACCGAAATTCTTGAAGAAATAGCCGTTGAGTCTGATGAAGCAGAAGAAAGACTAGCAGAAGAAGTAGATGCAGAAGATGAGGAGGCGAAGCCAGCCGAAGAAGTTGCCGAACAACAAAAACCTGAAGAAAAAGCGCAGGAAAAACAAGTCCCAGAAAAGCCAAAATTACCTCCGACACCCAGCGCAATGGCGCTGATGGTGGAGAGGAGGAGGCAGATAGCCTCACTGAGCGCCCAGTTAGAAGACAGAATGAAGAAACTCTCTGAACGATCAAAGAAAAAAATTATTACATCAACTACAAAAGAATATAAATATGCTGCCTACATGAAGGTATGGGAAAACAAGGTAGTACGAGTAGGAAATCTAAATTATCCCGCCGCCGCCAAAAAAAATAAATTATCTGGCTGTTTGACCCTTGCTGTTGAAATAAATAAAGATGGCTCGATAAATAAGATTGATGTGAGAAGGTCTTCAGGTCATAAGATACTTGATGATGCCGCCGTCCATACTGTTGAACTTGCTGCTCCCTACCCACCGTTCCCTGATGATTTTCCTGAGGATAGCTTGATTATCGTGCGCACCTGGAAATACTCCAATAATAAAGGGCTCAATCAATCAGATGGCTGTTAGAATACCTTCAGGTCATAAGATACTTGATGCCGCCGTCCATACTGTTGAACTTGCTGCTCCCTACCCACCGTTCCCTGATGATATTCGCTGGAATGTAGACATTCGCGCCTAGTGATTCAATAGAGACTTTTTGCATCATTAAAACCACCAAACAAAACGTATAGGTAACAGCTTAAATCCATCGGGGGGGGGGTTATGCTTGCCGTCTGCTATGGTCTTTATATTGTATGTTGCTTGTGGGTCTTGGGTATTGTGCCCTTGTTTGTTCTTTAATGTTTATTCTTTTGTTTATTCTTTTTCATCCAACATTGTTGCACCTCGCAAACAGTGGCATCAATGCTATTGATAGGGCCTATCACAACAATAATGCTTTTTTCAGCTAAATCTTTATTGATTGATGTCCTACTGAAGGCATATCTGCGAACCAACCTTGGGTAGTCCTACGGGATATTCTTTCCAAGACATGATGAATAATCCTTAAGGTTTTTAGAATGGTCTTATTGTTCCTGTTTCGGTAGAATCAGTGCGGATTATGTAAAGGTCTCGAATTATTCTTAGTCATGTTTGTCTGGGATGTTGCTGTTCTGGCCATATCGTAAGCTATGCAATTTCGACCTTGATGGGTGTTGGCATGATGATCGCTATTCTTTAAATAGCTGGATGAGTTCACTTATTAGTCGCCATGTTGTTTTCAGGAAATAAGCAAGCTAATGAGAATTCATATCTTAGGTGTCTGTGGTGCTTTCATGGGTGGTGTCGCCCTGCTTGCCAGAGAACTGGGGCATGAGGTTAGTGGCTCGGATGCCAACGTTTACCCGCCTATGAGTACCCAGCTAGAAGATCAGGGTATTGAGTTGATGAATGGATATGAGCCTGAACATCTTCAGCCAGCACCTGATCTTGTCATTGTTGGTAATGCCATGAGTCGTGGTGATCCTATGGTGGAAACTATCCTCAATAACAGATTACCCTATACATCAGGGCCCCAGTGGGTAAGTGAGCATATACTTCAATCAAGACACGTATTAGCAGTGTCAGGGACACATGGCAAAACGACGACGACGGGGATGCTGTGCTGGATACTTGAATCTGCTGGGTTGAATCCGGGATTTCTTGTTGGCAGTGTGCCTCAGAATTTTGCTGTGTCTGCTAGATTGAGTGGCCAGTCGAGTAACAAGGGGTGCTTCGTTATTGAGGCAGATGAATATGATACTGCCTTCTTTGATAAACGTTCAAAATTTATCCATTACCATGTCGATACACTGGTTATCAACAACATTGAGTATGATCATGCCGATATATTCTCCGATATTGCAGCTATCAGACGTGAATTTCACCATTTAGTCAGGATTGTCCCTAAGAATGGACTGATTATTGCCAAACAGGGTGATGATCAGGTCTCGCAGGTTCTTGATATGGGGTGTTGGTCAATGGTTGAGTCCTTTGGTGGGCAGAGCCCAGATTGGACTGTAGAGCCATTGGCTGATGATTTCAGTCAATTCAAGGTGCTACATAGCTGCAAAATCGTAGGTGAAGTCAGTTGGAAATTGATTGGGCAATTCAATGCAGAAAATGCCCTTGCTGCCATTGCCTCAGCAAACCATGTTGGTGTTGACCCAGCTCGGTCTTGCGAAGCACTAGGATCTTTGCGGAATGTTAAACGCCGTCTGGAGTGTCTGGCAGAAGTGAATCAAGTGACTATTTATGATGATTTTGCACATCATCCAACAGCAATACGTGCGACCTTGGGGGGCTTGCGACAGAAGGTCAAGGAACAACGCATTATTGCTATCATGGAACCTCGTTCAAATACTATGAAGCAAGGCGGTCATGAAAAAACACTCGCCGATTCATTTGTTGATGCAGATTATATTTATCTATATGCAGCGGACAATCTGGACTGGGACATATCTAAGTCAGTATCTTCTTTGGGTAAAAAAGTGAAAGTTATGGATAGCATTGATGATATCGTCAAGACCGTTGCCAGTCTCGCAGAAATAGGCGATCATGTTCTAATTATGAGCAATGGTAGTTTTTCAGGACTACATCAAAAGTTAATCGAGCAATTATCATCATGATGACCATTCCTTTATTTCCCCTGAACACGGTTTTGTTTCCCGGTGGACGATTGCCGCTGAAGATATTTGAGGCACGCTATATAGACATGGTCAGTGAATGTATGCGCACCGGACGACAGTTTGGCGTGTGTCTTATTAGTTCCGGCGAGGAAGTGGGTGGTCCTGCTGAATGTTATAAAATCGGCACACTGGCAAAGATTATAGATTGGGACAAGCGAGATGATGGCTTACTGGAAATCATTGTCGAAGGTGAACAAAGATTTCGCCTGCTGGAAAAAAGAGAACGACTCAATCAGCTTGCGGAAGGCGATGTGCAATTAATCGATGATGAAGACGAATGCGAAGAATTACCTGTTGAGTATCAATTGTTATCTGATTTATTAAGACAGATTGCTGAGAAGCTTGAATTGTCGTATCAAAAGGAGCATGAACAATATGACAATGCCGTCTGGGTAGGTTATCGGCTGTCTGAAGTTTTGCCTCTGGAATCTGAAGAGCGACAGGAGCTACTGGAGATTGATGATGTGATGAATCGCCTGCAACATATCCGAGATACTATCGAAGATGTTGCGACCGAAGAGGCTCCAGATAGTTAAATCTAATGGTATTTTCATTATTGATTACTGCTTTTAACTCAAACAGAATTTTCTTAAATTTTAGCAATTCAAAGGAAATGGCCTGTCCCCATTTTGATGAGGTCAGACCCTTTCAGAATGCATTCATCAAATAAACAGATTGTCTTCGGCACACATTTTTTTGTGTGAAAGACCAATGTCGGCAGATGAAGTTTTAGTATCAAAGCCATCAACCCATAACCCTAAGTGCATGAAGGGATCAACGATGTATTGTCTGTTAATATCTTCTATGTCAACATCCTTGTGGTTATTGATTAGTTCATAGAACCGTTCAGGATTATCATTACGTAATGTTACTAATTCATTCACAATAGAACCTGAGAGTGAACACATGGTATCTACTCGATTGTTGGCAGTGATATCTGCAGCTGAGTCAGCAGCGAACGTTGTTAGTGGGCTGGCACACAGTGCCGTAAGTAATGCGATTTTCCTTAGTTTCATTTAATTGTCTCCTATTCAGTAGTTAAGAAATTGTGCAATACAGCAAAGTATGGAGACGCTGAATCCAAATAACAACTGTGTATTAGTTAATAGACTCATTCCAAATAAGAAATAATAGAAATTCAGAAATCTTTAAAGGGTCAAAGCAAAAATCAACAAGATTGGTGTCGGTTGAAGTCGTAGTATTAAGTAAGGCACACACTGAGTTATTGGATAGCCTGGTTTTACTGACCAATAAAAACAGTATCAGGTTCTTCGATAACTGGATTTTCCAGCACACCAATCTTTTCAATCTCAATCCGTACAACATCACCTGCCTTCATGTAACCACGTGGTTTCATTTTTACGCCTACACCACTGCTGGTTCCTGTAGCAATGATATCACCAGGTTCAAGTGTCATTACGGTAGATAGATATTCAATCAGGTAATCGCAGTCAAATATTAAATGCCTTGTATTTGAAGATTGTCGCAACTCTTCATTGACCCAAGTTTTGATATCAAGGCTGTGGGGGTCTGATATTTCATCTGGCGTTACTACCCAAGGACCAATCGGGCCATGGGTATCAAACGATTTTCCCAGCGTCCAGGTGTGTGATCTTGCCTGCCAGTCGCGCACACTGACGTCGTTACAAATGGTATATCCGGCAATAACTTCTCTGGCATGGTTCCTAGAAACATGCCGACATCGTTTGCCTATAACTAAACCTAATTCGCCTTCATAATCCAGTTTATCTGAAATGCGTGGCTTGTGAATTGCCTCGCCAGGGCCGATGATACAGGTTGATTGTTTGTTGAATAGAGTCGGGTATTCAGGTCGCTCCAGTCCGGTTTCTTCAATGTGGTCAGCATAATTTAGTGCCACACCAAAAAACTTGGGAGGTTTGGCTATGGGCGCTTTAAGCTTGATATTTTCTAATGCAATGCGGTGCCTAGCAGATGAGCTCCTGTCTTCAAGCTGTTGTTTTACTTCGCTACCTGCAATGAAAAAATCAATCAGATTATCAGGTCCGCCAGCGTCAACTGGAATAACATATTCTGCATCAATTGCACCTATCTGCTGTTTTTTATTATGTATGAATGCAATAAGTTTCATTTTTTGTACTTACCCATTTGAACTGTCTATTTTGATTCTAGTTTTACTGAATCCATTCATCCCAGTAGGCAACAGGATGCAAAATTTTATAGAGATAATCAACGAAGGTTCTTACCTTTGCAGACAGGTGTTTGCGATGGAGGTACAAGGCATTGATTGGTGATTCAGGTAGTTCATAGTCTTCCAATACGACTTGTAATTTTCCTGCCTTAATATCCAGCCCGGTCATATAGGTGGGTAATTGTATCAGTCCACTATCTTGCATGGCTGCAACACGCAGAGCATCGCCAATATTTGATCTGATATCACCAGAAACATGAATGTTGAATTGTTTGCTGTCTTTCTGGAAAGACCATTCATTTATAGGTGTGCGTGGAGAGTAGATAAGACACTTATGATCAGTCAAATCTTCTGGTGTTTCAGGAATACCATATTTTTCAAAATATGCGGGTGAGCCGCAAATGACTGTACGTACACTGGCAAGTCGTCTCGCAATCATACTGGAATCTTCGAGATGTCCCACGCGAATGGCAAGATCAATACCATCTTCAGCCAGATCATGTATGCGTTCCGTAAGGATCATTTCGATCTGAATATCAGGATAAATCTGCTTGTAGCCACCGATTGCTCTAGCCAAATGGAATGCACCAAAGGAGGTGGGCGCAATAAGTTTCAATGTCCCGCGAGGCTCTGAGCTGAGTGTCGAAACAGCAAGTTCTGTTTCCTCAATGTCGGACAGAATATGTTTAATCCGTTCTAAATAAGCAGCACCAGATTCAGTCAAACTGATTCGCCGTGTAGTTCGATTGAGTAACAGGACATCCAAAGAATTTTCCAGGCTGGCGATATGCTTGGAGACCATTGCCCTAGAAAGTCCCATTTTATCAGCAGCAGCTGAAAAACTGTTGTATTTGGCGACTTTTTCGAAAACCTTCATGCTGATTAGTTTGTCCACACCTCAGCCCCCCTCTAATTATTTCAATATATGAAACTATATATTAATTAAATAGATATTGTAAATATTTTATTGATAATTATATTTTGAACCATCTGCTTGGGTGTTGACGAGGTTGCAGAAGTGAAGCGGCACAAATCAGAGTAATAAAAAGTTTTTTCCTAGATCAGGATATCTATAATTTAGGCCTTCCTGAATATGACCGATTCCACAAGCACATCTTTAATCTTTATTTAATTATAAGCGCGACAAGCATATTGACCAACATAGTTTCGTTCGCAGTTTGTTATTCAACCATGGCTACGGTTTCTGTTAGTTTGATTGTAAATCACATATTTGTATTCAAAATTTATCAGAGGATTCATTAGCTGATAGAATAGGCAGAAAAATGAGGTCTAACCAGAATAGATAATGCTAGCGAAATGCCTGAAGACGGATAATTTGCCTTTGATCATTATGGGCCTATGCCCGCTATTGTTGGTGACAACTTCAGCAATCAATGCCATAACGATGGGCGGTGTCTTCTCAATAGTCCTGATACTGAGCAGCCTCATTTTATCGGCGATGAAGAGATTCATACCTGATGCCATGCGATTGCCTATCATTCTATTGTTGACGGCCTCTATTGCAACACTGGTTGGTCTATTCTTAAGCGCCTTCTATTACCAGTGGCATCTGACACTAGGTATCTATATTCCATTACTGGCTATGAATTGTTTGATCCTAGTCAATGCAGAAGAAAATATACTGCGTAATGGTTTAAAGGATGCAATGAGCCAGACTCTGATATTGAGCCTAAGTATTATCGGCTTATTATTACTGATAGGTTTGATCCGTGATATCGCCTCCAAGCTAATTTTTGGTGAAAACGGATTTGTTATATTTACAATGGCTCCAGGTATCTTTTTGGCGCTCGGGTTAGTCGTGGCTCTGGTTAATTATTTAAATATGAAGAGCCGCTGAGACCTGCGGTTGATCATTCCTCATCCCAGATATTATAAAAATGCCTTAGCCTGTTTATTTTCATTTTGAATAAAAATAAACGCACTGAAATATTTCAGAAATTAAAGGCTCATAACCCACAGCCAACAACAGAACTGAATTACTCAAACCCATTTGAGTTACTTATCTCCGTGGTCTTGTCTGCTCAGGCAACAGATGTAAGCGTCAATAAGGCGACAAAAAAATTATATCCTGTTGCGAATACACCAGAAGCAATTTATGCCTTAGGCCTTGATGGGCTGAAGACGTACATACGTACAATAGGTTTGTATAACACCAAGGCAAAAAACATTATCAAGACCTGTAAATTGTTGATCGATGAATACGAGAGTCGGGTTCCTGAAGACAGGATTTCTCTAGAGAAATTGCCTGGCATTGGTCGAAAAACAGCAAATGTAATTTTGAATACGGCATTTGGACAACCGACTATCGCCGTGGATACACATATTTTCCGAGTATCTAATCGTACCGGTATTGCGCTAGGTAAAGATGTTCGTGTGGTTGAAGATAAGTTAATAAAATTTGTGCCGGACGAATATAAACGGGATGCACATCATTGGTTGATCTTACATGGACGTTACACCTGCGTTGCACGTAAACCAAGGTGTGGCAGTTGTATCATTTATGACCTGTGCGAGTTTAAACAAAAAATATGCTAGCCATTATCTGCATTATCTATGAAGGAAAACTGTTTTGATTCAGGGTCGTGATTCTACAAGAATATTTTTCCTGGAAGTCTGGAGAAAATATAAAAAGAAGTTGCCATTGGAGACGCTTGAACAAATGATATTAGATGTGACCCTGCAACATCCTGAATATCATGTGATTCTCGAAAAAGATGAGAAAGAAATTTCAGCAATGGAATTTACACCAGAGATGGACATGACAAATCCGTTTCTGCATATGGGCATGCACATTGCTATTTTGGAACAGATTGGAGCAAACCGACCGCCAGGAATTACCACGCTCTATCAGCAATTATTACTTAAATACTCCTCTGCACATGACTTGGAGCACAGTATGATGGAATGTCTTGGTGAAAGTCTGTGGCTGGCTCAGCGCAATAATACCTTGCCAGATGAAGCACAGTATCTGACGCAGGTGAAGCGACTTAAGTAAAAACAGGCATCGCTCAGCCTTTGCGCCTGAATTGCATGAATAAATCACTGATTGCACAATTTAATTGTGGGCAAAGTTCGTTTGGTCGGTCTTCAGTAGATGATAGGGATGTCTATCGATAAAAAATTTCTGAAAGGTTTACCACTTTTTCTAATTGTTAGAAAATTCCATTTTAATCCCAGCTAATTCAAGCACGTCACCATCATTTAATTGACAGGCCTTTGCCCCAATTTCTGTGCCATTGACTACAGGAAAGCCACTTTTGCCTTCAATGTGAGTCAGGAAATACCCCTGTGGGCGTCTTGATATCACTGCCACCTGGGTTCCAGGTTTGCCAAGTGTAATCAGTGCTTTGGTGAGCTCTAGTTCTTTGCCTGCAATCGGACCATTTAAAACAGTTAAGCGGCTTAGAGGCATTTTGCCTGAGGTTGTTGCCAGTATACCAGCCGCACCTGCATTAAAAGCCGCAGCAGCTGCTGCAACTGCTGCACTAGCAGAATTAGGCTTGATGATCATGGTTTTTTCAAATTCATCTTCACTATCAGAGGCATTTTCGTTAAGGTATTTTAATTCATGCTTACCTATGGCTACGACATCACCATCTTTAAGCGCATGTTTTTTAATGAGTTTTCCATTTACATAGGTGCCATTGGTGCTGCCAAGGTCTTCCAGAAATGAATCATCAAGTATAGTAATGATCAATGAATGCTTGCCGCTGACTGCCAGATTATCGATCTGAATGTCATTTTCAGGCTTTCGTCCAATGGTGAATTTTTCTTGGTCCAGTTCGAATTCACCTTGCATTGCACCGTTCAAGCTCAGAACTAACTTTGCCATAGACCCCTTTATCCCCTGCTAAAAATTAATTGCATATTTATCAAGTAAACGCCTTTTCCAACCAGCCCTTTCATATTGGGCTATCCGAAAACTCGGGCAAGAATTACTGAAATATTATCTTTCCCGCCATATTTTTTTGCTACTCTTACTAACTTATCCGCCGCACGCGCAAGATTAGCACTATATTTACTTAGGGTTAAGTGAATTTCTTCATCTTTTACCATATCTGTCAATCCATCTGAACAGAGCAAGTAAATATCGCCAGCAGCAAGCTTATCTTCAATCACATCAATATCAACTCTGACCTCAAGACCAAGTGCTTTGGTGACGAGATTTTTCGGTACGTTTTTTTCAGCTTCTTCTACCGAAAAAAGACCTCGATCTACCAGCTCCTGGACCAGGGAATGATCCTTGGTTAATTGTTTAAAATCTTCAGATCGTAAGCGGTATAGTCTCGAGTCGCCTACATGAGCAATGGAAATACTATCGTCATAGGCAATCACAGTGATAATTGTCGTGCCCATACCCCTACACTGTTCTTCTGTTTGTGACATGTTGTATATGCTTGAATTTGCTCGATTTACAGCATCTCGAATCAAGATTGAATGTCGATCCATGCCCGAATTTTCATCAATACCCTTAGAATTTTTTAAACCTGATTTAACATCTTTGTAGATATTAGTCGCCGCGATGGCGCTAGCGACCTCTCCAGCTTTATATCCTCCCATGCCATCCGCAAGTATTAATATCCCCAGTGACTCGTTAGATGCAGTGCTATCCTCGTTGTGTAGCCGTTTGCAGCCCACATCTGAGACATTGGCAACTTCAAGTTTATATTGTGAATTCATGAATAATACCCCAGCCTCAGAACTCATCGTGTAGAACAATTGTTGTGCAACTGATTCTTAAAGAAAAATACTTAAGCAAAATGTCGGAATTTATGTCAAAACCCTCAATATTGAAGCTTTAAACAAAGCCTTAATTTGATACAAACATCAGGTGTAAGCGCTTGCTTTTATGCTACCGGCTAAAGAATATTAGCGTTCCAACAATTCCAGTTTGTTAGGTTTTCCACGCCATTCGTCTGAGTCTTCTGGAGCGTCTTTCATCTCATTAATTACCGGCCATTCTCTGGAGAGTTCAGCGTTTAATTCTATGAATTGTTGCATATTTTCAGGGACATCGTCTTCAGACAAGATTGCCTCTACTGGGCACTCTGGCTCGCAGAGTGTACAGTCGATACATTCATCAGGGTCAATGACCAGCATGTTAGGACCCTCGTGAAAGCAATCTACTGGACAGACCTCCACACAATCGGTCAATTTGCATTTAATGCACTCTTCTGTGACTATGAATGTCATTCTACTATCACCTGATTTTTCATAATAGTGCAAGATTATACCGATTAAATCGGGAAATGATAAAGCACTTATTGTATACCCAAACTACTTGTAAATGCAGGGCACAATAGGGAATCAGGAGGGCAAGTCCTTGCAGATGAAATATTGAATGATAAAAATCAAACCCGAGCAGGGCACTTATCCTTTGAGACCTTTGCATAATTCGCACTAATTCTACCGAAACAGGTAAAATAAGACCATTCTAAAGACCTTAAAGATTATCCATCTCTAAATTTATCTATGCGTACGCTTCCTGTGATTGGCCTAGTATTGGGCATGTTGATTTTTGTCTTGCTGATTCTTTGGCAAGGGGTTGGCGATCTTCTTGACCTGTTGGCAACATCAGGCTGGGAATTGCTCGCATTACCCATCGTTTGGGCTCCTTGCCTGCTTGCAGCGACCGTTTCATGGCGCATGTTATTCCCCAAACAACATACACCAGAGTTTGGGGCGATATTAAAAGCATTGTGGATTGGCCGTGCCATTAATACATTGTTACCCGTTGCCAGCATAGGCGGTGAAATTGCCAAGGCCAGATTGATTACACTATGGGGAACCAGTGGCGTGGATTCTAGCGCCTCCGTATTGGTAGATAAGACAGTGCAAGCCATGGCGGTTGCTGTTTGGGCATTTATCGGAACACTGTTACTTATCTATCTGGCCTTGGATAATGAACTAGCAATCGCTGCCATGTTAGGCATCACGGCTCTAGCTGGAGGTTTGTTAGGATTTGTCCTGATACAACATGCTGGCATGGTTGGCTTCATGGCCAAGACCGTCGGTAAATTTGTTAGCTCTGATGACTGGGAAGAGATCAACAATAATGCCAAGGAAGTGGATGCCATTGTTCGCGTTATCTACAGTGATTATCGCAATATTATCATTGCAACATTGTGGCGAACCCTTGGCCTGGTATTGCAGACCTCTGAAGTCTGGCTGGCCTGTTATTTATTGGGCTTTCCAATCAGTCTTCCTGAAGTATTAATGCTAAAAAGCCTGACTGCGACCATTAGCGATATCGCCTTCTTCATCCCCAATGCCTATGGGGTTCAGGAAGGCGGGTATGTTATGCTAGGAGGTGTTCTGCTTGGGATGACACCCGATATAGCATTAGCTGTTTCATTAGCGACAAGAATTCGGGAGTTGCTAGTTGATGTTCCTGGTCTGGTAGCTTGGCAACATTTCGAAAGTAAGTTGCTTTTGAGTAGAAGAAAAAATAATAATTAAATCAATCTATTAGCTGTTTTTTGATGGATAATTACGAAATCATATTTTATCTGCTGGTGCTAATTAGCTTCTGTGCAATCGGCTATCTATTGTTCGCCAACTTCTGCATCGTCGAACTCCGTAAAAATAGAAAAAGATCCCGCATCCCCTCCAGCTTCACACCGCCAGTCACTGTGCTTAAACCCATCTGCGGTTTAGAACATGGTATGGACGAAAATTTGCGGTCATTTTGTCAGCAAGATTACCCTGAATACCAAATCATCTTTGGATTGCACGGCGATGATGACACTGCCATTCCTGTGATTGAGAAAATCATCCAAGATTATCCAGAATTAAATTTGGGAATGGTCATCGACACACGCCTACACGGCTCAAACTACAAGGTTTCCAATCTGATTAATATGTTTCCCTCAGCCAAACACGACATTCTGCTGGTTGCAGATAGTGATATGCGGGCGGGCAAAAACTACCTGCATGATATCGTTGCGCCGTTTGCCAACGTGGCGAATGGTGCTGTCACCTGTTTATATTCCGGCCGTGCCGAAAATGGCCTAGCTTCAAGGCTAAATGCCATGTTTATTAATGAATGGTTTCTGCCTTCAGTGCTTATTTCTAATGCGCTGAAAGATATTAGTTACTGCCTGGGAGCAACGATGGCCGTACGCCGTGAAATATTGACTGATTTTGGTGGCTTCGAAGCGCTATCTGATTATCTGGCTGACGATTATATGTTGGGGCAAATGGTCTCGGAACGCGGCTATAAAATACATCTATCCCATGCCATTGTTGACAACCTATCTTACGAAACGAGCTATAAGTCATTGTTTTTACATGAACTTCGATGGGCAAGGACACTAAGGACTGTTGAACCACTGGGCTATCTGGGTACCTTCCTGACAGATACATTAGCGATAGGCAGCTTGACTGCATTATTCGCACTAATCTTCACCCAGTACGTATTTTTGCCTACCTCAATTCTTGGCGTTACGATTACTGCTCGAATTTTGCTGCACCTGCAGGTAAAATCCGCGCTTAACTTGGATGCTCGGGGAGCACTGTTACTTATTCCCGTCAGAGATATGCTCTCATTCATCATCCGAATCGTCAGTTTTACCGGACATTCGGTTGAATGGAGAAACCACACATTTTCTGTGGATGATGATGGTCTGATACATGAAGCTGTGGCAGCAGATGAGAAACCCTTTTGGCGAAGCTAGGGCAAACGAAGATAGTTAAGAACACGCATGCAACTACCGAACATTAGTTCTGTAAGTTAACGAAAAATTAGGAGCCCCCTCGGGATGTTAAAAACATTATTTTTAAATCCACCCTCTTTTAATGGATTTGATGGCGGTGCCGGCTCTCGTTACCAATGTACACGAGAAGTAAAATCTTTCTGGTATCCAACATGGCTGGCTCAACTATCAGCACTGGTTGAAGGCAGCCGTCTAATCGATGCCCCAGCAGCAGACATCACGCTGAAAGAAGTTTTACCGCTGGCGACTGATTATGAATTCCTAGTGCTGTATACAAGCACACCTTCATTTCCAAACGATGTGAAAATTGCAGAAGCATTCAAGCAAGAAAATCCAAAATTGCTCATAGGTTTTTGCGGTCCACATGTTGCAGTTAATCCTGACCATACCGTGCTTGCTTCAGATGCGATTGATTTTGTTGCGGGTAACGAATTTGACTTCACTATTAAGGAAATCGCTGAAGATAAACCACTCAAAAAAGTCGATGGCATTATCTATAAAAAAGATGGCAAACCAGTTCACAATAAAGATCGTGCACTGATTGAAGATATGGATTCCCTGCCGTGGGTAACTAAAATCTATAAAGAAAATCTGGATACAAAAAATTACTACAATGGCTATATGCTACATCCGTATATGTCTTTCTATACTGGCAGAGGTTGTAAATCTCGTTGTACTTTCTGTCTCTGGCCACAAACGATTTCTGGTCATAATTATCGTACCCGTTCGGTTGATAATATTATCGGCGAATTAACTTATGCGAGAGATAATTTTCCTGAGGTTAAAGAATTTTTCTTTGACGATGATACGCTAACTGACAACATCGAACATGTAGAAGCATTAGCAAAAGAGATTGGCAAGTTGGGCATCATATGGTCTTGTAATGCGAAGGCCAATGTTCCTTACGAAACACTGAAGATAATGAAAGATAATGGCCTGCGTCTGTTACTGGTTGGTTATGAATCTGGTAATCAACAAATTCTGATAAACATCAAGAAAGGTATTCGCACAGATATCTCACGTCAATTTACTAAGGACTGTCATAAGCTAGGTATCCTCATTCATGGGACTTTCATCGTTGGCCTTCCAGGTGAAACAAAGGAGACCATTGAAGAATCAATTAAATATGCGCAGGAACTGAATCCACAAACCATTCAGGTATCACTGCCTGCTGCTTATCCCGGAACATTTCTTTACAAACAATCGATTGAGAACGGTTGGTTGATTGATGATACAACTCTGGTGGGTGATAATGGTGTCCAACATTCTGTATTGAATTATCCGCACCTCCCTAGTGATGATATTTTTGAAGCTGTTGATAATTTCTACAAACGTTTCTATTTCCGCCCATGGAAGATGGCATCACTATTTTTCGAGATGTGTCAGGATTGGGAAGTCATGAAGCGTCGCCTTCGTGAAGGCGTGGAATTCTTTAAATTCCTTTTTATCAGGGAGAGTGCAGCCTGAAACAGTTAATCGTGACAGGTGACGATTTTGGCCTGTCAGTTCCAGTAAATGAGGCTGTTGAACAGGCGCATCAAAAAGGCATCTTAACCAGCGCCAGTTTGATGGTTGCTGCGCCCAAAGTAGATGATGCGGTTGCACGAGCCAAGCAACTGCCTACACTTAATATTGGTTTGCATCTGGTCTTATCTAACGGTCGCTCATGCCTGTCAGCAAGCAATATTCCTGATCTTGTCAATGCTGATAGTGAATTTTCAAATAAGCTTGTTAGCAGTGGCATCAAGATGTTTTTTAATGCCAATGTTAAGCAACAATTGAAAGATGAAATCCGTGCGCAGTTCGAAGCATTTAAAGCTACTGGACTACGTCTTGATCATGTGAATACACACAATCACATGCACCTTCATCCTGTCATATTTGATGCAATCATGGAGATTGGGAAAGATTATGGAATGGATGCTGTACGAGTTCCTGAAGAGAAACCGTTAAAGTCACTAATAGATACTCCCAAAGAAAAGATTACGCGACTTGCGACTTGGTTATTGCTGAAACCATTTACTTATAGAATGAAGAAACAACTTGCCGAGAACAATATTAAATTTAATACAAACCTTTTCGGCCTCCATCATACAGGTCACATGAATCTCAACACACTGGTACGCATACTTCCTAATCTTGAAAATGGTCTATCTGAAATTTATCTGCATCCCGCCACAGGATCATGGGATGCCGTTGACCCAGCAGCCAAAGATTATGAGTTTGAGGCAGAATATAAGGCGCTTGTTCACCCACGCATCAAACGTATCGTTGAAAAATTCTCCATCGAATTAACCAGCTTTGGCAAATCATAGTGATATTCGAGAATGGTCGGCGATTCCTGGACGCATAAAATAGCACGGGTTTGCATTCTCCCGCTTGTTAATACCCCGATCACACCAAATCATCTAACGACGTTAAGATTAATCACTGGCATCGCTGCTTGCGGTTTGTTTGCCATCGGCATAACAGAATGGAACCTCTATGGCGGTCTATTATGGATATTGTCTGCCTTTCTGGATCGCGCAGATGGTGAACTGGCTCGCGTCAGTGGTAAGACCAGCCCATGGGGGCATCAATATGATTATTTTTCAGACGTATTTGTTACTGCATTATTTTTTATCGGCATCGGGATTGGTCTGAGAAATACAACTTTCCTAGATATAGGACTTGGGCTCTGGACGATAGTCATGGGAATCTGTGCAGCCGCTGGTGTGATTGCCGCTGAAATTCTTGCTGAAAAAATTGACCAAGCGCAGAAAGATGCCGGAGAAAAAGCCTATGCAGGGTTTGCAGGGTTTGATTTCGATGATGTCTTGTATCTCTTCGCGCCCGTTGTTTGGTTCAATCTACACCCACCTTTTCTGATTGGGGCTTCAGTAGGTGCACCTGTATTTGCCTTATTTACTTGGTATCGATTCAAAAAGCTTTAAGCTGAGCTGAATTAATGGCGACAAAGCTAAAATCATGAGTATCGAAAAAAATGGAGCGTGGTCAATACTACGATAACTATTTCAATAATAACGACGCTAAAACAAGTAATACGCACTCATGATCTGAAAATATTATTACTACTCCCACTTTTTCATTTATAGCTCAGGCGGAATGCGCCTGACATTTCGCTTGAAGACCCGCTAAGGAGATTATCGCAGTGTTTCACATAGTAAATGGATCCTGATAAATATCTGGAGCCCAACCCGCATTCAATTATATTATCGAAATGCCAGATATGAATAAATTTCATCTTGTTTATTCACCTAAAAATTAAAGGGATACAATTTAAACTTGAGAAGCCACATTACATATTTCCGTCTGGGTAAACAATTATTAAGTTTAAAAAAACCTTCTCCCAAGGCTATCATGGATTTTAAAATCACACTATAATCAAGAGGTTACAAAATTACTTCCATAATATTACATTGGGATATTACTTGAGGCATTGCATTGTAATGTCCATTGCCACAGGGAAATCGCCCTGCCGACGACAAAAAATAATGGGACACGGTGAAAAGAATATTGAATAAATATTTCATGGTATCGTTTGCGGTCACGCCCATATTTTTGGCTCCGATCATGTCCGCTTGGGCGGATGGGCTAGAATTAGCTCAGCAAGAGTCAAGCTGGCCTCTATGCGCGGACTTGTTAAACATCCCCGCTCGGCCAATGGTTGAAGTAGGGCTGATGCCTCATGATCTGCATGTTGCAGCAGATGATGCTGACTTGGAAGCAGAAGGGATTTCAATGCTGGATGGAAATGTTGAGATCACACATGATGATCAACAAATTCGATCTGACCATGTTCAATTTAACCAAATAAATGATACCGCTGACTTAGAAGATAATATCCAATATTGGGATGAATCGATCTACCTGCAAGCCGATAAGGGCCACATCGAATTCAACACAGACACCGGTCAATTTGAAAATATTAGATATATCATCAAGGATGATCACGGACGGGGACAAAGTGCCGATCTGGAAATGAAGATGGGAATAGAGACCAATTTAAGGAATGCCGACTACAGTACCTGCGACCCAGAAAACAAATTCTGGGCATTATCTGCTGATGAAATTAATCTTGAGCACGTCGAAGAACGGGGTAGCGCCAAGAATGTCGTGCTTAAAATTAAAGATATACCTGTGTTTTATAGTCCCTATATTTCCTTCCCTTTAAGTAAGAAAAGGAAAACAGGATTTTTAACGCCTGGATTAGGAAATTCGAATAGAAATGGTTTTGAAACACGCACACCATTTTATTGGAATATCGCCCCACAAATGGATGTAACATTGACCCCCAGATTACTTACTGACAGTGGTGTCATGCTGATTGGGGAATTTCGTCATGCATCAAAAAATAGCACAAGCACACTCAACGCTGAATACCTCCCTAATGACAACCAATTTGATGACAAGAAGAGAAACTTGATTGACTTGAAATATCAGCATGTATTCGCAGACAGAGGTAATTTCTCACTGAACTACAACCGAGTCTCAGACAAAAAGTATTTTGAAGATTTTGGCTCTTCCCTTGGTGTTGCCAGCACACGCTTTTTACAACAGCGTGGGGATATTTCATATGCCGGAAGTTGGTGGAATGCTAACGCGAGGTTAGAAAGTTATCAAACCATTGCTGCTGTAGATAGACCTTACAAGCGTTTGCCTCAAATTAATTTCAATGCATATTCTCTCGGCGGCAATAACAAATTCCATTATATGCTTAGTAGTGAGTTTACCTATTTTGATCGTGGTGATAACAATTCTATTTCGACTGATAACGTCACGGGAGCAAGATTTAATTTATCGCCATCTATTAGTTACACCCGTAGAACAGCATCCACATTTTTAACACCAAAACTTGGCCTGCATTACACACAATATGATTTACATAATGCAGGTTCATTCGAGTCTAATCCCAGCCGTTTATTGCCTATACTAAGTATTGATAGTGGCGTTTTCCTCGAACGTGATTTTTCCTTGTTTGGCAAGAAATCTTTACAAACACTCGAACCTAGGCTTTTCTATTTTTACATCCCGGAAGAAAACCAGGATGATTTACCTATTTTTGACACCGACCTGTATGATCTTTCCTTTGATTCACTGTTCAGGGAAGATCGTTTTAGTGGCAATGACCGTCTTGGTGACGCTAATCAATTCACGTTGGCATTAACGTCACGCCTGATAGACCATGACACAGGGAAAGAAAAAGCCTATGTAAGTTTGGGACAAATTTATTATCTGAATGACAGAAAAGTGATTTTGCCAGATAGTAAAATACTTGATGACCATAGCTCGCCGATTCTTGCAGAAATTAGTACGACGTTATTTCGTCACTGGAGACTCATAGGCGATCTACAATGGGACCCAAACTCAAACACGATAGAAAAATCGTTCGCACAAATCCAATATAAACCAGCCACAAATAAGATAATCAATTTTAGCTACCATGTTCGTGATACCTCCAATCGTAGCACTAATCTAGTAAATATTGAGCAGAGTGATATTTCATTGCATTGGTCGCTCAATCAAAATTGGAGCATGATCGGCAGATGGAATTACACAGTTCCTGAGAGAAAATCATTGGAAATTTTTGGTGGCGTTGAATATGATAGCTGTTGCTGGGGCTTCCGAGCAGTTGCGCGCAGGTTCCTGACAAATATAGACGGAAGCTTTGATACGGGTATATTTTTACAATTTGAGCTAAAAGGACTGTCGGGTATTGGCCATAAAACAGTAGACTTCCTAAAACAAAGAATCCCCGGATACGAGAGCGATTTATAAGTTGAAACTTCATTCTATACGCCTGCTATTGGCAGGCTTCCTTACTTTACAAACATTTTCCTTGGCCGCAGACATAGCACTGGATCGTATTGTTGCTGTTGTTGAGAAAGACATCATCATGCAAAGCGAGCTTGATATACAATTACGTACCGTGATTAGTCAAATGAAACAAAAGGGTATGACACTCCCTTCTTTGAGTGTCCTAGAAGACCAGGTGCTGGAACGCATGATCCTGTCAAAGATTCAGCTACAGCGAGCTGAGGAAACAGGAATCCGTGTTGATGACGAAACATTAAACAGGGCAATCAATAACATTGCAGCAAGCAACAAGGTTAATTTAAGTCAGTTTAAAGAAATACTCGAGAAAGATGGACTTAGTTATGAACAATTCAGGGAAAATATACGTGACGAAATTATCATTTCTCGGTTACGCCAGCGCCAGGTAGATAACCGTATTTCAATCACCAGTAGAGAAATTGACAATGCCCTCTCCAATCTGAAATTTCAGGGAGAGACAGAAACAGAATATCAGCTTAGTCACATACTCATATCTTTACCAGAAGCCCCGACCCCAAATGAAGAAGAACAGACCAGACTGTTTGCAACAAAGATACTTAAAGATTTAAATGCAGGACAGGACTTTATGACCATGGCAACGACTGCATCGGATGGTCAACGAGCACTCGAAGGCGGCGAGCTAGACTGGCGTAAAAAGAATGAAATCCCTACACTCTTTAACGCCGAGATCGCCACTATGGAAAAAGGTGATATCAGTGACTTGATTCAAAGTCCATCCGGTTTTCACATTGTCAAATTAACTGATGTACGAAGCAGTGAAAAACACATAATCACACAGACCAATGCTCGCCATATACTGATTAAAGTAGATGAGATAACAACAGAAGATAATGCTAAAATCAGACTAGAACAATTGAAAACCCGCCTTGAAGGTGGAGATGATTTTACTAAATTGGCCAAAGCCCACTCAGATGACAAGATCAGTGCAGCTGATGGAGGCGATCTCGGCTGGTCAAGCCCTGGTGAATTGGCGCCACAATTTGAAAACGTAATGAATCAACTCAATATTAATGAAATCAGTGAACCCTTCAAAACGCAATTCGGCTGGCATATTCTTCAAGTACTGGAACGTAGAGAACATGACAATACTGAAAATGCCAGACGAAAAAAAGCATCAGAAGAAATTCGCAGAAGAAAATCTGAGGAGGCTCACCAAAACTGGTTAAGACACCTACGTGATGAGGCCTATATTGAGTACCGACTGGATGAGAGCTAACACTGAGCTACCACGTATTATTATAACAACAGGTGAACCTGCAGGCATTGGCCCTGATATCACAATTCAAATTGCCCAGAAAAATATTAATGCTGATATTGTTAGCATAGGTGACCCAGACTTATTGCAGGATCGAGCATCGGCATTGGGGCTTCCCCTGTCATTGATTGAATTTGATATTGCCCACAAACAAAAACATATTGCCAAAAGCCTTAGAATAATCCCGATTAAAACCACAATACCTGCTGTTGCGGGAAGGCTTGATTCACATAATGCTAAATACGTTCTCAACCTGTTAAAAACAGCCTGTCTAGCCTGTCTAGATAATAAATTCGATGCCATGGTCACGGCCCCAGTTCAAAAATCGATTATTAATGATGCTGGTATTGCATTCAGTGGTCATACAGAATTTCTTGCCAACCTTTGTCATCAAGCCAGTCCTGTCATGATGCTGGTAAATAATGTATTACGAGTTGCATTGGTTACAACTCACCTGCCCTTGTCAGAGGTAAGCAGGGCTATCACCAAAGATGAGCTAACTCAAGTTATTCAAATAGTCTATGACGATCTCCGTGCTAGATTCTCAATCCAACATCCACGTATTCTGGTTTGTGCTCTGAATCCACATGCTGGTGAGAGAGGCCATTTGGGATATGAAGAAGATGAAATTATTATCCCTGTTATAAATACATTAAAAAATCAGGGCTTAAATATAACAGGGCCTCAGCCGGCAGACACTGCCTTCACGCCGGAAATGATTGATGACTTTGATGTCACTATCGCCATGTATCATGATCAGGGGCTGCCTGTTTTAAAATCTCTGGGGTTTGGTAAAACAGTCAATATCACACTGGGACTGCCCATAGTCAGAACTTCCGTTGACCATGGCACGGCACTGCATCTGGCAGGCACAGGGAAGGCATCCTCATCAAGTTTGATGGAAGCCGTTCAGTGCGCGATAGATATGATATGTAATAACTGCGAAAAATCTGCTTCAGTAAATTTAATATCCCCATTATATTCTTAACAGCTAAAATAACTTAATGGCCGAACATAGAGCAAGGAAAAGATTTGGCCAGCATTTCCTCCACGACCAGAATATTATTCAGCGTATTATCACCGTCATCAATCCACAGTCTCATCAGACAATCATTGAGATTGGTCCTGGCAAAAGTGCACTTACAGCTCCATTAATAGAACAAGTCGATAAACTGCACGTCCTTGAAATTGACAGGGATTTAGCACAGGCTCTGACTAAAAAATACGAGGCTGAAGATAAGCTCACTGTTCACTGTCTGGATGCGCTGACTTATGACTTTGAGGAGTTAGATAATCAGCATTTACGTATCATAGGCAACCTGCCCTACAATATTTCAACGCCTTTAATTTTTCATTTACTGGAAAATAATCATGTCATCGATGATATGGTATTCATGCTTCAGGAAGAAGTCATTGATCGCATATGTGCTTCACCTGGCAACAAGGATTTTGGCCGTCTGTCTGCGATGGTTCAGGCAAATTGTTATGTTGAGAAATTGTTTACCGTCGGTCCCGGTGCCTTTTCTCCGCCACCCAAAGTCATGTCAGCGGTTATAAAATTAGACCCCTACGACAAGCTTTTAAATCGGATTTTGGACTATCCTCATTTTGCGCACGTTGTCAAGCAAGCATTCTCCCAAAAAAGAAAAACACTAAAGAATTGTTTAAAAAGGATTCTTGATGAACAACAAATAATCAATTTGGGCATTAACCCTGGGGCACGAGCAGAAAGCCTCTCCATTGATAATTTTATCCAACTAGCAAACGCCTACTATGAGAAAAATCAATAGCTTAGGTTGTGGAAAACTCTGTGAACTAATTGCCCTAACCCAACTGCCTATTTTCTGAGTTTAAATTTTGTGTTTTTATTTCTCTGCAACATTAAGAATAATATTTTCATATAACAATCAAATACTTATATTTTTTATTAGCTCTTATAAATAGCATCCACTATCGATAAATCACGTGGTTTATTAGCCCTTGATTTGCTTGTGCATAAAAACAGTGCAGATTGCAAATTCGATTGACGGTACAATAACCGACCTCACATCTGAAATATGCATAAGCCAGCACCAAAATGTAGCATTTATCTCTATTCCAAATAATAATACGCCTGCAAATTTAAAGACTTACCCAACAAGCATGAAACGAGACAACTTCTTGCATTTGTTACAACAACTCTCACATAAAATAGACCAATTAAGTGAACTCACTGGCAAACTGGTTTCATGGCTTGTTTTAGCCATGGTTCTACTGGTGAGTTACGACGTTACCATGCGCTATCTTTTCCTAAGTGGTTCCATCGCACTACAGGAAATGGAATGGCATTTGTTCTCTATAATATTTCTGATTGGCGCCGCGTATACCTTAAAGCATGATGATCATGTCAGGCTTGACCTCATCTATAAAAGTAGATTCATGAATGATGAGCGAAGAGCATGGATTAATCTATTTGGCAGTCTGTTCCTATTACTACCTTTCTGTCTGTTGATCATTACAACGGCCTGGCCTTTTATCTATCAATCCTATATTTATCTGGAAGGCTCCCCCGACCCAGGTGGCTTGCCCTATCGCTGGATCCTCAAGGCAAGCATTCCATTAGGATTTATAGTCCTTTTACTACAAGGTATTTCGGATATTGTAAGAAACATCAATATCATCATGAGGAAAAACACATGACCACTGCCATTGTTGCCATGTTTGTCACACTGATGGCAATGCTGCTTCTCGGTTACCCGGTTGCCTTTACTTTAGGTGCTGTTGCGCTTTTATTCGGTAGTATTTTTTTAGATCTGGATTTTTTTAATCTGCTCCCTCTGCAAATCTGGGGGATCATGAATAACTTCACCTTACTCGCTGTTCCATTATTTATCTTTATGGGTGTGACACTGGATAAATCAGGATTGGCAGAAGATTTACTTAAAACAATGGGACTATTATTCGGAAAGATGCGAGGCGGCCTTGCGGTATCAGTGGTAGTGGTTGGCGCACTGTTGGCCGCAACCACAGGTATTGTTGGTGCGACAGTAGTAACGATGGGTATTATCGCACTTCCAATCATGCTCAAACATCAATATTCCCCCGCACTTGCCTCGGGGACTATCGCTGCATCCGGGACATTAGGTCAGATCATACCGCCTAGCATCATACTTATCTTGCTTGGTGATGTGATGGGCGTACCTGTGGGTCGTCTTTTCGTTGGGGCTATTGTTCCGGGAATAATATTGGTTCTATTTTTCCTGTTATACATTCTTTGTGTTGCCTGGTTAAAACCAGACACGGCTCCCGCATTAAAAAATAATGAAAATGAAAATCTCTTCAAAAAAGTTATATTTACTTTATTGCCGCCTTTACTACTGGTCATCAGTGTCCTCGGTTCAATCTTTGCTGGCATCGCATCACCTACTGAGTCAGCTGCAGTTGGTGCACTCGGCACAATGATACTTTCTGCGATACACAAACAACTCACGATGAGTAGATTAAAATCCATCATGCAACTTACAACACGTCTAACCAGTATGGTATTCATGATTTTAATAGGTGCCATCGCATTTGGACTGGTGTTTCGTGGCATGGGAGGAGACACACTGGTTGGTGAGGTGATGACAAATATTCCTGGTGGTGTCGGGGGTTTTATGTTTGCCAGTTTGTTTCTAATATTTGCCCTAGGTTTCTTCCTAGATTTTTTACAAATTTGTTTTATCGTCGTACCCATCATCACGCCAATCGCTGGTTATCTGGGGATCGACCTGCTCTGGTTGGCTGTTTTAATTGGCCTTAACCTGCAAACATCTTTCCTGACACCTCCTTTTGGTTTTTCATTATTTTATCTAAAAGCTGTCGCTCCACCAGAGATACGAATCCAAGATATTTATCGTGGGATAATTCCCTTTATAGTGATACAGATTTTGACTCTGATTCTGTTGATACTATTCCCACAGCTGGTCACGTGGCTACCAGACTTAATGGATGAGTTAAATGGCCTGTGATTGTTTTCTTATCAGTTGAATAATATTATTGGTGTCAGGTCGGATACCTCGCCAGATAAAAAATGATTCAGCGGCTTGCTCAACAAGCATGCCTAAACCATCGGATACTTTCGTAACGCCATGTGTTTTAGCCCATGAAACAAATGGCGTATCGCCTGTTGAATACATCATATCATAGCAACATACATTATCATTGAGAAGATTTTCAGATAGAGGTGGAACTTCGCCTTGTAAGCTGGCTGAAGTACCGTTGATGATGATATCGAAACCACACTCAACTAATTCATCGAATCCACAAGCAGAAATATCATCACGGTCTGAAAAAATGTTAACTAGCTTCTCAGCCCGGCTAGCTGTACGATTTGCAATAACAATCTTGGCTGGCTGTTCATCGAAGAGTGAGTCCAGAATTCCTCTAATGGCACCGCCTGCACCAAGTAGCAAAACATTTTTACCTTTAATTATAAGTTTATTGTTAATCGTCAAATCACGAATTAGTCCAACACCATCTGTATTGTCACCAATTATTTTTCCAGCAGCATCAAAGCTAATTGTATTGACTGCCAGTGCGCGTTCGGCTTTGTTACTTTTAGTTTCTGAGACTTCCCATGCGTCACCCTTAAACGGTACTGTGACATTCAAACCTTTACCGCCCTGAGCCTGAAGTTCTTTTATTGCCGTTTTGAATTTTCCAGCATCAATCTGAATAGCCTGATAGAAGATATTTTGTTGGGTTTGTTCTGCAAACGCAGTATGGATCTGAGGAGATTTACTATGTGTGACGGGATTACCCATCACACAATAATTATCGATTGATGGATTTATATCGATGATCATTTAACCAATTACTGCCCCGAACAATAGAAAAATGGTTCTTAGCCTCCACTGCCACCCACGATGCCGCCCTTCAGACAGACGGCATCAAGACCACGTTCAGTTAATAAAAATGCTGCTGCTGCACTACGTCTACTAGTATCGCAATAGAGGATATATTGCTTATCTTTGGCAAGTGTCGCAGCCTTTAGTCGCAACATAAATAATGGAATATTGATACTGCCTTCAAGTCCATTGTTTTTGTGTTCGCTATCTAGCCGTACATCAAGCCACACGGCACCGTCCTTTACCATCCTATCACCTTCTTCTCTGGTAACCCAGGTCAGCATAGGCTCTTTCAGTAATTCGTTAAAATCTTTCTTCGATAAACGCATCAATACGCCATTTGTTGCCATAATGACATTGGCATTACGTTTGGCATCAGACAACAGCGCCTCCTCACCAAATGCCGTGCCAGTTTTAAGTGTCGCAAGCGTTAATTCAGAATCGGCTTTCGATTTTCTGGTAACTTTACATTCACCCTGCTTAATAATGTAATAAAAATCACCCTTATCACCTTGTTTAATGATGACATCCCCAGCCTTGGCAGGAATCTCTTGAATTCGCATAAACATCGACTGGATATTAGCTGAAGGAACTTGCAAAAAGGCTTTTGATTGCAGGATATTGGCCATCCAATCCCCGCTCTCGTCTTCATCTGTGTGGATTTCATCAACCTCAATGCCGGTCACTTGATCCCATGTCACTAAGACATCCAACAAGTCGCTGTCTACGCGAGTAATTTTGCAAGCAGACTTAGTAACAGCCGTATGTTTACGTGGCTGGAAATTAGCCAAGGGATGTCTTCCGGCTCGAGATCCCGCAATAACAGAAACAGAATTACCCTCACCTGAGGTTACCGTAACTTCACCGTCGATCAAATAAATGTTTTTTTTATCTATATCACCTTGTGCGAATAGCGTTTTGCCCTTCGCGATTTCTTCCACATACGACTTGCTTGCAAGCTCGCGAAAATTCTCAGTATTTAACGCACTAGGCGGGACAAATGTTTTTAACACTGTCTTATCGACCAACTCAGCCATGAATTTTTATACCTTCTTTCTCCATTACTTTTTATGTAACGTACGAAGCCAAAATTGCAATCAGACTATCCTGTTCGGGAAGGCCAATTCTACATTATCGGAGAAATTAAATATATCTCTCGGGACATAATCCTCGCCATTGCCCGATAATAGATTTTGCAAAATAAAAGGCGGCACACCATGACTCTGATGCCCCCCTTGATTATAAAGCCAGCAAAATTGTTGATCAGAGTGTATAACCACGCTCATTGTGCAATACCAGATCCAGGCCCTCTGTTTCCTCGTCTTCACTCACTCTCAAACCCATCACGGCATCGAGTATTTTGAGTAAAACAAAAGTCATGCCACCGCACCAGGCAATCGTTGCAACCACACCAATTGCCTGTGTCACAAACTGCGAACTAATTGAGGTTTCAAGACCCAGGCCGCCCATGGATTCGGCTGCAAACACAGCAGTCAGTAAGGTTCCCAAAATACCCCCAACACCATGTACAGGGAAGACATCAAGAGAGTCATCGATAACCAAGACCCGTTTTATATATTGTGTCGCGAAATAACATACTACGCCTGCAATCAAACCAATAGCCAGACCACCCCATGGTCCAACATAACCAGATGCCGGAGTGATTGTGCCCAGGCCAGCCACCATGCCAGTGACAATTCCCAATACACTTGGTTTGCCATATCTGATCCATTCACATGCCATCCATGCCAAAGATCCTGCTGCTGCTGAGAGATGTGTGACCGTCATAGCCATTCCTGCGCTAGTTCCTGCTGTCAATGCACTACCTGCATTAAACCCAAACCAGCCTACCCAAAGCATAGAAGCACCTGCGACAACTATGGTCATATTATGTGGCGGCATGGCCGTTTGCGGGAATCCTTTTCTATTGCCAATAACAAGTGCAGCAACAAGTGCAGCAATACCCGCATTAATATGCACGACTGCCCCACCAGCGAAATCCATGAAGCCGAGATCCCCAAGCCAGCCACCACCCCAGACCCAGTGGCAAACAGGCGCATAAACCAGAATTAACCAGAGAGCACTAAATAAAAGTACCGTAGAAAATTTCATTCGCTCTGCAAAAGCACCCACAATCAGTGCCGGGGTAATAATTGCAAAGGTCATCTGAAACATGAAAAACACAGTTTCAGGCAGTGAGCCACTGGCACTATTCAGACTAACTCCAGACATCAGGATTTTACCGCTACCAATAATCTGGTTCAGCGACCCTCCATCACCAAAAGCCAGGCCATAAACACCAAGCATCCACAGAACGGATGCCATACAGGCTATGGCAAAACACTGCATTAACACAGAAAGAACATTCTTCGCCCGAACCAGACCAGAATAGAATAAAGCCAGTCCAGGTAGTGTCATAAACAGAACCAAGGCCGTTGATGTCAGAATCCACGCCGTATCAGCACCATTTATTTCATCAGCGAAGGCTGCTGCGGGTAGCATTAATAGTAGGCCTGATATCAGACCAATAACTCTCTTAATAAACATTGGTTGCCCCTCTTACCGTCTTTAATTTTCTTACAGTGCGTCTATATCTGTTTCACCGGTTCGGATACGAACCGCGTGCCCGAGGTCTTGTACAAAAATCTTGCCATCGCCGATTTTGCCAGTCCCCGCTGCTTTTATAATGGCTTCAATCGCTGCATCCACTCGGTCATCATCCAAGGCGATTTCTATTTTCGTCTTAGGCAGGAAATCAACCACATACTCTGCGCCACGATAAAGCTCTGTGTGACCTTTTTGTCGACCAAAACCTTTAACCTCTGTCACGGTCAGGCCTTGTACACCAACCTCTGCCAAGGCATCTCTCACATCATCTAACTTAAAGGGTTTTATGACTACGACTAATAATTTCATACTTACATTCTCCCGGAGTTTAACCTCAGCCTCATAGAAGCTATTGTTACTGCACTGGTGCTGTGCGGGAAAGATTAACACATATCTAGAATGGTGCATTCATTGGATTAAAGAAGAAAATAGAATGGCATAAATAAGGGCGCCGAAGCGCCCTTATTAGTACATCGATTACAAGATGTAACCAGATTACAAGATGTAACCACGTTCACCGTGAGAAGCGAGATCAAGGCCCTCAGTCTCTTCCTCTTCATCTACACGAAGTCCAATCACCGCATCAACTACTTTAAGAATAATAAGACTCAATGTACCGCTATAGATGATAGTGACCATAACACCGACAAACTGGTTGAAAACCTGTTCACCGATACCACTTACACCGTCTGCAAAACCTAGGCCTGAGAATACACCCAGTGTAGTAGCAGAAAAGACACCTGCCAATAACGCGCCAACGACACCACCAACGGCATGGACACCAAATACATCCAGTGAATCATCATAACCAAACTTACGTTTGAGCATGGTTGCAGCCTTGAAACAAATAAAGCCGGAAGCTAGGCCTATGACCATTGCCCCCATTGGCCCCACGTTTCCACATGCTGGCGTAATGGCAACCAGACCTGCAACGGCACCAGAAGCGACACCTAATGCACTAGGCCTACCATGCGTCATCCATTCAGCAAACATCCAAGTCAGTGCTGCGGCTGCGGCTGCTACCTGTGTTACGGCCATAGCCATACCAGCAGCACCGTCGGCTGCCAATTCACTGCCTGCGTTGAATCCGAACCAGCCAACCCAAAGCATTGCTGCACCGATAAGAGTCAGTGTCAGGTTATGTGGAGGCATTGCTGTTGTTGGGTAGCCTTTACGTTTACCCAAGACAATACATGCAACCAAACCTGCGATACCTGCATTGATGTGTACAACAGTACCGCCAGCAAAATCAATAATGGCAAACTTACTACCAAGCCAGCCACCACCCCATACCCAGTGACATACCGGCGCATAGACTATCGTTAGCCAAACAGCCATGAAAATCAGCATGGCTGAAAATTTCACGCGCTCAGCAAAGGCACCCACAATCAAGGCCGGAGTGATAACGGCAAAGGTCATTTGGAAGGTCATAAAAACAGATTCAGGAATGGTGCCACTCATGCTGTCAACAGTCATGTTGGCAAGCATTGCGTTACCAAAACCGCCCCAGAAGGCATTCATACTGCCGCCATCACCAAATGCCAAGCTATAACCAAACAATACCCACAATATGCTCATCAATGCAGTAATAACAAAACATTGCATCATCACTGACAAAACGTTCTTACTGCGAACCATGCCTGCATAAAAAAGTGACAATCCTGGAATCGTCATAAATAGTACCAATACGGTCGCTGTAATCATCCAGGCTGTGTCACCAGCACTCAGATCATCAGCCATAGCCAAAGATGGTACGAATAATCCCGCCATTAACACATAGAAACTTGTTAAGCCTCTATGATTTTTAAAATTACTAATTAATGATTTCATTATTAAATTCCTCACAGGCTGTTAAAGTGCTTCAGGACCAGTTTCACTGGTACGGATTCTGATAACTTGCTCAAGAGGTGAGACGAAAATCTTACCATCACCAATCTTGCCTGAGTTTGCTGCTTTGGTAATTGCTTCAATAGCGCCCTCAGCTTGATCCGCCGCAATCGCAATCTCGAGTTTTACCTTGGGTAAAAAATCGACGACATACTCTGCACCGCGATAAAGTTCTGTGTGACCTTTCTGACGACCAAATCCTTTGATTTCTGTTACTGTCATCCCTTGTACACCAATGTCGTGCAATGCTTCACGTACATCATCAAGTTTGAAAGGTTTGATAATTGCTGTAACCAATTTCATGGAATACTCCTCCCGTTTAACGCGCCTTGCCCAAGAATTGAGCAGGCATTTTTTTAGGTTTAAGTTTGCTTATTACTAACTTAAGACAAGTATTTAGCTTTAGAATGATTTGCTCACTATAAAAACGAAGCCGCCACAGTTAACACCCTGCACAGCACTACAATCACCATCATCACCTGTCCATGATACGTCTGCATCTAAGCCCAAAATAGTTTTTGTCAAACCAACGCCGTAATGAGAGTATTTTCCAACGCTTTCCTGATCGAAGTAACCATATGAAAAATAAGCACCGAAATCATATGGAAGGCTGACATCTACACCAAGCGGGATATAAATACTATCTAGCGTAGAACCGAAGTACTCTGGTGAATAATAGACACCAACATCTAAAGAAGGATCTAAGGGCGCAGCAAAACTATAGCTAAAATTGCCATACACTTCGAAATAGTCAAAGTCTTCGCTACCGGCATCTGAATCCTGATCAGGATACGTATAGAACCAAAGCCCAAGATCCCAGCCAATGCCATTAGAAAGCTCGCCCGCAATACCACCGTAAAAATCCAGTTCTAGTGAGGCAGGATCATTGCCACCCTGTTCAACGGAAGAAGCCCATGTTCCCACATACAAACCGGGGATAAAATTATCAAGCGCAAGATCAAAACCACCCGATACAGCCGGTCCATCTGTAGTCTGGCTCGCTCCGTAAAAAAGATAGTTTGATGCAAGCGCTACATTTGCAGAGATTTCTATTTCATCCTCATCTGCAATTGCACTTGTGCTCATAAAAGTCAGCAAACTGACAAGGTATAGATGATATTTATTCATAATATTAAGTTCCCATGCTGTTTTCAAATATAAATTTACAGATATTTATGTAAACTTGCCGTTTAACTAAGCATGGAACATGCCAAATAATGTATATTTATTATAATCAATGAGATAGCATAGAATATAAATGTCATTACTACTAATTAACGCACCATAATGGTGCGCTTCCAAGGGTACAGCGCACCACTATTAAAGACTAGACTGAGTTACTTATTGAATTTATTCGTCGATTAGAATGAAATGATTGAGCGAACAACAAAACGGGGGCAAAATGATGTCAAATCAGACTTATGTTGAAGCACTGGTAAGTCAGTTCATAAAAACGATGCCAAAAGATATGATCCAGATGAAAACTGATTTTGAAAAACAACTCAAAGCTGCGTTAAGTGCAGCATTCAGCAAAATGGATCTGGTCTCAAGAGAAGAATTTGATATTCAATCATCCCTGTTACAACGCACTCGGGAAAGACTTGAAGATTTGCAGAAGCAAATCGACATTCTTGAACAATCTGCACAACATTCAGAAAAATAGTTAACTGGCAATTAGTGAACTGATAATGGCTATACAGTTTCTCCAACCACCTAAGTGAGTGGTGCCCTCCGCATCTTTAATCGCAGCGGGAGGCTCATCAATACTGACTCGGTTAGAGTCAGCCCGTCTTAAGCCGTATAATTGAGTTGCACTTGGCAAGTTGCATTCACGCCTTTATTCAGACTAATGCCTATTCAATAAAGCACTCTCTACCTCATGCTTGGTCCTCATGAAATCTTTATGGGAAACATAGATCAAATCGGCAATCTTTCTCACCATATGCTCTTCCATTGAATCCAGATGCGAATCAGCATAAGCCACAGACCAGAGCAACTCAACAACCTTGATCTTCTGTGCCTGAGTAAATTCCTTGGCAATCAATCGAGTAAACTGATAATAATCAACCGCATCTTTGACTTCTTCCTTGGCCAATTCAAATAAAGCGTGGCATTCGTCATCAGTAAGTTCGAATCTTTCTGTTAAAGCATTTTTTGCTGCATCGATTTCTTTGTCGTGAACCTGATCATCCTGATACATCATTTCGATCAGTAAGGCTGCCGTCGCCAATTTCAGTTCATGCTCAGGGTCGCCGTTTGCTTCTGGCAAAATGTTTTGCTCAAAAAAATTCTTAATCGTGCTTAACATATCAATTCCTGTTGATGATCCTGATCAATATCATCTGCGATAGAGTTTATGATCTCCATACATTGACCGAACGTCTCTATTCTCTCTCACGGAATCGGCAGTCGATAAGAAACGTCTTATTTCCTTAAGAGCTTCTTCTGTTCGGCCTGATTTCCATAGCGTATTAAACAATGCGATTGAGAATTTTCCTTCGTTCGTCTCCATCAAAATTAACCTTTCAAAAACTATTTCGGCTTCTGAATATTTTTCATCAATAAAATAAGAGCCGCCCAGCATCAATAGCACCACATGATTATTTGGATCTTCTTTTAATAATTCAAGCAAGCGCATCCGTGCCTCATCGTTCTTGCCTTCCTCAGAAAGCAAACGGGCTTGTTCTAGGCTTTTTTCTTTATCTGGCAAGTTACGATTCTCTGTGTTAATAATAATGACCAATATTGCTAGAAAAAGGAAACAAGGGCAACAGAAAGACTAAAATAGTTCTATCGCACATCTGTATCTCATCAGATATGATGGATTAGTGTTAAATGAACCCGGAGTTAAAAATGGCATTGGCAATTACCTTACATCTTCTTTCTGTCGTCATCTGGGTCGGGGGCATGTTCTTCGCCTACATGGTATTACGGCCAGCTGTCGAAAATTTACTTGAACCACCCATTCGACTGGCACTATGGTCAAGTGTATTTAAACGCTTTTTTTCCTGGGTATGGCTATCAATCATTGTATTGCTTGGTTCGGGGTTGTGGATGATATTCGATAGGCCAGACGGCATGGCAAATATGGGACTCCATATATATATCATGCTTGGACTTGGCGTCTTCATGATGTTGTTATTTATGCATGTCTACTTCGGCGCATTGCGCCGTTTGCAATATGCTATTATCGAAAGTGACTGGGAAACTGGCAGAGTAAAACTCAATCAAATTCGTATGTTGATTAAAACTAATTTAATACTCGGTTTATTGATCATTATAATTGCAACTGCCGGGCGCTACTGGTTATAAAACTACTGGCTTATAAATTAGAGGCTGTCCCAGATAGCTCAAAAAAATAGGTTATCATAAGCAGTATGCGCAAAAGTCGTTTAAGCCACTCCAAACATTTTGGCCGATACCAAAAATCACATTAACGATCATAAATATGGATTTATAATAAAATAGAATGACATTTGAAACACTCGGCTTATCCGAAGAACTGTTACGCGCATTGCGTGACGCTGGTTATATAAACCCAACACCAATTCAGGCAAAGGTCATCCCCGCTATATTAGCAGGCAAGGATGTAATGGGTGCAGCGCAAACCGGCACCGGCAAAACTGCTGGCTTTACCCTGCCTTTATTACAACTGCTAAGCCATAAGCCGCCAGTAAAGAATAACCGCGTCCGCGCACTGGTATTAACACCTACACGAGAACTCGCAGCACAGGTTCAAGACAGCGTGTTTACCTATGGCAAACACATACAATTACGTTCATCTGTTGTTTTCGGCGGCGTAAAGATTAACCCGCAAATGATGCAGCTACGTAGAGGCGTTGATGTCTTAGTTGCAACACCAGGGCGGCTACTTGATCTGCATCAGCAAAACGCTATCCGTTTTAATGATATTGAAATCCTGGTGCTAGACGAAGCTGATCGTATGCTGGATATGGGTTTTATACACGACATTAAAAAGATTATGGCGTTGCTACCTAAACAGCGGCAGAACTTGATGTTTTCCGCTACCTTCTCTAATGAGATACGAAGACTCGCCAAAGGTATTATTAACAACCCTGTCGAAATTGATGTTGCTCCACGCAATTCTACGATTGAAGCCATCATCCAAAAGGTCCATCCGATAGATAAGGCGCGTAAGACAGAGCTACTCAGCCATTTGATACGCACAGAAAACTGGCATCAGGTATTGGTTTTTAATCGAACCAAACATGGTGCAAACAAACTGGTGAAAAAGTTATTACACGATAACATCCATGCTGCAGCGATACACGGCAACAAGAGTCAATCTCAACGTACCAAGGCGTTAGCCGATTTTAAACAAGACAAAATTCAGGTGTTGGTAGCAACCGATATTGCTGCCAGAGGTATAGACATTGACCAACTTTCACACGTTGTTAATTTCGATTTGCCAAATATTCCTGAAGACTATGTTCATCGCATTGGTCGCACTGGTCGTGCAGGTGCTAATGGGCATGCCATCTCTTTAGTCAGTGCTGATGAAGCAAAACAGCTGCGAGACATCGAGCGACTCATCAAAAGAAAAATCGAACGTGAAGAAATTGAAAATTTCGAGCCGGGACATGTTATCCCTATTGAATCGACACCCCTCAAAAAGCGTAGGTCAAAACAAGCAAGAAATAAATACGGTCAGCGCAAAGGCTCTAGTGAACAAAAAACACACAGTAGAAATCGCGAATCGGATAACGCTGGTTTAAACAGTTCAGGCAAAAAGAGTAATAAATCCGGACACCGAAAACAACACACAAGGTCAACTGCAACGGTTTAAAATAAATAACTTGTTAAATTATACGAACATAAAAACAACGTAAGCATCAGAGAGAATCAGGGAAAAATTTATGAGCTGAAATACAACCGACCCCCCATTCCGTTTATACATTAACTACGAACTTGATTAACTATAAATTCGGAACTTAGCGGCGTCTACCTTTCTGACCTTTACGTGGCTCTTCGAACTTGACCTTCAGGAAATTGCCTTCAAACGACTTGCCATCCAAACCAGCAATAGCAGCGCGTGCTTCGTGGCCTTCCATTTCCAGAAAAGCGAATCCTTTGCAATTGCCTGAAAATAAGTCTTTTACAAGATTCATAGAACGCACCGTGCCGAACTCTGAAAATAAAGCCTGCAAAGAATCTTCTGTAGTACTGGGTGGCAAACTGCCAACAAATAGTTTTTTCACTTTGAAGCTCCTGTTATTACGTTATAGCCCTTACGTTACAAGAAGAAAATCCCGCGAAACCGCAGGATTTACTCAAAACATTAAACTAGCAGATTTTCAGATTGTTACGTTTTGTGCCTGCGGGCCTTTTGGCCCTTCTTCAACCTCGAAAGTGACCTGTTGGCCTTCAGTTAATGTACGAAAACCCTCGCTTGCGATAGCTGAGAAATGAACAAATACGTCTTTGCTGCCATCTTCAGGTGCGATAAAGCCGAAGCCTTTGGATTCGTTAAACCACTTAACGGTTCCTGTTGCCATAATAATTACCTCATTAAATTAGGAAGTGATACAAACCTTACGAGGTATTTAACAGGTAAAGACTTGAAAAGTATTTCTGACAAAAACCAGTATAGAATGTAGCAAAGCATAGTGTAGCCGTTTTTTAGCAAGAAAAACAATATACGCTCGGTAACGCACTTTGCGAAATTTAAACTGGCACTTCATCACATGAAACATCCTCGCATCCGATTTGCACAAGGTTCTTTCTCATGCGCACACAGTGGCATTTATTAATAACCCCCCACCCCAAGGGGTAATTATCTATGGCGGCAACTATCCATACCTATAACTATTTACATCAGGCTACGCTGGGACTGGCTCAAGTCCTAGCGGCGCATAAGCAAACCGCCTACGCCAAAGCCAAAACGCAGCGGGCAAAGGTCAGAGAGATCGTTGCTAATGCAGACTTAAGCGACCTTGATCGCATTGCCCATCTGCTATGTGCTGGCGGGTTATTTCTGGATTACTATGATGGCACACCACCATGATTGTCCTATCGCCGCGCTGTTGTTTCCCGCGAGGAGTAGCATGCCATCCATCATGCAACCCCACGCCATCCGACCCCAGGTAGAGTTGACTTCACTGCGCCCCTAATCGCTGCCCTTTCAAAATCCTAAAATCAAACAGATGTTGATTATATCAACACCGCTGCACACCCATGTTTCGCACGTCTCTAGTATCATCCGGACAATTTAGAGAGCGAATTAACCCAATTTACCCGCGCACTCAAGACCTTGGATATCCAGCTACAGGCAAAAGGGCGAGTAGAATGTGCCAATAAAACCCTGCAAGACCGACGGGTTAAAGAGATGCGCTTACAGAACATCAACTCTATTGAGCAAGCCAACGCCTTTTTGCCCCAGTTTATGGATGACTGCAATCGGTGAGGCTGCACGTCATTTTATTTTGTAAGCAAGAACCTTGTCGTTTTTCATCATGGGCAGAAGAATCAGATTTTTCTCCAGAATAACTTCATGATCAGCCATGCCTTGTTTCAATGTCAGCAGTAGTCTTGCCTCTCCTGTCTTGTTAATCTGGTAGAGTTTGCCATTCATCCAGTCGGTTACGTAATAGCCATTATTGCCGTCACTTTCTACACCATCCAGGTTACCAATAGGGTTGCCGCCGAGACTAACAATGGATTTATCTTTCATGGATATAGATTTTAAATGCCCTGGGATTTCCGTTGCGAAACCTTCTTTCATGACGCCCCAGGCACCAAGAATTAGGTTATCTCCTTCAACGTGTAGGCCATTTGGGTTTTCAAGCTCAGGAGATTCCAGCCAAATGTTAAATTGGTCGTTATGTAGATAGTGAATACGGTTAAGAAACATATCTGAGACAAAAACATTTCCATCTTTGCTTGTAGCGACATCATTCAAAAATTTAGCATCATCTACCTGGAAACTATTGCTAATGGTGCCGGAGGCAATATCAATCGCGACTAGTGTATCGATATCTGAGACATAAAGTGTGCCTTTATAAATTGCCAATCCTTTGGGTGCATTTAAACCGACAATCCATTGCCTGTTTAGTACTGTGCCATCAAGTAATACTTTGGAGATATAGCCATTACTATCTTTTTCAACAGGTGAACCGTTTACATTGGAAACGAATAAAATCTCATTCAATGGATCATAGATAACAGATTCTGGATTATTAAAGCCTTGCGTCTCCCAGACGAGTTTAAGTTTGGAACTATTTTGCTCTGTTGTAATGTTAGTTGTTGTTACTGGCAGTGAAGAATCTTCTGCGCTGGATTGAGGTGCTTCATCTGAACATGCGCTAAGGAAGGCGCTGACCAATATTAATAAGTGATAAATAATCTTTTTCATGATTTCTCTCCGTAAAAAAGTAGGTATTTAAGTGCAACTTGAATTATAAGGGAAACAACTCTTGTAGTTTTCCGCCCGGATCTTCGGTACTCATAAAAGCTTCGCCGACAAGAAAACCATCAACACCATGCTTACGCATGGCTTTAATATCCTCAATGGTATGAATACCACTTTCGGTTATAACTGTCCGATCATGGAAAACATCAGGCAATAAGCCGATGGTTGTCTCAAGATCAGTTTCAAAGGTGTGTAAGTTACGATTATTGATACCGATTAGTGGCGTACGTAACATTAAGCCACGTTCAAGCTCTTCACGATTATGTACTTCAACAAGAATATCCAATCCGATTTCCTGAGCCGTCCCGACCAGCTCCTGCATTTGCATATCAGACAGAGCCGAGACAATGATAAGAATACAATCAGCATCCAAAACTCTGGATTCATAAATCTGGTACGGATCAATCATGAAGTCCTTGCGTAATACAGGTATTGTGCAGGCATTTCGTGCACTCTGCATATACTTGTCCGAACCCTGAAAAAAATCGACATCGGTCAATACTGATAGGCAGCTTGCACCAGCTTTCTCATAGGATCGTGCAATTGATTCAGGATCAAAGTTCTGACAAATAATACCTTTACTTGGTGAAGCCCTTTTGATCTCTGCAATGACAGCTGCGCGACCCTTGCTAATTGATTGTTCAATCGCTATGTTGAAGCCCCGAGTGGGCGAGGAGTCATTAATTCTATCTTTTGCTTCTTGTAGTGACATTTTTAATTTGCGTTTGCTGATTTCTTCAGACTTACGTGCCAGAATTTTCTTTAAAATATTGAGTCTATTCTGATTATTGGCTTGCGTCATGTTTGAATATTTCATAGTTATAAATTTTTCAGAAAGATTGTGTGACCTTTGCCAGTTCATCAAGTCTAAATCTGGCAGAGCCATTTGCAATCACACGCCTTGCAGAATCAACACCCGCTGATAAAGTATCGACTATGCCCGCAGTATAAATAGCAGCACCTGCATTAAGTAAAACAATATCTTGAGCGGGACTAGCTTGATTATCCAGCACCGCATGCAGCACTTTCAGGCTATCTTCAACATTTTCAACAACCAGGGTACTGATATCAGCACGTTGTATTCCAAATTGTTCAGGTTCAATTTTATAAGTTTTAATTTTACCATCTTTTAACTCAGCAATGTTTGTTGGCGCTGAAATACTGATTTCATCCATACCATCTTCTGAATACACAATCATTACTTGTTCACTACCGAGATTTTTTAGAACATTCGCTAATGTCTCTAACCAGTCATAACTAAATACGCCCATCACCTGTCGTTTTGCACCGGCGGGATTAATCAAAGGTCCCAGAACATTAAATAAGGTACGTACGCCTAGTTCACGGCGAGGGCCTATAGCATGTTTCATAGCGCTATGATGTATGGGTGCAAACATAAAACCGATACCAACTTTCTCAACGCATTGTGCAACCTGTTCAGGGGTAAGCTCAAGTTTAATACCAGCAGATTCGAGCACATCGGCACTGCCTGATTTACTGGAAACAGAACGGTTGCCATGTTTTGCAACATTGCCCCCTGCGGCGGAAACGACAAAAGCGGCTGTGGTAGAGATATTAAAGGTACTGTGTCCATCACCACCCGTCCCACAGGTATCAATAAGATTTTCTTGATTGATATGGACTTGACTAGCAAGTTCTCGCATTACACGTGTGGCAGCAGTGATTTCGTCGACCGTTTCACCTTTACTTCGCAGACCAACCAGAAAACCTGCAATTTGCGCATCGGCACACTCACCGGTCATAATATTCCGCATGACATCTCGCATCTCATCATTACTGAGATTCTTTTTATCAATGACAGTTTGTATTGCGCTTTGAATATCCATGATTTAAAAGTTTGATGACTGATCAATGATTGGTATTATGAGATTTCTAGGAAATTTTTCAAAAGCTCGTGCCCATAGGAAGTCAGGATTGATTCCGGATGGAACTGTACACCTGAGGCGGCATATTTTTTATGTCTCACGCCCATGATTTCATCAATTTCACTATCCTCTGTTTGAGTCCAAGCCGTGACTTCGAAACAATCAGGCAAGGTCTCCTGTTCGATCACTAATGAATGATAGCGTGTCGCGGTGAATGGATTGTCCAAACCAAAAAAGACATCACTATTACTATGGTAAACCTCAGAGGTTTTTCCATGCATAATTTTTTTCGCACGAACAATTCTTCCGCCAAAGGCATGTCCGATACTCTGGTGGCCAAGACACACACCGAGCAATGGCAACTTACCTTTGAAATGTTTAATCAAATCAAGTGAGATGCCTGCTTCATTGGGTGTGCATGGTCCAGGTGAAATAACGATGCGCTCAGGGGACAGTGCTTCAATCTCAGCAATATTAATTTTGTCATTGCGATAGACAAGTATCTCTTCGCCCAGTTCACCAAAATATTGAACCAAGTTGTAGGTAAAAGAATCGTAGTTGTCAATCATCAATAGCATAATTTATACATCTATCTATCTTTATTTATTTATATGTAATCTACTTGTGTTCAACTCAAGCCATTTTCGGCCATGGCTACAGCTCTGAAAATAGCACGACCTTTATTCATGGTTTCATTCCATTCATTCTTTGGGACAGAATCTGCAACGATGCCTGCGCCTGCCTGAACGTACAATGTATCATCTTTAATCACTGCTGTGCGGATGGCAATGGCTGTGTCCATATTGCCATTCCATGACAGGTAGCCAACGGCACCAGCGTAAACGCCACGTTTCACTGGTTCCAGTTCGTTAATGATTTCCATAGCTCTGATTTTAGGTGCTCCTGAAACGGTACCAGCAGGGAAGGTTGCCCTGAAAACATCAATGGCAGTTTGCTCACTCCTGGGTGTACCAACCACATTGGAAACGATGTGCATAACATGCGAATAATGTTCAACAATCATTTTATCCGTGACCTTAACGCTACCTATCTCAGCAACACGCCCAGTGTCGTTACGACCCAGATCGATCAACATGAGATGTTCTGCCAGTTCTTTTGGATCAGTCAGCAATTCTTCTTCCAATGCCTGATCTTCTTCTACATCAGCACCGCGTGGACGGGTGCCCGCAATCGGTCGAACGGTCACTTCATTATCTTCCAAGCGCACCAGAATTTCTGGAGAAGAGCCGACAATATAAAAATCTTTTAAATTCAGATAAAACATATAGGGCGAAGGATTCGAACAACGGAGAGCACGATAAAGGTCAAGAGGTGGTGCGTTAAACGGGATAGACAGACGTCGTGAGAGGACTACCTGCATGGCATCACCTTCGACAATATAATTCTTAATTCGTTCTACACCCTGTTGAAATCCTTCCTGAGTAAATCCAGAGACGAAATCTTTTTCATCGACATGTCGCATATTTTTATTTGGAGCATCGACCAGAGCAACGCTTAGTCTTTTAGCGAGAGCATCAAGTTGTTTTTGTGCATTTTCATAGGCATCATCTTGTTCTGGGTTTGCATGAACAATAATGTGTAATTTACCATTAAGGTTATCGAACACAACTAATTGTTCTGAAACCATTAACAATATATCTGGACACTTGAGCGGATCATCTTTCTCTGGAGTATTCAGACGTGTTTCAATATAGCGTACACAGTCATAACCAAAATAACCGACCATACCACCAGAAAATCTTAGCATGCCAGCAATCTCAGGAACTCGAAATTGCTGATGATAGGATTCCACTGCTTGTAATGGGTCTTCGACAATTTCTTCTTTGATAATTTTTCCGTCTTCTTCAATCGACAGCTCATAACCAGAGACGCGGAGAATGGTGCTGGAGCCTAGGCCGATAATAGAATAACGTCCCCATTTCTCACCGCCGTGTACTGATTCGAATAAATATGAATAAGGCTTGTCTGCCAATTTTTTGTAGGCACTCAAAGGTGTGTCCATATCTGCGAGTACTTCTCGCATTAAAGGAATTCGATTGTAATTGCCTGCGGCAAGTTGTTTGAATTTTTCCGGTGTCATCTATGCTGCTGCCCAAAAAGCTTTAGAAAACTCTGCCAGTGAGTCGACCACAAGGTCTGGGTTGGCAAGATGAATATCTTGGCCAAAATTATACCCATAGCTGACACATAAAACCTGAAATCCGGCTGCGCGTGCGGCACCGACATCATTAATCGAATCGCCGACCATTAATGACTGGCTTGGATTCACACCAAAATATGCAGCAGCATGCAGCAGCGGCATTGGATCAGGTTTTTTCTTTGCCAAAGTATCGCCGCTAATGACAATTTCAAATGCATCTTGAATCTCAAGAGTTTCAAGAATCGTCTTTGTAAATTGGCTTAGTTTGTTGGTGACACAACCGAGTTTAAAATTATTTTTTTTCAAGTAGTCTAGGCCTTCTTCAACACCGATATATAATTGACTGTGCTTACATGCGTTTTCTCTATAACAGCCCATAAAGATAGGCATAGCCTTCTCAAGTAATGTTTGTTCAGGCTCTTTATTAAGATCATTCATCAGTCCACGCTTCACTAGTCGTTCTATCCCATTGCCAACCCACCTTCTGACCCTTGCCTCACCTGCTTCAGGCAAGGAAAGTTCGCGTAACATATTATCCAAACAATAAGCGAGATCAGGTACAGTATCGACCAGAGTACCATCCAAATCCAACAACACCATTTCAGGGTAATTTAAAGACATGCAGGGAGAAGATCAGATTGGCTTAGGCTAATATTGATTGAGCTAGCTCATTACGCATGGCACTGATAGTTGTTTGATAATCATCACTGCCAAAGATAGCTGAACCTGCGACGAAGGCATCAGCGCCAGCCGCAGCAATTTCGCGAATATTATCTACTCTTACGCCACCATCGATTTCAAGACAAATATCATAATCACTATCATCAATGATTTGACGCGCCTGTTTCAGTTTATCCAAAGCAGAGGGGATAAATAACTGACCACCAAAACCAGGATTGACTGACATGAGCAACACCATATCCACCCTATCAATGACATGATTGAGAATATCCAAGGGCGTTGCCGGGTTGAATACCAGACCAGATTTGCAGCCATTATCACGGATCAGTCGTAAGCTTCTATCCACGTGTTCGCTGGCCTCAGGATGAAAGGTGATATAGCTAGCACCAGCTTTGGCAAAGTCAGGGATAATTCGATCTACAGGCTTGATCATCAGGTGTACATCCAGTGGCGCTTCGATACCATAATTTCGTAAGGCTTCGACAACCACTGGACCAAATGTCAGATTCGGAACATAGTGATTATCCATCACATCAACATGGATAAAATCCGCGCCCGCTGCCAGAACCTTGGCGGTGTCATCGCCTAGGCGAGCCATATCTGCTGACAATATTGAAGGGGCAATGATGTGATTAGCCATAATTAAAGATGCCGTATATAAATGATCGCAACTCTATACTAATCATACCAATGATAGCCACTAAAGTCGCGAACCCAGATGAGCATTTTCCAATCCATAAATGAGTCTAAAGAGTAGGCAAGAGAGCGTTTTGTCAGCCAGTTTTTAGCCCCTTGTCCATTATAATGGTTTTAAAGAGTTTCTGGCGCACCCTTTGCAGTTGGTCCGCCGCCTGATTGTCGCTGATCACTGAAAAAGCCACTGCCTGGGTGCCAGGAAATCGGTAAGCTGATCAATTGTGGTTAAGTCTTCAAGTTTCATGATGGTCTTCATCCTCCCATCATGAACTGATCGCTATTTGCTGTCAGCCCGCTCCAGACTCATTTCATATTGGAAGAGGCTATTAAGATTCTAATATGGAATATAGTTCAAAATACCCCCCATTATTAGGGCATATTGGATTAAACGGATCGGAATGTGATAGCCCCAAAAAGCCGACTACGTTTTAGGGATTTCTATCTCGGGATTGGGGATTTGGAAAATACTGCCTTGCTTAACTATGCCGAGGTCTCACGGAGAAAAAAATGGCTTACAGTTCGCTACCGCACAGGCAGCTTAGAAAAAAAGAAAATGGAGAAGTTTCAGAGGTACAAAAAGCCGTAGAAAATTGGAAAGAAAAAACTGATCAGTTTGTAATAAACAAACCGATCAATTAATTCTAGAGGAGAAACTATACTAATGTATTTATTCTTAAATAATGCTGCTATATCTATTGTCAAACATAAGACAAAAGAAAAACATTTACTTATACGCTCCAGAAATCGTAAGAGTTTACACAATTTTCTTAACTACTGTTCTTTACCGACAATAGATAAGATTGAGATAAAGTTTACTCCAAATTTCGACTATCCTTATCGATTAACAATATTATCGATTAACAATATTAATAAAGTGATGCAATAACTTTAATTTCAAGGTATTTGCTTGACTTAGAGTATTCAGATTATAAATCAAGTATTGATACAGATAAAGATAAAGCTTTAAGTTACTGTATGCACGAAATTCATGCCTTAGTTCAAGCGAGGTTAGAAGAATGAGAGGACGTAAACCATTAATCGATAAACCTATTCATAAAAAACTTTCACTTCCTGGAAGTCTTGTGAATGAAGTGGAGGAATTATTACACGACCCTATGCGTGGTAAAGTAAAGTATGGGGCATTTAGAAATCTTGTTGCTCAATTACTTAATGTAATGGGTGAAAGAAAGTTCACTGCCGCACAGGCAGCTTAGAAATAATCCATGGCATTGAGGACGGGTAGGTCACTACATAATGTCTTTTTAGTTACAGTCCGCCTGCATTGATTTGTAACCAACTAGGACCTATCTGCACGAATGAGTCGTAAATGCATCAAGTTGATGCTGCTTCCAGAAGGTAGTTATCATATGATACATTCGTGGAATCCATGACACTGACGCCTGAAATTACCAACATCATTTTTGTTGCAACATTGATATTAATTGCATGGATTGCGGTGCGTATTGAACTCAAGAAAGAAAATAATGAGCAACTGACCCGTCTGGATACTCGTCTGGAAGAACATTCAAAGAAAGTTGGCCAACTCGATCAAAGACTAAACGATCTTAAACAGGATCAAACCGAAGCTATTAGTGACTTGAGAGAGAAACTCGTGGGCTCATTCTCCGAATTAAGAGAACAGCTGCGCACCATACTTGCGGAAAACAATAGTCATTTTGAAAAACGTCAGGGAGAGACAACCAAACAAACACTTGAGTCTTTGCAAACCGGCATGACTAATGTGCAGAAATTAATTGGTGAGACATTAACCCGGCATAGTGATGAACTAGGTAAGCGCATACAAGGCCTGACTGAACAAACGGATCAACGTTTGAAAGAGATAAGCGGACAGGTTGAGAAACGTCTTACTGAAGGTTTTGAAAAAACCACCGCGACATTCACGGACATTGTTAAACGACTCGCCCTAATTGATGAAGCCCAGAAAAAGATCACAGAACTCTCCACCAATGTGGTTAGTCTGCAGGAAATCTTGTCAGACAAACAATCCCGTGGTGCCTTTGGTGAGGTGCAACTCAATTCTCTGGTTAGAAATGTTTTACCTGAAAATCATTTTAGTCTGCAACACATTCTGCCCAATAACAAAAGAGCGGACTGTGTATTATTTATGCCTGAGCCTACTGGCATGATTGCTATCGATTCAAAATTCCCGTTGGAATCCTATCGGCGAATGAATGATAAACAAGCCAACAATTCTGACCGTAAAGCTGCGGAGAAACAATTTAAGTTAGATATACAGAAACACATTCAGGATATTGCCGAAAAATATATTATCCCAGGCACAACTTCGGATGGTGCAATGATGTTCATCCCGGCTGAGGCAATCTTCGCAGAGATACACGCGCACCATCCGCATCTTGTTGAAAAGGCCAACAAGTCCAGAGTCTGGCTGGTCTCGCCGACAACGCTTTGGGCTACATTGAATATGGCACGCGCAGTGTTGAAGGATGAGGCCACACGTGAACAGGTACATGTTATTCAGGAACACCTTGGCGTCCTTGCCAAAGACTTTGGCCGCTTTCAAAAGCGCATGGACACTCTCGCTAAAAATATCAGTTTGGCAAATAAGAATGCTGAAGAAGTCAGTACCTCCGCACGAAAGATCAGTTCTCGATTCGAAAAAATCGAACAGGTGGAACTTGAAAATACCCCTCCCGTCTCATTGAATGTAGACGATCAGGAAAAAATATCCTAGTATTGCGTTGCATCAAATTTTTTCCTTGTATTGATCAAGCAAAAGCCAAAGGTATTTAAAGGTTTTCTTTACAATAGTAATGCGCAAATTAAAAGCCATAATGTTCGATGTGGATGGCACCCTCGCCGCCACAGAAGAAACACACCGATGGGCGTTCAACAAAGCTTTTAAGGAATTCAAACTCCCCTTCCGGTGGTCAGTCTCAGAGTATATAGATCTGTTATGTATTTCAGGAGGCAAAGAACGAATTTTTAAATTTCTGCAATCAAAAGATTTCGAAGTTTCTGCAAATGAAAACTTAAGGGATTACACATTAAAAATTCATCAACGCAAATCAGAAATATATCGTGATAAATTAATAGCTAGTCATATTGATCTGCGTAACGGCGTTGAAAGACTAATAAAAGAAGCCAAACAAAAAGGTGTCAGCATGGCGATTGCCACCAGTACCTCAACTGCTAATGTTGAAACCGTTCTAAAGAATGCGCTCGGCAAAGATGCCCTATCATATTTTGAAAATTTGGTTAGTTGTGATTTGGTTGCTGACAAAAAACCCTCACCAGCAGTCTACCAATATGCCCTAGCCAATCTCGGATTGAAACCTGAGAATTGTATTGCCCTTGAAGATACAAGCAATGGGAATCGCGCCGCATTAGCCGCCGGAATAAAAACTGTGATAACCACCCACTCTTTAACCATTGATGAAGATTTTACCGGCGCTTCTCTGGTTATTGACCAACTCGGCGAGCCAGAAAATTACTTTACCGCTAGCTCAGGTGATGCGCTCGGCGCAAGTTATGTTGATATCGATCTCCTAGAGAAAATTATTTCTGTAGATTGTTCTGCGCAAAAACGATCCGATATTGAGCAACCTAAGCTTAAGGTGGCTGCAAATTAAGATCATTTAATCACAATAAATGCGGCTGTATTTCCTCTCAGAATTCTCAACAATAAAGGCTGGTCTTTTCCATTCACGAGTTTAATAAATACCGGTACGTTTCTTACTGCCTGACGATTTACTGAAGTAATCACATCTCCTTTTCTCAAGCCACTACTCCATGCCGAGCTACCCCTTCGTACTCCGACAACATAAACACCTCTGATTTTTCCGTAAGAATGATGTTTTTCTGCGAGTTCATTAATTGTCACACCTTCCAAACGCTTATTGATCGCAACTGGCGAAACAACTGTTTCTTTTTCTGCAGTAACTATCGTGGTTATTTTCTTGCCTTTACCTGCACGCAAAATATCAAAAACCACCTGATCTCCAATTATCAACAGACCAAAAAGATTATGCACATCACCTGAATTTTTAACATCACGACCATTTATTTTTATTAGTATATCTCCAGGCTGAAGCCCGGCCTTACCCGCAGGGGAGTCATCTTCAACACTGGTAATCACCGCTCCCCTATTTTGCTTCAGACCAAATGCCTCAATCAGAGCAGGCGTCAAGTCCTGTACAGAAAAGCCAAGAAAACCACGCTGTACTTTACCTTTTCCCAGTAACTGTTCCGTAATCTGCAGCGCCAGATTAATCGGGATGGCAAAACCGATACCGATGTTTCCACCACTTTGTGAAAAGATTGCTGTATTAATACCTATTAACTCACCCCGTAAATTGACCAAAGCACCGCCAGAATTCCCCGGATTAATAGAGGCATCAGTTTGAATAAAATCTTCATAACCTTCTATACCTAAACCACTGCGACTAAGCGCACTGACAATACCTGAGGTAACAGTTTGCCCCAGACCAAATGGGTTGCCTATAGCAACCACAAAATCACCTACTCTGAGTTCATCTGAATCCGTTGTTTTAATATCCACAATATCTTCTGCAGGGATTTTGATCACAGCAATATCCGTCTCTGGATCTGTACCAACTAATTCAGCTTCTAATTGCCTACCGTCACGCAATGTCACAGTGATCTGTACTGCATTGGCGATCACATGGTTATTAGTGAGCACCAATCCTCGTTTGGCGTCGACAATCACACCTGAACCTAAGCTTTGAGTTTTCCGTTCTACAGGTTGATCTGGGACATTAAAAAAACGACGAAAGAATGGATCTGAAAAGAGAGGATTTAACCTGACCTGAACCTTGCCTTCTGTTGCGATATTGACAACAGCGGGTGTGACCTGAGTCAACATGGGTGCCAGGCTTGGTAACTGTTTGCCATCTGCATTGATTGGCAATGCAGCCTGCACAGATGAACTGGTCAGGCTCAATAAAAATATTAATAAATTACCCAATACTATACTCGGAGCCAAGCTTATTGTTCTTTTGTTCATCAAAATCACCTAAATTAAAATTTTCAAAAATAATATTTTGTGCGTCGTGAGCTTAGGAATTGTATCCCTGCATAAAGTTCATATTTGTCCCAACGGCCTGTAAAATTTTAAGGTTAATAGTATTCAAGAAAAGAAGCGACACCCTTACAATTTTTCCTATTATTAAGTTTAACTTTAAGTATGCTAGATGGGGTTTGCAGATCATTTTTCAATGATTAAGAAATATGTGAGACCTTCACATCATTCAAAACCACTGAATAAGACGTATAGGCAATAGCATTAATTTATAAAGTTTGTATGAAACAGTTTCATTTTGCGAGAATTCTCCTTTAATCGTCACAGCAATAGCATAAAACCCCTCAATGAGCGTGTTTTAGTTATTACTTATCCATTATCGAGCATTCAGACACAATAGAATGGTCTTAATTTTACCTGTTTCGGTAGAATTTAGTGTGGATTATGCAAGGGTCTCACTATATTTATAGTTATTGAGACCTTTATCACATTACCTTATTTATAATCTGGCTGAAAATCACCAGCGTGACACGCCGATAACTTTCATAGTTAATTATTAAGGAAGATTTGATTAAAAGATGTATTAACATTTTCTAGGTGCAGTTTGGAAAATATTCAGTCAAATGATTCAGAGGTTTTAACGTCTTTTGATCCTAAATGGTTTTTTTGACTTAATAACGAGCACAATTGATTGCAACCAAGGTAGTTTAGTACATCTTATTATCAATTATTCTTGAAAGTTAGCATTATCTCAGACTGTCCGCCTTAATCAGAGTATCCTCAGGTATTGTCTAAATGCTTTTAATCTTGGTGCTCTGTTTTTGCTCGCCCAGATGATGCTGAATAAATTCTATTAAACCTTCCTTATTCATGCCAACATCATTGAGCATATCATCTCTGGAGCCATGCTGGATTAGCCGATCAGGTAGGCCATAATTTACAATTGCCTGCACAACACCATTCTCGGCAAAAACTTGATTCACTGCTTCACCTGCACCACCTTGAACCACATTTTCTTCTACTGTGACTACCAAATCATAAGTCGCAGCCATTTTTAGGATTAGCTCTTCATCAATAGGTTTAACAAAACGCATGTTAACAACTGTTGCTCCAAGTTGATCGCCAGCAGCTTGCGCAAACTCCAATACCACCCCGAATGCAAGGATTGCAATGCATTTACCTTGAGATCGTATTTCAGCCTTGCCAATGGGTAGCGCTATCATTTCTTTCTCTACTTCAACACCCGGGCCACCACCTCTTGGATATCGTACCGAGGCTGGACCATCGGTCTTAATCCCAGTATAGAGCATTTGCCTACACTCATTTTCGTCTGCAGGCGTCATGATTACCATGTTCGGCAGACAACGCATAAATGAGATATCATAATTGCCATTATGGGTTGGCCCATCGGCACCGACGCAACCAGCTCGGTCGATAGCGAATAGCACAGGAAGATTTTGTACAACCACATCATGGATTAATTGGTCATAAGCACGTTGTAGAAATGTCGAATAAATAGCAACAACAGGTTTCAAACCCTCACAGGCCATGCCCGCTGCAAGGGTGACACTATGCTGTTCTGCGATGCCGACATCAAAATAACGCTCAGGAAAATTTTGTTCATATTCAACCAAACCAGAGCCCTCGCGCATTGCTGGTGTAATGGCAACCACGCGCTCATCCATTTCGCTGATATCATTAATCCAATCACCAAATATCTTGCTGTAGGTGGGGGCTGATAGTTTTTCAGAAGGCACAATGCCTTTCACAGGATCAAATGCGCTCACACCATGATATTTAATCGGTTCGGCTTCCGCTGGGGCATAACCTTTGCCTTTTTTGGTAATGATGTGAAGAAATTGAGGCCCCTTTAATTCACGAATACCTTTCAGGGTCGAAATCAGGGTCGGCAGATCATGTCCATCAATCGGACCTACGTAATTAAATCCAAATTCCTCAAACAAAATACCTGGTGTCAATAATCTTTTTATATACTCTTCTGCATAACGGGCGATATCTAGTACATTTGGCACTCTGGAAAGGATTTTTTTGCTGCCATCTTTTACTGTTTTATAGAGCTTTCCTGAAAGGATCTGGGCAAATCGGTTAGAGAGAGCGCCCACGTTTGGCGAAATCGCCATATTATTGTCGTTCAAAATAACCAGTACGTCAGCACCCACATCGCCTGCATGGTTCATCGCCTCGAAGGCCATGCCAGCCGTCAAACCGCCATCACCAATAATGGCCACTGATTTTCTTTGGCTGCCTATTTGTCTGGCTGCAATTGCCATTCCCAATGCCGCACTGATCGAGGTACTCGAATGACCTACACCAAAGGCATCGTATTCACTTTCTGCGCGTTTAAGGAAAGGTGACACGCCATTCCATTGGCGAATGGTGTGCATCTGATCTTTTCGACCCGTCAAGATTTTATGGGGATATGCCTGATGGCCGACATCCCAGACCAGATTATCGTCAGGCGTGTTGTATATGCGATGAAGTGCAATCGTGAGTTCAATTGTGCCCAGCCCTGCGGCAAAATGACCGCCACTTTGACTGACAGAGTGGAGCAGGAATTTCCTGAGTTCTTTTGACAATATTTCTAAATCTGACTCTGGCAACTTACGCAGGTCAGCTGGGCTGTTGATATTATCCAATAAAGGGTAACTGATTATCATAACTGATTCTTGATCTAATTCTTGGCCTGTTTTTTTAACTGTTACTTAAACTCATCACAAACTTATATTAGGGAAAGCCTTGCATTATGTAGTTGCCCCATTTTCCTTGCAAGGAATTGATTGAGTATAGGGAAATTATAATTGATTAATAAACAGAGACCCTTGCATAATCCACACTAAATTCTACCGAAACAGGTAAAAATTAAGGGGGGCTGTCCTAGATAACACATCAAAGGTGTTATTATGGGAAGTATGAGAAAGAGTCGTTTAAGTCGCTATAAACAGGGTCGTCTTATTCAACATTTTGTGTCTGGCTCAACAGCACGAACTGCGGCATCAATGGTTGGAGTCAACAAGACGACATCAGCCTATTTTTATCATCGGTTGCGCGAGATTATTGCCGATGAACTTGAGCAAGAAAGTCATGCGGTTTTTGACGGAGAAATTGAAGTGGACGAGTCTTATTTTGGTGGTGTTGGCAAAGGTAAGCGAGGTCGAGGAGCAGCGGGCAAAATCCCCGTGTTTGGCTTATTGAAGCGGGGAGGAAAGGTCTATACGAAGGTCATTCCAGATGCTTCTTCGGCGACCCGGATGCCCATTATTGAGCGTAAGATAATCGCTGGCAGCATCGTCTATTCTGATTGCTGGGCGGGTTATAATGTGCTGGATGTTAGCGACTTTAAGCACCATCGTATTAACCACTCCAAGCTCTTTGCAGACAAGCGCAATCACCTTAACGGGATCGAGAACTTTTGGAACCAGGCGAAGCGTCATATGCGGAAATTCAACGGCGTTCCCAAGACGCATTTTGGATTGTTTTTGAAGGAATGTGAGTGGCGTTTTAACAACAGTGACCCAATATCTCAATTATGGCAATTAAGGCAATGGGTTAGAGCGTATTTAACCTAGTTATCTAGGACAGCCCCTAAATTTTAAACTCAGACTTCAACTTCTTAACCACCGCCTCATTCTTCAACCTCACATACTTCGGCATCCCCTTCTCATAAGGTGGATAATCCTCCCCCTCAATCAGCGGCGTTAAATAACGCCGACAGGCATCGGTAATCCCAAAACTATCTTCACTAATGTATTCACTCGGCATCATCTTCTCGACATTGGCAACATCTGCCAGATTCGCTTTACCAATCTCCCACATATAGGGATCGTCCGAGATACGAACCACCGTGGGCATAATGGCATTCTCACCGGCAATCGCCATTTCAACTGCTGCTTTACCAAGCGCGTAAGCCTGTTCTACATCCGTTTCTGAAGCAATGTGCCTAGCAGAACGTTGCAAATAATCTGCCACCGCCCAATGATATTTATAGCCATGGGCATTCTTGATCATATTGGCGACAACAGGCGCAGCGCCACCTAGTTGGGCATGACCAAATGAATCCCGCGCATCTTGCTCTGACAGAAATTTTCCATCTGGCCACCGTGCACCCTCAGAGACAACCACCGTACAGTAACCATAGCTTTCAACATTCGCTTCTACCCTAGCTAAAAATACTTCTTGATTAAACTCAACTTCCGGAAACAAAATCACAATTGGAATATCATTATCCTCATCCGCGGCAAGTCCGCCAGCCGCGGCAATCCATCCTGCATGACGACCCATCACCTCGATAACAAAAACCTTGGTTGAAGTCTTGGCCATGGACAACACGTCGTAGGAAGCCTCGCGGATTGAGATAGCAATATATTTGGCAACCGAGCCAAAACCTGGACAGTTATCTGTAATCGGCAAATCATTATCTACCGTTTTCGGAATATGAATTGTTTGCATGGGAAAACCCATCTTTTCTGAAAGCTGGGAGATCTTGTGACAGGTGTCAGCGGAATCACCACCCCCATTGTAGAAAAAATAGCCAATATCATGCGCCTTAAAGACTTCGATCAATCGTTCATATTCAGCCTTACTTTCTTCAAGACCCTTCAGCTTGTAACGGCAGGAACCAAAGGCACCGGATGGTGTATGACGTAATGCCGCTATTGCCTCATCAGGTTCTTTACCCGTATGAATCAGATCTTCAGTCAGCGCACCAACAATACCATTGCGTCCCGCATAGACATGTCCAATCTTGTCTGCATGACTCCGTGCGGTTTCAATTACGCCACAGGCCGTGGCATTAATCACAGAGGTAACCCCGCCTGATTGCGCATAAAATGCTTTCTTTCTTTCGCTCATTTAATACTCACAGCTTCCTATATATTTCTCCAAATTCTCTAAATTCATGGAGATTATGGGCGTATTATTCTTGTGATAGAATCTAAACACAAATTTAATCCAAAACTTGTGTAACAAAAAGAATGCCAAGCTTATTATGAGGCTCCATTATTACATTCTGATATTCCTGCTGCTAACAGGCAATATTGTACAGGCCGCCAATGTTGCCAATGTCCCCGATTTGCCTGATATTGGTGACTCATCAGGTAGTGCCATATCACCGGAGCTTGAACGACGCCTTGGCAAAGCATTTATGCGCAGCGTCAGAAAATTTGCAACGATTATTAGCGATCCTGAAGTAGAGAGTTACATCGAATCTATCGGCTATAAATTAGCTGCCAATAGTGACAACAACAGCCTGGCATTTACCTTTTTTGTGGTTGATGCCTCGGATATTAATGCCTTTGCTGCCCCCGGTGGTGTCATCGGTGTAAACAGTGGCACCATTCTGAATACACGAAACGAAAGTGAGCTGGCGGGTGTTTTGGCACATGAAATCTCCCATGTCACTCAACGACATATGGCCAGACAATTTGAGCAAGCTGGACAATTTAATCTACCAAGAACGGCTGCTCTACTTGGTGCCATACTCATCGGTATCGCAAATCCAGAGGCAGCAGCAGCAGCCCTGACTGTTGTCACTGGCGCAGCGGTTCAGGCGCAGATTAATTTTACCCGCGCAAATGAAGAAGAAGCAGATAGTGTCGGTATGCAGTTACTTGCCCGATCTGGTTATGATCCACAGGGCATGCCGGGATTCTTTGAACGTCTACATCAAAAGTCAGAATATTACACAGGTAACGCGCCTGAATTTCTCAGAACCCATCCACTTACAACTTCACGCATCGCTGAATCAAAAGCCAGGGCGACAAGGTATGAGCCAGTCAATTACACCAACACGACAAGTTATGAATTGATACGGGCAAAAATTGAAGTTAATAGTTACAAAAATGCTGAAGATGCCGTCAAAGAATTCAAAAGTCGTTTAGCAATTACCCCCATAGAAAACAGAGCTCCAGTTCGTTACGGCTATGTTTTGGCATTGACAAATATCGGCGCCTACAATCTAGCGCGTGAACAATTAAAGGCTTTATTAAGTAGTGATAAAGATAGTATTGCCTATATGCTTGCTGCTGCCAATATCGAATCAGAAAAAAGAGATTATGATGCAGCCCTGAACATTTTCCAGGAAGCATATCAATTGTACCCCAATTACAGACCTCTTGTGCTTGCCTATGCAAAAGCATTACTTGATGCCCGACAGCCGAGTCAGGCACGTGAACTATTAACCCACTATCGACGACGACATGATCCTGGTCCCACTTATTACGATTTGCTCTCTCAGGCTGAGGCGCAAAGCGGATCGATGGCAAACTCAGGTATTGCCAAGGCAGAATATCACCATCTGACTGGCGACACCAAGCTGGCGATAGACAAACTAATTCACACCCAAAAAAATGGCTTACTGGATTATTATCAACGGGAAATCATCACGGCTAGAATAAGCCTGTTAGAACATGAGCTTAAACTGGAAAAAGACCTGCAAATCTAAGAGAGATAAAACAATGCCAACTTATATTTTAAAATTATGAGCATTACACGCAGAAATTTTATTTCTCAACTGATATCAGGAGCAACCATCTTTGTCGCTGGGCTTGGCGGTCTATTGAAACCAATCTTTGCCTTTGCCAACTGGAATGTAGGTGCATTTAATGCAGAGTCAGAATCCGATGCCTTGGCAAACTTTTTCCCAGGGTTCGAAGTCACTCCCAGTGATGCCATCACCATCGGCGTGCATGACCTAGTTGAAAATGGTGCTATCGTACCTATCAAAATAAACACCGATCTCCAGAATGTAGAGTCTATTACCATTCTGGTTGAAAAAAACCCAAATCCATTGGTCGCAAATTTTAATCTTACGCCGGTCTGTGTTGGTTTTATTGCCACAAGGATTAAAGTGGGAGAACCTTCAAACATAACCGCCATAGTTAAATCAGATGGCAAGTTATTCAGCACGACAAAATTCGTTGAAGTTACTGAAGGAGGCTGTGGCTAATGGCCTATACAATTAGAATAAGAACCTCAACCAAGGATGGACTGACGACAGTACAGGCAATCCTTAAGCACCCTATGGATACTGGAAATAGCAGTGATCCTGAGACGGGTAAAATCATTCCTGCTTTTTTCATCGAGACCGTGACCCTGTATCATGGTGATGTAGTCATCATGAGCTGTGACTGGAGTCGCGCCGTCTCAAAAAACCCGTATTTATCATTTTCTTTCACTGGTGCAAAAACAGGCGACACTGTACGCATCAGTTGGCAAGATAGTAACGGTAACGCAAGATCAAAAGAGACCGTGATACAGTAGCAAACCTAAGACAATATCTGCCCGCAGCTTACTCTATCTCAAATGGCTAAAACTGCATCTGGCCTTCCAACAGGATGGCGTTATTGTCACCAGTACTATTACCAATGCTGTCATTGCCGGTCTGGTGTTCCCCGAATAGATTCAGGCTGAAGGGGATATTCGGGTTCCAGCGCATCCCTAGACGATAATACCTACTGTTGCTGAGACGTACCTCACCGTATGGGGTCAATAAGCCGCCCCCAGAGGTGGAGAATCCATAACCCATATTGGCCTGCAATCGTCCACGGTAGTTCTGATTCTGGTGGCCCTGATCCCTTGGGCCCTTGGGTAGACCTTGCCAGATCTGACTGCTGCCACTAACACCAACATCACAGGCCTGTTCTAATAAGCGACACCTCCGTTGATAACGGTGCCAGAACTAATAGCCTTGTCCAATATGAAATGAGTCTAAAGGGAGGGTCGTGTTTCTAATATGAAATGCGTCTGGAGCGGGCTGACAGCAAATAGCGATCAGTTCATGATGGGAGGATGAAGACCATCATGAAACTTGAAGACTTAACCACAATTGATCAGCTTGCCGATTTCCTGGCACCCAGACAGTGGCTTTTTCAGTGATCAGCGACCAGGCTACCTGCTGCCGCTGGGTTCAGGGGCAACTGGTCAGATTCCGCTATTTGACCTGTAGCCGCCAGAGCAAGGGCTGATGATCCGTTATCTGATGAAGCTCAGCGGTTACTCCCGTCAACAACTGACGCGGATGATTGCCCAGTAGCGCAAGAGCGGCCGACTCCAGCGCACCGTATCTGGCTTCAAGACCCAATACACAGCAGAAGATATTCGCCTGTTGGCAGACATGGATGAGCACCATGACCCGCCCTGCGGCCAAGCGGTTAAGCAGCTCTGTGAGCGGGCTTGTGCGGTATTTGGACAAACGCAATACACCACGCTGGCATCGATCTCTGTCAGTCACCGGTACAAGCTGAGAAAATCCACCGGCTATACGCGTCGACGGCGTTACTTCCAAAAGACGCAGTCCAAGCCATCCAAAATCGGCGAGAGACGTCAGCCTAAGCCCAATGGGCAACCTGGCTATATCCGCATTGATACTGTCCATCAGGGGGATTTAGACAAACAGAAGGGGTCTATCATATCAACGCCGTCGATGAAGTCACTCAGTGCGAGATTGTCTGTGCCGTCGAAAGGATCAGCGCGTGCTACCGCATTCCCGCGCTGCAACGACTGTTGGATCAATTGCCTTTTATCATCATCAGCTTCCATACCGACAACGGCTCGGAATACATCAACTATCATCCCATACCTCAACTACCAGCGCCCCGGCTTTTTCCCTGAGACTCGCACCGATGCCAAGGGCAAAGAACGCCAGATCTATCGTTATGAAAATATGATGACACCTTACGATAAGCTCAAATCACTGCCTAATGCGAAAGACTATTTGAAACCCGGCCTCAGTTTTGAAATACTGGATGAAGTCGCTTATCAGATCAGCGACAATCAGGCGGCGGACCAACTGCAAAGGGTGCACCAGAAACTCTTTAAAAACCATTATAATGGACATTAATAATGGACAAGGGGCTAAAAGCTGGCTGACAAAACGCTCTCTTGCCTACTCTTTAGACGCATTTATGGATTGGAAAATGCTCTGCTGAACATTGTTTTGATCTGTTTCTAATTGATAATTTCTCTGTACAGCATCTAGTTCAGACAATGATTTATACAATGTTTTAAGGATTATATTGCCGTTTTTTCCATGAAACCCCTGAACCAATTATGTGACGCAATGCCGAGGTCCATGTCATCAATAAATAAGTGATTCCAATGAGGGGCAGGATGCTGGCCCATGCAGGACTTCTGTTATAGAACTTCAGTGTTGGTAGATAAGTTGCGACCATAATTGATGTTGTTAGCAACGCCATCGCCTTGCTTATTAAACTAGGCAGGAAGAGACAGGCTAATGGCAACACAAAAATAAATATCATGACTAAAGTACATAACGCCAATAATAGGGGGGAATAATGTAGCTGCGTGTATGCGGTTCTTGCAACCATATCCCAGATTGTCTGCAATGATTCATATCTGCGGTGACTCAGTACGGAGTGGGTTAAACCAATCCAGATTTGCCCACCACTGGTTTTAATTTTCCGAGCTAATGTGCAGTCATCAATGAAGCTATCTTTCAGTGCAGTAAAGCCGCCAATTTTTTCAAGCGCCTCTTTACGAAGTAAGATACACCCACCCGCAGCAGCAGCAACATGCTTTGAAAATACTTTGTCAGGTGATGCGTTGGACAAATGAAATGGATAAAGTAATTTAAAAAAATAAATGAAAGCTGGCATTAGACAGATTTCCCAAAAAGTGTTCATCCTCAGAAAAGCCATCAATGAAACCAGTTCCAGTTTTTCAGCATTTAACTTTTGTAATAGCCCTGCGACGATTCCTGGAGCAAGTGTGATATCAGCATCTAGTAACAATATAATTTCTGTATCTGCGTATTTCCTACCCTGTTCAAGGGCCCATAGTTTTCCGCTCCATCCCTCAGGTAGCGGTTCTCCAGTGATGATATTGAGGTTTTTAAGATCTGCCTGGCGAGCAATGTTTGAAGTGTCATCATCTGATTGATCATCGATCAGAACAATTTTTAGTAATTCATCCTGCGTCTTTAGAGATGCTAGCGTTTCAGCAATAACTTCTGCTTCATTTCTGGCGGGGATCAGTACGGTGATCTGGGTTAGATTAGCTTTGTTAGATGCATCCGCATCAAATGCTTCACGTGTACTCCACAGTCGCCACGGCAAACACAAAATTAGACCCCACATGATCAAGCCGGGTAGCGCCAATAGGCTATATTCCATTATTTGGCTATATATTTATAGGACACCACTTGCAGAGAGCTCTAGGCGACTTCTTTTTGAGAGCTACAAGAAGCTGTCGGCTGCTGACGAATGATATGTTCAGTAACAACTGCAGGTTTATCTTCGTACATGATTGGAAATTCTGGAGCCATTGGCCCATCAGTTCTGGGCCCTTGAATAGCAACCTTCAATGCTTTCAATGGATGCCTAAAAGTATCTTCGATTGCTGACGCTTCAAAGCCACAATGCACCATGCAGTTGGCGCATTTAGGGTTACGTCCCTTGCCGTAGTTATCCCACTCGGTCTCTGCCAACATGCTTTCGAATGATGTAGTGTAGCCTTCATCGACCAGCAGATAGCAGGCTTTTTGCCAACCAAAGACATTTTTCGTCGGATTGCCCCAGGGAGTGCATTGGTAATTTTGGTTACCTGCCAGGAAATCAAGATAAAGTGAAGATTGGTTAAAACGCCACTTCAAACCCTTTCCCAGCTTAAATAAATCGCGGAACAATTGTTTGCTTTCCTGATTCTTCAGGAAGGATTCCTGATTTGGGGCATGCTGGTAGCTGTATCCCGGAGAAATGGTCACACCTTCAACACCTAGTTCCATCGCCATGTCCATGAATTCTGCGATTTCACCAGCAGTTTCTCCCTGGAACAGAGTGCAATTGACGGTAACACGGAAACCTCTAGCACGAGCCTGTTTGATGACTCCAACACATTTCTTGAAAACGCCCTCACGACAAACCGAGTTGTCGTGCCTCATTTCGTTGCCATCAAGGTGGATCGAAAAGGTCAGATAAGGTGATGGAGAGTAGTCATCCATACGTTTTTCCAACAACAATGCATTGGTACACAAATACACGAATTTCTTTCTGTCAATAAAACCGTGAACAATTTTGGCCATCTCTTTGTGGATCAGTGGCTCGCCACCTGCAATGGATACCATTGGTGAGCCGCATTCATCAATGGCTTGCATACACTCATCATAGCTCAGACGTTTGTCTAGTATTTCTTCTGGATAATCAATCTTACCACAGCCTGCGCAAGCAAGGTTGCAACGGAACAAGGGTTCAAGCATCAATACTAAAGGGTACTTCTCCACACGGCGAAGTTTCTGCTCAATAATATATTTTGCGATTCGATATTGTTGTATCAGCGGGACAGCCATGCTTGACTCCGATTATTGTTCTTTTCCAGCGACGTGCCATTCTGCCTTAAATTACTTATGAAATGAAGGTCTAAAAGCTCAATATTAGCCCAAAGCTAAAATGCTTTTTTGACTTCTTCAGAGGGGTAGTAACAGAGGAGATAATGACGAAAATATTTTGACACAGACGACTGCATGGATGCAGGAGGTAGAACTGAATCTGGAACAGAAGTCGAGACCACAGAGATATTATGTCGCTCCTACGGAGCTTAGGGCTGTGATTATTTATCTGACTACAAAGGCATCATCCCTACGGGATTTTAGATTTATATCCCTGTTTGATTAGCTGCGTAGGAACGACACATTTGTAGTCAATTCTTGCCAGAATAGCGGGATTGAAACCCCGCTGCTGGGATTAAAGAGCTTAGAACTGTATCTGGCTTTGGGCACCAAAGCGCTTGGGTGCCGCTACCTGCTAGGCCCGTAGCTGGGGCTTAGGCGGAATGCCAGACCCTGACCATCGGCGGCGGTCAGGGTGTAGGTCAGAGGTGCGGTGCTGCCGGTTACTTCTGGCAGTACCAAGCCGGTGATTAATGTGCCTTGGGTATACAGTTGGCGAGGGACCATGGGTAAATCCAAGAGGGTTACTACCTGCGCAGAGGATGCTACCAACGACGGGTTTCCTGCTTGGTCCGTGGCGGTTGCGGTAAATGTATTGTCACCCACAATGAGTGTGACATCAATAGACCAAGGACTTATCGATTAATAGCTCGAAACATGAGATGACCCGACATGCAAAACGGGTCTTATTGATGCGCAAACACCAACAAAATAGGTTGTTTATAACACTAGACGATCTTATAGCAGCAGAGCATCCCTAGCCTAAGCTTGAGGCCTTATTGTCATTCGATGAGCTGGCTAAACCTCAGGTTAAGCTCTATTCGGTTAAAGGTCGCAAAGAAAAAGGGGTGGCCTTTGGCTTATGCGCCCTGGTGTTACAATTCATGGAAGATATGAGCGCTCGTGAAAGTGAGTGTGACAGAACTATCTATAAAGCAGTTTAATGTCGTTTTGAAAATTAATGCCAGCTACTTGACAGGCGATTTGGATAATTTCTTCAATCGTTTTCCTATTATAATGTGTGTTAATCCAATACCCGGTGGACAGTTGACGAAAGGCACCTTTATGAGATTCAGGGTTGGCGTATAAATCGTGCTGTTCATGCGCCATCCGACGAACTTTTTTGCTGCCAGGAGCACTTTGCATAAATTTATCCGGGAAAGAAGCATCCCGTCTGATAAGTGCCTCATAAACTTTGAGCAAAGTATCAGCACCATTGCGCGCTTCATGTCTTGCACCGTGCAACTCAAAGCCGGCCAGTTTCTTGAACTTTTTCTTGGCTTCTATGGGTTTTGTGAGTTTTGTATCCGCCACCACAACCGGAGCAGCCCGGTTTTGCGGTTGATACGCCACCCCTTGCCCCGCCTGTTGCGCGATAAACTTCTTCACAACATCGGCATCCGGCGTAAAGCCGCATATATCTCCAACTTTGTCTTGCACAAGCTCCATTAAACGCACATCGCATTCAGACAGCACCTGTGCCCACGCTGTCGGGAGCGCGTCTTGAATGTCTTTGGCTCGGGCTTTATCACCATGATCCGCTTCAGCCGCCTTGATGGCTTGCCCGGAACACAGGTGCGAATAAAACAAATAGCGCATCAAGCGCTTGACAGATTCTGCGGTTTCTCGGGCACAAATGTCCAATTTATACACTTGGCGGTCTTGATAATCGCCCGCTTTCAGCGGCAAATAAAACTCCCATTCCTTGCCAGTGGTTATCACCGCAAGTGAAACGCCCGCATGGAAAACATACTCAAACAACTGTTTTTCAGCACCCTCGGCAGCACCCGGCTGTTTTACCTCTATAATAACGGTTGGCTTCCCTTGATGAAGCAACGCGATATCCGCTCTTTTTCCTTGTAGCGGGTATTCATCGCGAACCATACGGGGATCATAAATATCCCAGTCCAAATCCTGCAAAATTGGCTTCACCACTTGCCCGGAAATGCTCGCTTCATTCAGGTACACGCCCTCCTGAAAGCCTTTTTTTATTAGCTCAATACGCGCCTTCAAGTTATTAGCGGACTCCTCGATATTCATAATATTTTTACTCAATTAACCCCCGGACCCCAGATAGAAGCCCCTAAAACGCAGAAACCCCTGGCGACACACTGGTTAAAAGCAGTGGCTCGCAACAAAGGTTAACAACAAAGATTCGCAACAAAAGCCCTCCATCACCCATTGGCTGCACAACACAAGGCTTATGACCATGCTACCCTACAAACTTGATACAACCAACTCTCAGCCTTGTCCAATATGAAATGCGTCTGGAGCGGGCTTGTGCGGTATTTGGACAAACGCAATACACCACGCTGGCATCGATCTCTGTCAGTCACCGGTACAAGCTGAGAAAATCCACCGGCTATACGCGTCGACGGCGTTACTTCCAAAAGACGCAGTCCAAGCCATCCAAAATCGGCGAGAGACGTCAGCCTAAGCCCAATGGGCAACAGCATGTTCCAGAAGTGTTCTCTTGCAAAGAACATTCTCTTGCAAAAAAATCCATTCGCAAAAAACATTCCATTTCACGGTCGCTCATATCTTCCATGAATTGTAACACCAGGGCGCATAAGCCAAAGGCAACCCTTTTTCTTTATGACCTTTAACCGAATAGAGCTTAACCTAAGGTTTAGCCAGTTCATCGAATGACAATAAGGCCTCAAGCTTAGGCTAGGGATGCTCTGCTGCTATAAGATCGTCTAGTGTTATAAACAACCTATTTTGTTGGTGTTTGCGCATCAATAAGACCCGTTTTGCATGTCGGGTCATCTCATGTTTCGAGCTATTAATCGATAAGTCCAGTTTACACAGGGACGAATAGGTTTAGTGTCTCTTTGTTGGGTGCGGAGCTTTGTAGGGCAGCATTAACGAATTATACCAACCCCCCGGAGTATGACTCGTTTTTAGAGTTTGATTTCTGCGGTTCAGTTTTGCTGTAAATCGTATAGACGTTCTGGTGTACCAATATCCTGCCAACTGCCCTGATAGTGGCTTCCCGTCACCCGTTCCTGTGAGATTGCCAAACGGAGCATTGGCGCTAACGGCGCACTGCCTGAAACACAGCCCTTAAAAAATTCCGGTGTAAAGACGCTAATTCCGCTGAATGTCAGCATCGGTTCGCCCTGATTAAGTACGTTTCCATCACTTAAGGCAAAATCTCCTTTCGAATTATGCCTAGGATTGTCCACTAAAATAACGTGTGCAGAATGGTTGGTCTCACCATCGAACTCACCAATAAGATCCTGAAAAAGAAAATCCGTCCAGATATCTGCATTCACTGTAATAAAAGGCTTGTCTCCCAACAGTGGTAATGCCTTCACGATTCCCCCTGCAGTTTCTAGGGGCTGATCTCCTTCTGCTGAATAAACAATTGTTGCACCCAGATCTTTTCCACGCCCAAGGCAAGCCTCTATTTGTTCACCAAAAAACGCATGGTTGATCACAATATCCACAACACCTGCCTGTACGAGGTTTTCGATATGATATTGGATCAGAGGTTTGCCATTAACCTGCAACATTGGTTTAGGTATTTTATCAGTCAATGGTCGCATACGTTCGCCACGACCTGCTGCCAGTATCATGGCATGCATGATTTATTTACCTCTTCAATTGAAGCCATTACCTGATTTTGAATCAAGTCGATTAAGCTCTGCAATTCTGGATACTCATCATGGAGATCAACAATGTAAGAAAGCGTTCTCGGAATATCGGCCAGATAACCTGTTTTGCCATCACGATGATAAAGACGCGCAAAGATGCCGCTGGCCTTAAGATGCCGCTGTACACCCATAAGATCAAACTGGCGCATAAACCCTGTCGCCTCTGTATCCGGGTAGTCACCAACAATCTGTTCAAAATAATTATTTACCCAGCCCTGAATTTTTTGTCGTGGCCATTTGATATAACAATCCTTCAGTAAGGACACCAAGTCATAAGTAAAAGGTCCTTCAACAGCATCCTGAAAATCCAGCACACCAGGACTACCACGACTACTCACCATTAAATTACGTGAGTGATAGTCCCGATGGACAAAAACCTTGGGCTGAGACAGTGCTTTACTTATCAGCAACTTGAAAGCTTCATCAAGCATCGCCTGCGTCTCTGTTATTAGATCCAAGCCCATATGCTCCTGCAACAACCAATGTCTGAATAACTCCATTTCCTGTAAGAACAAATCTTCGTTATAAGTCGGCAAACTTTTCGGTGCTGCCTGGCGCTGAATTTGAAGAAGCTCCTGCATGGCCGCCTGATACAAGTTATCTGCATGCTGATCATCGGCGCTTGCTTCTGTGAGTGCATCAAGATATTGCTTATCCCCCAAGTCACTCAACAACAGGAAACCCTGTTGTAAATCCTTTTCTATTATCCTGGGTACATTAATATCAATGGCAAGCAAAAGCTCAGCCACATCAATAAAGAGCGCACAGTTCTCCTGTTCTGGTGGGGCATCCATGACAATGAATGTCTTATCATTATATCTCAATCTGAAATAGCGTCGAAAGCTAGCGTCACCAGAGGCTGGTTCCAGTTGATAGTCTTCCGTATTAATGGTTTCGCTTAACCAATGTTGGAGTTGTTGTAAACGTGCTGTCATAAAATTTAAAAAATAAAGGTTACAATGACTGTTTATCGAAGTTCTTTCCTGTTTCTGGCATCATCCACTGGAAATAAGAATGAAATCAAGAACGAATATAAACTTTTGTAGATGATACTAAATTATTTAGGAATATTGGCAGGTCTGGCACTTCTGGTATATGGTGCTGATCGCTTTGTTGAAGGCGCGGCCAGTATTACTCGCTATCTGGGTATGCCGCCATTACTGATTGGCCTGACCATCGTCGGCATGGCCACATCGACCCCTGAGATTCTGGTCGGTGTCGTCGCGGCATTGGAAGGAAAAACCGAGATTGCCATCGGTAATGCTATTGGGTCCAATATTGCCAATATCGGTCTAGTGCTGGGCTTTACCGTCATGTTCATGCCTGTCACCGTCGCCTCACAAACGCTGAAGCGCGAATTCTTTATCATGGGTTTAGCTATTTTGTTAGCAGTGGGCTTGATGTGGGATCAAAACCTGGATCATCTTGATGCCGTATTCCTGTTGATCGGGCTTGTAACTGCAATACTCGCTGTCATCATCCTTTCGAAAAAATCTGCGCAAACAGATCCACTGCTAAATGGATTCGAAAGTGGGCTGCCAGAGAAATCAAATATTGGTAAATCTATATTTTTGTTTTTACTCGGCCTAAGTTTGTTATTAGGTGGTGCAAATCTACTGGTGGAGTGCGCCGTCATTGTCGCCAAACATTACGGAATGAGTGATTTGATCATCGGCCTGACCATTATTGCGATTGGCACCAGCTTGCCTGAGCTAGCGTCATCCATCACCGCAGTTAAAAAGGATGAAGCTGATATCGCCGTCGGTAATGTGATCGGTTCCAATATGTTTAATATGCTCGCGGTCATCGGCATCCCTGGCATGATCCACGCCACAGATTTTGACCGACTGGTTTTAGTCCGGGATTTTCCCGTCATGATTGGCTTAAGCCTACTCATGGGCTGGATGGTTTTTATTCACAGCTCAGGAGAATTTGATCGTGTTGAAGGCAGCGTCTTGCTTCTTGGTTTCATCGCATACCAATATTGGCTGTTTAACACCTAGAATAAAGACATGAGCAAAAAACATACAAAACAGGAACATGAAAGATTACTGAAGCTCGGGCGTGCAGTGATTACCACCGAAACCGAGGCGCTGGAAAATCTCAACAAGCGTATCGATAAAAATTTTGTTCAGGCATGCTTTTGCATCCTTGACTGCAAAGGCAGGGTGGTTGTCCTCGGCATGGGCAAGTCTGGACATATCGGCAATAAAATAGCAGCTACCTTTGCCAGCACTGGAACCCCTGCATTCTTTATCCATCCAGGCGAAGCAAGTCATGGTGATCTCGGCATGATCAAGGATGATGATGTCGTCATAGCCCTGTCTAATTCTGGTGAGACGGATGAAATAATGACTTTGTTGCCCGTCATTAAACGCCTTGGTGTGCCATTGATTTCAATAACAGGAAACAGAAATTCTACTTTGGCAAAAACGGCTTCTGTCAATATTGATGTCAGTGTGGAAAAAGAAGCCTGTCCTCTCGGACTGGCGCCAACTGCCAGTACCACAGCAGCACTTGCCATGGGCGATGCCTTGGCGATTGCCCTGCTCGAAGCCCGCGGTTTTGGTCTGGAAGATTTTGCTGTTGCTCACCCTGGGGGTATGTTAGGTCGTCGTTTGTTATTACATGTAAGTGACATCATGCATACTGGGAAAGAATTACCTGCGATCAAGGAAGCTACCTCGCTTAGTAAAGCCTTATTAATCATGACGCAAAAGGGGCTTGGCTCAACCGCCATTGTTGATGAAGAAAACCTTGTTCTGGGTATCTTTACTGACGGAGATCTTAGACGTGCTCTTGATGCCGATATTGACATCCATAAGACAAGCATTGGTAAAGTGATGACGCGTGACTGCAAGACCATTAGCAAAGATTGCCTAGCAGCAGAGGCACTATCCATCATGGACAATTCTCGTATTAACGCACTGCCTGTCGTCAACGACGACAATAAATTGATAGGCCTGTTAAACATGCATGATCTACTAAGAGCGAAAGTTGTCTGAAATGTTTGAAACAATTGACCAAGACATCCTCAACAAAGCCGAGCAAATAGAATTAGTCATCTTTGATGTCGATGGTGTACTCACTGACGGAGGTCTGATATTAGGTGAAAACGGTAATGAATATAAAATCTTTCACTCTCGTGATGGAATAGGCTTGGTCATGCTGCGTAACTCGGGCTGTCATCTTGCCGTCATTTCGGGACGCTCATCCAGTATTGTTTCTGAACGCATGACCGCACTCGGCATTGAATATGTTTATCAAGGGCAAAACAACAAGGGCAAAGTCCTCGAAGATTTACTCGACAAATTAAATATAGATGCGCAAGCAACTGCTTATATCGGTGATGACTTTATTGATTTGCCTGCAATGCGTCGTGTCGGTCTTGCGATAGCTGTTGCTGATGCGCATCCTCTGGTTCTTGAACACGCACACTGGAGCACCAAAGAGAGAGGCGGTCGTGGTGCTGCCAGGGAAGTTTGTGAGCTCATTATGCATGCGAGAGGAACGCTAGCTTCGCAAGTCCAACTTTTTCTTAATGACTGAGGCCACTAGTTAAGCTTATTTTGATTTATGACATCGTTACGTTGGAAAATAATCATTATTTTAAGCTTGCTTGCCATTAGCAGCACCTGGTTGCTGAACCGTTTGACTGAAACTGGCTCTACTGAAATATCTGTATTACGCCACGATCCTGATAATTACATACATGATCTGACGACGTTAACCATGAATCAGGATGGCTCTCCAAAAAATAAACTTTACGCGGATTACATGGCGCATTATCCAGATGATAATACAACAGAGCTTATCAAGCCCAAGCTGGAAATATTTCGACTGCACAAACCACCGATAACAATTACTGCTGAGAAAGGTTGGGCTACCGAAGATAATGAGGTTATTCTTCTGACTGGAGAAACAAAATTATTACAGCTAGATGCGGAGGGCGTGCGAGAACTGGAAATTATTACTAGCGATGTCCGCGTACTCATGGATCAAGAATATGCAGAAACCGACAAGGCCGCGACGATCTTTGGCAGAAAAACCACGATAAAAGCAATTGGCGTGAACGCTTACTTAGGCGAGAGCAAATTAGAGCTACTAAATAATGTATATACAAAAATTCTACCCTGAAAAATTCTACTTTAGACAATCCTTAATTTTGCGTGGCATAATATTTTTATGTGCAAGCCTGTTATTTACTACAAGTGCCTGGGCCTTATCAACGGACAAAGATCGACCCATAGAAATAGAGGCGGATAATGCCGATCTTGATAACGAAAAAGGCGTGACTATCTATCGTGGCAATGTCGTATTAATTCAGGGCAGTGTTCGTATGACTGGCGATATCATGACCGTCTATTTTAAGGATGATGAGCTGGACACTCTGATCATGGAAGGTAAACCAGCAAGATATAAACAGCTCCCGGATGACAGTAAAATTTATGATGAAGCAGAAGCCATGAGGATGGAGTATTACGAACTCAAAAATCTGGTGATTCTAATCGACAAAGCCTCTTTCAAACAGGAGGGCCTGAGCTTCAGCGGCAACAGAATTGAATATGATATGGAGCATAGTAAGGTCAAGACTAGGGGTAACGTCAAACAAGGTGGTTCTGGTACTTCCAGCTCAGGCGAGCGTGTGAAGATTATTCTTAGGCCTAAAAAGAAGAAATAATAATAATTTATGAGTGTTTTATCGGTTAGACATCTCAGCAAATCATATCGCTCAAGGCAGGTTGTTAAAGACGTAAGTTTGACTGTCCATGGTGGCGAGATTGTCGGTTTGCTGGGGCCTAACGGCGCCGGGAAAACCACCAGCTTTCATATGATAGTTGGCCTGATTCAATCAAATGAAGGCACAATCCAGATCAATAAACGTGAGATCAGTGGCCTACCCATGGATCAGCGATCACATCTTGGCCTTGGCTACCTACCACAGGAGGCATCTATTTTTCGCAAGCTGACCGTTGAAGAAAACATCATGGCCATTTTGCAAACCCGACCAAATCTCAATGAAAATAAGGCAAAACAACATCTTGAAAATATTTTGCGAGAATTTCATATTACGCACCTGCGCAACAATCTCGGCACAAGCCTCTCTGGCGGCGAGCGCAAACGCGTGGAGATCGCCCGTTCATTGGCGACAGAACCACGCTTCCTTTTGCTTGATGAACCTTTTGCCGGAATTGATCCTATCTCCGTCAGTGATATTCAAAGAATTACCCGCTACCTTAGCGAGCATGGTATCGGCATCCTCATCACCGATCATAGTGTCCGCGAAACTTTGTCCAGTTGTGATCGTACCTATATCGTCAATGATGGACGCATCATTGCCGAAGGAACCCCGGACAAAATACTTGAAAATAAACAAGTCAGAGATGTCTATCTAGGAGATAATTTTAGTTTGTAGAATGCTTCAAACTGCACTCTGATACAACCCCACACAGAGACAGTTTTCTCTTGGGTAATTTTCTTTCATCTTTACAGACAAAAGCATCACTCCGCTAAAAGGCGGAATCGGATATAAAATGAAACCTCAGTTTCAAATCTACCAAACAAAGAAAATGCTACCAGCTAAACATTGTCCACTCTGCAACGCAGATATCATCGTGCATGTTGCTAGTTTTGCAATCCATTTCTCCATTACCATCCCTGTCCGTCAGGTAGTAAGATGGGTCGAATGCTGGGGTTATTTTCACTTTGTACAGATTACCGCCGATGCGATACTCGGTAATGGCTCCACCATCGTCACCGGGAACGATGGCGATCTTCGATTCAAGCACTTCACCGCTTTCTACAGGATCTGGTAGATCAGGGGGAATCGGAGCATCAGTATATACAGGGGCAGAATCTTCATGATCATCAGCAAAAACAGGAAAAGCTGCTAATAACAGAACACCAAGTATTAATTTTAATAATTGTAGTTTGTTCATCTGGTTCTTCCTTTTTCGATGGACTCGTCGTGAGCCTTATCTAGTAGCTCCCAAGTGTATCAAAATCAATCTTTAAAACTATACGAATTACAGGAAAATTAACCGAAATATTCCGATAGAGCCTGAATGGTTGGGCAGGTCTGCTTTGATCATTCATAATACGGACGCAACAAAACCATATTCGACCTACTTGAGCACTTCAGGAATTTAAACAGCAAAGATGGACAATAAGAAGTTTGTTCTGATCGACGGTTCATATTATATGTTCCGCGCCTATCATGGCATGCCAGATTTGAGTAACAGCAAAGACGAGCCTACTGGCGCAATCTATGGTGTCATCAACATGATGCGCAAATTGTTCAATGAATACCGGCCAGATTATCTGGCCGTCGTCTTTGATGCCAAAGGCAAAACCTTTCGTAACGATCTCTATCCAGACTATAAAGCGCATCGCCCGCCGATGCCAGATGATCTTCTATGCCAAATAGCGCCCATCCACAATCTTATCCGTGCGCTGGGGATACCTCTGTTGATGATTGATGATGTAGAAGCAGATGATGTCATCGGTACACTGGCAACCCAAGCCAGCCAACAAGGCTTAAAAACCTTTATATCAACAGGTGACAAAGATCTTGCACAACTGGTGGATGACAACATTACTCTAGTCAATACCATGAGCAATGTGATTCTTAATAGTAAAGGTGTCATGGAAAAATATGGCGTGCCGCCTGCCTCCATCATTGATTATCTTGCATTAATGGGTGATAGCGCTGATAACGTCCCCGGCATTCCCAAGGTTGGCCCAAAGACTGCCGTCAAGTGGTTGACCGAACATGGTTCTCTGGAGAATATTGTTAAGAATGCTGACGATATCAAAGGCAAGGTTGGGGAAAACCTGCGTACCAACATAGAACAACTTTATCTCTCGAAAGAACTAGTGACGCTGAAGCTTGATGTTGATCTGGAATTCAAACCACATGAGCTGGTGCAAAAACTACCCGACAAAGATGCTCTCAGAGATGCCTATGCTCGCTGGCGATTTAGAAGTTGGCTTTCTGAGCTGGAGCAATCGGAAAATAATAACGATCCACAGCCTCAGAGCATAGTGCAAACAGAATCAGCAGCCACACCGGAAAAGGCAACTGTGCCAAAGAAAAAAATGGAGATCAAAACCACCGACAAACAGAATTATGAAACCATACTCACATTGGAGGCTTTGAATCGTTGGCTAGAAAAACTTGAGCAATCTGAATTGCTTGCCTTTGATACAGAAACCACCAGTCTTGATTATATGCAGGCGCAATTGGTTGGCGTTTCATTTTCGGTTGCAGATGGCGAAGCCGCCTATATTCCTGTTGCTCATGATTATGAAGGTGCGCCCGAACAATTATCATGCGAACTTGTCTTAGAAAAACTTAAGCCATTGCTTGAAGATCCCAACAAGGCCAAGCTGGGTCAGAATCTTAAATATGATAAAAATACTCTGGCTAATTACGATATTAATCTCGTAGGTATTGCTCACGACTCCATGTTGCAGTCGTATGTCATAGACAGCACTGCCAACCGCCATGACATGGATTCTCTGGCACTAAATTATTTACAACGCACCACCACACATTTCGAAGATATTGCTGGCAAAGGCAGCAAACAAATTACATTTAACAAAGTGCCTATAGAAGAAGCTGCGCCTTATGCTGCGGAAGATGCTGATATTACCTTACAGTTGCATCAGAATTTCTGGCCCGAGCTACAACGAAATAAAAAGCTACAACATGTTTATGAAACCCTGGAAATTCCTTTGCTTTCTGTTTTGTCTCGGATGGAACGAAATGGTGTCATGGTAGATGCCTATATGCTTGGAGAACAAAGCGTCGAGCTCAAATCTCGTTTAGGTGGACTTGAACAGCAGGCGCATGATCTAGCAAAACAAACTTTTAATATCAGTTCACCAAAACAGATACAAAAAATTCTTTATGAGGATATGCAACTACCCGTCCTTGCAAAAACACCAAAAGGACAGCCATCAACAGCTGAATCTGTACTACAGGAACTGGCAGAGGATCATGAACTGCCTCGTTTGATTCTTGATTATCGTAGCCTGAGTAAATTGAAGAGCACCTACACTGACAAATTACCAGAACAAATCAACGCTGGTACTGGCAGAGTACACACGTCTTATCATCAGGCAGTTGCCGCCACAGGTCGGCTATCTTCTTCCGATCCAAATCTACAAAATATTCCTATTCGAACAGAAGAGGGTCGGCGCATTCGACAAGCCTTTATCCCACCAAAAAAATGTGCGTTGCTGGCTGCTGATTATTCGCAGATAGAGTTACGCATCATGGCGCATCTTTCTCAGGACAAAGGTTTGCTAGAGGCCTTCAGTCGAAATGAAGACGTACATAGAAAAACAGCCGCCGAAGTTTTTGCGACAACAATCAATGCAGTGAGCAGCGATCAAAGACGAGTTGCCAAGGCCATTAATTTTGGTTTGATCTATGGCATGTCGCCCTTTGGTCTTGCTAAACAACTGGGCATTACCCGACGTGAAGCCAAAGACTATATTAATCGTTATTTTGAGCATTACCCTGATGTTAAAAATTATATGGAAATAACCCGCGAACAGGCCAGAGAACAGGGCTTTGTAGAAACCGTTTCTGGGCGACGACTATATCTGCCTGAGATTAATGCTCGCAATGCAGCTCAGCGACAGTATGCAGAAAGAGCCGCCATCAATGCGCCTATGCAAGGTACTGCCGCAGACATCATTAAACGTGCGATGATTGACGTTCATGCCTTTCTAAATAAAGATCACCCTAACATCAGGCTCATCATGCAAGTACATGATGAGCTGGTATTTGAAATGCCCGAGAACATGGTCGAGACACTCAAACCCGAAATTAGTGGCATCATGACAAGTGCTGCAGAATTGTCCGTGCCATTACTTGTCGATATTGGAACCGGTAATAATTGGGACGCAGCGCACTAAAAAGGTATTATTCACCATATTATTTCTCAAATAACATCAATCGCAAGAACTACCAACAGGATATAACGATGCTTTTAATTCCAGCCATTGATATTAAAGACGGCAAATGCGTGCGCCTGCGCCAGGGCCGTATGGACGACGAAACTGTTTACTCAGATAACCCTCCTGACATAGCTAAACGCTGGGTTGATGCTGGCGCAAGACGCTTGCATCTGGTTGATCTGGATGGTGCGCTGGCAGGTAAGCCTGTCAATGCTAGGGTTGTCCACGATATTGCCGAAGCCTTTCCAGATATCCCGATTCAGATTGGCGGTGGGATTCGTGACGAAGATACTATTCAAACCTATCTCAATGCTGGTGTTAGTTATGTCATTATCGGCACCAAGGCCGTGACCACACCCCATTTTGTTTCGGATGTTTGCCTGAAATTTCCTGGACATATTATTGTTGGTCTTGATGCCAAAGATGGCAAGGTTGCAACGGACGGCTGGTCAAAACTATCACACCATGATGCAATCGATATGGCCAAACGCTTTAAAGATGACGGTGTTATTTCTATCATTTTTACCGACATTGGTCGTGATGGCATGATGAATAGTGTTAACACAGAAGCTACCGTTGAGCTATGCCAAAATATTACCATTCCCGTGATAGCCTCCGGCGGCATTACCAATCTAGATGATATCCGCTCACTGTCTGCGGTTGCAAAGGAAGGGATCGAAGGCGCCATTACCGGCCGTGCGATCTACGAAGGCACACTTGATTTTACAGAAGCGCAGAACCTTGCTGATACAATATGTACCTACGCCGAGCAAGCAAAATGACATTAGCCAAACGCATCATTCCCTGTCTCGATGTTGATGCCAGCCGAGTCGTTAAAGGGGTTAAGTTTGTTGAAATACAAGATGCAGGCGACCCTGTCGAAGTTGCCCGTCGCTATGATGAACAGGGTGCTGATGAGATTATTTTTCTGGATATTACTGCCAGTAGCGATGACCGGGAGACCATGGTTCATGTGGTTGAACAGGTAGCCAGCCAAGTATTTATCCCGCTGACAGTTGGCGGCGGTATCCGTAATCTGGATGACATCCGCAAAATGTTAGTCGCTGGCGCAGACAAGATCAGCATTAATACTGCCGCAATCAACAGCCCTGACTTTGTTGGCAATGCCTCGGCACGTTTTGGCGCACAATGTATTGTCGTTGCCATCGATGCAAAATGCACTTCAGGCGAAGGCGAAGCAAGAAAATGGGAAATCTTTACTCATGGTGGCAGAAATGCCACAGGCATCGATGCAGTTGAGTGGGCCGTACAAATGGAACAACAGGGCGCTGGAGAAATATTACTCACCAGTATGGACAGAGATGGCACACGTGATGGCTTTGACCTAGGATTAACCAGAGCCATCAGTGAAGCGGTCAATATTCCTGTGATTGCTTCTGGTGGTGTGGGCAATCTAGAGCATCTGGTAGAGGGCGTGCTTGAAGGAAAAGCCGATGCTGTTTTGGCCGCGAGTATTTTTCACTTTGGTGAACATACTGTAGCGGAAGCAAAAACAGTCATGAGCCAACGAGGAATTGAGGTACGAAACTAGGAGCCTCTGCTCAAGTCTGAATCGACATCTTGCGCTCAAAAATATCCCGTTTCTATACTACGAAACTTCGCAATAGTCCTGCTATTACGCGCGTTTCACGCCTGGCCAGGTTCATAACGCCCCTGCGGAGCAAGCACAGGGTTTGGAAGGCGCTATCCCGCGAGCTAAGGATTGTGCTGAGCATCAATAATCACTATCGACCTCACGATGCGATAGGATTAGAAACGCTCGTGCAATACTATCGGCTCCTCACGGAGACGGCTGAAAAGTCTCATAGGTACTGACCCAGACAATGTCTTGAACCAAGATATTTTAACCGGTAATCTATTCGACTCAGACTTGAACAGAGGTTCTCTAGATGTCTTACTCAGAAAATAAAGTCTGGCTGGATGCGATCAAGTGGAATTCTGACAGCCTAGTTCCAGTAATTATTCAGGATTTTGAGACTGGCAAGGTCCTGACTCAGGCATGGATGAACCGCGAAGCGTTATCACTAACGCAAGAAGAAAATCGAGCTGTCTATTGGTCTCGCTCCAGACAGAAGCTTTGGCGTAAAGGTGAAGAATCTGGACACCAACAAAACATCAAGGAGATCTTGCTTGATTGTGATAATGATGCGCTGGTAATCAAGGTCGAACAGGTCGGTGGCATCGCTTGTCACACCGGTCGTGCGCGCTGTTTTTACCAGCGACTTGAAAACAATCAATGGGTAACCACCGATCTCGTAATTAAAGATCCTGAAGAAATTTATAAAAAATAATCTCTGTGAATACATCTACCTCAGCGATACAATTCGTCAGGAACTCTCGAGCAAATATTATTTTAAATATTTATATTTTATAGCGACTTTATAAACATGACCGATGATGTGCTTGCTAGATTAGCCCAGACTTTGGAAAGCAGAAAAAATGCAGAACCAGACTCATCCTATGTCGCCTCGCTTTATGATAGAGGTCTGGACGAAATCCTGAAAAAAATTGGCGAAGAAGCTACTGAAGTCGTGATTGCTGCAAAATCTGGCAAAAAAAACGCTATAATTCATGAGACAGCAGACTTGTGGTTTCATACACTAGTCATGTTGGCGCAACAAGACTTGAGTCCTGATGCTATATTATTGGAACTAGATAGAAGGTTTGGCTTGTCAGGGCTTGAAGAAAAAGCCGGCCGCAAAAAATAGACGGTTTTAAGCGTATTACTTTTGAAATGAAATTGGAGATAAAGCATGGGTTTCGGCATCACAGAATTAGTCATTGTCTTGGTCATTGTCATTTTACTTTTTGGCACAAAAAAATTGCATAGTCTGGGTAGCGATCTAGGGGCGGGGCTCAAAAGTTTTCGCGGCGCTATGAAAGATACAGATGAAATAGAGCAAGCGGAAAGCGCGGAAAACAAAGAAAATACCAGTGCCGTCATTAAAGGTAAGGTCAATAAAAAACCAGATAAATAGGCCGGCCACTTGTCTTTACGCCAGCATTTTAAATTTTCTTATCTTAAGTGAAGAATCAAAAATTTCTGATTCCTCTGATTCAATTTGTCTGATTTTTAAAATAAGTTTTCATGTTTGATATAGGTTTCTGGGAGCTGGTTATGATCGCGACCATCGCGCTGCTGGTCGTTGGCCCAGACAGGCTTCCCGCTTTTGCTCAACAAGCTGGGAGATGGTTTGGTAAATTTCGTCGTTTAATAAATAATCTGCAAAGAGAACTAAAACAGGAATTATTAATAGATGAAACCAAGGCTTTTAAACAACAGTTTGGCGACCTTGATGACTTGATGAAGAATGCCCCAGATCAAGATCCTGATTTTTCTAGCAAATTAAATCATACCAACAAAGATTCCGATCATTGAAACTAGGTATGTCCGCGGGAAACCAAAATGATAGCTCAAATGACCAGGAAGAAGCTCAGCCTTTCATTACGCATCTCATAGAATTACGCATCAGACTACTTAAGGGGCTGTGCGCTATTTTGATAGTTTTTTTAGCCCTATTCTATTTTGCGAATGATATTTACAGTCTGATTGCAGCGCCTTTGATCAATCAGCTATCGCCTGGAAGCACTATGATCGCGACAGAGGTAGCCTCACCATTTATGACTCCCTTCAAGCTGACATTGTTTGCTGCCGTCTTTATCGCTATGCCTTATCTGCTCATTCAAATGTGGGGTTTTATTGCGCCAGGTCTTTATCAACAAGAGCAGCATCTTGCTCGACCTCTGATTATCAGCAGCATTCTTCTATTCTATGCAGGGACTGCCTTCGCCTATTTTGTGGTCTTCCCATTAATTTTTGGTTTTTTTAATGCTGTTACACCAGAAGGTGTGGCGATGATGACAGACATCAGCCATTACCTGAATTTTGTCCTGAAACTATTTTTTGCCTTTGGCCTGGCCTTTGAGGTGCCTGTGGCAACAGCACTCTTGATCTGGGGCCGGTACGCCTCGGTTGAAACTTTAAAGAGGAATAGGCCCGGCGTAATAGTGGCGGCATTTATTCTGGGAATGCTATTAACTCCACCTGACGTTATTTCCCAAATATTGTTGGCGCTACCAATTTGGCTATTGTTCGAAGCAGGTCTTTTTTTTGGTCACCGATTGCCTGTACGGTCAGAAACGCTCAATCAAGACGATCAGTAAACAAGAATAACTGTTTTTTAATATCTTTCCCTATCCTGATCTGAGGCATAGATGCCTCCAAAGATTCTTCTGCTTCTCGTGCTTCAATATCCTTTTTTGCAGTATAAAATGCTGTTGAGAAATTATGCTCTTGCTTCAAGGCCTTGCCAAATAACGCGTCCCCAAAATAAGTGTAGTCTCCATCATGCCCGCAACCGAAGGACTTTCTGTCTTTGCCTGATGCCGTCATGATCAGCGTATTATCATCGATCAATGGCGCTATAAAACCGCCTGAATAACAGGCTGAGATAACTATTACCCGCCATTTTATATTAGCGTTATCCAACGCTGTTTTTATCTTTATGGGGCTGATATCATTCATTTCCAAGGGATAATAATCGATGGACAGTTTGTGATCTTCAGAACCATGTGAAGTCAGCACAAGAAACAAGATATCTTCTGCAGTATTCATGACTTCAGCCATAGCCTGTACCGCTGATTCAAGATTATGTGCATTGGCCAAAGGCAGATCTTTAACTGTCTTCCTATTATTTATTAATAACAAAGATCTGTCTCTGGTGTCGAATCGCTCATCAAATAATTCTTTTGCCAACATTGCTTCATTCATAAAAACATCTTCATCAGCATAACCTGCCAGCCCTAAAAAATATAAATCAGATTGGCCGGCTCTCTCTGGCAATAAGATATCTGTCGCTTGTTTGATTAAATCTCCTTGACGATAGAATGTATCTTCAACATTTAACCTGGGTTCTTTCTCTGTGGAGCTTGATTGTTCCGAATAGTCGATATACCAGAAAGATTGCTGTGGCAGCTGAAACAGAGGAACAAAATTTATCAGCCCATATAAACATGTCAAGGCCATTGCCCTGCAAGTTGTTGCGTGATAGTACTTGACAATGCATCTAAAGATTATTGCCAGATACCAGACTAAATAGAGATAAAAAACAGCCCAACTCGTCTCGATCGAATCAAACCATGTTTGTTTGGCTGCGAGCCAATCAATAACCAAATACATGCCCCAAACGACAGGAACAAAGGCCAGAAAAATAACCATGACATTAACAGTACTTGCCAAATCTTTTTCAATTTGCGCAATGATTGCGACGCTGATAAAGAACAACAGATACAGTGTTGCCTGATACATCAGGGCATAAATATTAAAAATATTATTTGGGGAAGTGTTTACAAAGTCATGAATAAAAGATAGAAAAAAAGAAAGTGTCAACAACAAACAAAGCTGCGAGAATCCGAATCTAAATTGCCACAAACCTGTGGGCACGAAAAAGGCAAATCGGGTTCCGCACCAGATATTTCGTACAAGGTTCAGGCACGGAGCAACCGGGAATTTATCCATCTACTATGCGGCCCTGATTGATAAAATGTTGCTAATTGAAATTATCTCAGGATTGCTCCCACGGTAGATCTACAAACCGCCAGCCATTAATCGTATTTCTGTGATTATTATTATCCAGATCGCCTTCGAACCCATTCTCAATATTATAAAGATTGTTGAAACCTTGACTAGCAAGCTCCTCCACTGCTGCTTGAGAACGTTTGCCACTTCTACAAATTGCTAATACAGCGATGGACTCTAGCCCTTGCTCCGAGCCTGTTCGCTTCATTAATGCCTCGCGAACTTTATTTACAAACTCTGCATCGATACTCCAGTCTGGGGCATCCATCCAAGGGATATGTAAAGCTTTGGCAGGGTGGCCTACATATTCATATTCCATGCTAGTTCTCACGTCCAACAGAACTGCTTGCGGCTCATCTTCAAGGATTTCCCATGCTTGCTGTGGAGATATTTCTTTTATACTGGTTTCAGACATAACGATTTAAACCCGACGAATTAGTTGTATGCCCAAGCTTATCCTACTCTGACAGGGAGAATCAAAAAATACCAGAATCTATTACTTGCCTTGGCACTGTTACTTTCTCTGAATTTATGATGCAATGTGAGGCTAGCATAAAAACAATTATTTAGTTAGGCTCTGTGACTCTGGAACATTTGCAATACCTATTTTTAATAACCATTTCAGAGATTTAACACCTATCGAACGATGCTTAACTTCCTAAAACCCCTATTTATATACTAGGAACTAGGATGTGAAGAGGAGATGTCTATGACAATGGATGATATTGATGGTGTGATCTGGATGGATGGGGAGTTCGTTCCTTGGAGAGAGGCAAAGATCCATGTCCTGACCCATACCCTGCACTATGGCATGGGTGTATTTGAGGGCATGCGTGCCTATCATGCAAAAAAGGGTGCGGCCATCTTCCGGTTGCAGGAGCATACCGACCGACTGTTTCGTTCGGCGCATATTTTAAACATGCCTATGCCTTTTAATAAAGAAGCCATCAATAAAGCCTGTCTTGAATCAGTTAGTAAAAATGAACTTGATTCAGCCTATATACGCCCTATGTGTTTTTATGGCTCGGAAGGCATGGGTCTGCGTGCTGATAATCTGAAAGCGCATGTAATGGTTGCCGCTTGGTCATGGGGTTCATATCTTGGTAGCGAAGGTCTGGAGAAAGGGATTCGCATCAGAACCTCCTCTTATACCCGTCACCATGTCAATATAACGATGTGTAAAGCCAAGTCCAACGGCAATTACCTTAATTCCATGCTTGCACTGCAAGAGGCTCTGGATTGTGGTTATGACGAAGCCCTGTTACTTGATAATGAGGGCTATGTCGCAGAAGGCAGTGGCGAAAACATTTTTATCGTGCGCAATGGCATTCTTTACACGCCAGATCTGACTTCTGCGCTGGAAGGCATTACCAGAGAAACGATTTTCACTTTGGCAAAAGAAAAAGGTTTGGAGATCCGTGAAAAAAGAATTACCCGGGATGAAATATATGTTGCCGACGAAGCCTTTTTTACCGGAACAGCAGCCGAAGTAACACCTATTCGTGAACTGGATAGACGCACGATTGGCAAAGGTGATCGTGGTCCGATCACAGAGATGCTGCAAAAAAATTATTTCGACCTGGTGCATGGTCGTCATGAACACAAACCAGAATGGTTGAGCTACATATAGGGGAGACTCCATGAGCAATTATCAGGCAACAAGAACGCCTAATGATAGAAGAAGTTATGAGATTAGCCGTTTACAACTACCTCTGCATTGTCCAACAGCAGACATGAGCTTGTGGAATTCACATCCGCGAGTTTTTTTACCTATAGAGGAGAGTGGTCAGGCAACATGCCCTTACTGTGGGGCTGAATTTTTGTTGAGGGACAAGTGATAATGAACCGCTGGACCGACACCACTCAGAAAGTGACGACTGCATCTACAGAAACACCCGTAATCTGGCGAATAAGTGACGGCAGGTTGGGGCATGACTCGCAAAGCAAAGGACTGGTTAAGGCCTTAAACCTGATTAAGCCCTGTAATTGTCATGATGTTAAATTAGACAATAAAAAACCCGGCCTTCTGAACCTGCTTTTAAGAAAATTTCCTGCAACAGAAGAGTTGCCGAACCCAGATATAATTATCGGCGCAGGGCATAAGACATGCCTGCCACTGCTTTGTGCAAAACGTGCTCGTGGCGGTAAAACTATTCTTATTATGAAGCCTAGCATTCCTGCCAGTTTCTTCGACTTTTGTTTTATCCCTGAGCATGATGCCCCGAAGATAGCAGACAATGTTCTCACCACAAAGGGTGCGATAAATTGCATTACCCCTTCAGACGAACAGATAAATGACCGTGGTTTAATTTTAATTGGTGGGACTTCGAGATATTTTCATTGGGACGATGAATACCTTCTACAACAACTAAAAGAAATTCTAACAACATACGCTGATATTGAATGGGAGATATCAGACTCTTCCCGCACGCCTAAGGCAACAAAAAATTTGCTGGCAGCACTGCGTGAACCCAATGCCGAATATAAAGATTGCTTGAGCAAAGGACCTACATGGGTATCTAGGCGACTCAGTCTTGCCGCAAACATATGGGTAAGCATGGATAGCGTTTCCATGATATATGAATCCCTCACCTCTGGTGCCTGCGTTGGCTTGCTTGATGTCCCGGCTAAAAACGCCAACAAACTTTCAAATAATATCGTTAATCTTGTCGAAGATAAAATGGTAACGTCTTACAGTCAGTGGCTCTCCGAACGAAAACTTTGCAAGCCCCCTGTTTTACTGAACGAAGCAAAACGTTGTGCCGAACAACTCTACAAATCTGGTTTACTGCGCTAAAGCTGAATGCATTCCGAGCCTTTGCCTTAAAAACATGAGTCCTAAAATTCTTAAACCAAGATCTATGAGCGTTGTCCAGTTGCTCCCTGCACTTGATTCTGGCGGTGTTGAACGTGGCACTCTGGAGATTGCCAAAGCATTAGTTAAACATGGGCACCGTTCCATCGTTATCTCTGCCGGTGGCGGATTGGTTGATGAGCTTCTCAGGTCTGGCAGCGAACATATTCAACTGGATATCGGCAGAAAATCTCTTTTATCCTTGAGACATATTCCCTTCCTCCGCAAATATTTCAGTGAAAATAACATAGATATTGTTCATGCCCGCTCACGTTTACCGGCTTGGCTGACTTATCTTGCTTGGGGAAAAATGGATCAGACCTCTCGACCAAAATTTATAACCACAGTACATGGTCATTATAGCGTAAATCGTTACAGCGAGGTAATGACAAAAGGACAAAGCATCATTGCCACATCCAGCTTTATTCTCAAATACATTACAGATAATTATCCCTATGTTGATAAAAAAAAAATCATACTGATTCACAGAGGCGTATCAAAAACAGAATTTCCTTTTGCTTTCCAGCCTGATGGAAATTGGCTGAAAACATGGCGCAAACAATATCCTATCATCTCTGACAAATTTGTCTTGACCATGCCTGCTCGCGTAACTCGGCGGAAAGGACATGAAGATTTTCTGAGTATCCTGACCCACCTTAAACAACAAAATATTCCTGTTCATGGTCTGATCGCGGGAGGGGCGCACCGAAGAAAAACAGCTTACCTTAAAGAGCTGAAGAAGAAAGTCCGTGCGCTCGGGCTAGAAAAGGAAATCACCTTTTTGGGACACAGAAACGACATCAAAGAAATTATGTCTATTTCTGATATTGTCTTATCACTGGCAAAAGAGCCTGAGGCTTTTGGCCGAACTGCTTTGGAATCATTATGTTTAGGTACGCCAGTAATCGCATACAATCATGGCGGTGCTGCAGAAGTACTTGCAGAAATGTATCCTCAGGGCTGTATTGAACCAAACAACATAACCGCTGCCAGCGATAAAATCATTTCCTTTTATACAAACCTTGTGCCAGTACTAGATAAAAATTTTTTTACGCTTGATAAAATGCTTAACGATACTTTGTCGCTCTATACTAAGAGCTCATGACGAACAAATTTTTAGCTGCAAGCATAAGCCTTCTTGATTCAACCAGATCTAACTGGTCATCATTACTCATTCTCTCAACTGTTTTACTTTTTTCAACAAAAACTCTTTTCAATTTACCTATTTGCATCATGGCTCTTATAGGGGCATATAGGCTTATATGCAATAGGTTCCCTAGAGCGCCAGAATTAAATTTTATTTATATTTTATTTTTTTCAATTTGGCTGCCCATGTTATTTTCCTTGGCTGACGCTATAGATTTAAAGCACTCTCTTAGGGTAACTATCCCTTATTTACGTTTTATTTTTGCAGCATATTTTATCGCTGCTGAACTAAAGAAAGAAAATGTTCGTGCATCAATCATTATTGGTCTTATTATCATTATTGGCTTCTGGTGTTTTGACGCTCTTTTCCAATTTTTGGTCGGCGTAGATATTTTTGGTTACCCTTTGAACAATGGTTTTGTCGGAGGCCCTTTCTCTCCGAAAAATACTTTGGGACACGTCTTAGCTGTATTCAGTCCAATATTTTTTGAGCTTGTTCGACGACATCAATCAAATTATCGATTTTTGTGGTTGTTGTTGGTAGTGTTTTTCAGCGTTGTTTTGCTCGGTGGAAAACGAACTGCCTGGATAATGCTCTTCTCTGCCAGTTTTATTTATTGCGTATATTTATTTTTTTTACACAAATCATCCACCTTAAAACCACTTCTTATAATTGTGCCTTTTATCACATTTATTCTTTTTTTATTCATAGCTTTATATCAACCTCTAAATACAAGGGTTAATAATACACTCGGGTTATTCAGCGGAAATTACGAGCAAATTAATCAAGCAAGCGCTCTGCGTCTTCCAATATGGGAAGTAGGAATAAACATTTATAGAGCTCATTGGGTTAATGGAATCGGGCCAAGAGGGTTTCGTCATGCCTATAAAAAATACACGAATGCCGATAATTTTTATGTTAACAATGAGCGTTCTAGCCCGACCCACCCCCACCTCGCTCTTTTGGAAATTTTGATTGAAACAGGCTCTCTTGGTTTTATAGGTTTTTTAATCTTTTGGATATATTTACTCCGGTTAATTTTTCACACAATCAAAAATGGTAATGCTCAACAGCTACCTTGGCTAATGTGCATTATGATAGCTGTATTGCCATATCATACAGGACTGGCTTTTTATGGGTCATATTGGTCGACTATCACTTGGTGGACTGTGTTAATTTCCGTTTGTTTCGTATTCTCAAACAAAAACTATAGCTCGTAGATGGCAAATATACTCATAATTAAATTAGGGGCTCTCGGTGATGTTGTTATATCAACGTCGTTAATAAAACAAATTCAAACTTTCCATTCCACTGATTCGATAGCTCTACTTACGTCAAAGCCTTTTCATGATCTTTTCCAGGCATGGTCGGGAATAACTACTCATTCTGTAGAAAGAAAGGGCGCTCTAAACAACTTAAGTACAATTAAGTGGATAAGAAAAAACAAATTTAACTCTATCTATGATTTACAATCGAATGATCGCTCTGGCCTATACTGCGCCTTCTCAGGAGCCCCTGTCAGGATTGGCAATCATCCCCGATATCCATATAACCTCCATCCTAAAACTGTGTACCTAGGAAAATCTCATATCTATGACAGAATGATTTCCGTACTAGAGTCAGCTGGCATTTCTGCCATGCCCTCGCTGCCTTTTTTGCCAATCTCTGAAGAAGGAAAACAACGCGTTAATATGTGGGTAGAAAAAAAAGGACTCGCTAAAAAAAAATTTATTCTTATTCACCCTGGCGGGAGCAGCCAACACCCTGAAAAACGCTGGCCTCATTACGAGAAATTTGCACAAATGTTATCAACTAAAAATAAAGCTATCGTATGGGTTGGTGGGGCTGATGATCGGGAAATAAATAATAAATTATCCTCAATCACAGGTTTGGATGCATGCATGAAATTTACCTTCTCAGAATTGGCAGAACTAGGGAGGCAGGCATCATTTGCTATTACAAATGATTCTGGCCCTATGCATATTCTTTCCTGCTCAGGCATTCCTGTTTATGCCTTTTTTGGTCCAACAAACTGGATGCGCAGCCATGCGATTGGTCAAGAGAGAAATATCATCTCTGCCCAAATTAATGGCAAAACCCCACATAAAAATAATAATGCTTTTAGTCCGGCCTCATTAAAATCAATATCAGCAGAGACTGTTGTCAACCGACTGCTACTGGAAAATATGCTTTAAAATACAAAATTAATAATTGGCTTTCCAATCTAACATTGTTTGTTCGTAAAGCTGCAAAAACTTGGGCACAACAATTTGTTTTGAATAAAAATTTTTATAATCAATCAAGGCTTGCACCGCTCTCCGCTCTCTCCCCGCCTTATCTTTTGCTGCCACAATCATTTCATTAGACAGTGAATCAATGTCATTAACTTCTGCAAGGTATGAATTCCCATTATTGAGTATTTCTTTCGGGCCCTGGCTTTTTGTCGATATTATTGGTTTGCCCATGGCCATTGCTTCAAGCACTGCTATGCCAAAAGGTTCGTCGAGCGACGGCAGCACAAAAACATCTATGTTATTTAGAAACGACCCGACATCTTTTACCCAGCCAATGAACTTAACCTTCTCTTGCAGCCCCAGCTTTACGACCAGAGATCTGATATCTTCACGCTCTGGGCCATCACCTCCAATAACAAGTTCAGCATTTGTGCTTTTTCTGAGTTTTTCAAATGCATTAAGAAGCACATGAAACCCTTTTTTCTTTACCAGCCTGCCGTAGCTACCGTACATAAGCACATCATTATTCCTGAATGATGGTTCAGTCGCAGGGTCAAGGTGAGAAAAATGCGGTATTAATTTAATCTTTTTTTCAGGAACTCCTTTTTGGCGCAGATAATTAACCTGATCAACTGTTGCTGGAATAAAATTTGTAACATTTTTATAGTATTTCAAATCAATATAGTTGTGTAAGGTAACAACCAGCGGCTTATTCAAGCTTTTGCATGCTTTGCCAGCCAAGTGCGCACCTCTAGACATATGCGACTGAACAATATCTGAATCGTGCGCCTCGATCTTTGATGCAATAGCCCTCCAGACAAAGGGATCTCTGGTACTAAATGCCCGCACAGTCTTTAGCCGAATATTATGATTATTTTTTAGCATTCTCTCTGCATCATAGCCAGCCTGACAAATGGCAAGAACATCATGTCCCATCTCTGATAATGAGCCAATGAGATCAATAAATAGACGTTCACCGCCACCAAAGCCCTTAGCCAGCATTAATTGTGTTATTTTCATTTTGTTTGAGCCTGTTTTTGCAGGGTCTCGACAACAGCCTCAACAGAAACATTTTTTATCTCCTGCTTCTCTCCAGTCAACCACAAAGCCCGTTCTCCCCAGGGTCGATACCGATCCGGCTCGCCCGACCCAAATATTGTTAGTGTCGTAATCCCGGCAGCAGCGGCCATGTACCTAAGGCCAGAGTCATTTCCAATAAACAAATCAAGACATTGTTGTCTAGCAAACGCCTCAAGAATACTCGTCTTCCCACACATATTAATACACGGTGACTCGACTCTCGAAGAGATATAGTTTGAACGTTCTTTATCCCTGTTGTCACCCAGAAATATAACAGCATCAAAATCATTACCGGTTTTTTTATCAGGGACAGATAGTTCTCTACGGACCATATTTTTTCTCGGCGTTTGCTCCTGTCCCTAGCCCTAACAATTTTTTTCCGTAATGCTTACCAAGCATCTCTTTGGCAAATTGTTTTTCTTTTTTGCTGATCCATACATGGCATTGGACTGAATCGCTCTGATAAATATCTGCAATAATTCCCAAGTGTTGTTGTACTGAATGCGCACCAGTCTTTGTTCTATTCAATTTTGTAAACCGTTTCCCGGCAAGTAATAAATAAGCCAGACCATCAGTACGAATATCTACAACAAGATCATAAGACTGAGACCATAAGGTTACTAACAACGCTGGAACGCCTCTTAAAGAAACTGTTTTTCTGCTTGTGAAATATCTCTCCGCGAAAAGGGCAATGTTTAAATATCTCACTAGATCGCTGATCGCCAACAATATCGATAACAGCTTCTGGATAGAGTTCGTGTAAGGCCTGAAGCACCGGCGTTGTCATTACCGCATCCCCAATATTACTTAACGAAATAAACAATATTTTACTGACTACATTTTTCATCTTTTGTCGTAGATTTTTATGGACTCTCGTTTATTTGCCGATACAGAATTTTGAAAAAATTTCACCGAGCAAGTCGTCAGCCACAAAACTTCCAGTAACTGAGCCTAGAGATTCCTGAGCTAATCGCAGATCTTCAGCTAACAGCTCTAAGGTATTTTTGTTTTCCAGTTGCTGCAATCCCTTGTTTAGAAATTCTTTCGTTTCAGAAAGCGCGCTAAGATGGCGCGTTCTTGCCATACACGCATCTTCGCTTGTCTCGCTTATGCCCATGGCTGTTTTTAATATATGAACCAAGGACCCTACGCCTTCTCCGGTCTTTGCTGACAAGTACACCTCCGCCACGTTTCTATTTTTATCGAGCAGTTCTTGTTTGTTTTCAGCCAAATCAATTTTATTTCTGACTAATATTATTTTAATATTCTCAGAACACGCATCGAGAACACGTTGTTCTTCTGCGCCAATATCTTGCTCGCATTCTAACGCCAATAATATGATATCGGCCTGACTCGCTGCATTTAATGCGCGCTTAATCCCCTCCTCTTCAATATCATCTTTGGTTTCTCTGAGTCCAGCAGTATCCAAGATGTTAAGTGGCGCACCCTCAATAAGAATATTTTCTTCAACAATATCTCTCGTCGTTCCTGGGGTTTTGCTAACAATTGCAGCTTCTCTTCCTGCAAGACGGTTTAGCAAGCTAGACTTGCCCACATTTGGGCTGCCAATAATTGCCAACCGTAAACCTTCTCCTAAAATTGCACCTTGTTTTGCTCTTTGGAAGATCTTGCTGATTTCTTCAATACAGGCGGATAGCTTTTCTTTTACCTCTCTACCCTGAATAAATTCTATTTCTTCTTCTGAAAAATCCAATACGCTTTCCACAAACATGCGTAAACTAACCAACCTTTGCGCTAGGTCGTTTATGTTGTCCGAGAACTCTCCTTCCAAAGAGCGGATAGCACTCCTTGCTGCTTGAGATGAGACACTGTCGATTAACCCGGCCACAGCCTCTGCCTGCACCAAATCAATTTTATTATTAAGAAATGCGCGTTCAGTGAATTCACCTGGCCGTGCCTGCCTGGCGCCTAGCACAATCACGCGATCTAGCAACATGGACATAACCACTCTGCCGCCATGCCCCTGAAGCTCAACAACATGCTCTCCTGTATAAGACGCTGGTTGTGGGTAATAAATGAGAATCCCACTATCAATAAGCGAGCCATCTTCGTCCAAAAAAGAACAAAGCTGGGCATCCCTGGCCTTTAACTCTTGAGAGTACGATTCTTTATCTAAAAGTTGTTTTGCGATTTCAGGGGCATCTACCCCAGAAAGACGAATGATGCCAACGCCCCCTCGTCCAGAAGGTGTTGCGATTGCGGCAATGGTATCGTCGGTCATAACCATCTTCTAACTTGCGGCCTCCAACTCTAGTTCTGTGGCTTTGCTGTGCGCTCAATGCTCCTGGTAATTACCCATTGCTGTGCAATAGACAGAGTGTTGTTTACAACCCAATATAACACCAAGCCAGACGGAAAAAATGCAAAGAACACAGTAAAAACGATGGGTAAAATCGACATGACTTTTTGTTGTATAGGATCTATAGGCGCCGGATTTAATTTTTGTTGTATCAACATTGTCACGCCCATCAGCAACGGCAAGACATAAAATTGATCTGGCGCAGACAAATCTGTCAGCCAAAAAATAAATCCTGTTTGTCTTAGCTCAACACTTTCAAGCAAAGTCCAGTATAAAGCGATAAAAACGGGAATCTGTATGAGTATCGGAAAACAACCACCTAGTGGATTTATTTTTTCTTTTTTATAGATATCCATCATGGCCTGATTCAGACGCGCCCTGTCATCTTTATAACGATCTTTAATAGACATCAGTCTTGGCTGCACTCGACGCATATTGGCCATTGATTTATAGCCTGTGGCGGAGAGTCTGAAAAATAAAAGCTTCAACATCAGGGTAACTAGGATGATCGCCCAGCCCCAGTTACCAGTGATCCCGTAAAATCTTTCCAAACACCAAAACAATGGCTTTGCCAAAAACCACAGCACGCCATAGTCAACTGTTAATTCTAGGCCTGGAGCAATCTCTTCAAGTTTGCTCTGGATTTTTGGGCCCATATAAAGTTTTTGCTCTATACTGCCTTTCGCATTTACCGCGATCGTTATTGCTGGTGTGATAGCGCCGATTGTGTAACGGTTGTTATCTACTGCAATCGTATAGTAATGATTTTGTTCTTCTTGACTAACAGGGACAAGCGCGCACACAAAATAGTGTTGCAACATTGCAACCCAACCATTAGTAATGTCTACGTCAAGCTCTTCATCCCCCATATCATCAAAGCTAAGTTTTTTGTAACGCTGTTCCGGGCTTGAAACGACCGCGCCTGTATATGTATAAAGGATACGAGACTCTCTTCCAGGGTTGCTTCTTTGTAGTTGATTATATGCTTGACCCACCCAAGGCTCGTCACCTTGGTTTTCTATTTCATATTTGATGTTTACTAAATAACTGCCTCGGGTAAATTCGTAAGTCTTGGTAACCTTCAGACCCTCTTTAGACTCCCAGACCAGCGGCACAACAAGCTTGTCTTCACCAATATTCAAAACATAGTGATTGCTTGAAGCGGTAAACATTGCCTTGTGTGTTGGGGTTGGGCCATCATTCTTACTTAACAACCCTCCTTGTGCGACGTAAAACAGCGGGTCAGTATTGTTCAATAAAAGCGTAGGTTCGCTAAGCGCGTCTAGTTCAACGGGGTAATCAAGCAGCGCAACTTTATCGACACCTCCGCCTTTTTTGCCAAGATTAATTTGGTATAAATCTGTTTTAACTGTCACTGGATTCTCTTCTGGCAAACCAGCAGAAACGGGAGGTGCCGTCTCAACATTAAAAAGCGCCTGTTTTTGTGTTTTCGAAGCTGTGGGGGTAGTAGGTACATCAATATTTTGCTTGTCTTGGTTTTCCAGTTCGCTTATTTTTCCCTGCCCAACCAGCGACCCATAATCCTTCTCCCATTCTTGCCAAAGCATTAATGAGACCAGACTTAGAGAAATAATCAAAATAAAACGTAAATTATCCATGCAAATTATTATTATCCGGAACCGGATCATAGCCTCCCCTATGAAGTGGGTGACAACGGCAAATACGCAAAACACCCAAAACAATGCCCTTTAAGACACCACGTTTTGTAATTGCTTCCTCCATGTATTGAGAGCAAGTTGGCAAATAGCGACAGCTTGGCCGAAGAAAAGGACTCAAAATATATTGATAAGCTTTAATACTGGAAATTAAAATTTTTTGCATTGCGAAATAGCTTTCCAGTGAGTCTTTATTGATTCAATAATAATTTTACTATCAACAATAGTTTGCTTTTTGTGGGCAACCACAACGATGTCCAAGCCTTTTAAAAGATTTTTATGGTGTCGAAAACTCTCGCGTATTGCTCTTTTTATCTGATTTCTGCTGGTAGCCTTGCTTATATTTTTCTTTGAAATTGCAAGCCCAAGCCGAGCCTGTTTTAAACTGTTCTTCCTTGCCAGCACAAGAAACTTTCCATCTACTGAACAACAGGAAGACCTAAAAACCTTCCTATAATCCTCTGGGTCATTAATCCTGTTTAATCTTGCAAAATCGTGCGGCTTTATAGACACAACATCAGCTTTGCCTTGGGTTTAGGCCGAGAGCTTCTTTCGACCCTTTGCTCGACGCGCCCTAATAACATTGCGCCCTGCCTTGGTGCGCATTCTGACGCGGAAACCATGTTGCCGTTTTCTCTTTAATTTGCTGGGTTGGAATGTTCTCTTCATTGGCCTGTTTCCATCGTGTCTTAAAATTAAGGTAATCGTAAAAAGCGCGGTATGGTACGTTTTTCATGCCTTCCCTGTCAATTCGGCTATCCGAGCTCAATTGGTAAGTTGCTGATATACTGTATGGGCGCTCCTAATCCTGATCGCGTCATCTCTCACAGCTATATGAACCGGATAGCCGACCTTAAAACAAGCCGCTTTGGTTGTTGTAGTATAGCTTGTGGATAAGTTTCTAAATCGGGGTTAGACTCACCATAAAAGGTCATTACCCATCATTCATCTAAATAACACCATTTATTCTGGAGGCTGCTAAAGTTGCAAAGCTTGTCGTGGAATTATTGTCTTGAGCGCCTAGAAGGTGAGCTTCCGCCGCAACAGTTTAATACCTGGATACGTCCTCTACAGGCAGAAGAGCAAAATTCTACTATTCTTTTGCTCGCCCCGAATCACTTTGTAAAAGATTGGGTACAAGAACAATACTTTGAAAAAATCAACTCGATCTTATCTGAAAAAGAGAGCTTTAGTAATTACTCGCTCTTGTTAGAGGTCGGTTGTCAAAAAAACCCTTCCTTCCCAGACAAACAAAAGCCGGCAACTCGCCAGCCAGCCAGCGTAAAAAAAAGCCAGCACTCAAATAATCTTAATTCTGAGTTTACCTTTGATTTATTTGTTGAAGGTAAATCGAACCAGCTCGCCAAGGCCTCGTCCCTACAGGTTGCTGAAAACCCGGGCGAGTCCTATAACCCTTTATTTATTTATGGTGGTGTTGGCCTAGGTAAAACGCATCTAATGCATGCCATTGGACACACAATACTCCAAAACAAAACTAACAGCACTGTTGTCTATCTACATTCGGAGCGTTTTGTTGCCGACATGGTCAGGGCTTTACAACATAACGCCATTAATGAATTTAAGCGTTATTACCGTTCCGTTGATGCCTTATTGATTGATGATATTCAGTTTTTTGCAAAGAAAGAACGTTCCCAAGAAGAATTTTTTCACACATTTAACGCCCTATTAGAAGGCCAGCGTCAAATCATTCTTACCTGTGACCGCTATCCGAAAGAAGTATCAGATATGGAAGAACGGCTCAAATCTCGTTTTAGTTGGGGACTAACCATCGCTATAGAGCCGCCAGAGCTGGAAACCAGGGTCGCCATTATTAAAAGCAAGGCGGGATCTGCAAACAAATACATCCCCAATGAGGTTTCTTTTTTTATAGCAAAACGCTTTAGTTCTAATGTTAGAGAACTAGAGGGCGCGCTTAATCGTGTTATCGCCAGCTCAAACCTAACAGGAAAACCTATTAACTTAGAGCTCACAAAAGAAGTCTTGCGGGATCTGCTGCTACTTCAGGATAAATTGGTCACGATTGAAAATATTCAAAAAACAACGGCTGAATATTACAAAATCCGCATCGCTGATCTTTTATCAAAAAGAAGAAACCGTTCAATCGTAAGACCAAGACAAGTTGCCATGAAGCTCTCTAAGGATTTAACCAACCACAGTCTGCCAGAAATAGGTGATGCCTTTGGCGGAAAAGACCACACGACAGTTTTACACGCCTGTCGAAAAATTACTGAATTAAGAGCAACCGAAGCGAAAGTAGATGAAGATTATAATAATTTAAGTAAAATCCTCACGGGATAACATGTGAATAAGCTGCGGTTATAAAAAAATAAAGAAAAACAATAACTATCATCCACAAGATTCACACAAAGCAACAACAAGAAAAAAAGAGTTTATCAGTAAAGGTCTACACAAAATAAAAAAACTAAATATTTGTTTTATAAGATAAAAAATTTTTTTTTAACATAAAGTAGGTAGACTAATAATAGTAATAATAGGTTTAAAAAATGAATTTTAATATATTAAGAAGTAAAATTTTAGCTCCGCTACAAATAGTTTGTGGTGTCATAGACAGAAGACAAGTTTTACCTATTTTAAATAATCTATTGATAGTTATTGAAGAAGAAAAAATAACTTTCACTGGGACGGATATGGAAATTGAAGTGGTAACAACAGTAAATTATAGTTCAGAAACCTCTAATGAAATAACCGTTCCAGCAAGAAAGTTTTTAGATATCTGCAAAGCATTACCTGAAGATTCGGAAATAGATTTGAGTTTTAGTAAAGATAGAATGTTGGTTAAATCAGGTAAAAGTAAATTTACTTTAGCAACATTACCGGCGACGGAATATCCGTCAATAGAAGCCTTGGAAAGCAGTCGTGAAATTTCACTTCCTCAAAAAGAATTTAAAGCTTTATTAGAAGACACTATGTTTTCTATGGCACAGCAGGACGTGCGTTATTATTTAAACGGACTCTTGCTTGAGCTGGAAGAAGGCAGTCTTCGTGCGGTTGCAACGGATGGACACAGGCTTGCCTTAAAAGAGATCAAGATACAGACAGGGATAAAAGAAGTGCGGCAAATTATTATTCCCAGAAAGGGTGTTGTCGAATTAATTAGGTTGCTAGATGGTGAAGACGAAAATATTAGTGTTGAAGTTAGCAAAAACCATATACGGGTTAGTAAAGACAAGATTCAGTTTACAAGTAAGCTTATTGATGGAAAGTTTCCAGACTATAAAAAAGTAATCCCTAAAGAAGGGGTGCATCCAGTTAAGATGGATGGATATATTTTAAGTCAGGGTTTGAAAAGGGCATCCATCCTCACGAACGAGAAATATAAAGGTATCAGACTGGTTTTGCAGACTGATCTACTAAAGGCCTTCGCGCATAACCCCGAGCAAGAAGAAGCTGAAGAGGAAATGGAAATCAATTATAAAGGTGATGCTATTGAAATAGGGTTCAATGTCACTTATTTATTGGACATACTCTCCGTAGTGAAAACAAAAGAAATTATCTTAAATATCTCAGATATAAAGAGTAGCTGCCTGATTTTGCCTAATGATGATAGTGACTGTAAATATGTTGTCATGCCAATGAGGCTGTAGTTAATTAAAAAGGTAAAGCAGATATAAACAAACGCCAATGAGGTTAGGGTCTTTAACCATCAGACAGGTTCGTAACCTTTCGGAGGTAGATATTGAGCCAAACCCTGAGGTCAATATTATCCACGGCGAAAACGCCTCAGGAAAAACCGCGTTACTGGAATCAATTTATTTGCTTTCTAAAGCAAGGTCTTTTAGAACAGCACATATCAAAGAGGTTATTCAATACGAGCAGGAAGACCTTACAGTTTTTGGTTTGATCAACACCAGAAACAATAAAAACGTAAGTACGGGTCTTAGAAAATCCAGCAAAGAAACAGAGATTAGGTATAACGGCGAGCGTGTAAAGACCGTTTCTGAACAAGCAAAGAATGTCGTGGTTCAAACAGCAAACCCAGAGAACATATCGCTATTAACAGGATCTCCTAAAGATCGGAGAAAATGGATAGATTGGGCTATGTTCCACGTGGAACATGATTATCTGAATATTTGGCACAGCTACCACAAGGCCCTTAGGAATAGGAACGCCTTACTAAGAAGGGCAGCAAAAGAAGAAGATTATTATGTTTGGGAAAGCATAATGGCCGACACAGCAGGGGAGCTAAAAGGAAGATGGCAGAATTACCTTGGTTGTTTGCAGCAATATTATCTTGAGGCGACAGATCGGCATGTTTGTGCCGGCGTTACCTTTGCCGCTAAAAAAGATAAGTATAAAGCGGGCAGCTTTCTTGAGCACTTGCAATCAACAAGGCAGTCCGATATAAAGGCTGGCTTTACTCAGCAAGGCCCTCATAAAGCCGACTTTGAGTTCAAAATAAAAGGCAAGCATGTTTGTGCTGCCTTTTCTCGGGGGCAAATCAAATTGTTTGTTATTTTGCTTTCAATTGCTCAGGCTAAATTACTCATAAATGAGAGAGAAATAACACCAATATTTCTGGTCGACGACCTAACGGCTGAACTAGACAAAAGAACGGTCAATATGCTGCTAGAGATTCTCTATCAAGAAAAGATGCAGTTGTTTATTACTAACACGAATCCGAGCGAGATCGTCAAAAGAAACAAAGAACCAACACTGTTCCACGTGGAACATGGCCGTGTAAAAAATGTTAGAATATATACCAAAGGCAACACATAAAAATAAACGAGGAACAAGATAAAGTTTTCATGAGCGCAAACGAAGATACCTACGACTCCAGAGACATAAAAGTTCTCAAAGGCCTAGAGGCGGTTCGCCGTCGCCCAGGCATGTATATCGGAGATACCGATGGCGGCACAGGCCTACATCATATGGTTTTTGAGGTGGTGGACAATAGTATTGATGAGGCCCTGGAGGGATACTGCTCAAGCGTTAAGGTCACCATACATGCAGATGAGTCTATTACTGTAACTGACGATGGCAGGGGTATCCCTGTGGGGGTACTTGCAGAAGAAGGGAAGTCAGCGGCGGAAGTTATTATGACCGTGCTTCATGCTGGGGGGAAGTTTGATGACAATTCCTACAAGGTTTCTGGTGGCTTGCATGGAGTGGGGATCTCTGTGGTAAATGCCCTGTCAGATAAGCTGGTGTTGACTATTTACAGGGAGGGTAGTTGTTATCGGCAAGAATATAGTCTGGGCAGGCCCACTACTAGGTTGGAAAAGATCTCAGAATCCTCGGCAACAGGAACAGAGGTTCACTTCTTGGCAAGTAAAGAGGTGTTCAGTCATGTCGAATTTCACTACGACATCCTTGCCCAAAGACTTAGGGAGCTCTCATTTTTAAACTCTGGTGTTCGGATAGAGTTAAATGACGAAAGAACCGGCAAGCAGGATGTTTTCGAATATAAGGGCGGTATTACTTCCTTTGTGAAGCATCTGAACCGAAAGAAGACACCGTTACATGAAACGGTGATCGACATAAACATAGAAAAAGACGGTGTTGGTGTAGAGATCGCGTTACAGTGGAATGACTCTTATCAAGAGAATATTTTCTGCTTTACAAACAACATCCCGCAACGAGATGGTGGGGCGCATCTGTCGGGCCTGCGCTCCGCCCTTACCAGAACGCTCAATAATTACATAGAGAAACAAGGGGCGGCGGCGAAAGTCAAGGTGACAACCGCAGGCGATGATGTTCGGGAAGGCTTAACGGCTATCTTATCTATTAAAGTTTCTGACCCAAAGTTTTCATCTCAAACCAAAGAAAAGCTGGTCTCCAGCGAAATAAAGTGGGTGGTTGAGTCGGTGGTAAATGAAAAGCTTCAGGGTTTTTTGTTAGAACGGCCTGCCGAAGCGCGGGTAATATGTGACAAGATTATAGAAGCCGCACGGGCAAGAGAGGCGGCGAAGAAAGCAAGGGAGTTAACACGAAGAAAAACAGCTTTAGATGTTGCAGGACTTCCTGGGAAATTAGCAGATTGCCAAGAAAAGGATCCCGCAAAATCAGAACTGTTTCTGGTGGAAGGTGACTCCGCTGGTGGCTCCGCCAAACAGGGCCGTGACCGTAAGAATCAGGCAATATTGCCACTCAAAGGCAAGATTTTAAATGTAGAAAAAGCACGTTTTGATAAGATGCTATCTTCAGTAGAAGTAGGCACCTTGATTACTGCTTTGGGTTGCGGGATTGGTCGGGGTGAGTTCGATATCGAAAAGCTCAGATACCATAGAATTATTATCATGACGGATGCTGATGTGGATGGTTCACATATCAGGACCTTACTGCTGACATTTTTTTACCGTCAAATGCCCGAGCTGATAGAAAAAGGCCATGTATATATTGCCCAACCACCACTATACAAAATCAAGAAAGGCAAAAAAGCACGCTATCTCTTAAACGAAAATGAGCGCGATGAATACATGATGGAATTAGCTCTAGATGGTGCCAGTCTTGCTCTTAGTAGTGGCACAGAAGCATTCTCCGGAGAAGCCCTTGAAGCGATAGCGAGAAAATATATTGCAACTAACAGGGCAGAACAAAGGCTTTCCAAACGTTATCACCCAGAGATTATCAAGGCAGTTCTCCAGCTCGAAGTGCTGGCTGCGGAAGATTGCCATAATAAAGATACATTTGAGCAGTGGTTTGCCAAGTTGGTCGAAATAATGCCCGAATTTGATGGAGAAAAAGCAAAGGCAGAAATCTTCTTGGCTAGTGATGGTAGAGAATACGGCGGACGAATTACTCTGAGCATACATGGCCTAGAATTAGTGAATGTATTATCCCCGGATTTTTTTATCTCTCAGGACTATCAAGATCTGATTGGTTTGCAGAAAGCACAGGAATTGAATGCTGGCGCGAGCATGCGTAGATGTGATCAATCACTTTCCATAAAAAGACTGCATGACGGGTTTGACTGGTTATTAAAAGAAGTCAGTGTGGGCTTACAGCTACAGCGCTATAAAGGGCTTGGAGAAATGAATCCAGACCAGCTATGGGAGACAACCATGGATGTAAATACCAGAATTATGTTGCAGGTCAGGGTTGAAGATGTGGTTGCTGCGGATGATATTTTTACTACCCTAATGGGTGATCAGGTCGAACCCAGAAGAGACTTTATTGAGAAAAATGCCCTCTCCGTAGAGAATCTAGATACCTGATTCCTGTCAGGTTTCCCTCGGTTGTTTTTCATAGGGCCAGCCAGCCCTTGCGATAGCCAGAACATCTATTCGACCAACCCCGGCAAATTTGAACATGCGTGCTAGCTCATTGACGGTGCTGCCAGTGGTAATGACATCATCAATAAGTAAAACATGTTCGTAGTTACATGCTTTTGTTATAGAAAATGCATTTCTAACATTACCCTTGCGTTTTTTTGCAGGCAGTTCAGTTTGGGGTATGGTTGCACGAATGCGCCGGCAGGAAGACGTGTCAAGTTTGATGTGGAGCTGTCTGGATAAAGGACGAGCAAGCTCAGCCGCCTGATTATAACCTCTCGAAATCAATCTGCTGGAATGCAATGGCACAGGGATGATGCAATCAGGCAGAGTCGGGTTGTTTTTGAGCAATCGTTGACACAATATTCTACCTAGATAGCAGGCAATATCTATTCTCTGCTTATATTTTATATGCTGCACTAAATGATTTGCCGGATAGTGGTAATGAAAAAGCGTGGCCGTGGTGTTGATGGATATCCAAGGTTTATTTAGGCACTCGGCACAGATGTTTGAGGCTGTGTTTGGTTTTGCGCAAGCTGGGCAAGCTGCGGTGTTAAACATCAAATCATTTAAACACTCAGCGCATAATGCTTCATGGCCATCACACCGGCCAGAACATAGAAAGCAACGGTTGCCTGAGAAGAATGCTGAGGGTGCGCTGTTAGCCTTCAGATGGTCTTTCAAGTTGACAGCAAATCCTTTGCGCATATGATTCCTTTCCTTGTGATACAAAAAATAATTAAGAGATTGGAAGGCTACGTTTATGTCGAGCACTGTTCAAGCAGTAAAGAAAAATAATGAAATACGCCACGATTGGCAGACGCAAGAAGTTTTGTCATTAATGAATCAGCCTTTGAATGATTTAGTGTTTAAGGCGCAAACTATCCACCGAAAATATTTTGATGCCAATGCTGTTCAGCTCAGCACTTTGTTAAACATAAAACAGGGCGGGTGCCCAGAAGATTGTGCTTATTGTCCGCAAAGTGTTCATTATCAAACCGAAGTTGATGCTGAGGTAACGTTGTCGTTAAATAAAGTCAAAGATGCTGCGTTAAACGCAAAGCAGGAAGGCGCTACGCGTTTTTGCATGGGCGCGGCCTGGCGTAGCCCGAAAGAAAAAGATTTTAAACTAGTATTAGATATGGTCAGAGAGGTTAAGTCTTTGGGCATGGAAACTTGTGTCACCATGGGCATGTTGGATGACGCTCAAACATCAAGACTGAAAGCTGCTGGCTTGGATTATTACAATCACAATCTGGACAGTTCAGAGTCATTTTACGAAACTATCATTAGCACCAGAAATTATCAGGATCGTTTAGACACATTAGCAAACGTGCGTGGCGCAGGGATTAATGTTTGTTCGGGGGGGATCATTGGTATGGGTGAAGGCGAAACGGACCGCGCAGAGATGTTATGTACGTTAGCCAATCTGGAGAAGCACCCAGAGAGTGTGCCAATTAATCTATTGGTAAAAGTGAAGGGCACGCCATTGGCTGGGGAGGAAGATCTGGATCCCTTTGATATGGTGCGCATGATTGCTGTAGCAAGGATCATGATGCCTGCGGCAACCGTACGGCTGTCTGCTGGGCGATCAGAAATGAATGATGAGCACCAGGCGCTTTGTTATCTGGCTGGAGCGAATTCAATTTTCTATGGCAAAGAACTATTGACGACAGACAATCCAGCAATTAAAAAAGATCGTCAGTTATTTGATCGCTTAGGCATCAATGCAACCCAGTAAAACAAATCTTCCTAGTTGACGATAATTGAATGAGTTCACAGATCGATAGTTCCGAGAAATATATTTCCAAAAAGAATAACTCTAGGAAAGTTAGTTTCAGGCAGAAACTGGAAAAAAAACTTAAGTTTCGCGAAGAACAAAATCTTTTTCGCATACAAAATACGCTTGCCTCACGACAAGGGCCAATGATTAAAATAAATGGTCGTGAGCTAATAAATTTTTGCAGCAACGATTATCTTGGTCTATCTAACCATCAAGAAGTTATTTCTGCACTTAAAGCAAGCGCCGATCAATTTGGCGTTGGCAGCAGTGCTTCGCCATTGGTTTGTGGCAGAAGTGATTTACACCATCAACTGGAAGAAAAGCTCGCAGATAAAACGGGAAGAGAAGCTGCACTAATTTTCCCAAGCGGCTACATGGCGAATCTGGCTGTGGCGACAACATTTGTAGGAAGATCGGATGCTGTGTTTATAGATCGACTGGCACACGCTTCGCTTGTTGATGCAGCACAATTGTCGGGAAGTAGGTTGCACCGATATCAACATGCAGATCACCAAGCTCTGGATTATGCCCTTAAGAAATCAATCGCCAATGAAAAACTAGTTCTTACTGATACTATATTTAGCATGGATGGAGATAAAGCGCCCCTAAATGAATTAATAAATGTAAGCGAACGAAATAATGCAGTGCTTGCTGTTGATGATGCACATGGTTTTGGCGTGCTTGGTAAGAATGGAGGTGGTTTGCTAGAACAGAAAAATATTTCGGCAAAGGAGGTGCCTATCCTTATTGCCACATTTGGAAAAGCGTTGGGCACCTCTGGGAGTTTTATTGCAGCGGACAAAATAATTATTGAAACATTAATTCAGTTTGCCAGGACATATATTTACACAACATCACTTGCTCCTGTGATTGTTGGCGCAACGCTTGCATCTCTTGAGCTTGTCGAAAAGGAATCATGGCGCAGGGAAACACTAAACGCATTAATAAAACATTTCTGTTGCGGAGCTGAAGCTCTGGACTTGAATCTTTTGCCGTCTAAAACAGCGATTCAACCATTGATGATCGGGGACGCAGAAAACGCAGTGCGCATTAGTGAGGCGTTATACGACGAAGGGTTTTTAATCACCGCAATCAGACCACCGACAGTTCCCGAAGGCAGTGCGCGTTTAAGAATTACACTAACAGCTGGACACACAGAGGATCAAATAGATCGACTGCTTGAGATCCTGGGAAAATTGTTATGACACAAAAAGAAATTAAAGATCTGGTGCTAATACATGGATGGGGGTTTGATAGTCGCATCTGGGAAAAATTTATTCCACATATCGAAGCCCAGTGGAAAATAACATGTATCGATCTACCCGGTTACGGAACAAGGAGGAAATTAGTGACAGCAGACATCGATAAAATTGTCAGCGAGCTTGAATCTGATATCCCTGAAAACGCAGTATTGTTTGCATGGTCTTTGGGTGGTTTGATCGCAATGAGGCTCGCACACAGGAAACAGGATGCTAAAGCTCTTGTCTTAATTGCAAGCAGCCCATGTTTTTTGAATAAACAAGATTGGCAACATGGAATTGAGACCAAAGATTTTAATCAGCTAGTCAGTCAACTTAGTAAAGATAAAATAAAAACCCTAAAAATATTTTCCGGGTTAGTAGCTATAGGCGAAGAGCAGCCCAGACAGGCAATAAACAAACTGAACGAACAGTTTGTAAGTAATATTCCAGAACAAGAAATACTTATGTCCGGTTTGGAGATATTAAGAGACGAAGATTTGCGGCAAAATTTACTAAAGCAGCATTGCCCGATAGGTTTTATCTTTGGTGAAAACGATATTCTGGTCAAGCGTTCAGCCGGAAGCGCAATACAAGCAGCAAAACCAGATACTCAAATAATTGAAATTCCTGAAACAGGTCACGCGCCATTTTTATCACGGCCTCAGGAAACCGCAGATGCCTTGCTGAAATTCACGGCGAATCTTTTCTAATAATGGCTATCAATAAAATAAAAGTAGCTGCCGACTTTAACAGATCTGCACAAGATTATGTCAGGCATGCCATATTACAAAGAACGGTTGCTGGCCGCCTGCTGGAAAGACTAGAGTTTGTTAGTATCTCACCAAACACAATTGTTGATGCTGGCTCAGGGCCAGGAGGCGGCGCGAGGCAGTTGGCAAAAACATATAAAGATGCACAGGTGCTACAGTTTGATCTGTCATTGAATATGTTAAGTCAATCTAGATCGCAAGACTCCAGATTTTTTTCAAAACAACAATATCTTTGTGGCGACATAGAAAAATTACCATTGGCAAAGAACTCTGTAGAATTATTTTTTTCCAGTTTGATGCTGCAATGGTGTAACGATCTTGATGTGGTATTCAAGCAGATTAAAAATACATTAAAAAAACAAGGCTTGTTTCTGTTTGCAACTATGGGTCCAGATACATTGAAGGAGTTACGATTAAGTTGGGCAGAAGTGGATGATGATGTACATGTAAACACGTTCATTGATATGCACGATATCGGTGATGCATTGGTTCGCGCCGGGTTTGTTGAGCCAGTGATGGACGTAGAACACATTACTTTAACCTATGATGATTGTTTTTCTTTAATGAAGGATTTAAAGACATTGGGTGCCAATAATGCGGATGCCAGTCGAGCCAAAGGTCTTACCGGGAAAAACAAAATTAAAAAATTAGAGTCTGCATATGAAAAATTTCGTATTGATAGTCGATTGCCAGCGACTTATGAAGTTGTTTATGGCCATGCTTGGACACCATTGCGAGAGACTTCATTTGGAAATTTAACTAATGAAGCTTATTTTCCAGTCTCCTCGCTAAAGATTAGAGACTAGAAGTGCCAGATTACTTTATTGCTGGAACGGACACAGGCGTAGGCAAGACTTGGGCAGCCTTGGCTCTGATGAAGGTCATGCAGGACAAAGGCGAGGCCGTTGTTGGCATGAAGCCAGTGGCAAGCGGTTGTCAGAAAACCAACACCAGATTGCGGAATAATGATGCTACACGAATTCTTAAGCAGTCGAACAAAACTCTGGATTATAAAACGGTCAATCCCTATGCCTTCGAACAGTCCGTTGCGCCACACATTGCAGCTAAGCTGACCGGGGTAGTGATTGATATTGAAAAAATTGCCAGTGAATTTGGTGTACTAAAAAAAGACGCTGATAGTGTAGTGGTAGAAGGGGTCGGGGGTTGGTGTGTTCCTCTCGGGGAAGAAACCATGCTGGCAGATTTGGTTAACCGCCTGGGTTTATCAGTGATATTAATCGTCGGTCTGCGCCTGGGTTGTATTAATCACGCCCTCTCTACGGCAAGGACTATTGAGGCGGACGGGGCTAAGCTTCATGGCTGGATAATGAGCCAGCTTGATCCGGACTATGTTCATGTGGAAGAGACGATGACTGCGTTGCAGACACGCATTAATGCGCCATTTTTAGGCAGTTTGCCCTATATGAAGCGCTTAGATCTGAAAATCGCTACTAGCCAACTTTTGATGTAGGCCTATTCGGCAGATAAGAATATTGTTGAGCGGTGCTTTAATAATTAACCCTCCCCATGGAATAACCCTAAAATTAGTCAAGGAGAGATTAAGGGTACGGTTGTATGATGAGCTTGTCGATTAATAGCTCGAAACATGAGATGACCCGACATTCAAAGCCACCGAACAAAGAATACAGGTAACAGCATTATTTTATACGGAGTAACTACGAAACCAAAAATATAGAAGCCAACCCAAGAAAAGTCATAAAACCCACAACATCCGTTACCGTAGTCAGCAAGACACCCCCAGCAATAGCTGGGTCAATTCCATGCCGTTTCAAACCCAAAGGAATCGCCGCTCCTGCCAGTGCCGCGACCAGCAAATTCACAATCATTGCCAAACCAATAATAAAGCCCAACGAAACATCATCAAACCAGAGCACAACAACAACGGAAACCATACATGCCCACATCAAGCCATTCAACAAACCAACCAAGATTTCTTTTAACATCAAGGCACGGGCATTGCTTTTATTTAATTGACCCAAAGCAATTCCTCGTATAGCAATAGTCAAGGTTTGGTTGCCAGCGACACCGCCCATGCTGGCAACAATTGGCATGAGCACAGCAAGTACGACCAGTTGTTGAATGGTGTCTTCAAAATGACCAATGACCCAAGCACCTAGAAAAGCAGTCGCCAGATTAATGCCCAGCCAGATTGCTCGTCGTTTGGTGCTGATGAAGATTGGCGCAAACATATCGTCATCGCTCAAACCTGCCATGCTCCTGACAGTTTGTTCTGCTTCATCCTGGATAACATCGACGACATCATCCACAGTAATACGTCCAAGCAATACGCCCTGTTCATCAATGACCGCAGCGGAAATCCAGTCTCGTTGTTCGAATATTTTGGCGACTTCGTTGGCGGACAGAGCGGCCGAGATGCCTGCTTCTTCTGTCATCAGCTCCCCAACACTCTCATCAGATTCACCGATCAGGATATCAAGCACAGAGAGTACGCCCAGATATTGATTTTCCCTATCGACTACCATCAGGTTATCCGTTTTTTCAGGGATATTTTCCAGCAGTCTCAGGTAACGGATTATGGTCTCTAGCGTGACGTCGGCACGTATTGGAATAACGTCTGTATTCATTAGGCCGCCAGCCGTGTCTTCTGGATATGGTAAAACCGAAGCCAGTCGTAATCTGTTTTGTTCATCCATGGACAGCAATACAGTATCCTGAACGTCTTCGGGCAGATTCTGGATGATGTCAGCAACATCATCTGTTTCCAGATCTTTGGTTGCTTCGGCAACTTCTTTCGGCTGCATTCCTTCGAGAAGATCAGTAAGCACCGCATCCTGTAGATGGGCGAGAACATCGCCTTCCATGTCAAACTCAATAAGGTTCCATATTCTTTCGCGGGATTTTCCAGGCAGACTTTCCAGAAAATCTGCAATTTCAGAAGGGTGCATCTCAGATAACAAATTGCGGACGCGATCAAGCGACTTACTTGCAAGCAACTCGTGCAGTTGCGCGAAAGCACCCTGAGCTACGCTTGGTTGTGTTTGATCATTCATGGTTAACGCCCCGAACAAATGGCGCAAGTGTAACAGTCAGAAAAAAGAATAGGCAGTGGAATCTAGCAAGCTAATTCGCTAACTTGATGTCATTAGCATTTTCGCGGGCATCTTGGGTAATGTCTTTGTTTTCACGCATAATATTGGCAACTTCAATGCCATTACTTGCCTTCAATGCCTTGTTGGCCAACATTTGTAATTCGCCGATATTGCTGTCGATAATGATTTGTTTAACCTCCAGCAAGGTTGCTGGATGTACACTGAATTCGCGTAGTCCCATTCCCAGCAACAGACGTGTATACTTTATTTCGCCCGCCATCTCTCCACACATCGCAACTGGAATTTTTTCTTTTTTGCCAGCTTTGATGGTGGTATGAATCAGCCGTAATACGGCTGGGTTCAGCGGATCATATAAATAGTTGACCTCGTCGTTAACGCGGTCGATGGCCATGGTGTATTGAATTAAATCATTGGTACCGATGGAGAGAAAATCCAGTTGTTTAGCAAATATATCAGCACAGACCGCAGCAGCCGGGACCTCGACCATGCCGCCGATCCGTAGATCATGATCATAAGGGATGCCGAGCTCATTAAGCTCCTGTTTAATATCAAGGACTATTTGTAAGACTTGTTGCATTTCATGGACGTTGGAAAGCATGGGAATCAGAATCCGAACAGGCCCATATGCCGAGGCACGAATAATGGCGCGTAACTGCGGGCGGAATAAAGCCGGCTCTTTCAAGCATAATCTAATCGCGCGTAACCCTAGTGCAGGGTTAGTTGTGACCGGGCTATTTTGTCTGCCGCTATCAACCTGTTTATCTGCGCCCAAATCCAGAGTACGAATAGTTAAAGGCAGTCCCTTCAGGACATCAATAACTTTTTTGTAAGTCGCATAATGCTCCTCTTCGTCGGGAGGTGCTTCTCGGTTCATATAAAGGAATTCAGTGCGATAAAGACCTACACCTACAGCACCTATTTCAACAACGGTTTCGAAATCTTCAGGCAGCTCAATGTTTGCATCCAGGGCGATGGGCACTTCATCAAGCGTGATGGCGGGTTTGTCTTTGAGCTTGCTAAGTTTGTTAAAGTAGCGTTTTTCTTCTTTTTGTAAATATTGATAGTGCGACAAATCATATCTTTCGGGCTCTATCAGGACAATACCGCGTGACCCATCAAGAATAATTTCTTCATCATCCTTGATGTAGCGCAAGGCATTTTGTAGGCCAACAATGGCAGGGATGCGAAGACTGCGAGCAAGAATAGCAGTATGTGATGTTGGCCCACCAAATTCTGTAGCAAAAGCACCGATGCCATGATGCTGCATCAATACTGTATCGGCAGGGGTTAAATCATTGGCCATGACGATGCATCCCGTTAATCGCTGATCAGATTTTTCATGTTGTAGCGGTGTTTGGTTTAGTAACACACGTTGAATACGATTAACCACATAATCTACGTCATCTTTGCGTGTACGTAGATAGGCATCATCCATTCCATCGAATATGGCAACTAATGCATCCCGTTGAAGTTTGAGTGCCCATTCGGCATTACAGGAAAGTTGCTTGATCAGGCGCATCGGTTCTTCGGCTAGGGCAGCATCGTCCAACATCAGCAAGTGCATATCGATGAAGGCCGCAATATCCGTGCTAGTAGAGTCTGGAATATGTTCACGAATGCCCCGGAGTTGTTGTCGAGCATGTGTCAGAGCATTCTCAAAACGCTTTACTTCATCGTCAATCTGGCGCTGCTTGATGGTATATTTACGGATATCAAGTTGATCACGTTTGACGATATGGACCTTGCCGACGGTGATGCCTCTGGAGACCCCCAGACCATACAAAGCAATCGTCATTTGTTTTCCCCAAAACGATCCAGCACCAGATTTTCCAAGGCATCTAATGCCTGTTGTGCATCATTACCATGGGCAACGATCTCAATTTCTTTGCCTTTTTCGACAGCCAGCATCATTACCCCCATGATGCTTTTGCCACTGACTTTCCGGCCGCCATGTTTAATATTTATTTCGCAAGTAAAGCTGGAGGCGGTCTGGACGAATTTAGCCGCCGCACGGGCATGCAGTCCAAGCTTGTTGATGATGGTGACTGTTCTATTGGCCATTATTATTTATTTATTATTTTTCTGGATTATTTTTCTGGCATCATTTTTGATATGCCATCTTTTCCTCCACTAACGGCCTTTTCCGAAAGCTCTTCCAGTGCTAGTTTTGGATAATTTAATACCCGAATCAGCATGGATAGGTTCAGTCCAGAAACAACGTGCACATGTCTTTGTGAGGTAAGATTTTGGGCAATATTGCAAGGTGTCGATCCGTACAGATCTGTCAATACCAGAACGCCCTTGCCAGTATCCAGCACAGCTATTTGCTCAACAGCATCCTCAGTCAGTTGATCCGGTTCGCAATCTTGAGAAGCGGTTAATAGTTTCGTTTGCAGGGGACAGTTACCCAGCATCAAGGTGGCGGTGCCAAGCAATGCAGGGCCGACACCATCATGACTGATAATCAAAACACCAACACCCATAAATTTTCTTTCCTCTTATAAATCCCTGTGATTGATAATGACGTGTATATCTTGTTCCTGAAAGTGGTCAGCGAGTTTTTCAGTCAAATAGACAGAACGATGTTGTCCGCCTGTGCAGCCTATTGCGAAGCAAAGGCAGCTTCGGTTGCTGGCTTCAAAATGTGGCGTCCAGTAAGCAACAAAGTCCTTTAGTTGAGTATATAAATCTATCGCCAGATTCTGGTTGTCCAGAAATTCAATGATAGCATTATCTTTGCCAGTAAATAATCGAAGATCTTTTTCCCAGTAAGGGTTTGGTAAACAACGTACATCAAAAACAAAGTCAGCATCTTTGGGAACACCGTGCTTGTAGCCAAAGGAAACAAACTGAATGGACAAGGCCTGTGTAGGATGATTTGTTCTCGAACAAGATCGCGTAATCCATGTATCGGCAGTGGGCTGGTATTTATACACAAGTTTGCATCATTTGCCTCAATACAGATTAATTCTACAGCAGACCCTTGCATAATTCACACTTATTCTACCGAAACAGGTAAAATTAAGACCATTCTAAAAACCCTAAAGATTATTCATCATGGCTTGGCTGTCTTGGCTGGCACTTGGGTTAGCAAAGCAGTTGCACTATACTTTGCGCCCCTTTAACGGCAGCAAATAAACAACGATAATTTTTGCATGACAGATTACAGTTTAACTCACCTCAAGCAGCTCGAAGCAGAAAGCATTTATATCATTCGTGAAGTTGCTGCCGAGTTTGATAAGCCGGTGATGCTTTACTCAATCGGTAAAGATTCCACTGTCATGCTGCATCTTGCCCTTAGGGCATTCTATCCCGGCAAGCCGCCCTTTCCGTTGATGCACGTAGACACCACCTGGAAATTTCGCGAAATGATTGAGTTCCGCGATCAGCAAATGAAAAAACTTGGTCTGGATCTGATCGTTCACATCAATCAGGAAGGCGTTGATGCAGGCATTAGTCCTTTTTCGCATGGCAGCCAAAAACATACTGACATCATGAAAACTCAGGCACTAAAACAGGCGCTCGATAAGTATAAATTCGATGCAGCCTTTGGCGGTGCCCGTCGCGACGAAGAAAAATCCAGAGCCAAGGAACGTGTGTATTCATTCCGGGACAAGAACCATCACTGGGATCCAAAGAATCAACGTCCGGAGTTATGGAGCCTGTACAACGGCAAAAAAAATAAAGGTGAAAGCATTCGTGTTTTCCCTCTTTCCAACTGGACAGAACTGGATATATGGCAATACATTCATCTGAATAAAATCGACATCGTGCCCCTGTACTACGCCAAACCAAGACCAATTGTCAATTTTGAAGGTGTCGATATTATGGTCGACGATGACCGCATGCCCCTAGCAGAAGGTCAGGAACCAGAAATGAAGACCGTCCGATTTAGAACGCTCGGTTGCTATCCGTTGACGGGTGCGGTGGAATCCGAGGCCACCACGTTACCTGAAATTATTCAGGAGATGTTGCTCACTACCAGCTCCGAGCGTCAGGGACGTCTGATCGATAGCGATCAATCAGGCTCTATGGAAAAGAAAAAGCGCGAAGGCTATTTCTAGCAGGATTATTTATCTGGTCATTTATACATGCCACATCAATCTGATTTAATTAGCACAGACATCGATGCCTATCTCGCACAGCACGAGAGAAAAGAGCTATTAAAGCTACTGGCCTGCGGTAGCGTGGATGATGGCAAAAGCACCCTGATTGGTCGCCTGCTACACGATTCAAAAATGATCTATGAAGATCAGCTAGAGGCAATCAAGGCTGACAGTATTAAATCAGGAACCACCGAAGGTGAGTTTGATTTGGCTCTGCTAGTTGATGGCCTACAGGCAGAAAGAGAGCAAGGCATTACCATCGATGTCGCTTACCGTTATTTTTCCACAGCCAAGCGTAAATTTATTATTGCTGATACGCCTGGACACGAACAATATACCCGCAATATGGCAACTGGTGCCTCGAACTGTAATCTAGCCATCATACTGATTGACGCACGACACGGGGTACAGGTTCAAACCAGACGCCATAGCTTTATCACTGCCTTATTGGGTATCAAACATGCCATTGTTGCTGTGAACAAAATGGACCTAGTAGATTTCAGCAAAGAAGTGTTTAACGACATCAAACAGGATTACATTGATTTCGCCAAAAATTTGGATCAAGGTGATGTGCGGTTTATTCCTCTGTCCGCCTTGAATGGCGATAACGTCGTTAACGTCAGTGATAAAACCCCTTGGTACGACGGCGAGACATTAATGTCAATTTTAGAAAACATAGAAATTGCATCTGACCACAATTTCAAAGATATGCGTTTCCCTGTGCAATATGTCAATCGGCCTAATCTGAACTTCCGTGGATTCTGCGGCACATTGGCATCTGGCATCGTGCGTAAAGGCGACAATGTCACAGCACTGCCCTCCAGTAAAACCAGCAAGATTAAATCTATCGTTACCTATGATGAAGAGCTACAGCAAGCCTTCGCACCGATGGCCATTACACTGATTCTGGAAGATGAAATCGACATCAGTCGTGGGGATATGTTGGTACACAGCGATAATTTACCGACCGTGGATGATAGGTTTGAGGCTACGATTGTCTGGATGGCAGAACAAGCCATGCTGCCCGGCACGCAATATAATTTCAAACACGCGAACAAAGATATCAGTGGTCATATCTCTGCACTCAAGCTCAAGCTCAATATCAATACTCTGGAAGAAGAGTTATCGCCAGCGTTACACCTGAATGAAATTGGCGTGTGCGAAGTTTCACTGGATCAGCCTGCCTGCTTTGATAGCTATGAGATAAATCAGGCTACGGGCGCATTTATTATGATTGACCGCCTGACTAACGTCACCATCGGCGCCGGGATGATTACCGGTGCTCAAAACAAAACAACAACGATAGATGGTCATCGTCACGAGCCCATAACACATATCACCAAAGAAGAAAAAGCTGCACGCTACGGACAAAAATCGGTCACTATCCTGTTTATTGGATTATCCGGCGCCGGGAAAACTACGCTGGCACATGCCATGGAACGTCGTCTATTTGATATGGGACGAGTCAGTATCGTTCTCGATGGCAAGGCTATGCGCCTGGGCATCAGTAAAGATCTACCTCGTGATAAAGAAGGCCGTTTTGAAAATCTACGTCGTAGTGTTCATATCGCAAAACATCTTAACGATTCAGGTCTGATATGTTGTGGTGCATTTGTAGCGCCTGATCAGGAATCACGTAATCAGGCACTAAATATTATTGGCAAAGATAATTGTTTTATTGTTTACTTGGCACCACCACTAGAGGTATGCAAACAACGCGACCCGAGCGGTCTCTATGCCGCAGAAGCAAACACAAAGACAGATACTTTGCCGGGGGTTTCGTTTCCATATGAGCCTGTGGGTGATGCCGATCTGGTTTTGGCGACAGATCAAGACTCCATTCAAGAGTGCACAGAGAAAGTGATCAATATGTTGAGGGAGAAAAAAGTTATTTAATGCGACCTTATGCACTTGTGCCCTGTGGGTACAAGTGCATAAGGTCTCTTAACTGTATCCGCCGCCGCGCTGACCAAAATCGGTTATGTACAGGGATGTACGGTATGCCGATTTTGCATCGTTACATGGATGTAACTTATTAGAACAATGCAGGAGCAATTGTCGAGGAGCAAAAATCGGTAGATCTGATTTTTAGTTTAACTTTTTAGTTAAACTGGGCTTTGACGATGACGGGCAGTCTTTCTCGGTTACTTCTTGGGGGGGGTAAGTCGCATGGGCGTAATTGAAACCAGATATTTCTAATCAGGCAACAGACTTTCCCCCGTCATTAACTCTTCCACAGTCCCCCTGTTCCTGATCTCAAAAACCTCATTCCCATCCACCATTACCTCACAGATTTTTGGACGCGAATTGTAGGTTGAGGCCATAGTAAATCCATAAGCACCTGCTGAACACACTGCCAACAGGTCCCCCTGTCGTAAGTTTAACCGTCTTGCTTTACCTAGAAAATCCCCAGTCTCACAAACAGGGCCGACAACGTCCACTAACTCATCAGTCTCAGACTCCTGTTCATTCAAAGGCAAAATATCGTGCCACGCACCGTATAGGGATGGCCGCAACAAATCATTCATCGCCGCGTCTACAATGGCAAAATTTTTGTCTGGTGTTTGTTTTAGAAATTCAACCCGCGTTAATAACACGCCGGCACTGCCGACAATGCTACGACCCGGCTCAAGAATGAGTTCATGCCCTGTGTTAGCAAATTTTGCATACACCTCTTTTGCATATTCCCGTATTGATGGCGGTGTTTCATCTTGGTATTGAATGCCTAAGCCGCCTCCGACATCAATATGCTCAAGTGTAACCCCGACCATTTCAATCTTCTGTACGAGCCACACCAGACGCTCAAATGCGTCAATAAAAGGTGGCATGCTGGTGATTTGTGAGCCGATATGACAATCGATACCGACAAGCTTGAGATTTTCCATTGAGCTGGCTTTCTCATAGCCCGCCAGCGCATCTTCGAAGGCAATCCCGAACTTATTTTCTTTTAAACCAGTAACAATATAAGGGTGAGTATTGGCATCAACATCCGGATTCACACGCAGCGATGCTGGCGCAACTTTGCCCATAGCACCTGCAACCTCATCTAAACGATCAAGTTCTGCCAATGACTCAACATTAAAACACTTAATACCAACTTCCAGTGCACGCTGCATTTCATTGATTTTTTTACCGACACCAGAAAATACAACCTTGCCCGCATCGCCTCCCGCTTTAAGCACGCGTTCAAGCTCACCCACAGAGACAACATCAAAACCTGAACCGAGTCTTGCCAGAATATTGAGTACCGCCAGATTTGAATTAGCCTTGACGGCGTAGCACAACAGATGTTTTTGCGCGGTCAGGGCTGAATCAAGCGCCTGCCACTGTTGCTCGATTGCTGCTCTGGAATAGACATAACAGGGGGTAGCGAATTGTTCTGCAACACCAGCAAGCGCCACTCCCTCGGCACAAAGCTGGCCTTTATGATAGGCGAATACCGTCATTTTCCTGAAATCAATCCTGTTTAGAATCAGGTCAATGCAGAATCAGACAAGGTAACGGAGGATATTGATGATGGTTCATCGTCGGGAAGGTAAAGGTCGCCTTTTTGCCCACACGAAATCATCTGACCTATGCCAAACAGAAGGACGAGTAATCGAATTGTTTTTCCAAAAAAATGCTTGCGCATGTGATATCCCCAATAAATTACGGGCATCATAATTGATGATGAGGCGTGAGAATAGTAAATAAACTGCCCTTTTTATGACATTAACTACGATTATGCCATTGTGTGACCAAATTGTTTCGCAGCTAACGCCTTCTCGATGAAGACCTGTTATTCGGCCTGTGACGATCCTCACCGTTTTTACGTCCTCTTCCTGCGTTGCCAGAACGCTTGCGTTCTGCTCGCACTGGTGGTTTTGGCTCGACCAGCATATCAGCGACGATCTCACTGGCTGGTAACTTATGGCCTATATACTCCTCGATCTCCATCAACGAATAGACATACTCCTCGCAGGCAAAACTAACGGCATCACCCGATGCCCCTGCTCTAGCGGTTCGACCAATACGATGCACATAATCTTCGGCGTTTTGGGGTAGATCATAATTGAATACGTGGCTCACTTCTGGGACATGCAAGCCTCTGGCTGCCAGATCGGTAGCAACCAACACGGGAAGTTTGCCTTCTGAGAATTCCTTGAATAACCGCTGCCGCTTGTTCTGCGGCACATCCCCTGACAATACAGCCGAATGAATACCATTGCCTTTGAGGTAGGACCAGACCCTTTCTGCCACTCTTTTTGTATTGACAAAGACAATGGAGCATTTTGGATTAATCCTTTTCATCAATCCTAGAAGTAATGGAATTTTTTCATCATTAGCGACGTGATACATAGTTTGTTTCACGTTTTCGGCTGTCACCTGATCAGGATTAATAATAATCTTCTCAGGGCTGTTCATATGTTCATACGCCAATTCAGTGACCCGATGAGACAGCGTCGCTGAAAACAACATATTCAATCTATTATCAGGTGTCGGCATGTGTCTGAACAGGTATCGAATATCAGCGATAAAACCCAGATCAAACATGCGATCCGCTTCATCCAGAACAACGATCTCAATGCCCTTAAGGCTGTACGCATTCTGTTTGTGATAATCAATTAACCGCCCCGGTGTGCCAATCAAAATATCTAATTTCTCGCTAAGATTATCGCGCTGTTTTTCATAATCGATACCGCCATAAACAAGGCCAAGCGCAAAGCCGGTATGGGCATTGAGCATCACTGCATCTTTATGAATTTGAATGGCAAGTTCTCTGGTTGGAGAAATAATGATAGCCCTTGGCTGTTGCCGTTTACGTCCGCGACGTTCAGGCGTATTTAGTATATGTTGCATAATTGCCAACAAGAATGCTGCTGTCTTACCGGTCCCTGTTTGTGCCTGTCCGGCAACATCGTTGCCCACAAGGGCAATCGGTAAACATTCCGCCTGTATCGAGGTACAGTGCGTTAAGCCATGCTCATTAAGTGACTTGAGTAAACGCTCGTCCAGACCTAACTGACTGAATTCGACATCTATCGTATGTGGTACATTCATAAGAATTTCAATTTAATTAACCGGTTTGGCTTGCAATCTTGTCTTAATTTCGTTGAAATTAAGATTCTTTCCGCAAAAACAATACTGTAAGGACTGCATAGACTTTTAATGAGCGAAAACATCATACATGTTACAGATTCTAGCTTCGAAGAAAAAGTGTTAAAATCAGATGTGCCAGTTCTGGTCGATTACTGGGCAGAATGGTGCAGCCCTTGTAAAGCCATCGCACCTGTACTCGAAGAAATTTCTGGCGAATATGCAGGCAAATTAATCATCGCCAAGATGGATGTTGATGATAATCAGCAAACGCCGCAGAAATATGTGGTCAGAGGTATTCCGGCATTAATGATCTTCAAAGATGGGAATGTGATCGGCACGAAAGTTGGGCAAATGTCCAAATCTCAACTCGCCGCATTTATTGACAGCACTATTTAACATTGTTTACCGGGGTATTATTTACTAGACGAAAGGCTGGTGATATGCTAGCTTTGGTCGCAGCCGCTGGCCAGCAACAAGAACCTTATCTCATTAAATTTAGCGGCAACTCTCCAAAGCATAGCTATTAAAAATTTTTAATAAAACGGATCTATTACCCTAACTAAACGTGTTCCAGCGCGTTTCTATAACCCCATTATCAATTATGAAGCCAGACTACACCTATGAACCTTACCGAACTTAAGCAACAACCCGCATCAGAACTTGTTTTACTCTCAGAAGAACTTGGGCTTAATGGCCTGGCAAGATCTCGCAAACAGGATGTCATTTTTGAGATACTCAAAGCACACGCCAAAAAAGGTGAGGACATCCATGGCGATGGCGTACTGGAAATTTTGCAGGACGGTTTTGGGTTTCTTAGATCAGCGGATAGTTCCTATCTCGCCGGCCCAGATGACATATACGTCTCTCCGAATCAGGTAAGGCGTTTTAACCTGCGAACCGGTGATAATATTGCCGGTAAAATCAGGCCGCCAAAAGACGGCGAACGTTATTTTGCATTGCTGAAAATTAAAGAGATTAACTTTGAACCTCCGGAAAAAGCCAAAGGTAAAATACTCTTTGAGAATCTAACCCCGTTATTTGCTAATGATAGATTGACCCTGGAAATGGGTAACGGCAGTACCGAAGACATCACTCCAAGAATCATTGATCTGATGTCACCCATCGGTAAAGGTCAGCGTGGATTGATTGTCTCGCCTCCGAAAGCGGGCAAGACAATGATGTTACAAAGTCTAGCACAGTCTATCGCTCATAACGATCCTGGCTGTCATATGATTGTTCTGCTGATAGACGAACGTCCTGAAGAAGTCACCGAGATGGAAAGAACCACTATGGCCGAAGTCATCTCCAGTACCTTTGATGAACCAGCGAGTCGCCACGTTCAGGTTGCTGAAATGGTTATCGCACGTGCGAAGCGACTGGTTGAACATAAGAAAGATGTCGTCATCCTGCTTGACTCCATCACTCGCCTTGCTCGTGCCTACAACACCGTGGTTCCTTCCTCAGGCAAGGTGCTTACTGGCGGTGTTGACGCCAACGCACTACAAAGACCAAAACGCTTTTTTGGTGCCGCACGTAATATCGAGGAAGGCGGAAGCCTGACCATCATCGCGACCGCTTTGATTGAAACTGGCTCACGCATGGACGATGTTATCTATGAGGAATTCAAAGGCACAGGCAACATGGAATTACATCTGGACAGAAGCATTGCTGAAAAACGTATTTACCCCGCAATCAACATCAATCGTTCGGGAACACGCCGTGAAGAATTATTGACCCTCGAAGATGATCTGCAGAAGATATGGATACTTCGCAAGTTACTGCATCCCATGGATGATTTGGCTGCCATGGAATTCCTGATGGAAAGACTGAAAGCTACTAAGAGTAATGCCGAATTTTTTGACGCAATGAAGCGATAGAGGTATTGCTCTTCGCCCAAATGATCTTGATCTGTCTCGGTTTTATTCACGCCGAAAAATATTTCATCCCCCTGCGGCAGCGCACTATTGCTACAACACCATTAATAACCAGACCCTGCTTTTATAAATGCCTCTTGCTTTTAATCAGGTCTTGCCTTAAGGTGGACTTCACCGTCTAGCTTAAGTTACACTAGCCCCCAAGGCTTTATGTGCCCCCAAGGCTTTGTGTGCTTGGGCTTTATGTATTATTTATGTACTTTGAATGCTTTTATATACTAAAATATGCAACACCGAACATAGACCAAAACATATACTGATACCGAATTAGACCAATACACCAGATTGCGTCTGGTGTAACACAATTATTGAGGATGCTGCAATGAAGTCATTAAATATCATCAAAAGCCTTACAAGTCATATGTCTGTACGCCCCCGCACTTCATCTCGATACGCCTCTAAACGCTTAGTTATGACGTTGCCAATACCTAGGCTTGTTTTGCTGAGCCTGCCCTTGCTGAGCTTGTTTCTTACCGCCAATGTCCAAGCCCAAGATGTGACCGCTCCAGACGCACCTGTGTTTACGACACTAAACGGCACAGTAGACATTACCGGCAGCACTGCAACTCAATACACCAACAGTTTACCATTCACGCTGAGCGGCACCGCTGAGGCGGGTTCCACCGTGGAAGTATTTGATCTTAGGCGTGCGCCTGGGCCACGAAGAACCTTGGTAAAAGGTAATCTCCCATTAGCAAGCGCCACGGCTGATAGTACTACGGGCGTGTGGACAGTTAGCATTTCTGCAGAATCGGAAAGAGGGGCCTTCGTGGCAACGGCAACCGATGCCGCTGACAACACCTCAGTAGACTCCAGTCGTGTTTACATCACGCTAGACAACACCCCCCCTGCGTTACCATTCATTAGCACTACAACACAAACGGTCAGCGCAGCAGCATTTACACTTACCGGCACCGCTAGTGGTACTAGCGACACTATTAATGTGCTCAAAGGTGGCACTCTTATTCATTCCGGAATTCCTGTTACTAGTGGTGCTAGTGCCTTCGTGGATAATACTTGGTCGATTGATGTAACACTGACGCCTGGAGCCAACGTGTTCACGGCAACGGCAACCGACCGCGCTGGCAACACCTCAGGCGCAACCGCTGCCGTGACCATCACGCTGGATGTTGCCAACCCGACGGCAACCATCACATCCACTTCTGGGGCTAGTGGAGCCAGCGTCAGTGCCGACAGTCTGCGCTACACAGTTACCTTTGGTGCGGCAGCAGTTACTGGCTTTGCGCTATCTAATATTACGGTAACAGGCACGGCAAACAGCGGCAGCCCTGTTGCCTCTAACTTGCAAGGTACTGGCGCGAGTTACACCTTTGACGTGGCAAAAGGCAACTCTGATGGCACCGTCATCGTCTCCATTGCCGCAAACCAGGTTAGCAATAACCTCGCCTCCAACCAACTCACATTAACCATTGACACCACCCCTCCCAGTGTAGCCATTACCACCACATCACAAGAGACCGCCACAGCATTATTCACTATTCAGGGAACCATCACCTCTCCTATTCGGCCACTCAACCCTGGTAGTGTGAGCTCTGGTATTGTGACAGTACACAAAGCTGGTAGTGATGAAGCCCTAATAGCAGGGTTCTCCCCCTCTGGCGCTTGGGCGATAGAAGTCGATCTGGAACAGGGAGACAACACATTCACGGCAACGGCAACCGATGGCGCTGGCAACACCTCAGGCGCTACCGCTGCCGTTATCATCACGCGGGTCGCTCCCTCTGTAACCATCACATCCGTTTCACCGCCTGGGGGCACTGGACTCAGGCTTGATGATGACGACACCAAGCAACAGAGACGGCTGAAATACAGAGTCGCCTTTAGTGGTGAGACTGTTGCCCGTGCTCACGACTTTACGCCATCTGATATTACGGTAACAGGCACGGCAAACGGCGGCAGTCCTGTAGCCGATAGCGTGGGTGCAGAGGTAACGGAAGCGGGCAGATTTTTGGGCTATACCTTTGAAGTGAAAAGAGGCAGCTCTGACGGCACCGTCACCGTGTCCATTCCCGCAGGCGCGATTGGCAATAGCCCCGCTTCTAACGAACTCACATTAACCATTGACACCACCCCTCCCAGTGTAGCCATTACCACCGCAGGACAAACGGTCAACACGCTACCATTCACGATTGAAGGCACCGCTGAGGCGGGAGCACTCATTCAACTACTGCGAGGTGCTGCCCTCAGCGTTATTGCCACTACAACCGCCGCAGCGGATGGCACTTGGGCGATACCCTTCGACCTGACGGTAACGCCTAATGGTGGTGCTCAAAATCGAGAAGTTCCGAGTGTAATCAACTCAATGAGGGTATCTGCAATAGATGGCGCAGGTAACATCGCCCTATCTAATTACGCTAACATCAGCGTGCGCACGAGAGCACCCGACATCAGCGTCAGCAGCAATATGTTGATCGCCACCATAGGCACCCCCATCACCCCCATCATCATTATCAATGACGGTGGTGCAGTGTCAGCAACAGGCGCCTACAGCATCAGCCCAAACATAAACGAGCGCATAGGCCTGGACTTTAACACCAGCACTGGCGAAATCTCGGGCACACCAACCAGGGTCGCTAATGAGCAGGCCTACAGCATCACCTACACCACCACTACTGGCGATGAATTTTTCGTCACCCCTAGTAGCGCCACCGTCACCATTACCGTCAATGCGGTTGCCCCCAATATCAGCATACAAAATACGCTGATAGCCAATGTGGGTACTGCCATTACCCCCATCGCCGCCATCAATACTGGTGGTCCAGTGACCAGCTACAGCATCAGCCTAAACCTAAACGGGCGCACAGGCCTGGACTTTAACACCAGCACTGGCACCATCTCGGGCACACCAACCAGGGCCGTTAATGCGCAGGCCTACACCATCACCGCCACCAATAGCGGTGGTACGAATGATGCTACAGTAACCATCACCGTCAATGCGGCTGCCCCGATGATCAGTGCCAGTATGCCGACGCTGATCGCCACCCAAGCCGTCGCCATTACCCCCATCACCATTACGAATACGGGTGGTCCAGTGACTAGCTACGGCATCGACCCAGACCTGCCAGCCGGACTGCTCATTGATGCCAGCGACGGCAGCATCTCGGGCATACCAGCCATGGCCTCTAATGCGCAGGCCTACACCATCACCGCCACCAATACCGTCGGCGGCAATAGCTCCATGGCCACCATCACCATCACCATCACCGTCATTGCGGCTGTCCCCAATATCACCATCATCCCCAGTACGCTGACCGCCACCCAATTTGTCGCCATTACCCCCACCACTATTAGGAGTATCGGTGGTGCAGCCACCAGCTACAGCATTAGCCCGCCCATCGCTAATGGACTCAGCTTTAACACCAACACTGGCAGCATCTCTGGCACACCAACCATGGCCGCTGATGCAGTGACTTATACCATCACGGCTGAGAATACTGGTGGTATGGATGATGCTACAATAACCATCACCGTCAATGCGGCTGCCCCGATGATCAGCATCAACCCCGCCACAGTAACGGCAATAGCGGGGGTCGCTATCACGCCGCCAAGCATCACTTCAAGCGGTGGTGATGTTGCCAGCTATAGCATCGACCCAGCCATTGGCAATGGGTTATCGTTTGACACCAGCACTGGCACCATCTCGGGCACACCAACTGCGGTCGCTGATGCAGTGACTTACACCATTACCGCCACCAATACCGCTGACGATGATACCGCCAGCGTCACCATCACCGTCAATGCGGTTGCCCCCGACATCAGCATCGACCCCAGTACGCTGACCGCCACCGTGGGTACCGCCATACCCCCGATCACCATCGTCCATAACGGTGGTGCAGTGGTTAGCTACAGCATTAGCCCGCCCATCGCTAATGGACTCAGCTTTAACACCAACACTGGCAGCATCTCTGGCACACCAACTGCGGTCGCTGGTGCGGAGACCTACACCATCACCGCCACCAATAGCGCTGGCGCTGATACCGCCAGCGTCACCATCACCGTCAATGCGGCACTAACCGTCCCCATTATCAGTGCCACCCACGATGTCCTGAACGCTGGCGTGGGCATCGAAATTACCCCCATCACCATCATTAATAATGGTGGTGCAGTGGCTAGCTACAGCATCGACCCAGACCTGTCGCCCGGACTGTTATTTGACACCAACACTGGCACCATCTCGGGCACGCCAACTGCGACCTTTAGACTTATTGTATACACCATCACCGCCACCAATAGCATCGGCGACGGTACCACCACAGTCAGTATTAGCGTTTCTGCTGCCCCCGACATCAGTGCCAGTAGGACGACACTGATCGCCACCCAAGCCGTCGCCATACCCCCCATTACCATCATTAATAATGGTGGTGCAGTGGCTAGCTACAGCATTAGCCCGCCCATCGCTAATGGACTCAGCTTTAACACCAACACTGGCAGCATCTCTGGCACACCAACTGCGGTCGCTGTTGCAGTGACTTACACCATCACCGCCACCGGTGTCGCCAGCACTAGCAGTGCCATGGTCACCATCACCGTCAATGCGACACTGGCTGCCCCCGATATCATCCCCAGTGTGACGGCACTGACCGCCACCCAAGCTGCAGCCATTACCCCCATCACCATTGATGCCTCAGCCGGTGGTGCGGTGGATAGCTACAGCATTAGCCCAAACCTACCAGCCGGACTATCCATTGATACCGACACTGGCAGCATCTCTGGCATACCAGCTAGTTCCGCTAGTGTGCAGACTTACACCATCACGGCTACCAATACCGCTGGCAGTGATACCGCCAGCGTCACCATCACCGTTAATTCTGTCCCCATTATCGCCGTCAGCCCCCGTACGCTGTTCGCCACTGTGGGCACCGCCATTACCCCCACCACCATTATGAGTACGGGTGGTCCAGTGACTGGCTACGGCATCAGACCAGCCGCCGCTAATGGACTTAGCTTTGATACCACCACTGGCAGCATCTCGGGTACACCAACCATGGTCGCTGGTAGGCTGACTTACTCCATTTTTGCTACAAACGCCCCCGACGTTTCGTTCGCCGGCTTTTTCATTACCGTTGTTGACGCCCCCGACATCAGCCCCAGTGTGCCGACACTGACCGCCACCGTGGGTACCGCCATACCCCCGATCACCATCGCCCATAACGGTGGTGCAGTAGCTAGCTACAGCATCAACCCAGACCTACCAGCCGGACTATCCATTGACACCAGCACTGGCGAAATCTCGGGCACGCCAACTGTTACGTCCGCTGTTGGTACGGTGACTTACACCATCACCGCCAATGGCATTGGCATACCTACCGTCACCGATACCGCCAGCGTCGAAATCACCGTCAATGCGGCACCAATAACCGCCCCCATTATCAGCATCAACCCCAGTACGCTGACCGCCAATGTGGGCACCGCCATTACCCCCACCACCATTATGCATACGGGTGGTCCAGTGACTAGCTACGCCATCGGCCTAGCCTCGAATGGTCAATCCCTAAACGCGAACACAGGGCTGTCATTCAACACCGCCAACGGTATGATCTTTGGCACACCAACCATGGTCGCTGGTGCGGAGACCTACACCATCACCGCCACCAATAGCGCCGGCATGAATAGCGCCATGGTCACCATTACCGTCAATGCGGCTGCCCCCAGCATCAGTGCCAGCCTCAGTACGCTGGCCGCCACCGCCGGCACCACCATTGCCGATATCACCATCACTAATAATGGTGGTGCAGTGCCAGCAACAGGCGCCTACAGCATCAGCCCAGCCATTGGCAATGGACTCAGCTTTAACGCCAACACTGGCAGCATCTCGGGCACACCAACTGCGGTCGCTGAGGCAGTGACTTACATCATCACCGCCACCAATAGCGCTGGTATGAATAGCGCCATGGTCACCATCACCGTCAATGCGGCACTGGCTGCCCCCAGCATCAGCGCCAGCCTCAGTACGCTGGCCGCCACCACCGCCACCGCCATTGCCGATATCACCATTGAAAATAATGGTGGTGCAGTGCCAGCAACAGGCGCCTACAGCATCAGCCCAGCCATTGGCAATGGACTCAGCTTTAACGCCAACACTGGCAGCATCTCGGGCACACCAACTGCGGTCGCTGATGCAGTGACTTACATCATCACCGCCACCAATAGCGCTGGTATGAATAGCGCCATGGTCACCATCACCGTCAATGCGGCACTGGCTGCCCCCAGCATCAGCGCCAGCCTCAGTACGCTGGCCGCCACCACCGCCACCGCCATTGCCGATATCACCATTGAAAATAATGGTGGTGCAGTGCCAGCAACAGGCGCCTACAGCATCAGCCCAGCCATTGGCAATGGACTCAGCTTTAACGCCAACACTGGCAGCATCTCGGGCACACCAACTGCGGTCGCTGAGGCAGTGACTTACATCATCACCGCCACCAATAGCGCTGGTATGAATAGCGCCATGGTCACCATTACCGTCAATGCGGCACTGGCTGCCCCCAGCATCAGCGCCAGCCTCAGTACGCTGGCCGCCACCACCGCCACCGCCATTGCCGATATCACCATTGAAAATAATGGTGGTGCAGTGCCAGCAACAGGTGCCTACAGCATCAGCCCAGCCATTGGCAATGGACTCAGCTTTAACGCCAACACTGGCAGCATCTCGGGCACACCAACTGCGGTCGCTAATGCAGTGACTTACATCATCACCGCCACCAATAGCGCTGGTATGAATAGCGCCATGGTCACCATCACCGTCAATGCGACACTGGCTGCCCCCAGCATCAGCGCCAGCCTCAGTACGCTGGCCGCCACCGCCGGCACCACCATTGCCGATATCACCATCACTAATAATGGTGGTGCAGTGCCAGCAACAGGTGCCTACAGCATCAGCCCAGCCATTGGCAATGGACTCAGCTTTGACGCCAACACTGGCAGCATCTCGGGCACACCAACTGCGGTCGCTGAGGCAGTGGCTTACATCATCACCGCCACTAATAGCGCTGGTATGAATAGCGCCATGGTCACCATCACCGTCAATGCGGCACTGGCTGCCCCCAGCATCAGCGCCAGCCTCAGTACGCTGGCCGCCACCACCGCCACCGCCATTGCCGATATCACCATTGAAAATAATGGTGGTGCAGTGCCAGCAACAGGTGCCTACAGCATCAGCCCAGCCATTGGCAATGGACTCAGCTTTAACGCCAACACTGGCAGCATCTCGGGCACACCAACTGCGGTCGCTAATGCAGTGACTTACATCATCACCGCCACCAATAGCGCTGGTATGAATAGCGCCATGGTCACCATCACCGTCAATGCGGCACTGGCTGCCCCCAGCATCAGCGCCAGCCTCAGTACGCTGGCCGCCACCACCGCCACCGCCATTGCCGATATCACCATTGAAAATAATGGTGGTGCAGTGCCAGCAACAGGCGCCTACAGCATCAGCCCAGCCATTGGCAATGGACTCAGCTTTAACGCCAACACTGGCAGCATCTCGGGCACACCAACTGCGGTCGCTGAGGCAGTGACTTACATCATCACCGCCACCAATAGCGCTGGTATGAATAGCGCCATGGTCACCATTACCGTCAATGCGGCACTGGCTGCCCCCAGCATCAGCGCCAGCCTCAGTACGCTGGCCGCCACCACCGCCACCGCCATTGCCGATATCACCATTGAAAATAATGGTGGTGCAGTGCCAGCAACAGGTGCCTACAGCATCAGCCCAGCCATTGGCAATGGACTCAGCTTTAACGCCAACACTGGCAGCATCTCGGGCACACCAACTGCGGTCGCTAATGCAGTGACTTACATCATCACCGCCACCAATAGCGCTGGTATGAATAGCGCCATGGTCACCATCACCGTCAATGCGACACTGGCTGCCCCCAGCATCAGCGCCAGCCTAGTACGCTGGCCGCCACCGCCGGCACCACCATTGCCGATATCACCATTGAAAATAATGGTGGTGCAGTGCCAGCAACAGGTGCCTACAGCATCAGCCCAGCCATTGGCAATGGACTCAGCTTTGACGCCAACACTGGCAGCATCTCGGGCACACCAACTGCGGTCGCTGAGGCAGTGGCTTACATCATCACCGCCACTAATAGCGCTGGTATGAATAGCGCCATGGTCACCATCACCGTCAATGCGGCACTGGCTGCCCCCAGCATCAGCGCCAGCCTCAGTACGCTGGCCACCACCACCACCACCGCCATTGCCGATATCACCATTGAAAATAATGGTGGTGCAGTGCCAGCAACAGGTGCCTACAGCATCAGCCCAGCCATTGGCAATGGACTCAGCTTTAACGCCAACACTGGCAGCATCTCGGGCACACCAACTGCGGTCGCTAATGCAGTGACTTACATCATCACCGCCACCAATAGCGCTGGTATGAATAGCGCCATGGTCACCATCACCGTCAATGCGGCACTGGCTGCCCCCAGCATCAGTGCCAGCCTCAGTACGCTGGCCGCCACCGCCGCCACCCTCATCACCTCCATCACCATTGAAAATAATGGTGGTGCAGTGCCAGCAACAGGTGCCTACAGCATCAGCCCAGCCATTGGCAATGGACTCAGCTTTAACGCCAACACTGGCAGCATCTCGGGCACACCAACTGCGGTCGCTAATGCAGTGACTTACATCATCACCGCCACCAATAGCGCTGGTATGAATAGCGCCATGGTCACCATCACCGTCAATGCGGCACTGGCTGCCCCCAGCATCAGTGCCAGCCTCAGTACGCTGGCCGCCACCGCCGCCACCCTCATCACCTCCATCACCATTGAAAATAATGGTGGTGCAGTGCCAGCAACAGGTGCCTACAGCATCAGCCCAGCCATTGGCAATGGACTCAGCTTTAACGCCAACACTGGCAGCATCTCGGGCACACCAACTGCGGTCGCTAATGCAGTGACTTACATCATCACCGCCACCAATAGCGCTGGTATGAATAGCGCCATGGTCACCATCACCGTCAATGCGACACTGGCTGCCCCCAGCATCAGCGCCAGCCTCAGTACGCTGGAGGCCACCGCCGGCACCCTCATCATCCCCATCACCATCACTAATAATGGTGGTGCAGTGCCAGCAACAGGTGCCTACAGCATCAGCCCAGCCATTGGCAATGGACTCAGCTTTAACGCCAACACTGGCAGCATCTTCGGCACACCAACTGCGGTCGCTAATGCAGTGACTTACATCATCACCGCCACTAATACGGGTGGTACGGTTACCGCTACGGTAGCCATCACCGTCAATGCGGCACTGGCATTAGCCGCCCCGAGTATCAGCATCACCCCCGCCACAGTAACGGTAGCAGCGGGCACGGCTATCACGCCGATAACCATCGCTTCAACAGGCGGTACGGTTGCCAGCTATAGCATCGACCCAGCCATTGGCAATGGACTCAGCTTTGACGCAACCACCGGCACCATCTCAGGTACGCCAACTGCGGCTGCAAACGAAATCAGCTACACCATCACCGCCACCAATAGCGGTGGTATGAATAGCGCCATGGTCACCATCACCGTCAATGCGGTGCCAACAACACCCGTAGCCCCCGACAGCTTGATGGGTGTCAGTGCCTTGAACGATGAGGTTTTATCAAAACTCACTCAGGGCACAGTGGCGAGCACCATGACAGCAGTGAGTAACCGCATGGATGTTGCTCTATCCACGGGCACACCACCAAAGGCAAGCTATCAGTTAGACGGGCAGACCCTGCAATTGGATAATCAGGCACAGTTGCTTGGCTACATCCGTTCACTGAAAGACGGCAGCATGGATTGGAAGCGCGTATTGAGCAACTCGTCTTTGGTGCTGCCTTTAAATACGGCAGGGAATACAGCGGCAGGTAGCGGCAGTCGTCATGACCTGGGCTATGGTTCTGGTCTGAGCCTATGGGCTGGTGGCGATTACCTCAGCCTTGATGGTGATAGTGATATTGACTGGAGTGGTGATCTGTTCAGTGCCCAGTTTGGTATCGACAAACGCATAGACAAACACCTGCTACTGGGCACTCTGGTGTCCTGGAGCGAGGGTGATGCTGACTATACCCAAGATACCAATACTGGGAGCTACAACCACCAATCACTCAGTGTTTACCCATATCTGGCCTGGTCTAACCAAGGCAACCATCTCTGGGGCAGCGTTGGCTACGGCGAAGGCGAGCTAGAAATCGAAGACAATAGCAATAGCATTAGCAGCGATACCCGCCTATGGTCTTTCGCCACCGGTGCCAAGGCCGGCCTGTCTAAGGTGCCAGGCTTGAGCCTCAAAGGCGACTTCCTATGGGCGCGCACCGACATCGATAACCCCTTGGTTGACAACGCCCTAGATGCCCGTATTAGAGAACAAAGCATTGACAGCCAACGGCTGCGCTTATTGCTGGAGTTTGAGCATACCTATGGTTTATCTGGAGGCCTATTACGGCCGTTGGTAGAGCTGGGCGTGCGCTATGATGGCGGTGATGGTGACACGGGTGTTGGTGCTGTCTTTGGGGGAGGCTTACGCTATACCAACGGCGGCCTGACCATGGAAGGCAAGTTACACACCCTGCTGGGACGTGACGACTATAGAGAATGGGGCGTTCAGGGCACAATTGTGCTGGATCCAGGTCTACGTGGACAGGGGCTGGCATTCAGCCTGACCCCAGGTTACGGCTATGGTGATGTTGGTGTTAGTGGCAGCAGTCAGATCTGGCAAGGTCTACCCAAGGGCCCAAGGAATCAGGGCCACCAGAATCAGAACTACCGTGGACGATTGCAGGCCAATATGGGTTATGGATTCTCCACCTCTGGGGGTGGCTTATTGACCCCATACGGTGAGGTACGTCTCAGCAACAGTAGGTATTATCGTCTAGGGATGCGCTGGAACCCGAATATCCCCTTCAGCCTGAATCTATTCGGGGAACACCAGACCGGCAATGACAGCATTGGTAATAGTGCTGGTAATAGTGCTGGTAATAGTGCTGGTAATGGCACTGGTGACAATAACGCCATCCTGTTGGAAGGCCAGATGCAGTTCTGAGCTGTCTAATCCCAGCAGCGGGGTTTCAATCCCGCCATTCTAATCTCATTAGCGGGGGGTTGTTTAAATCCCCCGCCATTCTGGCAAGGAGCGATACTTCTGTCCCAGACTCAGTTCTACTGACTGCATTTATGCAGTCGTCTGGGGTCTCTGCTGGCGCAAAATACAAGGACAGTAACCCACTGGTAGCAGCATCGATAAAGATAATTAAAGATAATTTTGAAGTGCAGCGCGGTGCGTGCCCTCAAACCAGGCATGCGGTGATCCGTCAAAAGGGGATATTTTAGCTTTGGGCTAACAAAGAATGGCATATTGATTGACAGTCCAACGGTCTATCCGTACCATTCCACTTCCCTTTTTCGATGACTGCTTAAGAAGCACCTGAATAATGACAACCTATACAGCAAAGCCCTCTGATATCAAACAGGATTGGTACATTGTAGATGCTAGCGGTAAAACCTTGGGCAGGCTCGCAACCGAGATTGCCAAACGCCTGCGCGGCAAGCATAAGCCAGAATATACTCCACATATGGATACTGGCGACTACATCATCGTGATTAACGCTAAAGAAGTTAAGGTCACTGGCAATAAAGTAACCGATAAAATCTATCATCATTACACCGGTTTCCCTAGCGGCTTGGAGTCGATTAGCTTTGACAAGCTCATTGATAAAAAGCCAGAAATGGTTATTGAAAAAGCAGTAAAAGGCATGCTCCCCAAAGGCCCTCTAGGTCGAGACATGTACCGTAAACTGAAAGTTTATCCTAGTGCAGAACACAAACATTCTGCTCAACAACCAAAAGCACTGGAAATTTAACAAATGGCTACAGATATTTATTACAGCACAGGTCGCCGTAAAAGCTCAGCGGCACGCGTATTTCTGAAGCGTGGCGCTGGTAACATCATCGTCAATAATAGAACGCTTGATCAGTATTTTGACTGTGAAACAGGCCGTATGGTGGTTCGTCAACCATTAGAAACAATCGGATTGCTGGATCAAATGGATGCCAATGTCACCGTCAAAGGCGGCGGTATTACTGGTCAGGCCAGTGCAATTCGTCATGGTATCACCAGAGCCTTGATTGAATATGATGAAACTCTACGTAAACCACTGCGTCAAGCAGGTTTTGTTACTCGCGATGCACGTGAAGTCGAACGCAAGAAAGTTGGCCTACATAAAGCACGTAAGCGTCCACAATTCTCAAAACGTTAAAGTTTTCGCTAATTGTCCAGAAAAAAGAGGGCTTACCCTCTTTTTTCATTATGATTTCGCTTTGGGGGTTCGTCTAATGGTAGGACTGTGGACTCTGACTCCGCCAGTGCAGGTTCGAGTCCTGCACCCCCAGCCAATATAATCAATATATTTTTGTGTTATCGTCAGGCTTGGTAGAGAACCTGAGTAAGTACAGCCTGTCTTGAGCAGCGGGAACCGGATTTACGCCCCCCCCCAGATCTTTACTTATGTCGATCCAAGCAACTGGTAATTTGCCTTTGCGATGACCACCAAAAATAACTCTCATCCACTTCAATCTCTCCGTCAAAAACCTCATGGCTCTTTTGCTCTAGTTCATCAACAATAATCTCTCGCAACCGGTGATAAAAATAGTATCTAGAAAACTTAACTCAGTATCCAAGGCAAACATAACGCCACTTGCGGGGCCAAGTCACTTCGAACCATTTTCTGTACTCCAGCCGGAATGGCAACCTGCTCATGGGCAAAAACCCTTTGTGCACTCGATAACTAATAGCCCTGGCATTATACAAAGAAGCAAATACTTCTTTTATTTTTACTAATACATTATCAATGCCTCTAATGTTTAAAAAATTTCTTGCTGCCCTGCGAAAGATGCATCTGGAAGATCCTCTGCAGTTGCAGAAGATCGAACAGCAACTGACAATTCTTCTCCATACTTTTGAGACATAGTGTCCCATGCAATACGTGCTTCATTCTCAATATCTTCTGGAAATAGTGTATTAATAATAAGTTGTTGTATTGTCTGACTTGTCTTTGTTAATGCCTGAATATCATCAACATTTAAGGTCTTCAAGAATATTCTCAATATTTTCTGCCAAGCCAGCGCAATTAATAAAAATCTAAATAGGCCATTGTTGTAGTGGCAAAGCCACCGGGCACTGACACATTAGCTGGAGATAAATTAGTGATCATTTCTCCTAGGGAAGAATTTTTCCCGCCCATCAGATTAAGATCATCTTGACCCAGGCACTCTAAAGGAACAGCGTAATTATTCATAAACCATTCTCATTAAAATTAAAATTTAAAAATCAGGATTCGATCAAAATGACATGTAGATATTTTGGGCCATGTGCGCCTACTTCAATTTTATATTCAATATCTGCAGTTCTGCTTGGACCAGTGATTAAATTTATTGTTCTTGGGATTTTCTGATTATTATTTCGCAAGCTTTGCCAAACGTCTTCCATTCTTTCAACAATATTATCACTATCTAAAACAACGATATGATGTTCAGGCAAGAAATTTATGCCTGTCGGACAAGAAGGAGAAGATGTGATCACCAACGTTCCTGTTTCTTCAACTCCCATCCATGAAAAAGTAACGCTGACAGATAAGGATTGTGGTTCATAAACAGTTGTTACATCAGCATCTCCCCAATCTAACGATGTTAAGCCTGAATCATTTGCCAGCGTGATCGTTGTGTTGACCTTATGTTTCAGCACATAAGCGTGTACTTCTTTAATTATGCTGCTTCTGGAATCTATTACAGAAACAGTAGCATTGGCATTTTTTAATTTTGAAATAAATTTTCCTGTATCAGAAGAAAAGTTTATTTTATGTTTTTTGTTTTTTTTAATTTTCACTTTACTTCCTTGCTCATCATTAATAGATTGTTCTTTTCTAGTAACTGATCGTATTTTATTTAAAATTTCTTCTCGTGATTTTTGTTTTTTCTCACTCAAGATATTTTCCTTTCATACGCTTCCATTGTGAATTAAATGTTGAATACTGAGGTGAAGGAAAATCTCGTGACATCAACCATCCATTAGCTAAAGGCAAGTAGCTAAAACAACCTTTGCGTGTCCCTACCAAGCTGAGTAATCGAATGCCTGTGTTGACTAAAAAGTGATAAATTGAAGGTCTTCTTGCAATCTTCCCCCAGATAATCAGAGTTATCTTGGAAAATTTTGGCCCCAGATTTTTTTTGAACTGCCTAACTCGTAACAACCGTAATAGTTTCGGTAATGGTATTTTTACTGGACAGACTGTTTCACAACGCCCATTAAGGGTGCAGGCATTAGGCAAGTCACCTGATTCTTCCAGGCCAATAATTGCCGGTGTTAATACTGCTCCCATTGGTCCTGGATAAACCCAACCATAAGCATGACCACCTACTGCACCATAGACAGGACAATGATTCAAACAGGCACCACAGCGAATGCAACGTAACATTTCATTTAATTCACTGTTTAATAATTCTGTACGTCCGTTATCGATTAATACGATGTGCATATCCTCAGGGCCATCCAGATCTTCTGCGCGCTTTGGTCCAGTAGAAAATGTGGTATAGGCAGTAATTTCCTGACCTGTGGCACTTCTTCCTAACAAACGTACCAAGGTTGAAACATCATCGAGTGTAGGAACGACTTTTTCAATTCCAGCTATTACGATATGTACCTTAGGCAAGGTGCTACAAAGATCACCATTACCCTCATTAGTTACAATGACGCTCGAACCCGTCTCCGACACTAGAAAATTTGCACCTGTCATTCCTATATCTGCTTTCAAAAATTTAGAACGCATAATCTTTCTTGCTTCAGAAACCAAGTCGGATATTTCAGATAACTTTTCATCACATCCATACTGTTTATGATTTTTATAAAACAGATCGATTATTTGCTCTCGTGTTTTATGAACACAAGGAACAATAATATGACTGGGTGGCTCCTTAGCTAATTGAACAATATATTCACCAAGATCTGTTTCAATTGGTTCAATACCGACTTCCTCCAATGCCTCATTAATACCTATTTCTTCTCCAGTCATTGATTTGGCCTTCGCAATAGTTTTTGCGTCATGCCGTTTACATATATCAATAATAATTTTACGTGCTTCATCTGTATCTCGAGCCCAATGGAGATATCCACCTTGTGCAATAAAGTTCTTTTCAAATTCTTCCAGATAGGTATCTAGATGCGAAAGAGTATGCTGTTTAAGTTGTTTGGCTTCTTCACGTAATAATTCAAAATCATTCACCAGTTTGATGGCATTTAAACGATTATTTACCAACCCTTTCTTGACTGTAAAAAGCGATTTCTGCAATTCTTTATTTGCAATTGCTTTGGTAGCATTTATCTTGAATTCTTTGGAATGTGGTTGCATTTGAGAAATATCCGTTAACCCTATTTTTTCCCGATAGCAGGAACATCAGCCATACCAGCTAGTACTTCAACCGTATGATAACAACGTACTGGTTTGTTCATCCTTTCGCATCTTCCAGCAATATTCATAAGACAACCCAAATCACCAGACAAGAGGACTGCAGCACCAGTATTAATAATGTTTTGTACTTTATCCGTAACCAAACTGGTAGATATATCCGGGTACTTCACACAAAAAGTACCTCCAAAACCGCAACAAACATCAGTATCTTCCATCTCAATCAGATTAAGTTTTTTGACTTTAGCCAACAATTCACGAGGTTGGTTTTTAATGCCTAATTCACGTAAGCCAGAACAGCTATCGTGATATGTCACTGAATTATCAAATTCTTCATCTATATTAACTTTTAGTATTTCATTTAAAAAAGTTAAAATTTCGTAACTTTTTTCAGAAAGACTTTTTGCTTTATTTAAATAAGGTTCATTTTTAAATAATTCTGGATAATGATGTTTTATCATTCCTATACAAGAGCCGGATGGCGCAACCAGATAATCATATTTTTGAAAAACATCAATAACGTTAGCTGCAATTTCTTTATTCGTATCAATATCTCCATTATTGTATGCAGGTTGTCCGCAACATGTTTGCGCTGATGGGATAACAACTTCACAGTTAGCTAATTCAAGAAGTTTGATTGATGCAAAGGCTATATTTGGTCTCATAGCATCAACAAGACAAGTAACAAAAAATCCTATTTTTAGAGGTTTATTCATCATCTACCACTTTTCCCAAACAACAAAAAGAATACCAATTACACCGGCCATAAATAAATAATACAGAGTGGGAATGATTGTTTTGCGAATTAGATTACCTTCCTGGCCTATCAATCCACAGGTTGCTGAGGCGGCGATAATATTATGTATACAGATCATATTACCTGCCGCACCCCCTACTGCTTGTAATGCAACAATGAATACAGGAGATATATCAATTTTCATCCCTACACCAAACTGAAATAATGAGAATGTCATATTACTGATAGTGTTACTTCCAGCTATAAAAGCTCCAAATGCCCCAATTACCGCAGCAAACATTGGCCAAGCTGTTCCTGATATATCAGCTACAAACTGAGCCAACTCGATAGGCATACTGTTTAAACCAGAATTGTTCTCTTGTGTTCGTATCATGATGCGAACTAGCGGAACAGCAAATATAAGGACAGATACAGCTTTGATGAATGCTGAAAAACTATCTTTAATTATATTACTGGTTTGCTGTAATGAGATTTTATAATATGGAATGCAAATTAATATTGTAATAAAAAACAAGCTTCCAGGTAGCAGGAGAACTTTAATATTAACACCGATATCAGTTCCCAGGATGTTTTCAAATGCCAACACAAAAGATGAAAGCATATCATTGAATGGTAATGATGGAAGGCGACTAATGACAAGTAATATGGCAACAAGCATGTAAGGAAATAATGCTGAAAATAAAGAAGTCCGTTTAGGATCTATTTTAAGCTCCTCAAATTTCGCTGTCCCTACCCATTCTTTATTCCAGTTCTGTTTTTCTGGAAAATGCCAAACTGTTTTGGGTTGTAAAAACCCTATACGTGTAGCACAGATTGTTAAGCCAAGTGCAATTAAACCGGAAAACAAAGAGGGAAATTGTGGTCCTAATAATGTACCAAATAGGACGTATGGAATTGTAAAAGACAAACCTGCAAAAATTGCAAACGGATAAATTTCCAACCCTTCTTTCCAGGATCTATTTGTACCGAAAAACCGTGTCAAAAGAGTGACTAAAAATAAAGGAATTAATGTACCAATAATCCCATGTAATACTGCAACCTGTGCCCCAATCTGAAATACAAGTTCATCAACAGCTTCAGATGAATAAGCCATGCTAAGGTATGATTCGAGTGCTTTACTACCAGATAGGCCAGAATGGACACCTAATAATATCGGAGTACCAATTGCTCCGAATGAAACAGCAGTACTTTGAATAATCAATGCTGACATAACCGCCGCCATAGCGGGAAAACCAAGCAACATTAATAACGGAGCTGCAACTGCCGCAGGAGTGCCGAAGCCAGAAGCCCCCTCAATAAATGAACCAAAAGCCCATGCAATAATAATCACCTGAATCCTAGGGTCAGGCGTAATAGACTCAAAGTGCTCACGAATAGTTTTAACAAGCCCTGTATGGAGCAAAAAAAACAATAAGACTAATGCACCAAGAACTATGTACAGTATTTGACTTGCAATCAATAATCCTTCAATTCCAGAAGCAATTATTCTTATCCCGGGCATTTTCCAGTAAAAATAAGCTTCTATAATAGTTAATAGTAACGCCAATGGCATTACCCAGCTTGCAGGCCATCTAAAAAGTACTAATAAAACAAAAACAAATAGAAGTGGAAGAATTGCTATAAATGCAGTCATTACTCTTTCTTAATTTTATAAATCCTTAATTTTATAAATCACAAATTGAGATTAATTATTATTTATAATTTATTAACTCCAGATAACTAATCTTAAAGTAAAAATATGCTGACATAGAAACTATGCCAGAAAAATTAACCTCTATAGAGATTGAGGCTTGTGATCTTAGTTTTGAATATAAACTATGTGTGTTTGTGTATATTCATACAATCCATGCTTACCATCAGCGCCACCTATTCCTGACTTTCTAACTCCTGCATGGAAACCTTGAATGGCTTCAAAATTCTCTCTGTTAATATAAGTTTCACCAGATTTGATCTCATTACAGGCGCGCATTGCAACACCTAAATCACGCGTATAGATGGAAGAGGTCAAACCAAAATCTGAATTATTTGCATGAGAAATTGCTTCATCAAGATTTGAAACTTTTTGTACAGGTATAACTGGACCAAATATTTCCTTATTCATAATTTCCATATCTTGCTTACAATCAGCCAACACTGTCGGCTTATAGTGATAACCTTGTCCTAAATCTGCAATATCACCACCAGAAATTAATGTTGCACCTTCTTGCTGTGCCTTTTTCACCATGGAATCAACTTTATTCAAACCTTCTTCATTAACAAGAGGCCCCATATCGACATCGGGCTGTGATATCGGATCGCCATAAGTTATTTTTTCCATTTCTGTAGTTATTTTTTCCACAAACTCATCGGCAATTTTTTCATCCACATAAACCCGTTCGGCACAATTACATACCTGGCCTGTATTTATCACACGTGAGTTCTTTATAGCATTTACGGCAAGATCAATGTCGGCATCAGCAAGTACTATTGCTGGAGCTTTACCGCCTAGCTCAAGATTAACTTTCGTAATATTCTTAGCAGCATTCTCCATAATCCTAGAACCAGTCTCCACACTACCGGTAAAGCTAATCATGTCAATATCTTTATGAGATGTTAGTCCATGTCCAATGGTGGCACCTTTTCCGAATACAATATTAAAAACACCATTTGGCAAATCAGTTTCAGCAACTAATTTGGCAAATTCAAATGCATTATTTGGTGTCTCTTCACTAGGTTTAATGACAATTGTATTTCCTGTCACCAATGCAGGAGCCATTTTTCTTGCTATAAGGAAGAAAGGAAAGTTCCAAGGTAAAATACCGCCGATAACACCAATTGGTTGTCTAAACAGAAAAATATTTTCATCCTGGCGATCGCTGTTAATAATTTCACCTTCTATTCTACGTGCCCACTCAGCCATATAATCGATATAATCTGCAGTGAAGTTAACTTCGACAGTTGCAAGTCCTAATACCTTACCTTGTTCTTCGGTAATTATTCGTGCTAGAGAGTCAACGTTTTCGCGAATTTTTGATGAAATCTGTCTAAGATAATTTGCGCGATCTATTGCGGGAAGCATTGCCCATGAACATTGCGCATCGGAAGCTGCGCTGATCGCTAATTCAAGTTCATCGTTTGAAGATTCAGGAACGTATGATAACAATTTACCATTTGCTGGATTGTACACTTCAATTAATTGGCTAGTGTCTGTTATAAATTGACCATTGATGAAATTTTGATAAGTTTTAGCACTCATAATTTTTACACCTTATTTTTAATATCACTTCCCTGATATAGATATAGATTTTTGATTGCTGATAAGTTAAGAAATACCAGACTGCCATCTACAACTAGCAGTCTGGTATCCAAATCGTTTACTTTATTATTTCTTCAAAGCAAACACATGTATGACACCACCTTGCGGAACTGCTGTCTGGTGATCCATTACTGCATCAAATGCACCTTGCATACGTTGTGCATCCACACCCCAGCCAGATTGAACTGCAATGTACTGCACGCCATCGACCATGTATGAAGATGGAACAGCAGTTACACCAGAGTTTGTCGGGAATTCCCAAAGCTTTTTACCCGTTTTTGCATCGAGTGCCCTGAACAGACGATCATTACTACCACCGGAGAAGAGTAGATTTCCACCTGTCGTCAGAAGCGGACCCCAATTCATTTCCTTCATCTCATAGGTCCAAACTTTTTTACCTGATGCAATATCCCAAGCCTGAATCTCACCGATATGGTCAGGCTGTTTACCACCACGGAAGCGAATATTTGTCAAGATTTCATCAATCGGAACACCGATGTACAGTTCACCAGATTTATAATCGACAGGTACTCCACCCATCTCTGAACATAGGTTTTCATGGGCTGGAATGTAGAACAATCCGGTTTTAGGATTGTATGCTTCCGGTGGCCAGTCTTTTCCACCCCAAAGTGATGGGCAAAATGTAACTTTTTTACCCGTGCCTGGTTTTTTATCTTCGAAATATGTTGGCCGTCCTGTCTTCTTATCAATACTTTTGAAAACATCTTGATAAACAAAAGGCTGAGCTTCAACAAAATCTATTTTGAATGATCCATCTGAACGTTTCTTTGAACGCTCTAAGGTCCAAAGATACCCATTCCTTCCTGCCTTAACCATGCCTTTTATTTTTTTACCTTTATGTACATAATCAATTAAAACAGGTGGTGATACTTCATCCCAATCCCACGAGTCATTATGATGAAATTGATGGTAACCTTTCATTTCACCCGTATTGATATCCAGTGCAATTACTGAGTTGGCATAAAGATTATCACCTTTACGTAAGTCACCCATCCAAGGTCCCGCATTACCTGTGCCATAGAAAGCCATTTTTAATTCGGCATCGTAGGTACCTGCGATCCAGACTGAACCAGCGCCCGTTTTCCAGGTATCGCCAGGCCAAGTTTCATTACCCTTTTCACCTTCCCCAGGAATGGTATAAGTACGCCACGCTTCTTTACCTGTTTTTGCATCTAGTGCTACTATAAAACCTCGAATACCGTATTCACCACCAGAAACACCCACTACGATTTTTCCTTCCGCGGCGAGTGGTGATAAGGTCATGTAATAACCCTGTTTCCAATCTGCAACACACGTTTCCCAAACTTCCTCACCTGTTTTTGCATCTACAGCGACTGCACATGCATCCGTACCTGCCAGATACACATTTTCACCATACAATGCAACACCACGACTTGTAGGATGCAATTGAAAAAGCTCTTCTGGAATTTCTTTTTGATAACGCCAATGTTCCTGACCTGTCTTTGCATCCAATGCAATAATCTGATTTTGCGGTGTGGCTACAAACATGACACCATTATTAACCATTGGCGGTGCTTGATGGCCCTCATTTACTCCGGTTGAATAGGACCATACCGGTACCAACTCACTTACATTATCGCTATTTATTTGCTCTAAAGAACTATATGTCCACCCTTCGTAATTACCGCGCCATTGCAACCAGTTTGATGCCTCAGGATTTTGCAATCTTTTATCAGTAACGGATGAATAGTTACTAATTTCACCTGCAGAAACGATTGCTGGCAAAATAAATGATAGGAAAAAAACTCCCAATTTCTTTTTAAACATTATCATGACCCCCTTACTTATGGTTATTTAAACTACTTCTAAAAAATTAAAAATTGCTTTACTGGTAAACAGTTATAAACAATTATTAATTGTTAATTAACGTTTTGAGCCACCCGGCTTTCTAGTGAAATTTCCTGCAACTTTAATTAGTGCTTCGTCAAGTTCAATAGGTAGTAATGGCAACTTCTTCTTAGCAGGCCCGTAAGTAACTTTGCCAAACTTACGCGGATCAAATCTTGAATAATGGCAATAACAAAAAAAGTTTTTCTTATCTTCCACCCAAGCACTGATATCGCATCCTTGATGAGTACAAATTCCTGAATATACAATTATCCCATTTTGCGAAAATGCTTTAGTCTTATCGTCCAATTCTTCAGGATTAAGTTTTATCACTAGTAATTTGTTAAAACGGCTACCGTTACGAATAACACCTTTTTCAGAATCCATTGGCCAAGCTTTTATATATTTTTTATTAACTTCAAGAGTATAAATGCTGACAGGCTTCCCTTGATTATCACCTTCAGCATTTACAAGGTAATCACCTTCTTGTGGAGGTAATAAAACGGGATCATCACTTTCGATGGATTCGGTATTTGAACTGGTAGCAGCTAACAGGTTCGAACCAGTAGCAACACAAGCTCCTATTCCTAATATGCTTTTAATTAAAATTCGTCGGCTCTTTCTTTTATTAATCCTTTTATTAATCAATGAGTCAGTGTCTTTTAAACTATCTCGATGTTTTTTATTTTTTTTATCTTTCATACTTTAAGAACCTCATTATTAAGAACAGTAATAAGGCAATATGTATGCCAGTGAAATATTATTTTATTTTTTTACATTAATGACACCATCAATATAAAAAAATAAATGCAACTATCTCTTTGTAAAAATTAGTTTTTACAGGATGTTTTGATAGTATTTTTTATTTTTAAAATTTATTCTTTAGAAAATATATAACAAAATGATTTTTCCTTGATATGCAATTTACAACGCTGCCGTGTAGCAAATTAGTGAGACAATTGTTTCATAACTTATACACTAAATAATTAATTACAAATTTAAAAAAGCCCTTTTTACAGGGCTTTAAGTAAGTTGAAAGAAGCAAATATCTTAGGAGGAGGAGTCACTAATCTTGTGAGTCCCACATTCAATCAACTAAAGCAGGATTTGCAAATGATGTGCCAGAATTAAAATAGAATTTACATTCTATGTTTAGAAAAACACTATGTAATTATATGTCTTTGTATTTATTAAGAATAAATTTAACAATGTAATTGATTATTATTTTAATAAAGGCAAGATATTTTTTTACACAGAAAATATACACTATCTCATGTGCAAGATATAAACATTTGTCTCATGCATATGTATTACATTCTACAGAAGCAATAAATATAATTTTGCATCAAAAGCTCGCATTGGTTAATGTAACTTTATATCATGTTTAACAAAGCGTAAGACCATAAACATTATTCTTTGTATTTCATCACAAATTAGTTCAAATAAAATTTAACGAGGGCGCCACAGTGAATCATAATAAGACTATATCTGTTATTTACTATGCAAATAATATTATCTTCATATTATTTATTAATCTATTAAGTTTAATTTTTGCCAATGCTTATGCAAAAGAAACAATTATATGGCAAAGCAATTACGATTATGTTTCTATTGTTTCCATAGATGATTCTGCCGATAAAAATGATCACCCGACAAAATTTAGTACACAGGATATTTACGAAATATTACGCAGTATTCGCCTTACAGAAGTAGACGAAGGTTTTTTTGATATCGATGTTTTCAATATATTTTCTGATGATAATAATGCCGACAACGTTAATGACAGTAGGGGTTTTGCAGTACCACATGATGCTTTATTTAATAAAAACGAACTTCGTAAAATAAGCGCTCCGATTGCAAAAGCATTGGCTAATTCACAGCCTGATGAAGATATCATTTTTAGTATTTCTGGTAAACACGGAGGCACTTTTGGGAAAAGTGAACTTTCAACTACTGCGAGACTTTTTTATAAAAATAAACAATTAAATATTATTTTTGGGGAAGTCTATGTTGATATACAAAAGAAATACCGTAAATCAGGTGGGACTTCTGATGTGCCAGCACAAGTTGACAGTAAAAACTTGAAAAATTTTAGATTAAATATAGGACTACGTAACAACCGAGCAGATTTACCAATTGAATTCATTACTGATAATTCGCATTTTATTGGCTCATATAAAGGGAAAAGAAGAAAAGACTGGTTAAAGGTAGATTTGCCTGTTTTATTATCTGAATTAAACAAAAATAAAAAAAATAAACAACGGAAAGAGAATATTGTTGAAGAAACAAATCAATTACAGCAACAAACTGTAGAAATAGATAAAGAGCAGGAAAAACTAAAACAGAAAGTAGAAAATTTAGAACGCCTAATCCAGGCGAGAGAAAAATCCGAGAATCAACCAGCGGCAAAAATCACACCTATTAAAACTAATAAAAGTCTTGAAGAAAAATTGTCTGAACTTAAACAACTTCATGAAAAAGAGATTATCAGCGATGATATTTATAATGAAAAGGTAAGAAAGTTGTTAGACGAATTATAAATAAGGTTAATAATGTCTTTAGTTTTCTTGTCTATTTCTTTTTTGTTGTATTAATGCAATTGTAATATTTATGTAACAGTTGGATAACTTTTAGTGTCACACTTATACAAAAATATATAACTAAATTATTTAAACGAACTGATAACATGGATGTTATTTTGCTTTGCTTTTATCATCGAAAAAAATAAATGTTTAATATCAATTCCTTAAGCCATCTTAATATAAACATTTCATAAAAATTATCTTTAAAATTTTAATTTTTTTCTTAACTGGCAAGTTATTTGCTATATCTCTTTCACGTTAATCATAACGTCACCTAAAAATATTTTTAGGTGTAAGAATGATACACATTGGGAGGTATCAAAATGAAACACAGAATAAAAATAGCGACGGCAATATTACCATTATTATTAAGTTCTAATATTGTAAACGCCGCAACCGATTTATTCGGGGGAAAAGTAAAAGCAGGAGGTTATTTAGCACAACACTGGCAAACTTCTATTGAGGTCGATGGTTCAAATAGACTATTTGCCGCAGATGCAGATCAGGATTCAGGCTTTCAACGACTACGTCTCGGTTTGTGGTTCAGTGCTCAGATCAATGATCGGGTCAGCGCTTATATGGAGCTGGCAGATGAATCAAATGATTTTGGAGTAGATTTCTCTATTAATCAGGATCTTGCATGGATTGAATTCAAGGTAAATGACAATGCTAGCCTTCGCGTTGGTAATATTGTTGAAACAACCATGAATTTCATTCGTTATTCAGATGGTGCTGCTGTTCAAGGTAATCCACTGATAGGTAATGGTGTCAATGACATGATTACTGCAGCTCATGGCCTATGGTTCACAGGTGGTAATAACACTTCAATTGGTAAATGGGACTATAACCTGACACTGGGCAAACCTTCCTTCGGAGATTCTTTCAGTGATGAGAGTGGTTACAATTATGGTGCAAGAACATCAATAACCACTAAGGGTGGTTTTGGATTAGGTGCTGGTTTGTTCATTATGGACGGAAATGTCACAGGTTGCCCAACAACAACAACTTGCGTATTGGGAAGTGGTGAAAATGCACGTTCTTTAGTACCTAGCGGTGATGGTGACCATTACAACGTTGGTCAACGTGGTATCGTTACGAACAATGTACCGGGTATCCTGCCTGGTATCGATGGTCATATCTGGCAAATAGATGTTATGTGGTCTGGAGATGCACTAGGTAAACCCGTCACAATCCATGGCTTCTATGGTGAAGATGAAGATAACTTTAGTCATACTCAAGGCTCTTTAACTGCAAATACTACGAATACATTTAGTACAGTAGATGCCGAACAGAGTTTCTGGGGAATCCTAGGTCGGGTTGATCTAAACGATGACTTCTACGTAGCTGCGCGTTATGGCGTGTCTAATAATGATACCACTGGCATCGAGGGCAACGGTAAAGTTGATCGTTTCCAAGCCGGTGCTGGTTATTGGTATTCCGATGGAACCTTGATCAAGGCCGAGTATGTTCACCAGAATGATGAAGCTCAATCAGGTTCTAATACTTGTGGTACTACCGCTACTGGTGGTGACTGCGACTGGGATGGATTTGTTCTTGAAGCATCTGTTTCATTCTAAGCAAGTATCACAATTAAGTCTTACCATATAAAAGTCTTACCATATAATGTTCTCGCGTAAATGCGGGGGCATTATAGTTGATTGCACCGTAGCATTTCTGTTTATATTCATGTGAAATGCTTTAAGCTCATAGATTACACATACTATTTTCTTCAAAATAGATTTAGGATGTAATGAACACGAATCTAGCAATTTAATGCTTAAATAAGGTAATGGTTATCTAACAAATAATCCGTTAATCAAGCAGTATGACAAAATTATCAGCTAATGATGAAAACAGTTTACACATAAAAAAAGTCTTCAGTTCTGTTTCATCGGACAAAACAAATAGTATTGATTCAATAGAATTACCACTAATTTCACGTTCATGGAAAAGGTGTCTTAATCAACACAATATCTCACCGGAAGAAAGATTTTCACCTCTAATATTGGAAGAACGCAGACTTCGTGAACATCAAGATGCTTTCTCTGATATACATTCACTTGCAAAGAATAGTGTTAATAAGCTTTATAGTTTGATTGCTGATATTGGTTATACAGTATTACTCACTGACAATAATGGGGTAACACTTGATTGCCGTTATGATCCGGAATGCGAACATTTATTAAAAACGCAGGGACTACATACAGGAACTGATTGGTCAGAAAAGAGTGCTGGGACCAATGGGATAGGAACGTGTATTGTCGAAGAAGCATCGGTCATTATACGAAACGAAGAACATTTTTTTCCAATAATGCTTGGTATGACATGTATAGTTTCACCGATCTTTGATAATAAGGGAAAATTGATTGCATCTCTTGATGCAACGACACTTCGCCCAGAAACTATTGGTCAAAATAAATTAGTATCAAGACTAGTCGAACAGTATGCAATACTGATAGAGTCATTATATTTTATTAACAATTATAGTGACCATTGGTTATTACGATTCTCCATTTCTAATGATATGTCAGACAATATGACGACAGGTATTCTTGCAATTAATGAAGATGGAATAATAACCGCAGGAAACAGGATTGCGTATAACACGTTATGCAAAAAAATAGGTTATAAAATACATAATCGCGCTTTTCACGAAGTATTTGATATGACATTTAAAAATTTGCTAGATGAATTTAGCAAAAGACTATCTACTTGTAATACCCTTCGAGCTACAGACTCAGGTTTGATTTATTTCTTCTCTTTAAATCCACCAGCTATTAAGACTTCTTCCAGTAACCAAAAAACTTTTTTAAAAAAAACAAAAAACAAATTTAAAAAACATCCTGATTTAAGTAATTTGACTGGAAATGATGTCCACATGCAAATTATTACAAAAAAAATTAGACAAACTATTAACCTGGATTTGCATTACCTGATTTATGGGGAAACAGGAACCGGGAAAGAGGCATTGGCCAGAGCTATTCATGATGAGTCTTTACGGAAGGACAAACCATTCATTGCAATAAACTGTGCATCTATACCAGATTCATTAATTGAGAGTGAATTATTTGGTTATTCCAATGGTGCTTTTACTGGTGCCCTAAAGAAAGGAGTGAAAGGTAAAATTTTACAAGCCAATGAAGGAACTCTTTTTCTCGATGAGATTGGCGATATGCCTATTCATTTGCAGACCCGCTTGTTAAGAGTACTATCTGAAATGGAAGTTGTGCCACTTGGAGAATCTTCAGCTATTCCTTTAAATATCCAATTAATATCTGCAACAAACAAACTTATACCAAAGATGATCGAAGAAAAAATTTTTCGCAGTGATCTCTATTTTCGATTACATGGTATTTCTATAGATTTACCATCATTACGAAACAGAACTGATAAAGATGATTTAATTAATAATATTTTCAATACACATTCAAGCTCTAAAGCGCATAATATATCAGAGAGTTCAATGAATATTTTAATGAATTATTCTTGGCCAGGAAATATAAGACAACTTATTAATGTAGCAAAATATTCAAATGCCATGTGTTTGGAGGAAACTATTACTGATGAACATTTGCCAGATGAAATAAAAACAAATAACTCAAAAAACATTAAGTACAATATACATTATTCAGAATATGACTTATTAATAAGTTCATTGAAAAATAATAAGTGGAATATTACCAAAGTATCAAACCAACTAAATATTTGTCGTGCAACTGTATATAGAAAAATGAAAAAATATAATATTATTTCCCCAAACGACACATAAAATTCAGATGAATTTGAAGATAAATTTTCAATTCTTCCATTAAAAAAGAAAATTAATGATGCGTATTATTCAATGCGTTTCCTGTTTTAACATAAACAGAGATCATGTATTGTTCTTTATTTTTACCTAAAAGATAGACAATAGTATCTTTTGTAGTACCTTCATCTTTGATTCCTTTAATATCGAAAATTACTTTCATTACATGACTAACGGGTATATTAGGTTCTAATTCCTTATCACCAATTAGGTGTTTTTGAAATTTGCTATCACTAACTTCCTCAAGCGCAATATTTTTAATCTTTAATCCAAATGTTGAAGTTGTATAAACTTCAATCTTTTTTCTCATTGGTTTCCTAACACCTTCCCAGTTAATTAAAGTGGAAATTGCATTGTAATCTCGTGATTCATGAGCGTTCTTAAATTCTTCAGATAGTTCAATTAGGGTTGAAATAATATTTTCGTCTGCTGAAACCGTAGTATTAAATGAAGCGATCATTAAAACCATCACAATAAAATATTCTTTAATCATGTAGATATCCTAATTTTTTAAATATTAGTTATATTATCTTGTATAATTATTTTTTTATTAATAAGTTAAATTGTTATAACAACAATTCTTTAAAGAAACCAGCAATATAATTTATAAAAAAATAATTCTAAATTAGAATATATTTTACTCGTCAAGATACTGTATCAGTATTAAACAAGTGTTAACTTAAAGTGGAACCGTCTGCACCCGAAAGAGCAGCCGAAACAAAGTTATGTACAAAAAAGTTAACAGCACATCCTAGGCTTGTCGGTTAATCTAAAACAATGTCAAGATGCAAATATTTGTTCAAATAAACGACAATAGGCCGCTTTATTTAAGACCTAATAGGCTATTTTAGGCTATGAGTGCCTTAGGTCTGCCCTTTAGGTAAATGGAAGGCGGATTTACCCTAGTATTTACCCTAGTATTTACCTTGGGCAGGTATTGAATTGATGTCTTCAAAACCCAATCTATCTATGTCTTCAAACCCAGCGTCATCACTCTTTTGCGGTTGAAAGTCAGTACACGCATACCTACCTGAGATTGCACCTTCTGCAAACCACGATAACCAACCCGCCGGTTACGGTGAGCAAAGACACGTTCATAGGCTGAACGCATGGCTGCAAGCCAACGCTCTTTAATTTAGTCTCTTTGCCTTGCATATTGGCTGGCTTGATCGTGACATCATGACAGCCCTTGCGCTTGATGGTGGTTTTGGCCAGGTTCACACAGTGCCCTTATCACCAAAGACAGCACCTCCTGTGGGGCAAACGTGAGCAAGTCCTTCAGCATCGGTTATTATCGCTGATGTGGCCGCAATCTTATTGATTAAACCACTTCGCCTAGCAATCAATATGTGTTCTTTATCACCCTAGCAAAACTGGTTACCGCCCTTACCACCAAAGCGTGCCTGCTGAGCAACCGCTATTGTTTCAGCGGTCTTATGATTAAACTTCTCTAAACCGGCCTGAATGGCACGATCTCTATCGTCCCAAGTGCTTAGCTGACTCACCAAGTGACTAGCAGCAACAAAGGTCAACACTGCTGCAACCGATTATATGAAATCCTACGCGGATCAGATCCGTGCCTTTATTCCAGACCGACACTATGTTGTTCTAGGTACCGATGGTTTTGGGCGCAGTGATACCCGCGCACAGTTATGTAAATTTTTTGAGATCAATCGTTACTACGTTGCCATCGCCACATTAAAAGCATGGCTTTAGTTGCCCGACACTAAATTCGGAAAATACCAAGGTTCTGCATGTTCAGGAATCTCCCATTTCAATGGTGATTTTGAACTTGTTTCACTTAACAATCCATCATCTTTAAGTTGCCCAAGCAGTCGTCGTGCAGAACGTTCCGGCATACCGGACAATTCATAAGCTAATGAACGTTCCAGTTCCCCCTTTATAAAGGCACTATAAAGTATCAAACCTGAAGCTTCTTTCAGTTTACCCGTCACTCCAGAAACTCGTTCATCATTTCTAGCAATGATATAACTATCAATACGCTTATGTATTTCATTTAACTGCAATAAATCACTGATATAATCAATTTGGTCAATTGCTGTATCCAACATGAAATCACAAAAATTAATTAAATGTTTTTCACTTAATACCCCTCTACCATCATGATCGCCTTGTTTGCGGTTATCTGCACGTGCAAGCATTGTTTTATATTGATCTGATGAAACTGCAAGACCACGGCTTAGGCACCAAACACCATAACTTTCTAATCCAATATTTTTTAGTGTTTCATCAGTAAATAGTCTGGCAACACGACCATTCCCATCAGCAAAGGGATGTATCCAAACAAAGCGGTGGTGCGCGCACATTGCGGCAATAAACTTCTTATCGCCTGAATGACGTGTCGGGTTATATACACTGCAAAACTGCTGCATTAAAGATTCAAGGTTTTTAGGATCTGGCGGCACGTGCTGTCCAACATCAACAAGTTCTGTGCGCCATGCGCTAGGAACAACTTTCCCCTTTTCTTCGTCCTGTTGATCTCTTAACACCCACAAGCTTTCTGGGATACCTTGATAAAATTTATGATGAATCGCTTTAAAAAAGTCAGGAGAATATAACGCATCCTGATCCATTGCTTGTTCTTCAATCCAGCTCTGAACTTGAATATGCGAAACCGATTCTTGCTGCAAATCGCGTTTTGCAGGATCATCTGAATATTCACCTTTTTGTGCTGCACGGATCTCATGTGGCCGTGTCCTATTCCCCTCAATCAGGTTGGAATAATAAGAGTTAATCACAGACATATACTCACGAATTGTATTTCGTGTTTCACCCGCCAAACTGCCCGATAGTGCTGCAGACGAGCTAACAAGCCTCACCGCCTTATCAGGCAACTCAGATGCTTCTAATGCCGCTTCACTCGGCATAAAGGGCGAAAAATCGTGTGTTGTTGTTACCATAGCCTTAATTTGGCCACTTTATTGGCCAGTTAATATTTATATAAATATCTGTTTTATATATCAATATAAATATATTATCAATAAAATAATCTTAATTTGGCCAGTTTGAGAGCCATCATGCTGTTTCTCACTCAGAAAAAGGCAGGGCTCTGCGCCTCCTAAACCACAAACGGTAACATCGGTATTTTTTTCCTACGTAAGGGTCATAAACCAACAAATTGAATTAATTTTTTAGCTGCTTCCCTATCAAATCCTTTTTCTGGATTGCATAAAAGAAGCGGAGCGTGGTCAGGAAAATAGTATTCTCGATCATCGATTGCGATCCATTTTTCATTTGCCAAATGTTCGTTTTCTTCGAAAAACATGGTGATTTCAACAAACCGTTCATATTCACACGGCTGAGCAATATAGGGGGTACACCCAAAAATTAAATCCGCAATACTGTTTGGAAACATAATTTTAAGTTGCTCAAACTCGTTACTAATACGCCAGTCAGAACTAATCACAATGCCAGTTTTTGTTATCTCAGATATATTTAAGATTGTTGATTCAAACAACTTAAGAATATTTGGATTTAACTCACCGATTGGATCAGAATTGCGACGAAGGACACCATCAAAATCTAAAAAAATAATCATCTTATTTATAATTTATTCATAACGTGAATCCAATTTATAAGCGCCACTCTTAATGAGTTGGTTAGCAGGTAAGCTACGTTATTATTCACAGCTTTCTCTAACCACCAAGAAAGAGGAGCATAATGAAACAGACACAGCTTATCCAGGAAGAACGATACCAAAATTTACTTTGATGAAAGCAGGGCATGATCAATCTGAGATAGTCATATATGATACTCAATCGCCACAAATCGACCATCAGTCGGGAGATTAGCCGTCACACCGGACTTCGTGGTTACCGTCCAGGGCAGGCACAACGTCTGACTGAGCAACGCAGGCAATCCAAAGGACAGACGAGTATTCCTCGTCGCTTGTGGCGACAAGTTGCAAGGCTGCCGACCAAGAAAATGTCTTGGTATTAAAACACCTAATCAGGCATTTTTAGGGATCAACCCATCTGTTGCATTTGTGAGTTGAATCCGCGTTATGTGGTTTGCCATTGAAATCGTTTAAGTGCAATACAATCCTTCTCATTAAAGGTTATATTTTCGTTTTCTAGCAAGATGCGTTGGTAATTATCATAGCCATCCAGACCTCTTGGACTGATTTCTCTTTTTGTGTTAATAACGCGATGCCAAGGGACATCACTAGTATTTTCTAGCGCAGCAAGTGCATAGCCGACCAGTTTTGCAATCTGTCCGCAGGTTGCGACGCGACCTTCTGGAATACGACGAACGATTTCATAGATTTATTTATGCGTAATAGTCATGGCTTAAATATTTTAGGATAGTTGATTAATCATTATATACGCACTATCTACAGGGGAGTGACGATTGACTTCCATCGAGTAATTTCTTCTATTAAAATGCGGTGATGCGTTTTTTCCGTCGTCATAAAAATCTGAGAACTCATCTGTACCTGATCGGTTTGGCTGTTGTGCTGCGTTCTTTCATCGCACCAAGTTACATGTTGAGTATCGGAGGTGATGGTGGTGGCTTGGGTCTAGCTTTTTGTGACGGGCCTGTGGCCATGTATCAGTCAAGCTATTTATATGATCATCATAATCATGACGGAAGTGAGGGTGAGGCAGAGAGTCATATCTCGACATCCTGTAGTTTTTGGTCTACCAGTAGTGTCCTGGTTTTTAACTCTGCATTGGAAGCGGAGACGGTTATTGTTAGCAGATACCAGAAACAAATTTCCTATCAATCACCCAATCTTCATAAATTTATTGGCAACTCCCGCGTCATACGCGGCCCTCCTGTTCCTTTTATTAGTTAAATTAAACCCATAAATCTGTGTGACTCTTTGGTTAATGAGTCATCGTATATTTATTCAGGCGCTTACGCGCATGACTTGTTGTTTGGTTAATAAAGGATTTTTAAAAATATAAATATTACAAAATGCATTTATATCAGTGTTATTTACGCGCTGATTTTTTATACACAATCTATATTTGCTGATCATGCCAGTACCAGTTTTGAAACAGGTGTCGGAGGTGCCGTCATGACGACGCCAGGCGCAACCTTACCGAAAGGAAAAATTGTTGTTGGTGTCAGTGTTCAGTCACTTGAACTTGATGATATCTCTGATGAGGTTCTGGAAGCTGCAGGGGCTGCAGATAAAGATGTCCATAGTGTTGATAGTTTTTTCAGTACTTCAGTCAATTTTGCATATGGTTTGACAGATGATCTGACGATTGGTCTATCCATGCCTTATGTTGATCTGGCTAACATCCGTGAGGCACATCATGATATGGGTAAGGGCGAAGCTGAACTGGTGGGTGATTCTAATGATGTAGGCGATCTGACTTTATTTGGACAATATCGATTCCATCAGAGTGAAGAACAAGATGTTGCGATCCTTATAGGGATGAAGACTCCGATAGGTGAAACTGGCGTTAGAGAAATCGAGGGCAGTTTATTCGAAGTTGAACAACAACCGGGTTCTGGTTCGTGGGACCCCTTCTTAGGGTTAGCATATAACCGTAATTGGGATGATATTGGCTTTTCTGGCAATGCGCTCTACACATTCGTTACTGAAGGATCGCAAGATACCGATTTAGGGGACATCTTTAATTATAATATTGCGCTGACATATCGTACGACAAGCCCTAAGGGCGGGTACGACCACCAGCAACACGCGCATCAAGGAAATATCATTGACTATATTGATCTAGTGGTTGAATTGAATGGCGCTAGCAGACAGCGTGTAAATATCGGTGGTGCGTCAGAAGAACACAGTGGAGGTCACACACTTTACTTGTCTCCGGGTTTGCGAGTCGGCCTGGGTCATAGCGTATCGCTATTCACATCTGTCGGTATACCGATTGTGAATGATTTGAATGGTCTGCAGAGTGAGCCTGACTACCGTGTGATTGGTGGTTTCAGCATTACATTCTAGTCAATCTGACTATAAAACTTATTCAGCAGGGATGCTGAATAAGGCTTCATCTTCGAGTCGTAATGCTGTTAATTCGCCGTCCCAGAGACAGCCTGTATCAATAGGGTAAACATTGTATGGCTTAAAGTCTTTAATGTTCCCCAAATGTACGGTTGACCAGTGGCCGAATACAATTTTGGCATGCTTTGTTTTTCTATCATTAATCGTAAACCAAGGCGATAGATGCTCTCCTTGAGATCCAGGGGCTCCTTTCTCTGAAAATTCTAATTCACCTCTATCATTCATATAACGCATGCGTGTGAAACAATTCACAATAAATCTTATGCGATCATTGCCGGTTAGATTCTCATCCCAAAGCTTAGGATTATTTCCATACATAGCTTCAAGGAATGAAAGATAATTATCGCTGCTTAATATATTACTCACTTCTGAAGCTAATTCTAATGCTTGTTCGATTGACCATTGAGGTGGCAGACCTGCGTGTATTATTGAAAAATTTAATTCTTTGTCATGGTGCATGAGTGGTTGTTGTCGTACCCAGTCGATTAATCTTCGCTTTTCTGGCGAGTTAATAATCGCTGCTAATGTATCACCCTTGCCGGGCTCTGCTAGTCCTTCGGCGATAACTAGAAGATGAAGGTCATGATTACCAAGGACAGTGATGGCAGACTCACCTAAACTCATAATAAAATTTAATGCTTCCAGAGAATCAGATCCGCGATTAACCAGATCACCGGCGAACAACAGACGATCGTTGCTTACGTCAAAATTAATTTTATCGAGTAGTCGGATGAGTTCTTTGAAACAACCTTGAATATCGCCGATTGCGTAGGTCGACATTTTTCAGTGCAAAGCGTGGGGTATGGGTAGGCCGAAAACAGGAATTTCTGTGTCAAACTCAATGCCGTCATCGGCAATTAGATAATAGTTGCCTTGCATATACTCAACAGGCGCTTCAATGATTGCAGCGCTGGTATAGCAAAATATTTCGCCTAGGTTTAAATGTGGCTGTTTACCAACGACGTCTTCGCCTTTCACTTCCCGAATCTTGTCGCTGGCATCTGTGATCAACCAGCGGCGACTGAACAGTTTGGCAGGAGCAGATCCATTGTTCTTAATAGTAATGCGATAGGCGAATACATACCGGGCATTATCCGGGCCGGACTGATTTTTGACGTAATCTGTTTCTACGGAGATGTCTATATTGTGTTGAATCTGCATAAGTCAATTTGACCTTAATTGAAATAGGCATGCAAGTGCTTAAAGTTTATTTTCTATGCAGTTTCATTTTCTATCGAGACGCCTGTAACTGATAGCTTCACTCAAATGTGCCGAATTTATCGATTCGACAGTCGCTAAATCGGCAATGGTACGGGCAACTTTTGCCATTTCTATATGTATATCAATCCTGCCGAGTAGTGGGCCTGAAATCTTTTGTCTGTAACGATGGACTTGATCTTCAGTGCAGTGACAACGACCACCTGTATCGCCCAGATAACCGCAGGGGCAGGGATTCATCGCGGCAATGAGCTGAAATTGCGGGGGGGGGGTCAGCCTGATTCGCTGCCCGCGATATAACTATGCACCCTGACTCCAAAGGTTCTCTTAATGCTTCCAACACTCGGCAATCAAACTCCGGTAATTCATCGAGAAACAACACGCCGTGATGTCCTGTTTGGTTGCTGCTAACAACCTGAGAATTTTTCAGGCAGGCGGGAAAACTGTTGCGACTTCAAAGACAGGGCCATCAACACAGACTCGTTTCATGCTGGGACCTTGTTCTGTGTTGACAAGTACGGCGCAACCCGCACAGCCACCCACGGCACATGCCATATATTCCTCAAGCGATACCTGGCACGCAAGGCCATAACGATGAGCTATTTGACTGACTGCTTTTAGCATTGCAGTTGGGCCGCAACTAAATATTTCAATTTCGTCGAGTGTTTCTTTATCAAGTGAATCAAGCCAATGATTGGCAAGATCTGTTACATGGCCATCATAGCAACCGGAATAACCCTGCAAGCTGGTTAATCTACTTGGGATTCCCCAGTCTTCCAATAAAGGCATTGAGGCGATCACTCCTTCAGGAAGGCCATCAAGCATAATATGCGATGGTTTTATGCTAAACGGAAATGGAACTTCAGAGCCTATGACGACAAAAGGTTTGATACCTTTAGCTGTATTCTTGATATGTTCGGCAAGAAAAATTATGGGTGGTAAACCGACGCCACCTCCAATCAATAATGGATATTTTTTATATTGATCAAGTTTGAATGGCACACCTATTGACCCAATCAAATCAATGTTATCGCCGATATTACGTTTGGTCAGCTGGGCTGTGCCGATACCATGTACTTTATAAAGTAGATCTATCCATCCTGCATTTTCATCAACGCGCATGATAGACATAGGCCGGCGCATTGGTAGATTAGCGTCGCATTGTATATGTATGAAGTTGCCCGGTTGTGCGCGCGATGCAGTTAATGGTGCATGCAAACGCATATAGTATTGATCACCTTCATAAGCAGTTTGCTCTAGCAGTTTTGCCTGTTCGAGGTGCAGGGTATTGCGTGATTCAGGATGCTTCATTGGCAAGTGTAGTTTTTTGAGGATGCCTATGTGAGAGGATTAATGTTGATAAATAATATTGCCATCAACCAGAGTATGCGTGACTTTGCCTGTCATTTCCCAAGCAGCAAAAGGTGTATTTTTACCTGCACTGAGGAGAGATTCTCTTTCCACTAGCCATGAAGATTCGGGATCGAATATACATATGTCAGCGCGAGAACCAATGGAAAGATTGCCTGTATCAAGCCCTGCTATTCTGGCTGGTGCTGATGTTAAAGCACTTATCGCTTGTTGTAGTGTCAGATATTTATCTCTGACTAATTGCAAAGTCAGCGGCAAAAGCATTTCAATTGTTGAAGCGCCAGGTTCAGTCATACTAAAGGGGGCTAACTTGGCATCCGACTCGTGGGGTTGATGATCAGAACAAATAGCAGTAATCATCCCATTTGCCAGACCTGCACGCAATCCTTCCTTGTCTCGCTGGTTTCTGAGTGGGGGCAGGACATAACAATCAGTATTGAATGAACTTATATCCATGTCTGTCAAGTGAAGATGAGCAATACTGACATCAGCAGTAACATTCAGACCTCGTGCTTTAGCATCTACAAGTAACTCAATGCTTCGAGCTGTAGAGATTCTACAAAAATGTACACGCACACCTGTCTGTTCAACCAGTAATAAGGCGCGACTAACAGCAACTGTCTCTGCAGTTTCTGGAATTGCGGGAAGTCCCAGCCGGGTGCTTACAGCACCTTCGTGAGCGACACCATTATTTTTCAGGTAATCATCTTCGCAATACAGATGTACAGTTATTTCACAAGTCATAGCATATTCGAGTGCTCGCCTTAATACTTCGGTATTAATAATTGGCGCATAGGCATTACTGACACCAATACAACCTGCACTTTTTAAGGCATGCATTTCAGCTAACGTTTCACCCCTCAATCCATGTGTAAGTGCACCCAGAGGGAAGACTTTGGATTTTTTATTATCTGCTGAACGCTGAAAGATTAATTCTGCTACTGCGGGCGTATCTATGATTGGAATGGTATCCGGTGGGCAACAGATAGAGGTGATGCCAGCAGCAGCAGCAGCAGTCGTTTCCGAAACAATAGTCGCCTTATACTCTTCTCCGGGTTCACGAAGACGCACGCAAAGGTCGATCAGTCCTGGACAAACAATTTTATTACTGGCATCAATTTCTTTTTGTGGTTTGAAATTTTTAGGTGTTCTACCGAAGGCTAAAATTTTACCTTTGTCAATAAATAAATTTTTTGTTTCATCAAGGTTATTTGCCGGGTCAATGATGCGACCATTCGATATTTTCAATCGCACTACGCCGCTTCCCCTGATCGATTTTCCAGGGTCATAACCATGATGGCCATGCGTAGGGCGATACCATGACTTACCTGTTGTAATATTACGGAGCGATCACTGTCTGCAATTTCTGAATCAATTTCGATGCCTCTATTAATGGGACCAGGGTGCATGACGATTGCATCCGTCTTGGCATGTGCTAATTTTTCTTTATTCAAGCCATAGAGCTTGAAATATTCGTGTTCACTTGGCAGCATTGCACTACGCATACGTTCTCTTTGCAGGCGTAACACCATGACGACATCCACGCCTTTCAGGCCTTCATTTATATCATAATAAGTATGTGCACCAAGATTACTAATGTCATTAGGGATTAAGGTCTTAGGTCCGATAACTCTGATCTCTGGTACACCAAGGATACTTAAGGCATGAATCTCTGAGCGTGCAACCCTTGAATGTAATATATCGCCAATGATGGCAACCTTGAGCTTGGTAAAGTCAGTTTTGTATTTGCGGATGGTGAACATATCCAACATTGCCTGGGTTGGATGAGAATGACGACCATCACCACCGTTGATTACATGTATATGTGGCGCAACCCTAGACGCAATAAAATGTGCTGCACCGCTGTTAGCATGACGAATAACAAACATATCACAGTGCATGGCCTCTAGCGTCTGTAGTGTATCGGAAAGGGCTTCGCCTTTTTTAGTTGCCGAGTTGATGATATTCAGATTCAGTACATCGGCAGAAAGTTTTTTTGCTGCCAGATCGAAAGTTGTGCGTGTGCGTGTGCTTGGTTCGAAGAATAGATTGGCGACTGTTTTACCGCGTAATAGGGGAACTTTCTTTATGGGACGTTCACCGACAGCAGTAAATGATTTGGCGTAATCAAGAATTGCAAAAAGCAGGGAACGGTCAATACCTTCGATGGTAAGAAAATGTTTAAGTCGACCTTGATCGTCGATTTGAATATTGTTTCCCGTCATTCCATTCTGGTTATTTCCAGAGTCAGATCCGCAAAATTATTATTTCCGAGCTCATCGTCCCCGGCGCAGAGTTTAACATGTTCTCCGCATTCCAGTGATAATTTTTTACCGACAAAATCTGCTTGTATAGGAAGCTCATGTTCTCCGCGATCGATAAGAACGGCCAAACGGACGCTGGCGGGACGTCCATAATCAAAAATCTCATTCAATGCCGCACGGATTGTTCTGCCAGTGTGGAGCACGTCATCCACTAATAAAATATGTTTATCTTCTATATCAAAAGGTAATTTTGAAGGCATGACCTGTGGGTAGGTACCGATACGGCTGAAGTTATCACGATAAAAGGCGATGTTGAGTTTGCCTAGCGGTTGCTGAAGATTCAATTCTTTATGTAGTCTTTTTGCGATCCATGCACCGCCGGTATGAATCCCGATCATCAATAATTCTAATAGGTCTTTCGCTGCTATTGCTGCTTGTATCTCAGCAAGCATTTTATCAATAGTTTGTTCGACGTCTGTCATGGCTTCATTCATTTTTCATGTCGGGCGATCTTAGCATGATTCATGTTTATTTTGATTCTCAGTCAACCATGTTTCCAGAATGGCTTGTGCAGCGACGGAATCCAGATCAGTTGTTCTGCCCATGCGTTGCATTGCTTCAAATGAAGATAAATATTCATCAATACCATACACTGGCAAATGGAAACGCCCATGCAGTTGACGCATAAATTTTTCTGAGGCGATAGTCATCTCCTGAACTTCACCCATCGTGTTCAGAGGCACACCGACAATCAAGGCATCGGGCTGCCATTCTTTTATTAATTTTTCGATACCATTCCAGTCTGGTTTATTATTTTTATTTCTAACCGTTTGCAAAGGACTGGCAGTTTGCGTGACAGATTGACCGACCGCAATACCGATACGCTTGCTGCCAAAGTCAAAACACAAAAGCGTTTTTATATCACGCGTGTCCAACATCAGATGAGAGTTGATTCATATTGATACCCAAAAGACTAGCTGCTGAATTCCAACGTTGATTTACTGGCGTGTTGAAGATGATGTGTAAATCTGCAGGACCACTTAACCAAACATTATCCTGTATCTCTTTTTCCAGTTGACCCGCAGACCAACCCGCGTAGCCCAGTGCGATGAATGAGTTTTCTGGTCCTTTGCCATTGGCAATGGCATCAAGGATATCTACTGAGGTGGCAACCCCTATTTGATCATTCACCTTCAGTGAGGAATCCCAGTCTTTGTCATATTTATGTAAAATAAAACCTCTATCAGATTGCACCGGGCCACCATCATAAATGGGCATGTTATTAGCAATGTCGTCTTCGAGGCTAATATCCATTTGTTCCAGAACTTCCCCGAGAACTATATCTAAAGGTTTGTTGATAACAATGCCCATGGCACCTTCTTCGTTGTGGGAACAGATGTAGGTTACCGCATGGCAGAAATTAGGGTCACTCAGCCCAGGCATGGCTATCAGAAAATGGTGCGTAAGGTTTATTGAATCCATGCGCCCAGTATCATTAACTATGAGGGAAACTACAAGCAAGAATTTTACTGGTGCTTTTCCTTAAATTTATTATTAAGGTGTTATCATTAATTCTTGCGGCGGTTGAAAATTTGACCATGATTACCGAACGCAAGGGTATATCGTTATCTGTAACAATAGTAATTATCTTGCCCATGGATAATTATGAAAAATCATTATCAACATCATTAAGTTCGATTACCGATCCAGCAACACAGCTTGTGCAGCAGCAAGTCTGGCGATAGGGATACGGAATGGTGAACAGGAGACATAATTCAATTCGGCTTGCTGAAAAAAAGCAATGGATTCTGGATCACCACCATGTTCACCACAGATACCACATTTAAGTTTGCTTTTATTTATTCTGCCTTTTTTTACGGCCATATCAACCAATGAGCCTACGCCGAAAACATCAATTGATTGAAAAGGATTCTTCTTCAGTATGTTCTCATTCATATATTCCGGCATGAAGGTGCCGATATCATCACGACTGTAACCAAAAGTCATTTGTGTGAGGTCATTGGTGCCAAAGCTGAAAAAGTCTGCATGGGTTGCGAGCTGATCTGCTATCAGTGCTGCCCTTGGAATTTCAATCATGGTGCCGATGGGGATATCCAACTTGCCGTTAAATTTCTTTTTCTGTTTCACTTTGGCAATGGTGTTTTCAACAAGCTTACGTAATATAGATAATTCACTCTCTATTCCAACCAGAGGGATCATTATCTCAGGTAGTGCATTGATGCGTTTGCGGCGGCAATTAATAAAGGCCTCGGTAATTGCCTTGACTTGCATCTCAAGGATCTCCGGATAAGTAATGCTTAAGCGACAACCTCTGTGCCCCAACATTGGATTAACTTCCTCAAGTTGAGTCACTCTCTCAATTATCTTTGTGCTGGGGATTTTCATTATTCGTGCTAATTTTTTTTGAGATTTCTGATCATGTGGTAAAAATTCATGTAAGGGTGGGTCGAGCAAGCGTACAGTCACGGGCAGTCCTTTCATTACCGTAAAAATACCTTCAAAGTCTTTACGTTGATAAGGCAGTAATTTTTTCAAGGCTAGCCGGCGTTCTTGTTCTTCGTCAGCCAATATCATTTGTCGCATGGCAATAATTCGATCATCGCCAAAGAACATATGTTCTGTCCGACAAAGCCCGATGCCTTCTGCACCAAAATCACGAGCAACTTTCGCATCAGCAGGCGAATCTGCATTGGTACGAATTAATAGTTTTCGTTTCTTATCTGCCCATTGCATCAAGGTCTTGAACTCTTTTGAAAAATTAGGCAGGGTTTTGCGAATATCACCCAGCATGATTTCTCCGCTTGACCCATCAAGACTAATCATGTCTTTGCTGGTGATGGTGGTGCCATTCACCTGGATCTGTTTGCGTTTAGCATCGCTCAGCAATTCTACGGCACCGACAACACAGCACTTTCCCCAACCTCGGGCAACCACTGCCGCATGACTGGTGGAACCGCCGGTAGAGGTCAATATTCCTGCTGCCACATGCATGCCGTGAATATCCTCCGGGCTGGTTTCACGCCTTACTAGGATGACACTATCTCCATTTTCAGCCCTCTCCACTGCTTCATCTGTGGTAAATACAGGATAGCCTGATGCTGCACCCGGGGATGCAGGCAGCCCTGTCGTTAGCACTTGCTTTTTTGCTTTCGGATGGAATGAAGGCAATAGCAGTTGATTCAAATCATTCGCTGGCACACGCAATAAAGCGGCGCTTTGTGAAATACGTTTTTCCTTTACCAGATCTACCGCTATCTTAACGGCTGCGGCACCTGTTCTTTTGCCTGTACGTGTCTGTAGTATAAAAAGCTTGCCACGTTCGATGGTGAACTCAATATCCTGCATCTCTTTGTAATGTGATTCCAGGATAGTTTTAACTTTTAGCAATTGTTTGTAGATATCTGGACGCCATTTTTTCATTTCCCTGACAGGCAATGGTGTACGAATACCGGCAACCACATCCTCGCCCTGTGCATTGATAAGAAACTCACCATAGAACTCATTCTTACCGGTGGAGGGATCACGGGTAAAGGCAACACCAGTACCAGAATCATCGCCCATATTGCCAAATACCATCGATTGCACATTGACTGCTGTCCCCTGCAGACCCTGGATCTCATTGATCCTGCGATAGGTAATTGCGCGAGGAATATTCCAGCTATGGAAGACCGCTTCAATCGCGAGTTTTAACTGTAGATAGGGATCTTGAGGAAAGTTTTTACAGGTATGTTCCTTGTATATCTTTTTATAGGTGCTAATCAGTTCACGCAAACCCTGAATGTTCAGATCTGCATCCCGATTGACCTTATAGCGTTTTTTGATCTTGTCGAACGCAGTTTCAAAGTGATGATGTTCTACGCCCATCACCACATCACCAAACATATTGATCAAACGTCGGTAGGCATCCAGAGCAAACCGTTCATTACTGGTTAGTGATGTCAGACTTTCGACCGACCGATCATTCAGGCCTAAGTTTAATACAGTATCCATCATGCCGGGCATACTCACTGCTGCACCACTTCTGGCGGAGACCAATAGTGGATTTTCTGATGAGCCAAAATTTTTGCCTGTTTCTTTTTCCAGACGCTGCATATTTTTATGCACGGCATCCATTAAGCCGGCAGGCAATTCGCTGTTGGCAATATGGTAATCAGCGCAGGACGCTGCCGTGATGGTAAAACCTGGCGGAACAGGCAGACCAATGCTAGTCATTTCAGCCAGATTCGCGCCTTTGCCGCCCAGCAATTCACTCATGTCCTTATTGCCTTCAGATAACTTTGTGCTGAAGTAATAAATTCGTTTTTTATTCTTTGACGACATATATTATAGAAGTCCGTAGCGATTCAAAATATAGTTACTCAGCAGCTCATCCAGGTACTCGCCCTCTGATTAAAGGGCATTGTTAATGTTTTTCTGTTATTTTTCTAGTTGAAATATTTCTGAGCATGGTTTAGGAAGCATTCGGTCAGATAACTCGGGTTTTTAAGGTCTTTTGACTTATTTTTTCAAGCCAATACGCCGTATGTCGGTGATAACCGAGCTTCGGCATCACCAGCTTGAAAAGCGATTCTTGTCTAAATCCTTGTAACGCATTTTGTGGGTTATTTTTTGGGCTTGTCGGTTAATTCAAAATCAGTCCAATTTTAAGAAAATAATATGTTTAATAACAATGACTTAAGTATTCACAACAAGCTAAAAACTCCATTTTCCGACAAGCCCTTTTTGTAACGAGCAAAACTGACTGCAGCCAAGGCGGTTTGGCGCATCTCAATTACTTCGGGAAATTCGTATTATCTTTATATTGCCCGTTTAATCATGGTGCGCCCGACAGGATTCGAACCTGTGACCTTTGGTTTCGGAAACCAATACTCTATCCAACTGAGCTACGGGCGCATATTTTTATATCTCTGCTCTTTAGTTTCTCAACATGCACAATATTACTCAACTTTATCAAAGTCATGGGTGCTTGCACTATCTAAAATTGGCAGAAGGGTATTTTCGCCCATCTGACGTCTACAGCCAAACTACTTGAAAATGCAGGGTTTTAAAGTAGTTTGGCTGTATTTATAAAGTTTTCTCAGGGAATAAGTGCAGGTATACTGTTGCGCAACAATTACAACGTAGCAGATAATAAACTCAATTACAGAGACCTTATTACTTTGAGTCCTTCTGCCACTGGAGAAAGAAAATGAGTCAAGAACAAGATAAAGCGTTTTTCAAAAATTTTACCATCTTTTTGATTGTCTTAACTGTCCTTCTGGCCACTTTCATGGTCATGGGAATTATGTTCGGCAGTAGAGGGATAACGCCTGAAAAAGTTGCTGCAATGGCTATGGAAAACACTGCTCCAGTCGCCAGAATGCAAGTGCAGGGTGATGAACCTGAAATTGCACCAGTTACTGAAGAAAATACAGAAATGGCTGCAACTGTAAACAATGATGCAGGCAAAACAACTTATGGGAGTATTTGTGTGGCATGTCATGGTTCCGGAATTCCTGGCATTCCTCAATTAGGGGATGCAGCGGCCTGGGCACCTCGCATTGGACAAGGCAATGACATGCTCTATGAACATGCTATTGTTGGTTACACTGGTAATTCAGGCATGCCTATGCCTGCCAAAGGCGGTAACCTTGCCCTTAGCGATGATGATGTGAAAGCTGCCGTTGATTACATGGTTGTTAATAGCCAATAAAACCTTATTCGCCTCAATCCAAATAAGGAGGCTTATGCCTCCTTTATGTTGTTTTAGACAATCTTCAACTTAATTTATTCTCTCAACGCCTTTTGATAGGCTTCATCTGTCATCTTGCTCCAGTCTCTGTAACTCTCACTGAATTCTGTATAGGCATCGTATATCCTCTTAAAATTTTCATTATTGGATGCCTCTTCATTGAGAGTTTCTTTGGTAAGATGTTTTAGCTCTGTTAATACTTCAGCAGGAAATTCCAGCACTTCAATATTCTGTTTAGAGTGTAATTCTTGTAATGCTGCCTGATTGTGAAATTCCATCTGCGCATATATCCACTCACTCACTGCCATTGCCGCTGTCTCGACCATTAATTGCAAATATTCCGGCAATTCCCCCCATGCCTGACTGTTGATCATCAACTCAAACTCCGTGCCCGGTTCATGCCAGCCCGGGAAGTAGTAATATTTTGCTGCCCGGTTCAAGCCGAGGCGCATATCATGAAATGGAGCAACCCACTCCGTCGCATCGATGGTTCCACGTTCCAGTGCCGTATAAACCTCATTACCTGGTAACAAAACCGGATTACCACCAGCGCGTTTGAAGACCTTGCCACCCAACCCCGGAATGCGCATGCGTAAACCTTTTAAATCATCAAGTGATTCAATCTTTTTATTAAACCAGCCACCCATTTGTGCACCAGTATTGCCCATTGGCATCGGTGTCAGATTAAAAGGCGCATAAACTTCCTTCCACAGCTCTAGTCCGCCACCATGATAGAGCCAGGCATTTATCCCTTTTGCCGTCATGCCGAAGGGTACGGATGAAAAGAATTGTGCTTCAGGTACCTTGCCCGCCCAGTAATAGGGTGAGCCATGCCCCATCTCCACAGTTCCCTGTGACACGGCATCGAACACCTGCAATGGCGGCACCAGTTCCCCGCCTGCGTAGACATGAATATCCAGACGCTCTTGACTCATGATCTTCACATCTGCTGCAAATTTCTCAGCCCCTTCCTGAAAAACAGGAAAGTTGGCAGGCCAGGTGGTTACCATTTTCCATTTAAAGGTTTGCTGACTTATATCTGTCGTCTGACCATTATCTGAGCCACCGCAAGCAACGAGAAAGAGACCTAGACTTACAGCAAGCCCTTTAAATAGTTTTAGCATGAGACTTTCGCATAATTCAAAACCACCGAACAAGAGATGCATAGACAACATCATTAATTTTATAAAGTTTGCATGAAAAGGTTTTATTTTGCGAGAATTTTCCTTCAATCGTCGCAGCAACAGCATAAAATCTCTCAATTAGCATGCTTTTAGCTACTACTTATCCATTATCGAGCATTTAGACGACGCATTTTTTCAGGATATAGATGAATAATCTTTAAGGTTTTTAGAATGGTCTTATTTTACCTGTTTCGGTAGAATTAGTGTGGATTATGCAAGGGTCTCAGAGAGATATCGAGATGAAATGAGCGAAGAAATTCTAATAAATGTTACCCCACGGGAAACCAGAGTTGCTGTGGTAGAAAATGGCATACTACAGGAAATCTACATCGAGAGATCTCAAAAGCTTGGTTTGGTCGGCAGTATATTCAAAGGCAGTGTTTCACGTGTATTAACCGGCATGCAGGCAGCATTTATTGATATAGGTCTCGAGCGAACCGGATTTTTACATAGTTCCGATATCGTTACCGAAACTGATACTTTGTCCATATCGGAAGAGAGGACAAGCCAACCACCAGCGATCGAGTCATTGCTGCGCGAGGGACAAGAAATTCTGGTTCAGGTTGTCAAAGACCCTTTAGGTAGCAAGGGTGCTCGTTTGACTACCCGACTCTCCATTCCATCAAGATATCTTGTTTTTATGCCTGATTATCAATACATAGGAATCTCTCAACGTATTGAGGATGAGGCTGAACGTGAACGATTACGAAACTTGATATTAAATTATCAAACTGAAACTACTGACGAGCGGAGCCAATTAAGCAAAGGAGGCTTCATTATCAGAACAGCCGCCGAAGGCATTGCTGACGATGAAATTTATCGGGATATAGAATTCTTACATAAATTGTGGGGTTCAGTCATTGTACGTACGAAAAATACCTATCCGCCTGGTGTTGTCCATGAAGATCTGCCTTTGGTCATGCGTACCATGCGAGACTTAGTTCATGTGAATATTCAAAGAGTCCGTATTGACTCGAAAGAAACCTACAAAAGAATTATGCAATTTTCCAAGAAATTTATTCCTGAATTTCTTGGACGGATTGAATACTACAAGGGCGAACATCCTATCCTCGATCTTTATTCTGTTGAGGATGAAATCCAGAAGGCATTAGAAAAAAAAGTGGAATTAAAATCAGGCGGCCATATTGTTATTGACCAAACAGAAGCAATGACAACTATCGATGTAAATACTGGTGCCTTTGTTGGCAGGAGAAACCCAGAAGAAACCATCTACAAAACAAATCTCGAAGCCGTGCAAACGATAACCAAGCAACTTCGTTTACGTAATCTTGGCGGCATTATCATTATCGACTTCATTGATATGCAGGATGCAGAACATAGACGGCAAGTATTGCGGACACTTGAGAAACATTTGAGCAAGGACAACACTAGAACAACTATGAGTGAACTGACTTCACTGGGGCTGGTTCAACTTACTCGAAAACGAACAAAAGAAAGCCTTGAACATACCTTGTGTGAATCTTGTCCAACCTGTAAAGGAAGAAGTTCTATAAAAACAGCAGAAACCGTCTGCTATGAAATTTTTCGTGAAATCATGCGTGAAGTGCGGCAGTTTGATGCCAATAGGCTGCTCGTTGTTGCATCACAGAAAGTAGTGGACATGTTACTTGATGAAGAATCAAGCAGCGTAGCTGAGTTAGAAGAATTTATCAGCAGGTCAATTTCATTCCAGGTGGAATCTCTATATATTCAGGAACAATACGATATCGTATTACTTTAGTCAGTCTGTAATGCCTAAAAATATTTTTAAACATTTATATCATTTTATTCTGTATTCGTTTGCCTTTGTTATCCTGACATCGGCGATTTTAATTACTGTTATCCGTCTCGCTCTTCCAGAGATTGGTCACTATCGTCAACAAACACAGGACTGGATCAGTCAATACATGAACCATCGTGTAGAAATCTCCAATATTGATGCCAGTTGGAACAGATGGACACCCAACCTAAGGTTACACAAGGTCAGTATTATTGATCCTGTCTCGAACGAAAAAATTCTGGATTTTAATTCAGTCCTGATCAGTATAGACATTCTCAGAAGTCTCTACAGAAATGAAGTTATACCTGAATCGATCATTATCTCTGACTTAAGCCTTACATTAATACGGCGACAAGATGGTTCTATCACTGCATCAAGATATTTGCCTGATGATTTTGAAGAAGAACAGACAAACAATGACGCACTTGCCAAATGGTTTCTTGCGCAGAAAAATATTTTGGTTAAGAAAGCTCAGATCACATTGTTCGACATGAATCAAAATGACGGACCATTATTATTGTCTGATGCAACACTACGCATGAGAAATAATGACTATCGTACTCAAATCGAAGGCTCAGCAATTCTGCCAACGTCCTACGAAAATGTTCTAAATTTTGCCCTAGATGCCAGCGGTAATGTTCTGACGCCAAACTGGTCCGGTGAAATATATCTGGCAGGCAAAAATATTAATATTCCACCGCTGCTGACAATGATTAAAGGAGTTAATATTGAAAATCAGGAAGGAACCGGCGATATCAAATTATGGAGTACATGGAATCAAGCAAAACTTAGACAAATAGAAGGTCAGGTTAATCTCAACAAATTAACAGTGGAAACTCCTGATTCTAAGATTCATATTAATAAATTATCTGGCAATTTCTCAGCAACAAAAAGAACTGACAAGGGTCTCGAACTCATCCTTGATATTGAAGAATTGATAACGGTCAATGGCCATTGGCCTGAATCGTTAATATCATTAAAAAAGATCTACATCAATGAATATGATAAATATCGATATATCGCAAATGCAAGTTATCTGAATCTTGACGATATTAATTCCTTTACGAGTATCTTTAAGAATTTCTCAGAAAAAATCACTTCATCAAATACCTTCGAATTCACCGGGGATATAAAAAACAGTGTTATCAAATATGACCCAACTCTTGATGAAGCTGAAAAGATTTACATAAAGGCTGAGTTCTCTCAGCTTAATGCCAAGTTCAATGACCATACTATGGAACTTGAGGGATTCAGCGGTCATCTACAAGGAACGCAGAAACAAGGGAACATGCATATTGCATCCAGCACAGCCAAAATTATACTCGGAAATTTTCCCGCAAAGCCATTAGCATTATACGAATTAAATACAAATTTAAACTGGCAAACTCAAGATAATAATTTATTGATCAGCACGCATCTGCTAAGCGCCCATACTCAGGATTTTGATTTACAGTTAAAAGGCAGTCTGAAATTCCAGCAAGATAGAGAACTTCCATTTGTAGACATGTTGATTAAATTATCTAACGGTAAAATTGATACAGTTACTGACTATCTGCCTGCATCCACTCCTGAAGATGTAACTCTCTGGCTAAATAAGGCACTTGTTGCTGGTAAAGTGCCATCGGCTAAATTTATCTTCAGAGGCTGGCTGGAAAACTACCCTTTTAAAAATAATGAAGGAATTTTTCAGGGTTTCGCAGAAGTCAGTCAAGGCACGCTGGATTACCATCCGGAATGGCCGCCCATAGATGGTATAAATGCGGGAATAATTATCAATGGTGACAGGTTAACCGTTAATGCAAGTTCTGGTAATTTTTACGGTGCTAAAATTATCAAGGCATCTGCTGTTATAGAAAATCTTGCGGCAAAGGATATAAAAAAATCAGTTGTTATCGATGGCCACATTGATGGTGAAATGAAAGATGGCTTGTTATACATCAAAAATAGCCCTCTTCATAAAAATAAATCGCTGGAAGAGCTTCAGTCAAAAAATATTTTTGGCGGACTGGGTCTTGATCTGAATCTGGATATCCCATTATCGCCTGATAAAATATTGGTTGACGGAACTATATTCTTACGTGATGCCTTACTAGAATCTAAAGATATAGAAATAAAACTTTCCGACCTTAACGGCGCGATAAACTTCACCCAAGACTCGGTCTCTGCTGAAGGAATCAAAGCACATTATTTTGGTCATCCTGTCGAACTTGCAATTGAGAGTAGTCATCCCTCATCTACAGTCATTACACTGAGCGGCAGTGCAGACAATCATTTTATTAGTGCCCAATTAACCCGCTATTTCCCTTCAATTAAACCCCTAAAATCGGAAATTGAAAAACGTATTGCCGGATCATGTTTATGGAAAGCATCAATCATTAATATTGATCAAAATTACACTGAGAACCAATTAAATTCTGGCAAGCAATTAGTCATCAGTTCTACACTTGAAGGTCTATCGATAGATCTTCCTTCGCCTTTTGTAAAATCTTATGACAGCTCATCACTTGAGTTATCTATAAAGTCCCTGAAAAAAAATAGACGAAAAATCAACATCGAATATGGAGATATTTTCGATGGAATCATTGATATCAAAGAAATCAATGATGAAAAATTCATCACAATAGCCCCGCCTCTTGGCAATAAGGCTGATTTTGATAACAGAGATAGTCAACTTTCTATAACGGGGCATATCGATCACTTAATCGTTAGCGAATGGTTTGACTTTATTTCTGAAACTTCAAATGGAGAAAAGCCAGAGGTAAAAAATAAATCTATTGCTCTGGATATTCAGGTCAGTTCTCTTGAGCTTATCAGTCAAAACTTCGCTAATCTGAATTTAAAATTAAAAAATATTAATTCAGGCTATCACCTAAATATAGATTCTGAAGATATCAGTGGTGATATATATCTCGCCCCTCTGGATGAAAACAAAGTCAGCATCAATCTTCAAAAATTAAATCTTGCTAGAAATGAATCTGAAGATGAAAGTGATAATGAAAAATACAAAATCATTCCTGATAAAATCCCTCTGCTTGATATTGAAATATCAGAACTAATCTATAACGATATTGATCTGGGACAGATGAATCTTGTCACTTCAAGAATTGACCATGGCCTTTCAATCGACAACATAATTTTTAAAAAAGAAGACATGATAGTCAATGGCACAGGTATCTGGAGCAGGATTAACGAGGAACACAGCTCTAAATTTAACCTTTCACTCAATGCCGCATCAATGAAAACCATGTTAGAAACATTTAATTATAATGTTGCAGCCATTGAAAAAGGCAAAATAAATCTATCGCTTGATGCCAAATGGCAAGGAACACCTGCAGATTTCTCGCTAGGTGGTCTGAATGGAACTCTGTATATGAAAATATACAAAGGGCAATTTATAGATATTGATCCATCTGCAGGTAGGCTATTTGGACTATTGAGCCTGCAAACCTTACCAAGGAGACTCTCTCTTGATTTTTCTGACTTATTTGGGAAAGGTCTTGCCTTTGATAACATTGAAGGCCACTTCAATATAGAAAATGGAAATGCCTATACCAATAACCTAGCCATGGCTGGGCCGTCAGTAAATATCAATGTTTCAGGCAGAACGGGGCTTATTCAACAAGATTATGATCAGATAGCGACAATCACACCAAAGATTGTAAATAGCTTACCCGTTGCCAGTGCCTTATTCGGACCTATTGGTATGGGTGTTGGCGCGGTGATCTTCCTTGCTAGTGAAATATTTAACTCACTACCAGTGAAAGTTGATACCTTGTTACGCAAACAATACACCATCACTGGCGCATGGGATGATCCGCAAGTAATGGAAATAAAACGAAAAGAAGAAAAGATAAAGGTTAATTCTTATGGCAATATTTAATCAGGGACGAGCAAAAACAAAGAATATCATCATCATCACAGCAGCAACCGTCATCCCCACCCCAAATTCAATCATAAGAATTCCCAGATGCTGACCACTCACAGGATCTGATAGCAAAACACTATAATCAAGAAAATTTCTTCCTGATACTAATGCCGCAATACCCACGCCGATATAAAGCAATAGCCCCAAAGCGGAGACAATACGCAATAAACCAAATGAAATGACACCTCGAGCGTTCTCGACCCCAAAGATAAGGCCATATAAAATAAATGCTGACGCAAAAATCACCCCAGCTTGAAATCCGCCTCCTGGCCCATAATCTCCATGAAACTGAACATAGAGAGCAAAGATCAAGATCAGAGGGATCAATAATTTTGCAATGACTCTCAATACCAGATGATGTTCCATTCATGTATTCCCTTCTCTACGTGGTACTTTTTCATCTAGCTTCACACGCGGCCTAAGACCACGACCTAGCAACATTAAAACAGCTACCCCTGCCGTAAAAATAACGGCAACCTCACCCATCGTGTCGTAACCACGATAACTGGCCAGAACTGATGTCACCATATTCGGCACACCCACTTCCTGTGGTGATTGACTGACATAACGAGCAGATAAATACTCATGTACAGGTGCTGAACTATCACCAAATTTCGGAATATCTGAAACCCCAAACAGCAGAACAATCCCGGTTAGCAGAACAACAAAAAATGCAGGAAAAGAAATTTTTTCGGTTGATTTATCTTGATTTATTGTCAACGCAATCGTGCTCAAGAACAACAAGGTCGCTATGCCCCCTCCGACTGCAGCCTCGGTAAATGCAACATCAACGGCATCCATGCTCACATACAGGCAAGCAGCAAGCAGGCTAAATATTCCGGTCAACATGATGGCAGCAAATAAACTATCCAGACGAATAATGGCTAGCCCTAACATCACCAAAAAGGTGAGTAATGTGATATCAACTAATAGCTCGATGTCTGGTCTCCTGAATGATGTAACAAGGGTTTAGCTCCACCATGAAGCGCAGCCTTGGCCAAGGCGTGAGCTGCAGCGGGAGAAGTAAACAGGATAAATATCACGACTAAAAGTAGTTTCACAGTGACAATGCTTAAGCCTGCCTGTAGCATCAATCCAAGCATAATGAGAATGCACCCAAGTGTATCTACAACACTGGCGGCATGTAGCCGCGAAAAAAAATCAGGAAAGCGTATCAAACCAATGGTGCCAATAATCAAAAATATACTGCCTGCTATCAAGCTGATCCAACTGAACAAATCTACCAGACCATTCATAGCTCACTCTCCTGCTGATCCAATGAGCCCCTGCCCATATCTCCGTATTCGAAAAATTTGAGAATGGCAATCGTGGTAATGAAATTAATCAGCGCATACACCAAGGCAATATCAAGAAACTCTGGACGTTCAGTCAAAAAACCGAATACTGCAATAAATAAAACAGTGATAGTTCCGAATGTATTGGTTGCTAAAACCCGATCATAAAGACTTGGCCCCAATAATGCTCTGCCCAATGCAAGCAGCATAGCAACTAAAATAACGACGGTAGTCACGGCAAACATACCCTTATTTTTCTGACCTGTCTTCGAGCGCGGTGACTCTGTCATCCATTGAACCTTGTAATAATGATTTTGCCGCCTCTTTAGTAATTGTATGAACTTCAGTAATGTCACCATCGACATCAATGGTTACGGTTCCAGGTGTTAGTGTGATTGAATTGGCAAATATTACGCGTGCGAGATCTGATGACTGGCTGCTACGCAAGACAATGACTGTGGGACTAATTGGCATCGCCGGATTAAGTATCAAGCGACAGACATAAATATTGGAAATAAAGATTTCCTTCAGCAGCCAGCACCAATAAATAGCCAGCGCCTTTAGGTTCAGGTGCAATGGTTGACCTTCGTGGTCGATAACATCCATGCGTAGTGCCAGCAACACAACCAGCACTGCCGAAAACAAGCCGAATGATATCAGCAGCAAGGTATAGTGACCCGATAGCAATAACCATGTGACAACGAGGAACAATCCTAAACTGATGGCATGCTTGTCTTTGTTATTCATCGGTCAATTCATTCAATTTTTAAGGGCTTGGAATGATAACTGTGAGATCTTTGCACATAATACACACTAATTCTACCGAAACAGGTAAAATAAGACCATTCTAAAAACCCTAAAGATTATTCATTATGTCTTGAAAAAATGCGTCGTCCGAATGCTCAATAATGGATAAGTCACGTATATAAGTTGCATAAAATTTACCGTCATCTGTCAGCACAATACCAACAGCCCATCCTGATTTTTTCTGAGTTCCTCAGCAGTATTTTTGAATTAAGTTTGCGAGGGCTTTGATGTGTGTTGGATGCCTGTTCAGCGCAGGGATGTAAGAGAACTTATTTCCTCCTGCTGCAAGAAAGGATTGTCGATATCGAATGTTGATTTCTTCAAGCGTTTCAAGACAGTCCGCAGAAAAACCAGGGCAGACAATAGCAACATCCTTGACCCCTGATTTAGCCAGCTCTTCTAAAGTAATATCGGTATAGGGTTTTAGCCATTCCTTAGGTCCGAACCGTGATTGGAAAGTCAGCACCCACTCTTCTTGATCCAGCTTTAATTTTTCAGCAAGGAGTCTGGCTGTCTTGTGGCACTCGCAATAGTAAGGGTCCCCCGCGTCGAAGTAGGCTTGTGGAATACCGTGAAATGAAAATAATATTTTTTCAGCGCGACCCGTTTGCTGCCAATGATCTGAAACACTTTCTGCGAGAGCATCAATATAATCAGGTTCATCATGGTAATGTCTAACTAGATGTAATTCTGGAATGTTACGCCAGGTTTTCAAAGTATCAACGACAGCATCAAATGCTGATGCTGTCGTTGAGGCTGAATATTGTGGATATAGCGGCAGGATAATAATTTTCTTTGCATTGACCTGTCGTAGCTTATTCAAGCCTGATGGGATTGATGGATTCCCATAACGCATGGCTAGTTCAACATGAAATTTCTCGGTAGCATGGTCATCTAGATATTTTTGGATTGCAGCGGCCTGTTTTTTTGCAATAGCTAGCAAGGGGGAGCCTGATTTAGTCCATATTTTACGATAAGCAGCAGCCGAGTATTTTGGGCGAGTGCGTAAAATAAAGCCATGTAAAAAGAACCACCAAATGAATCTGGTAACCTCAACGACACGTGGGTCTGCCAAAAACTCGCCAAGGTAGCGTCTTAATGCTGCTGGAGTCGGTGCATCTGGGGTACCAAGATTTGTCACAAGGACACCGATACAGGTTTCTGTATCGTGTTTAAATTCTGTGTTACCAGCATGATTTGTCATAGATACCCGAACTATCTGGAAATGAACTTTCCTTATATAGGAACCTCAAGTGTTTGTAAAAAACTAAGAGTGCAATGCCTTTGTGACAGAAAAGTTTCAGTAGCTGGTTTAGTGGGCTATGATTTGCAGGCTTTGAATCTTTCCTCAACGCACCATCACACGGCAAGTTTGGCCATCAGAATAATATATATTAGGTATCGGCAGGAACGCTGCTAGATAATGACTTTAATGCAGTAATAGGCTTGATTAATGACGAAGGTAGATCATGATATTTCCATTAAGAGTCATAAACGAGTATTTCTGCTGAATACTAAATGCCGCATCCAGATGTACGTTATTTTTTGGTCGTTAATGTTTGAGTAATACGGCAAAACTATCAAAATATTATTTAAATGGTTGGCAATGTTTTTGGTCTTTTACTAAAAACCTCTATTAAGCATACATTTCAATGAGCACTTCTTCTTTTTGAAAAACTTGCAGCAGCCTTAACAGTGCGGCGAACATGGTAATACCCTTTACAATTATTTATTTTATTACAACCTAGTATCGATTTGCCATTTGACGCAAATTTAGTTGGCACTTTTGACTCAGACACTACTATAAGAAAACATCGCGCTTTTGTCTTAGTCGCACACAAAAATTTATATAAACGATTTAGATCCTTATTGAATTAAGCAAACTCTGATTAAGTCCCGTTTTTAAAAACAGTACTCACTAATTCGTACCAGACGTCATGTTATTTGTTTCGTTAGGTCGTTTAATGACCTGCTTTACTGTCATTTTATTTCCTTATTCAATAAAGTGACGGTTCTATCCTGTAGTTACCAATAGTTCGTGCCTGACTTTATAAAAATTGGCTAAGGCAAATAAGGCAAAGACCTGAGCCGCATTCTTATCCAAACCGCGATAACGTACTTTGCGGTTAACGCGCCAGTTCATCCCCCCTTGTGCCTGTGCCGATTGCTTGCGTTCTTCATTGGGATAAGCTTTGTTGCCGTAGAGGGTCTGCTCTTCACCATGGAGACAGTCTTCCATGATTTTTGAATCATGAGCAGAGACATCAGTCACTGCCACACTGTGAATACGTCTCTGCGTATCTGTACCAATATGCGTCTTGGCTTGTTTCATCTCAGGGTCACGTTGTCTATCCTGATTCTTGGTTGAACTCGGTGCATTGATGTTGGTGGCATCCACTATCGTTCCTTCACTGGGTAACAAACCACGTCCAGATAAATACTGCGCGGTTATCTCAAACAGTCTCTCAGTTAAATGATGACGTTCCAGAAAGTGACGGAAGTTTAAGCTCGTTGTTTCATCTGGAATGTGCTCGATATCTACGCCCGTAAAGCGACGCATGGATTCGATGTCATATAGGCTGTCTTCCATTGCAGGAGCACTTAAGCCATACCATTGCTGCATGAAATAAATGCGCAACATGATTTCCGCAGGGATTGGGGGGGCGACCATTACTAGGCTTGGGGTATTTTCGCAATATCGGTTTTAATAATTGTCTCCAAGGCAATAGTGTCGCCATCTCACCGAGAAACTGTTCTTTACGGGTTATTTTCTTTTTATGCTCATAGGCTATGTCAGAAAAGCTCGATTGTTCCATCGTTTATCCTAGTTGTTGTTTGATTATTCCTATGATCTCATACCTTATTGGGACTTGTTCAGAGGTTCTCTGGGTATCATATAGTTAGGATTACTTCTCAACTTTCGCCGCCTCCACCATTTCACCATCCAGCAACACCCAATAAAGCCCCGTAAACCGAGGTTTTTCCACGTTTTAATGCCAAGCCAGCCGATAAGGCCAAGTGCATTTTATGACGGTGACGGACTCTATCTTGAAATCGCTCCAAAGGAAGGTAAATGGTGGTGCTTAGAGTTTCGTTTTTAGGGTAAAGAAAAACGCCTTTCTCCGGGAATGTAGCAGATCGACCTATGAAATAGGGAGCCTGACGGATCTACGGGACGATGCCGAAGACCCAAACATCACGCCGTTGAAGCGGCGTAAGGGCGATGATACGTACAATATCAAGCAATTAATTAACACCGTCGTATAATCTGGGTCGACTTTCAGGCAGGCACGGTCAAACTCAACGGATAAGATTTTAATGCCCTGTTGAAGGGTATTTTCTACTCTAACAACGCCGACGGGTTCCAATGAAGGCTTGGCCAAGGCCGAGAGACTACTTTCCAAACCCATCGCCGCCTTGTCCAAGAAGAATTCACTGCAATTAATCAGGGAGGGAGGGGACGTATCTGATCTACTTAATGGCAGGTAAGACGATCAACATATTGCCACCTTCAAATAAAAAGGAAGTATTTTGAGTCCTCTACCTTCAGCTTCTCTATATCAATATTTACTAAATAATGCCTTGGCTATTATTATTTCTTCTATCCGGAGTATATTCATCTCAAAAAAATCTACTACACTTGGATATGGCTGTTACGAATAAGCCGACTCTCGTTGGCTTTTAGGGGTTCAAAAGTGTGCCTCGTTCCGACAACCGTAGTTCTCAGACGCGACAGCTAAAAAGCCCCGTGAGCCGATATCCTCCGGGGCTTTCCTGTGTGGGGCTTTCCTGTGTGGGGCTTTCCTGTGTGGGGCTTTCCTGTGTATTGAGATTAGCTTAGCTCTGCTTTAAATATTTTCAGCATTGAATAACACTATGGACGCTCACCAAAATCAAGATTTTCCTTCTTCACTAGCATTCCCATTGCACGACTAAAATTGCCATTGCTATCTGGCAGCATTTTTGCGTTTTCAATACCTAAATGTTTGTCTCCCATCGAAATATGGTGAAAGCATCATTAACCTTGAGACAATAGACTTCATCAAAACCCGAGTATGAGTCATCACCTAATTATGTTGTGACCTGTCAATCGATTCTTCATTCTTGCATATTTCTCTCTCAGTAAGCCCTTGGGACAGAGTAGGGGCAGCTTGTAACGACGGTTGCTCAATCTGATATTCGCGGGTCGGCACCGCCTGACAAATCTTGGTCGTGGAGCTACCTCTCTCTTTGGTCAAGGGTCGTTCCGGTCACCCGGATGCCTTTTAGGTCTCACGAGGATTCTCCCACCTGTGGCCACCCCCGATCTGTCCCAAAAACTTACTGTTTCTCCCTTGTTCAACAGCACCTTTCTTGATCACCTGTTTGCTGCGGCTGCGTTGTTTGGCATCACCTCACCGGCAATCGCCCAGATAAACCCAGTCAGCCCCTAAACCCGGCCAGCCCCCGTGCGATCACCGTACAGGTTTTCTGGGCAGTAATCGGTGTTCGCTCAAAGTCTGATATCGACCACAGAGCCGCTTCTGTGCCTTCCACGCGATAGCTTGTACCCCAGCAGAGGTTTGCTCGGCTCGCCGCTGTAACGGTGCGGTTTTACCTGCCGGAAACCGATAGCACCACGCCGCCTCCACCAGCACCCGCCGCACATGGCCATTGCCGGCCCTAGTAATACCGCCACGACGAACCCTGGAGCCATTCGATGAATCGCTGGACACCAGTCCCAAACACTTCATGAGCTGTCGCGGTGAATCAAGGCGGGTGATATCGCCAAGTTCCGCCACAACCGTCATCGCCGTAATCAGGCGGCAACCGCGCAGTGCCATCAAGCCTTCCACCACGGGGGCAGGCTCCAGTCAACCAACGCCTCTGGCATGGACTGTTCAAGATCAGCCACGCGCTGTTGCTGCGACGATTAAAGGAGAATTCTCGCAAAATGAAACTGTTTCATACAAACTTTATAAATTAATGCTATTGCCTATATGTTTTATTCAGTGGTTTTGAATGACGTAAAGACCTCAATGATAATAGGCACCTTCCTTTCAAATCTCTCTCAAAACCATGATTTCAATGATCTTCACCTGTCGCAACGGGTCTGCTAGGAAATCGGCAAGCTGATCAATTATGGTTAAGTCTTCAAGTTTCATGATGGTTCTCATCCTCCCATCATGAACTGATCGCTATTTGCTGTCAGCCCGCTCCAGACTCATTTCATGTTGGACAAGGCTCAACCTTGCGCTTGTTGGATTTATAAACGGTAATATCGCCGCCGGCCACCACATTCGGCCGGACAATCACCTCGCTGCCTTGCGCATCGCCGTTGATAATCACCGCCACAGAACGCCAAGTATTCTCAAAAACCCGCTCGGCCAGATTCGCCGATGTCGGGTTTTGCCACTACCACTGTTTGCCGTTGCTCAATCACCGTCAGTCGTTTGGCCGCCTGCTCAATGCCGTTGGCTCTGGCAATGGAAAGCCAAATATACGCCTCGTATTTATTTTCAATAACGCCTTTACCATTTTTCATACATCTGACCGAGAATAAGCTGGGCGTTTGCAAATCCCTGCTCCGCCGCCTGGCGCCACCAACGCACCGCCTCACCAGCGTCTCGGGCTACGCCATTACCTATAAAATACATCCAGCCAAGATTGATTTGGGCTTTTGCATCGCCCTGCTCTGCCGCCTGACGCAACCAACGCACCGCCTCACGGGCATCTTGGGCTACGCCCTCGCCATTGGCATACATCCAGCCGAGATTGATTTGGGCTTTTGCATCGCCCTGCTCTGCCGCCTGACGCAACCAACGCACCGCCTCGCGCTCATCTTGGGCTACGCCCTCGCCATTGGCATACATCCAGCCGAGATTGAATTGGGCTACTGCATAGCCCTGCTCTGCTGCCTGGCGATACCAACGCACCGCCTCACGGGCATCTTGGGCTACGCCCTCGCCCTTTCTATACATCAAACCTAGACGTAATTGGGCGCCTGCATAGCCCTGCCCTGCTGCCTGGCGATACCAACGCACCGCCTCACGGGCATCTTGGGCTACGCCCTTGCCCTTTTCATACATCCAGCCGAGAGGGAATTGGGCGTCTGCATCGCCCTGCTCTGCTGCCTGGCGATACCAACGCACCGCCTCACGCTCATCTTGGGCTACGCCCTTGCCCTTTCTATACATCCAGCCAAGATTGATTTGGGCTTTTGCATCGCCCTGCTCTGCTGCCTGGCGATACCAACGCACCGCCTCACGGGCATCTTGGGCTACGCCCTCGCCATTGGCATACATCCAGCCGAGAGGGAATTGGGCGTCTGCATCGCCCTGCTCTGCTGCCTGGCGATACCAACGCACCGCCTCACGGGCATCTTGGGCTACGCCCTTGCCCTTTCTATACATCCAGCCAAGATTGATTTGGGCTTTTGCATCGCCCTGCTCCGCCGCCTGACGATACCAACGTACCGCCTCACGGGCATCTTGGGCTACGCCCTCGCCATTGGCATACATCCAGCCAAGATTGATTTGGGCTTTTGCATCGCCCTGCTCCGCCGCCTGACGATACCAACGTACCGCCTCACGGGCATCTTGGGCTACGCCCTCGCCATTGGCATACATCCAGCCGAGATTGTATTGGGCGTTTGCATTGCCCTGCTCTGCTGCCTGACGATACCAACGCACCGCCTCACGGGCATCTTGGGCTACGCCCTCGCCCTTTCTGTACATATTGCCGAGATTGTATTGGGCTCGTGCATCGCCCTGCTCTGCTGCCTGACGATACCAACGCACCGCCTCGCGCTCATTTTTGGCTACGCCTTTGCCCTTTTCATACATCACGCCGAGTTTGAGTTGAGCTTTTGCATAACCCTGCTCCGCCTGACGATACCAACGCACCGCCTCACCAAAATCTTTGGCTACGCCTTTGCCCTTTTCATACATCAAACCGAGATTGAATTGGGCTACTGCATCGCCCTGCTCCGCCGCCTGACGATACCAACGCACCGCCTCGCGCTCATTTTTGGCTACGCCCTTGCCACTGTCATACATCCAGCCGAGATTGATTTGGGCGTTTGCATTGCCCTGCTCTGCCGCCTGGCGATACCAACGTACCGCCTCACGGGCATCTTGGGCTACGCCATTGCCCTTCGCATACATCCAGCCGAGATTGTATTGGGCTCGTGCATCGCCCTGCTCTATCGCCTTACGCAACCAACGTACCGCCTCACGGGCATCTTGGGCTACGCCTTTGCCATCCAAATACATCAAGCCGAGATTGTTTTGGGCTACTGCATAGCCCTGCTCTGCTGCCTGGCGATACCAACGCACCGCCTCATGGGCATCTTGGGCTACGCCCTCGCCCTTTCTGTACATATTGCCGAGATTTTTTTGGGCTTTTGCATCGCCCTGCTCTGCCGCCTGACGATACCAACGTACCGCCTCATGGGCATCTTTGGCTACGCCCTCGCCCTTTTCATACATCACACCGAGATTGGATTGGGCGTTTGCATTGCCCGCTTCTGCCGAATGCTTAATCTTCGCCACATCCTCCGGCGATAGTTCCGCCACGGCGGGTGTTGTCGCAAAAATAGTGGCGGTCATGATTACGGTTGCGCCAAGCTGGCGGAGTAGTTTGTTCATTTGATATTTTCCCTTTGACAAGACGCACTAATGGCCTTGCTAGTGTGCCGCCTATTATTAATCCACACTGATTCTACTGAAACAGGTAAAATAAGACCATTCTAAAAGACCTTAAAGATTATTCATCACCCTTAAAAATAAAAAATAGGGGGAAGGGAATGAACCTACAGTAACAAATACGTTATCTGTAGATGTATTGTGTCTGAATGCTCGATAATGGATAAGTAATAACTAAAACACGCTCATTGAGGGGTTTTATGCTATTGCTGTGACGATTAAAGGAGAATTCTCGCAAAATGAAACTGTTTCATACAAACTTTATAAATTAATGCTATTGCCTATACGTCTTATTCAGTGGTTTTGAATGATGTAAAGACCTCAATGATAATAGGCACCTTCCTTTCAAATCTCTCTCAAAACCATGATTTCAATGATCTTCACCTGTCGCAACGGGTCTGCCTGGCTCCGAACACCAATCACTCCACGAGCCCGCATAAAGGCGGGGGGCATTGAGACCAGCATGAGCCACCGCTAATAGATTATGGCAAGCAGTAACACCAGAACCACAATAAAAGACTGTATTACTGACATCTGTTGTGCCAAAACACGCATCAAATTCTTTGCGTAACTGATCAGAGTCCTTAAAAAAACCACTATCACCAAGATTATTTTTCCAGAACCGGTTGATGGCGCCCGGGATATGTCCAGCCGCCTTATCCAATGGCTCAATTTCTCCTCGATAGCGTTGAGGACCGCGAGAATCAACCAATAATTCAGCCGTCGAGACACTGCCGATGGTCACTAGCCAATCCGTATTAGCCTCAGCTTTATAATGGCTGGGGATATTTTTTTCCTCTCCTGTTATATCAGGTAATCCGGCCTGTTCCCATATCTGCCGCCCTCCATCAAGAACAGCGACAGCCTCGTGCCCCATATAGCGCAGCATCCACCAAAGTCTGCTAGCAAAACATGCGAATGCATTATCGTAGACAATCACTTGTGAATTATGATTGATTCCAAGTCGGGAAAATAATCCATTCAAGGCCTCTTCAGTCAATAGTGGATGCCGTCCATTATCTGTCACAGCAGGCCCACTCAAGTCATCATGCACATCTGCAAAAACAGCGCCTTTAATATGTGATTCTAGGTACATGTTTCTACCAGCATTGTGATCTGCTAGATCATAGCTACAGTCGACAATAATCCAGTTTGGATTATCCAGATTATTAGCCAATGTTTTTTCATCAATCAGTGTTGTGAATATTTCTGTCATTTATTTTTTGCTATTTTCCTCAAAATATTTTGTTTGATATTAATAACGTTATCTGTAACAAACGGCCTAAGGTGGAATACGTATTTCATGTTATGGAAGTGCCAATTTGAATTTCGCAAAGTGCGTTACAGGAGTTTAGACTAAGAATCGTTGTTCAACCTGTTGATGTCGAAGATCGGTCATTACCGATATAGGCATACATTGGTTTCAAGCATAAGTCAAAAAACATTAAAACATCTGGATTATTTGACTAAATATTGTTTAGACTACAGCTGGAAAATATTTCAACCAGAAAATTAACAGAAAAATGCTACAATATCTTTTTCAGATCTTCCTTATAAATTGGTAAAATAATTAGGTGATTGCGAAAAAATCAAGCGTAAATCCACGTTTGAGGATAATATAGCAGACTTTTAGTACTAAAGTTGCTGCAAACGGTTACAGATAATGGTTGACTGCGGCTTTCAGTATGGTGCTTATCAGGTATTATTGAGCACGTATTTATAGTCTTGAATACAAGGCATCAAGAGAAAAGGGAAATGCTGGACAAAATTTTTGCAAAACCTTTGAAATTTACGGTTGGAGAGCAAACCCTTTACTTCATGTCTATCGCAGATTTTGAATTCTGTCTCTCGGGCAGGACTTCAGTACCCTCATCAAAAATTACTGATTTAGTAAAATGCACAACGAAACAATTACGAATGGAAGCACGTACGATAAAGAATGTAGAAAAACGCTTTATCATGATTCTGTTACGTTCAATTGAGGATCCCCAAAGTATTAGTCACTTGTTAAAAAAACTGGATACATCTATTTTTTCACAGGATCATGGATGGAGAAATATCATTGTCTCACTGCACGAGGGTGGCGACGAATTTAATATTTTCCGCAGGATGGCTCTTGTAAAATACATGCAATACCTGTCGTCACGCCAGGATATTATTAGATACCTGTATTCTGAAAAGAAAAAAGTAACATCTGGAAAAAAGGAAAATGGTGGCAACCAGCATGAAGCAGAACGTTTCAAAGAGACATTACTCTTTAAAAATCCCTTGCTTGAAAACAATAGTGCCAATTCAAAAAATAGTAAGTTCGAACGTATGTCAAAAGGTGAACCAGTAATCGCCACTCTCAAAGCTAATGAATGCGTCGTTATCATGTTATCGAAACACAAATGTAAAATTGAAGCTAATGGGCAAATCTTCTTTATCGATCAAGCTAGGCAAAAGCACGTACTGGAGATAGGGCGTAACGTCGTTGGTAGAGATGCGTCTAGTGCCATTATTATTGATCCTAGTCTAAGAGACATCTCCAGAGTGCATCTGATTATTGAGAATCTGGGTAGAAATTTATTACGATTAACAGACCTTTCTGCACATGGGACCTACATTCCGCCAGAATTCTCTAAAGAACACGCAAGCTAATTCATTCAATTTAGAAGCACCGTCTATATTATATTTTTCTGTGCACTCCAGTCCGGTAATCTATATTTAATAAGCATATAAATATAATTGTTATTCTTTTATTGGAATATAATATCTTTGCTAACATCGACATTCATTAACAAATGGCAGTTTCTACCAAAAAATATACTTGGGATAAAAAATGACAGAAGTCACGTTTGATGTTGATAAATTTGCGGTAGAATATGCCGATAAGACCCCTTCAGATATCCTAGTTCTAGCAATAGGGCACTTCGCAGATCTGGCTATTTCATTTAGTGGTGCTGAGGATGTCGTGCTCATTGATATGGCGGTTAAGATCAAAGACGATATCAGAGTGTTTTCTCTGGACACGGGCAGATTGCATCCAGAAACATATCAATTCATGGAATTAGTAAGAAATCACTACAATATAAAAATTGATTTATTGTCCCCCGAACAAAATCAACTGGAAAAGTTCGTCAACAATAAAGGGTTGTTCAGTTTTTATCAGGATGGCCATCAGGAGTGCTGTGGTATTCGCAAGGTTATGCCTTTGCGTCACAAATTATCTACTCTAGATGCATGGATTACCGGACAACGTCAGGACCAAAGTCCTGATACACGTCAAGGAATACCCGTTCTGCAACAGGATAGTGCCTTCTCTTCAGGGGATCGCATGCTGGTTAAATTTAACCCTTTATCTCACTGGACATCGCAACAGGTCTGGCAATACATCCGGGAGAACAATGTCCCCTTTAATGAGCTTCATGCAAAGGGCTTCGCTAGCATTGGCTGCGAACCTTGCACTCGCGCCACCCTGCCGAATCAACATGAACGAGAAGGGCGTTGGTGGTGGGAAGAAGTCACAAAAAAAGAATGCGGTCTACATTTGGACAATATAAAAAAATAAAGGAGGGCTTGCCATGCGCATTACTATGGTCAAGAAATCAAGCAGGATGGCAGCCCCCTTGTCAAAAAATGTGCAGATGCATCAACCCAATTGGAAGAAAATAAGCTGCTGGATAGAATTGATCAGGTAGTTGTCGCTGACGAAGGGGCTCGAATAGCAAAGGCATGATCTAGGCAAAAAACATATTGAAACCTTCACATCATTCAAAACCACTGAATAAGACGTATAGGCAATAGCATTAATTTATAAAGTTTGTATGAAACAGTTTCATTTTGCGAGAATTCTCCTTTAATCGTCACAGCAATAGCATAAAACCCCTCAATGAGCGTGTTTTAGTTATTACTTATCCATTATCGAGCATTCAGACACAATACATCTACAGATATTTGTTACTGTAGGTTCATTCCCTTCCCCCCTATTTTTTATTTTTAAGGGTGATGAATAATCTTTAAGGTCTTTTGGAATGGTCTTATTTTACCTGTTTCAGTAGAATCAGTGTGGATTATGCAAAGGTCTCACTTAAAAATAATTTATGTCATAACACAGGCAAGATAGGCTTTTTCCAGATCGTCAGCATTAAACAGGCTGACACATTCCTCTATGGTTCCAGCAAACTGTATTCTCCCTTGATGAAGAATCGCAACACGATCACATAAGACTTCGATATCTGCCAACATATGGGTACTAAAGAAAATAGTCTTTCCCGCTTGCTTCAATTCAAGCAAATGTTGTTTCAAATAAGCTCTTGCTTTCGGGTCCAGCCCACTCATAGGTTCATCAAGCACCAACAAATCCTTGTCGCTCATCAGGCAAGCCGCCAAGCCCAGTTTCTGCGCCATGCCTTTTGAAAATTCCCTGACAGGTTTTGATAATGCTGATAAATCCAAATCAAGGATTGTAAATAAATCTACAATCTTGCTACTACTGTATACAACCCCATGCAATTCTGTCATGTACACTAGGAAGTCTTTGCCAGTAAGATAATAAGGCGGTAAAAACTTTTCTGGGAGAAACACCAACTTTTCTCTCGCTTCCTTCTTGGTATGAGCAATCCTGAATATTTCGATGTTGCCGGAAGTTATATCGCAAAAATCCAATAAACATTTAATCAATGTTGTTTTACCTGCGCCATTGACACCAATCAAGCCGGTGAATTCACCTTTACGAACAACCAGATCAATCTCATTTAAAACCTGTATCCCGGCAAAAGATTTACAAAGTTTTCCTATATGAATTGCTAAATTAGTCATGACATCTTGCTCTTATCTGTCCAAGATTATTATACGATGCTAAGGTTCACCGGTAAAAAATTAAACTTCGAATAATAAAATAAAGCCCGCAAAAGCGGGCTTTACTGAACTAACTTAATAGAATAGTTAGTATAGAAACACTTGCCCACAATCCTGTGAGTCATCGAAGGTATCATAGATATCTGTGGCTAGACCCGTTCCAGCACCATTACTGGCGGCGTTGGCAGTAGCAACCGTAGTACAACCAGCGAATTGGGCTACGAAATTTACAGCGTCAAAGTTTGTTCCACCACCACTAGCAAGCGCGGGAGCCGTCATACGCAACACACCTGTATTAGGCAAACCATCATCAACTTTAACATCCAATTCCTTGGCAATACTGATTGGAACATTCCGTCCCAAATGAAGATTAAGACGACTTACACCTGTGCCTGTATATCCACCATTTCGCGTTAATATCAATGGCGCATTAAAGGCATTTGCTGGCACAACTCCACCGTATGTTGCTTCAGAAGCAATCACAGATGTTGGAAGGGTAAAACCGCCTGACAGAAAATTAGCTCGTGTCAATTGTTCCCACAAGCCTGTTGCTTCGACATACGTATTGTCAACACGTCCATTACCATTGCCTCCATTTAGAATACCAATACCAATAGCTTGCCCTGCAGGACCAATGCCCCAATCACCTGGCACCTGACGATAGCGATCAATAAAGCCAAAATAGGCCGCCTGGACGCCGGAATTCTGGTCCGCCAGGTTTCTTACTCTTGCACTATTAATAAGTTCCTGCCCCTTCAAGATACCGCCCAATAAAAGGCCAATAATCACCAATACAATCGCAATTTCTACGAGTGTAAAGCCGGTCTGTTTTTTTTTGTTCATTTCAATTTTCTCCATTTTATGATCCTCTTCCATCCATTGCATTTGCTTAAATTAAGGTAAGCACGCCATCGTAACTATAACATACTGATTCATAATAGTTTCATAGGCTCTGCCCTTGAAAAGATCAACAGAACTATCAATATATCAAATACAGATGCTGTAGATTTTCATCAGCAATCTTCAATCAACTGAAGGCACACACGTCCTGACGACCTCTATCATTATGTGTTGCGAGATAAAACGACCTTGTAATAACCCGTATAAGTCTATTGTGTCTCTCCACGCTCCAGTTTGTTTAATCGATCTTGCAGAAACTGAAGTTCATGAGCATCCGTAATTGCATCACCCTCCAGTAAACCTCCTATTAAAATCTTTGCATCTTCTATTTCACCCATATCTTCAAGAATATATATCTCCATTTGTTTTACCCATGAAGGGATATTATTTACTGTAACTTTCTGGACAACTGCATGCGCATACTTTAATGCCAGTGAATAATCTTTAAGCCGGTGCTTGGCAATATATATTGCATGCATCATAGATGGCCATCGTCGATTTGGATCTTTCGAAAATTGTTCAGAAATAAATTCCAACATCTGCCGTTTTTTTTCATCGTCCGTAACGACGCTATAAATACGTCCAGCAGCCAACAATGGATATTGACCTTTTGGATCCAGCGTCAGGATTCTCTCCAGCCAACTGATAACCCGGCCATAATCAAGGCTCTTAAATGACAAGCTGATACCTGGTTGATTGTCAAACGCCTGTAGCCAGAGCATGAATAATTTTGAAATCGTGATGGAATCACCTAGACCTATCAATTGTGATTCTATTTGTGTAGGAGGTTCGGGAAGTGATTTAATATTTATCGTTGCTAATGGGCTTGAGCTTGACCAATAGATTTGACAGAGTAAAGAAATAGTTAAAGTAATAACAAAAAATGCGGGGATATCTTTAACTGGTCGCTCATCTTGTTGCTTAATTAAATTCCTAAAAATCATTGTTGGAATTCATCTTATGTTTTAGGTTTCTTTAAAAATTTTTTCTGTGTAAATCGAAACATGCCATTGAAAATAGCAAGGCAACATAAATAAACGTCTGTCCAGCAATAAATAGATATTCATTACTGCCACCACCACCATAGACCAGCCATTCCGTCTTGCTAAATTGATCAAGTCCTGGGAGCAATACTGCTATGATATCAATGATCATATTTATTATTTTATGAGAGATTTCTGTCTTTTCCAGAATAGGACTGCCGCCTATTAGCTGAATAGTGCTAATCGTCCGTGCTAGTAAATAGAATGCCGTCACTGATGAAAGTGCGCTAGTGACATTCTTAAACGTGATGAGGCATAACAAAGATAAAGCCGTAAGAATCCATAGTTCGCAGATCAGAGAAAGGCACCATAATATCAACTGTGAAATATTACTGATGAATGCCAATGGAATACATACGATAATTGCAATAAATACACTTAATAAACAAAAACCAAGCATCTTTCCAGCAAGATATGAATATCTATCAATCGGTAGGGAAATAATTAGTTCAAATCCTTTGTCATTGAACTCCCTTATTGTGCTAGTGGTCACAAAGATACAGATAATAAATGCGGCAAAAAGTCGCAGAATCATCCCTGTTATTGCGCTCTGAATCTGGGTGGTTTCAGTAACCGCTAATTCACCAATAAACAGCGTTAAGCCAAACAGGCTCATTACCCCAACCAGAACTAATATAAATAAGTGGTTCTTTATGCTCTCGATAAGTGTAAATCTAGCTATCGTTAGTATAATAGGCTGCATCGTTATCATATGCTTTCTGTTTGTCATCCTTGAAGATCATACTATAGCGCAATCAGACTAATGACACCCACTGTTTATAAGAGAGAGATATTTGGATAATTTAAGGAATGAAATTCATCTGAACATAAGCGACTAACCTGTCATCTTAGTTTACGCATGCCTCCTTGGCCGACGTTATGTCTCTACATTGCAAGCTTGCTTGTTCAGTTGATCGATAACCAGCAATAACAATTAAGGTAATACTCCTGCTTTAACCATTCTATTCATAAGTATATTGGGAGAGATCCACATTACGATATCATCGAATGCACATAATTGATTTGCTTCAGCAGTATCATCTGTACACCCAGTGGCACCTTCAGAGAATATACGTGTATAAAATATATTATCAGTACAACTAGCGGTAGTCGTAACTTCGCAATTTTCACTTTCATCCGTTCCAGCTTTCGTAGCTGTTAATGCAATTCCATTCATTGTTGTTGCGCCCAATCCATTTTTTCCATGTGATACAACAGCAGCAGGGATAGCTGTCGCGGCGTTGTACTTAAATTTGGCTTCTGTTGCAACAGTGAGGGTATTGTTTCCCCTAGTTCTAATCGTTATATCTCCAGGCTCACATAAATCAAGTTCACCATCAACGGCATCACACACTCCTGTATCAGCAATGGTAAATCCAGGAGTTACATGGTACTTAAATCGATTTCCCCAAACATCACCCTGGAAATTAAGACCCAATGTCTGCCAGGGCAGCCACCCATCTCCAGTTAATGCGCATGGTACATCGGCAGCCCCATCTCCGGTCGTATCTGGACAAGGCAAGGCCCTATTAATAATCGTATATCCGTATAATGCTTCCTTAATATCATTCATCATATCAATAGTTTGTTGGCGTTCCTTTGACTCAATCTGGGTTGCAATTGGACCCAGCAAACCAAATAGAAGCAAACTGACGATGAACAGAACTACTGAGAGCTCGACTAAGGTAAAACCGCGTGGTCTTTTTATCATTTATGGTGCGGTCGAAATAATACGGGTTTGATCGTTATACGTGGTAGTCAGAAGAGTATTCTTCACAAATAAATCATCGCCCGGGGTTGAATTTTCGTTCTCTAAATAATCTGTAAGTGTGCCGCTAGGTCTTGCATTGCCAGTTGGAAAGTCTGCACCTGCAGTAAAAATAGCAGCACGGACATTATTCCTTACTGTGCCATTGATGTTAACGCTAATACAATTAGTTCCAGATGTGCAGGCATTATCGGGAATACCATCGGCGGGACCTGGCAGGATATCGGTTGTGTCTCCGGGCAAAGCCTCGCTTGATGCATAGGATATATATATCAAATCTTGCCAATTGTTTGTAACGAACCACATTGGCAACTCACCATCATCAACATTGAGATCATATTTTATGCCACTCACTGAGATATCACCCTCAGTATTTGCATCAAATGTTGATGTCCCCGTTGCAACTATTAGATTGGTTACAGTCTCACATTTTGACTCAGCGGGGGCATATACCTCGCCAGTTAACCTATCTATTATTCCGATTGCGTTGACTTGTGCGGGTAAAAATATAGGGTCAGTCGCTGAAAATATAACATCACGTGTACGACTATTTTCCGTATCTGGAGGGTTGCTTGTAAAAGTTCCTGTCAGTGATGGGAAGCTAATGGTATATGTTCTGGTTATTGTTCCCCCTGCAGGACATTCGACAGGACTATGGACATAGTTAACAGTTGTAGAAACTGAAAAGCTATCACAATTCGCGGTCTCTTTGTTTGACCATGTACAATTGATTGCCGCCGCAGAGATTAATGACGTAATTTCCGGAAAAATTCCATCTCCACCGCAATCATTAATATCATTTAAACAGGCCTCAGAGAGAGGCATAAACTCTATTCCTAATCTGGTATCAGATTCAGATAAATTATAAACTTCTGTTGTGGCATTCACGATATTATTCCAGTCAACTGAAATATTTGTCGAGAATGGATTCCGATTGCTTGCTCCAGCAACATCACCTAAATAATGGTAAGGTATATGTCCTTCGTAGGTGGCCGCCGTTGATTTAAATGTTGATGTGCTTGGATTTGAAAATGGACTTAACCAGGGAAAAGCGGAGTGTGTAGCCTGATAATTATTTATTCTGTCTTCTACTTCAGCAAGAATTCGTTTTTCTATCACTGCCATTAATTCCTGCCGAGTAATATAGGTCACCACATCATTTCCTCCGGAATTTAAAGTGAAACTATTGTCGCCAGTTGTTGCATTATCGCCTTCCAGATAATCTGTAATATTATTACTAGGCCTATTTGTTTGTCCGGTGCCCGGCTCTCCTGGGGCTATGATCACAGCTACAATATCGGTAATGCCATCTACGGTTAGCTGAGCTGGAGCATCGCTGTTCATAGGTTGAAATTTTGTTCCGATATTCCTGAAATTATCCGATATTGCATACCATAGACGCTCCCCGGAACCATCTATGTAATTACTCACATCCAAGAATTTTCCGGGAAATCTCCCCACAGCATTAGGACGACATGGTGTGTTTGGAGAACCATTATTATTTGTATCTGGACACGACATATAACCCGGTCCGGCAGTCATATCTACAGTACCGGATCGTTCTGGATAAGTTACAGCATAAGAAATAAGAGTCTGTTTTACTTCCGCTAATGCCAGACTTGTTGTTTCTTGTCGCGTATATAATTTTGTAGCTGCATTTAACTGATTTAATAGTGAATATGATGCGCCAACAACAAGAATCAACATAAATATCAACAATGTTGCCCCAATTTGAACTTTTAGTGGAACAAGGCGATGATTCCCCTGAGGGGGATTTTTGACGAGCTGTTTCCGCACATTCATATGCTACTCAGCTTGCAACCAAGAATTTTTTAAAATCGATATTTTTCTGTCATCATCATTTTCTACAATATCAAGTAGGCTTTCGTTATTTAGCTCATAAGTCTGGCCTACCTTGAGATCAAAATTCAAATTAACTTTGGGTACAGTTACCGAAACTTTCTCACTGTCAATATCGTTTGTATTGATTCGGAAATATTCAGATTCGAGACTCCCTTCATAATTGTTACTACCGTTTAACCATGCTGTACTCTTATTGTCTTTCCTGTAAACGAGACCATTCAGGGTGATTCTTTCTATATCACGTGGCTTAGGTTCTTCTTCTACGATCTCTTCTATTTTTTCGACAAACACTTCAACAGTTTCTTCAATTTTTGGCGCTGAGTAACGCAATTCCTGTAATTTTTTTCTTTCCTCAGGTGTTGTAAACAAACGACCAAAGCCATCTGATGCAGCATGTGTACACGGAGCAATACATAGAACAAATCCATATGTAAGTATTACGCTTGAAACAAATTTGCCAAAGATAAACTTATTTTGAATGAATTTATAAAATTTCATGATAGCTTGATCTCAGACCCATCAGCCATTCTGATATTTAACCACTGTAGTTCACATTCTGCTCTTATATTCGTCGCATCATGGTTTATTATAAGGGTCTCACTTGCCCATGCAAAACTACATTCTTTTATCGTGAACATACCTTCTACATGTTTGTTCATATCATTTATGAAGCGTGATAAATCACCTTCATGCAACATATCTATACTTAGATTCATAGCGCTGCTGAAAAGTGAAAATTTACCCAAGTTAACATCAAATATTGGCAAATATCTTTCTTGTGGAGAAATATCGTACGTCAATCCAGGTAATTTAACTCGCTCGCTGGATGCTTGTAATGTTTCGATCCAGTTGAGTCTATGTTCCCGTCCAACGAGGCCCTTTTTATATAACTCTACAAATTCAGGGTAATACTGTTTGATAATTTTTTCGTCTTCATCAACAGCCAGATATTTCTGGCTAATTGAGAGAAATTTTAACTTGTTTATATTGTATTTACTGAACATTTTTTCTTTAAAGATCCAGCTACCAGTAATTAATCCCAGACTTACCAACAATATGGCAATAAAAGTTATTGTAGAAAATTTAATCACTGACCAATCGAGTTCGTCACGCGTCATCCTTTACCCCCAATACTATTCTCACAGCGAAATTAGATTTACTTGTATTTCTATTTGCAGAACCCTGCAAACTCGCATCCGAACTGATCTCCAATGGCAAAGTGACAACACTAACATCATGTACAGAATCCAACTGCCTCATCGTCTCGGAAAATTTATCAATTGTGTTAAGCGCTTTTCTGTAATCACCATCAAAATTAGTAAGAAAGGCATTAATCATTGCAATCTGGTAATAGATATAATCTGTTTCTGTATCATTGACGTTAGGCCTGTCTCCTTCCTTATCAACAACATTACCAAGCCCACTACTACCAATTTTATAATTTGGGTTTGAATTTGATGCCCACTGTATCTGACTGATTTTTATCTCCGGAAGAATATTCAGACCTTTACTAATCAGCTTGAACATATCAACAGGAGAAGCTTTATATTTTTTTAGAACATCCTTTGTTTCAATAGCGATTTTCAGGTCAGCTGGGTCAACGGGTAAAGCAAATATTCCTTCCCGTTCGATATCGTATCTGACGCTATAAAAATCTGCCTTCTTTGCATCAGATATCTGTTGATGCCTGTAGGTAAAACCGTCAAATACATTCAACCCTGCCCAAATAATACCTGATATCATAGATATAAAACTGGCGACCCGTAATGATTTATTTATCCGCCACATTTGAAAATATCGTGTTTCTTTACTCATAGCGTAATAGTTTTTACTCTTATGCTTAAACAGCAGATAAGTGAAATATTTATCGCTAAAAGGCGTCTTTATCTGTTCAAAGAAACCATATGTTTTAAGCAAATGGTCAACATCAAGCATATGATAACGAATCATAGATGAGTTGGTATGTGTCTTGCCTAGTTCGTCCAATAGCTCCTTATTACCTAGGAAATAAATATCCAGAGACTTATCTGGATCGAGAAAGTGTGCACCTTCAATATAACGTCTTACCTTCACCAGTTCATCTGTCAATATAGGTGCGTAAGGTTCTATTCCATAGCGAGGCATTTTCACCAGACGGCTAAATTTGAGTAACCCAGCTCGAAAGAAAGATTGACGTAAACCACTGATACTTTGCAAACTAAAAACAAGTGCATTGCCTTGCATGCCGGGGATGCTATTGCTGGTTTCTTGCAGTAGTAACGGAATCGATATTACACCTGCAACTGGAACTTTGTGATTCCCAAGTATCTTCAGCCAAGATTGAATCACCTCTGGATCGGTGATCGCTGAAAGCATGATATTGTCATCACGCCGACCTGACTCTTCCCTATCTTGCACATCGGCATAAAAGTAAGACATTCCTCTGAAAAGCTTATCTCGTTTCCTTTCAATAAGCGCCTTTCGATCTACTCCGAAGACATGAGGTATTGTGTCTAATCGATATTCTTCTGCGGCCGTGTCTAATAACACATAAACAGGATCATTATTAACCTCGTTTAAATATTTTCCAAAAAATTCAAAACCTTCTGTTGAAGTATCAAACAAATATGAACTACCAAGACTATCTTTCGACCAATGATAAACTATCAGCTTGTCCGAACCGATAAACAGTATTCTTCTTGCAGAAGATTTAAATTTTGATTTTAGTGATGAGATCATAGATAGGGCCAAGCACCGAGAACATAACCCAGGCAATGATACTGCCAAGAATTATTGTCATTCCTGGCTCAATCATCGATTGTAAACGCTCAATCGATTCCTTCACGTCCCGAGTATAAAAATAATTAATATTTAACAAGGTTTCCTTTAATGCGCCAGTATTTTCACCTATACGTATCATTCTAAGCATTAAAGGCGGAAACAATTTAGCAGATTCAAAACTAGCACTTAATGTTGCACCATCAGAAATTCTCATGCCAACCTGACGCATTGCCTCTTCCATCGCCTTGTTTCCAACAATCTGTTCGCTTGTCTTAATGCAATCAATAATTGTAATACCGGATGCATACATTATGGCAAAAAAACCCGCGAGTCGTGCCAATACTATTTTTCTGAGTATCGGACCCACCAATGGAATCTTGAGTTTATAAGCATCTATCTGGTAGCGAATATTTGGATTAGTTTTAATACCAATAGACAACGCTACCGTAATAACTATTGGTACCCCTGCAATCAGATCCCAGTAATTAACAAATATATTTGAAATAAAAATAAGTGCTTTTGTTTGAGCAGGAATTTCTTGACCCATGTTTTTAATAAAGCTTAATAATTCTGGAACCAGATAAATCATCAGAAAAAATATCACCCCTAAAACAACAATTCCAACGAAGAATGGATACATGAGTAATCTTTTTGTCATTGATGCTTGTTCATCTTGCCATTTAATACTTTCCCCTAATTCATAAAATATTTTGCTAATTTCGCCAGATTGTTCCCCAGCCTTGACTAAGCTTGTAAAAACTTCGGTGAAGACCAAAGGATAGGTGCTCATGGCTTCTGAAAGCGTTTGCCCGCCCTCGATCGCTTCATACATCGCCGATATAATTTCGCGCAGCCTTGGGTTGTCGACACTATCCCTGAGATCTTCCAGACTCTCCAGAATTGGCACACCAGCCTTTGATGTTTGTTCTAAATGGAAACAAAAGGTAATCAGGTCTCTTTTTTTGATGCTGCCAGCACTACCTTTTGGTACAGATACTCCTAGGTCTTTGAAATTAACAAGATCAAGATCCATTTTCTTTAAGCGCATTTCCAGATCAGCCATATTTACTGCATCCATCTTCCCAGTATTGGTTCTACCTGAACTATCAATTGCTTTGTATTGAAAGATATTCACAAATTTATCAAGCTTGTTTTAATCTGAAAGTAAGGTCGACAACTCTGGCAATTTCTTCAAGACTGGAAGAACCATCGAGAACACGGGATGTGCCGACCTCAATTAGTGTTTTAAACCCCCTGGATAAGGCAAGTCGTAGTAATTCACTCTGAGTTCCTTTTCTGGCCAGCACTTCATCCATATCACTATCAAATGCCAATATCTCTGTTAATGACATTCGTCCTCTATAACCTATGCTATCGCAAGCTCTGCAACCTTTGGTTTTATATATTGATTGCTGTCTATCTGTTGCCTTTAAACCAAGTAAACTTCTTTCCAAACTACCTATTGAATATGATTCACGACATTTTTTACAAAGCTTTCTCACCAATCGCTGGGCAATGATGCCGATTAGATTACCAGAAAGAATATCTGGCTTAACGCCAATATCCAATAACCTTGGAATAGCGCCGATTGCAGAATTCGTATGTAATGTTGAAAAAACTTGATGGCCGGTCATTGCTGCACGTAATGCCATGCTTGCCGTATCTTCATCGCGGATTTCACCCACCAAGATAATATCTGGATCCTGGCGCATCAGAGATCGGATACCATTGGCAAAATCTAGTCTTGTTGTTTCGCTGATTGATGTTTGCCGAATCAAATTCGTCGGATATTCCACCGGATCTTCAAGCGTCATGATATTTACTGATTCGGTATTCAAATAATTTAATATTGAATATAGTGTTGTTGTCTTGCCACTGCCCGTAGGGCCCGTCACCAGCATAATCCCTTCCGGTCTTGCCACCATCAATCTCAGTGATTCCATGGCATCTTCACTTATTCCTAGTTGAGCAAGGCTAACTATCCCCTTCTGTCTGTCGAGGATACGTAATACAATATTCTCACCATGCACGGTAGGTAGCGTGGATACCCGAAAATCAATTTGTCTGCCTGAAAAAGTAAGAGAGATGCGACCATCCTGTGGCGCACGAACTTCCGCAATGTCCATGCCAGCCATAACCTTTACCCGAACAGCAATTGCCGACCAGTAGCTCTTATGCAAACTACGTATTTGTCTTAAAACACCATCGATTCGATAGCGAAATCTAAGAAAGCCTTCCTCAGGTTCAAAATGTATATCTGAAGCGCCACTTTTTACTGCGTCTGTTAACAAAGCATTAACAAGACGTGTGACAGGTTGGCTATACTCGTCATTCGCTATATCCAGACTTTGATAATCTATCTCGCCTGTTTCAATTTCATTTAAAATACCATCAACGGATAATTCGAAACCATAAAACAGATCAATGACCCTTTCTATTTCTGTTTCACCAGCAAGTAGTGGAACAATGTCAATATCGTGCCCAACGTGAACACTTATTTTATCAATTAGAACCACATCAAATGTATCTGTCACGGCAATGGTTAGCTTATTTGTACCGCGCTCAAAGGTAAGCGGTAAAATACGTAATTGCCGCGCCATATCTTTCGAGATCAAACTAATTGCATCACTATCTGGAATTGCGCACTCTAGGTTCACACTCTCCTGGCCCATGGCTCCACCAATGACATCACGAATGATCGATTCTGTTGCGAACCCCAAACGCACCAGAATCTTTCCCAGTAATTCACCGTTCTTTTTCTGTTCGGTAAGTGCAATCTTTATCTGATCGGGAGTTGCAACTCCCCGTCTGACGAGAATCTCGCCTAATCGAAGTGCTTTCTTATCTATGCCTATCATTATCGTAGATTGGCCTGATTAGACAGCGCATTGATACGGGCAATAACAACTGAGCTGTCGAAATTTACTGCCGAATTATCTGCCAGCTCCAGTGCCACATTATAATAATCGATCGCTGATTGCTGTTGACCAATATGCTCAAGACTGACGGCCAAATTAAAAGCGTAATCAGCATTTGATGATTCTATTTTATATGCATCAAAAAATGATTGTTGCGCCTCAGACCAGCGTGTATGCGTAGCATAAAGACGAGCAAGTGAGTAATGTAAAAAAGAGTTATCTGGCTCTTTCTGTAGGAATGTCTTCAAAATACTTTCATTCTTTGAGTAATCCCCATTGCTTTTAAAATTAATCAGAGCCGCTTCTGCAACACTATCGCCAGGATATAACTTTAATACCTCGATATAATTGCTATAGGCTTGACGAATATCATTTTTATGTAGTGATATCGTCGCCAACCCCAATAACGCATCGCGGTTTTCAGGAAGATCTTTTAAAACGTTATGATAATTTTTCTCAGCAGAATCATAATTACCAGCAAGATATTCCTCATAGGCTCTGTTGACCAGCGCACTACTTTTATCAACTGATTTTCTACGACTGATTTTAATTAATTCTGGTCCAAGTGTTATTTTCTCCGGCAGGGGTAGGGCAAGCTCTCCAACGACAGCATTTTCAGAAGCATACTCTTCCGAAAAATTGTTATCTGATGGATACCAGATTTCTTTCGGTAATTCATCTGCCGTACTAACAAAATGTCCAGCCGTCACCTCTTGCTCAGACTCATTGGCAGCAACACTCTCTGCTACGGAATTTTCCTGATCTTCAGTAACAGTGCCATTCTCTTTCTTGATAACATCAGCAATTTCACTCGTAAACAAATTACTATTGAGCTCTACATCAGGGATTAATGTATTGGGTATTTCAATTGCGGGCATTGACCCAGATTGTGTTTCAATATCCTTAGCAATCAAAGGGGGCTTAATTGTGCGTTCGACCGGAACAGTATAGTTATAGATAAAGAATGGTAATGAAACTGCGATGACAAGACACAAAAGAGCAAAGGTACCCCATTGCAAAATCTGATTGCCAGATCTCGTAGGCCTTGCCATAAAGACTGTTTGCGCTGTAACTGGCGTCGGGCTATCAGCACCAAAATCTTCCGCCAATTGTGCGGATGAAACTGTTGAACTGAAGTATTCATATTCATCAATTCCACTTGTTATCGTCTCCGTATCATCAAACATTTTTGCAGCCTGGATCGTATCTTCTGCTGGTGCGATCGGTGATTTGTTAATCTCCAATTCAAATTCATCATCTGTAGGTATATTGTCATTCTCTTCAACAAATGATAAGGAACCGGATAACGATGTCTCAGCAAGTGATAAGTCCTGAACAGAGCAATCTTCGCTTTCCATATTTTTAACAATCAGGGGTTGGTTTTTGGTCTGGTCTTCAGCCGGCGGAAGTGCCAAACCTTCCATCTTGCTCGTAACATCCAGCTTGTCTTGATCTTTGGCAAATGGTGCCACCTCTTCTCTGCTTTGAACTAAACTGGTTGCAATAGCTTCCATGCTCTGCTGTGTGCCCTCCTGAGGCTGTTTCTTTTGCATATCTTTTAAGCGTTCTGCTGCGACTCTCTTTTCCTGTTCCGCCTTCTTCAAGGCATCCATCAACAAGCTCATTTAATTGGGCTCCGACCCCGTTCCTTGAGTGGTAAATTTCCCAAGGGAATTAAGATATTGCCGATAATCTGTCAAATCACCAGTTAATGAAGGGGTTCTTATCAGGACAGGTCGCAGAAAAATTACCAATTCTGTTTTGGTATACTCTGTAGACGTGGACTTGAAGAGATTGCCTAGGAAAAATTGTTTTTTGGCACCGAGTAGACCAGCATCATTATCTCTTGTTTCATCGGTCATTAATCCGCCAAGTACACCTATTTGACCGTTTGTTAATCGCAGAATTGATTCCATCTCTTTCACCGCAATTACTGGAACAGGATTTACTAACGGCGCCACAATATTGGGATTAGGATCATTGATGATTCTTGTCACACGAGAGATCGTCGGCCTTACATTCAGTGTAATGACATCTTCAGAATCGATCTGTGGCGTGACGGTCATGACAATACCGATCGGAACTGTTTTGACTGTTGTATCAACAGTTGTTAGGGGTGCAGCACCTAAAGCACCTGCCGTTGTTTCTGCATCGACCTCAAAATAAACAAAATTTTCCACAATTTTTAGCAATGCTGTCTGATTATTTAACGTCATAATTTGAGGGCTGGATAATACCTTGGCCTCTCCATACTCATCTAACAGCCTTACTGTGGCCGTCAAACTTTGATCACCAAACGCATTTGGATCAGCCGCAGTTATCGTAAATGAGCTTGATAAAGTTGGCACAATGGCAGTCCCCGGTAGTGCAAGTGATGTTATAGTTATTCCTGCCCCAGAATTATTTAAAATTGACCAGTCTATTCCTGCTTGATACTTATCATTCAGAGTCACTTCGACAATGGTCGCTTGCACAAGAACCTGGCGTTTAGCACTGCCAACAGCAGTATCAATAAATTCCTGTATCAATTCATGTTGTGACTCAGTTGCTAAAACTGCGATTATTCCAGATTCAGGGTTTGGTATAACGGTGCTTGTGATCGCAATATCTCCGCCTGATCCGCTGCTAATTTTTTCTCCTAGGATTGCCGATATATTTGAGACAAGGTTTGCCCAGAATTGATTGTTAGAAGTGCTGCTTACATCTGTGGTGGAATTATTACCTCCTCCTTTACTACCACTGGTAGATGCAATTTGGGTTGAAATAGTATTTGAACTTTCCATTTCACGAGACATATTGACGTAGTCAACGGTATACGTCCTTAAAAACGGGTCGTCTGGTCGTATATTAAGAATATCTCCAGACAGCTCATGTCTTAAACCCACTTGCCCTGCGATCCGATCGAGGATCTGGAGCAGCGTCTGCTCTATGGCATTAATCGTCACTACACCTTCAATCATTGGATGGATATCAACATTGATCTGGGCATCTCTGGCCAGGGCAAACAACAATTCTTTAACAGGGATTTCATTGACAACAACTGTATATTTTTCAAGTTCGGTAGCAGGTGTCGGTGCTGGCAGTACAGGTATTTGAGTCACCAGTTCAGGGATATCACCAATAATTTGGGTCTCGGCATTAATATGCCCATCCGAAGGAACAAATGGTTTTGATTCGAATTCTGAACAAGCAGTCAGGAATGAAAACAAGGATAAGCTACTGATTAATATATATTTCTGCATAATTTATTGTCCATAATTTATTTGGTTGTCCATAACCGCAGTAATTTTTTGAGCTGCCAAGTAGTATAAACTAAAAAATCATAGAGATACTCCGATTAAAACGGACAATTCTGAGATAATAAAAACTTTCTCGGAATAATTTGAGAATAAGATGCGCCAAATTACCTTGGCTGAAGTCAGTCTTGCTCGTTATCCATATGAACAATATTCTATGGGATTCGAGAAATTTGAACATACAGGCTTGCCCTTATTGAACAAGTCTGCAGGCCACAACTGACATGTTTTTAACTTTCTCTTTCGGGTCAGATTAGGATCTGTAATCACTTAGGTTAAGGTTATTCCAGATGGCTTCTGATGCAGCAGATTGATTCATGGTATAAAAATGAATGCCTGGAGCACCGCCTGCTAACAGGTTTTCACAAAGCTCTGTAGTCACATCGATACCAAATTCACGGATGGCAGGCCTGTCATCACCAAATTCCCGAAGGCGCTTCAATATCCAGCGTGGGATTTCAGCGCCACAGGCTTCTGAAAAATGTGCCAGCTGAGAACAATTAATAATCGGCATCACACCAGCGACGATAGGAATATCAATCCCCAATTTTTCACAATTGTCTACAAAACGAAAATAGGCATCTGGGTTATAGAAATACTGTGTCATTGCGCCATTGGCACCAGCATCAACCTTACGCTTAAAATTATTCAGATCAGCACTGGCCGTCAGTGCCTGCGGATGAAACTCAGGATAAGCCGCAACTTCGATATGAAAATGATCGCCAGTCTCCTTACGGATAAATTCCACCAGCTCATTGGCATAGCGCAGTTGACTAGAACCGCCCGCAGAACCGGATGGCATATCCCCTCGCAGAGTCACCAACTTCGTGATGTTGGCTGAACGATAGGACTCCAGAACCTTAAGAATCTCCTCCGTCATCATTCCCACGCAGGAAATATGTGGTGCTGAATCGATGCCTGTCTTTTCGCGAATATTTTTAACTGTTGCAAAAGTCGGTTCACGCGTACTGCCGCCTGCACCAAATGTCACCGAAAAATAATCCGGGTTTAACTTGGCCAGACGTACAGCAGTTGAGTCCAGTTTAGCAACTGCCTCAGGAGTCCTCGCAGGAAAAAATTCAAAGCTGAATTTTTTGGTAAATTTTTTCTGTGATTCCATACGTTCTTAATACCTGTAATATTCTGGCTTATACGGGCCATCGACAGTCACGTTAATGTAATCGGCTTGCTCCTGAGTCAATTCAGTCAACTCAGCGCCGATACGACCCAAATGTAGTCTAGCAACCTTTTCATCTAGATGTTTTGGTAACACATAAACATCCTTGCCGTAGTCGCCGCCTTTGGTAAACAGCTCTATCTGAGCCAACACCTGATTAGTGAAAGAATTGGACATCACGAAACTTGGATGACCTGTGGCACAACCTAGGTTCACCAGACGACCCTTAGCCAATAAAATAATGCGCTTACCGTCAGGGAAAATAACGTGATCAACCTGTGGTTTAATCTCAACCCACTCATATTTTTCCAGACTGGCCACTTCAATCTCATTGTCAAAGTGACCAATATTACAAACGATGGCTTCGTTCTTCATCTTGACCATATGGTCATGTTGAACCACACTAAAGTTACCCGTGGTGGTGACGAAGATATCAACCTGATCACAAACTTCATCCATGCGTACCACGCGATAGCCTTCCATGGAGGCCTGAAGCGCACAAATCGGATCAATTTCCGTCACCCAGACAGTTGCGCCCAAACTACGAAGCGACTGCGTACAACCTTTACCAACATCACCATAACCCAGTACCAAAGTAACCTTGCCAGCAATCATGACATCGGTTGCGCGCTTGATACCATCTACTAAAGATTCACGACAACCATATAAATTATCAAACTTGGATTTGGTCACAGAATCATTAACATTAATGGCAGGGAAAGGCAGCTCACTGTTCTTTACCATTTGATATAAACGCTGCACGCCAGTGGTGGTTTCTTCCGTCACCCCCTGGATATTTGCCAGAGTACGTGAATAAAAATCACTGTCCTCAGCCAGCTTTTTCTTAATCGCTGCATGCATCACTGTTTCTTCTTCAGAACCAGGGTCATCTAAAATGCTAAGATCATTTTCGGCCTTGGTGCCGAGTATCAATAACATGGTCGCATCACCACCATCATCCAGAATCATGTTTGGGGTACCACCATCACCCCAGAGCATCATACGATGGGTGTAGTTCCAATACTCTTCTAGCGTTTCGCCTTTCACAGCGAAGACCGGGATTTTTTGATCAGCAATAGCCGCAGCTGCGTGATCCTGTGTAGAAAAGATATTACATGAGACCCAACGAATTTCTGCGCCCAGCGCTACCAGTGTTTCGATCAATACAGCAGTTTGAATAGTCATATGCAAAGACCCGGCAATACGTGCGCCTTTTAAGGGTTGAGTATCGGCAAATTCCTCACGAATCGATACCATGCCTGGCATCTCGGTTTCAGCAATACGGATTTCTTTATGGCCCCATTCGGCCAAAGATAGATCAGCAACAAAATAGTCAGAAAACACATCGGAAGCAGCTACGCCCATCTGGTATTCCTCCAAATCAAGCGAGCACCGTTTGAAAATGCTATCTCCCAAGCCTGGCGAATTAGAATCCGTCGCAGTGCTCCTCAGGGGGTAGTTTAAATTTGTTCACTTTGAAAGGTTCGGAGACCACTTCAATGGCCGGAAATTATAGCGCTATGATTTTGGGAATCAAGTGCTTTCCCGAGTTCAGTACCTATGAGACTTTTCAGTTCGCCTCCGTGAGTTGCTGATAATACTGCATGGGTGTATTTATATTGCAATCGCATGGAAGCAAAATCAGAAATAAAATAACGCTAGATTACAAAAATAACAAATCCAGGCTATCTCCAACACCTGACATTAACATCAGGAACATTACTGACCAAACAAGCCATATAATCGTTACCGACATAAAGATTCTCTGCTGACCATGTTTCTGCAGCGGCTTTGTGTAAATTTATGCTTGAAGTTTGAATTTCTGGATCGACAGTGACATCAAAACTATCCAGCCCATAAGCAACACCATCACCGATGGCTTTAATAAATGCTTCTTTACGTGTCCAGCACGCGCAAAATGCTTTTGCTCCAATTGTTTCCGATAAAGTATTAAATTCAGCTTGTTCTGCCTTTGAGAAAAAACGTGTTACTAATGGAAGAGGATCTGATTCATGATTAATTTTTTCTATGTCGATTCCAATACTTTGTTCCTGAGAAATTGCGATCAGAGCAAGATTATATGAATGAGAAACATTAAATGTGATGTTTGCAAATTTAGCATCGTTGGTTAAAACGGGTTTCCCGTGTTCAAGATATTCAAACACAAAATTTTCCGGAGCAATCTTCGTAAACAAACTGAGTCGTTGTCGCAACATTCCTCTGGTAATAATATATTGCTGTTTTTTTTCTTCTATCTTAAGTTTGTTAATACGCTCTCGTTCATTATTTGAAAGCAAGATATAAAATTTACCGATCTCACTTGATAAGGTTTTTAGATCACAAAGCCAAATATCAATATGATTTTTGGACAAGCTTAATTTATCTGGTGTTTCTTGCCATGTATTTTTTAATTTATCAGGCATATCTATTCTTTAAAATGATGCCTTCAATCTTTCCATGCCTTCATCAATAGTAACTTTCGCCTGATAAGCAAAATCATTTTTTGCTGCAGTCAGGTCATACCAATGTGCGCAGGAAAGCTGTTTGGCTATAAAACGTGTCATTGCAGGTTCATCTTTTAGCTTAAATAATTTGTAAACGAACTCTATTACTATGCCGAGGGCGTAGGCAAGTTGGGTTGGGATGGTTTTAGTTGTGGCAGGAAGATTAGCTGCAGTCAGTATTTTATTAATCAACTCGGCCATCGGCAGTGGTTCACCATTACTAATAAAATAGGCCTTTCCAGCACAGGCGGTATCAGGCGCTAGAGCTTCTGCCGCAAGGATATGTGCAAGTGCCGCGTTTTCAATATAGGTAGAATCTACTAGATTGTTTTGTTTGCCAACCAGGCGCAAACGACCAGTTCTGGCGCGTTCAACAATCCTTGGGACTAAATGTGGATCTTCCGGCCCCCAGATTAAATGGGGTCTTAGCGCAATAGTTGCCAGCAATTTGTTATTTGCTTCGAGTACAATTTGTTCTGCCAGTGCCTTGGTTTCCTGATAGGCTGTGAGAAAATGATCAGGATAAGGAGTGGACTCATTTATATTTTCTTCACTGTTTCCTGTAAAAACAACACTGGGTGAACTGGTATAAACTAATTTCTGAATATTATGAGTTTGACAGGCATCGACAATATTTTTTGTGCCTGTGACATTGGTTTGGTAATAATCATCGTAATTACCCCAAACACCGGCTTTAGCAGCGACATGAAAAATCACATCACAGCCTTCGGCAGCATTGATGATAGTAGTTCGATCACTAATATCGCCGCAGATAATTTCGACGCCCAGATTTTTTAAATCAGGACTATAGCTTCTTTGTAAACTGCGAATAGCCACTCCTTTGTCTAGCAATAGTCGGACAATATTCGATCCTAAAAAACCACCTCCTCCAGTCACTAGTGCTTTTTTCATGTGAGATTTTTACTCGTGATTTCTTTTTCAGCCCAGACAGCCAGTTTTTCACGATCTATTTTTGCATTGTGACGAATATCCACGGGAAAGGCAGGGTGAAATAAGATTTTCTGGATGTTTTTTGATTGCTCAAATTGAGCGCCAATTTTTAACATCTCAGTTGCGATGATTTCTTTATCAACATCTTTAAATTCCTGTTCCAATTCAACACAAATTACGGGAATGGCTTGACCATTATTATTAATGCCAACCAGCGCAGTACGAAATACTTTCTTATGTGTATTGAAGATGCCTTCACAAGGAATTGAAAATAGGGTTCCCCTGTTAGTAGTAACACGATGTGTTATGCGACCACAAAACCATAAACGACCCTGTTCATCCAGATAGCCCGTATCTCCCATACGATGATAAAAACCACCATTAGGATCAACAATTTTTGCCATTTCTGTTGCACGTTGACGAGCATAGTAAGCCCTAGTTACCTGCGGCCCTTTAACTACAATTTCACCAATGATATTATGATCAAGAATCAGAGTATCATGCCAGTTCGTGATTGGATCATCTGAAATTTTGATTATTTTCAGAGCAATATTTTCAACAGGCAAACCAACACAAACACCCTTGCCTTTTTCTGTCTCATGGCAAGTTGAGCCGAGCACTTCGTTGCTGCCAAGAGAACTCACAGGTAAAGACTCGGTTGCCCCATAAGGGGTAAATACTTGAGCATCATCATTCAACATATTAGCAAAACGTTTCATAACCTGAGCTGGAACTGGGGCGCCAGCGGAAAGCACGCGTTTCATATTGGGCAATTTTTTATTATGTTGTTCGCCATAACGACCTACGCGATCTAATAAAGCCGAGGATCCAAACATAGTAGTGGTTTTGTATTTTTCTATGGCAGAAAATATTTTTTCTGGATTAACACTTCCTGGTCGCGTGAAATCCATATCAGGAATGATAGAAGCCATGCCCATAGCAGGCCCAAACAAGGCAAATAAAGGAAAGGTGGATAGATCGACCTCTCCCGGCTGAATATCATAAAGATTTTTTAATGTAAGAACTTGTGCACCGAAGTTGGCATGGGTGTAGATAACACCTTTTGGGATGCCCGTACTGCCGCTGGTAAAAAGAATAGCTGCGACATCATCTGCTTGTGTGTCAATCATTGGAAGCTCTGTCTTGTCAGTACCTGACAGCCCAAGTTCTTTAAGGCTTTTGATCCGTTGACCATAGAAAGATTTTGGCATGAATCCAGGGCTAACAATGATGTTTGTTTTGATGGTTTTTCTTGCCCAGCCGAAGATTCGACGTGCAAGGTGTGCTTTCTTGACGCCGATGAAGGCTTCAGGCTCTGCCTCAGTAAGACATTTGCCCAGTTGTTTTGTGCCAATACCCGGGTCAACAGCAACCATGACCGCGCCAACTTTGAATAATGCAAAGACCAACGTAAAAAAATCTAGGCTTGGTGTCACCATTAAGGCTGTATGGATGCCTTTGCCAATACCAATGGCTATCAAGCCTTTGGCAATAGTATCGCTGGCATTATCAAGTTGTCGATAGGTATATTGTTGACCGCTTTTTTGTTCGGCAACCGCCAAAGCATCGGGTTGCAGTTTTGCAATAATAGGAAGATGCGAGGCAATGTTTGCAGAATGCATGACCCTACCTTTTTATTGCAAGGGATGCGTTTGAAGAAATTGTTGTACTAAAGGGATCACATCCTCAGAGGCATCCTCAAGAATGTAATGTCCAACATCTTCAAAGCGATGAATCTCGGCATCAGGAAACCGTTTCTCCCATTCCTCAAGAAAATAATAGTCGAAAACAAAGTCTTTCAGCCCCCAGCAGATCAACATTGGGAGTTTTGAAAATTGATTGATGGTTTTATCTACTTGGTCAACTGTCTCATAGGCAGTATCAGATGGTTTTAACGGAATATCAAAAACAAATTTTTTTATTGCACGTCGATGTGACCAACTATCGTAAGGCGCAAGATAAGCTACGGCGACCTCTGGTGACATGGTTGTGCGAGTTACACAATGTTTAACAGCGCCACGAGCAAATATATTAAAACCCTGATTCAGGATTGCCCCTACAACAGGTATACGACTTAGTTTAAGTTGCCAGGGAACAGATTTATCTTTTGGCAAATGAAAGGCTGAGGTATTTAATATGATCAGCCGTTTAATTTTTTCGGGATGTCGTGTGGCAAAAGCCATGCCGATCATGCCGCCCCAGTCGTGCAGTATTAATGTGATGTTTTTAGTTATGCTCAGATGCTCAAGCAGTGATTCCAGATCGTCAACGCGTTGATCCAGTGTGAAACGATAGGTTTCATCATCCGGTTTGTCAGACAGACCCATGCCAATATGATCAGGAACAATACAACGATAGTTACTCTGCAAGACAAGTACCAGTTTCCGATAATAGAACGACCAGCTTGGATTTCCATGCATCATGACAACAGGTTCGGTATCCTCATCACTATCTTTTGGGCCTTCATCGAGATAGTGCAGACGCAAACCTTTGACGGAATGGTAATGATGATCAAATGAATAATCAGGGTAATTCATTTACAGAGAACTCGACTGGATTAATGATGAAACGAAGCGCTTGGTCGCGGGCAATACTTTACCACTCCCAACCAAGCATCATACAATTGAGACCACTGCCAATACCCATGAAACTGACACGATCACCAGGTTTCAGAAATTGACGCTGTTCTGCAATGGCTGCAGTGAGCGGTACTGATACCGTGCCAATGTTGCCAAGGTATTTGTAGGTACTAAAATCTTTCGCTGGGTCAATGCCTAATTCTTTTAATATTGTATCCCGGTGACCTTCGCCGACCTGGTGGCAAATTACTTTATCAACCTGATCTCTTGCCCAGCCCATTTTGGCTAAAAATGAACCCCAGGTTTTAACACCAAGTTTTGCACCATGGGTAAGTACGGCAACGGAATCTGTGGACATAAATTCCGAGAGTGCATCAGGTAATTTTTCGGAGGGCATCATGCTGGCGAGTGATGGGGGAATTTTATCACTGCTCATGATTTCCTTGACTACGCTTGGTAATACCTCCGGTTCCATAATCTGGTCAATGGCAGCAAGTAATTTATCCGGTGAAAACATGAGTTCACCTAGGACAATAGGAGACAAAGTCACGCCCCAGCGGCAAAGTTTATGATGTTCCGGTGCGGATTGATTGGCGCCGCCCAGTAATCGGTGGGTTTGGTCATTGTCGAAGGAACCATCAGTGAGTAATATCGCTGCTGCGCCAGAGCCGCCAGTTAAGGTCGCTAAAGATCGGCTGAACATGTCCATGGTTTTATCTTTCAGCATGCGCTGGATCATGATTTCGACGATTTCTCGTGATGTTTCGCAAGAGACCACCATACCGGCACGGATCTGTTTTAACTCAATACGGTTGGCGATATCGATAATGCCATTCATCATGCCAAGGCAGGCGTTGGAAATATCATAAATATTGGCGTCATCTTTAATGCCTAATTGTGCAGCGACAGCACAGGCGGTGGCAGGTTCAAAATTTTCCCTGCAGACACCAGTGTAGATCAGCGCCTCTATATCACCGGCTTTGACATTAGACTGTTCCAAGGTTTTGCGAGCTGCATTTGCAGCGCCATCAGATAGTACATGACCTTCTTCCCACCAGCGTCTTTCAGTAATGCCAGTGAGAGCCTCTAGTTGCCCTGGGGCGATATGCAGGGCGCTATACATAGGCATCAAACGGGATTCGAGATCGCCCGAAGTCACCACCACAGGCGGTAATTCGTAACTGATGGATTCCATATGTACGCGAGAATATCTCATGGTAAAAGTTATTCTATGTGATTCGGAGCGCAAAGTCGCTCATCTGGTAGATAATTCGGCCATCCACGGTCAAAAATCCATCAGCGCGGATCAGATTTTTGTCTTGATCAATCTCGGTAATTATGGCCTGAATGGTGACTTGCTTATCTTCTGGGATGATCTGTCCACGATAGATCCAGTGGTGGGTTTTATTCAGCGCCATGACTTCAAAATCGCATTTTGATAGATCTTTCTCTTCACCCCATTGTTCTACAACGACAATTTTTAATAGCTGAATAAGTGACTCCAGGCCCAGGGAGCCAGGCCAAACCGGATCTTCATAAAAATGCGCCTTGAAGAACCATCTTTCTGGGTCCACTGGCGTTGTCCCCCGAATAAATCCCAGATCATTTGGGCCACCCTGTGGATCAAATAAAGTCACATCACTAACCATGCGCATCATATCGCCAGGATAGGGTGCAGCGCTCGGATATGTGAAGGATGTTCCTCGTGCGTAGGAAACTTCATCGGGTTCATAAGGTGTAGCATCTCTGATACCCACCTGATTGGCCAATGATTGTTTGGAGAAGAAACCAAAATAGGTATCACCTTTATAAACAATACCTTCAGCACAACGAATTTCCATATCATAGTTCTGAATGATCATGCCACCAGACTGTGAAACATTGGTGATCTTGATTCGGGTTGCTAATGTGCCTGTTGCGGGAGTTACAGCAAGCAATTGTGTGCCATTACCGCCCAGATTCCTGAAAGATAAATCGAGGTCACTGGTTAGTGCAGAGCCAAGATATGCAGCCAACCAACCACAGGGCTGTAGTGCAACTTCAAGCAATACGGCAAAAGGCATGCAGGTTTGTCTGTTTTCACAAAAGTACCATTCATTTTCGGGCACATCATATTCGGCCTCAACGATGCCCCCTGCTTTTAGAATCCATGGTTCACAATCTTTAATCGAAGTAATGCGGTCCAGAAATTGATAAGGGGGTCTGGGCAGGCGAGCAATTTTTCTTTCTTCGTCGAATATTTTATAACGATCACCAAAGGCATCGGAGGGTTTGCCATTGCCAAAGGCGTAGATAGAGTCGTAATCAAACAGAACAATTTTTTCAGTGTTTTGATTTTTTACATCTGGATTTTGTCCTTGAGAGGCAGTTTGGTTTTGCCAAAGATTTTCAATCTTCTGTTTGTTCAGTCCGCTTAGCTGCACAGATATATTATTCATCTGCACGATAGGCCTGCCATCTGCATACATCAATGCTTCGGCAAGGGCATAAGGTGTTCCATTATCATTTCTATAACCAATTTCTTTAAATGTGATCTCATACTGTACTTTTTTTGTTGATTCGGTCACCTGGCCACGACACTTGAGTTGACTGACTTCGCCAATAATTGGCTCATAAAAAATCTCATCTATTTCGCCAACCCAGCCCATGCGTAATAGATAGACACGCAAAGTATGCAAACAGCATTCATATGTAAGGGTGCCAGGCATGACCTGATCATCAGAGAAGTGACAGGTCAGGAACCAGTCATCCGGATGGATGTCTGCCTCGCTGGTAATCTTGCCAATACCAAAGCGGCCAGCATCAGGCTCAAGATTCAGAATTCGATGCACCAAGGCCATGCGCCCATCGGGAAGACCCGCAGCACGATTTAAAGATAAATTCGAAAAGGCCTCACCAAAACATTCACCGAGATTTCCTTTACGTAAAGCATTCAATTGTTGCTCGTCGTATGACTCAACGCCCATTGGTACAGGAGGTTGCCAGTTGTTTGGTAATTTACCTTCTTGCGGACATTTTTCCAACTCAGTTTGTACAATACCTTTGCCTGCATCCAGTTCTGCCTGTGTAAAAAAACCGGCACAACCTTCTGTCATTGTTAATAGCGGTTGGCCATTGACCGAGCCCTCAAAACTAAAGCGGAATAGGTAAGTTTCATCCTGTTTAAAGAATTGGTCAATTCGTATATCGTAACGAATCACTTTGCCGGGTTTGGGTAGTGGCCCATGAAAAGTAATCTTGGCATCGAGTAATCTATAGACTGCCTGACCCTTGGTAATATGATCAATGCCCAGATAACCAGATAAGAACAGATCTGCTTGCCCTGCTTCAACGGCAATGCAAGTTGGCATGCGCCCCCCATCCAGATACCAGCTACCATGTAAAACATCATGCTCGGTAATGATGCTTCCTGAAGTTGTCAGGTCGTAAGGCAAAGAAGCTGCCTCGCCGTTAATTTCCATAATTCTGTCCACCAACATTAGTGGTTCATCTGGTAATCGTACACGGGTTGGGTATTGATCTATTTCAGCAAATTTGGGTCCCAGAACTTTACCAATAGAACCAATGGCAATTTCTATGCATTGATCTCGATCAAACAGACATTGCTTGTTCTCTACTTGAGTTATTGGTGTTGCAAACGGGATGGCCTCGACGGCACCAGACTGTATTAGAGACATCTGTAGACTGATAGCCTGACCTAATGTTTCAGACAGGCCCTTTGCTACGCGCAGAAATGTTTCTTGTGCCTCTGCCTTGGCAATTTCCGTTAATTGCATTTGTTCAATAACGGGTCCCAGTAGGTGCACGTTATTTGCGCTCTTTATCTTAGCTGTCGAAGCAGTCTTCGATATTTCTTCGTTGGTATTTACCTGAAGATCATCTTCAGCATTCGGTTGTGGTAGTGGTGGAATTTGAAAACATTCAGCACCTGTAGCAATAGTAATAAAGGTGTCAAATTTCTTTGCTACTTGTTTTGATTTCTCAGCTTGATATAGGAGATTAAGATCGACATCGACATGTTCCGCAATTAATTGTCCGAGACAATGTAGGACATTAGAAACACTGTCCTGATTTTTAACGCAAATAGCCTTTGCCATGTGCGGTTTCCCCTTGAGGATTTTGTCAATCATGCGACTACAGGTTTTGCCGGGACCCATTTCTATAAAAACACGAACACCATCCTCATAAGCTGATCCAATAACTTTGGTATAATCGAAAGGTTGTATTGCCTGTTCGACAATAGAGTCTGCCGCACTATCCCGCGTCACGTCGTAAGCCTTGCCCCAGAAACCGCTATAGAAAGAAATATCTTTTGGTGGATTGGTTTCAAACAAATGTAGATCGCGATAAGGTTCTTTCACTGGCTCCGCGACTTTGCAATGTACGGTAGTTACGCCTTGTATTGGGTGGAAATGACAGGCCATGTTTTTAACCAACCCAATGATTGCCTCTCTGTCGCCGCCGATGACGCATTCCTCAGGCGTATTAATGATGAGCAAGTAAGTGCGAGGATAATCAGCCAAAGATTGTTTCACTGCTGCTGCTGGGCAATCAACCACGCCAATCACCCAGTTGATATTTTCATCATCGTTTAATTGCCATGATTCGCGGACAGAATCACAAGACCCTGCCAGAGCGTCGGTAAACAAGTTTGTTTCTCGAATTCGACGTAGCATCTCATCTCTGTCAGTCCATGTGCGCGTGGAAAACAAACCAGCAGTTTCTCCCAGGCTGTACCCAATAATGGCATCTGGAGTAATATTAAATTGTGAAACAACATCACTGACAAAGGCACCAAGCCAAACTTGCCCAAAGATTATTTCTTCATGGCTAAACGGTTTATTTGTTAGTTTTCCCCAGAATTTTCCTCTGGCAAATTGTGAAGCCAGTGCATTATTTTCATTGTCAAGTTGGTCTAGTATTTGTGGCCATTGCTGTCCCAGTTCACGACCCATGCCATGGAAATGATTTCCCGAGCCTGGATAAACAAATGCTAGTTTCCCACCATTAGCCAAGGGGTTGTTTGAAAAATAAATGCCACCTTCATTGATTGATTGATTTTGTTCAATTGCCAGCTGGAGTTTGCTCAGTGCATCAGCAAGTTTGTTCTTGCTGCTTGTAACGATTGCGGCAGTGAATTCTTTCTCTTTTTTGTTAGAAAGCAGGCAATTTTCAGCTAGGGCATAAATGTCTTGCTCGCCATTGGAGAGTGAATGTAATTGCTTAATATTTTCCAGCAAACTTTCTTTTGATGCCGCTTGAAAAGAAAATAATGATTCATTTGGGTTGGTGATGTTCCCAATGGAGTCTTGATCAGCCTCTTCCATGATGGCATAGATGCAATTCCCATCAATGCTGAAGGCACTGATAGCAGCCTGTCTCAGGCCATCATTTTTATTTCGCAGCCAATATTGTGAGCTATCGGAAACGGTGAGTTGTTTGTGGTAAAGGCCAAGGCTAGTTTTGGCGATGGCGGCCAGGCCAGATGCAGCACCAGTATGACCAATTTTCGCTTTAATACTATTTAAGGTGGAAGGAATATTGTCATATTTATATTCTGTTTTATCAAACAATTCTTCCTGAAATAATTTATCTAGAGCCGCTGTTTCTATGGCATCTTCTTGTTCAAGGCCGCTGCCATGAATCTCAAATAAACTTATTTTTTCCAGTTCAGTATCCGCATCTTCACAGGCATTGATGAAGGCTCGCCGATACGCATTTGCCGTTGGTACGATTTCATCTGCGCCGCCGCCGCTAGCAGAGCCGATACCTTTAATTACAGAATAAATTCGATCGCCATCACGGACGGCATCTTCGTGCCGTTTCAGAATGAAGGCAGTTGCGCCTTCTCCTATCAAGGTATCCTCCGTATAGGCACGATGATTGTGCTGGGCTAAAGCCGCGCGCACATCGCCAGCCAGATCGACAGCGCCAACGATAGCGGTATTTAACTCACCTCTTTGTAAAACGCGAACACCTGCTTCCAGAGCACGTAATCCAGAGCTTTCTTCACTGGAAACAGTAAAGCTTGATCCGCCAATACGAAAGGCCCGAGCAATGCGGCTAGCGACAATGCCGCCCAATGCGCCCATGGTTCGATTGGCATTAAGTGCTGGGCCAGCTACGTTTCGCAAAGATTGTGTCCAATCATTTAGCTCTTTGTTGCTTAATTTTAAACCAAGTTTTCTAGCCCAGGTTTTTGCATGATTCAGAAGTGACCAACGAAAATGAAAATTTGTGGTGTTCAGATCAAGACCAATGCCGATGAAGACGCCGGTTGTATTGCTTTGTTCTTTTGAAAGCTCTTCGATACCTGCGTCATCCAATGCATTGGCAGCAACCTCTAGCATAAGTAATTGTTGCGGTAACATTTCTTTAAGTTCTGCGGGGGGGATACGGTAACGGCCTAACGGAATTTTTATTTCATCAATGAACCAGCCCTTGATATCCTGTTTGTTGTCAACTCCCCACCAGTGCGAAGGTGAGCTTGCTGGCACATCATGCTTGTTGGTAAAGAGTCGTTCCTTAAATGCCGTTAAAGATTTCCACGAGCCAAACTGAGCTTCCATACCCACAATAGCAATGGCGGGGCTAGATTTTGCTTCAGTATTTGATCCTATAGTTTGTTCTGTTTGCCATTCTTCTATCAGTAAATGGGCGTTGATACCACCAAAACCAAAGGCGCTAATGGCCGCACGTCGAGGCGTTTGTTCTGTTCTTTTTCTCCAGGCTTTAGCACTACTTAAAACAGTAAAAGGACTTTCATCCAGATCAATTTCTGCAGAAGTATTTTCAAAATTTGCAGTCGGAGGAAGTTGCTGATGTTTCATCGCTAGCAATACTTTAATGAGACCTGCAGAACCTGCCGCAGTAAGCAAGTGGCCGATGTTGCTTTTTACCGAACCGATGACACAATCATTTTTATTTGCACTTGCCTCAGACCAAAGCGACTTTAAACTTTTAATTTCTTCGGCATCACCAATTGGTGTGCCAGTACCATGGCATTCAATTAGATCGATATCTTCAGGATTCCAGTTTGCTTGATGATAGGCAGACTGCATGGCGCGCAACTGACCTTCAGAATCTGGTGACATGAGATTGCCACCAATGTCATTGGATAAACCAATACCCGCGATGGTGGCATAGATATGATCATTATCACTTAAGGCATCATCCAGACGCTTAAGCGCCAGAATGCCAGCACCTTCACCGACCACCAAACCATCACCTTTGCGATCGAAGGGTGAACAATGTCCGGTTTTTGAAATGGCCCCTAATGCGGAAAAACCCATTTGTGTATATAGACAATCTGGACGAGATAAACCACCGGTCAACATAGTATCAGCGCGTCCAGCAATTAATTCTTCGACGGCATACTTGAGTGCGTATAATGAAGATGCACAGGCGGCGTCCAACGTATAAGTACCACCACCAAAACCTAATGCCTTGCCCAATACGCCTGCCGGAAGTCCAGCAACATACCTGTTCAGTGATTCGGTTTTTTTGTTTTCTTCAGGCGGTTTGCCCAGAAGTTGTGATTCAAAGACGGGTCCCAGTGTTTCATCGGCCAGTGCAGAAGAAGTGTCGGTGGGTAAAACGATATTGCCAATAATGACGCCAACGCGTTGTTTATCCAGATTGTCGATATTAGTATCTTGCCAGGCTTCTCGGCCTGCATGTAATAACACATGAAACATAGGATCCAGTTTTGCGAGAATGTCTTTATCTATATTCAGACCGGTAGAATCCAGTTGGAAGTCATCGAGAAAACAACCGCGAATGGAATTGACTTTATCTGCAGCCAGCTCGCCTGACTTGTTATCGTTCAGGGCATCCTCTTTATCCAATAACCACCGATCAGCAGGGACTTCGCGAGAACAATCGCGGCCAGACTGGATATTCCTCCAGAAGATTTCTAGATGATGGTCATCTGTCGCTGTATCTGCGCCAGGGAAAAGGCCGCCGATACCGACAATAGCGATACGTTGCATCCAGTTAACTCATTGATTAATAAAGTAAATGTAAAAAAATTACTACAGAATCTATTGTTGTCTGTGGTTCTGTCTAATTTTTACGCTTTTCAGAGGTCTGAGTATACATTGCCAAACTGGAATGTTTGTATGCTTTTCAGGTGTTTAAGCCGATTTCGGCCATTAATTTGTATTGGATAAATGCTAAAGTGTGGCCTGAATTGTTGATTACGATAATAAAGAAACTATATGAAAACGATTGCAATGGTATCGATGTCGGTTTTTATATCTGTATATGTTTATGCGGCGGATCGGATCCTCGTGAAAACCGCCAAAATTTCGGAAGTTGCCATCCACCCAGAATATTCCGCACCAGCAACCGTGGTTAGCTTGAACGAAAGTGTCATTAGTGCGCGAATTGCCACTATAGTTGATGAACTTACTGTTCGTGTTGGCGATATCGTTGAAAAAGGTGATGTATTAGCACAATTAGATTGTGAAGATTATGCGCTTTCCTATCGCGAATCCGTCGCTAGATTAGAAGCATTGCAATCAAAAAGGGACTTGGCAAAGAGCTATCTTGAACGTACACGTCGATTAACATTGAAACAGTCTGTGGCTGAAGAAATACTAGACGAACGCGAGTCTGAATATGCGGTATTAGGTTCTGAACTCAAAGGTATACGGGCAGAGATCAAAATGAAAAAACTAGATCAGTCATATTGCACAGTCGTTAGTCCTTTTCGTGCCCTAGTGATCGAACGGACCAGTGCCGTGGGTGAATTTGTCAAGGTTGGGACGGCTCTGGTAAAAGTCATGGATATGGGTAACACAGAGATTTCTGCGCAGGTATCAAGTCGTGATTCAGCACAGGTTAATAATGCCAATGAACTCTTCTTTGAATATGACAACATTCGTACGGTAGTGAAACTAAGAACCATTGTTCAGGCGATTAATACTGAAACCAGAAACAGGGAGGCACGTTTAACATTGTTAAACTCACAGGTTTTACCGGGAACAACAGGCAAGTTAATCTGGCGTGATAAACGTGCATATCTTCCTAGTAATCTATTAGTGCGTCGTGATGGCAAATTGGGAGTGTTTATCATCGAAGCCAATATTGCACACTTCAGTCCTATGCCCACTGCACAGGCAGGTCGCGCCAGCGCAACTTCATTAGAGGATAATTCCCATATTGTGATCGAAGGACATTTTTCACTAAAAGAATCAGCACCTGTCTATATCATTAATTAGCCATGAGTCTTCTGCAGCGCTTCCTGGCGAATCACATCCTCGCAAACCTGACCTTTTGCCTGATTCTTATTATTGGTAGCATTTCCTATTTTCAAATGCCCCGAGCAAAAGATCCAGAAATTAATTTCAACTGGATCAATGTAATTACTTTTTTCCCAGGCGCCAGTGCCGAAGATGTTGAAAAAAGAATCACCAACCCGATTGAAGATGATTTACGCAGCTCGATCAAAGACATCAAGTTTGTATCGAGCACCAGTCGAGAAGGCATTTCAAATATTTTGATACGTTTTGATCAAGTCAGTGAAAAAAAATTTGATAGTCACTTAGCTGACCTACGCCGAGAAGTACAAAATACTTATTCAAATGAACTGCCTGAGGAAGCAGAAGATCCGGTGGTCTATGAAATCACTACATCGAATGCTTTTCCATCGGCGACAGTTGTGGTGACCAGTGCGGGGGATGATGAAAATCTTCGCCGGCAGGTGAGAAACATTAAAAAAGATCTTGAGCTGATCAAAGGTGTTGATCGAATTAATGATCTTGGACTCAACGATCCTGAACTACATATCACTTTCTTTCCAGAAAGACTAGAAGGGCTGGGTATTACACCAGGAGATTTGGCAGACACAGTAAAAGCATATTTTCGGGATGTTTCTGCTGGTGATATTCGAACAGATGAAGGTCAATGGTTAATCAGAGTAGAAGGAACAAATGCCGACCCTGGAAGTCTGGCAGATTATCCAATTACCACGGCTCGTGGAATTGTGACGCTGGGTCACCTTGCAGAGTTTACTCGAGCAACAGAAGAAGCCACGGAGATTGTCAGGTTTAATGGTGAGCCAGCCGCATTGATGGCTATCACCAAACAGGCCAACACTAACGTCCTGGAATTGGTTGATGATGTTCGAGGCTATATTGAACAACGCAATCAATTTGGAAATACCACTGGGGTGGAAATATTTCTGGTTGATGATCAAACCACAAGTACACGCAAGGCATTGTCCTTGATGCAAACCAATGCCTTTATCGGCCTGATGATGGTGTTAGTCGTGACCTGGATCTTCCTAGGTTTACGTATCGCCTTTCTGACAAGCATTGGCATCCCTTTTACATTGGCAGGGACATTTTTGGTGCTCAATAATATTGGTGTCTCGCTAAATAATACAGTTCTGCTTGGTGTGGTCATTGCCCTAGGGATGTTGGTTGATGATGCGGTGGTCGTGGTTGAGTCAGTGTATCAGCGTTTGCAAAAGGGCATGGAGCCTATGGTTGCAGTGATAGATGCTCTACGAGAAGTTTTTGCGCCGGTGACAACATCGGTAATGACCACTATGGCGGCATTCTTACCCTTGATGTTAATGCCCGGTATTCTCGGTGAATTTATGAAGGTGATTCCCATCGTGGTGACATTGGCATTGATAGTGAGTCTGTTAGAAGCTTATTGGATGCTGCCAGCCCATGTGATAGCAGCAAACATTGATTTAACAAATCCATCAAAGGTGCAAAAACGACGCAAGCAATTCACACACTGGATTCGTTACAATTATATAAAGTTATTATTAAAGGCACTGCGTTATCCAGTTGTATCTATTTCAGCAGTACTCTCTGTTTTTATTCTCGCAGTGATGCTCATGGTTGGCGGACATATCCGCTTTAATTTTTTTGAAGCAGATGCAATTCAACTTTTTTATATCAATGTTGAAATGCCACATGGCGCGACGCTGGATGATACCAGCAAGATGTTGACGAAAGTGCAGGCGATAGCAGTTGAGAAAATACGTCCAAACGAACTGAGATCGTCAGTGACATATTCGGGACAACAATTCACTGAAACCGAACCTTTGTATGGTGACACTATAGGGCAAATTATGATCAGTCTTAGCTCAGATGATGAGTCAAGATCAGTCTACGAAATTGCCGATGCGGTAGAAGCAGCTATTTTGCATATTGAAGGGCCACTCAATATTTCATTGTTACGAATGAAAGACGGTCCACCGACATCAAGAGCCATCAGTATAAAAATACGCGGTGATGGATTATCCGAAATTAAATTGGCAGCAGCAGCGCTTACAGATTTTCTTAAAAGTAATCCTATCTATAGCAATATCATGCTGGATGATCGCCCTGGCAATCCAGAGCTTGTATTAAATTACGATGGTGAAGCAATACAACGTGCAGGTATATCGCCCTCGGTTGTCAGTCGCAGCATTCAGGTATTTGTCGATGGCGAGATTGTTACAGATTTTCAGGATCAAGGAGAAAAAGTAAAAGTTCGCGTACAGGTCAAGCAGGATTACTGGACTAATGTTGATGATTTATTAAGACAAACGATTTCATTGCCCGATGGTCGTTCAGTCGCTATTGGTGAGTTGGTCAATTCTGAGCGAGGTTTTGGTGTCAATAATATTCGGCATTACAATTATAGAAAAACCATCACACTGGAAGCGGATATTGATGAAGAAAAAATCGATGCTGTAGAAGCGAACCAGATTATTATTGATGAGTGGAAAGAGCTGCAAAAAAAGCATCCGACGATCGATCTGGATTTCACAGGCATACTGGATGACATAAAAACAAGCATTGACTCTCTCATTGTCTTGTTTTTCTTTGGCGTAGGCATGATGTATATCATTCTGGGAACACAGTTCAGAAGTTACTGGCAACCATTCATGATCTTGATGACAATCCCGCTAGCCTTGACCGGGGTTGTGCTTGGGTTATTAGTCACAGCAAATCCACTCAGTTTATATACCTTGTATGGTGTGGTTGCGCTTGCGGGGATTTCTGTGAATGCTGCCATCGTGCTTATTTCTGCCGCAAACGCGCGATTGGAAAATGGCATGAATTTATTACATGCGACTGTCTATGCTGCAAGGAGAAGAGTAACTCCGGTATTGATTACTTCATTAACAACTATTGCTGGTTTGTTTTCATTGGCAACAGGCTTAGCTGGCCATTCTTTAATCTGGGGTCCAGTAGCAACAGCGATTGTCTGGGGGATGGCATTTTCAACTGTATTGACGCTTTTTGTGATACCGATGTTGTATCGGATATTTATGAGATTTAGCATTCGGGCGGCAAGCGTTTAATTCGTTTTTTGTTACTGGAAATGTAGCAAGCTAGATTTTTGTGTCAGAGTGTATAAAAGGATTTGATACATATCTGCTTACGCTAGATATTTAAGACCCCCAAGATAGTCGAACGTTTCAGATTTACCTAGCCATTTCTTTATATAGGATTGTTGGGACTAATTAATACTAGGAATCTTTAATTTATTCTTAGCAAATGCTTCTTCAAGCGATGTATCAATTACGCATTCGTAATTATCTATGCGTGCAATAAGCAGGTCATTTTGATTGATAAACTCAATATTTGCTAATGCGCGGTGTTTCGCGTGATCAATAACATTAATATTAATCTTGCAACCTTCTTTAGGGAAATATTTTTGGAACTGTTTATATTCGCCTATGGCAGTGGGTAGTGAGCCAACTCCGGATTGTTCGAAGCACCACAGGATCATCATTTGGAAACTGCTATCTATTGCTAATGGATCGGTGAGCCATGAAGAACGGATGGGTTTTTCCATCCATATCTTTGGTGAGGTTGCACCGCTGATATTGGCGGTCATGCCTGTTGCATCACAGGCATCAACATCAGCGATCCCCTGCAATAGTTTTCCATGAAATAATCTATTGGATGTATAGATTTCATTTGTGGCTTGTGAATATTTACCAGTAACAACCTGATTACTGATATTTTCTTGTTGAATCTCTTGAGTAGCTAAAATAATCTCTGCACGAGCATGGATTATCTTTCCACTGCGTAATTCAGCAGGCACAATCTCTTTGCCATTTTCTTGATGAATATTACCTGCGAGAATTTGCAGATCAATGCTCCCATCTGCTTCTAGTGTAACGCCTTTGAAAATTCTGAAATTCCTAAAACCATGAAAGTTAAGGCCGAGGTTATCATGCATGGCACCATGAGCGAGCCATTCAGTGATAATAGCTACCGGTAGCACAGCATGGCCACTCATCACATGCGATTTCAGGAAGGCATGGTCATTTACATTCAATGTTCTTGAAAAAGCCACACGCATATTCATAGCAGGAATTTCTGCTGAGGTTTCTTTTGCTTTTGTATCTTGATTTGCAGTTCTACCTTTTTCAGTTGAGCCTGATATCACAACTTCGACGGGACCCTGATTTGCAATCTCCTGCATCAGGTAATCGGCTCCAGCTTTGAGATCAATCATACTAATGCCTTCGCTGGCAAAGATTTTCTTTAATGCGGGTGTAACCATGCCGCCATCCCATGGCCCCCAGTTCACACTCACAACACGACAGCCCTTTCTTAATGTTGCTTGCTGTTGCGCGACTTTATTCAAGACTTCGTTGGCAACTGCATAATCGCATTGTCCTGTACGACCAAAACGGCCTGTTGATGATGAGAACATAACCATGATTTTTAAGTCATCGCTTTCTGTTGCTGTGAGTAACGAATCAACTCCGGCAGCTTTAGTGGCATAGACTTTTTCAAAGTCTGCTTCAATTTTATCTTCAATGAGTTTATCTGCCAATACGCCAGCACCATGAACAAAGCCGCTGATGTTGCCTAAAGTGTCTCTGGCTTCATTAATAGCGGCGATAACATCATCTTTTTCTTGTACATCCACTGCGCGATACATGGCCTTCACGCCAGTTGCTTCAATACGTTCTAAGTTTGATCTTATTTCTCTTTCTGCGAGGAGCTTCTGACAGGCATTATTCAATTCTTTAGGCGTTGTGCCTTTGCCTTTCTTTATCAGGATGGTTTTTTTAATTTCAGCCTCAGTATTTAAACCATCAAACCATTCGGCTTCATTTTCTGATTTTTCGCTGCGCCCTAATAACAATAAATTTGTTTGATAGGTATCTGCCAGTGCATAAGCAATCTCTGCAGTCACGCCGCGCGCACCACCAGTGACGACCACAACATCATTTGCGTCTAATGCGCTTGAGTTTTTTTTGTCGGCAATGTCAGCGTGATTGAGTTTAAGTGTGTAGCGTTTTTTAGTGCCACTGTCATGGGTAATGCCAACTTCAATTAGATTGCCAAGTGGATCACGTGATAGGCATTCATCAACAATGCTTTCAGCCATGTCATTGATTGAATCAGTTTTATTAACATCAATCGCTTTACAATAGACTTCTGGCCATTCCTTGTCTGCTGTCTTAATCAAGCCAGCGATGCCGCCAGCTACAGGACAGGTGCCTTTTAAATCACTCAGGCCAAATTTGCCCCCCATTTTTGTGACACTAGCGAGAATGGCTGCGCCTATTTTGCCTGTTGCACGCAAATATTTACTCGCGCGTTGAACCAGCAAGAAACTTTCTTTCATAAATGTTTGGTCAGGAATAGCAGGTGTCTGAATGATTAAGCCAGCCAGTGTTTCATCAGGAATTGCATCTAATGGTACTACGATTGGGTTTAGGCCTATTCTCTTCAGAGACATACAGATTGCCTTTGTCATTGCAGGCTTGTCTTTGGTAATCCAGACTGTTGCACCTTCTGGCAATGATATTTCATCTTGCTGAGTTCTTAAGGTTACGGCCGTTAAAGCTTGCCTCTCTATGGTGACAACTGTTTCATCAGCGACTACTTCTGTATTCGCTGGTGTTGTTGAGTCAGCCAGCATGTGATCAACAATTTGTTGCAGTGTTTGTAATGTGCCTAGGTCTTCTGGTTTCACCGTTGGCATTCTTGACATGCTTGGCATGCGTTCTTGTAAGGCAGAAAGTATTTCAACGCGTTTGATAGAATCGATACCCAGATCAGCTTCCAGATTCATATCCAGATTTAATATGTCTACTGGATAACCGGTTTTATCGCCAACGGCCTCTAGTAATACCTCTGAAAGTACAGAGGCGTTCAATGCATTGCTATTGCTGGGTGAAGAAATTTCATCTGGGCTTATTGATGCAGTGTTTGTTAAGTCTGCGCCAAGATGATTGACAATCTGTTGTAAGGTCTGAATCTGACCCAGGTCTTCCGGGTTGACCATTGGTGCTTTTGGTATTTGTTCCTGCAATGCAGATAAGATCTCTACACGCTTGATCGAGTCGATACCAAGATCGGCATCCAGACTCATCTCAAGACTCAACATTTCTTCTGGATAGCCGGTTTTTTCTGCAACTACTTTAAGCAATACTGCATTCAATTCTTCATTTGAGACAGACGCAGTGAGTAGAGCAGCAGGCGCATCCTGTGCTGTTGCTATTTTCGGTATGGCAGTAACCAGAGACTCAACGATGTTTTCAAGGAACTGAAAAGTCCCTAACTCTTCTGGATTTACCGTTGGCGTACCAGGAAGTTTCTCTTGTAAGGCGGATAAAATTTCTACGCGTTTAATAGAGTCAATGCCAAGGTCAGTATCCAGACTCATATCCAGACTTAACATCTCTAATGGGTAACCGGTTTTCTCGGCGACAACATCCAATAGAACGCTGTGTATCTCTTCGCTGGCATGTGTGGCTTTTTCTGTTTCAATAAATTCAACTACCGGTTTATCAATAGCAGACTTGTTTGGAGATATATCTTGTTCAACTGGTTGTGGTATCGCAACAGGCGCCTCCGGTGTGAGCTGAACGGGTGCAACAGTTGGTATTTGAACAGTAGGCGCTGTCGTAGGTAGGGTAACTGGCTCCAAGCCTAATAATGCCTGCTGCTGTAATAATTGTGCAATCGTTTGTTGGGCTATTTCCTGACCTAGTAAATATTGTTGATGTAACTTTGCAGTTTGTTCCTGCATTTTTTGTAAGGCCAAAATACTTTCCTGAGTTGCATTTTGGTCGACCGGTATATTGTTTTGGGTCGATGTAATTTTTTGCGTTGATGCATTCGCGACTGATGTGTTCGACAAAACTGTAGCCTCCACTGCAGGCTGTAATATTGGTCTAGCTTGTTGTGGTCTCTTAGGACGTTTCTCTTTGGGCATGACATAGTTCGCGCCGGATAAAGGAATCGTTATTGCAGGTTTTTTGCCCCCTAAATTATTACCACTGGCATCTTCAAATGAATCAAGATAGTTCGCATCCCACCGTGTAAGATCGATGTCTTTGTCTAGGATGGCAAGGTTTGCCAATAAACTGGCAAGATCATACTGACCATGTCGTTTTCCCGAGGAAGTATCCAATGATAGGATCTGAAAATCTTTCCCATCCAGTATGGATTTAACTAGGCCACTCAAACGGTTTCCTGGGCCAATTTCAACAAAGGTACGTACGCCAAGCGCCGCCATTTTTTCTATTTGTTCAACAAACCTGACAGGATTTGCTAGCTGACCTGAAAGTAGTTGACGAATTTCATTCTCGTCATTTGGATATTCATCCGCTGTTGTATTTGCCAGCACCGTCATGGTGCTTTGACTTAATTCGATCCTAGAGAGTGCCTCTGCAAAAGGTGCTTCGGCACTTACGACGAATTCACTATGGAACGCTGCAGAAACCGGTAATTGTGTAGCGCTTAATCTTTGTTCCTTACAAAGTATGACGGCTTTTTTAATTTGGTCAGTCGCACCAGACAAGACAATTTGTTTCGGTGCATTATAATTAGCGATGACTAGATCAAGTTTTTCATCTTTAATAAATTTTTCTACCACTTCCAGCTCGGCTGAGATCGATAACATAGAACCGCGGTCGCCTTCCCCTTCCGCCATTAGCTTGCCGCGTAACAGTGACAATTGGTGCAAAGCAGTTTCACTGAAAACACCAGCAGCACATAGCGCAACCAGTTCACCATAACTATGACCAGCAGTGACATCGGCCTTAAAACCAAATGTTTCAAGCATGCGCAAGCCCGATAAACTAATAGCGCCAATCGCTGATTGTGCATTGCGTGTGTCACGCAAAAACTCTTCTTGTGCTTGTCGTGCTTCATCCGAAAATACTGGCATGGGATAGATCGTGTCGCTGAGTCTTGTGCCGTGTTTGGCTTCACCCTTGACGGCATTTGCCGCACTTAGGATAGTATTAAATTGTGGGAACTGACAGGCAAGATCACGCAGCATGCCAACATACTGTGTTCCCTGTCCCGGAAACAGCAGTCCGATTTTGTCTGTATACTTGCCCGAGGCATAACTTATGCCAATAGGCAGTTGCCAGAAATTCTGAGTATTATTTTCTGACAGCATTTTGCTAGCGTTATTAAGCAGCGTTTGCAGATCTGTTTTATCTTTTTCAATTATAAATGTCAGGCGATATGTTTTCATCGCGTCAAACTTTGCACAAGATCTTGCGGCGGCGGCGCGACGTTCTGCCCAGGATTTATTAACGTCAATATTTGTAAGTTGATTACTGAGTTCGTCTTTTGAATCTGCACTCAAGGCAAATAAAAGGACGCGGCCATCCCAATCAACTTCAGCATCGTTACTTTCAGCTTCTTCAAGCACACAATGAAAATTACTTCCACCGAAACCAAAGGCACTTAATGCCGCACGTCGTGGATGTGAATCATTGGCAACCCATGGACGTTTAATGGTGTTGACATAAACAGGTGCTTTGCCTGGTTCTAAGGCTGCTAATGGCTGATCAACCTTGATCGTCGGCGGCAATACTTTGTGCTTCAATGCCATGACTGTTTTGATCATGCCAGCGACACCCGCAGCGGATTTAGTATGACCGATCATGGATTTCACAGAACCAATCGCACACCATGTGTCTTCCGCATTTGCCTGTCGATAAACCTGTTCTAATGCCTGGGCCTCTACTGCATCACCGACTGAGGTCCCTGTGCCATGTGCCTCTACCAACTCGATTGAATCCGGAGCGACATCCGCTTGTAAGTAGGCATCTTTCAACGCTTTAACCTGACCTGCAGCACTTGGTGCATAGATGGCATTACCACGACCATCACTGGATGTGCCAATGCCTTTGATGACGGCATAGATATGATCACCATCTTGTATCGCATCCTCAAGACGCTTCAATATAATTGCGCCCATACCTTCGCCGAGGATGGTGCCGTCACCGCTCAGTGCGAAGGGTCGACTATTTCCAGTTGGTGACAGTGCTGGTGTTTTACTGAAACACATGTACATAAAGATATCGTTGAAGGTATCCAGTCCACCGGCAATGGCCATGTCTGAACGACCGGATTGCAATTCTAATGTGGCCATGTGGATGGCGCTTAATGAACTTGCACAGGCAGCATCGACAACACAGTTGGTTCCACCTAAATCAAATCGATTGGCAATACGACCAGCGGCTACATTTCCTAGTAAACCCGGGAATGAATTTTCCTGCCACGGGATATAGCTATCTGAAATTCTTTTTACAACATCTTCCGCAGTTTCCGAATCGACACCAGCTTCAGCCAATGCATTACGCCAGATTGGGTGACCTAATCTGGCGCCAAGGGGAATGACTAACTCTAATGTGCCAGTTACACCCATGATGACGCTGGTACGATCGCGATCAAACTCCCGGCCATCTCCGGCATCTTTACCGGTGGAATAACCTGCATTTAACAAGGCTTGCCTGGCCACCACCATGCCAAGCAGTTGTGTGGTATCGGTGGCTTCAATATTTTTTGGACTCATGCCATATTGCAATGGGTTAAAATCGATTGGATCGATAAATCCACCACGATGGGCATAGGTCATATCGGGTGTTTTCTGGTTTGAATCAAAATAATCTTCAGGATTCCAGTGTGAATCAGGGATGTCAGTAATGGCATCAACACCCTCGCGAATGTTTGACCAATATTCATTCACGTCCCCTGCTTTCGGAAATAAACAGCCGATGCCGACAATGGCTAATGGAGACAAGGTGGCTTGGGTTTGTTTTTTGGTCATGATATGTTTTGCTCAATCACACTGATTTCTTGTGGTTCAACACGTGCTACCTGATTTGAAAGCCTTACGTCTTGTGTCCGTAAATTATTAATACGTGCGATGACCGCAGCACCATAGAGAATATTGGCAGCAACGGTCGTTACATTTCTTGCTGCAGGTGCTGCTAGCCAGGAACCCTTGACCCACTCGTTGAATGCTCCCATGGCTGGTCCGCACCAGATTTGATAATCCACTTGTCTGGATATTTCTCCAGCATTGGCCCAGCGTGAAGAGAGTCCTAGATACCAACGGAAGATCAGTGCCATTTTATGTTTAGGATCCTGTCGGGATTTTTCAATTTGTTGTGGATCGCGTTCGTTGAAAAAATTTTGCGTCAATGCCCATACTTCTTCTAGTGGTGCTTTGAAAATAGATTTTTCCAGAGACAGCCTCTCTTTTTCTGGGATGGCCTCTATCGAGTCATAGGCACGATAAATTTCGTAGAGCTTATTACCGCGCATGGCGAACATCGTGCCGCGTTTTAATACCTGTAACTTTACCCCCATCTCGAACATATCGACAGCTGGGGCCATGGTTACGTCTGCCTGCTGCGCCTCGGCCAACATCTTGCGTACAATGTCACTGCTACCTGATTCAATGCAAGCCTGATTGATTGTTCCCGTAACAATGTAAGCGGCACCCATAGAGAATGCTGCTGCAGCGGATGTTGGTGTCGCAATGCCGCCAGCCGCGCCTATTCGCAGTGGCATGCTGTAGTTAAATTCTTCTTGCATGCGATCACGTAAGGCAATGATAGTTGGCAGTACGGTAATCGCTGGTCGGTTATCGGTATGTCCGCCAGAATCTGCTTCGATAGTTAAATCTTGTGCCATAGGTATTTGTGCAGCCATAGTAGCCTGTTCTTCCGTGATATCGCCTGAGGCAATCAACTGTGCTAGCATTTTTTCTGGTGGAGGACTAAACCACTTTGTTGCAACTTCGATGCGCGATGCCTTGGCAATAATTTTGTTCGGAGTTTCAATCATGCCTGTTTGATTTCGGCGAATACCATGTACGCGATAACGCACAGTTGGCAGAGTTAGTTTCATGTAAGCCGAGGTCTCAACTAGGTGAATCCCGTATTTCAAATAGATTGAAACAACCGCGTCCTCGTGCCCTTTTTCATTTGGTGAAAAAATTAAGTTAAAACAGAAGGGTTTCGATTTTAATGATTTTGTTAGATATTTAGCAGCGTTCTCGATTTCTTCCAGAGTTAATCCAGCAGCACCAAAAGAACTGAGCAATCCGGCCTCGGCTGCCGCTTCAACAAGTTCTATCGAGGCGATGCCATTGGCCATGGCACCACACATGTATGGAGAACTCAGGCCATGATCTTCAGTAAAACTGATGTCGCCTAATTGTCTCAGTGAGCTTGCTGGGGAAAATCCGGCCAATGGCAAGCTCCCAGTCTCAGTTCCCTGACCGATAATCACTTTGCCTTGATCAGTGGCGGAATATTTCTGTTCTTGAGCTTGGAGGACGTAGATGGGTTTGCTCAGATTGCAAATGGCGCCGTGAATCGCTGAATCCTCACTAAAGATTGTTGAGCGATCACCTGACCAGAGGCCAAGTGCAGATCTTGACTCAGTGACAGGAGGTTCGTTTACCTTTTCAGCGGTTGACGATATTTGTGTTACTTGTGTCATTATTTCGTAGTCAGGATCCATATACACATGTCTTTAAAACCAGATAAATCAAGGGTCTGGTCGAAAAACCAAGCCGATCATTATATAGGAGATTCAGTCAGTGCAGGTGCTTTTTAGAGATTTTCTTCGCCAAACGAAGGGCGGCTTATCTCTAGTATCTGGAAAACTTAAATAGTATTATAACTTATTGATTTATATTGCTATTTTTTTCTGCTACGATGTAAGCGATCCAGCCAGCATCAGCTTCACCCTCTGTTGCTGGGCTAAAGATGCCATCACCCTCGTCAGTATCTTCGTCGGTGCCTTCCCAATAAACCGTTGCCTTGAAGCCCGACTCTGTGAGCATTTCAGTGAGTTCTGGTAGGCTCCATAAACGCCATGCATAGCTGAATGCCTTGTTGATTTTGGAACCGTCTTTGAATTTAAAGTGAATATAACATTGACAGTGTCCAGTGACAGGATTATAGCTGGCTTGATCCCAGATATAGGTAAATTTATCATGCTCTGTGCGTTCCTTCATTTCCTGATAGGCCTCGTATCCACCAAAGGCATCAAGAAACAAGATACCGTCATCAATGAGTGTATCGTGAATTCTCTTGAAATATTTAATCATGGTCTGGCGGTCTTCAAAGATCCAGTAACTGAAGTTCATCGCCAGCGCGGTATCGACCTTGCTGGTTTTGACGGACACGACATTATCGTTAATCAAAGTAATGCGTTTTGCCTGTTCTTGCGCCAACTTCCCTACTTTATATTCACGACTCCATGCTAGGACTTCTTCGTTTAAATCGACAGCGATGGCTTTGTTGGTTTTACGTCTACGTATCCATTCGCATGAAGTATTTGCGGTGCCACAAAAATCTTCCCTTAATGATTCTGCTTTACGGCCACGAAGTTTTTCAAATGTTGCATCAACAAAATCAATCTCTGATTCGACACATTGAACAGATTGTTCGTAAAGAACATTAATATCGGCTTTATCCGCCATGGTTTTTTTAGGCGTTGCAGATTTTTGATGTTTATTGAAACGATGTTTTTTTGTATGTGCCATTGTTGCTTTGATAACTATATCTTACGTGATGGCGAAGATTATAAACTATTTGTTAATGCAGCAAGTTGAGGACACATATTTTTTAATATTGGATTCCACTTCTTGGCGGTTAGTTTTTGAGATTTTGCTAGTAGTTTGCTGGCGGGTCGTCCTCGCCTAACCCCAAAAAGAAGAATATAAAATTGAAGCCAAAGAAAAGCCCCGCAGTGCGGGGCTTTTCAATACTTTAACAAATAGTATGTTGAATAAAACGGAGCAAGCTTACATCATTCCGCCCATTCCGCCCATTCCCATGTCGCCCATATTAGGTGCTGCAGGAGCATCATCTTTTGGTATTTCAGCAATCATGGCTTCAGTGGTGATCAACAGGCCCGCAACAGAAGCTGCATATTGCAGCGCTGAACGCGTGACCTTTGTTGGGTCAAGAATACCCATTTCGATCATGTCGCCATATTCGCTATTTGCAGCGTTATAGCCATTGTTGCTTTTTCTGTTAAGAACTTCATTAACAACAACAGAAGCTTCGCCACCTGCGTTATTTACGATTTGACGTAGTGGTTCTTGAAGTGAACGGCGGATGATATTGATCCCCGTTGCCTGTTCTTCATTATCACCTTTTAGGCCATCAAGTGAGCTCAGTGTGCGAAGTAATGCAACACCACCACCTGGAACCACACCTTCTTCAACCGCAGCACGTGTAGAATGTAATGCATCTTCTACGCGAGCTTTCTTTTCTTTCATTTCGATTTCAGTCGCTGCACCAACCTTGATAACCGCAACACCGCCTGCCAGTTTAGCAACGCGCTCTTGAAGTTTTTCACGGTCATAGTCTGAAGTAGAAGATTCAATTTGTTGACGAATTTGCTTGATGCGACTTTCGATATCTTTCGCCTCACCAGCACCATCAATTACAGTGGTATCTTCTTTGGTGATAACGACACGTTTAGCTGTACCCAAATCATCAAGGCCTACCTTCTCAAGTGTTAAACCAACTTCTTCGGCGATAACGGTACCGCCAGTCAGCATAGCTAGATCTTCTAACATTGCCTTACGACGGTCACCAAAACCAGGGGCTTTCACAGCGGCGACTTTAACGATACCGCGAATGGTATTCACAACCAATGTTGCCAGTGCTTCACCTTCGACATCTTCTGCGATGACCAGCAGAGGACGACCAGCTTTGGCAACGGTTTCCAAGATTGGAAGTAGTTCACGGATATTTGAAACCTTCTTGTCGTGTAACAGGATGAAAGGTTCATCCATTTCAACACTCATAGACTGCTGGTTGTTAATAAAATAGGGAGACAGATAGCCACGGTCAAACTGCATACCTTCAACAACTGCCAGTTCGTTATCCAGACCTGAACCTTCTTCAACAGTAATGACACCTTCCTTCCCTACTTTGCCCATGGCTTCAGCGATGATATCGCCAACTGCTGTATCAGAATTTGCAGAGATGGTACCAACCTGTGCGACGGCCTTATCATCATCACAAGGCTTGGAGATATTTTTTAGTTCTTCAACAACGGCAATAACTGCCTTATCAATACCGCGTTTCAGATCCATTGGGTTCATACCAGCAGCAACAGCTTTCAGACCTTCAGTCACAATAGACTGCGCCAGAACAGTTGCCGTGGTGGTGCCGTCACCAGCGATGTCAGAAGTTTTTGAAGCCACTTCTTTAACCATCTGTGCCCCCATGTTTTCAAACTTGTCACTCAATTCAATTTCCTTAGCGACGGAAACACCATCTTTTGTGACAGTTGGCGCACCAAAACTTTTGTCTAATACTACGTTACGACCTTTAGGTCCCAGTGTAATCTTGACAGCATTGGCCAAGGTATTGACGCCTCTCAGCATGCGCTGTCTTGCGTCATCACCGAATTTAATTTCTTTTGCACTCATTATTTGTAATTCCTCTAAATTAGTTTTGTGATTCCAAAGACCTAAGCTTCGATGACACCCATGATGTCTTTTTCGTACATGACGAGAAGTTCTTCTTCGTTGATCTTGACTTCTGTACCAGAGTACTTACCAAAAAGCACGGTATCACCGACTTTGACGTCAAGAGGTCTTTTATCACCGTTATCGAGTATTTTGCCTGGTCCTACAGCAGTCACTTCGCCACGAATTGGTTTTTCTGTGGCGGAATCTGGAAGTACGATGCCACCAGCGCTGGTAGTTTCTTCTTCCATGCGTTTAACGATAACGCGGTCTTGTAAAGGACGTATATTCATGTGTTTGTCTCCTGAAAATACGGGTTAATCATAAATTAAAAATTTTATTGTTAGCACTCTATCCGAGTGAGTGCCAATTATAGGGCGGGATATTTAATCTGTCAAGGAAAAGCCTTGTCCAATATGAAATGAGTCTGGAGCGGGCTGACAGCAAATAGCGATCCGTTCATGGCGGGAGGATGAAAACCATCATGGGCTTGTCGGTTAATCGAAAAACAATGTCAAAATTCACATATTTGTTCAAATAAACGACAATAGGCCGCTTTATTTAAGACCTAATAGGCTATTTTAGGCTATGAGTGCCTTAGGTCTGCCCTTTAGGTAAATGGAAGGCGGATTTACCCTAGTATTTGCCTTGGTATTTACCTTGGGCAGGTATTGAATTGATGTCTTCAAAACCCAATCTATCTATGTCTTCAAACCCCAGCGTCATCACTCTTTTGCGGTTGAAAGTCAGTACACGGATGCCTACTGAGATTGCACCTTCTGCAAACCACGATAACCAACCCGCCGGTTACGGTGAGCAAAGACACGCTCATAAGGTGAACGCATGGCTGCAAGCCAACGCTCTTTAATTTAGTCTCTTTGCCTTGCATATTGGCTGGCTTGATCGTGGCATCATGACAGCCTTGGCTGTATGCTAGTTAACAACAAGGGGTTAGGCAACAGGGGTTAGCGCCATCACCCACCATCACCCAATGGCTGCACGGCTCAAGGCTTATGACTAGGGTATCTTACAAACTCGATACCACCAACGATTGACTCACCTCTCGTGCTGGTTTATTGGTCATTGCTCAATTAATGGATTCCCCTAATAGACTACATGAACCTGTCTGAGCGAATCGATAAGCACTTCCCCCAGCTTAAAAGTAATCGTGGGGTATAAGCCCTCTGAATTTATCAAGGGGAATTCATCAAGACCCTCATCCTGATGCAGCATGAAGGCAGTTTTTATCTGGATGAGGTTCGCCACCTTGAGGATGATGCGGTACTGTGCACTGTGTTAGATCTCAAGAAACTTCCTCAAGCGACCACGCTTGGAGATTGGCTCAGGCGGGTTGCAAGCCAGCCGCAAATCCAGGCTGCTTGGATAGAGATCAATAAAGCCGTATTGCAGTCAGCCTTGCATCGTTGTAAGAAAGTAACGCTGGACCTTGATGCCACTGAAATTGTTGCCCACAAAGCGGATGCACAATGGACCTACAACAAGAACAAGGGCTGTATGCCGATGGTCGGGCAGATCGTGGCGGTGGATTTCCGTCACGGCAATGTGTCGCCAACGCAAGGTAATAAGGCGTTTATCCAGCAATGCCAACAATCTCTCCCGAAAGACTGTACCGTGAAGGCGCTGCGTATTGATGCCGCTGGCTAGCAAACAAGAATCATTGAATATTGTCATGAGCAAGGGATCGAGCATGCCATTCGTGCCAAGACCAGTGCCGCGATGTGCGCACAGATAGCCGCGGCAAGCGCTTCTAACTGGCAGCCCTTGCTGGATAAACTCTTGCTAGATAAACAAGACGCGGCGATAAGCGACCAGGATACCTACCGCAGCAGCTTCTGTATCGGTGAGTATGCAAAAGCCTTCACCTTGATCATTCAGAGAACAGCCGTTACCGGTCAAGCAAGTCTGGGTTTAGATTCATCAGGTAATTCAGAAGACAGTTCACAAGATAGCGCAGAGGGAACAAGCTCAGAAGAAATAAACTCGAGTGCTTATATTGATCGTGCGATTGCCACTCATCGGCCACCCATCGGTCACTCATCGGGATGACCTTAGCCATAGCCAAAATAAAAACAAGCCACCTAAATTCAAAAAGACAGTTACCCGATAAACACTTTTAAATTCTTCTTTACTCGATTTATGGCGCAATTTAGCTTGAGCGAAATAAGCGCCTGGCCAGCCACCAATTATAGAAATTAGATGTAATATGCTTTCTTCCGTTCTCCAGCGACCATTCTGAGCAGCTGATTTATCCACTGCGTAAACGATGAATGCAATTAAACTCATTACAATATATAAACCGACAATAATTACAGGTAACTTTCCAACAAATACTGACACCAATAGTCCAATGCAAAAAAACATTGTAAATACGCCAAAGAAACTTTCGTTTTTGGGTTTACTTCGATTATTTGATGCTTTCGCGTCACGAGCGAATTTAATATTTTCAGCTTTATAACGATTATTATTTTCACGAACTGATTCATAGGTAATGACTTCACCATTAACAGGTCTACGAGAGCGAGGATTAAAAGCTTTAATATGAACAAAAGCGCGATCTCCACCACCATTGGGCTCAACAAAGCCAAATCCTTTATCATCATTCCACTTTATAATTTTGCCTTGAAACCTCATGCGCCCCCTCAGATTTGATGGCTAACGGCCAAAATCATTGGGAAAACAAAGCGGAAGGGGGAACGACTGTAGCTTTATTTTTTCCGAGTGCATTTTTTTGTTAGCGCTGTCAGTTATCAAACTGTGCCAATAACTCATGTGCTTGTGAGTCGTCAATTAACTTTGATCTTACCCCAATAAAACGCACACTCAGTTAAGCAATACTCATTATCTTCAAATGCTATCGGTGACAGATAGCCAATCGTAGAATGCTTACGTTGCCGATTATAAAATAGCTCAATGTAATCGAATATCAATGTGAATTTTGACATAATTTTTCAATTTAACCGACAAGCCCATTAATTTCGGGGCTATTTATTAATGTTCCCAGTATTTGCCTTCCAAGGTGACTTGTTCGCCATGTCCCCGTCTCTGAGCTCTCTTATTGTGTTGCGTAACAATGGCTCTTTTGAGGATGGAATTGGCTATTTTGCTGCGAATTGAAGGTATTAAACAGATGAAACCAATGGTATCTGTGAAGAAGCCTGGGGTTAATAAAAGGGCGCCGGCAATGAGTAACATAAGGCCTTCCAGCACTGCCTCTGCGGGTAATTCACCTTGCTCCAGACTTTGTCTGATTTTTGTCAGAGTGATGAGTCCCTGTATCCGTAGTAGAGTCACACCCAGACCGGCAGTGAACAGAATCAATGCAATTGTGAGTAAAGCCCCTATCTCACTGCCGATCTGAATCAGCAAGTAAATCTCAATCAGTGGTGTAAAAATGAACAACAGAATGGATAGATTAAACAAGATGGAGCCTACCTTTGGTTGCAGTTGTTACCTGAAATTTTTATTGGCTAAATAACCAATGTGTTGGCAGAATGGGGAAATTCAAGTCATTATTGAGAAATAGTTAGGATTATTTTTGACTAAGAAAGTAGAATATTTACTGGTTTTAACCACCTGCCCAGACTCGATTACGGCAAAACAGCTCGCGCGAGGCCTGGTTGCGGATAATGTCGCTGCCTGCGTTAATATTATCCCCGGTCTGACCTCATATTTTAAATGGAATCACAAAGTAGAGTCGGACAGTGAGTTATTGCTCTTGATTAAAACTACATCCGAGCATCTTCCTGCGATTCAGAAGAGAATAAAGTCATTACACCCTCACGAACTTCCAGAAATTATTGCAGTCTCCATTAAGGATGGCCTTAAGGAATATCTCCGTTGGATTGAAGACAGTACAAAATAAATGAATATAGCAGCATTTCGTTTGTTGTCACTCGTCCTAGCAGTAGCTATCTCCGCAACTGTTATTAATATCGCATCAGCAAATTCTTTTTCCAAAGGGATTGACAATATATTTGGCACGCTTACCAGCGCCGAACAGCCCGAGTTCCTGGACCCTGAAAATGCCTTTATTGTGTCTGCTGAAGCGGTGTCAGAGAATGTGATTAATGTGCATTGGCAGATTGCGGAAGGCTATTATCTGTATAAGGATAAGTTCGAATTTGAGCTGCAAGAAGATAGCCTCGCCATCAGCGACGTCAAATTACCCGAAGGCAAGCTGAAGAACGACCCTAATTTTGGAAGTGTCTGGATAAATTATCATGATGTTGACGCGCAGTTAACAATCCAAAGAAAAGACGTTACTGCACCTGCTGTAAAGTTGCTCGTTAATTATCAGGGATGCAAAGAAGATGCGCTTTGTTATCCGCCGATAAGCAAGACATTGCCAATCAATTTGATCGCGAGTGTGATTGATGAGGCTAGTATATTAGAATCAGGGACAAAACAACTTTCTAAACAAGATGCAATTACCGAAAATTTGTCAGCCGATAGTTTTCTGCAAAATATCATTATCTTCTTTGGCTTTGGCTTATTGCTGGCATTGACGCCCTGTGTGTTTCCGATGATTCCAATTTTGTCAGGGATTATTGTTGGCCAGGGCAGTAGCATGACTACTCTGCGTTCGTTTTATATGTCGCTAACCTATGTGATTGCCATAGCACTAACCTACGCTGTTCTGGGCGTTGTTGCCGGATCATTCGAATTGAACCTACAGGCTGCTTCACAAAATATCTGGGCTATTACTGCATTCAGTGCAGTGTTTGTTTTGCTCGCCCTATCTATGTTTGGTTTTTATGAATTGCAATTACCGGTCAGTTGGCAAAACAAGCTTTCAGGCTCAAGTGATAAGCAAGGAGGCACATTGCGCAGTGTTGCAGTGATGGGTATCTTGTCTGCCATTATTGTCGGACCATGTGTTGCACCACCGCTGGCCGGGACATTACTCTATATCAGTCAAACTGGCGATGCAGTGCTTGGCGGCTCCGCGCTATTTGCTATGGGCTTGGGTATGGGCGCACCTTTACTTCTGATTGGCGCATCGGTAGGAAAATTATTGCCCAAAGCCGGTGCTTGGATGGAAACCATCAAGCATGTTTTTGGCGTGTTGATGTTAGGGGTGGCCGTCTGGTTTATGGAGCGTGTATTGCCAGGCTCGTTAGCTTTGGCTTTGTGGGCAATATTATTCATTGTGACCGCTATCTATATGGGGGCGCTGGATAGATTAGAAAGGCGATCACCATGGCAGGGGCTATGGCGTGGTCTGGGGCTGGCAATGCTTGTTTATGGAATATTATTAATCATTGGCGCTGCCAGTGGCGGTAATAATATGTTCAAGCCCTTACAAGGGTTGCTGGACGCAGGTGGTGTGAATGAGGCCAGGTCCAGTACATTATCATTCCAGACAATTAAAGACATTGACGGGTTACAGTCTGCTTTGAATGCAGCCACCAGTGAGGGCAAGTATGTCATGCTGGATTTCTACGCTGATTGGTGCGTCACCTGCAAGGAAATGGAGCATCAGACCTTTTCAGATTCAAAAATTCATCGAGTGTTGAGCAATGTTGTTTTGTTGCAGGCAGATGTCACAGAGAATGATAGGTTTGATAAAGCCTTACTTAAAAAATTCAGTTTGTATGGACCTCCAGCCATTCTTTTTTTCAATAAGGAAGGGATTGAGGAAAAATCACGTCGAGTCGTTGGCTTTATGAATACGGAAGATTTTCTGCAACATTTAAATGAAATGCTTGGTAAATAAATGAAACAGAGAAACTTGATTACTGTCGGGATCATTGTGAGTTGTTTTTTTATCGGGATTTTTCTTTCAGGCCATATTCATTCGAATAAACAGCCAAATACACAACAAGAACAGCGTCCTTTTGAGCTACAAAAAGATGTGGGAAACTCGGCGGCAGATACGGGAAACTTAGTGGGCAAGCCATTGCCTGCGTTTAGTCTGATGGATGTATCGGGACATTTGCGAGAGGCTTCTGAGTGGCAAGGTAAAGTCCTAGTGATTAATTTTTGGGCGACTTGGTGCCCGCCTTGTTTGGAGGAAATCCCTCACTTTATTAATTTGCAGGACAAATATGGTCATCAAGGTTTACAATTTTTGGGGGTAGCGCTTGAAGGCGTAGACGAGGTCATAAATTTTTCAGGCAAACTCGGAATTAATTACCCACTACTGGTTGGCGGACAGGATGTGATCAAACTGGCTGGCAAATTTGGCAATGATACAGGAGGGTTGCCCTACACAGTAATCCTTGATCGAAGAGGCAGCATCAATTTTATAAAAAAAGGCCCGTTATCGATATCAGAAGCAGAGCAAGTAATTGTCTCGCTTCTATAATAATATTGTTGCATCAGGATCGAGCGGAAAATATTTTAATTTCATCAAATATCTCGAAATAGTCATTAATTCCTGCTAACATGCGGGAAAATGCATTGAAAAGTCAAGAAATAGGCTTAGGGATAAAGAATGGCTAAACTACTCGTGCTTCATGGCCCGAATCTTAATATGCTGGGCTTGCGTGAGCCTGAAGTTTACGGCACAACGACGCTAAAAGAGACTGATGCACAGATTAAATTGTTCGCTAATACAGCGGGGCATGAACTGGCAAGCTTTCAAAGTAACGCCGAGCATGAATTGATTGATCGAATCCAATCAGCTAAAACTAAGAAAATTGATTTTATTATTATTAATCCTGGTGCGTTTACGCACACCAGTGTTGCTATACGTGATGCTTTTCTAAGTGTCAGTATTCCATTCATTGAGGTTCATCTATCTAATGTTTTTGCGCGTGAGGAATTCAGAAAACATTCTTATCTCTCTGATATTGCAGTGGCAGTTGTGAGCGGTATGGGGACGCTTGGCTATGAAGTTGCATTACGAGCAGCCAAGCAATTTCTTGAAGAGGCAGAACAACGTGAGGATGATGCTTTATAAAGGGAAAACAGGTAAGAAATCACAAAAATAAATCCAGAACATAAAAAATTAAGACATAATTCAGGGTGAATTAATGGATATCCGTAAAGTAAAAAAACTTATCGAGTTATTGCAAGAGTCAGGAATTTCAGAAATTGAGGTGCATGAAGGCGAAGAATCTGTTCGTATCACTCGTCATCATGTGACGAGTGTGCCTCAATCAGCTGTTCGAGCACCACAGGCGCCTCCTGCAATGATTCCTGAGGCGATTTCTCAGGACAGTGAAGATATTACGCCTATGCAGAATGTGGCAGAAACGCCATTACCTGCGGCGGATGAAGGACATATCGTTAAGTCACCGATGGTGGGTATATTTTACACCTCACCCTCACCAGATACTTCTGCCTTTGTCAAGATAGGTCAGACAGTGGAGAAGGGTGATATCTTATGCATTATTGAGGCCATGAAAATCATGAACCAAATCGAAGCAGATGTCAGCGGCGTAGTCAGTAAAACCTTCATCAAAAATGGTGAGCCCATTGAATATGGACAAGCATTATTTGCCATTAGTAATCCTATTATATGAAGACCTAAAAGCTCAGATGTACTGTTACAGACCTTCACATCATTCAAAACCATGATTTCAATGATCTTCACCTATCGCAACGGGTGTCTGCCTGGCTCCGAACACCAATCACTCCACGAGCCCGCTCATAGAGCTTCTTAACCACTTGGTCGCCTCGCGCTTGGCGGCTTCAATCTCCGCTGGCGATAGATAATCGTGCCAGTTGATTTTACGAAAAAGTCCAGCCGCCTGCTCAATGCCGTTGGCTCTGGCAATGGAAAGCCAAATATACGCCTCGTATTTATTTTCAATAACGCCTTTACCATTTTTCATACATCTGACCGAGAATAAGCTGGGCGTTTGCAAATCCCTAATATGAAAAGGCCGTAGAGTATAATGAAAAATCTTGGAGCAGTGTCAAAGAAGATCAAGTTATCCAAATAAGAGAAAAACTCAATAAACAATCAGGGACAGACCACGATTAATTTGAAGAAAGAAAAATCAGAGAAATATCTGGACCAAAAGAAAATGGTCAGGATGATTAATAAAGCATTCGTTGCTACAATGATTTTAGCTTGGGTCTTCCATGGGATGTTTTATGCGAAGTATTTTGTTACATAATAAGGTGGCAGAATTATCCTCAGGGTCAGGCTCTTTAAATAACAAGAAATGTAAACTAAGGTGACAGAATTATTTAATTAAACAAGGAGTTTAGAACATGACTAGGAAACATGACTAGGAAACATAACTAGGAAAGTATTCTTTGGTTTTAAATAGCAACATAAGCAACGGTAGCTTTACCGAAAGCCAAGGCACCCGCTGCAAGATGAGTTATCTCTATAACGATAGCGGACAGAGAACCAGAAAGACTGTCTATCAAGGTGATGGCATCAGCATAGACAGTATTACCATCTATCACTATGACCAACGGGGTTATCTCATCACCGAGACCACCGAGACCGGTGCCTTGATCAAAGATTACATCTGGCAACAAGGCCTGCATCCAGTGGCACAGATCGATGCCAGCATGCCTGTACAGGCAGGGATGCCCTCAGAAGGCATCATCTACCTCCACACCGACCATTTGCTGACCAACCGACTCGCCACCGATGCAACACGTAAGGTCATCTGGCGCTGGGAAGGTGAGGCGTTTGGGAATACCCCAGCATCAGGCAGTGTCAGTGTCAACCTTCGCTTTCCTGGACAATACTATGATGCGGAGACTAATCTGCATTACAACCACTTTAGATATTATGATCCTGAGTTAGGCAGGTATATTACCAGTGATCCGATTGGTATTATTGGTGGGATGAATACCTATGGGTATGTAGAACAAAATCCGATAGTGAGCATTGATCCTTATGGATTAGAAGAGTGTGATGATTGTGATCAAAGTTTTCTTGATTGTTTGGCTAATTGTATACGAGCAAATGACCCTCTTGATAAGTGGGCGAAGGCTGCTGCTACAGCTGCGGGAGGAACTTTTCCAAAGGGTTGGGCTAATCTACCTAGAGGCTTAGCTGGAGCAAGCCCTGTTACCACTGCACCAAGTACCGCGGCCCATCTCGCTGGAGGAGGTGCGTCTGGAACTGTAGGAGGTATTGCTCGTGGGGTGGGTAGATTCTTTTCGCCGCTTTGGATTGGTTATGGACTAGGTTTAGCTGCAACGGAACTTATTTGTGTTGCAGCTTGTACAGAAGATGCCTGCTTATATTAAAATACTGGTTTACCTATGAGCAGTTTAGAAGTAGCAGTACAAATCGTTTCCAAACGTAAAGGAGTAAAACCTAACGATCTGTCGCCAGATGTGCGTTTGTTTCATGATTTAGGAATAGATGGGGATGATGCCGAAGAAATTTTAACTGAGTTAAAGGATAAGCATCAGGTAGACTTTGATAAATTTATTTTTTCAAATTATTTTGGTTCAGAAGTTGGGGCAGGTTATCGTTATTTTTTATATAGATTATTTAGACGTTTTGGAAAAAGCATTGATGGGTTAAAGCCTCTTACTGTGGGTGATTTAGGTAAGGCTATTGATAATGGTTTTTTAAAGGATAACGTATCGGAGTGATTTATATTTAAAAGGGAACTGGTCAGGCCTATTGGGAAAAATATTTAAAATCAAACCGGCAGGATAAAATTATCCCGCCGGTTTTTTATGGTCTACAGTTCTTCGGTAGTTAACACGAGACAACCATCCATCACGCGAATTTTAACCGGCGTGTCGATGTTGAACCCGGCTTGCTCTAACCATTTACCTTTCATCTGAATCCAGGGGGACAGGTTGACTACTACAGACAGACTCACTTCGTTTTGATTTGTATTCATAATTGATACGAGTCACTTTAATCTGCCGTTCCTGACAGATATTCCTTTTAACAGAGCGATGCTCTGACTTATCATTACCCTCAGCCATACTGATACCTCCGAGTATAGGTTTGGTTAGCAGGTCTGAGGTATTTGGTGCACTGAATTCCTGCGCCTTATTACAATTACTTTTCTGTTTCATTAGCAATTTTCTCTTTATGTTCACCAGAACCAGCAAATGACCTATTCAAAGACAAGCAGATTGGTGGTTACCATGCATTAGCATCAAGACATAAATATTTTCAATACGATGTTCAGTCACGGAGGCAGGTAATACCCCGTCAATCATCCATCCCATTCATCAAACAACCAGAGACAGACCACGACTAATTGATTGTCACCGAAAAAGGTGACAGAATTATTTAATTGAAAAGGAGTTTAGAACATGACCAGGAAACATAACTAGGAAAGTATTCTTTGGTTTTAAATAGCAACATAAGCAACGGTAGCTTTACCGAAAGCCAAGGCACCCGCTGCAAGATGAGTTATCTCTATAACGATAGCGGACAGAGAACCAGAAAGACTGTCTATCAAGGTGATGGCATCAGCATAGACAGTATTACCATCTATCACTATGACCAACAGGGTTATCTCATCACCGAGACCACCGAGACCGGTGCCTTGATCAAAGATTACATCTGGCAACAAGGCCTGCATCCAGTGGCACAGATCGATGCCAGCATGCCTGCACAGGCAGGGATGCCCTCAGAAGGCATCATCTACCTCCACGCCGACCATTTGCTGACCAACCGACTCGCCACCGATGCAACACGTAAGGTCATCTGGCGCTGGGAAGGTGAGGCGTTTGGGAATACCCCAGCATCAGGCAGTGTCAGTGTCAACCTTCGCTTTCCTGGACAATACTATGATGCGGAGACTAATCTGCATTACAACCACTTTAGATATTATGATCCTGAGTTAGGCAGGTATATTACCAGTGATCCTATTGGGTTGAGAGGTGGGATGAATACGTATGGGTATGTAGAACAAAATCCAATTCGTTACACCGATCCATTAGGATTAGTTATTTGTTCCTTCGTAGAAGATGTAGAAGGATATTTGCAGTGTCTTGAGGATGTCGATCAAATGTTACCCGAAAGCCCTATTCCTGGAGATGATGACAGGTGTATCGCGGGCGATATTTCCGCATGTGGACGAGATCTCAGTCCTTTGAGACCAATACCTTATGCGTACTGTTTTTTAACTACCCATAGTTTAGTTTGTGAGTCAGAGTCAAAACTAGAACTAGAACTAGATAAATGTAAATGACCATGAGTTGGATCAACAGATTGGTTAAACTACTTGCCTTGTGCTATTTATCGATAATGTGTTTGTATTACTTTTCGCTTATATATAAAGGCGTGAGTATAGGGCAATACATGTCTATTTTGTTTTGGTTTCAATGGGGAGTAAATCTATTCGGATTAATAGCCATATTCAATATATTTGGTAAAACCATGATAATGAATGTCAATGTTTGGAGAGTTGGTTTTTTCTTTACCTTGATAATGCAAGGATATTCATTAGCAAGGTATGGATTGTTTATTGAAGATATTGATTTGAAAAAAAATATTTTAATATTAATTCAATATCTGTTCTTAATAATTCCTCCATTATCTGCATTACTTTATTTAAGTATAAACAATCAAAGAATAGAAAAGAACAGGGGGCGCTTATAATACCAAATAATAGAAAAATGGAAAAAATAGTATGGAGTGAAAAAGGTGACAGAATTATTTAATTGAAAAGGAGTTTAGAACATGACTAGGAAACATAACTAGGAAAGTATTCTTTGGTTTTAAATAGCAACATAAGCAACGGTAGCTTTACCGAAAGCCAAGGCACCCGCTACAAGATGAGTTATCTCTATGACGATGGCGACCATATTACCCAGATGACCTTACCAAGTGGCAGAGTAGTAGACTACAGCCGAGATGGCTTACGACGCATCAAGGCCATAGACACCACCTTCAATGGCAGCGCACAAAACATCATCAGTAACATCCAGTATCGTGGTGATAACCAGGTGTTGAGTTATGCTTATGCCAATGGTCTCAGTGCTACCCGCAGCTACGACCTACAAGGCAGACTACAAAGCCAACAACTGCAAGACACCAGCAACACCGTCATCGACCAACGTAGCTACAGCTATGACAAAAACAGCAACCTCACCAACATCGACACCAACATCGAAGATAATGCCTATCTCTATGACAAACGAGACCGACTCACCAGAGACACCATCGATAGCAACAGTCCATTCGACTTCACCTACGACCAGAACGACAATCGACTCACAAAACAACGTCAGGATCTGAGCCTAAACGAATTCTTCGAGCAACAGGAAAAAAGCAATCGGCTCAGTGTCGTAGCAGCAGTCAAGCCAGGACTCACCCCCATAGAAGACCTGCCAAACCGAGACATGGTTTACAACGACGTCGGCAGACTCTACCAACTCATCGAAGCAGGCACCTTAAAAGCCGAATACCTCTATAACGATAGCGGACAGAGAACCAGAAAGACTGTCTATCAAGGTGATGGCATCAGCATAGACAGTATTACCATCTATCACTATGACCAACAGGGTTATCTCATCACCGAGACCACCGAGACCGGTGCCTTGATCAAAGATTACATCTGGCAACAAGGCCTGCATCCAGTGGCACAGATCGATGCCAGCATGCCTGCACAGGCAGGGATGCCCTCAGAAGGCATCATCTACCTCCACACCGACCATTTGCTGACCAACCGACTCGCCACCGATGCAACACGTAAGGTCATCTGGCGCTGGGAAGGTGAGGCGTTTGGGAATACCCCAGCATCAGGCAGTGTCAGTGTCAACCTTCGCTTTCCTGGACAATACTATGATGCGGAGACTAATCTGCATTACAACCACTTTAGATATTATGATCCTGAGTTAGGCAGGTATATTACCAGTGATCCGATTGGCTTGAGTGGTGGGATGAATACGTATGGGTATGTGAATCAAAATCCAATTAACTTTATAGATCCTAAAGGATTTTATGGAACTATTGTTGTTCCACGTCCACTTATTATTCCTCGTCCTACACTTCCGATTCCTGCATATCCGATAGATCCTGTATTGCCTATTCCAATGCCTAGTGAAGGAGCGCTACCAAAAACTGGTAGCTGTAAAGCGAGTGAACTAGATGCTTGTGCTATAAGATGTGGTGGCAGTCATAAAGTGCTTGGTTGTTACGTGTCAATCAAATGGAAGTTTCGCAGTCAAAACATTAGGTCAGAAGAAAGAACACTTAATTGTAATTGTGCCGATGATTATGTTAGTTGTCCTTTAGATCTATCATCAGGTTAATAATAAGAAAGTAACAATGTTTTCTAAATATGAAGTTTATTATCGAGTAACTTATCCAGAGCGTACTCTTTCGTATGTAAATATTGAACCTTTTGTTTATATTGGAAAAAATATTTCAGGAGAAGATGAAAAAGACACTTGGTATTTTGAATTATTAAAAAGTTTTATTGAGTCTGATGGTTTAAATAATACATCCTATGAGGATCGTTATTTTTCTTGTTTAACTGAGAAGGATAAAGAAGATATGTTCGATACTGATAAGCTACATAAAACATTAAAAAATGTAGATGAGAAAAGAGCATTGAACTTAAAGAAATTAATGAAAAATGGTGATGAAAAAGTAAGCTTAAAGTGAGTTCATTCAATTGAACCGTCCGAAGACTGAAAAACATATGAAATACGAAGAGTATCTAGCTAGCCTTCCTGTAAAGAAACAACTTAGTGAAGTAAAAACAAAAAATATTAAAACGATTATGGCACGAAGATAATTTATCCTTTCCTAGAACCTGGGTGTCATCTGAAGAACTTCTAAACCTTACAGGACAAAAATATTTTGACAGAAGAGCGAGAGAGCTTAGAGATCAATTAGGCTGTGATATTGAAAACAGAATACCGAGAAGAATTTGCAGGCCACGCCTGGCGCTGGGAAGGTGAGGCGTTTGGGAATACCCCAGCATCAGGCAGTGTCAGTGTCAACCTTCGCTTTCCTGGACAATACTATGATGCGGAGACTAATCTGCATTACAACCACTTTAGATATTATGATCCTGAGTTAGGCAGGTATATTACCAGTGATCCACTGGGAATTCTTCCTGGTTTGAACCGGAAAAACTTCAAAGGACTTCCTCGGCATATGAGGAACTACTTTGCGGGCATGTCTACGCAAGACATTGTCATGATGGGATTGAATCAGCCTTATGTGTATGTGAATTCAAACCCCCTAGGCTCAATTGATCCGTTTGGTCTAGATCCAAGTTGTAAATATTATGACACTCGATGTATGGAAGATGGAGGACTTTACTACTGCGGTGCTGCGAAAGGATTATGCACAAATTGGCCTAAACTAGATGACGATGGTTGGACTGGTTGTGTAAGAAAATGTTTACAGAGGAAAGATAAAGAATGTGATCTTACCCCTAATCAATGCAGTGATGAGGGGATTGACAGTGTTTGTAATATGCGTATTCATTTCGAATGTTGGACTGACTGCGCTGGCCAATAAAGGTATTGTGAAATGTCGCTTAGAGTAAGGAGTTATTTTTGGTTTTTTATACTTGGTGCGATTGGATACTGGTTTCCGCATATTTTTATTCAATGGCTTGGTATTCCTCAACCAGGGGCTTTATATCTGTATACGATCATACTTCCGACCTCGGTGATGATTGTATGGAAAGTGCTGTATAAAAACTACAGAGAGAAAAATGCAGATATTGGATTGTCTTTATCGATGATTTTAGGGATATGGTTGTTTGGTCCGCTGGCGATAGCTATTGGGACGATGCCTCATGGAGGAACATTCTTAGATATAGAGAATATCTCTGAGTTTCTAAATATGTGGATGGTCTTCCCTGCGTCTACAATGTCAATGTCGTTATATAGTAGTAGTCTTGGTGGGCTTGTTTTAGCGACTGCGCTTTTAATGATCACGGGCGTGTTTTTTTGGATAAGAAATTATTGGAATTCAAGAGAATTAGACTAGAGACGTACGAAACATGGTTGTGTAGCGGTGTTGATATAATCAACATCTGTTTGATTCTTAGGATTTTGAAAGGGCAGCGATTAGGGGCGCAGTAAGGTCATCTGGCGCTGGGAAGGTGAGGCGTTTGGGAATACCCCAGCATTAGGCAGTGTCAGTGTCAACCTTCGCTTTCCTGGACAATACTATGATGCGGAGACTAATCTGCATTACAACCACTTTAGATATTATGATCCTGAGTTAGGCAGGTATATTACCAGTGATCCGATAGGGTTGAGAGGTGGCATGAATACCTATGGGTATGCATTGCAGAATCCGCTTATTAAAATCGATCCATATGGTCAAAGCAAATTTGATAAATTCTTTGGACTGCCCAAAAAGTTTTGGCGTTGGTATCACCGCAACGAGAAAAGACCAGGTGATCCAGATTTAGATAAAGACAGCGCGAAAGATTTATATAAAGGATGGAAAGACAAAGGAAAACCGGGGCCAGATAGTAAAGAAAAGGGATCAATAGATCCAGATCTATTGGAATGGCTAATACCGTGGCCTCTTATTCCATCTGAACTAGGAGCAGATCCTTGCGAATTGCCAGGGGGACCACCATGTTATGAACCTGAAAATGAGTGCAAATAATTTTAATGCAAACAGAAATTGAATTGGCCGTAACGAGTTTCGCAAGGGAGCAGCGTGAAACTTTAGGTAGTAAACTTCCTAAAATGTTTTTTGTTGAGGATCGTTCTTCTAATGGTTATGTCCTAGCTATTAGAAATAACTCTCTTGAAGATAGTGAAGACATCAATGTCAAACTAGAATTATTTTTAAAAGAGCTTTTACTTTTAGTTGATTTGATTAAAGACTCTAATTGCATAATGCGAATTGCCATTTTTAGTTCATCGGTTACAACGACATTAATGCTGAATGCATCTTGTCTTGAAACCCTTAATTTATTCAATGCAAGATTAGAAATGTCAGTTTATCCGACTGACGATAGTGACTAAAAATATAGGGAAACAATATTAAATTGTTGAATAACAATTAAACTCCAACGCTTCTACGATATTAATTTTATCCTTTAGCTGCTCGCCGCATTACCTTATCCATTTGTGATTTTTTAACGAGACCATCCATTACTGGACTACGGGAGGCGGATGGGAAAGCAGACTAGGCGAACCTGACCCAGTTTGGGCGGGCTATGGGCCAATTAGGCATTGAGATGATCCTGGTCTATTCGCCAGAGGCTAGAGGCGGTTCCGAGCGTGTATTCAGCACGCACTAGGATCGCCTGGGCAAAGAATTGGCTCTGGGAATTGGCTCTGGGAATTGGCTCTGGTGGGCATCACGGATATAGAAGAAGCCAATACCCATCTGGCAGAGACCTACCTACCAGCTTACAACGTGGAGTTTACACAGCCGCCGCCAGAAGATGGCTCAGCCTTTGTGGCGTGCCGGGATTTATCGGTGCTGGATGACATCCTGGGCGAGCGTTTCGAGCGGACGGTGAGAAAGGACAACTATGTGCACTTTGAAGGACGGGTATTGCAGATCCCAGCAGATCGTCACCGCTGCCATTATGTGAAGGCGAAGATCCGGGTTCTGCGTTTATAGCGATGGTAGCTTATCCATTCACCACAGCCCCGGGAGCTGGCAAGGTATGACGCCCTAAGGTCATGAGCTCTCAGATAAACTACTGGTTGCAGCATTAATGTCTGCGGCTCAGCCGGTAGTTGCGAGGCACCTCTGGGAGCCTTCTAGCAATCAAACCAAAAGCGGACAATCGTGGACAATCCCAATCGTGGATAATCTATGTGTTACAGAACTGGATATTTCTATTTGTTGCTAACATAAAAATCTGTCGTGAAAATACAATGAGACCCTTGCATAATCCACACTGATTCTACCGAAACAGGTAAAATTAAGACCATTCTAAAAACCTTGAAGATTATTCATCCATGTCCTGAAAGATGTCTTGAGAAAAGTCCCGAAAAATAATATCTTGAAAAAAACTGCCCAAGGTTCGTTTGCAGATACGCCTTTAAGTAAGATATAAATCATTGTTTGAACTAGATGCTGTACAGAAAGATTATCGAAGGGTTTATCAAGAAAATGTCGATACTGCAAGCAATACCCATGACGCAAAAGCGTTCGATAATTTGAGCCTAGCAATGAATCTAGACAAGTCTATGCAGACGGTGCTTATGCCAATAATATCACGATAATTGAGAGGCTTTATAGTGTTGATGCGACGATTGAGGGAAACTTTTTATAAAAAATGGTTTGTTTATATGTCTTGTTCGGTGGTTTTGAATGATGCAAAGGTCTCTATTAATATTTATCTATCTTAATTCAAACCCTGCCAATATCGAACTTATTGACCCCGCAAACATTGTGCCAATCTGGCTGGCAAATTGATCCAGAACAGTTTCATGTTTGGTAAAATCGACAATCTCTTCAACGCCAATCACTTCCCTGGCAACATAACCCGAGCTGCCAAGCGCATCTACAAGACCTAGCTCTACAGATTGTTCGCCGGTCCAGACTAAACCTGAAAAAATCTTTTCATCATCAACCAGTTTATCGCCGCGGCCTTTTTTAACCACATCAACGAATTGTTGATGAATATCAGCCAACAATGTTTCCACATGTTCAACTTCTTCTAATTTCAAAGGAGAGAAAGGATCAAGAAAGCCTTTGTTCCTACCCGCATGTAATAAACGACGTTCCACACCGAGCTTCTCTATAGTGTCAACAAAACCAAAGCCAGACATAATAACGCCGATTGAGCCTACAACACTGGCCTTATCAGCATAAATTTTATCTGTGGCAGCGGCGATGTAATAACCGCCCGAAGTACAGAGATCAGTAATCACTGAATAAAAAGGTATATCAGGATATTCTTTACGTAATCTGTATATCTCGTCATTTACATAGCCAGCCTGCACAGGACTACCGCCGGGACTATTGATTCGTAAAATAATACCTGCAGTATTCTCATCTTCAAAAGCCGCACGTAAACCACTGGCTATGTAGTCTGCGTTTGCCTCCGATGTTGCTGAGATCACGCCAGATATATCGATTAAAGCGGTATGTTTCTCCCCTCCCATCGAAGCGACATCCCATCTCTCTGTAAGATACGCTAAGGTGAATATCAAGACATAAGCCACCATGAATAGCTTGAAAAACACGCTCCAGCGTCTTGTTCTACGTTGTTCAGCAACAGCTTCTATTGCTATTTTATTCACCAGCGTCTGCTCAAACTCTGCTTGTTGTTGCTCGCCCATTGTCTCAACCAACCTCTTTATTAACTTGATAATGCCAGATGCCGTGGCAATAAACGGTATTGTTAATTATAGCTATAAATAATCTGATAATTCAGTAATATTTTGGATAATTTCTATAACATCCGAGGATTAGGTTTTAAAATAGTTTCGTGCGCACAACGATATTTATCTAGTCTAGTTTCAATGAACAAGAAAAATACGCTACGTTAACTTATCCAAACATCGTTCAAGTTCATCAGGTAATTTTGCTATGAGATTAATTTGCTTGCCTCTAGCTGGCATTTCGAAAGATAAAATCTCCGCATGAAGGAATAATCTTTTAAGTCCTGATTTTTTCATGGCACGATTAAATCCCCAGTCACCATATTTTTCGTCCCCGGCCAATGGATGATCAATTGAAGCCGCATGCACTCTGATCTGATGTGTCCTCCCTGTCATTAGTTCAACGCGAGAAAGTGAAGCAACATCAAAATGTTCTAACAAATGAAAATGTGTTAATGCCTGCTTACCTGCCCTATCAATCCTAACCTTTCTACCCCCCGATGTCGTCCCAGTTTTATTCAGCGGCGCATCAACTATTGTTAAAGTGTCAACTACCTGACCTTTCAAGAGTGCAAGATAATTCTTTTTCACATCACCGCTTTTAAAGATTTCATGCATTCCTTTCAGAGTTTTATGACCTTTTGCAATGAGCAGACAGCCGGATGTCGCCCTATCCAGACGGTGCACTAATTCAAGAAAATGAGCCTCAGGTCTTTGCGCTCGTAGAATTTCAATCACACCATATTGCACGCCGCTTCCACTATGCACAGCGACGTTTGAGGGTTTATTAATGGCTATCAAATACTCATCTTCGTAGATAATGCTATTTTTAATTAATTCAGATAGGCCTTCTGGTGGTTTAGAAGGGTTTTCCCGCGGAGTAATACGTACAGGAGGAATTCTGACCATATCTCCCATCTGCAGACGATAATTTTGTTTTATTCTGCCTTTATTCACCCGAACTTCACCTTTCCGGATCATTTGGTAGATCCTAGTCTTCGGAAGGCTGCGAAAATGGCCTATAAGGAAGTTATCCAGACGTCTTTCGGTATGTTCTTCGTCTACTGTAAGGAAGGAAACTTGTCGTTGTTCAGCTTTTTTTATCGTCATAATTGCGAGAGTATATCAATATTGTTATATTGGTGGTCGGGATACGGACGTTTTCGGATATTTTGAATCGCCATGGCGTTATTTTGGATGGCATTTAGTGACAACAGATAGCACAAGCTTGTGTTGTGAAGCCAGTAGCAACAGTGGCATTGATGGCAATTTTTGCCTTCATGACCAGTGAATGCCCGCGAAAAATGTCCAGCCTTAAATGGCTTTGATATTCCAACGAGCAGAGGTTTTTGAGAAGTTATAAATTAGCCAGATAGTGGCGCAAAAAATAGATGATGAAACGAACCTCATAACATAATAATTTTATTATCACTCAACTTGATTTAATAGATACGGCAAGGAGTGGTAACGGGTAGGTGTCTCCAATAGTCTGAGGACGTTTGCTGGTGAAGTTTCCCACGAAACGTTCGTCTTGCTTAGACAGAGGATGAAATCCCTGTTTGAAATGGCTGTCGGTAGAACGCGTGCAAAGGAGTACTAACAATGAAAAGAATGCTGGTTAATGCAGCTCAGCCTGAAGAGGTGCGTGTGGCTCTGGTTGATGGCCAAAGATTATACGATCTGGATATTGAATCGACCAATCGAACCCAAAAGAAATCCAATATATACAAAGGTCGTGTGGTTCGTATTGAACCGAGCCTAGAAGCCGCTTTTGTTGATTATGCTGGCAATCGTCACGGATTTTTACCCTTAAAAGAAATCTCCCGCAGCCTGTTCAAAAAAAAACTCGAATCCGGACAGCAGGGCCGCGTTAATATCAAAGATGTGATTGATGAAGGACAAGAATTTATCATTCAAATCGAAAAGGAAGAACGTGGTAATAAAGGCGCAGCCCTGACCACGATGATCAGTCTGGCAGGTCGATATCTGGTACTAATGCCAAATAATCAACGCTCTGGCGGCATCTCAAGACAAATTGAAGGGGCTGATCGCACAGAAGCGCATGAAGTCATGAGCCAACTCGATATTCCAAAAGATACAGCGCTTATCCTCAGGACAGCGGGCATTGGCAAATCCAAAGAAGAGTTACAGTGGGATGCAGATTATCTCACAACGCTATGGGGAGCCATCGACAAAGCGGCAAGTGAACGCCCTGCTCCATTTCTGGTATATCAGGAAAGTGAGGTCATTATTCGTGCGATTCGGGACTATCTACGTACTGACATTGCAGAAATCTGGGTGGATGACAAAGAAGTTTACCGACGTAGCAAAGAATTTATGGAGCAAGTCATGCCTCATAATCTCCATAAACTGAAATTATACGAAGAGAAAGATCCGCTTTTCACCCGATATCAAATCGAAAGCCAAATCGAATCAGCCTTCTCCAGAGAAGTCCGTTTACCTTCTGGTGGTTCATTGATCATTGATCATACTGAAGCTATGACAAGTATTGACATCAACTCAGCACGTGCAACCAAAGGTAGTGACATTGAAGATACCGCATTCAACACAAACATTGAGGCCGCTGAAGAAATTGCCAGACAGTTAAGATTACGCGATTTAGGCGGACTTATTGTCATTGATTTCATTGATATGATGGACAGTAAAAATCAACGTGAAGTTGAAAACTGCATGAAGGATAGTCTGCGTATCGATCGTGCAAGAGTTCAGGTAGGCAAAATATCCCGTTTCGGTTTACTGGAAATGTCACGGCAAAGATTACGTCCTTCTTTAGGAGAATCTCGTCATTTACCTTGTCCACGTTGTGAGGGTCAAGGAACTATCCGAGACATTGAATCCCTTTCTTTAGCAATTCTAAGAATTATTGAAGAAGAAACCATGAAGGATTCAACAGCCAAGGTCATCGTCAATTTACCAGTAGTAGCAGCAGCATTCCTTTTGAATGAAAAACGCCAGCCAATCAATGATTTACAACTCAGACTTGATGTTGATATTGTTATAGTCCCATCTCCTGCAATGGAAACGCCCCATTATCAGATACAAAGAATTCCTTTGTCTAAAGCTAATGACGCTCAGCATCAACAGGCAAGCTACACCCTTGTTACCGAGGTCGAGAATGATATTAAAAGTACTGACTTGCGCACACATAAAACAGTCGTTGAACAACCAGCTGTTCAACAGATTATTCCGGAAAATCCAGTTACCACTAAAAAGAAGATTGAAAAAGGTGTAGGTCTAATTTCACAAATAATCAAAGGCCTGTTTGGTTCAGCCAAAGAGGAAAAGAAAGAAACGGAAAGACCTAGAAGCAACAATAGGAATAATCAGCATTCCAATCGCAACCGTAATAACAATCAAAACAGAAATAATCGTTCGGGAAATCGCCAACGTAATAATCCTAATAGAAAAAATAATCAGGGAATAAGAGCTGATACAACGCCAAAAACGTCATCACAAACCAGTTCAAATAATACGGCAGGCTCCGATCCAGCTTCCAGAGATAATAAAGGATCATCTCGCCGCGGGAAAAGAGGTGGACGTAGGCGTTCTTTTAATTCAGAACGCCAACAGACACAAAGCACTGGATCTGGAAATCAGGCAAAATCGAAGCCTGAAAATTCACATCAGTCTAATATATCTCAGGCAAGGCATCAGCGAAAAAAAGAAACGAGTCAGCCTGGAAATACTGTTCAAAGTAATATGCCAAAAAAAGAACAGACCCCAGAAAACTCTATAAAAGAGAATGCAAGCTCGGGCTTTAAGCCTGAGTATCCTGTCACTAATGATTCATCTTCAGTAGCAGACAAACCAACGCCGCCTAAGTCTGAACCACTTACAGAATCAACACCTAGCCCAATTCCGATTATTGAAAAAGAGGAAATCGCGCCTCATCCTGATCGGGCCTTGCGGGAGAAGGAATCGGCCAATATTCCGGTCAAAGTTGGAGCAACTACTCAAGGAAACATCAGACGCTCCGATAAAGATCTGGCTGAATAAATTACAGCACCCTGCTGATTAAAAATCAGTAGGGTTACACAACAAGGTTCAGTTTTATTCAGAATGTTCACAGGTTGCCTTAAATTCAATTTCCGGCCAATATTCAATCGCAAGATTTAGATTAACCATGGATGGCGCAATATAAGTTAATCGATTGCTTCCATCCATGGCCAGATTTGATGAGGCCTTGCTTCTGAATTTTTGCAGGATTTTTTCATTATTACAAAACACCCATCTGGCAGCCGCTACAGGTACATTATCGTAAGCACATTCAACACCATATTCTTGCTTCAGTCGTGCAGCGACCACATCAAATTGTAGTACACCGATAGCACCAACGACCAACTCATTACTGTCTAATGGTCTGAATACCTGCGTTGCACCTTCTTCACCCAACTGAACCAGACCTTTAAGCAATGCCTTAGTTTTAAGAGGATCTTTGAGTCGTACTCGTCTAAATAATTCGGGTGCAAAAAATGGAATACCTTTGAAAGATAAAGATTCACCTTGGGTAAAAGTATCGCCAATTTGAATCGTGCCATGATTGTGCAAACCAATAATATCTCCAGCCCATGCATCACCTGCTTGTTCACGGTTCCCAGCCATAAAGGTTAAAGCATTAGATATTTGTATGTCTCGCTCTATCCTGACGTGCCTGATCTTCATGCCTTTTTGATATTGACCTGAGCATATTCTTAAAAAGGCAATCCTATCTCGATGTGCTGGATCCATATTTGCTTGAATTTTGAAAACAAAACCACTGAGCGGTTCTTCATCAGCCTTTACTTCTCTTTGAGTAGCCATCCTTGCCTGAGGTGCTGGTGAAAATTTTGTTAAACAATCAAGAAACTCAGAAATACCAAAGTTATTAAGTGCTGAACCGAAAAAAACGGGAGTTTGTTTACCGTCCAGAAATGCCTCAAGATTAAATTCATCGCAGGCTCCGCGCACCAATTCAATCTCTTCTTGAAAATTATCAAGTGTTGTCGACAATAAAGTTTTACTTTCCTCAGAATCGAGACCATTAATAATTTTCCCATGTATGCCTTCATCTGTTTTACTGTACATACGGATATAGTCGTCATTCAGGTGATAAATTCCTTTTATACGACTACCCATCCCTATTGGCCAGGTTACTGGCGCACATCTAATTCCGAGATCACTTTCTATTTCATCCAGCAATGTGATCGGGTCCTTCCCTTCTCTGTCGAGTTTATTTATAAAAGTGATAATAGGTGTATCACGTAGACGGCATACATCCATTAATTTACGTGTCCGTTCTTCAACACCTTTACTAACATCAATCACCATCAAAGCAGAATCAACTGCCGTTAATGTTCTATAAGTATCTTCAGAAAAATCGGCATGTCCCGGGGTATCAAGTAAATTGATAACATGATTACTATACTCGAACTGCATCACTGAGCTGGTGATAGAGATACCCCTATCTTTTTCCATTTCCATCCAGTCTGAGGTCGCATATTTAGCCGATTTCCTAGCCTTCACCGTGCCTGCTGTCCCTATTGCACCACCAAACAATAATATTTGCTCTGTAACTGTTGTCTTACCCGCATCTGGGTGAGAGATGATAGCAAACGTGCGTCGCCTATTTATTTCATTAACAAAATTGCTATCACTCATACCGCTAAAACCCCAGTTTGTACTTGAATTTTACTTGTTCGTTACATTATCCTTTCGCGGCCGAAAAGCACCTCATTCTACCGAATAACGACCACGCTATAAATTACTGCTCCAGAACAGTTACCAGCTTATTGAGCTGTTACTGATAACCGTCTGGATGATCCTTTTTAAATTTTTCTAAACTCAAAGCCGCGCTTGATCTCGTCAGTAAAACCCTCGCTTTCAAGTGAGGGTTTTACATCAAATAAATCTCTTGGGCACTGCCTATCTAAGGTTGCGCATGATTTGCCACCGTAAAACTGTGCGCCATTGGCACAGTTAAAAGCGGCTGAGGCCTGACGCTAAATACAGGCACCCCCCCCATCCCCCGCAGGACTGGAAACCTGCACCTTGGCTGGTGGACAGTTCCAAATTAATGGGCTTTACCCTGCATCGACAGTGCGGTCTTACCCGTGAGCCTAACTGCGATTACAGCGCATTAGAGGCCCACCCAAGTAATCCACTTGATCGCTGCGGTAAACTATGGAAGGTTATGCGCTTGCTATTTGGATGATGGTTTTTATTTCCCTGATGGCTTCATCCAAACCAGTAAACACTGCTCTGGCAATAATACCATGACCGATATTTAACTCTTCAATATCCGGAATTTGAGTAATTTGCCCCACATTCTGATAATTCAGACCATGACCCGCATTTACTCTTAATCCTAATAACTTTGCCAACTCCACACCTGATATTATTTTTCCCAGTTCAACTTCAGTTTCAGTACCAAAGGTAGCATCTGCAAAATGCCCTGTATGAAGTTCTATGACATCTGCGCCAGAATCTCTGGATGCAGAAATTTGTTTTTCATCCGCATCGATAAATAATGAAACACGTATTCCTGCTTGTTTCAATCTTGCACACGCTTCAGTCACTTTGTCTATCTGCCCTGACACATCCAGACCGCCTTCTGTCGTCAACTCTTCTCTGCTCTCAGGCACCAGACAACAAAATTCAGGTTTCACACTTTCAGCAAACGACAACATTTTTTCCGTCATCGCCATCTCTAAATTCATTGGAGTCAGCATTGTCTGGCGTAGTAAATCAATATCTCGTTCCTGAATATGTCTTCTATCTTCCCGCAGATGCACCGTAATCGAGTCAGCACCTGCCTGTTCTGCCAATTGTGCGGCAAACACGGGATCAGGATAAGGAGTTAATCTTGCCTGTCTCAGCGTAGCAATATGGTCAATGTTTACACCTAACAACATGTTTTCTGCCTGTCTTTACCCATCTATTTTGTGATGAAGGCGGCGCATTTTAGCGCATTTCTGGTTGGTTTGAGTATATGCCAAAATTATCCGGATAATGCAATTTTCAGATAACCTGGGTATAAGCCTTATACAAGGCTCTGCTGGCCAAGGGTTTATTACCTAGATGATGTTTCAATACGAATCGCATCAATCGTTTTGTTTCTTCTAATTCAGATTTGTTTCGCAAACAGTCATTCCCCAATGCCAATAAGCTATTGCCTGCAATCTCAATATAGTTTCCTGTGATAGGTGTATTTTTCATTGGTCCTGAATCAATAAGATAATAATAATTTCTCCCTGCTTCTATCGCCCGACCTTCTTCGACCTCATGATCTAACAACAGGCCATAACCGAGAGATTCAAGCAAGCCTTTCTCGAAGAATCTAAGAATTGCATCAATGCTATTTGAAATAGAGATATCTAATATGGCTTGATTATACAAATCAAATAATTCCGGATGTGATTCATGCTGATGTAACAATCGAACTAACAATTCGTTCACATAAAAACCAGCGATCACTTTTTCAGCAGACAGATTATATGGTTCAATATTAGCTTCGACATCCACTAAGGTCATTAGCTCGCCTTTTCCTCGCCATGCCATCAACAATCGTTGATAGGGCTGTAGAAGTCCAGAAAATGTAGATTTTTCCCGTTTCGCACCCTTTGCTATCAGGTGTAGTCTGCCATATTCTCTGGAAAAAATATCCAGCAACAAGCTCGATTCAAGATACGATCTGGAATGAAGAATAAAACAGGGTGTTAACTCCGTATGCATGTAAGTGGTTTCAGGAATCGAAACCTAATTGTTTGATGGTCAGTTCATTATCCATCCATTTATCCTTGACCTTAACCCATGTTCTCAAGAAAACTTTATTTTCAAACATCCGTTCCATATCCTTACGTGCCTGCCCTCCAATGGCTTTCAACCTTGTTCCTTTTTGCCCAAGCACAATCATCTTTTGACTTTTTGTCGAAACCCAGATAATTGCATCAATATGAATTATATTTTCTTTCTCAATAAACGAATCAATAGTGACCGTTATGGTATAGGGTAATTCTTCCCCCAATCTTTTCATCAATTTCTCACGGATAAATTCTGCTGCGAAATAACCTTGGGATTTATCAGTTATTTGATCGTCTGGATATTGAAATTCCCCTGTGGGCAATAATTCTTTTATTGATTTCTTTAATGGTCTTAAGCTTTTTCTGGATAATGCAGAGACAGGAATAATCTCCTTAAAATTCATTTTTCCCGAAAGTTTTTTTAAAAAAGGCAAGATCATTTCCTTGTCTTTAATTTTATCCACTTTGTTCACTACCAGAATAACTGGGGCTGTTTTATTCTTAATCAAACCTAGTATATATTCATCAAGCGAAGTCCATTTTAATGCTTCAGCCACATACACCAACACATCAACTCCAGATAGTGCACTTTTTGCTTCCTTATTCATATACCTATTCATGGCGTTGGCCGGAGAATCCTGCATGCCTGGAGTATCGATATATATAATTTGATGATTTTCATCGGTATTCACACCTAGCGTATGATGCCTTGTTGTTTGTGGCTTTCTTGAAGTAATGCTTAGTTTTTGCCCAATCAAATTATTTAATAATGTTGATTTGCCAACATTTGAGCGACCTAAAATGGTGACATAGCCGCAATAAGGTTGATTATTTTTTGGGTTATTTTCCGGCAAAAGTGATTACTGAATTTTATTGAATTTCTTTTCCAGTTCAAACAGAGCTTTTTCAGCTGCCGCTTGCTCGGCAAAACGTTTACTACGACCTTCAGCCTGAACTGAAATATTTGGCTCTACAATTATACATTCAACATTAAAAAGCCGCCTATGTGCATCGCCACCCTCTGATATGATATTATAATTAGGCAATTCCAGCCTTCGGGACTGTAGTAATTCTTGTAGAGTGGTCTTGGGATCTTTAGTGAGTTTATCGAGAGACACTTCCGAAAGTAATTGGCGATAGAGAAAAATGACAAACTTTCGACAAATTTCCATATCCGCATCAAGATAAACTGCGCCAATAATTGCTTCAAGTGTATTAGCAAGAATTGAATCACGGTGCCAGCCTCCGCTTCTCATTTCCCCGGGACCGAGTTTAATATAATCACCCAAGTTCAGATCTCGACCCAGCCTAGCCAATGTTTCCCCTTTGACAAGGGAAGCTCTGATTCGAGTAAGCTCGCCTTCTGTCGCCTGAGGAAATTTTTTAAATATCGCATCAGCGATAACAAAGCCTAGTGCAGCATCACCTAGATATTCAAGCCGTTCATTATTGCCGCGACCGACACTTCTATGTGTTAGTGCAATTCCCAGAAGTGCCTTATCATCAAATATGTAATCAATTGCTCCTTCTAAACTAGACAGCTGTGCGCTCATTCATTAAGGTGTCTCACCTAGCTCAACTTTGTGATTAAATTCAAGTAAGAATTTAATATCTTTGATATATTCATTTCTCCCTTCATAAGCGACATGTATATATTTCTTTTCTTTATTTTTAACGATCTTGACCATTCTTTTAAGATCCTTTTCCTTCGTAAAACGTAGTGTATTTGAATTAATCTCTACGTTTTTCTGAAAATTTCTACGCACTTCGCCCTTGGATAAGTTTGCAGCATCTGGCTGCTTTGCAGCGCTTTCCATTGCTTTAATAACTGCGAATTTTTCGGTATATAACGGAAATATTCTAAGCCCTGTAAGAATAAAAAAAGCAAGAACACCCAAAACACTACACCAACCAATGAATCCAATTCCACGTTGCTTGATTTTCATATTTTTCATTAGTTTATCCCCTTGTCATTTGCATTGCTTATCATCGTACCAATTCTTCCCCAGCCAATACCACCGTTTTTACTATCCCAGTTCATCCAGATCATAAATGCCTTGCCAACCAGATTTTCATCTGGAACAAAGCCCCAATAGCGACTATCTGTACTATTATCGCGATTATCTCCGAGAACGAAATAATGCCCTTTTGGGACGATACCTTCAACATTATGTATAGGGCTATCAGGTAACCGCAGAATTTCATGTTCAGCATTTTCGAGTAATTCTGTACTTAATGTTGCCCCAAACATCATTTTACCTGCTCCCACAGCCTGATAAGCTCCAATGTCAATCTGCTCAACGGCTTTGCCATTGATAGTCAAAATTTTATCCTGATAGCGGTATTTGTCGCCGGGCAACCCCACAACACGCTTGATATAAGGGATACTTGGATCCAGCGGATAACGAAAAACAACGATATCTCCTCGGTTTGGCGTCTTGTTTTCAATTATCTTAGTATCGAGTACGGGTAGACGAATACCGTAATCATATTTATTGACCAGAATAAAATCACCTATCAATAAGGTTGGCATCATAGACGCTGAAGGAATTCTAAAGGGCTCTACGATAAATGAACGTAATATCAAAACAATGAGAAATACAGGAAAAAATGATCTGGCGAAATCAACAATTACCGGTAAAATCAGCTCCCCATTTTCATCTTGATTTTTTTTGTCAACGAAAATTTTTTTGTCAACGAAAAATAGAACTCCAAATAACCAAATTGCACCACTTAGCAATGTTAAAACGGCCAGAACCGCTGAAAAATCTATATTCACTTATCTTCCCCCACATGTAATATTGCCATAAAGGCATCTTGTGGTATTTCTACAGAGCCAAATTGTTTCATCCGCTTCTTACCTGCCTTTTGTTTTTCCAGCAATTTGCGTTTACGAGAAATATCACCGCCATAGCATTTTGCTGTCACATTTTTACGTAATGCCTTAACTGAATGCCTTGATAAAATTTTTGAGCCAATTGCAGCCTGAATGGCAACATCAAACATTTGCCTTGGAATAAATTCTTTAATTTTAGCCGTCAAGTCATGCCCTCTGTTTCGAGATTGTTCTTGATGCGTGATAATAGAGAGTGCATCGACTCGCTCACCATTAATTAATATGTCTAGCTTGACCAGTGGAGATGCCTGAAATCTCATAAAATGATAATCGAAGGAAGCATAGCCTCGACTTGCTGATTTAAGACGATCAAAAAAATCCAGAACAACCTCACTCATGGGCAGTTCAAAACCCAGTGAAATTTGATTGCCCAGATATTGTAGTTTCTTCTGTACGCCACGTTTCTCGATACACAGCGTAATGGCATTACCTAAATATTTCTGTGGCACAAGAATATCAGCATAAATAATGGGTTCACGGACCTCCTTAATTTTATCCATAGGAGGTAATTTCGCCGGATTATCAACTGAAACTATCTCCCCATTCGTCGTTTCAACTTCATAAACCACTGTTGGTGCTGCAGTAATCAGACTCAGATCATACTCACGTTCAAGTCGTTCCTGAATAATTTCCAGATGTAACATCCCTAGGAAGCCGCAACGAAAACCAAATCCCAGAGCCTGAGAGGTTTCAGGTTCAAAATAAAGTGCTGCATCATTCAGTTTTAATTTCGTCAAGGCTTCACGAAAAGCTTCATAATCACTGGAATCTATAGGATACATGCCAGCAAAAACTTTCGGTTTAATCTCCTGGAAACCTGGTAATGATTCAGATGCCGGATTATCAGCCAGCGTTAATGTATCTCCAACTGGTGCTCCTCCCAAGTCTTTAATGCCAGAAATAACATAACCGACTTCTCCAGCATTCAAGGCCGTTTGTGCACTCCGCTTTGGAGTAAAAATACCGATCTCATCAACCAGATGGTCTCTTCCTGTAGACATCACACGCATTTTCTTACCTGCTGGCAGACAGCCATCGATAACCCTTACCAATGAAACAACGCCCAGATAATTATCAAACCAGGAATCTATGATTAATGCTTTGAGTGGTGCATCCTCTACGCCTGATGGTGCGGGGATAACGTTTATAATTTGTTCAAGTAGGCCTTCCACCCCTAGACCAGTCTTGGCACTTACCTGTATCGTGTCTGTGGTATCAAGTCCGACAATCTCTTCAACCTCGTTTAACACGCGTTCAGGGTCTGCGGATGGAAGATCAATCTTATTCAATACCGGTAATACTTCCAGATCCAAATCGATAGCAGTCATACAGTTGGCAACACTCTGCGCTTCAACACCTTGTGTCGCATCCACAACCAGTAGTGCACCATCGCAAGCCGCAAGAGAACGTGAAACCTCATAACTAAAATCTACATGTCCAGGAGTATCAATAAGATTTAACTGATATATCTCCCCATTCTCAGCTTTGTATTTCAGGGTGACACTCTGAGACTTGATGGTAATACCACGTTCACGTTCCAGATCCATAGAATCGAGCACCTGATCAGACATTTCTCGCTCGGTTAATGCACCACAATGCTGTATAAACCGGTCGGCTAATGTGGATTTGCCATGATCAATGTGCGCAATGATCGAGAAATTGCGAATATTCTGCATTTTAACTATTTGCCTAATTGATAGAAGCTAGATAAATAGATGGCGGCTAATCCTCTTATCCATGCTAAAGGTGGGCGATTCTAGCTTATATAGAGCCCTATATACAGCTTATACGTGGCCGTGACATTTCCAAGCATATCAAGAAAGCCCATCATCGCACTATTGCCTGATAGGAAATGTTTTCCCAATTTACAACGATTGCGGTATCCGTTGCCTTTTCAATCTTTATATACTGCTTTAGCTTTTTTACCATCGAGTGATAAAAAAATTATTTCACTGGAAAATACAGAACACGAAATAATAGAGAAAATATCCAGAAATAAATTCCAATTTTGATAAATTGTTGAGTCCTTGATCAGGAGCCATCTTTCAATTTTAGGGCAAGGAAAATAGGTCCGCCTCTTCTCTGAATCAAGATAGGAATTGATTTGTCTTCGGGCAATTGATCAACTAGACCAGCAAAATGTTTTGCATCTTTTATTTTGATGTTATTAATCAACAGTATAACATCACCATTGCGTACGCCTGCTTTACGAGCAGGACCAGATGATATCTGACTGACCACTACACCATGATCTTCAATTTCCAGTTCTTTACGTTGCTCTTCTGTTAAATCTTCAACAACGACATGCAAAGGATTTTGCTGTTTGGCTCCATTTTTTCCTGATGGAGATAACTTGGCATTCTCACTAGTAAATAATTCAGCAATCTTTACCTTAAGATTTATCGGCTTTCCATGTCGAATAACTCTAGCCGGTACAGTCTTGCCAACTTTTGTACTACCCACCATTGGCGGTAGATCAGATGAAACATCAATTTTATCTCCATTGAAACGGACAATGACGTCACCAACCAAAAACCCAGCTTTTTCAGCAGGACTATCTTGCAAAACTTTTGCCACAAGTGCGCCATGTGTTTTTTTCATGCCAAAGGACTCGGCTAATTCTCTAGTCACGTCCTGTATCAACACACCTAACCAACCACGAGAAACACGACCATTGTTTTTTAGTTGTTGATAGACATCTTTGACCACATTGACAGGTATGGCGAAAGACATACCCATAAAACCACCTGTACGGCTATAAATTTGGGAGTTAACACCAATAACTTCCCCTTGCAGATTGAATAGGGGGCCACCAGAATTACCAGGGTTAATTGCAACATCTGTCTGGATAAAGGGCACATAATTTTCCCTAGGTAGGCTGCGTCCCATCGCGCTGATAATTCCCTGAGTAACAGAATGATCAAATCCAAAAGGAGAACCTATCGCCAATACCCATTCACCGACTTTTAGCTTTGAAGAATCTCCCAGCTTTAACGTCGGTAATTTCTGACCTTCAATTTTTAATACGGCAATATCACTACGTTCATCAGTACCGATAACTTCAGCAACAAATTCCCTTCTATCATTGAGGCGCACGATGATCTCATCCGCATCTTTGACGACATGGTTATTGGTGATTATGTAACCATTATTTGACATAATAAAACCAGATCCAAGAGAGGTTCTTTGTTGGCTAGGTGACATGTCTTCGGGAATTTCCCCAAAGAATTTATTAAAAAAATCATTAAAAGGACTGCCTTTTGGTATATCTGGAATATTGTGTCTCTGAATCTGGGGCATACCATTATTCTTTTTCAGAGTTGTGCTGATATTTACAACTGCAGCAGCACTTTCCTCCACCAATGGAATAAAATCCGGTAAGGAACGAGCCTGTAAATTTTGAATAGATAAAACAAGGCAAATAAAAACAAAACTCTGTGCTCTTTTTAATAATTGCATTCCGTAATTCATAAAACACTCCACAAAATCTGGTGATCTTTTACCAGTAAAATTTAATTGGACAATCGAACATCTTCTACAAACATAAAACTATAAATATTTTCAGATGATTTACTTGTTTGAAACGACAGATTTGGCAAACAATTTGACAGTATCTCCAGGGACTTCGCCAACCGCAGTTATGAGGTGGTAGCTATCAGTTATGGTTGAAAATGTATTCACGCCTCCCATACTCGAAGAGCCAGTCACAACATCGACGGGTTTATTAAGCTTTTCAACAAATATCGAGACCGTTGCCAGACCATCCGAATACATTAGATGTTCAACCGGCATCTGACTTTCATCGACACTTTGCTTTTCCTGAGCACTCATAACAAAACCATCGGGCATCCATGTTGCTTTCCATGAGATATCACCTTGATACACTGGAACATCTTCTGAAGAATTGTCGTGCCAAGTATATCCTACACCTGATACTTCAGGTTTTAACCAATCATCAGGGATTTCCTCAACAACTTGAAATTTTACAAAAAAGAATTCTTCAAGAGCGATGCCAGCCTTATTCTTTAACTCAGACTTAAGTAATAATTTCGATTTGAGATCAATCCACAGCTGATAACCATAACGGTAATCGTCTTTTGGCAAAATATTGACGACCCATGTTGATCGATTAGCAACACGATCTTGCCCAGCAATTGAAAAAATATAATATTCTGAAACCTTGTTTATTTGTTCGGGTAACTGACTAATCTTGAATTGTCGTGGGCTGCTTTTTTCCACCATCACGGATTCATCATCAGGCAAAATGTAAGTCACAGAATTTTTATCACGGATAACCTCGCGAGCAAAACCTGTCAATGAAACGATCCTTTCCTGTACGCCATTTTCATCAACTTTATGGATAATACGCATGGTATCCATTTCCTCTTGCCGTCGATAGATGAAAACACCTTTATAATTTAGTCTATAATTCGCCTCAGACATTTGCCTGATGAGTTGTTGCGCAGGTGGTGTTTGATTGACAGCAAAAGACGAGACTGGAACTAGCATTAAACACAGAAACAGAAAACGCGATGACAGGTTGTATCTAATCCCTTTACGAAACACTTAATTAGTAAACCCTATTTATTTGATTCTGGCTCATTAGCAACCATCCTCGCATGAGGCAGCATACCACTAACGCCCGTATTTGCTCGATATTCATTATAGTTGAACAGATATCGACTCAGACGAGGGTCAATATTTTTGACTTGATACACCTGAGCTTGGCCTACTAACTGCGAACTTGCTATTGAATTGGACAAAGATGGTTGACTTGTAGCAATACTGGGCTGCCCAGCAATAGTCTGCCCTGCTCCCTGAATTTGATTGACCTGTTGAACATTAAAAATAGCAACCGCAGCAACTCCGGCAGCAATGGCAAGCCCTACAACTGGCTTCATCAGATTCGAAGGTCTTTTCCTTAGGGCAAGAACTGTCGGCTCCAAAGCAATCGCCGAGCTTACCCTATCAGCCATATTTCCATAATACTCTGACAAATGGCCTCGCAAAAACTCACCAATCAAATGATATCGTTCCCAAGTTTTTTTAGCTTTACTATCTTCCAGCAAATTATCGATGACAAGCGATGCCTCATGAGTCAGTTCATCATCCATCAAGGCTGATATTTGGGCTGATAATTGTTCGCTTTTTTGTTCGTTCATCTCATTTCACTCTGTTTGTTCATTGTAATCTGTTGTTCAATTAACTATTGTTCAATTAACGGTTTTAGCTCTTTATCGATCGCTTCTCGTGCTCGGAATATGCGTGACCTCACAGTACCAATCGGACAATTCATAGCCACCGCAATATCTTCATAACTCAGTCCTTCCACCTCTCTCAAGGTGATTGCCACCTTTAAATCTTTAGGCAAGGCCTCAATCGAGTTGATGATAGTCCCCTGTATCTCATCCCTCAACAACAAGTGTTCAGGGGTTTCTTGGTGCATTAGAGCGTGATCACCTTCAATTTGTTCCACATCATCAATATCATGCGCTGATTCAAGTGGTCTCCTAGATTTAACTGCCAGATGATTTTTTGCTGTATTGACTGCAACACGGTACATCCATGTGTAAAAAGCGCTCTCACCACGAAAATTTGGTAGTGCTCTATAAGCCTTAATAAAGGCTTCTTGAGCAATATCTTGTGCATCACTGGGATTATGGACAAACCTTGAAACCAGATTGATAATGCGCTGCTGGTATTTAAGTACCAGAACATCAAAAGCTTTCTTGTTACCATTTTGTACTCTTTCTACCAGTTGCTTATCGGTAACGCTTTCGCCCATTCAGGCAAACCCCCATTCAGGCAAATACCATGTGTTATAATTCTCGCTTTTATTGACCCAAAACCAGTAACAGAGTTCCAAAGCCAAGTTTTAAGAATAAATTCTAATCAATAGCTTACATATGTTTCCACGTATATCATCTTAAGTCACATGACACACCGATACCAACACGATGTACTCATAATCGGCAGTGGTGCTTCAGGCCTGAGCCTAGCGTTACAATTAGCAAAACACGCCTCCGTCGCCGTCCTGTCTAAAGGCAAGCTTACCGAAGGCGCGACGTTTTACGCACAAGGCGGCGTATCTGCCGTCCTCGACACCCGCGATTCAATAGATTCGCATGTTCAGGACACCCTGCATACAGGCGCAGGTCTTTGCAATGAAGAGATCGTGCGTTTTGTTGTCGAACATGGCCGTGAAAGTATTCAATGGCTAACTGATCTGGGCGTCAATTTTACCAAGGTCATTGATGCTGATGGCAGCGTTGACTTCCACCTACATAAAGAAGGTGGCCATAGCCATCGTCGAATCATTCATGCCTCAGATTCCACGGGGCGTGCGATAGAAACCACTTTGGAAAGCCGGGTGCGCGAACACTCAAGTATCGAATTATTTGAATATCGGACTGCCATAGACCTGATCACCAGTGAGAAATCTGGACAATCTTTATCTGTCAATAAATGCCTCGGCGCCTATGTCTATGACGAAGCCGAAGCAGCCGTTGAGGTATTCAAGGCCAAATTTGTGATTCTGGCGACGGGCGGTGTTGGCAAGGTTTATCTCTACACTAGCAACCCTGATATTTGCACCGGCGATGGTATCGCCATGGCCTGGCGTGCAGGCTGCAGTATCGCCGATATGGAATTCATTCAGTTTCACCCGACCTGCCTGTATCACCCACATGCCAAATCTTTCCTCATTTCAGAGGCCTTACGAGGGGAAGGTGCGAAATTATTACTCGCTAATGGCAAACCATTCATGCAACGCTTTGACAAACGCGCCGAGCTCGCGCCCAGAGATGTTGTTGCACGTGCCATTGATCATGAAATGAAAAAAACAGGCGGTGAATGCGTTTATCTGGACATCAGCCATAGGCCGAAAGATTTTATTATTTCTCACTTTCCGAATATCTACCAAAAATGTCTATGTTTTGGTTTCGATTTGGCCAAACAACCTGTCCCGGTGGTTCCCGCAGCACACTACACCTGTGGCGGTATTGTTGTCGATAAACGTGGAAGAACAGATATAGCAGGCTTGTACGCGATTGGCGAGGTCACAAATTCGGGACTACATGGCGCCAATCGCATGGCCAGTAATTCACTGCTTGAATGTATTGTTTTCGCACATTCTGCCTTTAGAGATATAATGATCAGACTAGCCGAAACAGAGATGCCGCAACAATTACCCGAATGGGATGAAAGCCAAGTCACGGATTCTGACGAAGAAGTTGTGGTCTCTCATAACTGGGATGAGATCCGCCGTTTCATGTGGGATTATGTAGGTATCGTCAGAACCACGAAACGACTACATCGCGCACAAAGCCGAGTTAGATTGCTGCAACAGGAAATCATGGAGTATTACAGCAATTTCCGTGTCACCAATGACCTTATTGAATTACGCAATCTGGTCACCGTTGCCGAGTTAATTATTCGTTCCGCCCTATTACGCAAGGAAAGCCGAGGCTTGCATTATTCCCTTGATTACCCAGAACCTGACAACAATAAAACACCACAAAATACAGTGCTAATCCCGACAGAAAAACAGCGGAAAGACTTCGCTGCCTAAAAACTTAATATTTATACTTTAATAATTGAGCAATAACTCACGTAATTTTAAAGCATTATTATTATTGCTGATACTATTGTTGCCAGCAGTATCAATCACTCTTGGGTGGGCTGAATTCCCAAAATATACATGGTTGGGTGCCAATCTACACATCCTTTCCTGCGTAGTTTTTGCCATTGGGCTTGCGCTATGTTGGTTGTCCCATAAAGGGCGAGAATTCAATCTTTTTATTATCCTTGCTGTTTCATTTGGTGCCTTAAGCCAGTTCTTTTGGGGCAAAGGCCTCGCAGGGTTTCAAAAAGAACTCCTGTTTAATTTCCTTTGTATTTTGATCCCGCTTAATTTCTTGGTATTTAATTACCTAAAAGAACGCGGCATCCTTAATCAACATGGAGCAAGGTGTCTAATCTTTATTGCAGTACAGATAATCACTATATTTTGCTTAGTGAAAACCAATCAATTTGGGATTTCGACCTATATCTCCATGGATTTACTCATACATCCTTGGCAAGGAAAAACTATTATCAAACAATCAGGGCTATTGGTAATCAGTTTTGCAATACTGATTCTATGCATTCACTGGCTGTTACGACCGAATCAACTACATGGCGCTCGGATACTGGCGCTTATCTCTGTCATTGTCGCATTACACTTTATTCTCAGTATGCAGCTTGCAACAGTCTATTTCATAATTGCCAGCCTTATCCTGATTAGTGCCATTATCATCGGCGGCAGATCTGAATTAGATCAGTAGTTAGTTCAGTTTTATCAAAGATAAAAGAGCTGCTTCATCCAGGATCTCCACATCAAATTGCTGGGCTTTTTCTACTTTACTTCCTGGTTCATTTCCAGCAATCACATAATCGGTTTTTTTTGAAACGCTGCCACTTACTTTTGCTCCTAATCCCAACAAATGTTGCCTAGCTTCATCACGTTTCATGGCTTCCAGCGTCCCTGTAATAACAAATATTTTTCCTTGCAGAGGTTGCCCTGTTCTTATTTCAACATTTGGCCAATGTACGCCCGCTGTTAACAAATCATTAATGATTTTCTGGTTATGACTTTGTAAAAAAAATGTCACGATATGTTTTGCGACGATGGGGCCGACATCAGTAACTTCTTGTAATCTTTCCCAGGTTGCTGATTGAATTTTAGATAAATCTCCAAAATGCTTTGCCAATGAGCGCGCTGTCGCATCTCCTACCTCCCGTATACCCAAGGCATAAAGGAATCGGTCCAGGGTAGTTTCTTTACTCTTATCTAATGCATCAATAATATTAGCTGCTGATTTTTCTGCCATACGTTCCAACCCAGTGAGCTGTTCCCGGGTAACCTCATATAAATCAGCGACATTATTGATTAATTTCTTTTCAACTAATTGTTCAATCAATTTATCACCTAAACCATCAACATTCATAGCACGTCTTGATGCAAAATGAATAATTGCCTGTATCTGTTGGGCTGAGCAATATAGGCCACCACTGCAACGCATGACTGCCTCGTCTTCTTCCTTTTCAATATCTGATCCACAAATTGGACAACTTAATGGCATTTTAAATATCTCAGCATTATCAGGTCGTCTCTCCACAACCACTTTTAATACTTCTGGAATCACATCGCCTGCACGTCGAACAATGACAGCATCCCCTACCCTAACATCCTTACGTTTAAGCTCATCTTCATTGTGCAAGGTTGCATTGGTTATTGTGACACCACCGACAAAAACAGGCTTTAACCTGGCAACAGGTGTCAATGCGCCCGTCCGTCCTACTTGAATTTCAATATCCAGAATCTCGGTGAGTTCTTCTTCAGGTAAAAATTTATAGGCTATCGCCCATCTTGGCGCACGAGAAATTGCTCCCATGACATCTTGTTGATCAAGACGATTAACCTTGAAAACTACACCATCAATATCGTAGCCTAGCGATGAACGTCTGTTTCCAATGTCCTTATAAAATTCAAAACATTCTGTAAGTTTACTCACAAGTTTGATCTCAGACGAAACCGGCACACCCCATGTTTTTAATTTTAATAATAATTCTGCATGTGATTCAGGCAACATATCACCTTCAATAATTCCTACGCCATAAGCAAAGAAATTCAATTGGCGTTCTGCAGTAATACGTGAATCTAGCTGCCTTAGACTTCCGGCAGCAGCATTACGAGGATTTACAAATAGCCTCCCTTTTTTCTCTCTCTGTCTATCATTCAGTTGTTTAAATCCGTCATGCGTCATAAATACTTCACCACGTACTTCAACCTTTTGTGGATATTCCTCAGTGAGTAAACTCAAGGGAATGGATTTGATAGTTTTAATGTTCAAGGTCACATCTTCACCCGTTGTACCATCACCGCGTGTCGCAGCACGAACAAACTGACCATCTTCATATAAGATGCTCACCGCCAAACCATCAAGCTTTGTCTCGGCAACATATTCAATACTATTTTCTCCTAGTTTTTCTCGAATGCGTTGGTCGAAGGTCGTTATCCCTTCATCATCAAAGACATTCCCTAATGACAGCATGGGCACTTCATGTTTGATTTCCGGAAAACTATCAAGAGGAGCTACACCCACACGTTGCGTAGGAGAGTTGGATATTCTTAATTCGGGGAATTTATTCTCAATGACAGTCAATTCTTGCATCAAACGATCATATTCTGCATCGGGCACGGAAGGTTCATCCAAAACATAATAATGATAATTATGCCGATTAATTATTTCGTGTAATTTCTTTACGCGATTAATCTTATCTTGTGATGTCATGCTGAAAAATCAGGTGATGATGGGTCAGGAAGATTTAACAATCATATCGCGCATCGCAAGTAATGCTTCTTCATCAATTACTTTATGTTTTGAACTCCAAACCTCACCCTCAAGCATATCAGACAATTTAATTGCAGTTTCCTGTATTAAATCAAATGCAGGCATGCTATCTATTGGGGTTGGTAATTGCATAAACAGAGCCAACCCTTTTGTTTTGTAGTCTTCCATTTTATCTAAATCAAAATAGCCTGGTTCATACATATTTGCCAGACTGAAAATGGCTTCCGTAGTCTCCATCCCTTCCACGCCGTGATGATGGAAAATTTTCATCTCACCAAATTTCAAACCAACAGCCTCTGTTGCCTTCAATATATCAATGCCAGAAAATTCTTTGTCCAGAGATGATTTGATCAGGAAGGTGATAATCTGATCGTCAGAAGTTTGTTGCGTATCCAAATCAGCAGACCTATTCGGGATTGACCTAGATAATTTAATTTCTTGTTCATCAATTTCTTCCATCTTTGTTTTCAAGGGAGTCTCAGATGTATTGATATAGGGAAATTCATGGTTAGCCAAAAAAGCATCCGCCTCTGCTAGGGTTTCTGCACTTGCTCTATCATCGATATCATCAATTGGCATGCCCCCAGCATCTATAAAGGAATCCCTCTTAAAACTTGTGATTTTTCTTGTGTGAGAGCGATCTTCTGCTTTTTGCTTGAAGGTTTCCCAAAGATAGATAACCGCAATAATGAATAATCCGATACCAAGCAGTATCAAACGTAAATCATTCATGTTTCTTCAATTAAATTTAGAAAATTTCTTGAGGAAACACTATTTGAGAATACGCCGTGCGCATTATACATCAGGCTATCTGTGCCATCTCGACAGCTTCATCAACATCAACAGAGACCATACGAGAAACGCCTGGCTCGTGCATGGTGACACCCAGTAATTGATTGGCAATTTCCATTGTGATCTTGTTATGTGTAATGAAGATGAATTGAACATCTGCTGACATTTTTGCCAGCATATTACTATAATGCTGAACATTGGCGTCATCTAAAGGTGCGTCAACCTCATCAAGGATACAAAAAGGTGCTGGATTAAGTTCAAAGATTGAGAACACCAGCGCTATCGCAGTCAGGGCTTTCTCCCCGCCCGACAACAAGTGAATTGTACTATTACGTTTGCCGGGTGGTCTGGCCATAATAGTGACACCTGTTTGTAATAGATCTTCGCCAATCAGCTCAAGATATGCATGCCCACCGCCAAATAATTGTGGGAATCTTTCCTTAAGATTGGTGTTCAGTTTATCAAATGTTTCTTTAAATCTTGTTCTTGTTTCCTTATCAATCTTATGGATTGCATTTTCCAATGTCTTTAAGGCCTTCGTCAGATCTTCATCTTGACTATCGAGATAAATTTTACGTTCTGATAACTGGGAAAATTCATCAATCGCCGCGAGATTGATTGGATCCAGTCTCTGTATTTTTCTTGACAGGTTTTCTAAACGCTCTTTCCAAATATCAATACTGGCATCCTCTGCCAATTGCTCAAGTATCGAAGCGATCTCATGTCCGTTAGATTCGAGCTGTTCCTCAATATTTCGTAAGCGAATATGACTTTCCTGAGTCACCAATCGTGCCTTTTCCAGAAGCCCTCGTAATTCCTGCTGTTTTTGTTCCTTAGTACTTCGAAGCTGCTCAGCTTCTCTAAGACTTGTTTCAATTGCTTGAGCCAGCGTTCTGGCATCTACCAGACATTTTTCCGTTGATATCTTGTCTTTAAGTTTCAATTCAAGCTCATCTTGATACCCTTGCAAAGGTTTTTCGTGTTCACTCAGGGAATGTTTGAGATCTGTACAGCGCTTCTGCAAATGTTCAAGTTGCATCTGGTTGCGCTTCATTCCCTGCTCAAGAGATGCACGTTGCGAACTGATTGATTCAAGCTGAAGTGCTACTCCATGACTCTCTTCATGTGTTGACTGCCAGCGTTGACGTGCACTCTCCAGTGAAGTTCTATGCTGTTCTTTCAACGTGATCAAGGTTTCACGCTGTCCTTCTATATCCTGACGATTATCAGAGACACCTTGCAGATTATTATTAATCGTCTCTATTTCGAATTCGTCATCTCTTGTCTGTTCGTCCAGAGAAACTAACTCTTCATTAATTTTTGTGGCTCTTGCTTCAAGCTGTTCCTGTTGCGCTAGGCTTGCGGCCAATGATGCTCGAGAATCGGATAATTCTTCTTGATTCTGGCGTAGACTCGATTGTAGATCATTTAATACCTGCTCTACCTGTTCATGTGAGACTCGACTACTTTCAATGTTTGCTTCAAGTTTTTGTAGTTGCCGCTCAGCCATCGCATGCTGTGATTTAAGCTCTTGAATCTCCTGCTCTCTGGTCAAAGTCCTGTTTTGTTCATCCATACCTCTACAGACTCTAGACCAACTGCGACCAAGCCATATTCCATCGTTAGTAATAACAGATTCATTATCTTTTAATTGCGTTCTTATTTCTTTTGCAGATTCAAGACTCTCGGCAATATAAATACCATCAAGCAAACCAACCAGTGAAAAAGAAGCATTAATTTTATCTGACAGTAGAGTGAACTCTGTCTGCGCTGGGAATACTTCTTTTCCTGCTGCCGAGATAAGACCTAAATTGCCTTCACTTAAAGCGGCCAACTCCGCAGTGTATTGCCCATGGTCATCAACAACAATATCCTGCAAGTTATCTTCTAGAACAATTTCAACGGCACGAAGCCATTCCGCTTCAACTGCTAATTTTTGTGACAATCTTGGTTTATCTGTCAACCCGGCAGATTCAAGCCAATTGCTGATTTTCCCTTGATCCTTACCAAAAGAAGATTGCTGTAGTGCCTCAAGTGATGATAATCGACCTGCCAATTTCTGCTGTGCTTGACGCTGTTCATTTGCTTTTTCGTTAAGTGCCTGAGCTTCATCGCGAAAAGATAATAATGTTTCACTTTTAGCTCCAAGTTGTTCTGTAAATTTAGCTTGTTTTCCTTCTGATATTTTTACTGATGTTGTTTGCTCCTCAATTGTTTTACGATTTGCTTCTATATCAACGGCATTTAACTCTCGTTCTAAGACCTTACGCCGCTGCAATGCTGCATCAATATCTTGTTGTAGGTGCTCTAGTCGTGTCCTACCGATTTGTTCCTGCTGCGAACAATCCGCTGCTGCCTCATTAAAAGTATCCCACTCGGCCTGCCAACTCTGCATTGCCTGTTCGGCTTCGTTCAAAAACTCATAGGCCTTGTCACTTTCATTTCTATAGCCTCGCAACTTTGGTTCCAGTGAACTCGCTTTGGCCACGAGCATCTCCAGTTTATTTTTATCTTGTTGCAGATGTTGATTGGCTCCAGCTTCTTCCTGCTGAGCCTGTTCAATATCCTGTTTAATGGATGCGATTCTTTCTTTTGTGTGTTGAATTTTTTGTTCTAGCTGAGAAATTTCGCCACCGATACCATAAAAATTCGATTGCGCAATATTGAAGCCTTCATTGGCTGACACCAGCTCATCACGATGCTTCTCTATATCACTCTCAACTTCTCGTAAACCCGCAAGCCCAGCTTCGACCAGATTCTCCCGGGCAATCATCAGCTCTTCTTCATCTTTCATGTGAACTTTCAGATGTTTCCAATTAAACGCTAATAACTCTGCCTGTAGATGGCGTTCATCTTTTTTTAATCCTTGATATCTTTCTGCGGCTTTTGCCTGACGTTGCAGGTGATTCAGTTGTTTTTCTAACTCATTACGAACATCTGTGAGTCGGCTAATATTTTCTTTGGTATGTTTTATTCTATTTTCAGTTTCCCGACGTCTTTCCCTATACTTGGAGATGCCAGCCGCTTCTTCAATGAATGTGCGTAATTCATTTGGTTTCGCTTCGATTAAGCGGGAGATTGTCCCCTGTTCAATAATGGCATAACTTCTGGGGCCTAAGCCTGTACCTAAAAAGATTTCCTGAATATCTCGACGACGACATCGTGCGCCATTGAGATAATAGGTCGAGATTGCATCACGATTAATCTGGCGTCTGATTGCGATCTCACTATAGCTGGCATATTGACCGCCAACTCTGCCTTCTGAATTATCAAAAAGCAGTTCTACAGAGGCTTGACCGACAGGATTTCTTGCTGTTGAGCCGTTAAAAATGACATCGGTGAGCGAATCACCACGCAAATGCTTAGCAGAACTTTCACCCATAACCCACATGACGGCATCAATGATATTAGACTTGCCGCATCCGTTAGGTCCGACCACACCAACCAGATTTCCGGGCAGCTTAAGGGTGGTAGGATCGACGAAAGATTTAAATCCAGCTAGTTTGACTTTGCCTAAGCGCATGAGGCGTTACAATACAAAGATTAAGCGATACAAACAAGCAAAACAAAAAACTATTAATAACTTTAATTTATTTATATATATAATTGATTTATATTGATTTTTACTCATAAATTAAAGCGCTTCATTAACTTACGTCAGTAACTTTTTTTAAAATTATGCTATGGTTCACGCGCAATTTTTTATAACGATTAACGATATGGCAACAAGACCTTCAGAACAATTAGAAACATTCCCAAATCCATCGCCAGAGAGGGATTACTTGATACATATTTCAACCCATGAATTTACCTGTTTGTGCCCCAAAACTGGGCAACCAGATTTTGCGACGTTAGAATTTGATTACATCCCCGACGCACTATGTATCGAACTGAAGGCATTAAAACTCTATATCTGGTCATACAGAGATAAAGGTGCCTTTCATGAAGCTATTGCCAATAAAATATTAGAAGACATTACTACGGCAATATCCCCAAGATTTATGCGACTCACGGCAAAATTCAACGTCAGGGGCGGGCTCCGCACCACAGTGGCCACAGAACATAGAATGGATGGGTGGCATCCAGCAGAGGCAATCTCTTTGCCTTGACGCTATTCCTATCTAAATGAGTGATTTTATTACAGGTTTTAAATATGCTTTCTCTGGTTTTAAATTGATAGTACAGCCCGGAATTAGAGCTTATGTATTCATCCCTTTATTAGTTAATGTGCTTTTATTTATATCTGTTATTGCCTATAGTTCTAATAATCTCTCGGATTTATTAAGCGGTTGGTGGGGGTGGACAAGCTGGATAATTTGGCCACTTTTTGCTGTTTTCTGTCTGAGCCTTATCTTTTTTTGCTTTACTATCGCGGCAAATCTGATTGCTGCACCATTCAACGGATTTCTAGCAAAAGCAGTAGAAAGCAAACTGTCAAACATGACCTTGAACAATACTGATGAGTTAAAAATAATTAAGGCTATAAGGTCTGAAATCGGAAAATTTCTCTATCTTATCGTCTGGGCACTCCCGTTGTTTTTATTATCCATTATCCCTGTTGTTCAGATAATAGCATCATTCCTCTGGTTGCTTTTTGGCGCATGGATGCTGGCATTGGAATATATAGACTACCCCATGGCTAATCATGGCATTATATTTCCAGAACAACGCAGAATCATGGCAATGCAGAAAAAACAAACTTTTGGTTTTGGCTTAGGAGTGATGTTGCTGACATTTACACCCATCATAAATTTTATTGCTATGCCCATTGCCGTCGCTGGCGCAAGTAAAATGTGGGCAGATAAATTAAAATCCGTCCTGATTACAAATTTTTGATATAATCGCAGCCAAGCGGTTTTTAGAGAAAATCCAGATTGCCTAAAGGCAAACTTTCTGTTATTTATGCCCGCTGAATTTTTTAAGTAGTTTGGAGTAATCAGGTTATGCCTGCCAAGAAAAAAGCAACTGCCAAAAAGAAGGTGGCCAAAAAGGTAGCTAAGAAATCAGTTGCTAAAAAGAAAGTAAGTAAAAAAACCCCTGCCAAAAAGAAAACCTCCAAAAAGAAGGTGGCCAAAAAGGTAGCTAAGAAATCAGTTGCTAAAAAGAAAGTAAGTAAAAAAACCCCTGCCAAAAAGAAAACCTCCAAAAAGAAGGTGGCCAAAAAGGTAGCTAAGAAATCAGTTGCTAAAAAGAAAGTAAGTAAAAAAACCCCTGCCAAAAAGAAAACCTCCAAAAAGAAGGCGGCCAAAAAGGTAGCTAAGAAATCAGTTGCTAAAAAGAAAGTAAGTAAAAAAACCCCTGCCAAAAAGAAAAAAACAACAGGAAAACTAAAAAGGAAAATTACTCCATATAAACAGAGAAGGAAGAATGAAGATTATATGGGAAAAGAACAAACGGAATATTTCAGAAAGATATTGCTCGCCTGGAAAACAGAACTCATGCAGGAAGTCGATAGGACAGTGCATCACATGCAGGACGATGCTACCAATTTTCCAGATCCAAATGATCGCGCATCACAAGAAGAAGAATTTGCATTGGAATTACGTACACGCGATAGAGAACGTAAGCTCATAAGCAAGATTGAAGAATCAATTTCCATGCTTGATTCTGATGAATATGGCTTCTGTGAGATTTGTGGAATAGAAATTGGTATTCGCCGACTTGAGGCACGCCCCACAGCATCACAATGTATAGACTGCAAAACTCTGGATGAAATTAAGGAACGTCATCTGGGTTAGGTTTTTTCTCATAGTCACTTCCAGACTGTGATTTAATCTAATGTCAGTAATAGGTCGATTCGCACCTTCACCTACTGGTCCCTTGCATTTCGGTTCAGTCTTAGCCGCCGTTGCCAGTTACATGCAGGCAAAAAGTCGGCACGGGAAATGGTTGGTGCGTATGGACGATATCGACACTCCTCGCAACCAGATAGGTATTGATACTTCCATACTCAAATCACTGGAGATATTAGGCCTTTACTGGGATGACGAAGTTTTATTCCAGAGTCATAGACGGGATGCCTATCAAGAAGCCTTAAATTTTCTCTCAGGAAAAGACCTTATCTACCGATGTATTTGTACCCGAAAACAGTTACAGGGCAAGGCATACTCGGGCACTTGCCGGAATAAAAGACATAATTATGATCAACAACACGCACTCCGTATCATCACCAATCAAATAGCAATCAAAATAGATGATAGAATTCAGGGTAATTTTCAACAGGTTCTGAAAACTGAAACAGGAGATTTCATCGTCCATCGCGCTGATGGTCTTGTTGCCTATCATATTGCTACTGTTGTTGATGATGCCTATCAGAGAATCACAGAAATTGTACGAGGAGCAGATTTGCTTGACTCGACACCAAGACAAATCTATTTACAGGAATCGCTAGATTATCCTACACCCGTGTATTCACATATACCTATCGCTATTGATAAACAAGGCTATAAATTAAGCAAGCAATACCATGCAAGCCCTATAGATGACGGAAATCCCATGATGACATTAATCTTGGCACTTGATTTCCTGGGGCAACATCCTGAAAAATCACTATCACAAGCGAGTACAGAAGAAATTATTCAGTGGGGAATCAGGCATTGGTCATCAGAGAAAATCCCCAGACAAAACTCAATTGCAGTAGATATACCTTAGAGATTCACTCCAGATAGCCATTTATCATAAAACACACTGGCGACAGCTTTCGAATTTTCAATTCTTCGCTCCAGATTCTCTAACATCTGCTCATATGACTGCACACTAAATGAAGGTTCAGGGATATCAGCTTTATAAAGATCAAACCATTCCTGCACCATATTGTTTTTCATCTCTACATGACACTGAAAGGCTAGGCAATTGCCAAGAATAAAAGCCTGATTTTTACAGACATCACTTTGCAATAATGGGACAGCGCCATCAGGGAGTGAAAATGTTTCACCATGCCAATGAAATACTTCAAAATTTTCGGGCAAATCTTTTAGCCAATCTCGCGCATTCTCATTGTTATGCCCTGTCACAGGATGCCATCCCATCTCAGGAACAGGATTCGGGGTGATTTCTCCGCCTAGCGCCTGACTAATCAGTTGCCCCCCCAAACAATGTCCAAGTACGGGCATATTCCTGTAATGAGCTGCACGGATCAGCTTCAATTCCCTTGCTATCCATGGAAGTCTGTCATTGACACTCATTGGCCCACCCATAAAGACCAAACCTGAGCAGTTATCCATATCTTCGGGGACCTCTTCGCCTTGATCGATACAAATAATCTTAAACGGAATATCCCGAGATGTGAGATAATCACTCAAATAGCCGGGCCCTTCGCAGACAATATGACGGAAGATCAGGATTGGTTTCATAGGCACATACTTATTTTTAAATTATGCTTAATGTTATGTTAAGACGACCGCAATATCTCTTATTATTACTTTTTTCTATAAATCTATTTGCCGTAGACAAGCTCGCTATTCTGGGCTTATTTGAGAATAAAGTCATCGTCACCATTGATGGCAAACAAAGATTACTAAAGGTTGGCAAACCAAGCCCTGAAGGGGTTTTACTTATCTCGGCAAATTCCAGGGAGGCGGTTATAGAGATTGATGGCGAACAGAATACCTACACCTTGAGTACACAGATAGGTGGCAACTTTAAAAAACCAATCGGAGGCAATGCGGTCACTATCGCACCCAGTAGGACCGGGATGTATAAAGTTAACGGTAGTATTAATGGATTTCAGGTGAAATTTCTAGTCGATACCGGCGCAACATTCATATCCATGAATGCAAACCATGCCAAACGTATTGGCATTGACTACAAAATGGAAGGCATAGAAGGGTTATCAGAAACCGCCTCTGGTCTGGACAAGATCTATACTGTTAGTCTTAAAACAGTAATGGTCGGAGATATTAAAATAGATAACGTAAAGGCTTCGGTGCACGATGGGGGTTTTCCCAGAATCATATTATTGGGAAATACTTTTCTCAGTAGAGTCAAAATGATTCGTGAAGGTCGTCTATTGAAACTGGAAGAAAAACCATATTAGATAACCATCGTTAAATTTTGATTCGATTACTCTGCCAGTAGATCTCCTCAGCTCCTTTACTGCGCGCCAGAACCCTGGCAAAAACAAACAATAAATCAGACAATCGATTCAAAAATTTCAGTGACACCTGATTAATTGAAATCTCTCTGGATAAACTCACAAGCTGCCGCTCTGCACGGCGACAAACTGCACGCGCAATATGACATGTTGCCGCAGGAACAGATCCTCCGGGGAGGATAAATTCTTTCAGTGGAGGTAAAGATGAATTGTATTCATCGATAATCTTTTCAAGATATTCAACACGTGATTCAATAATTGTCACGCTATAAGGAATGGCAAGTTCACCTCCCAAGTCAAATAAAACATGTTGTATATCCAATAAATAGTCATTAATTCTTTTATCAGTGTTATTCGCAATTAGAAGCCCTAATATAGTATTTAACTCATCAATATCACCAAACGCATTAACACAGGTACTGTCTTTATCAATACGACTTCCATCGGCCAAACCTGTTGCTCCATCATCTCCAGTTTTTGTATAAATCTTTGAAAGCCTATGTCCCATAAGTAAGCCCGCTATATCTAATCAATTCAAAACCCTGACAGCAGCCGGAAGATCTAAACCAAGTATATGTACATCAGGATGCAATGCATTAGCAATTATCTCCAGACTATCCACTAGACGTGGTCCCGGCCGATTAAAATAGGAATTGCCATCAGAAAAATAGACTCGCTTATTCCTGACGCAAGGCAAATCACCCCAACCTACATTTGCCTGTAGTATCGGCAAATCTTCCAGCGCCCTTTCCAGAGAAAAGCCACAGCAAGCGACAAACATTACATCAGGCTGAGCTTCGATAATACGCTCCCATAGAGTTGTCTCTGATGGTTGGTGCTTGTTGCCCAAGCAATCTATGCCGCCAGCCATTTCAATTAACTCAGGCGTCCAGTGCCCTGCATTAAAGGGTGGATCTACCCATTCAAGAAAGACAGCCTTTGGATATTGCCCTTTTTTAATGCGGGTTTCGGTGAGCGCACGAACCCTTTCAACCCGTGCATTTAATGTATCAACAACATTGACAGAAATTGCCTCTTGCCCAGTTTCTTTCCCCAGTAATAATAAAGTATCAAATACATCTTGTAGACACATGGGCTCCAGATTCACCACACGAGGTTGATTTGATAATTGACAGATTATTTCCTCTATTTCCGCCTCTGCAACCGCACATACCTCACATAACGCCTGAGTGACCATGATGTCTGCCTGCAACTCTTCCAGTAATTCCACATTGAGAGAATACAGCGCCGTAGTTGTTTCCAGTTGACTGCGTACCAGATGATCAATCTCAATGCTCGAAGCGTCATGAGGGATCGCACTTTTTGTTACAATCGGCAAACCTATAACATCTACAGGATAATCACACTCATGCGTCACTCCTACCAGATATTCTCGCAGACCTAGAGAACAAATGATTTCGGTAGCGCTGGGTAAAAGTGAAACAATCCTCATTGCAATTCTTCTTTCAGAAAAATATCTATAAAAACAAAACCCTCTCTATTCTGCCGTTGCTCCTGACTGAATATGTATCGACTGTTTAAGCATGGAGCCATCCTAGGCAAAGGCATGAAACTCTCCATATTCTCCCCACAAGGATCGACAAGCTCCCGCCTGACACCATGGCATTGTTGAACGACCAAACTCTTCATTAAATATCGTCAACAAACCGATAACCTCATGCTTCACCTTATTGCTACAATCCATGTAATACCCACGCAGAATCTTTGCCGCAACTCCATGACAAAATCACACGTTGGCGCTTTTCAATTTGTTGTTGCACCCAAGCTACGTAATGAACAGCGTTGAGAATATTCATACCCACCAAATAGTATGGCGCAATAGAAGGTATCCGCTAATATTGCCCTACCGAAATAAGGAATCCCGTTAATGTAACATAATGACAGTCCATCAAGAGTGTGTGGATAATAAACCCACCAGGAACTTGTGTTGGACACGATAAAAAATATCAAAGCGGAAACAAAAATAGCCGTACCTATTCGAACAAAACTACGCTTTTTGCCGAGTAATGCTCTACCAATACAGGAAGAAAGAACGAAGCCGAAATAAACGGAAGTCATAATTAATGAATTGTAAAGACCAGTTATCACATCACCAATGAATAATGCAATAGCAGGAACAGCCCACGACCATCGATTATTCATATAGGCACCTGAGAACAAACCCAATGCACCGATAGGTGTGAACCCAAGTGGGTGTGGTGCAAGTCGTGAAAATGCCACCAATAAAATTAACAGATAACTCGTAATCAGGTTTCGCTTTTTCATGGCAATAATCCTCTTTAAGGTTGGAACGTCATATTCAGACCGACAATGCCGCCTATTCCAGGCGTTTGAAAACCGAAAACATCGACATAATCCTTATCCAGTAAATTCTCAGCTCTGGCATAGATATTCATGTTTTTATTAACACGATAAGAAACAGCCAAATTAATCAGTGTATAGCTTCCCAAATCTACAACGGTAGCTGGGAATGTCCCAAAATTTGAATCTTTTTGTGTACCTGTATGGCTGATATTTAAATTTGCATTGGCACGATCATTCGGAAAAGCATAATTCAGATTGATATTGGCAGTATTCCTCGGACGACGCACCTCAAAAATTTGTGCGCCCCTTGCATCAGGTTGTTTCGCATCCAGCCATGTGTATGCCGCAGATATGTTCAAATTATCTGTGAGTCCTGCATCTGCTTTGATTTCGATACCCTGACGTTTACTGATGCCGCCAAGGTTTTCGGCAGTTGATGTTGGAAAACCAAACATTGTCATTATTTCATCTTCAAGCCTTGAGTGAAAATAAATCAGACCAATATTTGCCCAGCTATTCCATATATCCTGCTCCACCCCCACATCCCACGCTCTGGATCTTTCTGGTTTCAGGCTAGGGTTACCAACAAACCTACTAGGGAAGAAACCAAATCTTTCTGTAAAGGTAGGGCGCTTGACACCCGTCCCATAACTACCATGAATACGAGTTCCCAAATCAGAGATTTTATAAGCTGCCGTCACACGATAGGTAGTTGCATCTTTAAATTCAGAATTATTATCGTGCCGCACACTGCTGGATAAAAATAATTGTTTCCATAAATTCACACGATAACCCGCAACAACCCCCATCGTTTTTGCAGTTTGCTCCTGATTTGGATTGCCGAAAATAATTGCGCCTCTTTGTGTAAAAAAATCTTTTTCATGGTCAATTCCAAAGGTTAAAACATGTGATGCATTTACAAAGGCTTTTGTACCAAAATAAAAATTAGTTTTGTAGTCGAACCGGAATTTCTTGCCTTGAGTGCTAGCCGACTCAATACCAGAGACAAAATTATCATTCTCCGTACTGGTAATCGCAGCACTTACTGTGTGCTGCCAATCCTGCTTGAATAAGCCAAACGTTGCTTGCCCCCTTAAATAATCCTGACTTACCTGAGTTTCTTCATCGGCATCAACGGCAAATCCCGTCATGACAAAATCCTGAGTATCAGTTTCACTATCAGCCTCCGTATGTCTACCAGTAATATCGAGCTTCAGATTATCAAGCGGAGTTGAGCCTGCCGCAAATGAGATCGTTCTATTATCATAACCATCATCTTCACTGCCTACAGGAGCGATATTATTCCCGGCTGTGCTTAAATATGAACCTTGTAAATTATAGTGATAACGCTTCCCGCTTCCTGAAATACTCCCGCCACCGTTAAAAGTACCGAAAGAACCACTTTCGGCATAACTTGAAAGTGTTGTCGTTCCACTGCCTTTTTTGGTGATAATATTCACCACACCTACGAGTGCATCGCTACCATAGAGCGCACTTTGTGGGCCACGGATAATTTCAATCCGTTCAATATTGTTCGTTACTAAATGTGCAAAATTAAATTCATCACCTCCAGCAATATCATTGGCCTCCACATCATCAATCAGTATCAGCAACTGATTGGCTTCTGCACCACGCACCCTAATTTGTATCTGGCCTCCTACCACGCCACTACGACTGACAGCAAAACCAGGGACATCTCGTAATAAATCAGAAACTAGGACAGCCTGCTGCTGTTTTATCTGCTCCGCGGTAATAACTGTATAAGAACTACCGATTTCATCGATAGTGATGGCTGTATGTGAACCTGTAACAATCAAATCATCAGGATAAGAAGTATTTGGTTCTGATAGTACTGAAAAAGAAATAAGAAAAAAACTAAAAGTAAGTAATCTACGTAACATGAAAACGACTCCCTAATACCCGATACCCGCCCGGGATCGATAAATTAAACGGTATATCGCTGAAGGGATTTGTGCGGAAAAGGTTGAAAAATTGACCTACCAAACCGCCGCCATCGCCCACCGCGATATGGTTCTGGCAAAAGGTCGGTCTCCGGACTCATAAGTACTGCAAGATATTAATTCCAGTAGGTTGATCGCCTTCCCATGTCATGTACACCTCAGACACAGTGGCATGAATAATCAGCCTTTACTTATTTACCGTTGCGGGGGCAGTGTCGGAATTGCATAAATACGCACCGACTTCCCGTTTAACTCTGTAGCAAAAAATGCTCAGAGACCTGATGCAACTGGTCGGCAAAGGTATAATGTCTGACCATATTTGTCAATGGAGGCAGATTAGCTGTTAGCCCAAAGCTAAAATGCTTTTTTGACTTCTTCAGAGGGGTAGTAACAGAGGAGATAATGACGAAAATATTTTGACACAGACGACTGCATGGATGCAGGAGGTAGAACTGAATCTGGAACAGAAGTCGAGACCACAGAGATATTATGTCGCTCCTACGGAGCTTAGGGCTGTGATTATTTATCTGACTACAAAGGCATCATCCCTACGGGATTTTAGATTTTCGTGCTTTTCTGATTATTGTTTATTCTAGTTATTGTCTTTAATCTACGAACGAACCTTGGGTAGTTTTTTTCAAGATATTATTTCCCAGGATTTTTTCCTAGGACATGGATGAATAATCTTTAGGGTTTATTAAGAATGGTCTTATTTTGCCTGTTTCGGTAGAATCAGCGGGAATTATGCAAAGGTCTCCATCAGTTTAAATGAGAAGAACAAAAATAATAGCAACACTAGGCCCGGCAACCGATGAGCCAGGAGTATTAGAAGAGCTTTTCAAAGCAGGGGTAGATGTGTTCCGTCTTAACTACTCCCACCAGACTCATGCCCATCATGAAAAAAGACTGCATGAAATTCGTGCATTATCAAAAAAATATACGTATGCCGTTGGTGTCGTGGCTGATCTGCAAGGCCCAAAGATTCGTATAGAACATTTTGATGGTGACAAGATTCAACTTGTTGAAGGTGCAGAATTTGTCATTGATACCAATCTGGATAGCAAAGCAGGAAATGAAAAACACGTTGGCGTAAGTTACAAAAATTTACCCCAAGACGTACGTGCCGAGGATATCTTGTTGATTGATGATGGACGTATCGTCATGCGCGTCAAGGAAGTCGGTGAGCATGAAATTAATTGTGAAATTATTACAGGAGGTGAACTCTCGAATAATAAAGGTATTAACCTTCAGGGCGGTGGGCTCTCGGCCAGCGCGCTGACTGAAAAAGACATTCGCGATCTGGAACATGCTGTCAGTATTGGTGTTGATTTTGTGGCTGTCTCCTTTCCACGTATCGCCGCTGATATTACCCATACGCGCACGCTGCTCAAACAGCTGGACAGTACTGCGCATATTATCGCCAAGATAGAAAGAGCTGAAGCACTTGATGATATTGAGGCTATTATCGAAGCTTCAGATGCCATCATGATTGCTCGTGGAGATCTTGGCGTTGAGATTGGCGATGCTAGCTTACCTCCCGTACAAAAAAGATTGACCAAGATGGCAAGAGGAATGGATCGCGCTGTCATCATCGCAACACAAATGATGGAATCCATGATTGAACATCAGATGCCGACACGAGCTGAAGTATTTGATGTCGCTAATGCGATTATCGATGGTGCAGATGCCGTAATGTTGTCAGCGGAAACCAGTGTGGGACATTATCCAGTCAAGGCCGTTGTTTCTATGTCTGGCATTTGTGAAGAAGCAGAAAAACAAAAAAGCGTCACCGTTTCAGATCACCGGATTAACAGACGTTTTGAATCAATCAATGAAGCCGTCGCTATGTCGACCATGTATGCGGCAAATCATATTTGCGCGAAAGCCATTGCCGCACTTACAGAAACAGGCTGCACCTGTTTATGGATGTCGCGTATTAAATCAGGCATCCCGATTTTTGCGTTCACGCGTCATGCATCAACCCGTCGAAGGGTTTCTTTATATCGTGGCGTTTACCCCATAAAATTTGATATCACACACACGGATCCACTTGAAACCAATAAAGAAATTCTTAATGAACTCGTAGCTAATAATTTCGTAAAAGATGGCGACTACGTCATTATTACCAAAGGGGATCTGCGAGGGACTCGGGGTGGCACCAATAATATGAAGCTTATTCGTGTCGGCGAAGCAACAGAACATACTATCTAGCGGTAGCTTGAAAATATTTTAAGAGAATTTAATTTAATCAAACTAAATGCAGAGGCTAAAGTATGAGCACAGAAGAACTGGATCAAACAACTGAAGCAATGTTTGCTGCAGGCAAGGGCATTCTTGCAATTGACGAAAGTATGCCAACTATTAAGAGTCGTTTGGATAGCATCAATGTAGAATCTACAGAAGCCTCCCGCAGAGCCTACCGTGATCTTTTAATCACCAACCCCGGTGGTAATGAATATATCAGTAGCATGATCTTGTTTGATGAAACTATCAGACAGTCTACAACAGACGGAACACCTTTTGCTAAAGCTCTGGAAAAACAAAACATCATGACGGGGATAAAAGTTGATGCCGGCGCTAAAGAGCTTGCTGGGCATCTTGGCGAAAAAGTCACGGAAGGTCTGGATGGTTTACGTGAACGTTTGACTGAATACAAAAAACTTGGTGCCAAATTTGCCAAGTGGCGTGCCGTCATTACTATCGACAAAGGTACCCCTAGCCAGGGTTGCATCGAAGCCAATGTTCATGCCTTGGCACGCTATGCTTCACTTTGTCAGGAAGCTGGCATTGTGCCAATGGTCGAGCCGGAAGTGCTGATGGACGGAGACCATAACATCGAACTTTGTTATATGGTTACCGAAGCAACACTGAAAGCACTGTTTAATGAATTATATAAACAAAGCGTTTCTTTGGAACACACCATATTAAAAGTCAATATGATTGTTTCTGGCAAAGACTGCTCCGAACAAGCGGATATCAATGATGTTGCTGGTCTGACAGTTGATTGCCTACTGAATGCAGTCCCAGCATCGCTGCCAGGGATTGCCTTTCTTTCCGGCGGTCAATCAGCCGAGAAGGCAACAGAACACTTGAATGCAATGAACACAACCTACGCTCCACTACCCTGGCCACTGAGCTTTTCTTATGGTCGCGCACTACAGGCACCTTGTCTCGCTGCTTGGCAGGGTAAAGAAGAAAATGTTGTCGAGGCACAGGAAATTCTACTACACAGAGAAAAATGCAATAGCCAAGCATCACTTGGCAAATATGATCCCGAGAGTGATGCAGTATAGTAATAAATGACTGAAGACAGTAATGAAGAACTCCCAGCCGTCGTTCAGGCAGCATGGGAGGTCTATATGCGTATGTCTGCAACCAAGAATACCTATTATGAATTTATGCAATCACTCGACCAGAAATACGATAAAGGCGAAAAACCTTCGGAAGAAGAAAACCAGAAGCTTGCTGCAATGCTGCGGACTCATAGCAAAACCGTAGCAGAATTTAACAATGCCATGCGTGAAGTAAACGATCCAGATGAGAGAATGCAACTAATCAAGAAAATGACTTAACTTCCTAATTTTGCTAATACTTAAAGAAATGATTCCTTCCCTATTTAGAAACATGCTTTATTTCCTTTCATTTTTATTCAGCGGCCTATTACTCCCGATGCCCATCCTTGCCGATGATCATGAACTGGAAAATGAATTTATGATCGCATTGGTTGCAGATGAAGCAGGTGACTGTGATAAAGCGCTACCTCTTTACACTAGGCTGGCCAACGACGGCGTATCAGGCGCCATGATCAACCTAGGCAATATGCATCTGACAGGACGCTGTGTTGATAAAGATCCCAAGAGAGCTTTGGCGCTATTAAATGTTGCTGCATCCTATCAAACACCTGTCGCACATATTCATTTAGCGAATTTATATTATGAAGGTCATTTAGGTGAAGCAAATTACAGCCGCGCTTATTTACATCTATCACAAGCGGCGAGAATGGGGCTTCTAAATCGACCACTATTTGCAAAAATGCATTACTATGGACAAGGAGTTGATAAAGAACCTTTGCAAGCCGAGTACATTTTGCAGGAAGGCATTAAAGCAGGAGATGAGGCATCGGGAGCCTTACTGATTGAATATTATGGTGACCAGAACGGTCCTTTATATTCCCCTGAGAAAAAAATGAAACTGTGGGCTACTCAAAAATAATATTGACTAAACATTTTAATCACTTATTTGGAGAATAGTTATGGCTAAAGCACAAGCACGTCACATTCTCGTAGACACAGAAGAAAAATGTAACGAACTGAAACAACAAATAGCAGATGGCGCAGACTTTGCCGATGTTGCCAGAGATAATTCTAGCTGCCCTTCAGGAAAAACGGGCGGAGATTTAGGTAAGTTTGGCCCTGGTCAAATGGTCAAAGAATTTGATGAGATTGTATTTAATAATGAGATCGGTGTCGTGCATGGACCTGTGAAAACCCAATTCGGTTACCACCTATTGGAAATTACCAATCGTGCCGACTGAGTGACAAAAATAAATACTAGGATCGCTAATATACTTTGCCTTACTCCTGCTAGCCCATTAGTAAATTCATAGCTTCGCGATATTTATCTCCGGTTCGTTGGATAATTTCTTCCGGTAAACTCGGACCCGGGGCAGTTTTGTCCCAATCTAGTGTTTCAAGGTAATCTCGTACATATTGCTTGTCAAAACTTGGAGGGTTGATGCCAACTTGATATGAATCTGCAGGCCAAAACCGTGATGAATCTGGTGTCAATACTTCATCAATCAATACTAACTTCCCATCAGCATCCGTACCGAATTCAAACTTGGTATCAGCAATAATAATCCCCCTTTCCATGGCATAGGCTGCAGCCTCCTGATATAGCTTGATACTGACATCCCGCACCTGTTCTGCCATGTTCTGGCCCAGCAGATCTACCATTTTTTCAAAATTAATATTTCCATCGTGACCGCCAACATCAGCCTTGGTCGAAGGCGTGAAAATGGCTTCGGGTAATTGCTGTGCTTGTTGCAGCCCTTCAGGCAAGGATATCCCACATACTGCACCAGTCTCTTGATAATCATTCCATCCCGAGCCTATCAAATAACCACGAACAATAGCCTCAACTGGCAATGGATTCAGCTTGCGTACAATAATACCTTGGCCTTCAATCGTATTGCGTTCTGCTACATCAGGCAGGATATCTTTCAGTGTTTTTTCAGTCAGATGATTGATAATAATATGCCTTGTCTTATCGAACCAAAAATTTGATACAGTTGTTAAAATCACACCCTTATTAGGAATGGGATCAGGTAAAATTACATCAAAGGCGGACAGGCGATCTGTGGTCACAATTAACATATGTTCTTCATCAATATCATAGATATCACGTACCTTGCCTTGATTAAGTAAAGGCAAGCTTTTGATGTCAAACTGACACAAGGCAGTCAAAGATGAGGTCATTTCAACACCAGATTTTCATTATGATTTTTTGGTATTTGTTCCAGCATCTAATGCTTCTTTGCCCAGAAATCCCTTAAGGTAATGGTTCTATTAAACACTGGATTACCTACTTCGGAAGCTTTTATATCGACATTAAAGTATCCTAGGCGCTCGAACTGAAATTGATCGCCAGCCGTCGCATTTGCAAGACTCGGTTCTAATTTAGCACTGCTAAGAATTTTTATTGAATCCGAGTTCAAAAATTCTTTCCAGTTTTTATCATGTTTATTGCTATCGGGTTCTGGATCATTAAATAAACGATCATAGACACGCACTTCTGCTGCTAACGCATGTTCTGCAGATACCCAGTGAATCGTGCCTTTAACCTTCCTTCCGTCAGGCGCATTACCACCTTTAGTTTCTGGATCATAAGTACAACGCAATTCGATGACTTTACCATTTTCATCTTTTACAAGATCATTACAGGTAATAAAATATGCATAGCGCAAACGCACTTCTCGGCCAGGACCAAGGCGGAAAAATTTTTTTGGTGGTTCTTCCATAAAATCATCGTGCTCTATGTAGATGACTTTTGAAAATGGAACCTTTCGATCGCCCATATCCGGATCATTTGGGTGATACGGCGCATCTAATTCTTCACTTTGATTTTCTGGATAATTTTCAATCACCACACGTAATGGATTTAGCACACCCATTACTCTTTGCGTTATTTTATCAAGGTCTTCACGCACACAATTTTCCAACACCGACATATCAAGAACAGTATCGTTTTTGGTTACACCGATACGTTCACAAAAATCTCTAATGGCCGCTGCTGTATAACCACGTCTACGCATTCCAGCAATAGTCAGCATACGAGGATCATCCCAGCCTTCTACATCACCACCCGTTACCAACTCATTTAATTTTCGTTTACTGGTCACAGTGTAATTAAGATTAAGACGTGAGAATTCTATTTGCTGCGGATGACAGGGAACATCTAATTGTTCCAGGAACCAATTATACAGAGGGCGATGATCTTCAAACTCTAGGGTGCACAACGAATGTGTAATACCTTCAAGAGCATCAGAAATACCATGAGTAAAGTCATACATAGGATAAATGCACCATTCATTTCCAGTACGATAATGATGAGATCGCTTGATTCGATAGATGGCTGGATCACGAAGATTCATATTCGGTGAAGCCATATCAATTTTGGCACGCAATATATATTTGCCATCTTCAAATTCTCCTGCTCGCATCTTCTCAAACAATTCGAGATTTTCTTCAATAGAACGACTGCGATCTGGACTTTCTTTGCCGGGGCTTGTCAATGTGCCTCGATATTTACGAATCTCATCAGAACTCAAGCTCTCGATATATGCTTTACCAGCATTAATCAGAGATACAGCATAGTCATAAAGTTGCTGGTAATAATCAGAAGCAAAAAATAATCTGTCTTCCCAGTCAAAACCTAGCCAGCGAACATCTTCTTTAATGGCTTCCACATATTCAAAGGATTCTTTTTCAGGGTTTGAGTCATCAAAACGTAAATTACACACGCCACTGTTATTTTCGTTAGCGATTCCGAAATTCAGACAGATAGATTTGGCATGACCAATATGCAGATAACCATTTGGTTCAGGGGGGAAACGCGTGTGTATACGACCATCGTTTTTATTTTCTTGCAGGTCATTCGCAATAATATTGCGAATGAAATTTGCAGTCAGTATTTTTTCCACATTAGCCATACTTCAATCTCTCTACTTACTGCATCCTTTAATATTCGGCTTAAAACAGGGCGGGCATTGTACCTGAATATGTAAGCTGGTTAACCATAGCGTTTACGGGCGATATCTGGTAAATCCCCTACCAAACCCATGGCTCGTCTCATCACTTCATGTTTAATGGGCTTCATCGAATCAAACATATCCATCCCCGCATTACGTAGTCGGGATACAATTTCAGTTTTGTTCTCGAATAAATATTTTAAACCTTCCGTGGTCATCATCATGGTGCTATTTTCACCCTTGCGCCAACGTTCATATTTACGCAAGACAGAAAATGCACCAATGTCTCTACCTTTGTCTTTTGCCTGTAAAATAATTTCGGCCAAACAAGCGACATCCAGCAAGCCCAGATTCGCGCCGTGTCCCGCAAGCGGGTGTATTCGATGAGCGGCATCACCCACAAGGGCGAGACGTGAACGACAATATTCATCCGCATGTGCCCGTGCCAACGGAAATGTTGCGCGAGGACTAGTTTTGAAAATATCACCCGCATGGTAATCGAATGCCTCGGCCAGGATCTTGTTAAATACTTTTTCATTCATGGCCTTTAATTCCGTCGCATGTTCTGGTGTCGTCGACCAGACAGTCCCGCACTGATTAGCTCCCGCCATCGGTAAAAAAGCCAATGGGCCACGATGCAAAAATCTTTGCCGAGCAACCTCTTGATGTGGATGTTCAGTTTCGGCGACACAGACCAAAGCATGTTGATGATATTCACGGGTTCTAGAATTAATCCCTGCCAATTCTCGAATCGCAGATGATTGACCATCAGCCGCGACCAATAATTTGGCCGATAATCGACGACCGTCATCCAGACCAAGACAGATCTTATCTTTTTCGTTATCTAATGATTTTGCCTCGGCAGGACGAAACCATGTGAGATGTTCGGTTTTATTCAATACCGTTTCGAGCGCGTACTCTACAATCTTCTGCTCAACAATATAACCCATTACTGATTCTGATATATCAGCACTACTGAGATTGACCTCGCCTAGACCATTTTCGTCCCAGATATGCATCCTACGAAATAATCCAATACAGTTATATGGAATTTCATCCCAGGCACCGACAGACTGTAGTATATTTTTCGAGGCATGAGTTAGCGCTAAAGCCCGAGGATCAATATTTTTTTGCTTACTCTTGTTTTTACTAGCAGCCTCTACTTCAACTAAAAAACAACTGATGCCACTATCTTTAAGAATGGCTGCAAATGTTGCCCCTGCAACACCCGCACCAACAATAATTACGTCTACTTGAATATGCCCTAAAGGATTCAATCTGCGTAATCCCTATCTGGACAACGAAGAAGGTTTAGAAGTCGTAGGTGACTTCGCCATTGTTGACTTAATCAGGGATGGCTGATGACCCCAAAAACCCATTGCTCTCCTTGTAAACCGATGTTTCAATGGTGGCGTTAAATCAGTAGCCAGCATAACAAGGTTTCGTGCAATAATTTTCAGCGGCTGCCTGTTATAAAAATTCTTTGCCAACCTGTCTGTAAATTTCAATACCCGTTGCTGATCTTCCATTCTTGACTGTAAATAAGATTCCAGTAGTGATAACTCTCCAATATCTTTATTCTCTTGTTGTGCCTCGATCAACACTTCGGCAAGTGCCACTGCATCACGCAGCCCAAAATTAAAACCTTGCGCACCATTTGGATGAACAACATGTGCGGCATTTCCTAGGATCACCGCCCGATGTTTTACTTGTTCTTCGGTCTGTAACATTTTTAATGGATAATCTTTCCGTTGACCTAATTTTGAAAATTTACCCAAACGACGCCCGAAACGTTGCAGTAAAATATCCAGAAATTTCATCTCTTCCATCTGTAAATATTTTTCTGCCTCATTTGCTACAACAGTAAAAACCAGAACACAACGCCGCTCCGAATACGGCAACAGTGCTAGAGGCCCTGTTTCAGTAAATCGTTCGTACGCGGTATTCAAATGCGGTCTTTCCAAGAGAACATTGCTGACGATAGCAACCTGTTGATAATCTTCAATTGTGGCTTTTATCCCCAATATATCTCTAGTTCTGGATTCTGCACCATCGGCGGCGGCCAGTAATTTACTGCTAATGATCTTCTCAACACCATCAATATCCACGGTGACGGTGACTGATAAAGCAGAAACTTCTACAGCCGTTACCGAAGCAGGACATAGGAGGCTAATATTGTCAGCCATTTCAATAGTTTGCATAAACGCCTTGCCCAATTCTCTAGCTAACACAATGTGGCCAAGTGCTGATACATTCATTGATTCAGCATCCATCCTGACAAAACCAAAATGATTCTGATCAGACACATGGATGTGTTTAATAGGATTTGAATGAGACGAAATTTTCTGCCAAAGGCCAAGATTATCAAGGATATTTTTTGATGACAGAGATATAGATAAACCTCTGTCATCAAAACTTGGTTGGGTGTCGGCCTTTGGTGAAACAGCTTCGACAATAGCTATCTTAAGATTGCTGTTCCTTAAAGCACATGCCAGCGCCGCACCAACAGCGCCGCCGCCAACAATGATGACATCATAATCATGAGGCATATTGATAAGCCATATTTATAGAATATCGTTAGGCAATGTCAGCCATCAACATTTCTATCTCATTGATTGTTTTTGGTGTGTCTTTGCTAAGCACATCATGACCATCTTTAGTCACCAGAACATCATCTTCTATTCTGATGCCGATATCCCACCATTTCTTTGCCAGACCTTTAGTCTTAGCTGGCAAATATAAACCAGGCTCAACCGTCAGCACCATTCCCGGCTCCAGCATACGCCACTCACCATCGACCTTGTAATCACCGACATCATGCACATCCATGCCCAGCCAGTGGCCGGTACGATGCATATAATATTTACTATAGGCATGCTCCTTCAATAATGTGCTTAACTTGCCCTTGAGGATTCCCAAGTATAACAAACCTTCAGTAATGGCTTTTACTGCAGCTTTATGAGGATCATTCCAATGGTTCCCCGGCTTAATCTCTGCTATCGCTAACAACTGTGCGTGCAAAACAACTTTATAAATATCTTTTTGTGCCTTGCTAAATTTTCCATTGACCGGAAATGTTCGCGTGATATCACTAGCATAACCTTCATATTCAGCGCCAGCATCGATCAACAAAACATCACCTTCTTTGAGTTCTTCGTCATTATCCGTGTAATGCAGAATACAACTGTTTGCACCACCACCCACAATCGATGGATAGGCAGGAATTTTTGAGCCCTGTTGCATAAATTTGTGGACTAATTCAGCTTCAATCTGGTATTCCATTAAACCTGGCTGACAAATTTGCATTGCGCTTTTATGTGCTACTGCTGAGATCTTCGCTGCCTTGCGCATGACAGTAATTTCCTGACGACTTTTATAAAGTCGCATATCGTGCAAGATATGTGTCAGCGAGATAAATTTATCAGGTGCATTCACACCTGTGCGAGCCTTGTTTCGAACCTCATTCACCCACCCTAGGACACGTTGATCAAAAACTGCATCATTACCCATGGTGTAAAAGATACGTTCTCTATCTTCGAGTAGACTGGGTAGAATGTCATCCATATCTTCGATAGGAAAGGCATCATCTGCGCCATAAATCTCGCAAGCCCCTTCCAGACCAGCGCGCTTGCCATTCCAAGTTTCCTTGTATGGATCACGTTCCCTGCAAAACAAAACATATTCGCCATGGGGGCGGTCAGCAATCAGTACAGCAATCGCCTCAGGCTCCGGATAACCTGTCATATAATAAAAATCACTATTCGGACGAAAGGGAAATTCGACATCATTGTTCCTGAGATATACCGAGGCAGTGGGCAAGATCGCAATACTTTCATTGCCCATCATGTCCATTAAACGTTTGCGTCGATGCGTAAATTCCCTGGCGTTCATTGATGTAATACCTCAGGCTGATAATTTCCTGAACTATTGGCATTGCCCTGTAAATCCTCAAAGATATAAATCGTTCCTATCCGTACATATTCGATCAATTCCATCAGGGCTAAATCATTCTCCTGGTCCAAACTATCTCCATTGTCGGCATCCAGATTTGCTATCTTGTAAAAATCATTAATCAATTCCTGCGATTCAGAAGGAATTTGTTCATCTTTCACACCGGATAAACCCATGCCGCTCATAAAGCCCTGACACCACTTTGCAAGTGAACGACTCTGCTCTGCAAGCGCTTCATCTTCGTCCGCAAGTAACAACTGCAAATCAAGATCGGGGGAGCGCATCTTAATCTCTATATCTTTAGCTAATGCTTTTAAACGATTGAAACATTCATCTGGGTTTGCAGTTCCATCATTATCCAATAAAAAATATTCCCTTATTTTCTGCTCCTGAACCTGCCCATTTCCACATACCAATGCACATAAAAACCCATGGCATTCTGGTGCGTGAAATCCAACTCCTGAAGTGATCAATATTTCATTTAATTGTTCAAAATTTTGTATATTATCCATGTTCTCGGAATATCTATCTATTTAATCGTGAGTATGAGCCCTAAACCGTTGTCGAATTCATTGATTTTTAAAATCAACCGCACCCAAACTGCTTGTAAATGCAAGTTTCAGGTCAGCTTTTCCCCTGCACATCTTGACCACTCCCATCGCTCGTTCTATATTGCACAAATGATAACAAACAAACAGAGGCTTTTGACCACAGCCGGGCATAATTTTTCGGGATAAATTCATGGCAGATCAAAATAATGAAGCAGTCGATCTTAAGGCGTTGGAATTGCGCGTTGATGAACTCATCAGCACAGTCAATAAATTGACATCAGAAAATACCGCGCTGCGAAGCCAACAGAGTAATCTGGTGACCGAACGCGCTGAATTGATAGAGAAAACTGAACAGGCAAGAACCCGTATTGAATCAATGATCTCCAGACTACGTGCAATGGAAACGCGTCCGTGAGAAAAACAAAACCAGCCAGCATCACCATCCTCGACAAAGAATACCTAATTGCATGTAGTAATGAGGAACGTGAGGTTCTCGATGATGCAGCAAGTTTATTGAACGAAAGAATGCAGGAAGTAAAAACCTCGGGGAAAATCATTGGTAGCGAGCAGATTGCTGTTTTAGCTGCCCTGAATATTGCCCATGAAATGCTTGCATACAAAAAAGAAAATGAGGGCTATACTTCGGACGTGGGCGGAGTAGTTCGGCGTTTACAAAACAAAATAGATGATGTCCTGATGAAAGGTAATCAGATGGGGATTTAGTAGCAGGATCAATTAAAACATAGCGCCGAATTGGAGTAGCGACAAGCAGTTTAGGGTATTTTCTGCGGTGTTCGTGAGCAGGCTGGTGGTGACTTGAGCCTATCTATACTACTAAGGGAATCTGATTTTTGACGTTGTGTGCACATCCATTCGTGGGGAGCCTGATATGTCATGATTACTTCCCACTTGAACTCACGGTTCAAGTTCTGAGGTTTGTAGCGACACTGCGGTTGATACCCGCCTAAATCTTAATCATCTAGTGCCAAAATTGTTTATGAGCTAGGGACTGCCCTAGGTAACTCAAAAAAGTAGACTTACTAACTCAAAAATATCTCATACGCTGCATTACCGCTCTCATCCCAATACTGCATCCCCAGACCATCCAGAAATTTCTGAAACTCAGGGCATTCCTTATCAGGAACTTGAATCCCCATCAGTACGCGACCATAGGCAGCACCATGATTGCGATAATGAAACAAACTAATATTCCAACGCTCACCCATTTGCCCGAGAAAATGCAATAAGGCTCCCGAGCGTTCTGGAAATTCAAAGCGATAAAGCAATTCATTCCCTGCTTTAGCCGCATGACCACCAACCATATAACGAACATGCATTTTTGCGACTTCATCACTACTTAGATCGACGACTTCATAACCTTTGCTTTTCAAATTAGCTATCAATTTATTTTTTTCATCGACACCGTGACGTAGTTGCAAGCCTGTAAATACGTGAGCAGTTTTTGAATCATCATAGCGATAATTAAACTCAGTGATTTGTCTTGGACCTAAGTCATGACAATATTCAAGGAAACTTCCAGGCTTTTCCGGGATTGTCGTGCCGATCAATGCTTCTCGATTTTCGCCCAACGCTGAAAGTTCTGCGATATGACGCAGACGATCAAAATTCACATTGGCACCACTGAAAATAGCCACCAGCTCTTTATCTCTAATACCTTCTCTGGCGACATATTGTTTGAGTCCGGCCAGTGCCAGTGCGCCTGCAGGTTCTGGAATCGAACGAGTATCTTCGAAAATATCTTTTATTGCCGCACAGATTTCATCAACATTCACTAACAGGATTTCATCAACAACATCCCGAATCAGGCGAAAAGGTTCTTCACCAGCCTGTCGAACTGCTGCACCATCGGCAAAAATACCAATATGTTCCAGATCAACACGTTCGCCAGCAGCCAATGCCGCATGCATGCAAGGCGCTTCATCCGGTTCAACACCGATAATCGTTATCTCCGGCGAAGTCTCCTTTAGATAAGCAACAATACCTGCAATTAAACCGCCGCCGCCGACTGGGACAAAAATAATATCGGGCTGTGTTGGATGCTGATCCAATATTTCAACGGCGATAGTTGCCTGACCAGCAATTACGATGGGGTGATCGTAAGGAGGGATATAGGCCTTACCTTCCTGTTTTGCGACTCCGGCAGCATAATCCTTGGCTTCATCGTAGTTATTGCCATGTAGGATGACTTCTGCACCCAAACGCTTTACCGCAGTAATTTTAATTTCTGGTGTTGTCTTGGGCATCACTATAACAGCTTTAATAGCTAATTTTTTTCCAGCAAGCGCAACACCTTGAGCATGATTCCCAGCAGATGCGGCAATGACGCCTTTTTGCCTTTCAGTATCTGACAAACTGGCCATCAAATTATAGGCACCACGCAACTTGTAAGAAAAAACCGGCTGCTGATCCTCACGTTTCAGTCGTATCTTATTGCCGTGCCGCCTTGAAACTTCTGGAGCAAAATCCAGGGAAGTTTTTCGGGCAACCTCATAAACTCGCTCGCAAGCCTCACCGATCATTTTTTTATAGTCTTCCATGCGTGTAAGATACCATTAAAACTGGGAATCATTGCTATTAACCTTTTTTGGGTAAACATTTCAGATTCATTATGAAGATACGCTCTACGGAAAATAGACATGACACAAGATGAAAAAAAGAAACAGGCTGCAGAATCTGCACTTGTCTATGTAGAAGACGATACGATTGTCGGAGTGGGAACAGGTAGCACGGTTAATTTTTTCATCGATTGCCTTGCCACCATTAAACACAGAATTGATGGTGCGGTACCAAGTTCAGACGCCACAGAAGCACTACTGAAACAACATCATATTCCCGTGCTAAGTCTCAACAGTGCAAATGACGTTCCTGTCTACATAGACGGAGCGGATGAAGTAACCAAACATCTGCACTTGATCAAAGGCGGTGGTGGTGCGCTGACAAGAGAAAAAATTGTTGCGGCAGCCAGCAAGAAATTTGTCTGTATTGTTGATGAAACCAAATTGGTCGATGTGCTGGGGATTTTTCCCTTGCCAATAGAAGTCATTCCTATGGCGCAAAGTTATATCGCCAGAGAGATTATCAAGCTGGGTGGGCAACCGATATTACGTGAAGGCTTTACTACGGATAATGGCAATATTATTCTTGATGTACATAACCTGAACATTCTTAAGCCTGTTGAGCTAGAGCAGGAATTAAATAAACTTACTGGCATCGTCACCAATGGCTTGTTTGCCCAACGACCTGCGGATGTCCTGCTTATTGCTGGCGACAGTAGCGTGCAAGTTCTGGATTGAGAACGGCTCCATTGCCGCACCGAATAAAAGTTTGCGGCTGTCTCGGATAAGCAATGTAAAATAATCTCTCCACCTTGATTTAACTGCATTGACTATGAGACAGTCAGGCAGATCACCGACCCGAATACACCAACGAAATAAACCCTCTGGTTTCGAGGCTAATCAGCATTTTCACAACCATGGTACGCACTATAAGAACCATGAACACCAACATTAAGACCTTCACATCATAAAACCACCGAACAAAACGCTTAAATCCATCGGGGGGGGGGTTATGCTTGCCGTCTGCTATGGTCTTTATATTGTATGTTGCTTGTGGGTCTTGGGTATTGTGCCCTTGTTTGTTCTTTAATGTTTATTCTTTTGTTTATTCTTTTTCATCCAACATTGTTGCACCTCGCAAACAGTGGCATCAATGCTATTGATAGGGCCTATCACAACAATAATGCTTTTTTCAGCTAAATCTTTATTGATTGATGTCCTACTAAAGGCATATCTGCGAACCAACCTTGGGTAGTCCTACGGGATATTCTTTTCGGGATATTCTTTCCAAGACATGATGAATAATCCTTAAGGTTTTTAGAATGGTCTTATTGTTCCTGTTTCGGTAGAATCAGTGCGGATTATGTAAAAGTCTCAATTCGTAGAAATTTTCTTTAGAGGAATCATGCTTGAAAAAATTGTCATTGCCAATCGTGGCGAAATTGCACTCCGTATACTTCGTGCCTGTAGAGAACTGGGCATTAAGACGGTGGCGGCATATTCCGAAGCAGATAGGGAGCAAAAACATGTACTCCTTGCAGATGAATCAGTCTGTATAGGTCCAGCGGCATCATCTGAAAGTTATCTTAATATTCCTGCTGTGATTAGTGCGGCTGAAGTGACCGATGCAGTGGCCATACACCCTGGCTATGGTTTCCTTTCAGAAAATGCTGACTTTGCAGAACGTGTTGAAAAAAGTGGATTTATCTTCATCGGTCCTCGTGCTGAGACCATTCGTATTATGGGGGATAAGGTTTCAGCAATTGCGGCCATGAAAGAAGCCGGTGTATCGTGCGTGCCTGGTTCCGATGGTTCTATCAGTGAGAATTCAGAAAGTGTTTTCCAGATTGCACGAGACATTGGTTATCCGGTTATTATTAAGGCATCTGGTGGAGGCGGCGGCCGAGGTATGCGTGTGGTGAACAGTGAGGCAGCATTAAAGAATGCAATCTCGCTGACCAAAGCTGAAGCAACAACAACATTTGGCAATGACATGGTTTATATGGAGAAATTTTTACAGCATCCAAGACATGTTGAGGTTCAGGTGCTGGCAGATGAGCATGGCAATGTCATTCATCTTGGAGAACGAGATTGTTCTATGCAACGTCGGAATCAAAAAGTTATCGAAGAAGCGCCAGCGCCAGGCATTACAGAAAAAGTCAGGAATACCATCGGGGCTTGTTGCGTCAAAGCCTGTCAACGTATTGCTTATCGCGGCGCAGGAACCTTCGAATTTTTATATGAAAATGACAATTTTTATTTTATCGAAATGAACACTCGTGTTCAGGTTGAGCATCCAGTCACTGAATTAGTCACAGGCGTGGATATTGTTAAGGAACAATTACGAATTGCCAATGGTAATGAACTCACTTACAAACAGGAAGATATTCAAATTAGAGGCCACGCTGTTGAATGTAGAATTAACGCCGAGGATCCGGAAACTTTCATGCCATCACCTGGAACGATTGAGCATTATCATCCGCCAGGTGGGCCGGGTGTGCGCGTTGATACACACGTCTACCAAGGCTACAAAGTGCCGCCGCATTATGACTCCATGATTGGTAAATTAATTGTCCATGGTGATGATCGTAATCTGGCCTTGAAGCGTATGTCGACAGCACTATCAGAAATCGTTATCGATGGGATCAAAACCAACATACTGTTGCATCAAAAACTGATTACCAATGCCGCATTTATGGCTGGTGGAACAGACATTCACTATCTGGAAGACGAGTTAGGGCTAAAATAAAAGGTCACATTTATCAATCTACTTCGCCCGGAATTTATAGAGTTACCCTAAATATGCCCTGGTTGCAGCTTATACTGGAAAGTGATCTTGAAAGTGCTGAGCAGTTATCTGAACTCCTCGAACAATTCGGCGCAGTTTCTATTAGCCTAACGGCGATGAATAATGAAAAAATATTTGGTCAGGCAATAGAAAAAGATCTGGTGTTGTGGCAACAAACACAAGTTATGGCTCTACTTCATGAAGATACCGATCTGGATACATTGCTCGTGTGCCTGCGTAATCGTGTTGGTGAGGGCAAGATCGGCAAGCATGAGATAGCAATGTTGGAAGATCGTGATTGGGTTAACGAATTTAAATCTGCTCACGGCGTAAAAATATTTGCAGATCACTTATGCGTTTGTCCTAGCTGGTGTGAACTACCGCGCGATGATATTCCTCACATTATCCTTGATCCTGGTCTGGCCTTTGGTACCGGCGCACATGAAACGACTGCTGCCCATCTTGAATGGTTAGCCGGAAACGATATCAAAGATAAAATCGTCATTGATTTTGGAAGTGGCTCTGGCATTCTGGCGTTGGCGGCTATAAAACTTGGCGCGGCAAAAGTCTATGCGGTCGATATTGATTCACAAGCCTTGCAAGCCAGCAAAGAAAATGCAAAAAGAAATGGAATTACTGATCGTTTGGTTATAGCGCATCCTGATAATATTCGGCTACCGGCTGTGGATATTCTAGTCGCAAATATTTTGTTGAATCCATTACAGGAATTAGCCAGTCTATTTTCACAATTGGTGCTGCCAGCAGGAGATCTGGTGCTATCTGGCTTATTATCGACCCAGGCCGAGGAATGTTTGGAGGCATATCGAAGCTGGTTTAATATGGATGAGCCTATATTCAAACAAGAGTGGTCATTACTGCACGGAACTAGAAAATGAATGTTCAAGATAATTCTGTAGTCAAAGATTAATGCAAAACTCAGAATCACCATCGTTAACTGGAAGGATGTTTACCTCTTGTCCCAGTTGCCTGAAACAATTTCGTATTCAAGCATCGCAATTATCCATTGCCGATGGTCGGGTTAGGTGTGGGGTCTGTGGCCATGAATTTAACGCACTTTCTCGCTTGAGCGATGTTCCACTAATGCCTGATAAAATGAGTTCTAAATTTGATTATGTGACTGCAAAAAATTCATTGGTAGGAGCGGATTTAAATGAAGAGCCTGAATTTGTAATCCCTAATGAAAATAGACCTGATGAAGGTGAGTCTGACAAGAAGGCTAGCTCTAAGATAGCGAATAGCGAGGAAATAGACTTTCTGAGTGAATACCCATATGAGATTCTTGGAGACATTCCTAATGAATTACGTGAAGACCTGCCGATAAAGCGAAATATATTGGCGACAATAAGCTGGGGAATTGGCGTATTATTGTTATTGATCAGCATTATTGCGCAGCTGGCATGGTTTAACCGAGATGAATTATTGTTGCGTTACTCACAATTAGGCCCTGTTGCCAGAAAAATTTGCGACAGGCTACAGTGCCAAGTACTTAGGTACAAGGATATCAGCGCCATTAAACTGTTAAACCGTGATGTGCGAAATCACCCATTGTACGAGGATAAGGGTAGGCTGTTGGTAAATGCGACCATGGCAAATAAATCGGCAACCATTCAGCCATTCCCACGGATTCAGCTTGCTCTGTTCAATACTGGCGGCAAAGTCATTGGTTACAGGGAATTTAAGCCAAGAGAGTATCTGAATGAGAGCGTTGATATTCCAGCGGGAATGGTGCCAGAATCACCAATTCATTTCGTATTAGAAGTGGTTGCGCCGGCAGAAAGTGCAGTCAGTTTCGAATTTCATTTCCTCTAATCATCTGTTGTCATGTTATGATTCCCGTCCCCAATCAAAATAACCGCCAGAATAATTAGAAGCGGTCAGGAAATGAGATTAGGTTCATACACACTCGATAACAATCTGTTGCTTGCGCCTATGGCGGGGGTGACAGATAAACCATTTCGACAGCTATGCAGAATGCACGGCGTGGGTCTTGCTGCGTCTGAAATGATGGCATCCAATCCAGTATACCGAGACACTAAAAAATCGCAATTAAGACTGAATCACTATGAGGGAGAGACCCCTCGTGCGGTACAGATTGTTGGCGCAGATCCACAAGCGATGGCAAATACAGCCAGGCATAATGCTGATCTCGGCGCAAAAATCATTGATATCAATATGGGTTGCCCAGCCAAGAAGGTCTGCAATGTATTTTCTGGATCAGCACTTATGCAGGATGAGAAACTGGTCACAAAAATACTGCAAAGTGTGGTCGATGCGGTGGATATGCCAGTGTCACTGAAGATGCGGACAGGTTGGAACAAAGAAAATAAGAATGTAGTCAAGATCGCACAGATTGCAGAAAATTCAGGCATTTAAATGTTGACAGTGCATGGCAGAACCCGCGCTTGTGGTTTCAAGGGCGAAGCGGAATATCAAGCAATCAAACAAGTAAAAGATAATGTTTCAATTCCAGTGATTGCCAATGGTGATATAACAGCGCCAGAAAAAGCTGTGGAGGTCTTACATATAACGGGGGTAGATGGCATCATGCTAGGGCGAGTTGCTTTGGGAAATCCATGGATATTCAATGAAATTAGCTATTTCCTGAAAATAGGTATCCGCTTATCAAGGCCAGACACTAAGGAGGTTCAACAAGTTGTGCTGCAGCATCTATACAGTCTGTACGAATTATATGGTGAATACATAGGTGTACGTGTCGCACGAAAACATGTTGGCTGTTACAGCAAATATCTCGAAAATGGAGAGGTATTGCGTAGCAGGGTTAATAAATTAGAGAGTATCAAGAAACAATTGCTCGTGACAAATAATTATTTTAGTGCGATAAATAATGGAGAAGCATTAGCAGCATGATGGTTAAGCCGAGTGGTAAAAAAACATCACAAAAAGAGTACAAAGGGAAACGTACTCAATCTATACAGCATTGTGTAGAAAGTGCTCTAGAACTTTATTTTGAAGATATGGATGGTCACGATCCAAGCGCTCTCTATGAGCTTGTGTTATCCCAGACTGAAAGGCCTATGCTTGAAGTTGTTTTGAAACAGACGCAAGGAAACATCACAAAATCTGCGGAAATATTAGGCATCAACAGAGCAACTTTACGTAAAAAATTAAAGAAGTACGATCTGGAATAAAGCAGTTGGGATTATTCCAATATCATCAATAGTTATCTCAGAGCCACCTAATTTTATGAACAAAATCAAACGAGCACTTATCAGCGTTTCTGATAAAACTGGCATCGTTGAATTTGTTAGTCAATTGGTAAGTCGCAATATCATCATTTTATCCACGGGAGGGACAGCCAGTCTTCTTGCAGATAATGGTATTGAGGTGGTTGAGGTTTCAGATCATACGGGTTTCCCTGAAATTATGGATGGCAGAGTCAAGACATTGCATCCCAAAATTCATGGCGGTTTGTTGGGTCGGCGTGGCACAGATGATAAGGTCATGGCCGAAAACAATATTGATCCGATTGACCTTGTGGTTGTTAATCTTTATCCGTTTGAAGTAACAGTGAATAAAGCTGATTGCGCATTAGCCGATGCTATTGAAAATATTGATATCGGCGGTCCGACAATGTTGCGTTCATCGGCAAAGAATCATGCCTATGTAGGTGTTGTTGTCAATGCATCTGATTATAAAGATATCATTAATGAAATTGATACGAATGAGGGAGCATTAACTGATGCGACACGATTCTCTCTGGCACAAAAGGTATTTGCACATACGGCAAACTATGATGCCAACGTCTCAAATTATTTGAGTGCTATTACGACAGAGGGTGATGACTTGAATTATCCACTGACTTTCTCAACACAATTCAAGAAGATTCAAGACATGCGCTACGGCGAAAATCCACATCAAAGTGCCGCATTTTATGGACAGCCAAATCCACCTTCAGGGACACTCGCTGGAGCAAAACAATTACAGGGCAAGGTACTTTCCTATAATAATGTTGCTGATACTGATGCCGCGCTTGAATGTGTATTATCTTATGAGGAAGTTGCCTGTGTGATTGTGAAGCATTCAAATCCTTGTGGTGTTGCTGTGGGTGATAATGCCCTTCAGGCCTATGAACATGCCTATCAGACAGATCCGACTTCTGCCTTTGGAGGCATCATTGCATTTAATTGTCCGCTTGATGCAGCAACAGCTAAAGCAATTATTAATCGGCAGTTTGTCGAAGTCATTATTGCGCCATCTATCAGTCAAGAAGCACTGGATATTGTTTCTGTCAAGGAGAATATCCGAATTCTTGAAGCCGGCATAAGAGAGCATGAGATACAGCAGTTAATAATGAAACGGGTGAGTGGTGGTTTACTGATACAGGATAATGATCGAGGCATTATTGAAAGAGGCGATCTGAAGATCGTCAGTAAACGCCCGCCGACAGAAAAAGAAATTGAAGATCTGCTATTTACTTGGAAGGTCGTGAAATATGTGAAATCGAATGCCATCGTTTATGCCAGAGAGAAACAAACATTGGGTATCGGCGCCAGTCAAATGAGTCGGGTTTACAGTGCGCGTATCGCTGCGATCAAAGCGGAAGATGAAGGTCTTGAGATTGCTGGTTCAGTAATGGCCTCGGATGCCTTTTTCCCATTTCGGGACGGGATAGACTCAGCTGCAAAAGTGGGTGTGACGGCGATTATTCAACCAGGTGGCTCTATGCGTGATGATGAAGTGATTGTAGCCGCGGATGAATCAAACATAGCCATGGTGTTTACTGGCATGAGACATTTTTTGCATTAAATGAAAGTATTAATTGTTGGTGGTGGTGGCCGGGAACATGCTTTGGCATGGAAGGCAGCGCAGTCAGATCGGGTGAAGCAGGTATTTGTTGCGCCGGGTAATCTTGGAACTTCTAGTGAAGATAAAGTGAGTAATATCAATATTGGTGCTGAAGATATTTCAGCACTGAAAGCCTATGCCGAAAATGAAAAAATAGACCTCACCATCATTGGTCCGGAAACTCCACTAGTTGACGGTATAGTCGATGAATTCCAACAAGCTGGTCTGGCCTGTTTTGGTCCCTCAAAAAAAGCAGCAATTCTTGAAGGTTCGAAATCCTTCAGTAAAGACTTTTTACAAAAACACAATATCCCCACGGCGGAATATCGGGTATTCACCGAAATCGGTGCCGCAAAAGCATACGTGAAAGAAAAAGGTGCGCCAATTGTGGTCAAGGCGGATGGCCTAGCTGCGGGCAAAGGCGTCATTATTGCAATGACAGAGGATGAAGCCATTGTTGCTATTAAGGATATGCTGACTGGAAACAAGTTTGGTGATGCCGGGCATCGTGTTGTTATCGAAGAGTTCATGCAGGGTGAAGAAGCCAGTTTTATCGTTATGTCCGATGGTAAAAATATTTTGCCATTAGCGAGTTCTCAAGATCACAAGGCAAGAGATGAAGGCGATCAAGGACTCAACACAGGAGGCATGGGCGCATATTCTCCAGTGCCCGTGGTCACAGATGAAATGCATGATCGTATTATGCGTGAAGTGATCGAACCTACGATCAGAGGCATGGCCGAAGAAGGTCGTGAATACGTCGGGTTTCTCTATGCAGGCGTTATGATTATTGCAGATGGCACACCCAAGGTACTGGAATTTAATTGCCGTTTTGGTGATCCGGAAACGCAACCCATTATGATGCGTTTGAAAAGCGATCTGATTGATCTGTGCAAATCAGCATTGAATGGAAGATTGAATGAAGTGACAGCAAACTGGGATGAACGAGCTGCCCTAGGAGTTGTGTTGGCATCGGCGGGCTATCCGGCTAGCGTTAGCAAAGGCGATATAATTTCAGGACTGAATAATGACTTTCCAGAGACAACGAAAGTCTTTTATGCCGGAGCATCAAAACAAGATAATGATGTGATAACAGCAGGTGGACGTGTTTTGTGTGTGACAGCACTTGGTGAAACAGTGTTGCAGGCACAGCAGTTAGCTTATCAGGCAGTGGCAAAGATCAACTGGGATGGAATGTTTTATCGAAAGGACATTGGGCACCATGCCATTAGCCGGTGACGATTTTAGTTATCTTTACCGTCCCAAGACAAAAAATTTTTAAGCAAGGTTAATCCTGCGCACTGACTTTTCTCGGGGTGGAATTGTGTCGCGAAGACATTATCTCTGGCGGCTGCTGAAATAAACTCAGTGGCGTAGTTTGTTTTAGCTGCAATATCTTCATCGTTCTCTGTTTGCGCATAGTAACTATGGACAAAATAGAAGCGAGCACCATCTTCAATATTTTTCCATAAGGGATGTGGTTTTTGTTGGACGACACGGTTCCAGCCCATGTGCGGGATTTTACAAATATCACCATGTTCATCTTTGATATTATCTGGGAAACGGATGACTTTGCCGGGGATGATGCCTAGACCAGCGACTCTACCATCCTCATCGCTTTCCTGCATCAATGATTGCAGGCCCAGACAAATACCCAGAAAGGGTTTGTTGTTAATGCACTCTTTAATTACTTCATCAAGACCAGATTCCTTAAGACTTTTCATACATTGACCCACCGCTCCCTGCCCCGGGAAAACAATACGATCAACCGCGAGGATATCCTGATGCTGATCGGTGACGAGAATGTCATGTTGAGACCCCGCAACAAACTCAAGGGCTTTGGCAACAGAACGCAGATTACTGGTTCCGTAATCAAGGATAGCGACTTTACTCATTTGTTATGGCGTTTGGGTCATAGCATTCGGTTTATAAAGTACCTTTGGTAGAAGGTAATATACCTTGCATTCTTGGATCAGGTTCTACGGCCATGCGTAATGCACGGCCAAAGGCCTTGAATATGGTTTCGGCAATGTGGTGTGCATTGCGTCCCTTGAGCTTATCAATATGTAAAGTCACCATGCCTTGATTGACAAAGCCCTGAAAAAATTCGAAAAGCAGGTCGAGATCAAAGTCCCCGACCCGAGCGCGCGGATATTCAGCAGAATATTCTAGGCCGGGTCTACCAGAACAATCCAGAACGACACGCGATAAGGCTTCATCCAAAGGCACATAGGCATGGCCATATCTACGGATACCTTTTTTGTCAGCCAATGCTTTTGTAAAGGCCTGACCTAAAGTAATGCCTACATCTTCTACAGTGTGATGTGCATCAATCTCTAAATCGCCTTTTGCCTTGATGCTTAAATCAAACATGCCATGTCTAGCGACCTGATCCAGCATGTGCTCAAGAAAAGGCACGCCTAACTCAAGATTTGCCTCACCTGTTCCATCGAGATCAATGCTAACTTCAATTTGAGTCTCATTGGTTTTTCGCTTAATTGTTGCGCTTCTATTCACCATTACTCTTATAATGCCCGCTATCCTGAAAAAAAATTATAACCTCTTGACCCAAGACTTGCCATCCTATGACCAAAGAAATAGACCTGAATAAATAGGGTCGATGAATAATCTGGACAACACTAATGATTAATATTGAATCGATATGTAGTTATTTGTATGACTTACAAAACAGCATTACAGAAGCCCTTTTTGATCTGGATGGCTCAATGGAGCTACAAGAGGACGAGTGGCAGAGGGAAGCAGGTGGAGGTGGGCGCAGTCGCGTAATGTGTAGTGGCGACATCTTTGAGCAAGCAGGTATTAATTTCTCTCACGTTCTTGGTGACAAACTGCCAGCATCAGCCACCGCCCGCCGTCCCGAACTTGCCGGCAGAAAGTTCCAAGCGCTTGGTATTTCATTGGTGATCCACCCATCCAATCCCTACATACCAACGACACATATGAATGTACGCTTCTTTGTTGCCGAAGAAGAAGGTGAGCAATCTATCTGGTGGTTCGGTGGCGGTTTTGATTTAACTCCCTATTACGGCTTTGAAGAAGATGCCAGACATTGGCATGCCACAGCGAAAGATGCATGTGTTGAATTTGGCGAAGATATTTATCCTCGCTATAAAGAGTGGTGTGATGATTATTTTTATCTGAAACATAGACAGGAGCCACGGGGGATAGGCGGCCTGTTTTTTGATGATTTAAATGAATGGGAATTCGAAAAATGTTTTGCCTTCTTGCGCAGTGTTGGCGATGCGTTCCTTCCTGCTTATGTACCGATTGTTGAGCGTCGGAAAGATATTGAATATGGTGACCAGCAACGACAATTCCAATTATATCGCCGTGGGCGCTATGTCGAGTTCAATCTGGTTTATGACAGGGGCACCCTGTTTGGTCTGCAGTCTGGAGGCAGAACTGAATCTATTCTCATGTCATTACCGCCTTTGGTACGCTGGCAATATGATTGGCAGCCAGAGTCTGGATCTCCTGAGGCAGTGCTATATGAACAGTTTCTGAAACCTAGAAGCTGGGTGTAACTAGAGGAATGTGAAAGATAGGTAGGGGAAAGTGCGAAACATCGTTGTGCAGTGGAATAAAACGGAATAAAACGGAATCAAAATCAAACAAGTGTTGACGGGATTATGTGGGATTACCCTGGGATTTCGTGGGATTTTTAGCTCGTTTTCTTGGCTAAGTATTGCTCCCTAGCCCTGTTTGTTCTAGTCAGCAGCAGGCCTTTTAGTTTGCTCCTCTGGTCGGTAATACGCTCTTGATTAGAGATATATCCATTAGTTCGAGATGAGAAGTTCGTTTCTTTTTGGGGATTTCCCCTTTACATTGATTGTGTATCTAGTCTCGACTATCTCAATATTGAAGTCTTTATATAGTTTGCGTATTTCCGGAACATCGTTGAGCGACAAGATGAAACGCCCTTTTATCTCGCTAAGCATATCTCTGATGTGCATGAAGTCTTCTCTGCTGAATAAGCTAGCACCGTAGCATGATTCCGAATGATAGTAGGGCGGATCTAAATAAAATAGCGTGCTTGGTTTGTCATAAAGTTTGATGAATTTTTCATAAGGTAAGTCTTCGAGCGTGACTCCAGCCAAGAGACTGTGCAACAAACCCACTACCCCTATGCGCATTCTCATTACTGCCCTAATTTACCGACGTTGCTGGCATTTCAAGCTAATACACCGCCCCTGCAAAATACCTGAAAACTTGGACGCATAAACCTCCAAACCCTAGCCCAATTATGATACAATAACAAACATAACTAACTGATTCTAATCATTAAACAGAGGCTTTATGAGTGATTACATACGCGGATTAAATCGCCAGCAACAACTGTTATTCTCAGAGCGGCTAGAGGATTATCTCGGCGAGAACGACCCAGTTCGTGTTATTGATGCCTTAGGCTTGGATTTATTAATCAGTGGCGGCACGATTGCAAGTTGGCATTTCTAATGCGAATGCCGCTTCATTAGATTGTAAGATAAATCCAAGTGCACCGAATTGCCAGCCGGAACCGGATAATTGCCTGTAAGATCGTTTATTGCATTGGTTAAATAGTGACGAACAAATTACTTAAGTTTTTTTGATGAGAGCTGGATTAATCACAGGGTGATTTGTGCTGTAAATGTAAGCCTTGGAATGTATTGCTTTTATTATACTAATTACATTGACGATCTAGGGCGTAATCCATCAAAATACCCGCTTCCCTTTCTTGTTTTGTCTGTACTCACTGGGAATTTCTTGGCGAGTTATATCATTGAGAATTATGATAAAAAATAAGAACGTGCTAGCGGATGGTTCACGCTGTGTATTTTTTCAGTAGTCACTATATTGGAATTTATCTTAATATTGGAATTTATCTTAATATTGTTAAATTAGTATTGTTGAATGAAATTTAAGGTGTCCCGTCCGACTGACCGATAGACAATTCTTGAGATAAATGGCTCAATTTCTAAACAAATTCATCTGTAGTTGATGAATTCCTGCGCCTTATTACAATTACTTTTCTGTTTCATTAGCAATTTTCTCTTTATGTTCACCAGAACCAGCAAATGACCTATTCAAAGACAAGCAGATTGGTGGTTACCATGCATTAGCATCAAGACATAAATATTTTCAATACGATGTTCAGTCACGGAGGCAGGTAATACCCCGTCAATCATCCATCCCATTCATCAAACAACCAGAGACAGACCACGACTAATTGATTGTCACCGAAAAAGGTGACAGAATTATTTAATTGAAAAGGAGTTTAGAACATGACCAGGAAACATAACTAGGAAAGTATTCTTTGGTTTTAAATAGCAACATAAGCAACGGTAGCTTTACCGAAAGCCAAGGCACCCGCTGCAAGATGAGTTATCTCTATAACGATAGCGGACAGAGAACCAGAAAGACTGTCTATCAAGGTGATGGCATCAGCATAGACAGTATTACCATCTATCACTATGACCAACGGGGTTATCTCATCACCGAGACCACCGAGACCGGTGCCTTGATCAAAGATTACATCTGGCAACAAGGCCTGCATCCAGTGGCACAGATCGATGCCAGCATGCCTGTACAGGCAGGGATGCCCTCAGAAGGCATCATCTACCTCCACACCGACCATTTGCTGACCAACCGACTCGCCACCGATGCAACACGTAAAGTCATCTGGCGCTGGGAAGGTGAGGCGTTTGGGAATACCCCAGCATCAGGCAGTGTCAGTGTCAACCTTCGCTTTCCTGGACAATACTATGATGCGGAGACTAATCTGCATTACAACCACTTTAGATATTATGATCCTGAGTTAGGCAGGTATATTACCAGTGATCCGATTGGTATTATTGGCGGGATGAATACTTATGGGTATGTGAATCAAAATCCAATTATTGGAGTTGATATAAATGGATTAACCGTTAGCTGTTCTTACGATCAAGCTAGTGGTCAGTTAATCTGTACCAACGATAGTACAGGCAATCAGGATGTAAATGAGCAGTGTTACTCTGGTGCACCAGGAGCAACAAACGATCCTTTACAACAAAATGTTCCTAATGTAGGGCCTATCCCGCGTGGAGATTATGATATTGGAACTGGTGTTGATAATCCTAAAACGGGTTTGCAGTCATTACCGTTGATGCCTACACCAAGTAATAATCAATTCCCATCAACACGTGATCCAAATTCATTTTTAATGCATGGAGATAATGGAAAGAATAATCAATCGGCTTCTGAAGGATGCATAATATGTTCGCTTAATACAAGGAATGCAATTGACGCTGCTGGCGGTGGTACCTTGACGGTTCAGTAGCTATGGAAATTAATTTCATACGTAAGAATATAAGGAAAACATTAAGTTTCATTATGTGTTTTTTAATTTCATGCGCAAGTGTTGCAGATGTTCCATTTGCTTTACCTGAACTAGGTGAACTAGGATGGGATTCAAGATACGATAATAAAACTATTGATAAGAGCTATTTAAGAATAGCAAATATAATAATAGGCACATCAACATTTGATGAAGTGATTGCTATTTTTGGTGAGTCGATGTTTTATAGACCAAATAGGAAAAACTATTCTCCAAAACTGATTTGCTATAGATCAGAAGAAGATGATACCAGTGTAATATTTCAGTCTGGCCCTTTAGGTGGGTGGAGTACCATCACCGCTATATGGATTGGGAAAGCTGACTTTACTGATCCAAAGAGATGTGCAAAGTCTAATTTAATTGATCGCAAGACGATGAAAGTCAATGAATTATCGCTAGATTTAGAAGTTTCTAACATTAAATATTTTTTTGGTAAACCCTCGTTTGAGAACTCTTCTTTTTACGCTTACAGATATGATGACAAAAAAATGCTAGATGATCATAGAGTTTATGATGTGAGGTCTGGGTTTGAATTTAGTTTAGATCAATGTCAATTAAATGATCAATGTCAATTAAATTGGTTTAGAATTTATCTCTTACTATCACATTGAGGTCAAAACAACGGGGTCAGGTAGTACGCCGTTACTAGCAAGCTATCTAGCGGATTAAGGTCCCGTCCGGGGAATTGCGCATTCACCCCGGTAGTACAGCGGAGCAGTGCCTGAGTAATTGAGTACTGTCAGTTCCGCGAAGACACCAAGAGTAGAATAAACTGGTCAAGTCTATTGATAATAGTATTCTTAGCCGAGTATGAATCTGTCTTATCGTTTCATGTAAGTATAGGCAATACCCTAATTGCATTAGCTTTTTAAATAGTGGGGTCACCACCACCACAGACGTGAATGGTTTCTTTACTTTGAGCGGCTTGCCTGTCGATGCGGCACGTAAGGTCATCTGGCGCTGGGAAGGTGAGGCGTTTGGGAATACCCCAGCATCAGGCAGTGTCAGTGTCAACCTTCGCTTTCCTGGACAATACTATGATGCGGAGACTAATCTGCATTACAACCACTTTAGATATTATGATCCTGAGTTAGGCAGGTATATTACCAGTGATCCGATAGGGTTGAGAGGTGGGATGAATACCTATGGGTATGTAGAACAAAATCCAATTATTGGAGTTGATATAAATGGATTAACTGCATCGTGTCCATCTTTACCGCCAATACATAATTCTGATTGGAAACCTTATGTTGGTGATCCTCGCGTATTCCATTGTGGTTTTAGGGGATTCCTTGAGGTAAGGGATGATAAATGTGATGAAGGTCCAATTGCAGAATGCTTTTATGATGATGATGGAGGGCTTGTAGATGAAAATCATAAATATGCAGGTTGTAAAGGCACCCCTGATGAATATCCCATGCCAGATGGACCAGTTAGTGAATATGATTTGGATGATATGTTAGACGTTCTTGGTCATACATTCTGGGATACAGGTGGTCCAGCATTTGAAGGTATTCCAGCAGCTATTGAATCATATAACTATTTTAATGATCAGAAGTAGCTCCTTGATTACTCTGTTATGGATGTAAGAATTAAAAGCTTTCTTAAAGATATTTTATATGCCGGAATTGGTGTATATCTAATCTTCTTATTGTTTTTTTTATTTAAAGAATTAGCTTTTTCAACATTCTTTACTACTATATCTGCATTAATTTTATTTGGATTATCTCCATTTATTCTTGTGCGTGAATCACTGTTTTCATTGATTCCAATAGTATTATTATGTGTTGTCTTATATGCCTTATGTTTTAAGGTTAATGATAAATTTTTAATTTATCGTAAATATATTCTTTTTTTTATTTTTATTGATTGGGTTGTTTGTGGAGGCGTCTCCTTAACCATATTTACTGGCGGATAGATAAAGGCAAATGTACCAAATTAGATATTTAAACCGGTATAAATAACGAACAGAATTACCCTAGCCCTGAATTAAACGGGCCGCGTCTTTTTTTAATGATGTTGAAATAAATTATTAGTTTGTGACAAGCCCCTTAATCTGATTACTGTGAAAAAGGTGACAGAATTATTTAATTGAAAAGGAGTTTAGAGCATGGCCAGGAAACATAACTAGGAAAGTATTCTTTGGTTTTAAATAGCAACATAAGCAACGGTAGCTTTACCGAAAGCCAAGGCACCCGCTACAAGATGGGTTATCTCTATGACGATGGCGACCATATTACCCAGATGACCTTACCAAGTGGCAGAGTAGTAGACTACAGCCGAGATGGCTTACGACGTGTCAAGGCCATAGACACCACCTTCAATGGCAGCGCACAAAACATCATCAGCAACACCCGGTTCTCTGGCTAACTGCGAGACTTCTTTATCGCCTTGCTCCAGTAATCTCACCGCTTCTTGTTTAAATTCCGCACTTAAATCTCTTTCTTATTGCTCTTGTTATCTTCACTCTCCTCTAGGACAACCGTCCCTTTTAGAAAGGGTGAGTCAAACTGGGGTAGGTTTATCTTTTGATGCCTTAACTATTCCCTCAGCTGCGTACCCTGATCCTGAGCTCGCATGGATGGAATTGGCAGAAACCGATGCTAAGAAAAGCTCATATTAAATATGAAAAATCTGTTTCCCCCTGGGCCGCCAGTGGCCGTGCCTTGAGTATTGGTCGTGATGAAGGGTTGACAATAATATTATGGAATCCAGACAATCAGCGAATACTTGACGCAGGTATTGTTGGTCCAAATGCGGGGGGGGGGGGGGACTAATCGCCGAAGCCGTATTAGCATTAGAAATGGGCGCAGATTGGGAAGATATAAGTCTAACGATTCATCCTCATCCCCACCTTTTCTGAAACACTTAATTTCTCAGCAGAGATACAGGCCGGTAGTATCACGGATTTGTATGTGAAGAAAAAAACAAAGTAAGTCTGCTATAACTTGCAGTTCCCAATGTCCATTGAACTTTGCTATAAATCCAATTACTAACACGTTAGTGTATCTTTTTTTACTGTAATCGGACTAAACTTGAAAGCATGCATAAGCTATCTGGAATAATCTACCTTGTTGTACTCTGTAGTTTTGCGCTAAATGTAACTGCAGGCAGTGTACTACGTTGCTGTGACATGTCTGATAAGACTGATACACAGCAGACGCCCTTAGACACGATAAGTAATAATTGTCATACCGATCAAAAAAAGTCTTCAGATAGCTCATCAAATAATTGCTGTCAGGATATGAATATATGTAGTAGCTCAATAGTATTTATTTCCAATTCGTCGTTAATAATCGTGCAAATGATTCAACAATCAGTCCAATTTCTTCAGAACGAACATACAGTTCCCAATAGTTCCTCACCACCGATACGACCTCCAAAAATAATACTTTAAATCTGAAGTGAGATACGAGTGATGCAGGAGTTATGCATCAGCGTATTTAAAGAATTAGTTTGTTTATTATAAGGTTGTTATGTTTAAAAATGAGGTTGTTATGTTTAAAAGAAAAATTCTTTCAGCATTCGTGCTGTTTATCTCAGTGGGATCAATTCCCGTTTATGCTGAACACAATGGGTTCGAAGGGCATGATCATAAATCTAAACCAAGATTTGATAAGCCTGTTGACGCTGCTGATGTATCTGTACTACCGAGCGAAACTGTCATTATTGTGCATGGAATAGTCTGCTCTTTCTGTTCACAAGGGGTTACGCGTAATTTATCGAAACTTCCATTTATCGACAAATCAAAATACACGAAAGGTGTGAAAGTCGAAATTGAAGATCAAAAAGTTACCATTGCTATCAAACCTAATGACCTCTTAGATCTAGAGCAAGTCTTTAAATCCATTCTTAAAGGTGGCTATGAGCCAGTCGAGGCTTATGTGAGTGATGCTGATGGGAAGGTGACGCTGCATAAGGCAGATGGTGCTTAAAATAAAAAAATCACTTTTCTTATTGTCAATCTGGATATGTTCATTTTCAGTATCAGCACATCAACCGGTCATGGATATGGCGCCTCGCTGGAGTGAAGGATTTGGTTATCAGGTTCGTTATCAGAATTATGGATCAAATGATTTAATGGATGGAGATTCCGAGATATCTAATCCTCTTGGATTAAAACGCTATGTAGAGACACTATGGCTGGAAGGTATTTACACTTTTGATCGTTCTATTCGTGCAACATTCAAATTACCCTATGTCGAGCAAAGACGAACAAAGAAAATTGCTAGCGTTGGAGTACGGCAATCAAATGCTGGCCCAGGCGATCTGATCTTGGGCTTACCCTTGAAATACTACCGCAACAAAAGAGCATTCACGGAAAATTTTAGTTTTACTCCTTCAGTTCGTGTCCCTACAGGTAGTTCATCCGGAGATTTCCCCATTAGTGATGGTAGTGTGGATTTGGGATTAAGCTTTTCTTACAGTAGCGAAAGCCCTAAATATTACACGTTGATCGATCTCATTTACTGGCTCAATACAGAAGGCGAGCATGGAATGAATGAAGGAGATGAACTCGGGTTGGACATCAATTTAGGTTATCACCCCTTTCATAGTAATGAAACAAATTCCGGTGTCTTTGTAATGTGGGATATAACAGCTCGTTATAATGATGATCCAAATAGTGCTACTTTAACTACAGCTTCAGGCGGGCAGCGGATACAGATGGGGCCTGTATTGGTTCTCTACAAAGATAACTTTATGTTTCGTACTGAATACAAACATTCTGTGTATGAAAAAAAGAGTGGTATTAGCAACTCTCGTGGCTCTGAATTTTCAATTGCCATAGGCATAACTTTTTAGGTGTTACTTTTTTTAAGAGATCAATCATGCGAAAACAAGAACTCGAACAAAAAAAATGGGGCTGGCTTATTTTATTTACTTCTGTCGGCACCTTATTGTGTTGTGCTTTACCTATCATGCTTGTAAGTCTGGGCATGGGCGCTGTAGTTGCTGCTATGGCATCTAATCTACCATTTCTGATCACTCTGAGCTTACACAAAAAATGGGTATTTACTGGATCATGTTTATTATTTTTTTTAGGAGGTTGGTTACTTTATCGACCAGGGCGTGTCTGTCCCACTGATCCAGGGTTAGCTGCCTTATGTACCAAGGCACATCAATGGAACTGTTGGCTATATTGGATTTCAGTAGGAATATTGTGTGTAGGTTTTTTCTTTGCCTATATCGCAGAGCATCTTTTTTATTAGGGTTATATTCCAGGATAGATAACATAAGTTAGGATGTTGAATCATAAACTTGAATATTATTTTTATAACGCCAAAACCTATCTTCAATTTTTAATAAAAATTCGTACGCATATTTAAATCGAATAGTCTGAGTCGCCAAATAGTTTAATTGTTCATTGAAACGAACCCGTTTCTCATCATCTGTCGTTTTCCGCCAGGTGGTTAGTCAGAATGATTCATGCATAGGATGAAATGATTTATAAAATCGACCCCAATGCCAAGCTTTCTGGCATATTTTCCCTGTAGCTTGTATATGTAATTTCAGGGAACGTAGTTGCTCGATATTATTCCTTTGTTCTTCAATGAAATAATAATATTTCTGAAGACCATCCTTAAGGTAAACTTAGGGGGGGATCTATAGCCTGGTGCTGTAGAATCTGGTTTTTATGAATAGTGTCAGAATCAAAGAAAGATTCATCTTTAAAAGCAGTGATCGTATTTTTCATTTTAACTCCAATTAATTCTAGTGAGAGTTATATAGTGCAGTAACAATGTGGCTCAAATATGGCAGTGATATGAAAATATGATGGAAATTCATTTTTCTCGGATATTACTGTAAACAACTGAATATAATTTATCGTTTAGATTTATAATATGAATTCAATTTTTAAGTGCAACTCTTAATGAGTTGGTTAGCGGGTAAGCTGCGTTATTATTCACAGCTTTCTCTAACCACCAAGAAAGAGGAGCATAATGAAACAGACACAGCTTACCCAGGAAGAACATGCAAAATTAGTTTTAGTTGCCCCTGAAAATATACTGCTTAAGAAGACGCTGTCGTTTCCATCAGCAGCTGAATCAAACCTCAGGGAAGCGCTTGGTTTTGAACTGAATCGTAGAACCCCTTTTAGTCAGAATCAAGTTTATTATGATCATCAAATTGTTGGTCATGATAAACAAGCAAACAAGTTGCAAGTCGAGCTCTTTCTTGTGCTCAGATAAAACATTAATCCATTTCTGACATTACTAAATAATTGGGGGATTACGGTTGATGCACTAAAATATGTTTCTCGGCATCCTGATGAAACAGACATCAATTTAATAACAAAGGAACAACGAGACAATACAAATAACAATATTTATTATCTCACTTTATCCTTGGCCGCATCTGTTTTTTTCTTATTCCTTACCGTTCTTTATGTGCCGCTAATACAATAAGCACAGCGACTCGATACTCTATAAAAGAGAGATAAAGATAAATAGAAAAACCGTCATTGAGCTGCAAAAATTAAAAGATGAGAAACAAAATATTATTGAGCAAATTCATTTGCTGGAAAACAAACATAAAAATACAATGAGACTTTTGCATAATTCAAAACCACCGAACAAAATGTACAGGTAATATCATATAGGCAACATCATTATTATATAAAGTTTGTATGAAAAGGTTTCGTTTTGCGAGAATTTTCCCTCAATCGTCACATCAACACCATAAAAACCTCTCAATTATCGAACATTCAGACGCAATGCGCCTCCAAATAACGCATTTGTTTCAGTATATTCATCACTTAGGTCATCCCATGCTAGTAAGGATGAGTATCTTAAACATTGGTAGAATTAGTGTGAATTATGCAAAGGTCTCACAATTAAAGTAGCGTTGAATTGTTTAACGAAATTACAAGCATTATCCCAGACGATATGTGATTAACACGTTTAGTCATAAAAAAATGGTGAGTTACAAATCCAAGGGGAGTCATTCAATGTCTTTTCGTTAATACAGATTGTCGAATCATCCGAGAGATTTTCAGACGCGCAATTTAGATCGCCTGTGACAGAAAACTAATGTGAGCGGTAAGGATGTATTTCATCTATCTGCAAAATTAATAACTACTTCAATGAACAAGATCCTCATAGATCCTGTTGCAAAGAATGAGATATGAATAATTTTTCTCCTGAATTGCAGCAGAGTATTTACTCACTAGGGATATTGCTTTTAGTCATCTTAGCTTTTTATATGATACTGGTACAACCTGCAATATCCACCGAGAGAGAAAATACTGAACATATAGAAGATTTGATGTTTCAGTCCAGTAGACTTATTCTTTCAAGTCAGGAAAGCGATTTAATAAAAGATGAAATAGGTCATCTGAAAAAGCAAAACCCAAGTAAGACAGATTTCCTAGAAGATAAAAAGCTAGGAACTGTTGCTGCGGATCTACAAAAAAAGATAAAGGCATTGATTGAATCAAGTGGTGGCGATTTAGTTAGTACACATACTTTAACTGATAGAAAAGAGGGGTTATTTTCTGAAATTATGGTGAAGGTTCATATGCGGGTTGATATACATGCGCTACGTGATGTATTTTGTTAGATTGCCATTAACCGGCCCTTATTGTTTACTGAAGATACATCAATCCATGGGGTGCGTGCCAGTTCGAGAGAAAGACAACGAAATAATCAAATTGAGGTTCGATTTCATGTCAGTGGTTATTTAAATCCATCATCATCATCATGAATAAGACAAACCGGTCATCATACCCACTACAGAGTATCATTAATCGATTAATAAATATTGACCCGAAAGCCCCAACAGTTAATGAAATACAATTCAGAAATACAGGTGTAATTTTAACGGTTACACCAAGGGTAAATAAGAGTGGCCTGGCAACTCTGGAAATTAAGCAAGAAGTAAGTAATGCAGTTATCACAACCTCTTATAGTATTGATGAACCCACAATCCAGCAAAGAGAAATTGAAACTATGGTTGCGATCAACTCTGGCGAAACAATTGTGCTTGGTGGTTTGATCCAGAATTCACAAACAAAGAATGAAAGTGGTGTCCCTGGTTTATATAAGATTCCTTTTTTGGGTAAATTATTTGGTCAAACAGTAGATGAGTCGAGACGAACAGAATTGATTGTATTACTTGCACCGCACGTGATCAGGAATAACAATGATGCCAGACAGATCACAGATGAGTTTCGGCATAAACTGCAAAGCTTGCCTCCCATAAATATAGAATATAAAAAGGAAAGACCCTTGCATAATCCACACTGATTCTACCGAAACAGGTAAAATTAAGACCATTCTAAAAACCTTGAAGATTATTCATCCATGTCCTGAAAGATGTCTTGAGAAAAGTCCCGAAAAATAATATCTTGAAAAAAACTGCCCAAGGTTCGTTTGCAGATATGCCTTTAAGTAAGATATAAATCATTGTTTGAACTAGATGCTGTACAGAAAGATTATCGAAGGGTTTATCAAGAAAATGATCGGTACTGCAAGCAATACCCATGACGCAAAAGCGTTCGATAATTTGAGCCTAGCAATGAATTGATTTCCATTGAATCAATTGAAGCTACTGGTAGAATATACCTAGCGTTGCGTCCCCGTAGCTCAGCTGGATAGAGCATTCGCCTCCTAGTCGGTTATTAATTGGGTGCTCCAGTGGAAACGCTGGGTGTGAATCTACTCAAATTCAGGGAAACCTTAGCGTGCCAGTCACGACTGGTAGCGTTGGCAATCCTGAGCGAAGCCCTACACAATCGTAGGGAACGTGCAGAGACTTGACGGGTAGCACCTACGGACGTTTTTTGTCTATGGTGAAGGGAAAGTCCAGACTACAAACGGCACTTGTACGCTGGTGGCGGAAGCCATAGTGGTATGAAGCGAAAGGTCGGACGTTCGAATCGTCTCGGGGACGCCATTTTTTATACTAAGTGATTGACAAATTATTTCTTAATTAAAAAATCAATTATAAATCAAATAGTTAAATTTAAAGCATCTCCCCCATTCCCTTCGGGAGGACCATTAAGGAATGCACCTCCCACTGGCAGGTGTCGCCTACCCATTACCAGTCCTTCAGTCTCTCTTGATAACAAGGCACGGGTAGTAATACCATGGTCATCAATATCCCCTATCAGGTGATCTGAGAACCTGTAGTCTGAATGCAAGTCCAACCAGAGTCGCTATCGGAGCAAGTGTAATATAGTGCTTTGAAAAATTCAGACACATGCCGATAACTTTCTTGCCTTGCCATTGCCCCTTACAGACAACACCAATATCAGGCATTGCTGTTGCGTCAGAACCAGCGGTCGGGTCGGCGCAGTTAGGGCAAAATAGGGGACCTCTTTACCCTCTGCCAAACGCGGCAAGTAATAATTTTTCTGTTCTTCAGTGCCGTATTTGATCAATAACTCACCGGGACCTAATGAATTAGACGCGGCGACCAGATAAGTAATCGCCGCACCAGTATTTGATTTTTTATGGGGGCTGACCCAGATAACCTAGAAAAGGGTTATCATGAAAAGCCTGCAAAAGAGTCGTTTAAGCCATTACAAGCAAGCTCGCCTGAGCGGGCATTTATCTCGGGATCGACAGCCAGAACTTCGGCCAGTTTGTGCGGCGTGAAGCGCAAGGTTATCCCCGACAGTATCGTCTACTCCGACTGCTGGAGAGGCGATAACGTGCTGGATGTGTCCGACTTTCATCATTTCCGCATCACCCATTCCAGGCGGTTTGCCGACCGTCACAATCACATCAACGGCATTGAGAATTTCTGGAACCAGGCGAAGCGCCACATGCGCAAATTCAATGGTGTTCCCAAGGTTCAGTTTGGGTTATATTTGAAGGAATGTGAGGGGGCGTTTTAATAACAGTGACCCGTCAGCCCAATGACTACAGCTAAGGCAGTGGGTTAGACGTCACCTAAGGTAGTTATCTGGGTCAGCCCCATTTTTATTAGCACTTCTGACTGTGCGATGGCGGACAATCCAAGGCCGCCATATTCTTTAGGGACGATCATAGTCTTCCCTTTAGCTGACGACAAAAACGAGTAATCGCTCGTTATTCTTATTGGCGAGTTTATTATAGAAAAAGAAAGCATGTTAACGTTGGGAATATCTGGCTGAATTTGAAACTTAGTCTATTTGTTACTCTACATTCAGAAGCCTGTCTTTTCCCTTTCTAGTTAATTTCTTGATTTCCATTTCACGTTTTGTTGCTACAGAACGTGATTTACATATTTCCTGATATACCAGTACAACAGGGCGTCTGGATTTAGTATATTTTGCCCCTAAATTGTCATCGTCATTGTGTTCCTGAATCCTTCTATCTACATCTGTTGTGATGCCTGTATAGAAACTGTCATCTACACAACGAACCATATAAATAAACCAGTCATTCATGCCATGAATTAGAGTATATTAACCAAGAAACTAGAGATTACTTCTTTTCAGACTTTGCTAGATAACTAGCCAATGCAGGCAGCAGTAAGATAGCACCTAATATATTCATCGTGAACATAAATGTCAGCAGTATACCCATAAATCTGTCTGAAATTTAAGTGGTGAAAAGATCCATGTAACAATACCAATGGCCAATGTAGCTCAGTAAATATGACCCCAGCACCAGTTGTTTTCAACGTTTCCTTATAGACCTCTGTAAGCGGCTTTCCGCTCTTGAGTAAGCTATCAAGTTGACTTATAAATATAAATACCATAAGCGACAACAGGTTAATGTATTTACTTTAAGACCAACCTCCAGAGCAGTCACCAATGCGACAAGCACACGATTTTCGCCACCAAATTCCTCTCTGCACTTGGTGAAAGTCTGCATATATTCATGTTGTAGTGGCAGTGATTTTGAAAAGCCCGTACCTACTTTCAATTTCATTGCCGATGACAACACAAATTAATGTCATCAGGATAAAGTTCGTTTGCAGATATGCCTTTAGTAGGACATAAATCATTGTTTATGTTGTAATGCGCTGGCTTTCTATTGACCAAGGGCTAGATGTTGTCCATTTAGTCTTGTGATGCGATATCTGTGGTCATTGACAATCGATAGACTAATGTTCTAAGGAATGCTTTAAGGAAACGTACTTGACCGTTGAGCGATACCTGAGAGATAACTGTTGAGTTTATTTTTAGCAGCGTAGTGTTGATAAGCGCTGCAATGGTTGCTGTTCTTTTTGTTTTCGCTAGATAGCCCATCTCGCCAAAACAGTCTCCAAGCCCTAACAAACGAATGGTTCGTCCATTTTTTAAAACACCTACTTCACCTTTAATGATAATGTAAAAACAATCATCTAGTTTACCCTCGACGATAATCTCATCTTCAGCCTTGTATTCCTTCCAGGTGCTGGCACGGAGAATTTCCCAGATCTCCGAGTCGGGAAATTCTCTGAAGAATTCAAGCTGTTTAGTAGAATTGAACCTCTCCCGTTCTGAAATATCTTCTTCTGACTCCTCCAGAGCTTCAAATGCCTTACTCAAATCAATAGCAAGCTCCAATCCTGTTTGATAACGATCTTTAATATCTTTCTTTGTCGCTTTTACAAACACAGCTACCAAGTCATCAGGTAAATCACGGCGCAAGTCCTTTAGTGACGGAGGATCTTCATTCAGTATCTTGGTCACCAGTCGAGAAAAATTGTCTGTTTTAAAAGGATGTTTCCCGGTTAACATCTCATACATGACAATCCCCAGTGAAAACAGATCTGTTTGGTGGGTAATTTCATCTTCTTTTAGTTGTTCGGGGGACATGTATCTGGGAGAACCCATTAGACCAATTTGTTGTGTAGCAGTATCGTCAGCCCTATTTATATAGGCAATACTGAAATCAGCTATCTTCACTTCCAGATCGATTTCTACCAGAATATTTGACGGTTTGATGTCACGATGCACAACGCCCTGCTTATGCGCATAATCCAGCGCCTTAGCGCACTTGAATATAATCTCTACAACTTTTTCTATCGGTAAAAGATTTTCAGGCGTGCAGTAGAGTTTCAGGGTTCCTCCACCTTTGACCAGTTCCATAACGATATAGTAAATATCCTCATCCACACCGGCATCATGAATACCAACAATATTAGGATGATTTAGACTGCCCGCAGCGTAGGCTTCGTTGAAGAACATTTTTTTGTAATATTCACCAGATTCTTTATTGGCAAGGGCATCGGCATGCGCGATTTTGATTGCTACACCACTATCAGTATACGGATCATGTGCGAGGTATACCGTACCCATACCACCCCGATTTATTTCACTTAAAATGTCGTATTTGCCTAGTTTTCTTGGGAAACTCATTTTTATTAACTGTGTATATTTGGAGATTTGTTCTAATATTTAATTGCAACAGGTCATTTTATGAAATATTTTTCCCTCTATAATCTGCCAAGATATTACTGTATACGTATGATTTTTGCACAGACAAACATTAATTTCTGGCTTACTTTTTGAGTTTAAATCATGAATAGATGCCAAATTTGGCTTAAAATCTAGGTCATTACTGACTATACTGAGCCAGCTAGTTTATTTATGTTCCAGCACAAAGGCTTCCTTGTGTGATAGAGCAACTGGTTTTAGTGAGGATAAATCATGGCAACATCTGCGCGACAGCTTTTAAGCGATAAAGGTTATGAAATGTATTCGGTTACTCCGGATACCTCAGTTTACGATGCCATTAAATTAATGGCCGACGTAAAAGTCGGTGCCTTATTGGTCATGGAAGATGGCAGATTGGCAGGTGTCATCTCAGAAAGAGATTACACCCGAAAAGTTATTCTTGAGACTCGGTCATCACGTGAAACACCTGTTAAAGATATTATGACGGCAGAGGTTCTAACCGTCACCTCTGAACAACCTATCGAAGATTGTATGAAAATTATGTCTGAATATCACATTCGACATTTACCAGTGATGGAGGATGGTCAGCCAGTTGGTGTGCTGTCCGTTATGGATGTTGTGAAAAATATTCTTTCTGAAAAAGAATTTATTATTGGCCAGCTGGAAAATTATATTTCAGGCTAATAAAACAAATTCTGTATTTAAACCAGCCGTCATTCTAAAATCAGTAAGCAACCATTACGAGTAGTATGAATTTTTCTCAATTATAGATTTGACTCAAATTCCTATATCTCTCCTAAACTTGTAACATTATGAGTACACACAAAATACCTGCAAATGTGTCTCAAGATTGTTGGCAAGCGCTCGCAGAACATAAGGAAAATATTTCTGGAATTAGTCTGCGGGAAATGTTTCAACAGGACCCAGAACGTGCAGATAAATTTTCAAACACAATTAACAGCCTTTATATTGATTATTCAAAACGCCATATTACTGAGGAAACTATTCAGCTTCTGATATCGATGGCAAGAAGCACTAATATAAGTAGCGCAATTCAAGAATTATTCAGTGGTGCAAATATCAATCAGAGCGAAAAGAGTGCTGCCATGCATATGGCGTTGCGTGCGCCAATTGGTAAATCATTCATTGTTGAGGGTAAGGATGTCACTAACCAAGTGCATGAAGAATTACAACACATGCATGAATTTATTGAATTATTGCACACTGGCAATATCAAGGGATACACTAATAAACCCATAAAAACTGTAATCAATATTGGCATTGGCGGATCAGATATTGGCCCCAAACTAGCCACTGACGCGCTTTCAGGTTCTTCTGTTTCGGATATCGATATTCATTTTGTATCTAATGTTGATATTAAAAATATCAATTCAGCATTAGGAAAATCAAATCCTGAAACAACATTATTTATTATTTCGTCAAAGTCCTTTACTACTAGAGAAACCCTTCTCAATGCAGGAACTGCGATCACCTGGCTAAAAAAGAATGGATGCAAAATACCGGAAAGACATCTTGTTGCTGTCACTGCCAATCATCATGCAGCAAAAATATTTGGCGTGAAAGATGAAAATATTTTTCACATATGGAAATGGGTTGGTGGGAGATATTCTCTCTGGTCAACCATTGGCTTGCCTATCGCGATCAGGATTGGCATGGATCATTTCCGGGAATTTCTTGGCGGCGCATACGCAATGGATCAGCATTTTTATGAACAACCAATAGAAGATAACCTGCCTGTCATCCTTGCTTTGATCGATATCTGGTACATCAATTTTTTTCATGCAAATACACTTGCGATATTTCCCTACGACCATTCACTAAATATGCTGCCTGCATACATAGGTCAACTGCTCATGGAAAGTAATAGCAAACAAATTGATAACCAAAGCCACCAAATAGAATACAGTACTTCACCAGTTGTATGGGGTGGGCTCGGAAGCAATTCTCAACATGCCTATTTTCAAGGCCTGCATCAGGGAGCGCATATGGCACCTGTTGATTTTATTATCAGTCTCAAAAGTAATAGAGAAGATAAAAAACATCATCATGAGCTGATCGCCAACTGTCTGGCTCAAAGCGAAGCATTAATGAATGGCCAAACAAAGGCAGAATCTGGCCAGACTGCCTATAAAAATATTCCAGGGAATCGGCCTAGCACAACAATTTTGCTCGATGAATTATCTCCAGCCACATTAGGTTCACTGCTATGTCTGTTTGAACATCGCTGTTTTGTACAAGCTAATATATGGAACATTAATCCATTTGATCAGTGGGGAGTTGAATTGGGGAAAAACCTTTCAATAAAAATTGCAGAAGAACTTCATCAGGGTAAAGATAATAAAAACACTCACGATTCATCAACAGAAAAATTAATATCTTATTACCTCAATAAAAGCAGGTGCTCACAGAAAAATTAATCTTCGCTCAGAATTTTTTCGGTTGTCGAGGAGAGTCTTTTGACTAGGGTTCTTAAAAGTGCCTTATTGAGATGTAGCTGGCAGCCCACAGATAACTGATCGATTGCGTTGCTGTTTATTTTCAAAAGGCACACAGCATCTTTTGCCTGAATCGTTGCTGTCCTTTCAGTATTAGCCAAATAGCCCATTTCTCCAAAGCAACCCCCTGCTTTAATTCTTCCGATACGATTACTTCCTCGAAAAACATCAACATCACCCGCAACAATCACATAGAATACCTCGTCAACATCTTCTTGAAGAATAACCCTCTTTCCTGCTTTATATTCCTCCCAGACACACGACCGAATGACCTCCCAGATTTCGGCTTCTGAAAAACCCTGAAAAAACTTCAGCTCCTGAACTTGCGAGAACTTTCGCTTCTCATCATGATATTCTTCTGTTGGGCTATCAAGATAATCAAAGACCAAACTCAGATCTGCTGCCATGTTCAAACCCATCTTATAGCGCTTCTCAGGGTTCTTTTGTAGAGTATGCTGAATGATTTTCTCGAATATATCCGGAATATCTCTACGATAATTTTTCAATGCTGGTGGTTTTTCATTAGTAATTTTGTAAATCAAACGTGAAAAACTATCTGCATCAAAAGGATGTTTACCTGTTAACAATTCATACATAACTATTCCTAATGAAAACAAATCTGTTTGATTTGTAATCATATCTTCCTGTACCTGCTCAGGAGACATATAACGAGGTGAACCTAAAAAACTGGTCGACATGGTATTTTCTGTTTCTTTGGTTATTAAATGTGCAATACTAAAATCACAAAGTTTAACATCCATATCTTTTTTCAGCAGAATATTCGTGGGTTTAATATCCCGATGAATGACCCCGACTCGATGCGCATAATCCAGTGTTTTTGCACACTTAAAAATGATTTTAACAACTTGTTCATAGGACAAAAGATTATCGGGCTTACAATGTGGGTTAAGGGTATGTCCGCCCTCAATTAGCTCCATAACGATATAACAAATATCTTTTTCAGTATCTGCATCCAGAATTCTAATAATATTGGGGTGTTCTAGTTTCTTTGCTGTATGGGCCTCATTAAAAAATGTCTTTTTGTAATGTTCTGCCGTTTTTTTATTCTTGAATGTACGTATATTGGCTACTTTCAGGGCAACACGATGATCAGTAGAAGGGTTATGTCCTTCATAGACCACCCCCATACCGCCGCGACCCAGCTCCCTGATTATCTTGTACTCTCCAAGTTGTTTTGGTATGTCGTCCATCGTTAAATTATCTTAATTAGATTCAATGAATTATTTAGTGGCCAATAGTACTTCAAAGGACATGTGCATAACAGCGTCTGCTGTACTTGGAATAGCATCATCAAGTACCATTCGCTTCTTTTTAGAAAACAAGAATTTTTAAGCCATTTACTATGAAAACGATTATCCTTGCAGCTGGAATAGGTCAACGCCTAGACAATTTCCTAAGCAACTTTTCGAAGAAAAAACCAAAATGCTTGCTAGAATTTAATGGCAAGAGTTTGCTGCAGAGACATCTCGAAAACCTTCATCACTATGGCATTAATGACATTGTTGTTGTGACGGGTTTTGAATCCGATATGGTTAAGTCAACATTATCTGAAATTGGCGCTGACAAGATTGGAGTTTGTTTCAATCCTAATTTTACCAAAGGCAGTATTTTAAGCATGTTATCAGGACTAAATACCCTGAAAAAAAATCAGGATTTTATTCTGATGGATGCTGATGTGCTTTACGATCACAATATTCTTGGCAGATTGATCAACTCAGATAAAGAAAATATTTTCCTGTTGGATCAAGATTTTGAAATGGGAGAAGAGCCCGTAAAATTATGCGTTCGTAATGAGCGTCTGGTCGAGTTCAGAAAACAATTGGATGAAAACTTGGCTTTTGATTTGATAGGAGAATCGGTAGGCTTCTTTAAATTTACATCTGCAACAGGAAATTTACTTGGCTTAAAGGCAAATGAGTATATCGACAGAGGGGAAGATGATGTCCCCTATGAAGAAATCATCAGAGACTTATTGCTGGCTAATCCTGAGCAGTTCTCATTTGAAGATATGACTGGCCTACCTTGGCTAGAAATAGATTTTCCTGAAGATGTTGTCAAAGCAAAAGATATAATATTGCCAAAACTGACAGACTTGCCTCAAGGGGCATAAATTAAAGGCTAAAAACTAGAGTATATAGATGACCCAAAGCAAACAATTAAGTAAAAGCGCAAGACTCTGTGCCTTACTCAAATCGAGTGAGCTTGAATTCATCATGGAAGCACATAACGGTATCTCTGCCCAGATTGTCGAAAAAGCGGGGTTTAAAGGGATTTGGGGCAGTGGTTTATCCATGTCTGCACAATATGCAGTGCGTGATAGTAATGAAGCAAGCTGGACTCAGGTCGTCGATATGCTGGAGTTCATGTCTGATGCTACAGATATTCCTATTCTGCTCGACGGAGATACTGGCTATGGTAATTTCAATAATATGCGCCGCCTAGTTAAAAAACTTGAACAACGTGATATTGCTGGTGTTTGCATAGAAGACAAACAATTTCCAAAGACCAATAGTTTTATCGATAGCGAACGCCAACCTTTGGCAGAAATTGATGAGTTTTGTGGGAAAATTAAAGCAGGCAAAGACAGTCAGAGAAACGAGGATTTTTGTATCGTCGCCAGAATTGAAGCACTGATCGCTGGTTGGGGCATCAAGGAAGCACTACGACGTGCCGAGGCTTACCATGAGGCAGGTGCAGATGGCATACTGATTCATAGCAAGCTGTCACAGGCAGATGAAATTCTGAAGTTCGCAAATGAATGGGCAAATCGATCTCCATTGGTAATTATTCCAACTACCTATTACAGCACGCCAACAGATATCTTCAGAAAAGCAAATATTAGTTTGGTCATCTGGGGCAATCACATGATCCGCGCATCAGTCGCTTCCATGGAAAAAATCTCTGCCGAAATTTATGCAAATGAATCAGTGGCCGATATTGAAGATAATATTGCACCAGTAAAAAAATTATTTTTCCTGCAAGGTGTGGCAGAACTCAGCGAAGCGCAAGAACGTTATTTGCGTCCCAAGGGATCTGAAACCAAAGCCATTGTTCTGGCAGCGAGCCGTGGTTCTGCGCTCGGAGAACTCACCGAAGACAAACCTAAAGTCATGCTTTCAATCGGAGGTAAAACCGTTTTACGTCACTTGCTTGATGAATTCAAAAATCAGAATATCAATAAAGTTACGCTGGTTGCTGGCTACAAATCTGAGACGATTGATACCAGTGGGATAGAAATGAAAATCAATAAAGATTATGCAACAACAGGTGAATTGACTTCACTCACACAAGTCAGCAGTGAATTCCATGAAGACATGATCATTACCTATGGCGACTTGTTGTTTCGCAGCTATATCCTTAGAGATTTACTTGAAAATGAAGGTGAGATTGTTGCTGTTATTGATTCCACTGTTGAAAATGAAAATTACAGCGGTTCGCCTGATTATGCCTATTGCTCACAGAAAGAAGACCGAGTTATATTCAAACAGGATGCATATTTAAATCATGTCTCTGAGGAGAAGAATGCGTTATTAAGCAGCCCTACTGGTCGATGGGTTGGCATGTTGCGTGTACGTGGTCAAGGTAAACAATGGATCGAAGCTGCCATTGATAAATTAAAATCTCATAAGAATTTTAAGCAAATGTCTCTCACCGAGCTCCTGAATCAATTAATCAAGATGAATCACCCTATCAATGTTCACTACATCAACGGCCATTGGGTTGATATTAACGCATTGGTGGATATCAATCGTGCCAGTGACTTCACCAAATTATAGACCAGATATTTTAAGGAAAAAAATGATACAGGCAGAAGATTTTGTTGAGGCAGCACGTGGGTTAGGATTCCAGCGCTACACGGGCGTGCCTTGTTCTTTCCTGACACCTTTCATTAATTACGTAATTAATGATGATTCTTTAGATTACGTGTCATCTTCAAATGAAGGTGATGCTGTTGCTACAGCAGCAGGTGCTGCGATTGGTGGAGAACGTTCTATTGCCATGATGCAAAATTCAGGCCTGGGTAATGCTGTCAGTCCAATCACCTCCTTAAGTTACGTATTTCGTATCCCCATGATAATTATCACTACGCATCGTGGTGCGCCAGGAATCACAGACGAACCCCAGCATGAATTAATGGGACAGATCACTGGCAAAATGTTCGATGCCATGCGCATTCCATGGGAAATATTTCCCATGGAAAAAGAAGGCATTGCATCGGCATTACGATGTGCCTGTGAATTTATGAAAAAAGAACAAAGACCCTACGGCTTCACCATGCAAAAAGGTACGGTTGCTAAACATAAACTAAAAAATAATCGCCTGCTTGCAACCAAAGAGACTGTCAGCGAGAAAAAAATATTTAATAAAAACAACGTGCCTTTAACTAGCCGGAATGAGGTACTGAAAAAAATTATTAAACATACACCTATTGAAAATAGCGTTGTCATCGCAACCACAGGATTCACAGGTCGAGAGTTATTTGCCATTGATGATCGTAAGAATCAACTCTACATGGTCGGTTCCATGGGTTGCGCTTCTTCACTTGGTTTGGGTTTGGCACTGGCGCGTCCCGATTTGCAGGTCGTCGTGGTTGAGGGTGATGGGGCGGCGCTGATGCGCATGGGCAATTTCGCAACTTTAGGTAGTTATGGTGGTAATAACCTTACTCATATTGTTCTCGATAATGAAGTGCATGATTCAACTGGCGCACAAGCCACCGTTACCAATAATGTAAAATTTGCGGAAATCGCTGCCGCCTGTGGTTATGCCGCGGCTTACCAGGGTAATGACATTGAATTAATAGATCAGTTATTTGATTGCAAGGCTCTTCCAGGCGCAAAATTAGGGCACCTTAAAATTTCGGCGGGAGCGATTGAAAACCTGCCTCGACCTGATGTTACGCCAGCTGAGGTCTTGCAAAGACTAATGCAACATATCGGCACGAGCTTCTAAACAATTAGTACCAATGCCAGAAATATTATTAAATCCAGGTCCCGTAGTTCTCAGCGAACGTGTTCGTCATGCTATGTTATGCCCTGATCTGTGTCATCGTGAAGTAGAATTTGTAGAACTACAAAATACTATTCGTAATGATCTATTGGATGTCTATTCCCTGACTAAAGATAAGTGGGCGGCGATTTTAATGACTGGTTCGGGCACAGCTGCGATGGAAGCCATGATGACCAGTCTGGTGCCTGATCATGGCAAGGTATTAATCATTGAAAATGGTGTCTATGGAGAACGCCTGACAAAGATAGCAGAAATTCATCAGATCAATCATATGACCTTATGCCATGAATGGGATAAAGCCATCGACTTGAAACTACTAGAAGACGAACTATGTGACAACGAAGAACTTAGTCACGTTGCTGTGGTTCACCATGAAACAACCACTGGCCGGTTAAATGATTTGGCAGGTGTAACAGCAGTCTGTGCCAGATATAATTTACCTATCTTACTGGATGGCGTCAGTAGTTTTGGTGCCGAAGATATTGAATTTGATGACTGGAATATTGCTGCTTGTGCTGCCACCGCTAACAAATGTTTACATGCTGCACCCGGCACTTCATTCGTGATTTGCAACAGGAATGCGCTCGATATCATGCAGGCAACACCACCAAAAACGCTTTACCTTGATCTCTCCAGCTATCTGAAAAATCAGGACGCAAACGGAACGCCTTTCACACAATCGGTACAAACCTTTTATGCGCTTTCTGAGGCCTTAAAAGAACTACAGGATCAAGGCGGTCAGAAACAACGCCAACAAAGCTACTGGAATAGACTAAGTACTGTCAGAGAAAGTTTAAGAAAACTGGGAATCAATGCCTTGATGCAGGCAGAAGATTGTTCTTGTGTCCTCAATGCCTTCCATCTACCAGATGGCATTGACTACGAAACATTACATGACGAACTCAAAAAGAGTGGGTTTGTTATCTATGCGGGTCAGGGCGCTCTGTCCCAGTCACTTTTCAGGATCTCATGTATGGGGGAAATATCTGCTCAGGATATGGAAAGGTTTGTGACTGTAATGGCTGGCATTTCCAAGTAATTTAGGGAGGCCTGATTAAACGGAGTTTTTTAATTGAAGATTTTAGGGAATTATTTACTGCCTATTAGCCAGAGCATTAAGATTTAAAGGCCAGAGCAAAATCAAATACCTGATGTCCCTTGTTTAAACCGCGCTTCTCAAACTTTGTCATGGGTCGCCATTTTGGACGAGGTGCATAGTTATTCTTGCCTGCAAGATTTATGATTCTTGACTGGTTGGCAATTAATTCAATAATCTGTTCTGCGTATTCTTCCCAGTCAGTTGCGATAAATATGCGACCATGTGTTTTTAAAACAGGTTTAATCAAAGTGAGAAGTGATGAATTGACCAAACGTCTCTTATGATGTTTTTTCTTAGGCCAAGGATCGGGGAAAAACATGTAAAAACAATCGATGCTATTTTCAGGAAGTTGATATTTTAAAATATCGACAATGTCATGAGACAGAAGCCGAATATTTAAAAGTTTATTTTTTTCAATCTGTCGCATTAGGCTGCCGATGCCAGGTCGATGTACCTCTATTGCCAGATAGTCATTTTCTCTATGAGATATTGCCATTTGGGTAGTGGCATCTCCCATCCCTGACCCTATTTCTAATATTCTGGGCGCACGCCGTGCAAATATTTTATTCAGATCTAAAAGTTGTTTACTAAAATCAATGCCATAATTAGGCCATGAGCTTGCAAGTGCATCTTTTTGAGCTAATGTCATGCGGCCATCGCGCAAAACAAAACTACGTATCGGTGGGTGTTGGTTTGAATCTGATGTCATTACAACGAAAGGTTAATGCGCTATGTTTTTGAATTAGAAAAATATACCATCAGTGGGAGATGATGCGCTGGCATACGCGCGGCGCGGCATACGACCTGCAAGGAATGCTTCGCGCCCAGACTCAATGCCTTTCTTCATTGCACTTGCCATTAATACAGGGTTCCTGGCTTCGGCAACAGCTGTGTTCATTAAAATACCATCGCAACCTAGTTCCATGGCAATCGTTGCATCAGAAGCTGTGCCAACACCAGCATCTACAATGATGGGAACAGATGCATTTTCCACGATGGTCTTTATATTATATGGATTTCTGATACCAAGGCCTGAGCCTATAGGTGCAGCAAGCGGCATGACAGCAACGCAGCCCATTTCCTCAAATCGTTTGGCCATAATAGGATCGTCATTGGTATAAACCATAACATCAAAATTTTCCTTAATGAGTGTTTCTGCTGCAATGATTGTCGCTGGTACGTCAGGGAAAAGAGTTTTCTCATCCCCGAGCACTTCAAGCTTAACGAGTTTATGCCCATCAAGTAACTCACGAGCAAGTAAACAAGTTCGTATGGCGGAATCTGCGTCATAGCATCCTGCTGTATTTGGCAGGATGCTATATTTTTCTGGGTTGATGACATCCAGCAAGTTTGGTTCGTCAGGTTTCTGACCAATGTTACTTCTGCGGATAGCAACGGTAATGATTTGTGAGCCACTTGTTTCAATGACAAGTCGGGTTTCTTCCATATTTTTATATTTGCCCGTACCAAGGAGCAGCCTTGATGCGTATGCCTGGCCAGCGATGATTAGCGGATCCTCAAGTTTATTTTTGGGCGCTGACATTAGCCGCCACCGATTGCTGAAACAATTTCAATATTGTCACCTGACTCTATTTTATAAGTGGAAAATAAACTGCGAGGAATGATCATTTGATTAACTTCTACAGCAAGGCGACCTGATATTTCCAGTTTGGAAAGTAGTTGAACAATATTCACTTGATTATCAAGCTCAAGTGGTCCGCCATTGAGGGTAATTTGCATGGACACTAACTGAGTGATGGAGCACTTATACTAAAAAATAAGATTTAAATATCGATGACCATGCCTTCCTTGGCAATATGGCAGATAAGAGAGGCATCCTTTTCTTGATGAGCTCATTTGCATGTTTATGGATAGCTTCTATGGCATTATCATCGTAACTAGGATCATGATGAAACAAGTAAAGCTCTTTGACATTGGCATCAATCGCTATATTAATCGTATCAACATAACAGGAATGTCCCCATCCGCGCTTCTTATCATAATCATCAGGCGTATATTGGGCATCGTGAATGAGGATGTCAGTATCTTTGAAAAAATTTAATTCTGATTGATATTCCTCATGAATCATTTCTTTAAACAGTTCAACCTCTTCTTCATTGAATTCATCAGATTGATGTTTAATTGATTTTTTAATAAACATACATTCATTATCCGAGGCATAAATAATGGTTTTGCCATTGACTTCGATCTTATATCCATAAGTAATACCTGGATGGTGTACATTTGAGAAATCAATTTTTATGGGCCCATACTCAATAGTGCCAATTTCCGGCGCAAGATAATTCGTTTCTGCCAACCAGGCTTCTGTGCCAACAGGGAAATAGGGTGCCTGCATCTGCATAGAGATATGTTCTTTTGTTAATTTACCAGGACCAAAAAAATTGATCTTCCAGTTGGGCGCAAAGGCGGGAGTGAAGAAGGGCAAACCACAAACATGATCCCAATGATAGTGCGTTAAAATGATGAGCATTTCTCTGATTTTATCCTGCTGCATTAATTCATTGCCAAGAGGGATGATGCCAGTTCCAGCATCACAAATCAGCAAGTGGTCATCAGAGCGGATCTCTACGCAGGATGTATTGCCACCAACACCAAGGTGGCTGCCAAAAGGTGCCGCGTAAGAACCACGAACACCCCAAAAACGGAGTTGAGTTTTGCTCATTTGATCATTTATTTTGAAGGTCTAATTAAAAGATGTTGTAACATTTTTCCGTTAATTTTCTGGTTGAAATATTCTCCAGAGCGTAGTTTAGACAATATTCAGTCAAACAATCCAGAGATTTTAACGTCTATGGTATCAAACTGCAGGCTCGAACAGAAATACATGAAGTGAATGAGGCCCATGGGCGTCAATTTGGATGGTTTGTTCAATATCCCCGGCACGGGAAGGGCCGGTGACCAGGTTTATGTTGCGTGGTGTGAGATAACTTTGATTTTTCAGCTGGAGAAATACCTCTTCCAATGTGGCAATGATTTTTTGGGCATCCAGTAGGACGGAGGCTAACTAAAGGCAAATATAAGTTAGATGTCGGAAATCCGTTGTGGGAAGTAAAACTTAATGTACCTGTCTCAGGGCTATACCAGCATCGGCAATAACCAAACTAGTCGTATCATAATTGGCGCATGCGCCGTAACGACACTCTATGTCATCTGGCCAATTGAGATTGTACAAAAGGTTGATTGCAGAGACGGACTTGTCGTGGAAGATCTTTATCTGTGAAATAAGATGCGACCGCGTGGGGCAGATCAATCAAGCTGGTCATCTGATGTATCGTGGCACGAGAGAGACGAATCGATTTTAAAATGAGACCTTCACATCATTCAAAACCACTGAATAAGACGTATAGGCAATAGCATTAATTTATAAAGTTTGTATGAAACAGTTTCATTTTGCGAGAATTCTCCTTTAATCGTCACAGCAATAGCATAAAACCCCTCAATGAGCGTGTTTTAGTTATTACTTATCCATTATCGAGCATTCAGACACAATACATCTACAGATAACGTATTTGTTACTGTAGGTTCATTCCCTTCCCCCTATTTTTTATTTTTAAGGGTGATGAATAATCTTTAAGGTCTTTTAGAATGGTCTTATTTTACCTGTTTCAGTAGAATCAGTGTGGATTAATAATAGGCGGCACACTAGCAAGGCCATTAGTGCGTCTTGTCAAAGGGAAAATATCAAATGAACAAACTACTCCGCCAGCTTGGCGCAACCGTAATCATGACCGCCACTATTTTTGCGACAACACCCGCCGTGGCGGTGGAAATATCGCTGGAGGCGGCGGCACAAATTCAGCGTGCGGCAAAAGCGGGCGATGCAGAATCCCAAGCCGCTCTCGGCTCGATGTATGCCAATGGCTGGGGCGTAGCCCAAGATGCCCGTGAGGCGGTGCGTTGGTATCGTCAGGCGGCGGAGCAGGGACATGCAAACGCCCAATTCAATCTCGGCGTGATGTATGACAAAGGCGATGGCGTAGCCAAAGATGCCCGTGAGGCGGTGCGTTGGTATCGCCAGGCGGCGGAGCAAGGAGATGCAGAAGCCCAAAACAATCTTGGCGTGATGTATGACAAAGGCGATGGCGTAGCCAAAGATGCCCGTGAGGCGGTGCGTTGGTATCGTCAGGCGGCGGAGCAGGGACATGCAAACGCCCAATTCAATCTCGGCGTGATGTATGCCAATGGCGAGGGCGTAGCCAAAGATGCTGGTGAGGCGGTACGTTGGTATCGCCAGGCAGCAGAGCAGGGACATGCAAAAGCCCAAATCAATCTCGGTGTGATGTATGACAAAGGCGAGGGCGTTATTGAAAATGAATACGAAGCGTATATTTGGTACTCCATTGCCAAAGCCAATGGTAATGAAAATGCCGCTAAAAATTTGCGTAAAAGAAAATGGCACAATTATCTATCCAAAGTGGAGATTAAAGCCGCCAAGCGCGAGGCGGCCAAACGACTAACGGCGATTGAGCAACGGCAAGCGGTGGCGGTGGCAAAGCCCGACATCGGCGGCGGTATCGCCATTGCCCAGCCGCCGCAAGCGGCGAATTTAGCCGAGCGGGTTTTTGAGAATACTTGGCGTTCTGTGGTGGTAATTACTAACGGCGATGCGCAAGGCAGCGGGGTGATTGTGCGGCCGAATATTGTGGCGACTAACTGCCATGTGGTGGCCGGCGGCGATGTTATCGTTTATAAATCCAACAACCGCAAGGCCGCTCGCGACACTCCTTTTGTCGCCACAGTACGCACCAGCGACGAAGATTTGGATTTTTGCCTGTTGGATGTGGCCGGGTTGTGGGGCATTCCCGCTACTGTAAGAAAATACGCCACGCTGAACATCGGCGAAGATGTTTATGGGCTGGCCGCTCCGCAAGGTTGGGATTTATCCTTGTCGGCGGGGTTAATTTCTCAGTTGCGGCCGGCGGACGGCCGGCGGTTTATCCAAACCGATACGGCCATTTCGCCCGGTTCATCGGGCGGCGGCTTGTTTGACAGCGACAATAATTTAATCGGCATTATCACGGGCAAAATCGCCAACGAGGATACGGAAGGAATCGGTTTTGCGATTCCCGCCGATTTGGTTTTTAATTTTTAGTTTTGGCCAGCGGCCAGCGGCCAGCGGCCAGCGGTGCGGTGTAAATTCACCCCAATTACGTCGCCAGATGTGCGCACAATTTATCCAAAAAATACAGGCACTGCGATAATTGTTCTAGTTCAATGTATTCAACCGGCTTGTGTGCTTGACTGATGTTGCCGGGGCCGACCACCACCACGGGAATGCCGGCGTGTTGAAAATGTCTGGCTTCGGTGCCGAACGATACGACCGCATGGCGGTTGCTACTGGTGAGGATTTGTGCCAGTTGCAGTGTCGGTGACAATAACGCCATCCTGCTGGAGAGCCAGATGCGATTTTAAGCAAAAGGCTTCCATATTAAAATTAATTTTGGCAATAAGGTTAATGCCGCCAACAAGGCCACCAACATGGCTAATGCCGTCAATACACCAAAATGGATAGTAGGAATAAAATTGGACAGAACCAGTATGGAAAAGCCGATAATGATGGTAATCGCATTATAAAAAACAGCCTTGCCGATATTTGCATGGCAATAATGTAAGGTTTCTACGTAGTCCCGCTTCTTGGCAAATTCTTCTCGGAAACGATAGATGTAATGGATGGAATTATCCACCGCAATACCAATGGTGATCGCGGCAATAGTGATCGTCATCATATCAAGTGGTATCCGAAGTAAACCCATCAAACCAAGGATAATTCCTGATGCCAGGATATTTGGAATAATGCCAATAACGGCCAGAGAAACCGAGCGGAATAGCGCCAGTAACATCAATGCAATACCAGCCATCACCACACCCAGAGTCAGAATCTGTGACTTAAATAAGCTCTGCAGCATATTGTTGTAGAGTACCAATAGCCCAGAGATGGCAATACGATCTTCAGAAAACCCTAGCTTATTGGTTAGATCAGAATGGATTTGTTCGAGCAATTCCTTGCGACGTAAATTTTCAAGAGAATCCAGAACGCGTAGATTGATCCGTGCTTCATTATCCTCAATTGAAATATAGGGATCGATCATGCTGGTTTTCAATTCCACGGGCATACGTTTATAGACGATAGCCAGCTCAAAGGCATCGAACTCACCCTGATTCACATCTTCTCCAACACGAATGAGGGAAGTCAGTGAGAGTACCTTGCCAACAGCAGGCAAACCGTCTAGGTAATCATGGATTATTTTGACCTGATCTATTTTGTCTGGGGTAAACCAGTAATCTTCAGGATTCTCATCCGCTGCTGCACCGAAATCAAAGTCAAAATTATCTTCTTCATCAATATCATTTTCTGTAATTTCTTCTTCAACTTCTGTAATTTCTTCTTCAAATTTTAGAATGATGTCGAGAGATGTAGTGCCTCCTAACTTATCATCTATCAATTTGAGTCCGCGATAAATTTCAGTGTCCTTACTAAAGTAATCAATGAAACTATTCTCTACTTCAAGTTTTGAAACCCCGATAACGCTGACCACCAGCAAGACAACAGATAAGAATAAAATTTTGTTACCATGATTTATCGTTAACGCAGACAGAGTCGGCATTATTTGAAAATTACCTGCCTTATCCTGTTCAAATTCAGGCTTTTTCATCAAGACCAGTAAGGCAGGAAACAACAAGAAGGTCGTGGCAAAAGTGACTGTCAGACCAATTGTCATCATCCAGCCAAAATCTATGACAGGCTTGATACCACTCACCACTAAAGAGCTAAAAGCCATGATCGTCGTCAGTGCTGCATAAAGGCAGGGGCAGACCATTTTGTTGGCCATCTCCATGACCAGATCCTTCTGATTCAAATCAGGCAAATCCTTACGTAGCTGCCGATAACGAACTACCAGATGAATGTTCATCGACATGGTGATGATCAACATTAAGGAAATGAAATTGGAAGATATAACCGTCACATCCCAACCAATAAATCCGAGCAAGCCAACCATTAATATGCCGGCATAGACACAGCTTAGTAATGGAAGCGTCACCCACCGAGCCTTACGAAAAATAATGCTTAACATGATGACAAGAAATAAGAAGACGCCAATACCAAAGACAAGTAAATCTTTTTTAATAAAAGTAACCATATCATCCGAGATCATGGTTACACCACCGAGGTGCAACATCCCGAATTGCTTATATTTCTGCATGATTGCACGAACATTGAGTATGTTTTGATGATCCTTTTCATTTATTTTCGTCTTTCGCGCCTGATACTTCTCAATGATGTCATCCAGTTGCAGGCTTTCATCCCTTGTTATCGAACCTTCCTCCTGTTTTAGTAGCAGGGAATTTCTCTGGCGCAATAATGCTCGAAATGTATCATCACCCTTAAGATTGACCTGCAAGGCTGTAGTATTGCCATCAAGACTAATGACTAGCTCTTTAAATATTGGACTTGCAATCAACTCAGCCTTGGCCTTGGCCTTATCAACATTATCAGACTCTAATGTCCGATAATCACTGGTCACCTCCGACAATGAACCTTCGATCTGTTTTACCAAGGGAACATCCAGCAAGGTAACAACCGATTCAGCTAATTCCAGTTGCTTTAACTCATCTCGTAAACTGGCAATGGTATGCAAGGAACTATCAGAGAATAAATCCTGGTCGGGCGTAAAAGTAACGAAAAGAAAATCCTTGGTGGCATAGCGATAATTCAGATCACGAAAAGTTTTAAGATCTTCATCATTTTCCAACAACAAGGCATCCGCCGAAGCATCCAGCTTGAAATCTTTTGCATGAGAAACAAAAAAGGTAAATACCAGCAATAATAAAAGGATAGTAACTACAGGGTGATCCAGCACCAGGCGACGATAGCAATTCCTGATAAAATTAATCATGAATATTTCATTGAAATTTTTAATGCCGCAGGATTTTTTAATAATACCAACACAACGGATCCCCCTCCCTAGTATTTTATGAACATGTGATTTTCATTGACAGTCATTGTTGAGTCAACCTGAATTCCTAACAAAATTTATAGTCAATTTAATTACTTGAAACTCTGAGGTAGAATACAGCCAATTTTTCTTTCAAAAATACTTGATGGACTAGCAGAGCCTGATGACAATAAGACTATTAATAACCGGTGGTACCATCGACAAGAAATACAACGAACTTAATGGTGAGTTAATATTCACTCAATCAGGCGTTGAAGGTATGTTATCACAAGGCAGAGCCAAACTGGATATATCGTATGAAACAGTCATGTTAAAAGACAGTCTGGATATGGATGATAATGACAGACAACAGATACTTGAAGCCTGTCTAGCCTCTGATGAATCTCAAATAGTTATCACCCACGGTACTGATACCATGGTTGAAACCAGCCAGCTACTTGCTGCAAAGACTAAAGGAAAAACCATCGTGCTACTCGGCGCAATGGTACCTTACCAATTCAAAAAATCAGATGCCTTGTTTAATCTGGGCTGCGCCATTGCTACGGTGCAGACTTTGAAAAATGGTGTCTATATCACCATGAATGGGAGAATATTTAATTACAATGATGTAATTAAAAATAAGGGATTGGGAGAATTCCAATCCAAAGATTAAATTTTAATGATACGCCGATGTTATTTCTCACCGAAAGGCTTGAGATTATAATCTAATCCTGCCCTCAATAACCCCCTGCAAAGTCTCCGAATAAAGTTGGTGTTCAACCTTCAAGACCCTTGCTGCTAATGCGGCCGCATCATCGCCCTCTTCAACCTTCACCACCTCCTGCGCCAAAACCCTTCCCTGATCATATTCCTCATCCACCAGATGAATTGTCACGCCTGTTTCCGTCTCACCCGAAGCAAGAACCGACTCATGCACGTGAATCCCAAACATTCCTTTGCCACCGTGTTTTGGTAAAAGAGATGGATGAATATTGAAAATCTTGCCGTGAAATTCTTCGAGTAATTTTGCTCCAATTTTCTTCATGTAACCTACAAGAATCACCCAATCTACAGCGTGAGATTTTAATGCCTCTGTGATTGCATCATCGAGACTTTCTGAATGATTTTTTGTGCTTAGATTGAGTGCAGGGATTCCTGCTTCATTTGCGTATTTAAGAGCTCCTGCTCTCGCATTATTACTGATCACCACGGCAGGCTCGGCATCGAGCTTACCTGCTTTACAAGCATTAAGAATGACAAGCATATTACTGCCTCGACCAGAGGCCAGAAAGGCGAGTCTTATTTTTTTTGGTTTTATTTTTTCTTCCCCGGATATTATGACGTTGTTTTGACTTTAAACCCCAGTCGTTTAAATTTCTCAGCCAATGTTTTCCTGTTTTCAGGCAAGTGAAAAACTGTCGCTGGAAATTCTCTTCTCACTGGATAATTTTTTCTTAGCTCATCAAAATACTGACTGCGTTGTTCAATATTTATCTCAAGTAATTGCCTTAAAGAAGCGCTATCATTTCTGACATCATAACTCGACAAAACCGCCATTTGTATCGCATCTTGGTCATCCAGCTCAGAAACAAAAGGTAATTCAAGGCTATTCACATCAGGCAACTCAAACACTGAATCCCATTTGTAATCTAATTTAAAAAATTCGCAGATGGCTTTAAAGATCATCTGTGTTGCACGAATCTTTCCATCGGCACTATAACCAGCAATATGTGGCGTGCTTATATCGCTCTGTGCGAGCAAGTCTAAATCAATATTTGGCTCATCTTCCCAGACATCAAGCGCCACTTTCATATGGTTATGACATGCTAAATGTTTTTTTAATGCGGCTTCATTGATGACACCGCCACGCGCAGTATTCAATAGAATGACATCATCTTTCAATTGATCCAGAAATTTCTCATCAACCAGATTTTGTGTTGGATAAGAACCATCTTTTGTCAGAGGGACATGGAGAGTAATAATATCAGCAGAGAAAATTTCAGGAAGCTCACGATACTGTTCATTACCGCTTTCATCTTTGAGAAGTGGATCATTCATTATCGTCTTCACATCTATCGTATATAGAAACTCTGCAACACGAGAGCCTACTTCACCACAACCGATAATCCCGACTGTTTTATTTTTAAATTTAATATCGTGTTGGTCTGTGAGGACAAAAAGACTGCTGAGGATATATTCAGCAACAGATCTGGCATTGCCTCCCTTGGCATAGGCAAAACCAATGCTATTTTTTTGTAGAAAATCCAGATCAATATGATTCAGGCCGCTGGTAGCCGTAGCAACAAATTTTACCTGATTACTTTCAAGTAAAGCTGCATTAACAGCAGTGATAGATCGCACCAGAAGGATATCAGCATCACGAATTTTTTCAGCGGTAATTTCACGCCCGTTATAAAGCGTTACCTCTGCAAATTTTGAAAATGCTTCAGCTACATGGGGGATTTGTTGATCAGCAATAATTTTCATCAGAAGACTACACTTTGTTTCTGATTAAAGCGGAACAACATTGCAGCGATAATCCATGCCGCTGCAATGCCCATCATTTTTTAAATATAATTTTTCTGATTTGCACCTTCTTTTTCCACGGGCATCAAGTCTTCTTTGGCAATACCCAAAGCCAGAGTCACGGGACTTGCAACGAAGATAGATGAATAGGTACCAATCAAGACACCAATAATCAATGCTGTTGAAAAACTATGAATAATTTCACCGCCAACAAGGAACAGAGTTAATAACACAAGCAGGGTTGTAACAGATGTCATAATAGTCCGACTCAGTGTTTGATTTAATGAGGCGTTCATTACTTCAATAGACGTTGATTTACGCATACTATGGAAATTTTCACGAATGCGGTCAAACACTACAATGGTATCGTTCAAGGAATAACCAATCACTGCCAATAATGCCGCAAGCACAGTTAGATCAAAATCCATCTGTAGAATTGAGAATACACCGATGGTGATGACAACATCATGAATTAATGCAGCAATTGCGCCGAATGAAAAACGCATCTGGAAACGCAAAGCAACATAAACCAGGATGCCTAATAAAGCATATATCATCGCCAGCCCGCCATCTTCCGTCAGCTCTTTACCAACCTGTGATCCGACAAATTCAACACGTCGCATTTCTATTGTCTGCTCACCAGAGCGCAATAATTCCAGAATCGAGCTACTGATCTCTGCTGTATTCATACCTTCTCTTGATGCAACACGAATCAATACATCGCTAGCACTGCCAAAATATTGAACAGTTGCTTCACCAAACTCTGAAGCAGCTAAACTACTACGAATACTTTCAAGCTGAGCAGCTTCGCTGTAACCAACCTCAACCAGTGTCCCCCCGGTGAAATCAACACCTAGGTTCAAACCTTGAGTAGCGAGTGATGCAATAGAGGCAACCATCAGGATGGCAGAAAAGATTACGGCAAGCTTACGCTTACCCATAAAATCGATATTTAATTTATCTTTTAAAATTCTCATTTCTTGTAGCCTATAAGCAACTAAATTTTTAATTTGTCCAACTTACGTCCACCATAAGTCAGATTGACCAACGCACGTGTCACCATGATCGCAGTGAACATGGAGCAAACGATGCCCAATGACAATGTCACGGCAAAACCTTTGATTGGTCCAGTTCCAAAACTGAACAGCACCAGTGCCACAATCAAGGTCGTAATGTTTGCATCCGCGATGGTTGAAAATGCTTTCTCGTAACCTGCATGGATACTGGCTTGAGGAGAATTTAAATTGCGCAGCTCTTCGCGAATACGTTCAAAAATGAGCACGTTGGCATCCACCGCCATACCCACTGTTAATACTATCCCGGCAATACCGGGCAAAGTCAGTGTTGCTTGCAATAAAGATAATAAAGATACAATCAGTATCAAATTCAGAGTCAATGCGATATCAGCGAACAAACCGAATACGCGATAATAAACCGCCATAAAAATCAGCACCAGAAGAAAACCAATTTTCACTGAGTTAAAACCTTTGGCAATATTATCTTTACCCAGACTTGGTCCGACGGTACGTTCTTCAATAATTTCGATAGGTGCAGCCAAGGCACCAGCGCGTAATAATAAAGCCAGATTACGCGCTTCCTGTGTGGATCCTAGGCCAGTGATATGAAATCGCTTTCCTAACTGTTCCTGAATCGTCGCGGCATTGATTACTTCTTCGATTTTTTGTCTTTTCTTAACCATTTCACCATCTACTTTTACGGTTTCTATTTTGGTTTCAATAAAGACAACGGCCATACGCCTATCGACATTATCACCTGTCGCGTTACTCATTTGCTTGGCACCTTTACCACTCAGGGTAATGGAAACATCAGGACCACCGGAACGTTGGTCGATGCCGGATGCCGCATCGATAATGGAATCACCAGTTAGCATTACACGTTTCTCCAACAGCAACTTTCCACCGCTTCTATTATTGTATAGACGTGAACCTGCAGGCACTGGTCCCTCAATAGCATCCTGAATAGAGTGGTCATCATCGACCAAACGAAATTCCAATGTCGCTGTTGCGCCAAGAATATCTTTTGCTCGGGCTGTATCCTGGACACCCGGCAATTGCACCACTACGCGTTTCAATCCCTGTTGCTGAATCACAGGCTCGGCAACGCCAAGTTCATTCACACGTTTTCTAAGTGTTGTGATATTTTGTTGTAGGGCATTCTTCTCTGTTTCTTTAATGACATCGGGATTCAATGTCAAACGAGTTTCTGGTTCTTCCGTATCTACTGCAACAACATCCAGATCACGGAAATTTTCTTTGATTAGTTTATCGCCATCGATCTTTTGCATAGCATCGCGGTATCTCACCAGCAAGCCGCCCTCATCATCGCGGGTAATGGTTTTATAACGCACCGTATTCTCACGCAAACTTGTGCGTATATCTGAGACATAACGCTCTTCTGATGTTTTAACAGCAGACTCCATATCGACTTCCATCAGAAAGTGCACACCACCCCTCAGATCAAGACCAAGAAACATAGGTTCGGCACCCAGACTCAACCAATCAGGTGTCACGGGGGCAAGATTCAGTGCAATGACATGATTGCTCCCCAGTGATTCTTGCAAAACATCCCGTGCCCTTAATTGAGCTTCTTCATCGGTGAATAGGATAGTCAGTCGATCTGTAGTCAACTCTATAGACACTGGTTTAATATCTGCGTCTTCCAATGCAATATTCACCTGTAACTCTGTTAGCTCACTGATTTCTACCGAAGCACTTGATGCTGAAATCTGTACTGCAGGTGCGCTACCGTACAGATTTGGCAAAGCGCATAAAATGCCTCCAGCCGCGACAATGACGATGAGAATGTATTTCCATGAAGAATAACGATTCATATAATTATTTGCTCTTATACTTAATTTTTTTGCTTATCTAATCTTCTGGTTTGTTTTAAGTTTTAAAGAATTTTCCCTAAAGAGTTTTCATCGTACCCTTGGGCAGGACTGTTGAAATAGCATTTTTTTGTATTTTGACCTGAATCTCTTTGGCAATCTCAAGCACAATGAAGTTATCGCCAATTTCCTTAATTTTACCCAGGATACCGCCGTTGGTAACAACTTCATCATCTTTTGCAAGTGCTTTAACCATGCCTCTATGTTCTTTTGCCTGCTTCATTTGAGGCCTGATAAGGAAGAACCAGAACACAATAAAAAGAATAAACAATGGCAACATACTCATGATACTACCCTGTTGAGGCGCATCAGCGGCCCATGCATTATTGATAAATAAATCCAGCATCATTAGTTACTACCCAAAAAATTAAAGCGGGCTATTATGCCATAGTGTGAGTGGATTTGGTGCGTTTTGCGTAAAAATCCGAGACAAACTTATCTAATATCTGATCGCTGATCGCAGATCGCAGGCCTTTCATTAAGGAGTGGTAGTAATACAGATTATGAATGGTATTCAATCGTGCGCCCAAAATCTCGTTGGTCTTATCCATATGATGTAGATAGGCGCGAGTATAATTTTGGCAGGTATAACAAGCGCATTCCTTATCCAATGGTTCGGAGCTATCCTTATTTACCGCATTACGAAGTCGCACTGAACCTGCCGTTGTGAACAAATGTCCATTCCGAGCATTGCGTGTAGGCATGACACAATCAAACATATCTACCCCTAGACAAACTGCCTCGACAATATCTTCTGGCGTACCTACCCCCATGAGATAACGGGGCTTATCTGTGGGTAACTGAGGCATAATGCCCATAAGAATTTCCAGCATTTTTTTCTGAGGCTCACCAACTGAAAGTCCTCCGATAGCATAGCCATCAAAGCCGATAGCCAGCAATCCTTGCGCTGAGGCCTGACGTAATTCTGGATACATCCCGCCTTGAACGATACTAAATAGTGCTGATTCATTATCTCCATGTGCGATCTTCGAGCGTGCAGCCCAACGTAACGATAATTCCATTGAGACCTGTGTCTGCTCTTCCGTTGCTGGAAAAGGTGTACATTCATCAAAGATCATGACGATATCCGCGCCCAGATCGTGTTGCACCTGAATCGCTTCTTCAGGGCCCAGAAAAACGGCATCACCGTTCACCGGGGATTTAAAATGAACCCCTTGTTCGGTAATTTTTCGACGTTCGGCCAGACTGAAGACCTGAAAACCACCAGAATCTGTCAAGATTGGGTACGGCCAATTCATAAACTGATGCAGACCACCTTGCTGTTTCATGATCTCCATTCCCGGCCGTAACATCAGATGGAAGGTATTACCTAAAATAATCTCACTACCGAGTTCACGCAGTTCCTCAGGCATCATCGTTTTCACGGTGCCATAGGTACCCACTGGCATAAAAACTGGTGTCTCAATATCGCCGCGAGGAAAACTGATTTTCCCGCATCGAGCCTGCCTATCTTGATCTTGTAGCTTGAACTCCACTTATTTTTCCTCTTTGCTTAAAAACATCGCATCACCATAACTAAAAAAGCGATAACGCTGCTCTATTGCATGCTGATAAGCATTCATTACGTTGTCTCGTCCTGCAAACGCAGAAACCAACATTAATAAAGTAGATTCTGATAAATGAAAATTGGTTATCAAGGCATCCACTACTTTAAATTCATAACCCGGATAGATAAAAATATCTGTTTCTCCCTTATATGATTCCAACTCAGTCGTTTGTGCTCCAGTCTCCAAACACCTAACAACGGTAGTACCGACAGCAATAACTCGGCTGCCTTTGGCCTTGCATTTTTTAACTTTCTTACAGACATCTGCAGACACCTCAAGATGCTCGCTATGCATCTTATGATCTTCAATATTATCAACTCGAACAGGTTGAAATGTTCCAGCGCCGACATGCAAGGTAACAAACGCGATATCAATGCCCTGAGCCATGATTTCTTGCATCAGTGCTTCGGTAAAATGTAAACCTGCAGTTGGTGCGGCAACGGCCCCGGGTATTTTTGCATAAACTGTTTGATAGCGTTCCAGATCCTCCTCATCGTCATCTCGTTGAATGTACGGTGGCAGTGGCATATGCCCAATCTGCCGTATCACCTCTAATACAGTTAGCCTGCCGACAACATCAAGGACAAACATATCGTCCCGCCGTTCTATTACTTCAAGTTTTATATCACCTTGAAAATGAATCAGATTCCCTGGCTTGGGTGGTTTACTGGCTCGAACCTGTGCCAGCATCCGCTGATCATCCAAAATTCTTTCCAACAAGAGCTCAATCTTACCTCCTGTTTCTTTATTGCCAAATAATCTTGCAGGGATTACCCGAGTATCATTGAAAACCAGTAAATCACCTGTCTTTAATAAATTGGGTAAATTTGAAAACTCAATATCTGTTAATGTTCCAGAAGGATAATCCATCGCCAATAACCGGCTACTGTCCCTTTGCTCAGCCGGAAACTGGGCAATTAACTCCTCGGGCAATTGGTAAGAAAATTCGTCTCGTTGCATGGGGCGCGATGGTACCAAAATTCAATTAGAAGACAGCAATTAAAGAGGTTTTAACCACAGAACCAAATTTACGTAATAGCTTGTGCACCTACGTAATTCAATAGACACTGCCGCGATTAATGTCATGCGTGAACGATCTCCTCAGCTCTCCAAACAAGAAAGGAAAGAAAAAAAGTCAAAACGGGCAATAGAAATAAAGATGTGATCCGAATCAATACGCCGAATCAATACGAGTGTGGCGGAATTGCTAGACGCACGGATCTCAAAAACCTGTTCCATAGGAGCGTACTGCATCACTACCGCCTTATCCAACCGTCGTTGGATAGTGTCTATTAAAAACCACTTGATGGGTTGATAATTTACACGATTGCTATGATACGAAGGAGTGTGAGTTCGATTCTCACTGCCCGCACCATTTGTTATTTAATCTTCATGCTTCGATTTTCGTTGAGATGCCCAATATTTTCTCCTGATGGATTCGGTGCCAGTCATAATTCAACCGAATTTGCTTAACCTATTTTGAATACATTAAAACCGATATTTCTTATCGATTACCTTTCTAGTCGTAATAGTTTCAAAAAGGTTAGCTTAATATTCCTTTGGCGATGAATACAACCACAATGGCATAGACGATCCTGGGCATCCATTCACTGATCTGATCCCAGACCCGATCCATCTTCACTTGGCAACTTAATGCGTAATGCTTGAGCATCTCCGCCAATTTCCCTGCAGCTTCGCCTGACGAAACAATCGCAAAACCCTCTTGAGCATCGAGTAAATTCGCATTTGCCAGCGACTCAGCTAGCTGCATGCCGTTGTCTATACTACTACGTGCTTGTGCTATTGATTTTCGTGAAAATTCATTGCCAGTGCCTTTCTCGCAAATTTCGAGCGCATATTGTGTTGATATCCCTGCTTCCATCAATACAGCTAGGTTTTCCAAGATAACTGCGCGAGCACTGGTCGATAACCATTTACGAAATAAGGGAATAATGGTTAAGAGGTGGATTATGCGCCTTGGCCAACCTTGATTTTCATAGCACCTGAATGCATTTCTGCAAATATGCCAAAGTACCATGAACAAAATTAGAAGCCCAATAGATTGAAGAAAATAATGAACAACAGTTATTGTTTGAGAGAATAAAGCAGGCAAAGGCATGACAAACAATCCGAGCACAGCCACAGAAAGTGGCATCATCATTCGCGCTTTTATCTTTGAACGTCTTGTATATTGGTTTTCATAACGCCTAGATAATAGATTGTGCATACTACCCAAGATGCCCACCTGTTCGCCTACGCTTAATAAGGTATTATCAAAATCCGTCAAAAGACCATTGTTATTTAACGCTATTGTAAACGATTGACCTTTGCGAATAGAGTTACTCGCCTGAAGTAAGCGTTGTTGCAATTGTTTGTTCCCTATATCGCTTACAGATGATACAACCCTGTCTGCAGCCATCCCCGCATCGAAACCACGGGCCAAGCTGTTGTGCAAAGAAGCACGAATGTTAATAGCAATTTCAATTGGTATAGACAAATTTTCCATAATACTTGATTAGAACTTGTCAAAGTAATGATGCATTTCATCTATTACCTTTTTGGAGAATAATTAGTGTCAATAGCAAAGTAAGAAAAATTATCAAGTTGACCATCATAACGGACCGTCATATCACCGATACCAAGTAAATGACTGATCAAATAACATAGCTGTTATACAGTACTTAATAAATACCAATGCAGCTATTCCGTTATAAAGCGAGGCTGTCGAGGACTCATTTTTGCAACAGACTTGCAAGTTGATTTACTTGAGACCATGGCAGACAACTGACCAAGCCAGCTATTGCAAAGATCATCGCAATTAATTTGAAATTGTTTCCCCAAGCCATATTAATTGCTCAAATTGATTAATGGTTTTTGTTGCTTCTATGCAGCAAATATCTTGCCACCGAGTTTAGCAATCATTATTACCAGTTTTTCTTTAAGCTCTTCTAATTCTTTAACATCTGTACCACGCATAACGAGATTTACCTCCAGTTTCCTTTGCTTAAAATGAGGGTAACTACCAATGCTGATATCCGAGTATTCATTCTGTAGTTTTGTAAGTCCTTCAGCAAAGATGCCTTCACCAATATTGGTTGCGATATTGATGGTAATAATCGGATCACCGCCCACCAGTCTGTCAGTGAGCCCATCAAACATGAGTCGCGTAATGGCTGGCACACCGGCCATAACAAAAACATTTTCTATTTGAAACCCAGGTGCGCCGCTGAGTGGATTATCAATCAGTCTCGCACCTTCTGGAATATGCGCCATTTTCATCCGTGCTTCACTGATATCACTAGGCTCATAATATTTTTCAATTAACCTGACAGCCTCTGGGTTCTTTTCCAGCTCAACTTTAAATGTTTTGGCGATGGCTGCGGAAGTAATATCATCATGCGTTGGACCTATACCACCTGTGGTAAAAACATAGGTATAGGTTTTTCGGAAATGATTAACGCTGTCAATAATAGTTTGTTCAATATCGGGGATGACTCTGGATTCCATGATGCCGATGCCCAGCGCATCTAGCTGCTTACCCATATAAGCAAGATTTACATCTTGCGTCCTTCCTGAAAGAATTTCATTGCCGATAATAATGATGCCTGCTGTAATTATCGATGAATCACTCATATTGCTTACTCTATACCCAAACTACTTGGAAATGTAGGTTTCAGTAAGACAAGAAGCCTGCGTTTCCAATTAATTTGGGTATATAAATATTTATAAAACTAGGGCTTAATATCTCGATTTAATAAAATCTCACATCCTTTTGACCAGAGGGCAATCCTTAGGTAGAAAACGAAACCACAAATTTCTGCATCGACATTGGAAAATACCAGAGGCGTTGGCTCACCTTCTGAATTTTTTGTTGATATATTAAGGTAGTTACCCTTTTGCTTATTTCAAATTTTTTATTCGGAAGGTGTTGGTTATATATCCGAACTAAAATTACATCGTAGAACTTTGCAGAGAAAACTGCAGAAAAGATCTTCCAGGGTGAGGCAAGCAGGGTACCAAATTAAAAATCAGGCGGCCTGTACCGGGATGCAATCCTTAAGATGGGTAATGTTGTTTTTAGCGTCCATGTAAATCAGCGTGGGTTTATGGCTCGCAATCTCCTTTTCTTCCAGACTTACATAGCTACAGATAATCACTCTATCACCTGGATTCGCTTTGCGAGCAGCAGCGCCATTCACTGAAATGATATGTGAACCTTTTTCTGCACGAATGGCATAGGTTGTAAAACGCTCACCATTGGTAATGTTATAGATCTGAATTTGCTCATATTCATGAATCCCAGCCCTATCTAATAAGGCACTATCAATGGCGCAAGACCCATCGTAGTCTAACTCTGAATGTGTAACATTGGCTTTATGAAATTTTGCTTTAAGAACAGTAAGTTGCATGCTAATCACATTTTCTATCAATTACCCAATATCAAGGACAATTCACGGTAAAGCCAGATTATGGCGGAAATATCCCCCATCTTCAACGCCTGATCTGAATATTATCTATCAACCTGGTCTCGCCCAGCCAAGCCGCAGCTAACGCAATCAATTCACCATCCATTGGCTCACTCAGGTCCACCGCATTCCTGATACTTAAATATTCAGTTTTAAAGCCCTTTGCTTCAAGATGGGCAATCGCATCAGCTTCAAGTTGTTGGTAATCATCACGTCCCGCTTTTACCGCCTCAGAAACCCCTGATAATGCCTGATAAAGCTCAGCAGCAATTACTTTTTCCTCCCGATTCAAATAACGATTTCGAGAACTCAATGCCAGACCACTTGCTTCTCTGGCTGTTTCTGCGCCGATGACTTCAACTGGGATACATAAATCAGTTACCAGTTTTTTTATCACCAGTAATTGTTGATAGTCCTTATTTCCGAATAACGCGGTGTCTGGCTGCACCATGTTCAACAATTTACTAACCACCGTGGCAACACCAGTAAAGTGTCCGGGTCGAAATTCACCACAAAAAATACTACCCAACTGCGGCACAACAACCTGAGCCTCACGTTCGAGCCCAGCAGGATAAATTTCATCAACCTCAGGAATAAATATCAGGTCGGGTTCAATACTTTGCAGATGTGCAATATCATCCTCAACTGTGCGCGGGTAGGTATCAAAATCCTCTCCTACAACAAATTGTGTTGGGTTCACAAAAATAGAAACCACTACTTTGTCAGCGACTATCTTTGCCTGTTCAACTATTTGCAAATGCCCTATATGCAGGTTACCCATAGTCGGCACCAATGCCACCGATCGCCCTTGCCGGCGCCAACCCCGCACGCAACTTCTGATGGCTTTCACTTTATTGATCTGATGCATTAGCACTGCATTTAGCTGAATTGATGTTCTGCGGCGGGAAAATCACCTGATTTTACAGCTGCAACATATGACTTCACGGCATCCTGAATTGAGGATGACGTTTCGAGGAAATTTTTCGAGAGTTTCGTTTGGCGATCGAGCATGCCTAGGATATCGTAAATTACCAAAACCTGACCATCACAGTCTATGCCTGCGCCAATACCAATTACCGGAATACGAAGTTCAGCGGCAATACTCGCCGCCAATGCTGATGGCACACATTCAAGCACTAACATAGCAGCACCCGCTTCTTGCGCTGCCAACGCATCCAGTTTTATTTGTTTTGCAACAACAGGGTTCCTACCCTGAATTTTATAACCACCCAACTCTTCAATAGATTGTGGAGTTAAACCCAGATGAGCACAAACAGGAATATCATGGGAAACGATATGTCGTATCATTTCACAAATACTCTTACCCCCTCGCTCAAGTTTGACCACATTTGCGCCAGCTTCGTCTACCAAACGTTTGGCATTCTCCAAAGCCTGCTCAGGGTTCAGATAACTTTTGTGAGGCATATCGCCAATAATCATGGCGCGTTTTGAACCTGTGGCTACTTGTCTGATGTGATAAATCATATCTTCCATGGTTACATTCAAAGTACTGTCTTCGCCATGCAAAACCATGCCTAGTGAATCACCCACCAGAATGACTTCAATACCTGCCTCATCAAGCACAGTGGCAAAACTTGCATCATAAGCCGTTAAAGAAGCAATTTTTTCTTTAGCGATTTTCATCTCATCTAATTGCGTTATGGTGATTCTAGTCATGCAACTTCCTTGGAACTAAAGTATCGTCTGCCTCTGTTTTCAGGTGACATATCTGTTTCAGCGGCACCGCATAGTTATCTGCGTCGTTAACCATATCAAAAACGGCTGTATTAACGGGGAGTAAAGGTGATTTGTTATGGTGATAGAAAAAATAGAGGGCTGTCTTGGATAACTAACCCAATTCATCTTTAACTCGTTTTAATTGACGCTGTCGTTCTGTTTGGCGCACCTCGTCTATTGCTGTCCTTCAAAATAATTTTCATCGGCGGCTCTACCTCACCTTCTAATTCTAAGGTACTCGCTATAATCGTAGCCTTGTGTGGGTCTCTCGGCGTTCCTGTTAAATATTTAGGGCTAAGTCAATTTTACCAAATTATCAGCATTATCTTGCTGCAGTAAACTGCTGACAGAACCGATGTTCGGGATCACGCAATCAGGAAAAATTTCATTTAACGGTAATAGCACAAATCCTCGCTTATGCATTTCAACATGGGGAATTTGTAGACGCTCATCGTTAATTACTTCATCACCAAATAAGAGGATATCCAGATCCAGCGTTCTCGCACCCCACTTTATCTTTCTCTCACGCCCTTGCTCATTTTCAATAGCCTGTAAATAATCCAGCAGGACTAATTCAGATAATTCTGTATCAAGCTCAGCAACGGCATTGATGTAATCGGGTTGATCTTGGGGACCGACAGGTTTGCTCCAGTAAAAAGATGATGTCTTCGTTATTGAACTTGAAGGTATCATTTCCAATGCAATGATTGCTTTCTTTAGCTGATATTGTGGATCGTCAAGATTACTACCCAAGCCGATATATGCTTTGATCATCTTTGTAAAACTCTGGTTTATTGTTCTTATATTGTATATCCAAAACGCTTTGGCCTGTATCTACTTTGACCTGTGTCTAAAATGTTTCTTCTGATGTTCTTTCTTGGCGGCCAATTGTATATCCATATGTTCTTGCTGAAACGCTGCCCACCAACTGGCAAGCTCCTGTACATCTTCACCAGCCTCTGCACGTAGTAGCAGGAAATCATAGGCTGCGCGAAAACGTTGGTGCGTAAGTAACTTTAAGGGATGTTTACCACGAATGTTTTTTAAGTGTACCTGAAGCAACCACATATCCCGCGCCATATGAGTAAAGCGCCGCGGCATTGAAATACTTCGTATTTGATGTGAAATAACGGCATCGCTTGCCAACCGAATGGCATCCATCTTTGACAAGCCATTGCTTTCATAATCATTCGCCAAGTCTTTGACAGGGATCCACAACAGAATGGCTAACAAGAATGCAGGCGTAACTGGCTTATGTTCTGCCAAACGCGCATCAGTATTTTTAAATGCAGATGAAAGTAAGTTATGGATAAATTCATCACCACAATTGAGGAATTTTTCTGTCTGCGGAAATAACATTGCAAACAAACTATATTCCCGTAGTCGTTGATAGGTTTTCTCAGATTGACCACTCATGAATAATTTCAGGAATTCTTCAAATAAACGGGCTTCGGGGATTTCTCTAAGCAGGGGGGCTAAATTACGAATCGGCTGCTCAGAAGCAGGATGAATAGAAAAACCGAGTTTGATGGCAAACCTTATCGCTCTCAACATCCTTACTGGATCTTCACAATAGCGATCTTCAGGAATACCAATCAATCTTAACTGTTTATTTTTAATATCCTCAAGACCGCCAACATAATCGACTATCGAATAGTCTCCTATGTTGTAGTAAAGCGCATTGATCGTAAAATCACGTCGCCAAACATCATCATCAAGTTTGCCATAGACATTGTCACGAATAATTCTGCCATCCTCTTCATGACCCTCTCCATCTACCGCATCATGATGTGATGCACGAAATGTGGACACTTCAATAGTATCCCTGCCGAAATGTACATGGGCAAGTCTGAATCGCCTGCCAATCAACCTGCAGTTTCTGAATAATTCTCTAACTTGTTCGGGGCGTGCGTCGGTGGCGATATCAAAATCTTTTGGCTTAAGGCCTAGCAATATATCTCTGACACCACCACCAACCAGATATGCCTGATAACCCGCATTTTTCAAGCGATACAAAACTTTCAGTGCATTCTCACTAATGTCAGATTGGGACACGTTATGCCTTGGGCGAGGAATGATCTGCGGTTTGCGAACGATGTCTGTGACGACTGCTGTTGGCTTGGGTGAATCCATAAATAGAAATAGCTTAACGAATTGCTCTTGAGGCTATGTGATTGATTTTTTTACTCTAGATTATTGAATAGTTTTTTGCAGATTGTTCACCTGAGGCTCACATAGTAACACTGATAACTGATATTATCGCACTCAGTTCGCATAAATTTCTAGTCACTTAACATGCCTGATTCGTTCCATATGACAGAAAATACAGACTATCATGATGATCTATGCAGCATGTTCAAACGCATGGCAGCAATATTTTATGATGGATTGTGTCTGTCTTCTCTATTTTTCCTGACAACCCTGTTACTGATCATTTTTACCAATGGCGATACCATTGGCAGTAATAATCTTATCTACAATTTGTTTCTATTTTATATTTCTTATTTATACTTCGCCTGGCATTGGGTTAATGGCGGACAAACACTGGGTATGCGCGCCTGGCATATCAAATTAATAAGTCGAGGGAGAGATCCAATGAGCTGGGGAAGTGCAACTGCCCGTTTTTTTCTTGCACTACTTTCGCTCGTCAGTTTCGGACTCGGGTTCGCATTGGCTTTTTTTGACAAGGAAAGCTGCGCTTTTCATGACCGCTACTCTAATTCAAGATTGATCAACATAAAAACTTAAGTCATACCGAATTTTATGTTGGTTTGCATAGCAGCCAGCCGATGAGACCTAACATAAGTAAGGTTGGTAAGGTCACGCTTAATGCAGGATTTAAATTGTAGGCGATGCCCATATGACCAACAATCTGGTTAATGATATGAAAAATAATGCCAACTAGACATCCCAAAGAAACACGTTGCCCAATCGCCATCGTCCTTGAATAATTTTTCACCATTGGAATGGCAATCAGTACCATCACCAAAATTGCAAATGGACTAGCTATTTTTGACCAAAGTGCCTGTTCATAAATCATGCTGCTTTGCCCATTGGTCTTCAAATAGCCGATATATTTGTAAAGACCTATGAATGATAGAAACTGGGGTTTAACAATAATCAGATTGATTAGCTCCGGGCTGAGCAAGGCATCCCAAGTTGCCAGATTCATTTGCTCAACCCTGACGCCGTTATCGGTTATTTCTGTTTGCCTAATGTCTTCAAGTATCCATTGCTCATCCTCATACTTGCCTCGCCTAGCAAAAGTGCTGGTACGTAATCTGTCCTTATCATCAAACTCGTAGATATAAATACCTTCAACTCTGTCATCTGGAAAAATCTCGTGGATATTAATAAAACTATGACCATCTCGGGACCAGAAACCATATTGTGTTTTCAAAGTGATCTGCTTGGTTAATGCCACTGAACGCATATGCTGGGCAGTTTCCTCAGTATATGGGGAAACAATTTCACCAATGAAAAGGGAAACGCAAATAAGAACTGCGGCACCCTTGCATAGTGACCAAGCAAGCCTTAGTTGTGAAATACCAGATGTTCTAAACACTGCCATCTCACTGGTTTTTACGAATATCCCAAGTGTCGTCATACTGCCGATCACCGTAGCAGTGGGAAATAATTCAACAGACAATCCGGGGATAGTCAGAAATACATAAGTTATCGCCTGCCAGATGCCGTAATTGCCCCGACCTGTTGCATCTAGCTCATCAAACAATGAAAAAAATAAGAACAGGAGTACCAGAGAAAATAGCGCCAGTAAAGTTATCTTGATTAAAGTCAGGGCTATATAGCGATCGATTATTTTCATTGCTTAGCTTTCAAAATTTGTAAGCCGTCATTCTGTTTCAAACGACGTTTGATTTGAGATAAATAATAAAGCACTAACATGGCCGTAATTAACAAAGCATGAACCCACCATAATCCTATGAACCGAGGAATATCATCATGTTCTAATAGTGATTTGGAAACGCCTAGAAGATTGCTATAAATGGAATAGACCAGCATTGCGACAAGGATCAGTACATAGCGTTTTTCACCTATAGGTAACTGGCTAAGTAAAACTGCGAGTAGCGATAACAACATACAGGAAAGAACTGATGAAGCTCTCCACTGTAATTCCGCCTTATGACTCGCAACATCTGAAAACCATAAAATAGATGTTGGAATCGATTCCAGTTTTTTTGCGGTTGCTAATGCTGCATCATGAGCCTCTAACAATATCGCGTAGGTCTTATACTCTGTGATTTTATAATCAAATCCTCCTGGAACCCCGACATAACGATACCCATCTTTGAATTTGATATAGCGATTTGCAGATTCCTTGTCCAGTTCGAAGACAGCTCTTTCTGATGTTAATACACTCAGCTTTCCATGTTGCCTTATCTGCAGAAAAACATTCTCCATGGTTGTCTTATCTTCAGAAAGAGATTCAACATAGACCACCCCATTCCCCTTACTGAATTCCTTAAACTGACCGGCAGCAATCCCGGTGATATCGGCATCTTGCCTGGCCTGATTTTTTAAATCTTGTAACCTGACCTCAGTCCATGGCGCAACAATAAATGATATGACCGCAACTAAGGCGCACGCTGGAATAATCAGGAAAGAAACTATTTTTAATTGATCCAGTTTGCTCATCCCAGCAGAGGATAGGATGACCATTTCATTATCGCCGACTAATCTGGAATAAGTGAGAATCACGGCCAGGAAGATGGTGACTGGCAATAATTCTGGTAGGACTGAAACTAATTTTAACCAGAGTAGCTCGAAAACAAAAGCACTGGAGATTTTCCCTGCAGCGGCATCGGCTAGGTAACCGGCAAACCTGTCGCTGGAATAGATAAGAAATAACAGCCCAGTCACCCATAAAAACCGTTGCAGGATTTCTTGATGTATGTATCTCCTGATAATCAATATTCCTACCCCACAGGCCTGTTTTTGAGGTGTTTAGTTTTTGCGTCCATTGACATAGAATGACGGCAACCAAGAAAGCTAGTCAATTCAGCCGATATTACCATACTGAATCGGCGGGCATTTAATCAATCAAACAGGCATATATTCGATAATTATGGATTTTACAATCAAAACTGATAGCCCGGAAAAACAACGTTCAGCCTGTGTTGTCGTTGGTATCTTCCAATCTAGTCGTCTTTCAATAGCAGCCGATATTATTGATAAGGCAAGTAAAAAGCATCTTTCCAAGATACTGAAACATGGTGATATGAATGGTAAAACCGGACAATCACTCCTGCTACATAATGTCCCAGGCACATCTGCAGACAGGATCTTGTTAATAGGTTGCGGCAAGGAAAAAGAGCTGAGCCCCAGTCGTTACCGTCAAATCCTTGCCAACAGTATATATAAACTGAAATTAACCAGTGCGACAGAAGCGGTCACCTATCTGACCGAATTGAATGTAAAAATCGGTAATAAAGAAAGCAAAAATGAATACTGGAAATTAAGGCAATATATTGAAATCAGCCAAAGCGCTTTGTACGAATTCAGTCAATTTAAAAGCAAGAGCAAGCAAGCAAAGAATAAACTGCGTAAACTTGCACTGGTGGTTTCTAATCGTAAACATGTCGCTATTGGCAAACGTGCGATTAAAGATGGCAAGGCTATTGGCAAAGGTGTTTCACTAGCGCGTGACCTAGGCAATCTGCCTCCCAATATCTGCACACCTTCCTATCTGGCAGATCAGGCTAAAGTATTAGGCAAGGCTCAAAAGTCAGTCAAGGTGACCGTGCTCGATGAAGCTGCCATGAAAAAGCTAGGCATGGGCTCATTGCTGTCTGTCTCCCAAGGCAGTCGCCAACCAGCAAAGCTTATTAGTATGGAATATAAAGGCGGCAAAAAAGATGCAAAACCTTTTGTTCTGGTCGGCAAGGGTGTCACCTTTGATACTGGCGGTATCTCGATCAAACCTTCCGCTGCAATGGACGAAATGAAATATGATATGTGTGGTGCGGCCAGTGTCTTTGGCTCAATCACTGCGGTCGCTGAGATGGGGCTGCCCATCAATGTTGTCGGCGTTGTTCCCACAGTGGAAAATATGCCAGATGGTGAAGCCACCAGACCTGGTGATATCTATACCAGCATGTCCGGGCAAACGATTGAAGTATTAAACACAGATGCGGAGGGTCGTCTAATATTATGTGACGCACTGACCTACAGCGCAAAATTTAATCCTGCAGCTGTGATTGATATCGCAACGCTAACTGGTGCTTGCGTCATTGCATTAGGCAAACATGCCTCAGGATTGCTGAGTAATCATGACCTATTGGCCAAAGAAATTCTCAATGCTGGTGAAACTGCGGGGGACCGTGCTTGGCAGTTACCCCTTTGGGATGAATATCAAAATCAGATCAATAGCCCTTTTGCGGACATGGGCAATGTTGGTGGTCGAGATGCAGGCACCATTACTGCCGCATGTTTCCTGTCACGATTTACAAAGAAATTCAAATGGGCACATATCGACATCGCTGGCACAGCCTGGCTATCCGGGGAAAAAAAAGGTGCAACAGGCAGGCCTGTTCCAATGCTGGTTCAATATCTGATGGATCGTTGCAAATAAGATCTAATGTAATGATTCAGGCAGATCTTCCTCAAGTGAATTTTTATGTACTCCCGAAAAATAAAAAACAGGAGCACTTTGCCTGTGCACTGATCCAGAAGGTTTGGAAAAAGGAAAATAATATTTTCATTAGTACACGTTCAGAAGCTGAAGCCGCCGCCCTGGATGATTTGCTGTGGACGTTTAAAGACATCAGTTTTCTTCCCCATTGTCTCGTTGCAGATAATAATGCCGAAAATTCACCGATTGTCATCGGTCATGATGGTCGGATAGATAACCATATGCCTGAGCACACAGCAGTCTTACTCAACCTGACAGATCAAACGCCTCAAAATATGGATAAGGTAGAAAAGGTCATGGAAATTGTTGCCGGTAGTGAAGATGAACGACAACAGGCTCGCAAACGTTATAATAAATATCGTAATCAAGGACATAAATTAAATACCCATATGGTAGAGTCTTAATGATGCCTAAGGATAAGAAGGCTGATGTCGTCGTACTGCGTGACATTATCTATGCTGCTGAAGTAAAAAAATATACAAAAATACAAAAATACAAAAAATGATGACCCAGATCAAACTGAATCAACTCCCTCTGAAATAAATCCTTCGGACAAGCCTCCTGAATGAGTCACCTCAACGATAATTTCCCATCATAAATTAATCGAAAACACGGTGCAGCACCTTTATTTCTCTACTAAACACGGCATAATGCTCGCCCTTCATGGCATGTCTTTGATTAAGACGCCATAAACCCAGAATTAAATAAAAATGGAAAAAATTTATAACCCAAAATCCATAGAGACCCAGTGGTATGAAACCTGGGAAAAGGCCGGCTATTTCAGCCCAGAAGGTAATGGCTCACCCTACTGCATTATGCTGCCACCACCAAACGTAACTGGCAGCCTGCATATGGGTCATGCTTTTCAGCACACCTTGATGGATATTCTGATCCGTTATCACCGTATGAGTGGCGACAAAACACTCTGGCAATGCGGCACCGATCATGCGGGAATTGCCACGCAGATGGTAGTGGAAAGACAACTCGAACAAAAAGACACAAATCGTCATCAATTAGGTCGCGAAAGATTCATCGAGAATGTTTGGGATTGGAAGGCTGAATCAGGCAATACCATTACCCGTCAGTTAAGGCGGTTAGGCACTTCCATGGACTGGGCACGTGAACGATTTACCATGGATAAAGGACTCTCAGAAGCAGTCACTGAAGTCTTTGTACGCCTATATGATGAGGGTCTAATCTATCGCGGCAAGCGTCTGGTCAACTGGGATCCAACATTACACACGGCGGTTTCCGATTTGGAAGTCATCTCTGAAGAAGAGAATGGCCATATGTGGCACATGCGCTATCCGCGGAGTAATGGCGCAGGTAACGTTGTCGTTGCAACCACCCGACCTGAAACCATGCTGGGTGATTGCGCGGTCGCAGTTCATCCTCATGATGATCGTTATTCATATCTACTCGGCGAGTTTCTTGAATTACCACTCACTGGCCGCAAGATCCCGGTGATTGCGGACAAGCATGTCGATCCGGAATTTGGTACCGGTTGTGTCAAAATCACGCCAGCACATGATTTCAATGATTATCAGGTCTGGAATCGTCATAAAGATCAAACCACCATTCGTGAGTTACCAAACGGTGGTTTAATCAATATATTTACAGACAATGCCGAAATCCGTGACAACAGCGAAGATATTTATAATATTGTTCCAGACAAATACATTGGTCTGGATCGCTTTGAAGCCAGAAAACAAATCGTTGCCGACCTTGAAGCCGCCAATCTAATTGAAAAAATTGATGACCACAAACTGATGGTGCCGCGCGGTGATCGCTCGAACGCAACCATTGAACCCTATCTCACAGATCAGTGGTATGTAAAAGTTGCGCCCTTGGCAAAACCGGCCATTGATACAGTTGAGAACGGTGATATTAAATTCACACCAGACAGCTGGAAAAAAACCTATTTCGAATGGATGAACAACATTGAAGACTGGTGCATCTCCCGACAAATCTGGTGGGGGCATCGAATCCCTGCTTGGTATGACAAGGTTGGTAATGTCTATGTCGGCTACGACATTGATGATGTTAGAAAGAAAAATAGATTACCTGACGATTTTAAACTCACACAGGATGAAGACGTACTTGACACCTGGTTTTCTTCTGCCTTGTGGCCCTTCTCAACATTAGGCTGGCCAGAAAAAACTCATGAACTGGATGATTTTTATTCTACTGATGTATTGGTAACCGGTTTTGACATCATCTTCTTCTGGGTCGCTCGCATGATCATGATGGGTCTGAAATTCACTGGCAAGGCACCTTTCAAGGAAGTTTATATTCATGGTCTGGTGCGTGATGTCGAAGGACAAAAAATGTCCAAGTCAAAAGGTAATGTGCTTGATCCTATCGACTTGATTGATGGCATCGATCTGGAAACACTAGTCAGAAAACGTACCACAGGTTTGATAAAACCCAAAGATGCGCCAAAGATTGAAAAAGCCACGCGCAGAAATTTTCCAGAAGGTATTGCAGTTTATGGTACTGATGCATTAAGGATCACTTTCGCTTCTCTCGCCACACATGGCCGGGATATCAGCTTTGATGTCGGTCGTATTGGCGGTTATCGAAATTTCTGTAACAAGCTCTGGAATGCCTCACGCTATGTAATGACGAGCATGGAAGATCAAGTCATTGAAACTAACGAAGATAAATTGGAATTTGGTTTGGCTGAACATTGGATCATGACACGACTTGCAGAAACAATTGAGCAGGTAACCAAGGGAATTCATACCTATCGCTTTGACCTTGCCACTAAAGCCATCCATGAATTTACCTGGGATGAATATTGTGACTGGTATCTAGAGCTATCCAAAACTGTCTTAACTGACGACAATGCCAGTGATGCAGCAAAGGCTGGCACACGTTTAACACTACTTCGTGTTCTGGAGACACTGACACGTCTAGCGCATCCATTTATGCCTTTCATTACCGAAGAGATCTGGCAAAAAATAGTGCCGATGTTAGATCAACAAAGCAAAGGCGAGACCATCATGAAAACGTCTTATCCTCTGCCCGAGGATATTGCCGCTGATGAAAGTAGCCTAGAAGCCATAACCTGGATTAAAACTTTTGTTATTGGTGTTCGCAAGATTCGTGCAGAACGTGATATTGACCCACGTAAATCATTGGTAGTTAAAATTAAAGACGGCTCAGCACAGGAACAGGATTGGTTAAACCAGAATAGTCGGTATCTAAAACACATCGGTCGTATCGAATCTATAGAAACAATTGATGAAGAATCTGATGATGCAGCTATTGCTCTGGCAGGAGAGATGACATTGTTGGTATCGCTGGCAGATCTGATTGACCCGAAGGCAGAACTTGCCAGACTGGAAAAAGAGCTGGAAAAAATGAGAAAGAATGGCGACAGCATCGCTAAAAAACTAGAGAATAAAAACTTCGTTGATCGTGCGCCAGTAGATGTCGTTAAAAAAGAACGTGAACGACTTGAAAAAAATAATCTCTCTCTGGAAAAACTTGAAAAGCAATACCAGCGCATTAGTGAGTTAAACCAATAGATTAAGAATATGTTTCATACAGTAAAAGAAGACATTAAAGTCGTTTTTGAACGCGACCCTGCCGCACGCACCGCCATCGAAACCTTGACGGCCTGCCCTGGCTTGCATGCCATATTATTGCATCGTTTAAATCACTGGTTGTGGAAAAAAGAACTTTATTTACTCGCCCGCGTATCTGCTTATTTCGCCCGCTTTTTAACTGGTATTGAAATTCATCCCGGTGCGATCATAGGTCAACGTTTCTTTATTGATCATGGCATGGGCATTGTCATCGGCGAAACCGCAGAAATTGGCAACAATTGCTCGCTCTATCATGGTGTCACACTGGGCGGTACTACTTGGAACAAAGGCAAGCGTCACCCAACACTGGAAGATGATGTCGTTATCGGTGCTGGCGCAAAAATACTGGGGCCGATTACAGTTGGCAAAGGCTCACATGTCGGCTCTAATTCAGTCATCGTAAAAAATGTACCCGCATGCTCAACAGTCGTCGGTATACCTGGACACGTCGTCACCGACAAAGAAAGAAAAACCAAACGTGATGAACTTGCAGAGAATGTTGGGTTCGATGCCTATGCTGCTGCAGACATGCCGGACCCAGTTTCTAATGCCATTGATGGAGTATTAGATCACTTGCATAGCATACAGAAACAAATAGACGAAATGGAAAAAAGTTTAAAGAATAAATCATAGGGAGGTCAAACTAAACCTACCCCAATTTGACGCACCCTTTACTAAAAGGGACAATCTGTCCTAGAGGAGAGTGAAGATGACAAGAGCAATAAGAAAGAGATTTAGCAACAAATAGAAATGGCCGGTCCGGTTGAAGCCGATGAAACCTATGTCGGCGGCAAGGAGAAGAACAAACACGCAAACAAGAAACTACGTGCTGGGCGTGGGGCCATTGGCAAAGTTGCGGTTGCAGGTGTTCGAGATCGCGCCACTGGACGGGTTAAGGCGCAGGTGGCGAAGGATACCAGGGCAACAACCCTGCGAGGCTTTGTGGAGCGTTACACAGACGATGAAGCGGTGATCTACACCGATGATGCCACCGCCTACAAAGGCATCGACAGAACCCATGAATCTGTCAATCACAGTGCAGGGGGAATACGTGCGCGATATGGCGCACACCAACGGAATTGAAAGCTTTTGGGCACTATTCAAGCGTGGATATTATGGGACTTTCCACCACATGAGTGCCAAACACCTTCAGCGCTATGTTGATGAATTCCAGTGGCGGCAATCTGCCCCAGAGCATGCTGTCGAGTTTATGGCAAAGTCCGCCATGAAATTTGAGGGGGCGTTTGTTGACGCACAGACAATTAGTTGATGGAGTGCGACATGAGAGAATTCGCCATAAGAAATATCCCCGCTGATTTCGAGCAAATAGCTTGCAAACTGGCTGGACGGCCAATCCCGAATGAAAGGTCTCTGGTGAGCCTGTTTTCGGGTTGCGGGGGAATGGATTTGGGTTTCTCTGGTGGATTTGCGTTTCATGGAAGGCACTACGACAGACTGCCCAATCGAATTATATTTGCGAATGATAACTCGGAAGCTGCCTGCAAAACATATCGCGAAAACATTGGCGATCATATTCTGTGTGGCGACATTCGGGGGGTGCCTTGATGTTTTGCCGCCAGCCTGTGACATACTGATTGGCGGATTCCCGTGTCAGGACGTGTCAATAAACGGAAAAAGGCAGGCAGACGGTGGCGAACGAACCATTCTCTATCGATTCATGGTCGAGACAATAAAGCAATTGAACCCACGTGTATTCGTCGCGGAAAACGTCCGTGGGTTGTTAGCTGGAGATTTTGGCAGGCAAGTCTTGTCGGATTTTGAAATAGAAGATTACGCGGTAACGGCAAATATTTATACGGCGTCAGAGTATGGCGTTCCACAAAAACGGGACCGGCTGTTCATCATTGGGGTTCGCGGCGATAAGTGCTTTTTTCCACCTGGCCCTGAAAACACCTCTCCAACAACCTGTGAACAGGCAATCGGTGATCTTGCTGGACTGATTCCGAAGTCGGAAATCAATCACATCTGGAGTAATGCCAAAGCCTCGCCTGGTCAGGGGTCGCGACGGCTTAAGGCCAATGCTGCGGCAACCACTATGCGGGCGGAACATCATGGCAATGTGCAATGGCACTATTCTTTGGATCGCCGAATATCACTGAGAGAACAAGCCCGCCTTCAGTCTTTCCCGGACCAATTCGATTTCCCCTGCGGAATGCGCGAAACCGAAAGGCAAATTGGAAATGCGGTGCCGCCAGTCATGGCATGGCATGGCATATTGCCAAGGCTATTCAGCAACAGGTCTTTGCCGAATGACCGAGGGAGAGTTTGAGGCGGTGTTAAACGCTGCCGTTCTTCGTATGAATGAGGCTGCGAAAGCAGGTGCGACTGGATACGACACGGATTCCAACTTTGAAAAAACCGTTCTTGCCGAGCTGCGCCTGGCATGCAAAGGAATTGGAAATGCCAATCCGAGCTTTCACGATAGCGCTTTTCCGGATATCGTGGTTAATGGTTTTGGCGTGGAAGTGAAGTTTACGCGGCGGGGTTCCTGGCACGGCACGGGGAATAGCATTTTTGAGGGGATGCGTGACCGGGAAGCTGGAATGGTCTATGCGGTATATTGCAGATCGGACATTCCTGAAATTAGGTGGCGATGCTATTCAGATGCCATAATAAGGTGTACGGATTTCTCATTCGCCCCGCTACATGATTGATATGGATGGTGAGGCTTCTTTCTTCGCCGATCTCGGTATGCCTTTGGATGATTTCCGCCAGCTTGACCTGCGAGACAAAATGGATCTGGTAAAAGAGCATGTGAAACAGCGTATGAAGCCCGGAGAACGACTGCGGTGGTTCGATGAAGAACGGGAGCATACACTGCCCGTCTAGGTTAGGCTGTATAGGTTGCTTAACGCTGAAACGAAGGCAATGCTTCGGGCAGAATCTGCCCTTATGTGCCCCCAGATATTCAAAGGATCACGTCAACGCGGGAAATATGACGATGCTGCACTTTACCTTCTCACTCAGCACGGTGTCTTCGCACCACAAACTCGTGATTTATTCAGCGCAGGCAGTGTTGCTGGAGCAAAAAGGGGCGGAGATTATCTGATTCGAGCAATTCAGAGCAATGAACAGGCTATCGTGAATGCTGCACAGCGGTTGAACGATGATCTCTTCGTAGAATATTGGGGAGAATCTTGTGCTATTGAACAGAGAATAACCCGTTGGTTGGAATTCGCAGACAGCCATCGACCTAGCGACCCTCCATCACAATATTTGTTCATTGGCTAATTATGCTGGTAATTCCCATTCCAATTGCATCCTAAACAAACTAAGGGGCTGACCCAGATAACCTAGAAAAGGGTTATCATGAAAAGCCTGCAAAAGAGTCGTTTAAGCCATTACAAGCAAGCTCGCCTGAGCGGGCATTTTATCTCGGGATCGACAGCCAGAACTTCGGCCAGTTTGTGTGGCGTGAAGCGCAAGACTGCCACGTATTTCATTATGCTCCTCAAGAGTTGCACTTACAAATTGAATTCACGTAACTTTACAATTATAGATAGATTGCTAATAGTCTAAATACAATGAGTAAAAAAGATGAATCGTAGAGTATTTCTTAAACTGATACAGACTGCCGCTATTGTATTTGGCCTATGCAGAAATTTATCAGCAAACTCAGCAGATAAGAAGACGGGAATTGTCTACGACGATTTATTTCTCGAATATTGGCTAGAGGAAGGCCATCCTGAGTCACCGGATAGACTACGCAGCATCATGAAGCTAATGCACGATTCAGGCTTGCTTTCACAGTTAACAAAAATTGAGCTAAAGAAAGACATTTTTGCTGATCTTGCTCGAATCCATACTGCAGAACATGTGCATGCACTGAAAACAAATGATGAAAATTCTAATAATATTGCCTTAGCAGTTGTTAGCGGCATCTTGGCGGCAACAGATGAAGTGTGTAGTGGCAGACTGAAGAATGCATTCTGCGTGACACGCCCACCGGGGCATCACGCCAGGAACACAGGGAAAGTTGAAGGCTTTTGTTTTTATAATGGCGTCGCTGTTGCTGCACGCTATGCTCAGGAGAAATACGGTCTGAAAAAAATATTGATCGTCGATTGGGATTACCATCATGGTGACGGGACGGAATCATTCTTTTATTCAGATCCCAACGTACTTTATTTCTCAACTCATGATTACTATGCCTATCCGGGAACAGGACATCCTAGTAAAGTAGGCGCGGGCGCGGGGAAAGGCCTGAACATCAATGTACATCTAGATTGTAATTCTACAGATAAAGGTATTATTAATGCTTTTAATGAAAAATTATTACCTGTCGCACATAACTTCAAACCTGATTTAATAATCATATCTGCGGGCTTTGATAGTCGTCAAGATGACTCACTGGGTTGTTTCGATATTTCAGATGAAGGCTATCGGCAAATCACAAAGATAGTAATGCAACTCGCAGAACAATATTGCGATGGACGTGTAGTTTCCGTATTAGAAGGTGGATACAATCTGGATGGACTTGCCAGCGCAGTTAAAGTCCATATTGAAACTCTATTGGGCAAAAAAATTAATACAGTCTGAGAAGATGCAATCAAAAACAATTACAAAAATCAACAATAAATAAAATCTCATATCTGCTTAATTAATCATGAATCCAATTTATAAGCGCCACTCTATGATGAGTTGGTTAGCGGGTAAGCTGCGTTATTATTCACAGTTTTCTCTAAATCTCTGTGGTCTTTGCTGGCGCAGGATATTGTCGGTGTTGATGCCTTGCAGAGTTTGGTAGAATGAATTAAGACTTGATTGAAAGAAATGCTTGGTTCACTGGTTCATCTCAACTACTAATGGACTCTTGCCTGCATAGAATAAGATTTCTGGGTAAAACTGGATTTGTACTTTTAGCCAGAATCTCAATCAGCTTGGTAAAGTTGTGATTTAGAAAGAAATGTCAAAGACAAACACACGAGCAATGCAACAACAGCAATGCAACAACTTAGTGCCCGCATGACAGCTTTGAAGTCATTACCGCTGAATGCTGCCTTGTGTCTGTTGCTGTTGTTTGCGCAAACTGTCGATCTTGGTCATAGTCATGATGCCGATTTGCAATCTCGGTTCGATTGCGAGATTTGTTTGAAAGGTGGCTCTGTCGATGACCTGCTAGTTCCAGGCTCGACCAATCTGCCTGCCCTGGTATCAAGCCAACCTTGCTCGGTTCTGGTTCAGAGCCAAACTTTCTCCGCACCAACAACCGCCACCGCGCGCGCTCCTCCCTCCTACACATAATTCAATTCAGCCATCCATCGGCCAGCATTTTTACGAGTTAAACAAGGCACGTTCTTGTCATTCGTTACCGATGGATAAAATCAGTTTTGATCTATGTGGAATAACGATGAAATTAAATTTGCAACAATCAAGGGGCGTAAGCTGCACATTTTTGTGCTTGCTGCTATCGACTAATCTGTCGGCTGCCGAATTGGCACAAGCGGATGATTCAATAGAAGAGATTATTGTCACTTCGACTCTGCATCGGAGTCGAGCCGACACCGCCTTGCCGGTAAATATACTAAGTGGTGAAGAACTGCGTGAAAAAGCGGCGGCTACCTTGGGCGAAACACTTCAAGACCAAGTGGGAATCTCGGTGGCTTCCTTCGGCCCGGGGGTTGGTGCGCCAGTCATTCGTGGGCAGGGAGGCAATCGAGTACAGGTGCTGCAAGGTGGCATAGGCAACATCGATGCGTCTTCCATCAGTGCCGATCATGCAAATAGTTTGGAGCCGGCCTTAGCGGAGCGCATCGAAGTGGTTCGCGGCCCCGCTACTCTGCTTTACGGGAATGGCGCGATAGGCGGCGTGGTAAATGTTATCGATAATCGAATTCCTACAAGTTTACCACCAGGATTTAGTGGGCTAGTGGAGATTAGAAACAACAGTGCTTCCGATCATCAAGTGAATGTCGCTAAATTGGAAGGGAGTGCTGGAAATATTGCCTGGCATTTAGACGGCATCTACCGTAAAAGCAATAATGTGGACATAAACGGCTTCGCCATTAACCCTTCTACGGTAGACCGCAGCGATGCTGAAGAATTGGAAGCGTTGTTGGCAAGTCGCGGGCAAATTGCAAACTCCAATACGCGAGCGAATGTGAAGACAGCCGGCGCATCGTGGATTTTCGATGGCGGCTATATCGGTTTTTCGCTGAATCGTCTTGAGAACGAATACGGCATTCCAGGCCATGGGCACGAAGAAGAACACGAGGGTGCATTGGATATTGACGAAGTCGCCCATGATGATGAAGGAGGTGTTCGCATCGTCATGCAGCAAGACCGTGTCGATATGGAAATGGAATTGCCATTAGCTGGCTGGTTTGAGGAGTTGCACGCACGACTCGCCGCTGTCGATTATCAGCATGCGGAAGTAGAAGCAAATGGAGAAATAGGTACGCTGTTTGAGCAAGACGGCGTAGAAGGCCGTTTTGTATTTCACCTCAATGGCAGCGAGAGCCGAGAAGGGGTGATCGGCGTGCATTTTTCCCATCGCAATTTTTCTGCATTGGGCGAGGAAGCGTTTATTCCAGCAACAGATATCGATTCCTTGGCCATATTTACTGTGCACAGCGTGGACGTAGCAGCAATGACTTATGAATTTGGGCTGCGTGGCGAGCGCCAGTCATTGCAGCAAATCAATGGGGCTTGTGATGTGAACGGCACGACCTGGAGCGGTTCTAGCTCGGCGATCTGGCACGTTCGTGAAGATACCACTCTTTTATTCTCCATCGCGCATTCGCAGCGCTCGGCTACGGTGGAAGAGTTGTATTCCAATATCAACACCGCCTGTAACGAATTGCCCAGTGACCTGCTTATTCAGCATGCGGCGACGCAGCGATTAGAAATAGGAAACCCGACTATGGATGTGGAGAAATCCACCAACTTCGAAATTGCTTTACGAAAACACCTTGGCGAGGTAACCGGGGAGTTGAACTTTTACTATAACGACATTGCTGATTATATTTTCCTAGCGGATACAGCAGTTTTTTTGAATGCTGTGGAAATTTCTCGCTACCAACAGGAAGATGCCTTGTTTTACGGCATGGAGGCGGAATTAAATTTCCCCCTGCGTCGAAGCGGTGAGCATCTTACCGAGCTCAGTCTGTTTGGCGATTATGTGCGCGCCAAATTTGATAGCCGTGGCAATGTGCCGCGCATTCCGCCACTTCGTGCCGGATTGGAATTGAGACATTCCCATGGGCATTGGCAAGCGAAACTGCGTTGGAGCGAGGTACAGAAACAATCTGCTGCGGGAATTAACGAGAGTCGTACCAAAGGCTACCGCTTGCTAAATTTTTATGCGGACTATCGCGTACCCATAGGCAACGAAGAGGTGCTGTTCTTTTTCAAGGCGAGTAATCTGTTGGATGAGTCTATCCGATACCATAGCTCGCTGTTGAAAGATTTGGCACCAGCGCCTGGTCGGGCGATCGAGATTGGTCTGCGGTTTGAATTTTAGCTGTTTTAGTTGGTGTTTGTCTGGCTGTCTGGCTGACTGCCAGGGATGAAATCACCGGTGAAATTCACCAGTTGATCGTCAACAAAGAACACCGAGATACGCTCCTCGACCTCGCTTACCTTTGCCAACACCACCAAAATAAGACTCGTCCACTTCAATTTCTCCGTCAAAAACCGCATGACTTTCTTGCTCAAGTTCATCGGCAATAATCTCGCGCAACCGATGATAAAAATAGGCTGATGTCGTCTTGTTGACTCCAACCATTGATGCCGCAGTTCGTGCTGTTGAGCCAGACACAAAATGTTGAATAAGACGACCCTGTTTATAGCGACTTAAACGACTCTTTCTCATACTTCCCATAATAACACCTTTGATGTGTTATCTAGGACAGCCCCTTGGTTTAATGGTACTGGGCTTTTTTGCTTTTATCGGAGCGGTTGATGGTGGGGATGATGGAATTATTGGATTTGGATTTGTGCTTTTTATTCTTGGTGCGGGATTAACCTATTATGGCTACGAATATAAAGATCAATTAAAACAAACAGCAGAGTTTGCGCTTCAAATGATACGAGATGATGGAAAAATTGATGCAAGAGAACTTGCTCAAAGATCTGGGATTTCTGAGGTTGATATTAGGTCGTATATCGCTGAGTCTCAAAGAAAAGGAATGATTCCTTTTAAAATAGATATTGTTTAGTGATAACGAGAGACCTTAGCATAACGGTTGGTTCTGACGGATACCATTAAATCTCAGCACCCAAATCCCCAGATAGAGTAGCGCCAGCGCTTCAATGGTCTGCGAATCCCTCCTTCAAGCTTTATGGCTGGCCATTACGGCGGATAGTGCTGAGTGCTTTACTCAAAAAACCCTTGTTCGGCGCAAGAGCTGGTTGTGTCGAGTTTGTAAGATACCCTAGTCATAAGCCTTGAGCTGTGCACCCATTGGGTGATGGTGGGTTTTGGTGCAAACCCCGGTTGTTAACCAGCATACAGCTAGGGCTTCCTGTGGCTAAGAGATTTCTATCGGGGGATTGAGGCTCCCTATAGAAACGCATCAGCAGCAAATCCAGTCTAAATTGCTGTTCTTTTCCAACCCAAGCCATCATTCTCTTTGGGTGATACAGGGTTATGGTGCAAACCTTTGTTGTTAACCAGCTTAGAATCAAGTCGTAAGTGCAATTTCTAGAGCAGGTGGCGGTGCTGTGCCTGACCCGGGTTCACTACAAGTCCGGTTGGGTGCTGGATATGGCAGACATCACCCGGCGGGCACAGGCATTGGATATCCTGGTTATCTGGGATCTGTGCCAGGAGATAAAATTAGCTGAAAATTTTCCAGAGAATGGTCAGGGCGAAGGTCAGATTAAATCCGAGCATCCACTTGAACAGGCGATTGTTGGCTTTCAGCTCTTCAATATCCTGTTTGGTTGCGAGGTTTTCCGCGCTCAGTGCTTCTGCCGCCTGCCTGGTTTTGTATTCAGAGACACCCGCCGCACGGAAGGCTTCGTATACTTCAGAAATCACAGTAGTCATGGGCACAGCATACCACAATGAGGGATCACGGTAGCAACATATAGTACCTGTTTTGTTACGAGTAAGTTATCCGTCCTAATACCCAAACCCCCAGATAGAGTAGCGCCAGCGCTTCAATGGTCTGCGAATCCCTCCTTCAAGCTTTATGGCTGGCCATTACTGCAGATTACAGCAGGTAGTACGGAGATAGTGCCGAGAGTTTTACTCAAAAACAGCCTTGTCCAATATGAAATGAGTCTAAAGGGAGGGCCGTGTTTCTAATATGAAATGCGTCTGGAGCGGGCTGACAGCAAATAGCGATCAGTTCATGATGGGAGGATGAAGACCATCATGAAACTTGAAGACTTAACCACAATTGATCAGCTTGCCGATTTCCTGGCACCCAGACAGTGGCTTTTTCAGTGATCAGCGACTAGGCTACCTGCTACCGCTGGGTTCAGGGGCAACTGGTCAGATTCCGCTATTTGACCTGTAGCCGCCAGAGCAAGGGCTGATGATCCGTTATCTGATGAAGCTCAGCGGTTACTCCCGTCAACAACTGACGCGGATGATTGCCCAGTAGCGCAAGAGCGGCCGACTCCAGCGCACCGTATCTGGCTTCAAGACCCAATACACAGCAGAAGATATTCGCCTGTTGGCAGACATGGATGAGCACCATGACCCGCCCTGCGGCCAAGCGGTTAAGCAGCTCTGTGAGCGGGCTTGTGCGGTATTTGGACAAACGCAATACACCACGCTGGCATCGATCTCTGTCAGTCACCGGTACAAGCTGAGAAAATCCACCGGCTATACGCATCGACGGCGTTACTTCCAAAAGACGCAGTCCAAGCCATCCAAAATCGGCGAGAGACGTCAGCCTAAGCCCAATGGGCAACTTGGCAAAGCCCAATGGGCAACCTGGCTATATCCGCATTGACACTGTCCATCAGGGGGATTTAGACAAACAGAAGGGGGTCTATCATATCAACGCCGTCGATGAAGTCACTCAGTGCGAGATTGTCTGTGCCGTCGAAAGGATCAGCGCGTGCTACCGCATTCCCGCGCTGCAACGACTGTTGGATCAATTGCCTTTTATCATCATCAGCTTCCATACCGACAACGGCTCGGAATACATCAACTATCATCCCATACCTCAACTACCAGCGCCCCGGGTTGCTGGAGAAGCTGCACATCGACTTCACAAAGTCACGTTCCAGGCACAGTAATGACCATGCCCTAGCGGAAAGCAAAAACGCCTCTGTGGTGAGGAAAACCTTCGGTTATAGCCACATTCCTCAACATTGGGCTGCGCTGATCAACGACTTCAACCGTCAGCACCTCAATCCATACCTCAACTACCAGCGCCCCGGCTTTTTCCCTGAGACTCGCACCGATGCCAAGGGCAAAGAACGCCAGATCTATCGTTATGAAAATATGATGACACCTTACGATAAGCTCAAATCACTGCCTAATGCGAAAGACTATTTGAAACCCGGCCTCAGTTTTGAAATACTGGATGAAGTCGCTTATCAGATCAGCGACAATCAGGCGGCGGACCAACTGCAAAGGGTGCACCAGAAACTCTTTAAAAACCATTATAATGGACATTAATAATGGACAAGGGGCTAAAAGCTGGCTGACAAAACGCTCTCTTGCCTACTCTTTAGACGCATTTATGGATTGGAAAATGCTTCCTTAGGCAAGACCTGATTAAAAGTAAGAGGCATGATAAAAGCAGGGTCTGGTTATTAATAGTGTTGTAGCAATCATGCTGTATAAATAGGCTGACTAGATAGAAATAGTGCACTTCCGCAGTAACCAGCATCGGCAGGGGGGGGGGCTTCAGTCCTGCCGTCCATGGCGGTCGGCAAATTAACTGCTCCTGCGTTATTTGCACTTCCGCCGTCCATGGCGGTCGGCAAATTAACTGCTCCTGCGTTATTTGCACTTCCGCCGTCCATGGCGGTCGGCAAATTAACTGCTCCTGCGTTATTTGCACTTCCGCCGTCCATGGCGGTCGTAATGTTTTTTTGGTTGAGATATTTTTTGTATTCAGCATGGTTAAGATTGGATAATAGATTTCTTACAGCAATATTTTGTTCCTAATCTATTTTTATTTTGTCATGTTAGATTCATCTGGCCGCCGTATCTCTAAAGGAGCAAAATATTGATCTTGCAAAAGCAAAAGAAATTCTGGAGGTAAGACTTAAAAGGAGTAAGGCCTTAATAAGGAATTCATAGAATCATCAGGTAAGATCAGGGCGAAGAAATATTTAGTCAAGAATCAATAATATTTATCATCATATTTTCAGGTAAATTCATGTCAAAGGAAATAACTAGTTCAAAACTTATTGAGTTGATATCAGGTAGGCGCACGATTCATCAATTTAAGGAAGGTATGCGACCTCAGGAAAAACTCATGGAGGCTATAGATCTCGCGAGGTGGGCACCAAATCATCATTTAACTGAACCATGGCACTTTTATTTGTTGGGTAATGAAACGGTGAATTCAGTCATTAAACTCAATTCGGAAATTACTAGAGAAAAAAAAGGAGATGCTGCTGCGCTGGCAAAAGAAAGACGTTGGCAGAAGATGCCCGGATGGTTTGTCATGACCTGCTCCAAATCAGATGACCCGACCAGAAATCAGGAGGACTATGCTGCCTGTTGTTGTGCGACACAAAACCTGATGCTGGCGCTATGGAATGAAGGTGTTGGTGTCAAATGGTCAACAGGTGATATTATTCGAGACAAATGTTTTTATGATCTGTTATGGATTAACTCGGCAACGGAAGCCGTCGTCGGATTGTTCTGGTATGGCTATGCTGAAGAGGTTCCCCGGATGGTACGTAAGCCCACAATACAAATCACCACGGAATTGCCTTAAGCGATTTCTGTTTTAGAATTACCGGTCTGAAAAATATATTTAGCGACTTTTGCACCATGAAAAACCACCGAACAAGACGTGCAGGCCACATTATTTTGTATAAAGTTTTGTATAAAAAGATTTCGTTTTGCGAGAATTTCCCCTCAATATTTTTATTTTATTGTCTATTAACCACATTTGCAGAAGCTTCCAGTGCTTCGATTCGTTTCTCCAAAGGCGGATGGGTCATGAACAGACTTCTGAGTCCGCCACTAATGCTCCCCGAAACCCCGAAGGAAGAAAATTCACCGGGAAGGTCTTGAGGGTCATCTATAGTTTGCAAACGTTTAAGTGCTGCAATCATTTTTTGTCTACCGGCAAGATCGGCGGCGCCTGCATCTGCATGAAATTCACGCCAGCGAGAAAACCATTTAACGATGATGCTTGCGAGAATGGATAGTAAAATTTGCGCAAGGATGGAAGTGATGTAATAACCAGGTCCCATGCCATGCCGTGTTTTGAAGATGAGGCGATCAACAAAGAAGCCAATCACACGTGATAGAAAAATAACAAAGGTATTGATCACGCCTTGTATTAACCCCATGGTGATCATATCGCCATTGCTAACATGACTGACTTCATGAGCGAGGACGGCTTCGACTTCATCTTTGGTCATGTGTTGGAGCAGGCCTGTGCTCACTGCAACTAATGCATTATTTCGATTAATTCCTGTAGCAAAGGCATTGGGTTGAGAGGATTCAAATACACCAACTTCAGGCATGCCGATGCCAGCTTGCTTAGCCTGTCGTTTTACAGTATCAACTAACCATTGTTGATCTTGGTCTCCAGCCGTTTCAATAACATAAACTCCCAACGCTTTTTTAGCTGACCATTTGGAGATGGCAAGTGAGATAAGTGAACCACTAAAACCAATCACTGCAGACATGATTAGCAAAGCATTAAGGTTAAGGTCTACACCGTTCTCATCTAATATGCCTTCGATGCCAAACACCTGAAAAGTAATACTAATCAATACCAGAATAGCGGCATTAGTGGCTAGAAATAGTCCTATGCGCATCATTTTTATCCTCCAACAAAGACTATATAGTTATACAAATGGGCTTACCTTACATATCGCTGAGCCATAGTATATTCTGTTTGCTTAAAGCTAGCATCGAAACTCAGGTAATTAAATACAAGCTTAATGGGTAAAAACGCACCTATCCCCCGGGGATTCCTGAAAAATCCGATTCACCTGCTTGCGTTGGGGTTTGGAATAGGCTGCTCACCAAAAATGCCCGGAACCATGGGCACACTTGTCGGGATATTGTTTTATCTGCCGATGATTTATCTGGCTTGGCCTGTTTATATTGGCGTTACTATTGCCTTGTTTTTGTTGGGTATTTGGTTATGTGAAGTCACTGCGAACCATCTGGGGGTGCATGATCATGGTGGGATTGTCTGGGACGAGATGGTTGGCTTCTTGATCGCTATGACGATGATTCCACCAGATTGGTATTTTGTGATCCTTGGTTTTGTATTGTTTCGTCTGTTTGATATCTGGAAGCCATGGCCAATTAGCTGGCTGGATGGCGAGATATCAGGCGGTTTAGGTATTATGCTGGATGACGTTTTGGCCGGGATTTATGCACTGATAATGCTTCAAATAATCGTTTATTTATTATAGTGTTACGTTTGATTTAGAAAATAATGGTTTAAATATGCGATTGGTGGTTTAAATTTATGCGGTTGGCTCAGAAATTCAATTTACTGATATTTGTTATCTGCGTTTTTTTCATAGCGCCGAATACCTATGCAGATGTCTATAAATATACAGATAAACGAGGTCGCGTGACTCTGACTGATACCCCGCAAAATAGTAAGTACGTCAAACTGGTAAAGACATGGAAAGGTTGGGTGCCTTTAAAAGTTGGCTCCATGCGATATCAAAATTTTGAGGAAAACAGGAAAAAGCATTCTGACACAATCGATATCATGGCCAAGCGCTACAAGTTGCCGAAGTCTTTGCTACATGCGGTGATTACTGCGGAGTCTGCCTATGACTCTGACGCTGTTTCCAAGGCAGGCGCAGTAGGATTAATGCAACTCATGCCCGGCACTGCAAAACGTTATGGCGTCAACAACAGACGCAATCCTTATGAGAACATCAGTGGCGGTTCGCGATATCTTCGTCACCTACTGGTCCTATACAATAACGACTTAAAATTAGCCTTGGCGGCTTACAATGCTGGCGAAGGCGCAGTTAAGAAGTACAACAACAAAATTCCTCCGTATAAAGAAACCCAGAACTATGTAAAAAAGGTCATCGCCTTTTACGATAAATATAAAAAGTCGATGGGTTGAGCAAGTTATTTAATTATTAAAAGTGATGTCGCCAAGCAGCACTAAAGTGAGCTGTCATAAATCTTTGTCTACAAAAATTGCTTACCATTTATCAAAATAGATAACTTGATTAATTCCTTGTCGTAAATATTTATCCCTTGATGTGTGTTGGTGAAGATATTTTTTACAAAAAGGTCTGTTGCAGTTCTTTTTTTGGGTAAAAAACGCCGACAACAACAAACGGATTGTTGGCCCAACCATGATATTTAAGGGTTGTGCCTAAAAATAGCAAAACATCACATTCGCTAATAAATTTATCAAAATATTTGTTTTTCACTTGTTGAATAGCAGATTTTTCATCGCCATTACAATTTCTTAAGCAATTCCAATATAGTGCACCTATTTCCCAATCTTCTATCATTAAGGTAGATTCCTTGCCGTTTATATCCTCAAACTTGTATGAAAATTTATGAGGTAATTTTTTAACATGCTCAAACTCTTTTTTTACTTTGGCCTCGGTTTGAAACAGAGATAATTGTTTAGATTTTGCCTTTAAGGTTGCTAATTTTGACTGTCCCACTCTCGATCCACTTCTTCAACAATAAAATCAATAATTTTTGTGGGCTTAAAAGTTGCTAACGATAGTTCATTATCTATATCTGCCTTGCTAATTAACACATTCAAATCATCATAAATAAATGATTTATTGATTACCTCTTTGCGTCTGTACCAGTTTTGCTCGGTGCCTAACTGCTCAATAATGTTCAAAGACTCCAAATTTCCGACTCGATAACTTTCCGGTCTGCGGTCAGATGGGTTTTTTTCTAAGTCCAATTCTATCCACTGCCATTTTTTATATTGTTGTTCATTTTCTAATGCTCTGAACGGCAAAGGGTAAATCCTTATCCAAGTGCCATCTTCTAAAAATCCAGCCGTACATACCAATTCATTATACTTTGTTGATAACGTAGGATACGTTTTAACGCTAATTAAAACTTTGGTTAGCATAATTACAAATGAACCGTTTTAATTGCATAATTATCCACAAAATAATCACTGATGCAATGTCGATGGCAATCGTGATGTGATTTCTCAAAACAGGTCAATGCAATTCGTTGGTATTTTTCTTGCAAATCTAACACCTCCTGCAATGCTTGCTTTCTTCGCGGTAATATAGTTCTATATTCATCGAATAGTTTTTTATATGAATTAACATCGCCTAAATCTTGCCTTTTATCAGACGCAATGCCTAGTTCTGGAATATGCTCATAATGGATACCAAATTTAGGAAGAATATTGTTCAACGCTTTATAACTAAAGCCAAATTTACGGCTCAAGGGGTTTTTTCTCACATCGCATAATAGTTTTATGTTATTTTGAATGAGTTTGTTTATATATGCTTCCAAACTGATGCCTTCATAACCAAGCGTATAAATGGCAGAATTTTTTTTCTTTATTTGTTGTTTTTTATTTTCAATTTTAGTTTTCTCTTGGGCTGAGCAAACTCTATCAATAATTTCGCTGTTGATTGCATAATAGGGATACTTCTTGTAAACAAAGGCAATTAAATCATCGCCTTTTAATTGTTTATATTCATCAGGATATTTTAACAAACTATTACTATCCCTTGTTTTAAGCCAGGCAATCGAATTTTGTGTTGCTAAGTTAATGCTTGATTCTAATATCTCAATAAAACCTTGTTCGGACAGGTCTTGCAAATCTTTATTGAGTTGAAAAGAATAACAGCCGTATTGATAAGGCACAAAATCATAACCCATTGGTTGTCGCTGAGAAAATAAAAAACACTGTTTTTGCAGGTGTGTCTTATTGATATTTCCACCAATTAAATCTAATAAACTTAGCAAAAATATCTGACGATAAAATTTTGGTTTGTTGTTCATAAACATTTCACGGTAATCGTTTTTCATTCACAATGATTTTGATCGCATCGGCGGTGAGTCGATAGCGACCATAAACCATCTCATCTATTTTGGCCTCCAGTGCGCGGATGTTGCGTGCTTGTTATTTGGCTTCTGGCATGTCATCTGGCAGGATACGCACTACTTTTTCGCCGTCCCAAACAACGGCATATTGCCCTAGCCTGCGCTTTTTTTCCAAAGCCGCCACCACGCTTCTATTAAGGGCCTCTGCTATTTGTTGCGTCTTTTTTTCCATGTCTTTAATGGTTGGTTTATCTGATGGCTTCATGTGTGGGCACACTCTATAATGGTTTGATAAATGATTTTGTTCTGAATGATTATATCCTGCTGTGTTTGAGTGAAAATAACCTTCTCCTGCTTTTGCGAATTATCCAAACACAATACGCTATCACATAGTGGCGCATAGTGATGGACAAGATTATTGATGCTTCTGGGATAGCGTCTGGCAATAGATGTTAGCGCAATATCATGTCCACCATGCTTAACTCTTTCTGCAACCCGCTCAATAGATAATTGCACGCTCGGCAAGTAGAGATAAATCAGATCAACAAACCAGCCTGATGTTTGTAATTGGCGGATGAGATTCAGATAAGTTTTGCCCGACAGCGTGGTTTCAAAAGCAAAATTTTTGCGGCGCGTAACGGCTTGTTTAATTTGCTGTAAAAACAGGCGACTGGCGGTTATTTGTTGCTGAGTTGGATCAAGCGGCGACAAACCAAAAGCGATTAAGTCAGCGTTGATAAAATGCTTGCAAGCCACATTGTTTGCCAGATAATCAAGCGCAAAAGTCGTTTTTCCCGAGCCATTGACTCCGCCAATAATGGTGCAAATGGGCTTACTCATGATTTATTTTTCGTTTTAATGCTTTAATTTCTTCTAAAAAATCTAACAAGTTTTTCTCTGGAGGGTTTTCATTATGTGCAAACTGGTTTCTTGTTTTCCTTAGTTCATCAAGTTGTTTTTTAATTTTTTTATTTACAAACTGAGTGTATTGTTGTATTTTTTTACTAAAGTTATTTGTTATCTTTAACTGCTCCAAAATTCTCTCTACTTCTCCTAAATCTTTAAAAGCATCCGATAACAAAATTTTACTCCAAATCAAATTTTCAATTTCAATTGCTTCACGAATAACCAAATTTCTCAGCACGGATTGATGTGACTTCTTTACAATTTCTTTTTTGATTGCTTTGTTGTGTAAGCATGAAAACTTCTTGCCGTCTTCTTGTGTTTTATTTTCCTTTTTTATTTCAGGGGCAAACTTAAGATATTTACAAAAATTGTCTTCATATTTTTCAAATTCTTCTAAATAAGAAGTGTTGATAATGATACATACATCTTTATTTTCAGTAAAACTTCTTACCACGTCAGCAAGAGTTGATACTGCATTTTTATTCTCGAGTGAAGAAATCCCTCTATTCTCCAAATGCAAATCCAAACAGATGTATTTTAAGTTCTGAAAAGGCAGTTTTTCTTTATCATTACTCGGTAAATATTTGTCTCCATCAGAATAAAAACAACGTATATATTCTTTTTGAAGGGCACAAAATGTATCGTTTATCTCTTCAAAATGATCGTCAATAAATAAAACATCGTACATACTTATTGCTCCCTAAATATTAATTTAATAATTGCACCATCCTTAAAATCTTTGGACAATTTTTCTTCTCTAAAATCGCCTTCTACTAACAAGCCTTGATGAGCCTCCATAATGTTATCTGCCAAATGTAGACCAATTCCCATCGAGCTTTCATCTTTTCTGCCCGTAATAAAAGCCATAATTGCAGATTCAAAATCAATAGTAAATCCTTTGCCGTTATCTGCTATCACTAAATGGATTTGCTTGTCTTTTTTATAGGCTATAATTCTTATTTTTTTATGCTCAATATCCTGATAATTGAGCCAATAAATAGCGTTATCAAACAAATTGTTAAGTACACCAATAATTAAATTCCTTTTAACCGATATTTTTATATCTGGTATCAATTCTTGCTGCACTTCCACCTTATGAAACTCAAATCTTGCATTAACATTAAAAATTGATTTTTCAATAATTTCTTTTATGCTCACCAGCGAAATCTTTTTATCTAATTTAATAGTATCTTTATAATTATTAACTGTTTCTTGTAGGTATTTGGCTATTTTTGGCACGCTTATCCAATCCTTTTCCGCAATGCTACGGTCTAAGTTAGCGATAATTTTTTCAAGTTCATGGATAACAATGGTTAGGCTTATTCCCGTATTAGCGGCATTCATAAAAATATCTTTCGTCTTGGCAAAATCTTTAGCAAAGCCATCTAACGTTTTGCTGATTTTTTCCTTTTCACCTTCCTGTAAATCAGAGCACTCAATAACGTTCTGAATTTTGTTTATTTTGTTTTCAATATTTGCTTTGTTTTCTGGCGGTTCTAGATAAGTTCGAATAATTTTTGCTTTATCATCTTGACGAAAATGACTAATAATATCTATGACTTCATCTAATATTTTTTGCAAGGCGGTTAAAGAATCATTATTAATAAATCCCTCTCTATTGGTCTTTTCTAACAATCCAGCACTTTCGCTTCTGTTTAACCGAATAGAGGCAAGGATTTGATTAGAGCTTATTTTTCCAGCCGGACGATTGACTCTTTTTAAGTCCAACTCCAAAATATCCTGTCCTTTTTCACCATAATTAAACACCCTAAAATTATCCCTATACACTCTAATTCCACCGTTATTCTTCATATAATCTTTGGTAAAAGCCTTATCCTTTTTTGACATTTGCTTCTGTGTATTCCATAAGGTATTGTCATAGTCATAGACAAATCCTGAAAAATTAATTTCACCAATTTCTAATTCTTTATAAACCTTTAATTCTTTATCAAAACTTAATTGTTTATTATTCTTTCCGAGTATTTTTATCAGTAATATAATATCGTTATTTATATTAATTACTCTTGCATCCACTTTGCCCAAACCCAACCATGGCTTAAAGTTATAGGTGAATTTTGTCACCAAGCCATTTTTAATTGTTACATCAAAATCAAACAGAGCGTTATTTCTGATATTATTTACCTGTTCTTTTAAGTCGTTACTAAACAATTCATTGTTTACTTTCAGCGTAATGTTAAATGTTTCAGTATTACTAAAAGGGGCTATCAAATTCGTTAAATCATTAGAGATTTGCTTAAAATCTTTTTCTTTCCAGTCCTCTTTTAAGTCTTTTATAATAATTTTTGTTCCGGTTTGGCTATTAAAAAATTGGGGTTCGTTATTTTCCACAACCTCAACAGATGGCAAATCAGAAAGGCTGTTAGCGGTTTCAAAGTCTCTCCAGCTAATCTTTAAATAGATTTCTTGATTGTCTTTGTGTTTCGTATAAACCTCAATCAAATGCCCCAGCTTATGGGAACCAAGTCGCCCAACACCTTTTTCACCAAGGGGCATTCTCTTAAATTTAGGTGTTAATTGCTCATTTTTTATATTGTCTTTCTTGTGGCTTACGCCGGGTTTAAGCCATATATCTTGAATAGTGGATAAATCCATTCCACAGCCATCGTCTGTTATGGTTATTTGTTCATTGCTAACTTCTACCTCTACCTTACTGGCATCGGCATCATAAGTATTTTTAACCAACTCTGACAGAGCAATTTTCTTATCGTGAATTAATTGCTCACCCAAAAGAATGATCAAATTCGGAGAAAATTCAAACTTAAAATTATGCTTCATAATAACTTCCTTATTTGTTTTGCCAAAGCTCGAGATAATATCGGGGGAACGGCATTTCCAACCTGCGTAAATTGTGCGGTTCTTGGTCCTTCAAAAAAATAATTATCTGGGAAAGACTGTATTCTTGCCGCCTCTCTTACCGTCAAACTTCTATTTTGCTTGATGTCAGGGTGGATGTAATGATGTCCGTCTTTAGCAATGTGTGCCACCATAGTATGGCTATATGGCATATTGTCAGCAACCACCTTAAAGCGATCTAAAAAAGATTTTATATTCTTATGGGTTATTAATTCATTAGGCAACTTACTATACTTCAACCTTTCTTTGCCTTTATTCCACGACTGAACAACTATTTTATAAATCTCTAAATCTCTTTCATTGTGCGGTCTTGATTGGTGGCACGTTAGAATATTGTCTTGTTCGTTTCTGATATTAAATTTTTTAAGATAATCATTAGTTTCAGCGGCGTATTTCGTTGAATGTTTTCCAGCCTGCAATTGAGGCAAATCTTGTAATAAATCTTTAACAAAATATTGGTTTTTTGTTTCTACCATTTCATCAAAATTAAACGCTATACCTAAACCTTTTTTTATACCTACCAATATAACTCTTTTTCTTTTTTGTAATACGCCGTACTGACTAGCATCCAATACTTTATAGGCGATGTTATAGCCTACTTTTTCAAATTCTTGTTTGATAGTGTTAAATAAATTTCCTTTATCCAGCGATAGAAGCCCTAAAACATTTTCAAATAAAAATATCTTTGGTTGAAATTCTTTCAAAAAAGAGATGTAAAATTTATACAAATAAAGCCGATGGTCATTTGCTTTATAGCCGTTTTTAAATTTCCCAATTATTGAATAGGCTTGACAAGGAGGTCCACCTAATATGACATCCAATTTCTGGCTACCCAGTTGCTCTCGTATGCTGTCCTTTATGCCTTGCATGTTGGCTTTATTTATTTCCCGATGTATCGTTTGGCTTAAAACCTCTTTTGGAATTTGCGCATATAAAGCATCTTTATTAATTTTTCCTTTAAGATAATCATTGTAAGTATCTGCATTATTATTGTTCATTAAATAATGGTATGCCGAGCGGGTCTTTAATGTTTCACAGCAATGTTTATTTATCTCTACCGTTGCTATTGGATTAAATCCTTCTGATATAAACCCCTCACCCAGTCCACTTGCACCAGCAAAAAATTCCGCAAAATTCATATTGTCATACATTTTCTATTCTCAATAATGCCAATCTCATCGTCGGTGAGGTCATAAAGTTGATATACCATCTGGTCGATTTGGGTTTCCAGTGTGCGGGTGTCTTGCCCCTGTTGTTTAGCGGTGAGGATTTTATCGACTAAGGCTATAAACGGTTGTTGTGCTGGTTTTGATATTTGCGGGATGGGGAGTTGTTCAACATAAATACTAAACATTCTTACAGTTCCAGCCCCTAATTGAACTGATATTTGTTTGTAATACCAGTCGATTAAATTAGAGTTAAGAACCGCTAACTGAAAAAGAATGTCATTGTTGTTAGCAACAAAATAGACAGTATTGTTAAAATATTCACCAGCCTCTGACAATGAAAAAGAGAGCTTGTTAGTAATATCATTATAAACAATCTTTTCCTTCGCAAATTCTTCGTAATAGCCGATTTGGTCTTGAGTTTCAAACCATTTATTCCCTGTTTTCTTCCTTGATTTTTTGCCATCTGGCAACCTCTTTCCTGCCTGCTCTAATCGGTCTTTTGAAAAACTTAATAAATGGTTTTTAATGGCGGGGTAATGGTCAATATTTATTTTTAATACTGGAAAAGTAGCAATCAACCACAACCCCGCCCAATGGTGTTGATATGCTTTGATGTCCCTGCCGCGTAAAATAGGTTTGATGATTTCCGTGGATTTCGGGTCTTGCGTTATTAACTCGTCTCGTTTGGCGGTGTTGATAATAAAAGCCTCGTTAAAACCTGTTTTTATGCCGTAGTTAATACGAATATCCCAATCTTTTAATGGTGTGCCGATTTGTTCTATTTTCTTTTTCAGGGCTAAAATTTCGGGTGCCTGCAAGGTGTAAGCATTGGCTGATAAGTCGCCAATCGCCATATTAAATAATGGGTTGTTCTCGTCGGGTAATTGTTTTTGATATTGAAAACTGGCTGGCGGGTTAGTCTCTGGATTCCTGCTTTCGCAGGAATGACGGGGGTGGGGGCAGGAATGACGGGGGTGGGGGCAGGAATGACGGGGGTGGGGGCGGGAATGACGAGGGTGGGGGCGGGAATGACGAGGGTGGGAATAGGTATGACTGGGCGAGAGTGGGGGTGTGGTTTGCGTGTTTGCAGTTTTACCGCAGAGCAGAATATTGGTGTCCACTGTGGCATTTTCAAAAACCTGCTGCCCTTCAAAATCAATAATCTGTTTGAGCTGGGTTTTGTCTTTGAAAAAGCCGCGCAACTTTTCACCATATTTTGCCCGCATCCATTTGTTGGAGGTGATGTAGCATAAATGTCCATTATCATTGAGTAGCTGCACGCCTTTTTCATAAAAATAGGTATAAATATCAGCAGTGCCGACAAAAACAGAAAAACTTTTCTCAAATTGTGGCTTAAACTCTTTAATGGATTCATGACGGATATACGGCGGGTTACCAATCACAATATCAAAACTATCCACGCCAAACATCCATTTGGGATCAAACCAATCGGCTACTGCATTTTGATTGTATAAATCCCAATGAACGATTCTTTTCATGCTGGCTTCAACGGCTGGAGTGACACCGCTTTTGGTTAATTCTTCCAGCATTTGCTCGCGTAAGTCTTTATCTTTATCGCGGTATTTGCGTTTGGTGGTTAAGGTCTTGGCACTAAAATGCTTGTGCCTGACTTGGGCTAATTTTGTTTGTAATTCTTCGATACCAGTATCAAATATCCCTTTTTGTTTTGGCATCTCACCCAAAGGCAGCAAACTATTCGCAACAATAAACTTAGTTTCTAAATTCGGTAAGGCTTTGATGCCGTAATTATCGGCTTTGTTTTTGTTAGGGCTTTGTTCAATGGTCAGGCTGATAAAAAAGCGCAGCTTGCAGATTTGAATGGCGATGGGTTGAATGTCCACGCCATAAATACAGTTTTCTATCAACATTAATTTCTTGCCATAGGCGTTATGCTGATTTTGTTGTGAAAAGACCTGCTCTATCGCCGCTATGGCACTGGCGCAACTGGCTTCATCGGGGATTTGTTCTGCCTTGTCGATTTGCTGTTGTTTGAAATGGGTGTTTTCTGCATCCACTTTTTCTAAAATCAGCACTAGCCGTTGCAATATGCCCATCGGATACGCACCACTGCCCACCGCTGGGTCAAGGATTTTTAGCCCATCTATGGCATAAATCAGGGCTTTTGTTTGTTGCTTATTGAGGGCGTTTTCTTGTTCGGTGAATTCAGCGTCAACAAACAGGGCATTGATCTGCTCGTCTGTTAGGTCGGTGTGCTGATGAAAATGCTGTTTCAGGCTTTCATCGACCATATAATTGACAATTTCACGCGGGGTGTAAAAACTGCCGGTGGCTTTGCGCGCCTGTTGTCCGGTTTCGGGGTTATAACTGGCGAGCAGGTTTTCAAACACCTTGCCCAATAGCTCGGGGTCAAGGGCGACTTCGACATCCAGCGGCGTGCTTTCCTCAACGGTGAACTGGTATTGATTGAACAAGTCAATCAAGCCTAAATCCTGCTTATCGTCCTGCTTATTGTCATTGAAAATAGTGTCCTTGAAAAATAGGTGATTATGAAAAACCAATTCATTATCAGCTCTATCGGAAAAGCCATCAATCCGAATGGCACTGCCTATCGGGCGAATCGTTTTATCATTATCGTAAGCCTGTTTTTCTGCATCGCTTGCCTCTCGGTCTAAGCATTCAAACAAGCCACCGTTGAGAAAGGGCGTTTGGGCAAATAACGCGATGATTTTGTCTTTATCCGAATCGATGAAATAATCTTGATAGCGGTAGATATTGGTGACCAGATAATTGGTGCTATTTGCCGCTCCGTTGGTTGTGTTGCGAAAACTACGCTCGGTGACCGGACGGTTGAGGGTGGCAAAAAACAGATTTTGCAGAATCGCCTTGTAAAAACTGCTGGGCTGTTCGTAATCAATCAGCGTTTGTAATTTATCTTTATCAAATAAATCCGCCTTGATTAGCCCCTTCTCTTTGATAAACCAGATGAATAACAACCGCGTCAACAGGCGAATCAGGCTGGTTTGGCTGTGGTTGTCGGTGCGTTCGTCATTGGGGAATACGACTTCGCATTGTGCTTTTTCATACCAGCGATACAGTTTGTCGTAAAATTCCTTGTTCAGCTCTTCAACAGAAAAAGCGGTTTTTAAGTCTTGTAGCGTGGATTGCTTGTTGAGTGCGCTAAAGCGGTCTTGGGCGGTTCTGGTTTGGGTGTTTTCGCCCAACAGGTAAGTAAAGCGTTTGCTGGCGGTTTGCTCTTGTTGAATGCCGTCATTGGTGAAACGGTATTCAATGGCAATAAAACTAAACCGCCATTGTTTGTTTTCCTCATCAACATAAACGGCTAAAGCACCGTCTTCGCTGCCAATTTGCTTGGCAACCAGATTGCGTAACTGTACGCGGTTTCTGCTTAATTGGGTGTTGGGCTTGATATGAATTTCAAAGACGGGTAATTTTTTGCCGTCTTGGCTGGTAACGGTGCCGAGCCGCGTAAAAGTGTTGACTTCTTTGCTTTCCACCTCAATAGGTGCAAGGTTTTTATCAAAGTTGAATTGATCTGCCAGAAAATTAAGGTAATTGTCTTGGTTATAGGCTTGGTTTAATAGTTTCATTAGTCGCCGATATACCGTTGTTTTAAGGTTGGGATAACCCCTGCCATTTGCACAAAGTCTTTATCGTTGTGGAGCAGGGTAACCTCATTCTCGATGGCACATTGGGCAATCAGGTAATCAATGGATGAGCGAATGGTAATGCCTTTTTTGCGGCATTTTGAGTAAATTAGTGCGGCGTTCTTATAACTAATAAGTTTATCGTTTAGGTGATAAAAAACTTGCTGTAATAAAATTTTATCTATCTTTTCAAGTATTTGTTGAGTTTTAGAACCTTGTAAAACTTCCATATAGACAAGCGGTGTTAATGCGATTTGATTGGTTTTGAATAATTGTTCTATTTTTTCAGTTGTGTTGTAATTAAAAAAGTCAATCCACACCGATGTATCTGCTAAATATATTAACTGTTTAGACATTAGCCTTCAGTCTTCGGGTAAATGCGGATTGATACGCAAAGTCTTGTAATCATACCCTTCAAAAAATGGACTCTTGCCACCAAATGAATCCCGTAACGCCTCTAAACTGTTGTTTTGTTTGTGATTAACGATAAACTCTCTTAGGGCAGCATCTATCAAAGCGCGCCTGGTTTTTAGGTTGCTCAGTTTTAATGCCTCTTGCACGACATTTTCATCTAAAACAATATTGGTTCTATGAGCGCTGTTTAGCATTGGTCTCTCCGGTTGAGTGGGTTACGATTAGTGTTTGATGTGTATCGTACTATGTTATGTGTATGGTTGCGAAATAATAAGAAAAATAACCGCACTGATGGTGGAAAACCCTGGCCGGTTTGGTTGTTTCACTGGATTCCTGCTTTCGAGACTGTGTAAAAAACCTCGTTAGGTTACGCTGGTGGAAAACCCAACCCCCTAAATCCCCCTTATCAGGGGGACTTTCCACTCAATTCCCCCCTGATAAGGGGGCTAGGGGGTTAAGAATGACGAACGTTGGGTTTCTTGCACAGTCTCTTTCGCAGGAATGACGGGGCGGTGCGGGAGTGACAGATATGGATTAGTGGGATGACGGCTTAGGTGTAGGATTGCGAAATGACGATGGTTGGCTGGGTGTTTTTAGGTTTTTTTGCTTGCTCTGGGTTATCTTCTATATGGCGGTTAAGGTCATATTTCTGAATGATGTTCAAGGTTCTTTCCAATACCACAATTGGCTTTATTTCCTTAGTGTTTTTACTTAATTTGTTGATGTCTCTGCTTAGGTTTTGAAAGCGTTTCTGTTTAATTTGTTCGATTGCCAGCTTTATTTTGTCTGGTTCCGCGTCATTGGCGGCATTGATTTCGGAGAGGGCTAACATTGCTTTTAGAAAGCGAATCGCCTTTTTTTCTGTCGTGGATAAGGTTTTATTTTGATTTTCATTGACAATGTCTTGTGCTGTTTCCTGCTTGAATTTATCTAATGCCGATACTACTTGGCTGTGGTGTTGTTCGGGTAATTTTGTCGCTTGGGTGTCGGGGCTGCATCTTAATAATTTGGCGGTTTGAATAAAGCTGTAGGTTTTAATAAAAGGGGCAATGTTATTTTCATTGCTGGCATTGTCTAGTTCAGGTTTTACCACATAAAACCGACTGCTGCCCTTGCCTTCGGTGCGCGCAAAAACCAGGGCGCCGCCTTGATGGGCGGTATTTTTTACTGCATTTCTGACCTTGCTCGGCAACCCCTTGATGCGTTTATAGGCGGCTGGGTCATTTTTCCTGAACTGCCGTATTTCTTCTAAAAACGGGATGGTTTCATTCACTTCTTCTTTGATATTTTCATCAAATATACCGAATGTATCGACTTTTTCATCGGTTGAATAAATTTGTGAGTCTTCGCCTAGGGCCGAGTGAAAGGCTTGTAGTTTAATCAGTGCTCTTCTTCGTAGCGCAATATCATCGTCAATTTGTGCGGTTGGATAGAAGTTATAGACAAAGATATGGCTGGCGGTTTGTCCGATACGGTTGACCCGGCCGATGCGTTGCATCAGTTTGGTGGCATTCCACGGCGTATCATAATTGATCACCGTGTTGGCTCGGTGCAGATTCACGCCCTCGGCTAATACATCTGTGGTTAAGAGAATTTGATGGCTATTTAGCTTGTCTGCGGCATCTATATTGGCATCAAAATCCTGTGCAATGGCTTGCTTGAGTTGATTGCGGTTTTGAGCATTGACGCTGAGCGTTTTCTCGCCGTATTTGGTTTGTTCTATTTCCGCTGTCAGATAGCGCATGGTGTCGGTGCTTTCGGTAAACAGCACGATTTTCTGCTGTGGATTGTTTTGTTTGTCTAAAAAATTTGGTAGTTGGGTTAAAAACTCATGCAATTTTGGATCGCCGATTTCTTCAGTTATATTGTCCCAGTCCGATTTCATGGTTTTTAACAGGGCATAGTCGTGTTTGATGCCATCAATAAAACCAGCTTCAAAATCATCACGGCAACACACAATAATGCTGGGGTCGGTCAGACTTTCAGTGGCAATTACTTCCATTAACTCGTCTTCGTTGCCGTCCAATATATAACTATTTACATCAAGATTTGGCGCGATAATGATTTTATTGTTGTCAATCATCTTTAACATAGCTTCAGAAGATCTGATAAAACGCCCCAAGGTTTGCCCAAAGGCATAAAAACTGCTGTCCATTCTTTTCAGCAATAGTGTTTTCATAATGCCGACCAAGCGATCAGCAATAAAATCTGCTCTTGTGTATTGTTGTTTGAGTTCAGGCTTTAGGTAATGCAAGGCACGGTAGCGGGTATGCAGTAAGCCGCTTTTATTTCGATGTTTGTTATCTATTTTTTTGACGGTGTTATCGTATAATTTTTCTAATCCTGCCTCCAGTTGACAATACACGGGTTTTGGCGGGGTTGTTTTGGGGAACACAACGCCATGTTCCAGCAAATCTTGTTGGTAACGCTTATTTGCCAATAAATCAGTACGGGTTCGGCGCACCATAAGCGGAGCAATGACTCTTGCGCGGATTTTTTCATACAGTGCTGCTGTTTTTTGCCCGGCTTGATGTTTATCCGCCAGCTTCAAAATATCTTGATATTCTTTTTTTGCTTTGCTAAAGAAACTGCCCAGTGGGAAATCAAGCGTTGAGTTGTTGCCGTCTTGGAACAATAAAATCTGGTTGTATAAATCATCAGGGCGATTATTCAGCGGCGTGGCGGAAATGAGCATCACTTTTTTATCTCTGCCGCCCTTGCCCTTATCGTGTTCGGTTTTGGTTTTGCAAATGCGTTGTAATTGGTCGTAAGCTTCTGCGCTATCGTTGCGAAATTTATGTGCCTCATCGACAATGACCATGTCATAGTCTTTGGCGTTGCTAATCTTGTGCAAACTGCCGTTGGTAATAATCTTAAAAGCATCATCAATGCTAAAACTTTTTAAGGTATCGACCCAGTTTTGTTTCAATGCTGGTGGAATCACCAATAAAATTTTAGACCGATAATCAGGATAGCCATTGTGGTAATAAAACTGACGCGCAATTAAAACAGCAATAACGGTTTTGCCCAGGCCCACCACATCGGCGAGAAAAAACCCATTGTGTTTTTTTAGCATTTGCCAGCCTTCATTCACCGCATCCATTTGATAGGACAGGCGTTTGAAGTCAGCGGGCAAGTCTTTAATGGAGTTCGGGTCAAATTCAATTTCCGCACCAAAATATTCAATCAGGCATTTCAAATACAGTTCATAGGGCGTGATGTTATCGGCTAAATAGGTTTTTTTGAGGCTGTCTTCGGCGACTTGTGGCAGTACTTCTATGCCTTCCTGCCATAATTTTTCGAACTCGGCAGTGGCGAATTGAATATCGTTATAATCGTTTAACAACACATTAAATTCGTAATTAGAACTGCTTCCTGTCCCGAGTCCGGCATCGGTGAGGTTTGACGAGCCGGTAATCACACTGCCGCCTTTATGCGGGTTGTAATCATCGGGGCGAAAAATATATATCTTGGCGTGAATGGCGCGGCTCGGATGTGCTTTGATTTGCACTTTTTTGGTTTTTATATCCGCAATAAACTGCACAATGCCCTGCTCGGTTTGTTGTTCATAATTAGCTTCTTGAACATCAGTGCTGAATTTCTTCTGCCAGTCTTTGATGGTTTTTTCGCGGTCTCCATTGAATAAGGCTAATCCATCCGCGTGCATTTGTGTGGTTATTTTATCGACATCGATACCCACCAGAATGCGGATGTGGGCTACATTTTCCAGCAATGGTCGCAGTTTGAAATAACCTGAAGAGCGGAAATAACCGACCAGAACATCAAAATTATTGATGCTTTGGTTGTGCTGAAAAATGCCTTCAAGTTTGTTGAATAAGGTGTTTTCCTGGCAGTTGGTAAAGAATTTGCTGTTCATTAAATTTCCGTCAATTTTCCGTCAATGTTGAATCACCACAAGCGCGGCAAGCAGGATTCTTAGGGAGTTTCATTTTCTGCCATGCCATGCTGGTGCCGTCAAATAGCCACACTATGCCAGGCAACTGTCCATCGCCGAGCAATATGTTGATTGCTTCCATCGCTTGCATGATGCCGATGATGCCGACTAACGGCGCGACAACACCTTCCCTTGAGCAGCTCGCGCTGGCGATATTCTGCTCGGGATAGAGGCACTGATAGCAAAGTGGCATTCTGTATGTGCTGTGAGACGGAAATTACTTGTTGTGTCTTATGGGGCATTGAAATCAAAACAACCTTTTGACGTTCATTATGCCAGAGAATAGACGGGTTGCGTCATGGATTATCATTATGACTATTGTTTATGAGTGGATATGGAATGGATGGTGAAATTATCAATGGTACAGTCGTCTCAAAATCAACCGATGAAAGTTCAAAATAAGTTGATGGTTAAGACAGCATTTTGTCTGAAATTTTTAATTTTTGGTGCGGAGACCTAGGTTTCACAGGCTTGCGCGGCCAAAGCCGAATTTCAACAACCAACGCACAAAGCCCCCTAGTAAGGAGGATTTAGGGGGGGGTTCTAACGCTGGTTACGAACCCAGCTCTCTGATGAGGGGAGCCCGGGCCGGGCCGGGGGGAATAATCCGTCTAAAACTTGACTGTTATGTCAAACAGAGCGGAGTGCACTGAAGGCGAGGGGGTTATTCGATGTCGCCGCCTACGGTTGCGTTGTCCTTGATGGCGTGATGTAGGCTAATCCCCACATAGACACCGGAGATCGAACTGGCTGCCCGGGACTTGGTATGAAATCGCATCGTTGCCGCCAAGTCGGGCGCTGACTTTGCTGCCGCCGTAATTGGTGTAGGTGCCACTGGTACGCAGTACGACTTCGTTACGGCGATTGATAAATGGACGCGCTAGCGTCAACTGAACTTGGTGGTTTACTCGTCAGTAACGCACCCATCTGAAGCAGATCTTACATTCTTGGTGTATTTATAGAGCGTGCCTCTTGATGTCTTGTACGGAGGCATTACCCAGTATTTTTTTCTTTGTGCCAGTTCTTGATCAGAGAGATCAACATTGATCATATTGGTTTCACCGTTCACGGTAATGATATCACCTGTTTTGATGAGCGCGATGGGTCCGCCTTCTTGAGCTTCCGGCACGACATGACCAATGATGAAGCCGTGTGAGCCTCCAGAAAAACGACCATCGGTGATCATGGCAACATCAGATCCTAAACCTGCTCCCATGATAGCTGAGGTAGGTGTTAACATTTCGGGCATGCCGGGACCACCTTTTGGACCTTCATAACGAATCACAATAACATCGCCTTTACTGATGTCTTTAGCTTCTAATGCCTTGAGCATGTCTTCTTCAGAATCGTAAACTTTTGCAGGGCCAGTAAAGTTCATGCCTTCTTTGCCAGTGATCTTTGCAACGCTACCGCCTGGTGCTAGGTTGCCTTTAAGGATTCTTAAATGTCCAGTTTCTTTGATAGGGTTATCCAAAGCATGAATCACTTCTTGCCCTTCATTTAAGCCTGGAACATCGGCAAGATTTTCAGCAATCGTTTTGCCGGTCACAGTGAGACAGTCGCCATTAATCATATTGTTGTCTAAAAGGCATTTCATAACGGCAGGGATACCGCCGACAAGATGCAAATCTTCCATAACATATTGACCACTGGGTTTTAGATCAGCAAGGAACGGTGTTCGGTCACTGACTGTCTGGAAATCATCAATGGTTAATTCGACATCGACTGAACGTGCCATGGCTATTAAATGAAGTACGGCATTGGTTGAGCCGCCGAGCACGATGATCAAGACAATGGCATTTTCAAATGCTTCACGTGTCATGATGTCACGCGGTTTGATATCTTTTTCCAGTAAATTTTTAATGGCTGTACCAACACGTAAACATTCATCAAGTTTGCCCGGCTCAACGGCAGGTGTAGAAGAGCTATAAGGCAGTGACATGCCCATAGCTTCAACGGCGGATGCCATGGTGTTGGCGGTATACATTCCGCCGCAGGCACCTGCACCAGGGCAGGATTTACTGACAATGTCCTGACGTGTGTCTTCGTCAATACTGCCAACAATAAATTCACCATAGCTCTGGAATGCTGAGATGATGTCGAGCTTCTGTTCGCCGCGATGTCCCGGCTTGATCGTGCCGCCATAGACCATTAAGGCTGGGCGATTTAAGCGACCCATAGCGATAATACAACCGGGCATATTTTTATCGCAGCCAGGGATAGAGACGTTGGCGTCATACCATTGGGCGCTCATAACGGTTTCGATAGAATCAGCAATCAAGTCGCGAGATTGTAGTGAATAACTCATGCCATCTGTGCCCATGGAAATGCCATCACTGACGCCAATGGTGTTAAAACGCATGCCGATTAACCCTGCCCTGACCACACCTTCTTTAATTTTCTCAGCCAGAGATAATAAGTGCATATTGCAGGTATTTCCTTCATACCAAATGCTGGAGATGCCTACCTGTGGCTTATTCATATCTTCGCGTGTCATGCCAGTACCATAAAGCATGGCCTGTGATGCGCCTTGTGATTTGGGTTGAGTAATGCGCGAACTGTAGCGATTTAAAGGCTTTGTCATGCTTATTCCAGAATAAAATTATGTTAATTAGCCAGACTGTAAAAAGACGCGATACAATACAACACAATATAAAACCTGTCATCGTCTGGCAATAGCCATTCGGGATATATGCGAGAGATTACAATGAACAAACAAGTTCCTGAGATATTTGAGAGTTTCTCACAATTGGTGGCTGCACCTTCGGTGAGTAGTACCGATCCGCAATTGGATCAGAGTAATCGTGGCGTGGTTGATCTATTGGCAGGTTGGCTGGAAGGGATTGGTTTCAAGTTGGAGATCATCCCTGTTCCTGCCGAACCTGATTCTGCCTCAAATGCAGAAAAATTTAATTTAATTGCTTGCCTATACGATGGTGAGGGAGGAGGTGAGGGTGGTTTGGTGTTGTCTGGACACACTGATACGGTGCCATTCAGTGCCGATTCTTGGGATCATGACCCCTTCAAGTTGATTGAAAATGACGGTCGGCTGCATGGGCTGGGGATCTGTGACATGAAGAGTTTTTTTCCGATTGTTATGGAAGTTGCACAGCAATTGAATGTGCGTGAATTGAGACAACCGCTTTATGTTTTGGCGACAGCAGACGAAGAAAGTACCATGTCTGGTGCACGGGCGCTTGCAGGATATGGCAAATCCATGGGAAGGCATGCACTTATCGGTGAACCCACGGGTTTAATGCCGGTATATATGCATAAAGGTATTCTTATGGAGTCGATTAAGATAAAAGGTCAGGCTGGACATTCAAGTAACCCGGTGTTGGGGAACAGTGCACTTGAAGGGATGCAATGTGTCATGAGTGCCATCCTGCAATGGCGAGAAGGATTGCAAAAACAGTTTCATGATGCGAGGTTTTTGGTGCCAGAGCCGACGATTAATCTTGGCACCATCCATGGAGGAGACAACCCTAACAGGATATGCGCGGATTGTGAGCTAACGATTGATTTACGTTTGATGCCTGAAATGGAACTGGAAAAGATACGGGCGAGTCTGAGGACTTTGATTTCTGAGACCATCTCAGGTTCCGGACTCAGTGTTGAATGTGGCTCCATTTTTGATGGTATCCCAGGATTTGAAACAGATAAAAATTCAGAAGTGATTCAGATCGCTGAGAAATTATCTGGACGAGAATCAGGGACGGTGGCATTTGGCACAGAAGGCCCATATTTGAATGCTATGGGCATAGATACGGTTGTGCTTGGGCCAGGAGATATTGATCAGGCACACCAAGCCAATGAATATTTGTCATTGGACAGAATCCCACCGATGCTGGATATAGTGACGAATATGGTTAATCATTTTTGTGTACGACATGATTAATATAGGCTACGATAAAGTAGTTTATAAATGGTAATTAATGATGTCGAATCATCTTTCTGAGTTTGTTAAATGGTTTCGTTCTGCTGCGCCTTATATTCATGCGCATCGTGGCAAGACTGTTGTTTTACAATTTGAAGGTGATTTAGTTGATAGTGATGAGTTTGCTCATCTTATACACGATATCGCCCTACTTAATAGTTTGGGTATTCGCCTGATTATCGTCTTTGGTGTGCGTCCGCAAATTGAAAAATCACAACAACAAAGGAATATTGAGTCACGTTTTGTACGTGGACTACGTTTGACTGATGAAGTGTCGATAGCATGTGTGAAAGAGGTTGTGGGCGCTACAAGGATTCAGATCGAGGCCTTACTTTCAATGGGCTTGCCAAACTCACCGATGGAAGATGCACAGTTAAAGGTTACTTCAGGTAATTTTATTACCGCCAAACCAGTTGGTGTGGTTGATGGTGTTGATCTGGGTTTTACTGGGGAGATTCGCCGTATTGATACCAAAACGATGATTCGCAAACTTGATAATAATGAGATTGTTCTGATATCACCCATCGGTTATTCGTCGACAGGTGAAGTATTTAATTTACGTGCTACTGAGGTCGCTATGAAAATAGCGATCAGTCTTGAAGCGGATAAATTACTTTATCTTATGCCGGGGGCTGACCAAAACATGGGACTGAAAGATGATAAAGGAGAAAGCATTCATCAACTGACGCAAATTGAAGCTGAAACCCTGCTCGATAAATCAAATTTGAATGAACTCACTTGTTTAAAATTATCTTGCGGTGTACGTGCCTGTAACGAAGGTGTGAAACGCGTGCATTTTCTGCAACAGGAGCAGGATGGGAGTTTATTACTGGAATTATTTAGTCGCGATGGCGTGGGCACATTATTGAGCTCAGCTTCTTTTGATCAAATAAGAGCAGCAACGATTGATGATATTGGTGGCATTCTGGAATTGATTCAACCACTAGAGCAGGAAGGTCTGTTAGTCCGTCGTTCACGAGAAAAAATAGAATCCGCTATTGATGATTATACTGTTCTAGTCCGTGATGGCTCAGTCATCGCCTGTGCAGCATTGCATGTAGAAGGTAATAAATATGCAGAATTGGCCTGTCTTGCAGTAGATGAAAATTATCGGGAATTGGGTAAGGGTGAAGGGCTATTCTTAAACGTAGAAGAGCAGGCGATTAAGCTCGGCGTTGAGAAACTTTTTGTTCTAACCACTCAAGCGGTTCATTGGTTTTTGGAGCGTGGTTTTGTTGAAGCTGATGTGAATGATTTGCCTGTGTCTAAACAGGAATTCTATAACTATCAACGTAATTCAAAAGTGCTGGTTGAGTTACTGGTGTAGAAAGTATTAAAGGCAGGCTGCCCGCCTAGGCAGTTTGAGCAGTTTCTTTTTCCAGTACTTCAATAGTGAGCTGGCCATCTTTTTCGCTAACTAGTACTTGGCCGCCATGCTCAAGCCTGCCAAACAGCAATTCTTCGGCTAGGGGTTTTTTGATTTTATCCTGGATCAGTCTAGCCATAGGTCTTGCGCCCATGTCTTTGTCGTAACCATGTAATCCTAACCATTTTTTGGCAGACTCATCAATGTTGATAAGAACTTTTTTGGTATCAAGCTGAGCTTCCAGTTCGATAATAAATTTATCAACCACATTAGCAATGGTTTTAGTATCCAAGACATTGAATTGAATGATGGCATTCAACCTGTTTCTAAATTCAGGACTGAAGGTTTTCTTGATTGCCTCCATGGCATCGCTACTGTGATCCTGATGCGTGAATCCAACGGATGAGCGACTGATACGCTCCGCACCAGCATTGGTGGTCATGACGATAATGACACTGCGGAAATCAGTCTTGCGACCATTGGTATCTGTCAGCGTGCCGTGATCCATGACTTGCAATAATAAATTAAATACATCTGGATGTGCCTTTTCGATTTCATCCAGCAATAGAACTGAGTGAGGGTGTTTGTTTATCTCTTCCGTGAGCAAGCCGCCTTGATCAAAGCCCACATAACCTGGAGGAGCGCCGATTAAACGAGAAACAGTGTGACGCTCCATATATTCAGACATATCAAAGCGAGTCAGCTCAATTCCCATCATACTGGCAAGCTGGCGAGTAATCTCTGTTTTGCCAACACCAGTGGGCCCCGCAAAGAGGAATGAACCAACAGGCTGCTGTGTATCGCCCAGACCTGAGCGAGCCATCTTAATTGCGCTGCTTAATGTGCTGATTGCCTCATCCTGGCCGAAGACAACCATCTTCAGATTGCGCTCAAGATTTTTCATTATATCCCTATCTGATGCAGTGATATTTTTTGCGGGTATCCTGGCTATCTTAGCAACAATATTTTCTATGTCATGAACACCAATTGATTTTTTTCTACGAGAAATCGGCAATAATTGTTGAGATGCGCCTGCTTCATCGATGATATCAATCGCCTTGTCAGGCAAATGCCTATCGGTAATATAACGATCAGTCAATTCGGCAGATGATCGTAGTGCCTGATGTGTGTATTTAATCTGATGGTGTTCTTCAAATCGTGATTTTAGACCTTCAAGAATTTTAACCGTTTCATTGACGCTAGGTTCTGTAACATCAATTTTTTGAAAGCGTCTGGCAAGTGCGCGATCCTTTTCAAAGATACCTCGATATTCCTGATAAGTTGTAGAACCGATGCATTTTATTTCTCCAGAAGCCAGAACAGGTTTGATAATATTTGATGCATCCATCACCCCGCCTGAGGCAGCGCCTGCTCCGATAATGCTATGAATCTCGTCGATAAACAGCACGGAATTTTTTATTTTCTTTAGTTGGGAAATTATATTCTTCAGACGTTTCTCAAAATCACCGCGGTATTTCGTACCCGCGAGTAACGCTCCCAGATCGAGTGAATAAATAATATTATCCGTAAGTACATCTGGAATTTCTCCATCGACGATTTTTTTGGCTAATCCTTCCGCGATGGCGGTTTTACCAACACCTGCTTCACCTATGTAGAGCGGGTTGTTTTTTCTTCGGCGGCAGAGAATCTGGATAGTTCGTTCGATTTCATGTTGTCGGCCAATCAGTGGGTCTATTTTTCCCAGTTCTGCCTGTTGATTCAGATTAGCTGCATATTTTTCCAGTGGGGTGGTGCCAGTTTCATCTGCGGCAAGCTCTTCCTCGACTGGTTCTGCTTCATTGCCATGCTCGTCTTCGGATATTTTTACAATACCATGGGCGATGTAATTAATCACATCCAGACGACTGACTTCCTGCTGACCCAAAAAATAGGCCGCGTGTGATTCTCGTTCTCCAAAAATGGCCACCAGAACATTTGCGCCCTTAACTTGTTTTTTGCCCGATGATTGTACATGGAAGACAGCACGTTGTAGTACTCGTTGGAAACCGAGTGTTGGTTGGGTATCGTGTTCATCACCTTCGGTAAGGAGGGGCGAGTTCTCCTGAATAAATTTGCTTAATTCGCCATGCAATACATTTAAATTAGCGCCGCAGGCTTTAAGTACCTGTGCGGCAGAGTTGTTATCGAGTAAGGCAAGCAACAGATGTTCAACCGTGACATATTCATGGCGTCTATCGCGCGCCTCGTTAAAAACGCTGTTTAGAGTGACTTCAAGATCTTTATCCAACATAACGAGTTTTCCTTATTCTTTTTCCTCTCATTCTTTTTCCATGGAGCAGAGAAGAGGGTGTTGATTTTCTCGCGAATAATTATTGACCTGAGCTACTTTTGTTTCTGCTATTTCCTGACTAAAAATACCACAAATACCTTTGCCGCTTTTATGTACGTCCAACATGATATGCGTGGCAGATTCAATATTCATATTGAAAAAACTTTCCAGGATTTCCACGACAAAATCCATAGGGGTATAGTCATCATTCTTAAGGATGACTTTGTACAGTGAAGGAAGTTTGGGCTTAGGCCTCGCCTCCTGTACTGCGATGTCACTATCGTGGCGATGTTCAATCTTTTTTGTCATGCATATGTGCTTTTTTGTTGTGCTAACTCTTATTATACTGTGGAAGTACAGGGATGCCACACTGATTTGGTTATTTTTTTTAGGATCACATTCATTCATCTTTGCTAGATTTTAATGATTTATAAAAGAAATCGTAATCAGGCAGGTGTATTTATTGAGTAGATTTATCATCGATTTTAGTGTGTTTTCCTAGCAGGAAGAGGGGTTTTATGTGAAAATAGCAGGCTGAATTTTTTAGACTTAGTTGAGATTTTTATTATTCCTTTGGTTAAGTTGGTTGATATTTTTATTATGTAAGGCAGTAGTTTTAGGAGGTTTAATGGTGTCGAGAGAAGAGCAAATCAAGCAGTTAGAGAAAGATTGGGCTGAAAAGCAGCGCTGGGCAAATGTTACGCGTAATTACAGCGCAGGAGACGTAGTACGTTTACGTGGTTCAGTCATGGAAGAATACACATTAGCAACCTGTGGTGCTGAAAAATTATGGGATCTTGTTAATGATGAAGATGGCTATGTTAACTGCATGGGTGCGATTACTGCTGGTCAGGCAATGCAGCAGGTAAAAGGTGGCATCAAAGCTATCTATTTATCAGGTTGGCAGGTTGCTGCCGACGGTAATACATCAGAAACCATGTATCCAGATCAATCTCTCTACGCCTACAATTCAGTGCCAACCATGGTGAGGCGTATTAATAATACTTTCCGTCGTGCTGATGAAATTCAGTGGGCTAAAGGCAATAATGACATTGATTATTTCGCCCCAATCATTGCTGATGCTGAAGCTGGCTTTGGTGGCGTATTGAACGCATTTGAATTAATGAAGAACATGATCGAAGCTGGTGCTGCTGGCGTTCACTTTGAAGATCAATTGGCTTCTGTCAAGAAATGCGGACACATGGGGGGTAAGGTACTTGTGCCAACTCAAGAAGCTATTCAGAAATTGATCTCAGCGCGGTTGGCGGCAGACATCATGGGTGTTCCAACCATCGTTCTTGCGCGCACAGATGCGAATGCTGCTGATCTGCTAACCTCTGATGTTGATGATCGTGATGCGCCATTCATTACCGGTAAACGTACGCCAGAAGGTTTTTACCAGACCAATGCTGGTATTGATCAAGCAATTGCTCGTGGTATTGCATACGCACCTTATGCGGATCTTTTGTGGTGTGAGACCGCAGTTCCAGATCTGGATGAAGCCAAGAAATTTGCTGAAGCTGTTCGTAAAGAACATCCTGCTCAGTTGCTGGCTTATAACTGCTCACCTTCTTTTAACTGGAAGAAGAATCTTAACGATGCAACTATCGCAAAATTCCAGAAAGAACTGGGCGCAATGGGTTACAAGTATCAGTTCATCACTTTGGCCGGTATTCATAGCATGTGGTACAACATGTTTAACCTGACTCGTGATTATATGGAACGTGGCATGAGCGCCTATGTTGAACAAGTTCAGGAGCCTGAATTTGCAGCATCAAAACACGGTTATACATTTGCAAGTCATCAGCAGGAAGTTGGCGCTGGGTACTTTGATGATGTAACAACTGTGATTCAAGGTGGTGCATCTTCAGTGACCGCATTAACTGGTTCTACTGAAGAAGCACAGTTCGACTCTAAAGTAGTAGTTTAGTCGTCGGATTAAGTGTTTTTCTATTTATTTTGAGGAAGCCTGGGTCTGGTATAGGGGACAACCAGACGTATTTTGCCCGTCTGGTGTAACGATTTTATTTTACGCCAGTACTCTGCGGTTAATAATTCACCGTGAACTACCAGAAATAGAGAACGGAGATCTTTGTCCATAGAAAGAAATTTTATAAATTCTTCAGGAAACATGTCATTCTCACCAACGAAATACCAGGATTCGGAACGCATTTCATCGATATCATCTTTGGCTTTCGGGATGTCCCGGAAATTGCACTCGGTAATCAGATTAACCTCATCGTAGTCATAGAAAAGAATGCGGTTATGGCGTGTGACACCAAAATTCTTCAATAATAAATCTCCGGGAAAGATATTAGTCTGTGCCAGATCCTTAATCGCCTGTCCATAATCAAGAATTGCCTGCTCTGCCTTTTCACGGCCGACCTCATTGATATATAAATTAAGAGGTCGTACGCGGCGTTCAATGTAAACATGCTTAATTAATAAATTATTCTCAATAATTTCTACAGTATTCGATGCTTCTTGTAACAAATCATCCAGCATTTCTTTGGAGAAACGATTGATAGGAAATTTAAGGTTCCTGAATTCCTGCGTGTCAATCAAACGCCCGGCACGGTCGTGCTTAGAAACGAGTTTGTATTTATCGATGACTTCATTGCGAGTAATCATTTTCGGGTAACCAAATTTATCTCTGATTATTTTGAAGACAAGATCATATGAAGGAAGAGTAAATACAATCATAACCAGACCTTCATCACCTGCACTGTGCACAAATTTATCTGTGGTCGATTGCAAATGTTCGGTAAAAATCCTGTGCCTTTCGGTCTTGCCTTGTCTCAGTCGGCCTAAAACTGTGTAGAGCTCATCTATCGGTTTTCTGGGCAAGATTGAATGAATAAAATGTACCGCACCAACCACTGAGTTTGGATCAGCAAAATAATAGGAGCGTGTATAACTAAAAACGATACTAACCTCTTCTTCAGAGGTCAGTACCGCATCAATAACAATACCCTTGTCGGTATTCTTAAAGGCAATAACAATTGGAGTTACATCTTTACGAGTAACGACTCTTCCTATGAGATAGGCGCGCGCTGCCTGATAGAAAAAAGAGTCGATAAATTCAAATCTTAAGTATTCATTTTCCCTGCTAAATATTGTTTCTATAAATTGCCCGATATCATTGTTAATTAATTCTGCATAAGGAACTCTGAATGAAAAATCATTGAGTATTTCTTCAAATATCTTTTCAGTGGAACCCCAGAAAGGGTAACGTTTTAGATTGAGTGAATTAACTAATTCAATATCAGCATAAAGGTCTACTGAAACAAATTCGAGCTTGGGGTCGGTACCAACTGTTCCAAAAATTCTTCTGGTGGCTGAATTAAAAAAGGTTTTAATAAAGCCAGAGTCGGGAACTTTGTCCAGACGTCTGCCGAAATAAAAACGAATGGAGTTCCAGAGTTCACGTTCTTTAACACGGTTATTCAAATGACGTCTTAGGGAGAGGACGACACGTCTGACCGATTTTTCGTATAGATCTACACGTTCGACAATGTCTTGCTGGTGACCTTGCCAATCACGCTTTTCGAAACGGGTTCTGGCGCGGCGTGTTATTCGATGAAAAACATTATTGTACTGAACAAATCCATCATAGATGATCTGCGAGGATTCGGTGATCAGCTTTCTATCTGGCATTTGTGCCATCAACAGTATCTTGGCTACATGTTTGAAATCAGTGCATTAGCAAATTCACTGCATTTAACTTCTGTGGAATTGTCCATCATTCTGGCGAAGTCATAGGTGACGGTTTTCTGTCTAATCGTTTCATCCATGGTGCTAATGATAAGATCTGCTGCATCTGCCCAACCGAGATAACGTAGCATCATTTCACCAGATAAAATCAATGAACCAGGATTCACTTTATCCTGATTTGAATATTTTGGTGCTGTGCCATGAGTGGCTTCGAATATCGCATAACCTGTGTTGTAGTTAATATTCCCACCTGGTGCAATGCCAATACCGCCTACCTGTGCAGCCAATGCATCCGAAAGATAATCACCATTTAGATTCATTGTCGCAATCACATCAAAATCTTTTGGTCTGGTCAGTATTTGTTGTAGGGTGATATCAGCAATGGCATCCTTGATTAGAATTTTTCCTGAACTCAGCGCTTCTTTTTGCTCTTGATTTGCTGCATCTTCACCTTGTTCAGCCTGAGTACGTTCCCATTGATCCCAAGTATAGGTGTGATCACTAAAGTCTGATTCGGCAAGCTGGTAGCCCCAGTTTCTGAATGCACCTTCAGTAAACTTCATTATGTTACCCTTATGCACTAGAGTAACGCTTTTCCTCTGGTTGATGATGGCATATTCGATTGCAGCCCTAACCAGTCTTTCAGTGCCCTCCTTTGAGATGGGTTTGATGCCTATTCCGGATGACTCTGGAAAACGTATTTTCTTATAATGGCTTGGAAAGGTCTCTTTAAATAATTTCAGGAAGCGAATGTTTTCATCAGAACCACTTTCAAATTCGATCCCAGCATAAATGTCCTCAGTATTTTCCCTAAATATCACCATATCAACCAGCTCAGGTCGTTTAATAGGTGAAGGTACACCTGTATACCAACGTACTGGTCTGAGACAGACATAAAGGTCAAGGATTTGTCTCAGGGCAACGTTGAGTGAGCGGATGCCGCCGCCAATCGGTGTCGTCAGTGGCCCCTTGATCGCAACTAGACATTCTCTACATGTGTCCAGTGTTTCATCAGGCAGCCAGTTGCCACAAAGCTGATTGGCTTTCTCTCCAGCATAGACCTCAGCCCAATGGATTTTTTTGTTTCCTTGTGAAGATTTTTCTACAGCTGCGTCCAGCACTCTGACGGTTGCTGCCCAGACATCAGGGCCTATCCCATCACCCTCAATATAGGGGATAACGGGATTGTCTGGCACGCATAGCTTGCCATCATTTATTGTTATTTTTTCTCCATCTGACGGAATATCTATCTTGATAGCCAAATCTAACTCCTTAGAAAACCTGATTTTTATGTAATTTCATTGCACCTAAGTGTTCCACAATCTTTGATTGATGTCACCCAAACTTGCTAAATATTTGCAAGGAACTTAAAGCAGCGGTAGAGTTGCATTAAAGCAAGGACAACCTAGACAGGATTCAGTCTAAATTTTTTGTTGGAGAAATTAAATGGCATACTTTAAAGTGAATCACAGATGTGCTTCTAGTAAATTTTTGACCATTATCTTCTTTCTGTTAAGTTTAAGCTATGTAAATGCAGAGGTTTATAAATGGCTTGATGAGAGCGGTAAGGTCGTCTACGGTGATAAACCAACATCAAATAATGCTGATAAAGTCAAATTAAAGAAAACCCCTGTGCTAGATCCGGTAGTACAGGAACAAAATAAAAAACAAAATAAGTTGTTGGATGTGATAGCACAAGAGCGTGAAGAAAGAACTCTTTTGAAGAAAGAAGAAAAAGCGAAGAAAGAAGAACAAAAGAAAGTATGTGCTGATGCGAGGAGAAATTTGAAAAAAAACAAGGAGGCCAGTTCTCTATATACAAAAACGGACGATCCGGATAATCCAAGGATATGGACTAACGAAGAACGCAATGCCGAAGAAAAGAGATTTGAAGAGTTTATAAAAAAGAATTGTTAGTAATCTAGTGGCTCAATAACAATTTCTGATGAAATTACAAAATTCGAGATCCTCTACCCATACATTTTTATCTTTCTTTAATTATCCTTCTAATTCTATGCCACTTTCACTCCAATTTCAGCTAGCTTGCTGGCAGCTTTGTAAGCTGCCTGCTGGTAATTATCAACTTGATCAAAATTCAGATAGCGATAGATATCATCCGCCATGGGGTCAATTTTATTGGCAAACTGCATGTATTCTTCATAAGTTGGAATTTTGCCAAGGATTGAGACTACGGCAGCAATCTCCGCTGAAGATAAATAAACATTGGCACCATCTCCTAGGCGATTTGGAAAGTTCCGTGTTGATGTTGAGACGACTGTAGATTTCGCCTCAACACGCGCCTGATTGCCCATACATAAGGAGCAACCTGGCACCTCCGTTCTGGCGCCTGCGGCATCATAGATATCGTAATAGCCTTCATCCTTGAGTTTTTTCTCATCCATTTTTGTTGGAGGAACCACCCATAAGCGGGTAGGTATTTTCTTTCCGTATTGTTCAAGTAATTTGCCTGCAGCACGGAAGTGACCAATGTTAGTCATACATGAACCAAGGAAGACTTCATCAATCTTAGTGCCAGCAACTTCAGCCAGTGTCTTTACATCATCTGGATCGTTGGGGCATGCGAGGATGGGCTCCTTGATTTCTGAAATATCGATTTCGATGACCTCAGTATATTCAGCATTTTCGTCCGCTTCCATCAATTGCGGGTTCCTGACCCACTCTTCCATGGCCAGCGCACGGCGTTCTAGTGTTCGCGGATCGCCATAATCATTGCTGATCATCCAGCGCAACATGGTGATATTAGAATTTAGATACTCAATGATGGGTTCTTTGTTCAGTTTGATGGTGCAGCCTGCTGCCGAGCGTTCGGCAGATGCATCAGAGAGTTCGAATGCTTGTTCAATTTTCAGATCGGGCAGACCTTCAATCTCAAGAATGCGACCAGAGAAGGCATTTACCTTGCCTTCTTTTTCAACAGTAAGTAGTCCATTTTTTATGGCTTCTAATGGTATCGCATTGACCAGATCACGTAAGGTAATGCCAGGCTGTAATGCACCCTTAAAACGTACCAGAATGGATTCAGGCATATCCAATGGCATGACGCCAGTTGCAGCGGCAAAGGCTACCAGGCCTGAACCTGCCGGGAATGAAATACCAATTGGAAAACGGGTATGCGAATCACCACCAGTACCGACGGTATCCGGTAACAACATACGGTTAAGCCAAGAATGAATAATGCCGTCGCCCGGGCGCAAGGAAACACCACCACGAGTCATGATGAAATCAGGCAGGGTGTGATGAGTTATTTCATCAATTGGTTTCGGGTAGGCCGCGGTGTGACAGAAAGACTGTAGGGTTAGATCGGCGGAGAAACCCAGACAGGCGAGGTCTTTGAGTTCATCTCGTGTCATTGGGCCGGTGGTATCTTGTGAGCCAACGGTTGTCATCCTAGGTTCGCAATAGATGTCAGGACGAATACCTTCCACGCCACAGGCCTTACCAACCATTTTTTGGGCTAGCGTAAAGTCTTTGCCTGTATCTTCAGCTGGCACGGGTTTACGGAATAAATCTGTTTCACCCACAGCCAGCGCCTCACGAGCACGAGTTGTCAGTCCACGTCCGATAATCAGTGGAATACGACCCCCTGCCTGAACTTCATCCAGTAAAATATCAGTTTTCAGCGAAAACTCACAGAGTGTTGTATCTGATTCATTCTTTTTAATGATGCCTTCATAAGGATAGATATCAATGACATCACCCATATTTAATTTTGTGACATCACATTCTATGGGTAGCGCTCCTGAGTCTTCCATGGTGTTAAAAAAGATGGGCGCAATCTTACTGCCGAGACAATAGCCACCAATACGTTTGTTTGGAATAAAGGGAATATCATCTCCTATATGCCATAAGACAGAGTTAGCCGCCGACTTGCGTGAAGAGCCGGTACCAACAACATCGCCGACATAGGCAAGCGGATGACCTTTTTCTTTCAGTGTTTTTATTTGCTTAATTGGGCCAATATCGCCTGCTTTATCAGGCTCTATGCCATCACGTTCCATCTTTAGCATAGCCTGTGCATGTAGCGGGATATCAGGACGTGACCACGCATCCGGTGCTGGCGAAAGATCGTCAGTATTGGTTTCGCCAGTCACCTTGAATACGGTCACGGTAATCTTCTCAGCCAATTTTAGTTTGCTGGTAAACCATTTGCCTTCAGCCCATGATTCTATAACTTGTTTGGCATATTGATTTCCAGCATCCATTTTTTCCTTAACATCATGGAATGTATCAAACATCAACAAGGTATGTGACAGGGCATTGACTGCGGTAGGTGCGAGTGCTTCATTATCCAGCGCATCAATCATGGGAGCGATGTTGTAACCACCGAGCATGGTGCCCAGTAGTTCGATTGCCTTCACTTTATTGATGAGCGGAGATTCTGTCTCGCCTTTACTGATGGCGGCCAGGAAGCCAGCCTTAACGTAAGCGGCCTGATCGACACCAGCTGGCACGCGATTGGTAATGAGATCTAGGATAAATTTTTCTTCTCCAGCGGGAGGGTTCTTTAGCAGATTGACTAAAGAGGCCGTTTGTTCCTCATTAAGCGGTTGTGGCACGATGCCTTGTGCAGCCCTTTCCGCCACATGTTTACGACATGCTTCAAGTACCATTCCTAATCTCCTAACCTTAGATTAATGCAATTATTTTGATTAATGGCCATAAAGCCGAGACTACAGGCTTGGTATTTTCGACCTGCTTGCTTATGACCATGCCTTAATAATTATGAGTTAGGGAAATTGTACAAGAAATGCCCTCGCTACGCTGCAAAATATGCGGGCATAGAGACAAATAATTTTATTAACAAATAGCGACAAATAACGTTAATTTAAAGTATTTAGATGGATATGGTTGTATTTAAAAGGTTTTTAATCAGTGTTCTCTATGATGCCTCCTCCCAAGCAGATATCTCTATCATAAAAGACCACAAATTGTCCTGGCGTCACTGCACGTTGAGCATTGTCAAAGGTGACTGAATAACTATCATCTTCAATGCGTGCAATTGTGCAAGCCTGAGCCGCCTGTCGATAGCGTGTTTTAGCAGCACATCTAAATGGTGCATTGTGTGCAAGTCCGCTAACCCAATTGATGTCTGTGGTTGTTAATCTCTGACTGTGTAACAGTTCGTGGTCATGACCCTGTACGGCAAACAGAATATTGTTTTCAATGTCTTTTTTGTATATGTACCAAGGCGAGTCAGGCGCACCTTGAACACCACCGATACCAAGTCCTTGCCGTTGTCCCAATGTGTAATAGAATACGCCATTATGCTGTCCGATGACCTTACCATCAGGTGTCTGTATTTCGCCCATTTTTTCGGGAAGATAACGTGAAAGGAATTCTCTGAAAGGGCGTTCACCGACAAAACAGATTCCGGTGCTATCCTTTTTATCATGTGTCTGAAATCCAGCTTTCTTAGCGAGTTCTCGTACTTCGTGCTTTTCAAACTCACCAATTGGGAAAAGACTTAGGTTTAGTTGTTCCTGATTTAGCCGGCATAGAAAATAACTTTGATCTTTATTGTTATCCAACCCCTTCCTTAGTTGAAAGTGACCATTAACTTCAGTGGCGCAGGCGTAATGCCCAGTGGCAATTTTTTTGGCACCTAAATTGGTGGCATGGGTTAAAAATGCGCTGAATTTGATCTCCTGATTGCATAGGACATCAGGATTAGGTGTCCGCCCACGTTTGTATTCCTCCAGAAAATTACTAAACACTTTATCCCAGTAATCATTAGCTAAATCGACCGTATTGATAGGGATATCAAGCCGGTCACAGATCTGCATCGCATCCTCAATATCAGCTTCCCACATGCATTCGCCTCCAGGCAACTGTTCTTCCCAGTTTTTCATGAATAATCCTTCAACATCATAACCCTGCTCCCTCAGAAGTAGGGCGGCGACGGAAGAATCAACACCACCAGAGATGCCAACAATAATTTTTCCTTTAGACATTTAAATGGGTCTATTGTTGAGATGCAGTAATTTCTTCTGGTAAAAAATGATGCAGTAATTCCAGCGCATAGCTTTTTCCTGAAGGGTAGTCGTTAATGCATTTTGAGACCATTTGACTGCGCATTTTGCCATTTTTTTCTTTGATTTCCTCCTCACTGAGCCACACGGCCTGGATGATGCCTGTATCTAGAGCTTGTTCAGGGTGATGGTTCTCACATGTTCCTGAGAAACAGACTCGCAGGTAAGTAATATCACTGTGCTGATTTGGGTACATATAGATGCCCACAATTGTTTGAGGAATAAATTCCCAGGCAGTTTCTTCCAGCACCTCTCTTTATTGCGGCTTCCATAAGGGTTTCATTCTTTTCCAGATGGCCGCAGGCTGATTGAAGACGACGTGATTATCTGCATTTTCTTCAACCAGAAGAAATTTCTGGTCACATTCTATAACCGCGGTAACGGTGATACTTGATTTCCAACGCATGATTTAAAATTAAAAAAAAGCTGTCTCGGATAACTAATTCAAAAACTCTCTCACCCATTGAGAATTTTTGCATCATTCAAAACTACTGAACAAAATATTATAGGTAATATCATTTTTTATAAAGTTTGTATGAAAAGGTTTCGTTTTGCGAGAATTTTCCCTCAATCGCCGCATCACTTAGGCCATATCCATGCTGGCCATACTGGCAAGATGAGCGTCTTAAACATCAACTAGGGCGGGGATGCCGGGAAGCATAAAGATGACTGAATATTGTTTTGATCTGTTTCCAATTGATAATCTCTCTGTGCAGCATCTAGTTCAAACAATGATTTATATCCTACTAAAGGCATATCTGTGAACGAACCTTGGGCAGTTTTTCCCAGCACATGGATAAATAATCTTTAAGGTTCTTAGAATGGTCTTATTTTACCTGTTTCGGTAGAATCAGTGTGAATGATGCAAAGGTCTCAAGCTATATTAACAATCTCAAAATCATGCGTAATATTTGCAGTCGCACCCAACATGATTGAAGCAGAACAATATTTTTCTGCCGAAAGTCTTATGGCTCGTTCAACTTGCTTTTCTTTAAGGTCTTTGCCGCTAACAATAAAGTGCAACTGAATCTCTGTAAATACTTTAGGGTCGCTATCCGTACGTTGTGATGTAATCTTTACCTCGCAATCGGTGATTTCCTGGCGTGACTTTTTTAATATTGAAACAACATCATATGTACTACATGCCCCCATCCCAAGAATCAGCATCTCCATTGGCCTGGGACCAAGGTTTCGACCACCACCTTTAGCTGGCCCATCCATGACAATAGTGTGTCCAGTCGATGCCCTACCGATGAATGCCGCATTACCTGCCCATTTGAGCTGTGTCTCCATTTGCCTCTCCGGGTTGGTTGATTCTCTGAAAAAAGAATAACATGGTTCGTCGTTTAGCAGGAACATTTTTGAAAGAGCGTTCAAGCCATGCTTACTAAATCGGGTCAAAGTGTTTATGAGCACAAATGGACAAACATGATCAAACTCTTTTCTTGATCGATGTCATTAATTAAAGAATATCTGGCAAAAAATATCATCGTAAAATTTTAAGGAGATCTCAACACTGACCTTTACATTATTAATGACTCTGTTACGGCCATTGCCGAAGATGTTAAGGGCAGGAAAATTGTTCTGGTTTGCCTCAATCCCGACGATTACTTTTTCGGCACGAGATAGCAAGACCCCTTGACAAAACCCTGCGCTCACTGGAAAATTCCGCATCCCTGAGTTCATCATTCTCTAGGTTTTCAACATGGAATTTCATATAGTATGGCTATGTAGCTCAGCTGGTTAGAGCACAGCACTCATAACGCTGGGGTCGGTAGTTCAAGTCTACCCATAGCCACCAATTGAAGCAAAGACTTGCCGATTACCTAAGCGAAACATATAGAACGTTGCGCCTTTTTTTTGAGTCACTGTTCAGGATTGTCATTAACACGAGCAAAGCATTTAGACAACAATTGTGGCGTTATCAAATCAGGCAAATTTTGCGAGTCGGTGTGGCAATTAGTTAGGATAAGTAATTAGTTAGGATAAGTAAGGGCTTGCATTAGAATATATAGAAACTGAGTAGACAGAAAAAGAGGCAAAAAACCCCTATCCAAACTAGAGCGAGCACCGCGTCGTCGCTTGAAAGTTACTATCACCTAATTACTTTTTTGAAATGATTGACTTTATTCTGATTGCCATACGATCAATTTCAAGAAATTATTTACACTTTTTTCTAATACCAAATTCGTTATGATGCTAAACCACTGTCCAGTTTTTTAACGGCATTTCTTGCAAGATTTCTTAAAATTGCAAGATTTGCTTTGGTTCTACTTGCTGCTACATAGATCATGTGCGTACCTTCATCATTGCAGTTAATTAAATGGTATTGATAAGTGAGGGTGATCAATATGTCGTCAATCTTTTCTTTTAGTCCTAATGCGTCAATAGCTTTTAGCTTTGATTTGACCACTTCTACATTATGAGCACTGGCAATCTCTGGATCCAGTGTCCCATCAGTAAAGGTACCTAAAGCTAAGCCTGATGCAATTTCGACAACCGAAACAGCGTATAACCCTTCAGTTCCAGATTTAATATCCTCAATGCACTCCTTATACAAATCTTGTTTTGCCATTATTAAGTCCTCCTTACAATTTTTTAAATATATTCAAGTATGTCTAACTCACGTCTCGACCGCAAGCTTATGCGTCTTACCTTAAGCTAAGGTAAGCTTTTTTAGCTTTACTTTCCTTGTTTGTGCCATTTTACCAGTGATTTCTAACTAATGGCAGTTAAAATGGCAAGTAATTGGTTTTTATGTACAAAAAAATAGCTACTGAGATCTCACCCCCACCTGCTGTAAATGTATAAATATCACATTTTCAAGACCAGTTATATATGTTTTTTAAGAAAAAATAGTAGCCAAAGAACCAATTCCAGTAGAATTAGAAATAGCTAAAAAATATTGCAGTGATGGATTACTTCTTTAAAAGAAGTAATTTAAGACGGAATGGATGTCTTCCGATCAAGAGCGCACCTTCGGTATCTTGACCGACACGGCTCCCATCCCTGTACGTTAGGTTCAGGTTGGCAGCCATTTTGCACGGTCACAACTTGACTGGAGTCAGTTTGCTGACTGGCAACTGCCCCATAAACTCGTTGAGTTCCGCCTCAACAGCTTGATGTATCAATTGTCTTGCCCCTGATTGAAACAGTTCGGTTAATGGATCGAAAACAGGTGCTCGACCTTGGAGTAAAATCACGTTATTCTTGTCTATGAGTGGCGTATCCCCTTTATTAAGTTGAAGTTGTGGTAGCGACAAATTAATCAGATATGCCGCTTTTCTTCAACTGCTCATGCACCGCTTTCGGTTATAACTCGATTTAAAAGGGTTAGGGGGAGAACTTTAAAATGCCTTTATCAGAAGCCATCCTGATTATTATGGGCTTGTTGACGATCGCCATGTTGGCATCTGGCATTTGTCATAATACACCTATTCCCTATACCGTTTTTCTGGTGATCATTGGAATTGTGCTGGGTTCTTTTGCTAGAAATCATGAGTCCATGCATGTGTTACTTGATTTTCAACTAGCTCCAGATATCGTTTTATTCTTATTTTTGCCTGCCTTGATATTTGAGTCCGCATTTAACTTAAATGCCAGACAGCTAGTTAAGGATTTGTTACCTGTTTTGGTTCTGGCTGTCCCGGCACTGCTTATTTCCACGGCCTTCATTGGGATAGGCCTCTGGTTTTTCCTAAAAGTGGATTTGGTATTGGCGCTGTTATTTGGTGCTTTAATTTCAGCAACTGACCCTGTTGCCGTTATCTCCTTGTTTAAGGAACTGGGTGTGCCAGAAAGACTGAGGATTCTTGTTGAAGGCGAGTCATTGCTAAATGATGCCACCGCGATCGTTGTCTTCAAGATTATTCTTATATTTGCATTGAGTGGTGCAGCGTTTACTTGGGCAGATGCTGGCAGTGCTGTACTGGATTTCTTTGAAGTCTTTATTGGGGGTGCTTTGGTAGGAGCCGTGATTGGTTTTGTGTTTAGCGAATTTTTGCACAGACTTTTCTCAAGCTCGAGTGCATTCATGATTATGACGATTGTTGTTGCTTATGTATGCTTTATCGTTGCCGAACATTTGTTGCATGTTTCAGGCGTAATGGCGGTAGTCGCTTCCGCTATTACCATGGGCATGTTATGGGTTCCGCGTATTTCACAGGCTGCAATTTATACGGTCAAGGAAACCTGGGAAGTGATTGCGCTGGTTAGTAATTCTCTATTATTTTTACTGGTTGGATTATCAGTAGACGCAGAGCGCCTTGTCGCCAGAATGGATGTGATCGGTATTGCTATATCGTTGGTGTTGCTGTCTCGTGCTGCAACGATACATGCCATGATTCCCTTAACCATTAAATGGTTCTCCTTGCCGCATGTCAGTCTTGGTGAACGGCACATTATGTGGTGGGGCGGCATTAAAGGCGGATTAGCAATCGCAATTGTTTTATCAGTTCCTGAATATCTTCCAGGTCGGGATTTATTGCTGGATTTAACATTGGGTGTTGTAATGTTTTCACTGTTGGTTAATGCTCCGACGATCAAGCCACTGATACAAAAATTGCGGATAGATAGATTAACAAACGACGAATTGGCTGAACTGAAACAGGGAATCATACATGCAGGCAAAGAATCATCTGCACTCATCGATAGATTTTACAAGGCAGGGATTGTTTCACGAAGTACCGAGCAACTTATTCATAAAAATATATATGAAATGTTTAGCTCTGATATTCCTGATATTCAAAAGAGGCAGGGCATAAAGCATTTGCGTTTTAGTGCATTGAGGACTGAGTTCGATGAGTTAAAGAAATTACATGATATTAACCTGATACAGCATTACACCTATCTGGATATCAGAAATAATATCCAACGCGACAGGGAAAAGATTGCTGCTAATGAAGCCCCAGGCACGTCATCTGATTTTGCCAGTAAAACAGGTCTATTTGCGGCGATGGAAAATGCCCTGTTAAAAAGAATAAGGGAGCATGATTGGGCGGCATGGTTATTATCACGCTATCAAAATACACGTTTGGCGCATAGGATGCAGCGTGATATTGCTGGAGTATTAATTTGTTCATCAGTGCTGGAGATGCTTGATACACATCCTGAAGTTGGCGAAGTGGGAAGAGAGAGGATTGCTGGGAAATATCGTGAACGTCTGCAAAGACGTCGTTCTCGATTACAGGAAATTGCTGAGGATTTTCCAGATTTTTATGTGAGATTTGAAACCAATTTATTTACCCAAGTTGCACTGACTGCAGCGCGTTTGCATGCAGAACAAGATCGCCATGATGGTGAAATTGGCGCAAAGGCACTTGCCCGAATTAAAAGGATAATTTATGAGGCGATCTCAGCCTTGCCTCCTATTACGGATGCAGCACCCAGGCTTGATGCCAGTGATTTGATTGGCACAGTACCCCTACTGAATGGCTTACCAACAGAAGTACTGGGACAACTTTCAGGGCATGCAAAGCCGGTGACATTTTTAGCGGACGATATCATTATCGGCGAAGGCGAACGTGGCAATGCACTTTATATCATTGCCCATGGTATTGTCTCTGTATATAAGGACAATAAAGAGGTTGCTGTATTGAGTGATGGTGATTTTTTTGGTGAGATGGCTTTATTGGGAGATCAAGTCAGGATGGCAACGGTCAAAGCGAAACACCCATCAACACTGCTGCGATTAACAAGACGGGATGTCATGCAACTCGCTAGAGAGGGAACTGAATTAAAACGTAGATTAACTGATATTAAAGAAGGAAGGGAGATGCAAATGGATTTGGTTGGCCTAGTTCCCCTGTTGCGCGGGCTATCGAATGAGGTATTGGATCTGATTGTTGAGCAGACAATATTGGTTGGATTTAGGCATGGAGATATTGTTGTGACAGAAGGCGAAAGTGGCAATTCTATGTTTATCATTATTCACGGTGTTGTCTCTGTATTTAAGGCTGGCGAATTGATTGCAGAACTTAAAGAAGGTGATTTTTTTGGTGAAATGGCCTTGTTGGGTGATCAGGTTCGTACTGCGACAGTAAAGATAAAGGAAAAGGCGGCATTATTGAGATTAAACCGAGGAGATATCATGAAGATTGCAGAGAGTAATCTGGAATTAAAAGAAAGGCTGGAGGAGGCCAAGGCATCAAGAGAAATAGTCATCTAGATGTTAGCCGTAGATGGTTTTCTGTGTCTAAAAAAATGAATCAACAATACTAAAAATGCAGCGATGATTACTGGTGAATTTCCAGACCTTGCGTAGGGTGTTAATCCTTCAAAAGTTTTTACTGTATCGCTAGTCACATGCGGAGTGAATTGTGGTGAGCTTGCAGTAATAATTCCCTTTTCGTTGATAATGGCGCTGATGCCTGTATTGGTTGAGCGCAGCATATAGCGACCTGTTTCCAATGCTCGCATCCTTGCCATTTGTAAATGTTGGTGCGGGGCAATGGAGTCGCCGAACCAGGCATCATTGCTAATATTTACCAATATTGTTGCCTCAGGTAATGCTGTAATAACTTCTTCACCAAAGACATCTTCATAACAAATTGATACGCCAATAACTTCTCCAGCAGCACGGATCACAGGTTTTTTATCAGGTCCTGGACTAAAATCAGGCATCGGAATCTTCATCAGGTCAAGAATAGGGCGCAGCCATTTATCAAAAGGTAAATATTCCCCAAATGGTACCAGATGTTGTTTGTAGTAGATATCATTGGTACTGCCAATCACGGTAATACCGTTATAAAATTTATTTGAATTTTGATCACTGAAAGGAATGCCAACCAGATAATCATGGTTCTGATTTTTTGCTCTTGATGTCATTACATTTATAAATTCTTGAGCTTGATGATGTAATACAGGGACAGCTGTTTCAGGCCAAATGATCAATTGGCTATCTTGATGCTCTTCTGATAGCGAGATATAGAGATCGAGTGTCCTCTGTCTTTGTTCTGGCTTCCATTTCATCTCTTGTGGAATAGCGCCTTGAACCAGAGCCACTGTAATATCAGCATTTCTATCCGTCGTCCAGTGAATGTCATTTAGTGCATTCAGGCCAAGCCATGATATGAAGAAGATTCCAATGAGAATAATCTTTACCTTCTTGGCTCCCAAAAACATTGCTACGAGTAATGCTGAAATAAATGCTGTGAACCAGCTTACGCCATATTGCCCAAGCAAAGGAGCCAGAGAGGATATAGAAGTATCAGTTTGGGTATAAGCAATATTCAGCCAGGGTAGCCCGGTAAGAATCCAGGAGCGCAACCATTCGGTCAGTACCCATAGTGCGGGCATTACAATGACAAAGGCAAGAATACCTTTGTTGGCAAATAAACATTGGTATACGAAAGCAACTAAAGCAGGATATAGGGAAAGAAATGCAACCAGTATGAATGTAATTATCAGCGCACCTGCAAGATTAACTCCACCAAATAAGTTGATGCTGATATGTAACCAATTGATACCCACGCCAAACATGCCAAAGCCAAAGATATATCCTAAGATCCCTGCATGATTGGGTGTGCTATTCAGAATTGCATAAAATAACCATGCCAATGAAAGGATGGCGATAGCAGGGTAGTCATAGGGAGAAAAAGCCAGAGGTAATAGCGCACCTGACAGGAAGCAGCTTATGAGTTTCAGTAAATAATTCTTTTGCGGTTTAATTTGCAAATGTTTGTAAAGTTATCAATATTACAAATAATCTATCGGCCTATTATTCAGATGATCCTGAGTCAGTCTCTGATAAAGATTGTTCAATTTTGTTGATACGTATTAGACGAATCCTTCTTTTGTCTGCGCGGAGAACTTTAATATTAAAGCTTCCGAGTTCGATGCTTTCCCCACGTCTGGGGACATGACCAAATGCTTTGAGTATCAGTCCACCAATCGTATCGTATTCATCACCACTAAACTCTGTATTGAAGAAATTATCGAATTCATTTATCGGTGTTAAGGCTTTGATAGTATAGCGGTTACGTCCATGTGGCCTGATGTGTTCCTCATTGTCGATGTCATGTTCATCTTCAATTTCCCCAACGATTTCCTCAATAACATCTTCCATGGTAACCAGTCCAGCAACACCTGAATATTCATCAACAATAATAGCCATATGGTTACGATTTGATCGAAATTCTCTCAATAGAATATTGAGACGTTTACTCTCAGGCACAAAAAATGCCCGGCGCATCATATCTTTAATATTGAATTCGGAGTTTTCCTTATCAGAAAAATAAGCTAATAAATCTTTTGCCAGAAGGATGCCTGTTATCTCATCAGTATCGTCGCCTATAACGGGAAATCGTGAATGGCCTGATTCAACAACGGCTGCAAGAATATCTTCTGGACTCGCATCATTTTTGATCACTATCATTTGTACGCGTGGAATCATTATATCGCGAACCTGCATTTCAGAGACTTGCAATACTCCCTCAATCATTGTTAGTGCATCAAGTTCCAGCAGGCTTCTGGTTTCTGATTCTCGTAACAGCTCAATCAGTGCCTGCCTATCTTCAGGTTTACTTGAAAATAAGGAGAGGATTTTTTGCGATATTTTTAACTGACGTTTGCCAGATGTGTTTTCATTCATGCATTTATCTGTGCTTTATATTGGCTGGTTCTAGGTTTGGGTGATGAGGTAAGGGTTGTGATAATTTAATTCCTCAAGAATTTTAATTTCAAGACTTTCCATACAGTCGGCATCCTCCAGATTAGCATGATCAAAACCACTTAGATGTAAAACACCATGGATTATCATATGCGCCCAATGTGCATCGATAGTTTTATTTTGTTCTTTCGCCTCTTTGGCTACCACCGGTGCGCAAACAACGATATCACCAAGTAAGTCCGGTGCAATTTTTGCCTCCTCTTCATGAGTAAAAGATAGCACATTTGTCGGACCTTGTGATTTTCGCCATTGTTCATTGAGCTGTGTTCCTTCATCCTCATTAACAATGCGGATGGTTAGTTCTGCATTTTCTTTCAAATTCACCAAGGCAACTTCCGCCCAGAGTTTTAGTTGGTTTTTATCAGGTAGATCAGGAAAATCTGTTGCATATTGAATATCTACTTCGATAGCCATCAGTTTTGATTATCCTGCTCATGTCTTTCATAAGCATTCAGTATTTTTGCTACCAGTGGGTGTCTGACGATATCTTTTGAAGTAAAGAAGGTAAAGCTAATATTCTCTTCTTCTTTAAGGACATCTATGACCTGTCGTAGGCCAGAGTCTTTGCCTCGAGGTAAATCTATCTGGGTGATATCCCCGGTAATGACCACCGTGGAACCAAAGCCAATGCGGGTGAGAAACATTTTCATTTGTTCAACTGTTGTATTTTGGGCTTCATCCAGAATCACAAAAGATTCATTGAGTGTACGTCCACGCATAAAGGCTAGCGGAGCAATTTCAATGACATTACGTTCAATATATTTTGCAACTTGTTCGAAGCCGAGCATTTCGTATAAGGCATCATAGAGTGGTCGCAGATAAGGATCGACCTTCTGCATAAGATCACCGGGAAGAAAGCCAAGGTTCTCACCGGCCTCAACAGCAGGGCGAACTAGCACAATACGCCGTGCACGATCCTGTTCTAGGGCAGCGATAGCACAGGTAACGGCAAGATAGGTTTTGCCGGTACCAGCAGGTCCAATACCAAAACTAATATCATGGTCGAAGATATCTTTTAAGTAGCACCGTTGGTTTGGAGATCTGCCTCTAATGATCCCACGCTTCGTTTTAATACGCGTATCGGTATCACTATCGTCTTCGGCATCCCGATCAATGCCCATATCCTGAATATGAAGATGTACTTTTTCAGGTAATAGTGTCTCTATTGCCGTCATCTCGTAAAGTGATAGCAAGAGTTGTTCGGCAAGGTCAACAGACTTATTTGTGCCAATGATGCGAAAAGCATTTCCACGATTATTAATTTCAACCCCCAGTCTTCTTTCAATAAGCCGCAGATTTTTATCTAGAGAACCACAGATGTTTGCCAGCCGGGTGTTGTCTGCTGGTTCCAGAACTATGTCTGTTGATCTGGGATGTAAGCTATTGGATGAAGCGTTCAAGCAGTTTTTATAGCGCTGATTGTTGGAGTGTTGTTTCTGGACCGACAACAGGCACCTGTTGTAATTCAGCACGCAAGGAATTTGGCAATGCCTCTGTAATCAATACGTGAGCAAACTCGCCAATTAATGATGCTGGACCAGAAAAATTTACGGTGCGATTATTTTCTGTTTTGCCACGGAGTTGTTTCGTGTTTTTTTTGGAAAAGCCTTCAACCAAAACTTGTGTCGTTTCTCCGACCATACTCTGACTAATTTCCATAGCCTTGGAATTAATCTTGGCTTGCAGAATATTCAAACGTTGTTTTTTTGTTTCTGCTGGTACATTATCACTAAATGATGATGCGGGGGTTCCAGGACGTTTGCTGTAAATAAAGCTGAACGAATGATCAAAGCCGATTTCCGCGATTAAATTCATAGTTGCCTCAAAATCATAATCAGTTTCGCCAGGAAAGCCAATAATAAAATCTGAAGATAAACTGATATCAGGTCTGATTTTGCGCAATTTCCGTATTTTGGATTTATATTCCAACGCAGTATGCCCTCTTTTCATCAGGGCAAGCACACGGTCAGAGCCGCTTTGTACAGGTAAATGCAGGTGGTTTACCAGTTCAGGTACTTTAGCATAAGCTTCAATCAATCTATCCGAAAATTCAACGGGGTGAGAGGTTGTATAACGAATGCGCTCGATGCCTTCAACGGCTGCAACATATTCGATTAACAATGCAAGGTCTGCAATTTCACCATCATGCATTTCGCCTCTATAAGCATTAACATTCTGACCGAGCAAATTAATTTCCCTGACACCCTGTGCCGCGAGTTCAACAACTTCATTGATCACATCATCAAAGGTTCGGTTAATCTCCTCACCACGGGTGTAGGGCACAACACAAAAGGTGCAATATTTGCTACATCCTTCCATGATGGAAACAAAGGCGGTCGAGCCTTCTGCACGAGCCTCTGGTAAATGATCAAATTTTTCAATTTCAGGAAAGGATATATCAATCACTGATTTTTTTGATTTCATAACATCATTGATCATTCCTGGAAGACGGTGCAGGGTCTGCGGACCAAAGACCAAATCAACATAAGGTGCGCGTTCAAAAATGGCCGCACCTTCCTGACTCGCTACGCAGCCACCGACACCGATTACCAGATCAGGCTTCTCGTCTTTGAATGGTCTCCAGCGACCCAATTGGGAAAATACCTTTTCCTGGGCTTTTTCACGAATTGAGCAGGTATTGAGCAGGATGATATCTGCTTCTTCAGGCTTATTTGTTTTGACGGTGCCATGGGATTCAGCGAGGACATCCAGCGCCTTGGCCGAATCATATTCGTTCATTTGGCAGCCCATGGTCTGGATATATATACGTCTCATACCTTAAGTTCTTAATAATTCGTGAATAGTTTTTGGTAATATCAAGCAAGGGAGAAGCTAAGCTACACTGTCTGGGACGGCATTTCCAGCATAATTCTCGTATATTTTACAGTGACTTGGAATGTTTTTAGTATGTTTTAAAGGTATTTTTAAGCCTGCCTCAAATGATAAATCGTAAATTTTTGGTAACTACATCTGGTTCCAGCCTAGCCATTATATCTTGGCTAGGCCGTCATTGCTGGAGACACGATGAAGGATGTAAATATTGTTATCATCCCGTATCCAAGACAGGGTATTTACCTTGTTAATGACGATATATGATGCAAAAATATTAACATTCAATTATGCAGGGGATAAGGCAGTGATAGATGATAAAACGACAGCCAAAACACTTTGGTCCGATACGCTGATTGATATGTTGGTCTCTTCTCTGAGGGCAAATAAATCTGATAAACAAATTAAAGGACTTCTTCTTGAATGTAAGCAGAAAGGGTTTAAAGCGAGTTATTTGACAGGGAAAATCAGAAAAGAATTAGATGATGCGGCGGCTTCGAGAGTTAAAAGGTTGATGTAACTAATCATTAAGGTTTAGCCTGTCTGTGGCACTATAACAACTTTTAAAGGCGTGGAGCTGTCCCAGACAGCTAATTTAAATAATCTCTAACTCATTTTTTTAACTGAAATAACTGAAACAATGACTTACTATAGACCTCGCTATAGCCTGAGCCAACACCTCTTTGGCCACAATGTTCGTCAAATATCAGCCACAGCGCAATATGTGGTGGACACATAACAAACACTTGCCAAAACACACCAAAATAGGGCATATTGTCGCACCTAAGTATTTGTGTGCGTAACCACTTGAAAGTATAAGAATAATTACCAGTTTGGGGGCAGGTGGTCTATAGATAGAAGAGTTGCTAACTAACAAAGCCAGAAAGTTATAGTCAAATATAATTATAGTCATATATTTGTGCTCACAAAGATATTGAATGCCTCTAGTCTGTAAGCATAGCTCTTCAAATTTTATGATCTTGCTCGTAAACCCTCCGTACGAATTCTCTGAGGCTGTCTGCTAGATGGATAGCTAAGTTTGTTAGTTATTGATTTTGTCTTAGATTTTGTCTTAAATAGGGCTTAAGTTAAGGTCAGTAAAGCTAGGCTGAGAAGTTTTAGAAATTTTACATTACATTTTGCTGAGGAACGCTGCATGTTTGTTAAAAATTTGAGAAACATCATAGGGATTGCGGTTCAAGTAGTGTTGCTGCTGTGGACAACAGTTGCCAATGCTGAGTGGGCGCTTAATCTAAGAGAGGGCGTGACACCAATTAGTCATGAGATATATGACCTGCATATGATCATACTTTGGATCGTTACCCTTATCGGTGTCGTTGTGTTTGGTGTCATGGCCTGGTCCATTTTCCATCACAGGAAATCAAGGGGCGCCGTCCCTGCACAATTTTATCATAGTACTCTCGCTGAAATTACTTGGACGATCATTCCTATTGTAATCCTAGTGATCATCGCCTTTCCTGCAACCAAGACATTGGTATACATGGAACAAACAGGCGATGCAGATATCACGCTAAAAGTCACCGCCTATCAATGGAAGTGGAAGTATGATTATCTGGAAGATGAACTGAGTTTTTTCAGCTCACTGGCAAAAGATAGCAATGAGGCCAGGCAAATGAATTCCGGGATTGATCCTGCCAGTGTTGAAAATTACTTGTTAGAGGTAGATAAACCAATTGTTCTGCCGATTAATACAAAAATCAGAATCTTAACTGCTTCCAACGATGTTAATCATGCATGGTGGGTACCTGACCTAGGCTGGAAACGGGACGCGATCCCAGGGTTTATCAACGATAACTGGGCTTACATAGAGGAGTTAGGCATCTATCGTGGTCAATGCGCTGAGCTATGTGGTAAAGACCATGCTTTTATGCCAATCGTTCTGGAAGCAGTTTCTATGGAGGATTATCGTACCTGGATTGTTGATACCAAACAGGCACAAATTGACGCGCTGGCTAACTCAGATAAAGAATGGGCTAAAGATGAATTGATGGCTCATGGCAAAGAAGTTTACGGTGCCAACTGTGCTGCATGTCATTTGGCAGATGGTAAAGGTACGGGTCCTTTTCCACCGTTGGATGGCAGCGCCATCGTGCAAGGCTCTGCTGTAGATCATGTCAAGCTAGTGTTAGCAGGCAAGAATCTGATGCCAGCGTTTGCCGGGCAACTGTCTGATGCAGATATCGCAGCAGCCATTACCTATGAGCGTAATTCCTGGAGTAATGCTACTGGAGATATTGTACAGCCCGCTGATATCAAGGCGGCACGTTAGGAATTTACCTGAATTTAAATCCTTTAATGCCTAATCAAAGAGATAATTTAAGAGGATAGATACATGAGCGAAGCAGCTGTCCACAGTGATCATCACGATCATAAACCAACAGGCGCAGGCCGTTGGTTGTTTTCTACGAACCATAAAGATATTGGTACTATGTATCTGATATTCGCCCTGATAATGTTTTTTATCGGTGGTGCTATGGCCATGGTGATACGCGCTGAACTTTTTCAGCCAGGTATGCAGTTTGTAGATCCGCTGTTCTTCAATCAAATGACAACAGTGCATGCCTTGGTTATGATATTTGGTGCGGTGATGCCAGCAGGCGTAGGCCTGGCTAACTGGTTGATTCCGATGATGATAGGTGCGCCAGACATGGCCTTGCCGCGCATGAATAACATGAGCTTCTGGATCTTGCCATTTGCATTCGTCATGTTGTTAAGCACTCTGTTTATGGAAGGTGGTGCACCAGGAGGGGGGTGGACAATGTACCCACCGCTGGTTCTGCAATTAGGCGATGCTTTTCCTTTTCTGATATTTACTGTTCATTTCCTTGGTATTTCATCCATCATGGGTGCCATTAATATTATCGCAACAGTCTTCAATATGCGTGCCCCAGGCATGACATTCATGAAATTACCACTGTTTGTCTGGACTTGGATCATTACCGCATTTCTATTGATTGCTGCCATGCCTGTTTTTGCTGGCGCAGTGACTATGCTGTTAACAGATAAATTCTTTGCCACCAGTTTCTTCAGTGCTGCTGGCGGCGGTGACCCAACGATGTTCCAGCATATATTCTGGTTCTTTGGACATCCTGAAGTATATATTCTGATCCTACCTGCTTTTGGTATTATTTCGCAGATTTTACCAACCTTTGCCCGTAAACCATTATTTGGTTATGCGTCAATGGTCTATGCCACAGCTGCAATCGCCTTTCTGTCCTTCTTTGTTTGGGCGCACCATATGTTCACAGTCGGTATGCCACTAGCGGGCGAGCTTTATTTTATGTACGCGACTATGTCGATTGCCGTACCAACGGGCGTAAAAATATTTAACTGGGTGGCAACAATGTGGAGAGGTTCCATGACCTTCGAAACGCCTATGCTATTCTCCTTGGCCTTCATTGTTTTGTTTACCATCGGTGGTTTCACCGGTCTGATGATGGGCGTAACCCCGGTTGATTTTCAATACCATGATACTTACTTCATTGTTGCGCATTTTCATTATGTACTAGTGCCTGGTGCGGTCTTCAGTTTGTTTGCAGCCACTTATTATTGGTTGCCAAAATGGACGGGGTACATGTACAACGAATGTCTGGGTAAATGGCATTTTTGGCTATCTGCTATTTCTGTGAATATCCTGTTCTTCCCGCAACACTTTTTGGGACTGGCCGGTATGCCACGTCGAATCCCAGACTACAGCGTGCAGTTTGCTGACTGGAATATGATCTCCAGTATCGGTGGTTTTGTCTTCGGACTGTCTCAGTTGTTGTTTGTGGTTGTTGTTATTCAGTGTATCCGTGGCGGACAAAAGGCCACAGATCAGGTTTGGGAAGGTGCTCATGGTCTGGAATGGACCCTGTCTTCACCTCCGCCATTCCATTCATTTACCACGCCACCACAAGTAACGGATGCAACGGCACATTCTTAAATGGATTGGTAAAAATTTAGGGTAATGACAACAGAAAAGAATGAAGATAAATTAGCGACATCAAGAGATGCTGCTAATATCAAGCTAGCTATAGTTTTGGGTTTAGTCGCTTTCTCATTTTATGCTGGATTTATCTGGTTTACTGTCAAATGAACAGTGAGCACACTGCTGGTAAGTTAGCCATCTTTGCGCTGGCGATGTTTGGTTTTGGTTATGCGCTAGTGCCGCTTTACGATGTACTTTGTGATGTTACAGGGCTGAACGGCAAAACCGGAGAAATTACGGCGGAATCGGTTAGCAAGTTGACTGTTGACTATGATCGTACTGTGACAGTTCAGTTTGATACCAATGTAAATAGTGCGCTGCCTTGGCAATTTAAAGCCAGAGATAGAACGCTGTTGGTACACCCTGGTGAAGTGACAGAGGCAGTATTTGTTGCAGTTAACACTTCTGCTTCCGAGGTCACTGGTCAGGCAGTACCCAGCGTATCTCCATCACAGGCATCGCTGTTTTTTAACAAGACTGAATGTTTTTGTTTTAGTCGTCAAACGTTGGCTGGTCACGAGCAAAAAGAAATGGTTGTAAGATTTGTAGTAGAGGCAGATTTGCCGAAAAATATCTCGACATTAACTTTGTCATACACGTTTTTTGTTGCACCTGATTCCCGAGATGTCGCTCTCCTGTCTCCTGTTATTTCAATAAGCACTATTTGACTATTAGTTTTTTGGAAATTAAGCGTTAGAAAATAAACGAGGAAAAGAAGTTATGTCTGATTCGAACAGCACTTACTTTATACCCGACCCGAGTCGTTGGCCACTAGTTGGCTCAATAGCCTTGTTTTTATCCTTTGTCGGTGGATCCATCATGTTGAATGGTTCTGGGTTTGGTATATTTGTTCTAGGTTTTGGTATCGCGGCAGTTGTTTACATGTTTTCAGGCTGGTTTGCCGACGTAATCTCCGAAAGTTTAAGTGGTAGTTATAACAAACAGGTTGATATTAGTTTCCGTTGGGGAATGAGTTGGTTCATATTTTCAGAGGTGATGTTTTTTGCCGCTTTCTTTGGTGCCTTGTTTTATGCGCGTCATCTGTCTGTGCCATGGTTGAGCGGAGAAGGGGCTGGTGCAGTAACAAATATGTACCTGTGGCCTGATTTTATCTCAGAGTGGCCAATTTTGGCAATTCCTGATGAGAATGCTTTTATTGATTCACTGTTCTATGAAACCATTCCTGCGTGGGGTATTCCCGCTCTGAATACTGCTATATTGCTAAGCAGTGGCGCGACCGTTACCTTCGCGCATTGGGCGTTAAAAAAGAACAATAACAAGGCGCTTTGCTGGTGGTTGTTTGCCACCGTGGCTCTGGGTTTTATCTTCGTCTATTTTCAAGCAGGTGAATATCATCACGCCTATACCGAGCTGAATTTAAAGATGAGCTCAGGCATATATGGCTCGACCTTTTTCATGCTGACGGGTTTTCATGGTTTTCATGTCACCATGGGCGCGACGATGTTGTTGGTCATTTTACTAAGATCAATGAAGGGTCATTTTAGTGCTCATAATCACTTTGCTTTCGAAGCTGTTGCCTGGTATTGGCATTTTGTTGATGTTGTATGGCTGGGTCTATTTATATTTGTTTACTGGCTGTAGAAAAGGCGGTCAATATTAATAATATCAAAGGGTGCTACTCAGGTAGTGCCCTTTCTGTTTCAGGTGCCTCAGGGTTGATTCCATGAGGCTGTATAATGCCAGTGAAGTAGCCGAGCAGCAGCAGCAGAAACAGCGTGATGGATAATACGACTCTGATGGTCAGTGATTTTACGGTTCGGTCTGTCTCCCCTTTATCCTGCACAAGAAAAAACATCCCGGATGAAAGGCTGACGAGCACTCCGATTAACAAAAGCACGATAATAATTTTATAAATGAGAACGCCAGACATTATTTATCAACATGGTTTGTTCGTGACTCTTGAGTATACACTTGATAAAGCTTCACTACACATCAGTAACGCCTCCAATAACTGATTTTGGATGCCGTCTTAAAATGCGCATAGCCTCGTGGGAATTTACTCCGAGCCTATGGCCAACATTAGCTGCTGTACTAGCGTTGCCATCATTTATATCTTTGGGACTCTGGCAACTGGATCGGGCAGAACAAAAGCGCACCTTGCATTCTGAATTTGTAGAACGTCAGGCGAAGAATGTTGCCGATTTAAATAAAGAAGATATTTTGCGAAATGATTTTAAGCAAATGCACTGGCGCAAAGTTAGTATTGAAGGCGTATTTTCTAAGAACATTAATATCTTGCTGGATAACCAGGTCGAAAGCGGTGTGGCAGGCTATTTTGTTTATACCCCTTTTAAGCTGAAAGAGCAGGATTTGTGGGTGTTGGTAAATCGAGGTTGGGCGCCGGCTGGTAATCGTCGTGATAACCCGCCTGATGTATCAGTGGCTGAGGAAATTTTGAAGATTATTGGCAGCGTTAAATTACCGCCCAGAATGGGAATAATGTTGGCAGAAAATATTATTGAGCAACCTTTAGTGGGGATGTATCGTACTCAAAAGCTGTTGCTTGCAGATATTGAAGAATTGTTAGGTCAGAAACTTCTGCCGTATGTAGTAAGAATGAGTCCTGAATCACCCGCTGGATTCGTAAGGCGCTGGAAGATGCCTGGGTCGGGAGAAGAAAAGCATCTGGGCTATGCTTTCCAATGGTTTGCAATGGCAACAGTAATATTTATCATTTATCTAATTCTTAATATTAAACGGGCAAGATAGAGATATGTCAGAACAAACAAATCAAGCGAAAAGCAGAGCGAAGTTAATTCTTTTTTCCCTGGTGTTTCTTTTGCCAGTAGCGGGTTCATGGTATCTGGTATTTTTTACGGACTATGCGCGCGAGGGTAACGGCGCTGAGCATGGGGACTTAATACAACCTCCTCGGCAACTTGAAAATATTGAACTTACCTGGGTGGGCAGAGATTCTACCAAGCAGGAGCCTTTGTATGGAAAGTGGTCAATGTTGTTTTACGTGGATGGCCCATGTGAAGCAAGCTGTGAAGACAGCCTTTACCGACTTCAACAAATCAGATTGGCAACAGGCAGGGAGCTTCAGCATGTCCAACGAATCGCCGTTATTGATGAGGGAGAGAGTGTTGAATTTAGCGATAATCTGAGCAAGAAGTTTCCCGGGCAGCTTTATATTTCAAAAGAAGCTCTTGGTGAAAGTTATCTCCAACAGTTTCATGATCAAAATATTACGGAGCAGGGCTCAATTTTTCTGATCGATCCTCGTGGATTCTTAATGATGCGTTATCCAGCTGACACCGAGCCAACAGGAATTATTCGAGATCTATCACGCATGCTGAGAATATCTGGCTGAGCTGGAGGAAATGATTGGAAAAGCATTTGATAGTGTCGATAACAGGCATGTGTAAGAAAAAAGCATAGTAGAGGGAAGGGTGAGTGAATAATCAAACGATAATGACCGAACAAGGGCCTAAATGGCGCGATTACTATGAGTTGTGTAAACCTAAGGTGGTGGCGCTTATTATCTTTACCGCTATTGTCGGTATGTTACTGGCTATGCCTGGTGCTCTCCCGCTTGCCAAAGTGATCTATGCAACACTTGGTATTGGTTTGGCTGCGGCCTCTGGTGCGGCAATCAATCAATTGGTAGAGCAGCGTATTGATGCCGTCATGGCGCGGACTAAAAATCGACCTTTGCCACAGGGTGAATTAAATACCAGGAATGCCTTTGTCTTTGCCTTGGCACTATGCGCCATTTCCATGACAATCCTGTTTTATCAAGTCAATACACTAACAGCGCTACTGACTTTTATTTCCCTAGTTGGTTACGCAGTGATTTACACCATGTTTCTTAAGCCCGCGACGCCACAGAATATTGTGTTAGGGGGTGCTGCTGGTGCTGCTCCACCATTGCTTGGTTGGGTGGCGATGACAGGGGAAGTAAGTTCGGAAGCCTTGTTGTTATTCCTGATAATTTTTATCTGGACACCGCCTCACTTCTGGGCTTTGGCTATTCGCCGACGAGAAGAATATGCCAGTGTAGGCATTCCTATGTTACCTGTGACACATGGCGTTCCTTTTACCAAGCTGCAAATTCTTCTGTATACATTATTACTTCTGGCGGTGAGTTTGTTGCCATTTGTTATTGACATGAGCGGCCTTATTTATCTGGCTGGAGCTATCGCGCTTGGTATTGGTTTTATCTGGCAGGCATTTATTTTGTATCGAGCCGATACGGATGATCATGCGATGAAGACATTTGGCTTTTCTATTTTTTATTTGAGCGTGTTGTTTGGATTCTTATTACTTGACCATTATGCTCGTATTATTTTCCGACATTTCTTCCTTTAATTTATCATGACAAATATAAAAAAAATTCTGCCATGTATTTTGTTTATCATAGTCCCACTGTCGTTGGGAATTTTACTTTCCATATATCTCAATCAGGGGCAAGGTTCTCTTGAGAGCGTAAGTGCCACTGTTTTGCCTGAGGCAAAAGCCTTACCTGAATTTTCATTAAAAGATCATCATGGCAATGCGTTTACCAATGAAAATCTGAAGGGTCAATGGTCATTTATTTTTTTTGGCTACACCCATTGTCCTGATGTTTGTCCAACGACTTTGGCCTTACTAAACCAGATTGATAAAGTTCTAAAAAGCGAAGCTAACATTGCATTGCCGAGAACAGTTTTTGTATCAATAGATCCAGAGCGAGATACTGTAGAGCAGCTTGCTGAATATGTAGCCTACTTCAATTCTGAATTTACGGGTGTGACAGGGAGTGTTGAAAATCTCATGGTACTGACTAAATCATTGGGAATTGCTTTTGGCAAGGAAGGAAATACAGAAGGCGCTGAGTATGAAATGTACCACGGCGCAAGAATTATGTTGATAGATCCCGAGGTCAGGCTCAAAGCGCTCTTATCTTTTCCACATGATGTAAACATCATCACATCTGACTATATTAAAATTATTGGCCTATAGTCTTGAAATAAGAAACGCGGATTTAACTCACAAATGCAGCATCAGGGCTGATAACGAGAAACACCTGATTCGGTGTTCTAAAGCCAAGACATTTTCCTGGTCAATTGTTTAGTTTATCTCTTGCAGTCTCTATCTGCGCAACCTAGCAACGATGCTGTCCAGGGTGACCTTGCGCTCAATAATTGGCGATGATCTTCGTATAAACCCTCCCTAAACGGCCTTGTTTGTAGTGGCTTAAACTGCCCCCATGATAACCTCCTTTTTTTAAGTTATCTGGGGCAGCCACCTTACTTTCATTATGCTTGAACTTCTAATGCCTCTGGATAATTGTATTGGAAGTGTAGTGCCCCGCTAAACTACGTATTGATATGCTTGTTTTCATCTTTATACTAATCACCTAATCTGTTGTACAGTACCGATTAAGTTTCAAGGATGAAGATAAATGAGCATCGCAATCACCTATAGTCGTGCGCAAGTCGGTATTCAAGCACCACTGATCACCATAGAAGTTCACATCACGCGAGGGCTTCCCAGTCTTTCTATCGTTGGATTGCCCGAAGCGGCGGTTAAAGAAAGTAAAGACAGAGTTCGCAGCGCTATACTAAACAACCATTTTGAATTTCCGCTAGGCCGAATCACCATCAATCTTGCGCCTGCCGATTTACCCAAAGATGGAGCACGTTTTGATCTGGCCATTGCCATGGGGATCCTCGTTGCATCAGGACAAATACCTAAAGAGCCACTGGAACAATATGAATTTTCTGGTGAACTTGCCTTAACCGGGGAACTTCGTGCCATGAAGGGTGTAATTCCTTTTGCTTATGCCTGCTCACAGCAAAAACACAAACTGATATTACCTACCCAGAATGCAGATGAGGCAGCACTTGTTTCTGATGTAGAGATTTATCCAGCAACACACCTGATGGAGGTTTGTTCGCATATTCATGGAAATGAAAAAATCTCCTTGCGCACGGGGAAACCTGTAGTCAAGGATGTCTACAGTGACTTTGATTTCTCAGATGTCCGTGCTCAGAATCATGCTAAACGCGCATTAGAGGTTGCGGCGGCGGGCGGTCATAATCTCATCATGATTGGTCCACCGGGGACGGGAAAAACCATGTTGGCAGAACGACTGCCCGGTATCTTACCGCCGATGACAGAATCACAGGCATTGGAATCTGCAGCAGTAACCTCAATTAGCAGTCAGGGGTTCGATCCGGAAACATGGAGGCAACGGCCGATAAGACACCCACATCATACTGCCTCCGGTGTAGCATTGGTTGGTGGTGGCAGTCATCCACGCCCAGGGGAAATTTCTCTGGCACATCATGGCGTATTGTTCCTAGACGAATTACCGGAATTTGATCGCCGTGTGTTGGAAGTATTAAGGGAACCTTTAGAGTCTGGGCGCATTGTGATTTCACGTGCTGCAAATCAAGCCGAGTTTCCCGCACAGTTCCAACTCATCGCAGCAATGAACCCTTGCCCCTGTGGCTATCTTGGCGATACAGATGGTCGTTGCCATTGTACGGAAGATCAAGTCCGTCGTTACCGACAAAAAATATCAGGCCCACTACTGGATAGAATTGATATACACATCGAAGTAGCAAAAGTACCGAAAGAAATCTTTCGTCAAAATCAAAATATTGAAAATAGCCGTACCGTACAACAACGCGTTACCGAGGCTTACCAATTGCAATTGAATAGATCGGGAAAGGCCAACCATAAGCTTACCAATAAGGAGGTGGATAAATATTGCAAGATTGATGATGTCGGATCACAATTACTTGATACTGCAATAGGTCGTTTGGGCTTATCTGCTAGAGCCATACATCGTATCCTAAAAGTTGCCCGAACTATTGCTGATTTAACAGGCGCAGCATCAATAGACTCAACTCATTTGAGTGAAGCCATCAGTTATCGGCGCTTAGACAGAAATAATTGTGTCTGAGAAATGAAAACCCATAGAAAATAAATTCATAGACACTTGCACGATTAGTTCAATTCAGGTCAAATTGAATTATGCAAATTCGACATAATATAGATGTCACAGTAAAAATAGACTACATCCAGAATCAATCCAATCCGGATAATGCTCGCTATATATTTGCCTATACCATCACCATCAAAAATAATGGTTTAACTTCTGCCCAATTACTCAGACGCCGTTGGTTGATAACAGATGCCAATGACAAGATCCAGGAAGTCCAAGGAGATGGTGTCGTCGGCGAACAGCCACATTTAAAACCGGGAGAATCATTCACCTATACCAGTGCTGCAATGATAGAAACACCTTTTGGTTATATGCAGGGAAATTATTATTTAATAACTGACGATGGAGTAGAATTTGATACAGAAATCCCTGCCTTTGGCCTTTCTCTCCCCCACACCTTGAACTAAATTATGCCGACTTACGCGATTGGCGACGTTCAGGGTTGTTTCAAAGAACTCCTGCAATTACTGGATAAAATTAACTTTGACGAAACCAACGATCGCCTTTGGTTTGTTGGTGATCTCGTCAATCGCGGACCTGCCTCTCTGGAAGTATTAAATTTTGTTATAAAACTGGATGATTCAGCAGTCACCGTGCTTGGTAATCATGACCTTCATCTTGTCACTATTGCTGAAGGGTTCGCCGCGCCAAAAAAAGACAGACACGTTAGCACCTATTCTTGCCTCACCAGACAAACAAGAGTTAATGAAATGGATCTGATGGCAACCACTTATGCATCATGACAAAGAATTAAATTTCTCTATGATCCATGCAGGCCTACCACCACAGTGGGAAATTGGTCAAGCATTAGAGCTAGCTGCAGAATTTACTCGGGCTTTAAACAGCAATAACTACCGCACACTTCTTGAGGTTATATATGGTAATAAACCCAATAGTTTGGATGAAAACCTGATAGGTAATGATCGTCTAAGGTTTATTGTGAATTGTTTTACACGACTACGTTATCTAAACGATAAGAACGAATTAAATTTTTCCGAGAAAGGCGCGCCCGGTTCACAAGCAGATTATCTAACGCCATGGTTCGCAGTTGATGAAAGAAAAACTAAACATGATAAAATTATTTTCGGTCATTGGTCGACGGTACATCTAGGAACCATTACTGACTTTAAACCGTACAATATTTATCCTGTTGATACGGGTTATCTCTGGGGTGGAAAATTAAGCGCATTGCAACTCGAAGATGAAATCCTATTCAGCATCCCTGCTAAACGAATAGTTGAATCCAGAATCTTTAAAAAATAACGCCCACACCACGGGGTAGGCAGCCACAGCAAGCTGATTCATTCGGTGGCGATGACCCCAGCTAATACATATGATTCTCAGGTGGATTATTTTGACTGAATGTTCTCTAAACTATGCCTAGAAAACATTTTAACTAGAAAAATAACAGAAAAATGTTAACAACATCTTTAATCATGCCATTCCCTAATAAAATAAATCATTCGATGATCTAAATTTATTTTCTGATTAATTATTATCTACTTCCTATCCATTACCACAAAACTATAATCAAAATCGTTCTTGTCATCTGCATAGTAATCTTCTCGCTCTATCTCAACCCATTGACCTTTATTAAACTCAGGAAAAGAAACATCTCCGCTTACATCTGTATGCACTTCTGTTAAGTGAAGACGATCGGCACGCGCCAATGATTGCTCATAAATCCCCGAACCACCTATAATCATGACTTCATCGACATTACCTGCCGCTTGAAACGCATCATCAAGCGAATGAACAACCGTACAGCCTTCAGCTTCAAAATCTTGCGAATGAGTTAAAATAATATTTTTCCTACCTGATAAGGGACGACCTATAGACTTATGTGTCTTACGACCCATGACTAGTGGTTTGTCCATAGTAATGGCTTTGAAATGCTTTAGATCTGCCGATAGATGCCAAGGCAGATTTCCATCAAAACCAATAACGCCTTTTTTATCCATGGCAACGATGATTGAAATAATCATGACTATTCAGACTGAGATAGGTGCCTCAATGGAAGGATGTGATTCATAGTTATGCAGTTCAAAATCGTCATACTTAAAATCAAAGATCGAATTTATTCCTGAGTTTACTTTCATTACAGGCAATGTGAATGGTTGACGCGATAGCTGTTCGTCAACTTGATCGAGATGATTTGAATACAGATGTGCATCGCCCAGCGTATGTACGAAGTCACCTAGTTCCAGATTGCAGACCTGGGCGATCATCATGGTCAGCAAGGCATAGGATGCGATATTAAAAGGCACACCAAGAAATATATCTGCACTGCGTTGACATAACTGACAGGATAATTTTCCATCGGCCACATAAAACTGAAAGAAAGCGTGGCAAGGCATCAGCGCCATCTTGTCTAACTCACCTACATTCCAAGCGCTAACGATTAAACGACGTGAATCTGGATTGGTTTTAATCTGATCAACGACATCTGTGATTTGATCCAGTGTTCTGCCATCTGCTGCCTTCCAGCTACGCCACTGAGCACCATAAACCGGCCCTAGATCACCATGTTCATCAGCCCACTCATTCCAGATGCTGACACCATTGTCTTTTAGGTATTTAATATTGGTTCCTCCATTCAGGAACCAGAGCAATTCATGAATGATAGATTTGAGATGAAGGTTTTTGGTGGTCATCGCAGGAAAGCCATCCTGCAAATTAAAACGCATCTGATAACCAAACACACTAATCGTCCCGGTGCCAGTTCGGTCTTCTTTTTTTACGCCATGTTCTTTGACGTGTTGCATTAATTCTAAATATTGTCTCATTCGTTCATTACATTAAATTAATTGAGCAAGCAGGCGGTAGAAACAACGCCTACTACCCGCTTAAAATTTCATCTCTGCTATTCCTGTAAGCAAAAAATAGTAATAATGCTCCAGTTAAAATCATTGGCAATGAAAGCACCTGTCCCATGGTCACCCAATCAAATGCCAGATAGCCAAGATGGGCATCAGGCTCACGTACGAATTCAACACTACTCCGGAAGATACCATAGCCCAAAAGGAATAAACCGGACACTGCCATCATTGGGCGTGGTTTGACAGAATAAAACCATAAAATAAGAAACAGTAATAGTCCTTCCAATAAGGCCTCATACAATTGTGCAGGGTGTCTTGGGATGCCACCTGCATAAGAGCTAGGGAATATCATTGCCCAAGGCAAAGAAGAAGGTGCGCCCCATAATTCACCATTAATAAAATTTCCGATGCGACCACAACCTAGCCCAACGGGGATGACAGGCGCGATAAAATCTGTCGCTTGAAAGAAAATAGAATTCGTTTTCCGCGCGAACCAAAACATGGCCAGCAAAACGCCGATCAGACCACCGTGGAAGGACATGCCTCCCTGATTGATCTTGAGTATATCAATTGGATGATCGAGATAATAAGGCAGGTTATAAAACAACACAGAGCCCAGTCGCCCACCAATAATTACGCCAAACATGGCAAAAAACACCATGTCATCTATATGTTTTTGTTGCCATCTTAGCAGTGGATTTTTTCTGGCACGCCAACGTAGCAACAACCACGCTGCTGCCATTCCGACCACATAGGTAATGCCGTACCAATGAATTTTAATTGGGCCCAATGCAAGGGCGACGGGATCAATATCTGGATAACTCAACATAGGATTTGAAGTCTATCACTTATACCTAAACTGAAAATAATATTGTTTGCGTAAGGCAACTGTTATTCTCTCGCTATGACTAAGAAAACCAAGAATAATTTAGCTGCCGAGACCAGTCCTTACCTGCTTCAACATGCGGATAACCCAGTTGATTGGTATGCATGGAATGAAACAGCTTTAAATAAGGCCATTGAAGAAGACAAGCTGATTCTCCTGTCGATTGGATATTCTGCCTGTCACTGGTGTCACGTTATGGCACACGAATCATTTGAAGATGATGAAACTGCCGAAATCATGAATGCGCATTTCATTAATATAAAGGTTGATAGGGAAGAAAGACCGGATATTGACAGGATATATCAGACGGCTCAACAAATACTGATGCAACGAACTGGTGGTTGGCCTTTAACCATGTTTTTGACGCCCAATGATCATATCCCTTTTTTTGGCGGCACCTATTTCCCCGTGGAATCAAGATATAATTTACCTGGCTTCAAAGGACTTCTAGCAAGAATTGTAGATTTCTATCAACAAGAGAGAGACTCTATCACGCAGCAGAATGATTCCTTTCTAATGAGCCTGAAAAATATGAATCAGCAAATCGCAAGTGATGAAACAGTGGAATTGAATCCCGCGCCTCTGCAAGCAGCAACGCAACAATTACAGCAAAGCTTCGATTCGCAGTTTGGCGGTTTCGGTAGCGCACCTAAGTTTCCTCACCCATCTAATCTTGAGCATCTACTTCGGCAACATCTGAAAAAAAATTGCATGCAAAACCAGGCCATTGATGTGGTCGATCTCACGCTTAGCAAAATGGCGCTTGGCGGCCTTTACGATCAACTTGGTGGTGGTTTTTACCGTTACTCTGTCGATAGAGAGTGGATGATCCCACATTTTGAGAAAATGCTTTATGACAATGCTTTACTCCTGACGCTCTACAGTCAGACGTGGCAAATCACCAAAGAATCTCTATATCAAAAAATAGCCGCTGGTACTGCTGATTGGGTCATTGATGAAATGCAGAGCCATAAAGGCGGTTATTATTCTAGCCTAGATGCTGACTCCGAAGGCATGGAAGGAAAATTTTATGTCTGGGGAAAAGAGGAAGTCAGTTCGCTGCTAAGCGCAGAGGAATTTAATATCTTCGCAAAACATTATGGTTTGGATCAGGGGCCTAATTTTGAAGGCAAATGGCACCTACGGATCATGCAACAAACCACTGATAAGGAAGCGTTAAAATTACTTGAACAAGGTAGAGTCAAACTATTGCAACAACGGGCAGCACGTATCCATCCTGGGTGCGATGACAAGATCCTGACCTCATGGAATGCGCTAATGATTAAAGGCATGGCAACCGCAGCCTTTACTTTTAACATTGACCGTTATCTGACCTCTGCAGAAAAGGCTTTAGAATTTATTCATCAAAATCTGTATGCCAACGGGAAATTACTCGCTACCTATCGAGAAGGTAAAGCGCATCTAAATGCTTATTTGGATGACTATGCTTTTCTTATTGATGCCCTTCTCACATTTTTACAATGCCGTTGGGATAAAAAGTGGTTGGATATGACGATTCAACTGGCGGATGAATTACTGAGTTCATTTGAAGATGAGGAACATGGTGGTTTCTTTTTCACCTCACATGACCACGAAAAACTAATTCAACGCAGTAAATCCTTTATGGATGATTCTGTGCCCTCAGGAAATGGAGTCGCCGCTTCTGTGCTTGGCAAGCTCGGCCATTTATTAGGTGATTCTCGCTATCTACAAGCCTCAGAATTGACACTTCGAGCCAGTTGGTCTTCGATTGAACGCTATCCATCAGCTCATAATGCCCTGCTGCATGCATTGGAAGAAAATATTTTTCCTGCTAAAAGAATCATCATTCTGGGAGAAACAGATACAATTGCTGAGTGGCTGAAAAAATATCGAAAATTTCATAACCCCTTTAATAACCTCATGCTTTTTCCGACCAATGTTTCCAAACTCCCTGGAATCCTTAGTGAATACAAGATAGATAAATTACCTGTTGCCTATATCTGCGAGGGTCACGCATGCCAAGAGCCCATATTTGACCTTGATTTGATCAGCAAAAACTTGAACAATCTCCCTAAATAGATAATAACATGCTGCTTTGCAACAATAGATTACTTGGCAGTAGGTTCGGAAAAGCCTCAGGCAATAAACTTCTTCATGGAAGGACCGCTTGACCGAATTGTTATTCGTTGGCTGGAACAGGTCTGATTCAAGCAAAACAATAATTTTTAATTCGGTGATTTATCATCGTGAATATTTTTTGCTCTATAATCTTTAAATTAATGAAGTGCACTTGAGAGGTATTAATCAATGAGTTCTAGTTCGAAAAACAAGAAATTACTAGCGTGGGTGGAAGAGATAGTGGCTCTGACCCAGCCATATGATGTTGTCTGGTGTGACGGTACAGATGCAGAATGGGATGCCATGTGGGATATCATGGTCAAAGGCGGTACCGCCAGAAAGCTGAATGAAGACAAACGTCCTAACAGCTACCACGTTAATTCAATCCCTGCTGATGTAGCACGTGTTGAAGACCGTACATACATCTGTTCTGCAAAAGAAGAAGATGCGGGGCCTACCAATAACTGGTTTAAGCCAGCTGACATGCGTGAAAAAATGAACGACATGTTCTCCGGCTGTATGAAAGGTCGTACCCTGTACGTTATTCCTTTCAGCATGGGCCCTATTGGATCAGACATTGCTCAGATTGGTGTCGAATTGTCTGATTCTCCTTATGTTGTTACTAACATGCACATCATGGCTCGTGTTGGTCAGGATGTATTAGATGTTCTGGGTGAAGACGGTGAATTTGTTCCTTGTGTGCATTCTGTTGGTGTCCCTCTAGCTGAAGGCGAAGCAAGCGAACCTTGGCCTTGTAACCCCGATAATCGTTATATCGTTCATTATCCAGAGACCCGTGAAATCTGGTCTTTCGGTTCTGGTTACGGCGGCAACGCACTGCTGGGTAAGAAATGTTTCGCTCTGCGAATTGCTTCTACCATGGCACGTGATGAAGGCTGGATGGCTGAACATATGCTTATCCTCAAGCTTACCAACCCAGAAGGTGAGATTAAATTTGTCGCTGGTGCTTTCCCAAGTGCCTGCGGTAAAACCAATCTTGCCATGTTGACACCAACCATTCCTGGCTGGAAAGTTGAAACTATTGGTGATGATATTTGCTGGATGAAGTTTGGCGAAAATGGTCAATTGTACGCGATCAATCCAGAAGCTGGTTTCTTTGGTGTCGCTCCAGGTACTAGCATGCAATCAAATGCAAATGCCATGTTGTCTATGGAAGCAAATGCTATTTTCACCAACGTGGCTGAAACCGATGACGGTGATGTCTGGTGGGAAGAAATGTCTGCTCCTGCTCCTGCTCCTGCTCATCTTATTGACTGGAAAGGTAATGATTGGACACCTGAGTCAGACGAGCCTTCTTCACATCCAAACGCGCGTTTCACAGCACGTGCAGCTCAATGTCCAGTTATTGCTAGTGAATGGGAAGATCCAAAAGGTGTTCCAATCAGTGCAATCTTGTTTGGTGGTCGTCGCGCATCAGTTGTACCTCTGGCGACAGAAGCTTTGGACTGGAATCACGGTACTTTCCTCGGAACGATAATTGCTTCTGAAATGACTGCTGCTGCTTTCGGTATCATCGGTCAATTACGTCGTGACCCAATGGCGATGTTGCCATTCTGTGGATACAACATGGCTGATTACTGGGATCACTGGCTGAAGATGGGTCAGACTGCAGGCGCAAAAATGCCTAAGATATATTACGTAAACTGGTTCCGTAAGAACGCAGATGGAAAATTCATGTGGCCTGGTTTTGGCGAAAATAGTCGTGTACTGAAATGGGTGTTTGAACGTTGCGCGGGAACTGCCGACGCGATTGAAACGGCTATAGGAAACATGCCTACACTGGATGGAATCGATTTTGACGGTTTGAATATGTCGAAAGAAGATATTGCAAACCTGATGCGTGTTGATACTGACGGTTGGTTATCTGAACTTGCAGGTATCGAAGAATATTACGCAACATTTGGCGATCACCTGCCAGCAGAACTAAACAATCAAGTACAAGCCCTACGTAAGCGTTTAGAAAGTTCAAAGCAGGCTGTTGCCTAACAAGCTTTCTCGAAGGTTTATAAAGCCCGCTCATTATCATTTTTCTGAGCGGGCTTTTTAATATCTACTAATCACAGATATAAAATATAAATAACACAGAACAAGAATGACACTAAAAAAGGTAATGCAATGATCGAGATGACACTGGAACTCGCTGAGGCCATCGCTAAGGCTGCATTAGCAAAGGCCAATGAGATGGGTAGACCGATGAGTGTCTCTGTTGTCGATGAATCGGGCAGACTGGTTTACTTTAGTCGCTCTGATAACGCCGGTTTTTTTACTTTTGATACATCAAGGGCGAAGGCAATGGCGGCCGCTTCATTTAAAAGATCTACTTTGGAAATAACTGAAAATAAAGATGCCAATCCATTACTTTGGTATTCACTACCGAGTGTGGTGCCAGCACAAGTACTGCCTAGTCCTGGCGGTATACCGGTAATGAAAGACGGCCATGTCATTGGTGCGCTGGGTATGGGTGGTGGTTCGCCCAGTGAAGATCATGAATGTGCCCTCACGGGCGCAGCTATTGTTTTAAGGTGATGGCAATCGTTACCCAACAATCCCCATAATCACTAAAGCCGACTCTAATCCAGTCATATTGATCTGGTACGGTGTAACTGCACGCACTAATGGTTTTCCCTGAAAACCGATACCCAAACCTGCGGCCTGCAACATTTGAATATCATTCGCACCATCACCTATCGCACAAACCTGCGAAGCTTGAATCGACAGTTGTTGGCATTCTTCCTGCAAAATATTTAATTTTGAGTCGCCATCAACAATGGGTTCAACAACCTTGCCAGTTAATTGTCCGTTTGCAATTTCCAAACGATTACAGACATAACGATCAAACCCCAGTTTGTTTGCAACCACTTTCACTATCGGTTTGAAACCGCCACTGACCAACACCGTCCGCATGCCTTGCGTCCGCGCCAAACTAATTAGTTGCTCTGCACTGGAACTAAACTGAACCGACTTGGCAAGTTCGTCAAAGATATCTGCTGCCATATTTTCCAATAAACTGACTCGCTCATCCAAAGCTTGACGAAAATCCATCTCACCTTGCATGGCTCTAGCAGTAATCACTTTGATTTGATCTCCAATACCAACACTTTCGGCAATGTCGTCCAGTGTTTCTGACTGAACAATGGTGCTATCCATGTCACAGAGCAGAAGTTTTTTCTTGTGTGAGGCAACGGGTAATACTGCAATATCGAACGCTCTATTCTCTGTCAGGATCAAACACTTTTTAAACAACGCCCACGCTAGTACGGTTGAGGTGGTGAAAAAAATCTCAGTAGCCTTATCATTTGTCAGAGCATTATATGAATCAATAGCAATGTTATTTTCATTCAGTAGCTGATGAACTTGCAAAACATTGTCATCATGCCATTGAGTTGATCTCAATATGATAATGACAAATTCTACTTGTTTATCCTCTGCCTCATCGATCAACCAATGAGGATTGAGGAATGTATTTGTCACTCTCATATTGTGAGTGAATAAAAACACAAATACTGCGCATTATAAATATGCTTTATTGCTCTCAATGCTTTCAGATCATCCTGTTTTATCGGCGCATCTATCTCCAGTAATGAAATAGCATCACCACGACTTTCTCTTCGACCAAGATGCATATTGGCAATATTAATTCCTCTGTCAGCGGCAAAATTACCGGTCGCGGCAATCATGCTAGGCTCATCCTGATTGGTGATATAAAGCATATGCTCACCAAACTCTGATTCCAGTTTGATACCCTTATATCAATTAACCTTGGTCGGTTTTGAATAAGCGCTCCACTGACATCACGCGTCTTGTCTTCGGTGATAATGCTGATCGTTACCCGACTATGATAAACATCCTCCAGATCTTCCTTTGCCTCAGTGATATGTATACCTCTGTCTCTGGCCACCTGCCGTGCATTAACAGCATTTATATTACTAAAATGTGGCGCCAGTACTGATTGCACGACTTGTGTCGCTAATGGCTCAACATCCAGTTTAGCTGCATCACCCGCAAAAGTGACGGTCAATCCTTTAATCGTGGTATCGCTAAGTTGACCTGCAAAGGCTCCGAGAAAATCAGCTAATTGTAGATAAGGTTTTAATTGTCATACTTCTTCTGCGGATAGACTCGGTGCATTCAGTGCGTTCTTGATCGAACCTTCCAATAAATAATCCGAAATTTGTTCGGCAATCTGAACCGCAACTTTTTCCTGTGCTTCTGTTGTTGATGCACCTAGATGAGGTGTACAAATGACATTCTCCAAACCAAATAGCGGATTCTCTTTTGCAGGTTCTTGAAGATAAACATCCAGTGCCACGTCTCGTAAATGACCACTTTCAAGCGCGACGCGTAATGCCAATTCATCAAGCAGACCACCACGAGCGCAATTCACCAATAACGCGCCTTTTTTCATTTTATTTATCGCCGATGCGCTAATGATATTCTCCGTCTCCGATGTCTTCGGCGCATGCAGTGAGATAACATCAGACGTAGTCAACAATATTTCCAGATCAACTTTTCTGATGCCTAATTCACTAGCGCGCTCTTCTGTTAAATATGGATCATAAGCCTGTACTTTTAAACCAAAACCAAGCGCCTTCTCTGCAACAATGGAACCAATGTTCCCGCAACCAATAATGCCCAGCATCTTGCCGCTTAATTCGATCCCCATGTAACGTGATTTTGCCCATTCACCCGCATAAGTAGTTTGATTCGCCTGTGGAATATGGCACGCCAGAGAAAACATCATTGCTAATGAATGTTCCGCTGTCGTTATGGCATTACCCATCGGCGTATTCATCATCACGATATCCCTTGCCGTACATGCTTTGTCATTGATATTGTCGATACCAATGCCGCACGACCGACTACTTTTAACTTTTTGGCGGCAGCTAACACTTTTTCTGTTACTTGTGTCACTGAACGAATCGCCAAGCCATGAAACTCTGGAATTATTTCCAGCAGTTCATCTTCGGTCATTTTTCCAGTTTGAACGACTTCTATGCCACGCTCTTCAAAGACATTTATCGCCTGACTAGACATAGGATCCGAAATCAATACGCGTAGTTTTGACATTATGCCGCCGCCTTGAAATCAAAGAGCTTTAGCGGAGGGCTAATTATCTGATTCAGGCGAGATTCTGTTGTGGAAATGTGATGACTTCGCGCCAGATTATTGACAGCGGATGGTAGTGGTTTGCAACTGTGATGTTTATTAAAAACGGGGAATAAACGTGTGACTTGTAGCCACACAGAAAGCTTTTCACAAAGCCTATTGGCAGATATGTTCATTTTCTAACCTCTAATTATTTCTAACCTCTAATTAGTTGACGGTTTGCTCCGTCAGGCGCACAGGAGACTATCTCAGATCCTGGAAGAAGCTAAATTTTTCAAGTCATCACTTTTTATTGATATTGCGTAAAAAGTCGATTTCCTTTAACCTGCTGCACTGCACAAATATGAAATTTCATTAATAATTGACATGAGTGATGCAGCAACCATAGAGATGAAAACTAGAAATATGAACTATCAAAAACGAGGTGATCTCGATATCGCTGAAGATCTTTACAACTTTATAGCAACTGAAGCTATCCCTGGAACCGGGATTGAAGCGACTAGCTTTTGGTCATCACTTGAAAATATCATCCGCGATCTAGCGCCCAGAAATACCGAGCTTTTAAGCAATCGTGATCAGCTACAACAACAAATTGACAAGTGGCATCAAACGCATCGTAATGAAAAACATGATCCTGTTGCCTATAAACAATTTCTACAAAAAATCGGATATCTGGTCGATGAACCTGATGACTTTAACATTAGCACGGATAATGTAGATGTTGAGATCGCTGAAGTTTCAGGACCACAACTCGTTGTTCCCCTTGATAATGCACGTTATATCTTAAACGCTGTCAATGCACGTTGGAGCAGTCTCTATGATGCCTTCTATTCAACAGATACTATTTCAGAAGCAAACGGCTGTAAAAATATTACAAAATATAATCTGATTCGTGGTGTTCGAGTCATTGAGCGTGCGCGACATTTTCTGGATCGGCACTTTGCACTGGAACGTGACACACACAAACATGTGACGCAATATTTTGTTAAAAACAATCAGCTCACCGTGCAATTTGGTGATGACAGTGAAACAACATTGTTAAAGCCACAACAATTCATTGGCTATACCGGAAAACCAGAAAGTCCCGACGAAATTTTACTTTGCCATCATGGTTTACATCTTGAAATTCGTTTCGGTGAAGGATTATTTATTGGTCGCCGCGATCACGCCAACATTTATGATGTTCATCTAGAATCGGCAATCACCACCATTATGGATTGTGAAGACTCAGTTGCCTCAGTGGACACCGCAGACAAAATAAATGTCTACCGTAACTGGCTCGGTCTTATGCAAGGTACCTTGATACGTGCCGTCGTCAAAGATAATAAATCCATTGAGCGTTCAATGGCGTCAGATAAAACCTATATAGGGACTAATGGCAAACCCGTTATCATGCATGGACGCAGCCTGATGCTGGTTAGAAATGTCGGTATGCACCTGGAAACAGATGCGGTGCTTTATCAGGGAAAACCCATTCCAGAAACCATGCTGGACGGCTTGATCACGACACTCTGTGCAAAGCATGATTTATCAGGAAATAATGCACTGCGTAACAGCAGAACCGGCTCCGTTAATATTGTTAAACCCAAGATGCATGGTCCAGATGAAGTCGCATTGGCTAGTCAACTATTTGCACGCATCGAAGATGCACTTGATCTAAAACGAAACACCTTGAAGATGGGTATCATGGATGAAGAACGTCGAACTTCAGTGAATCTTAAAGCCTGTATTTATGCCGCTAAAGAACGCGTCTTTTTCATTAATACCGGTTTCCTTGACCGAACCGGAGATGATATTCATACCAATATGGAAGCCGGTCCTGTCGTTCCCAAGACTGAATTAAAAAATGCAAAGTGGTTATTAGCCTATGAAGGTTCCAATGTTCAGGTAGGTCTTAATTGTGGCTTAAAAGGTCGTGCTCAGATCGGTAAAGGCATGTGGGCAATGCCAGAAGAAATGAATAACATGATGAAGACCAAGATCCAGCATCTTAAAGCAGGCGCCAATACCTCCTGGGTGCCTTCACCGATTGCGGCAACCTTACATGCTATTCATTATCATCGATTGAATGTGAATAGCCGCCAAGATGCGTTAATGAAAGAAAAACTTATTCCAGTGGATGATATTCTCGATATTCCAATAATGAGTGCTGATCGAAAACTGACGACAAATGAAATCAGACATGAATTAGAAAACAATGCACAGGGCATTCTGGGCTATGTTTCACGTTGGGTAGGTCAAGGTATTGGTTGTTCCAAGGTTCTTGATATCAATGATGTTGCCTTGATGGAAGATTGCGCAACATTAAGGATATCGAGCCAGCATATTACCAACTGGTTACAGCATAAGATCGTCACTGCTGATGAAGTTCATGCAGCAATGAAACGAATGGCTGTGATTGTTGATCGTCAAAATCGAGACAATCTTCACTACCAGGCTATGTCAGAAAATTTCGATGCTAGTATTCCGTTTAAAGCGGCTCTGGAGCTGGTGTTTGAAGGGCTTGATCAAGCCAACGGTTATACAGAATTTATTTTATATCAACGTAGGCGTGAGCAGAAAACAATGTAATGATTTTCAGGAAAACTTTTTTATGTGTCGCGGGATGGTGTGGTGGAAAACCAGTCTACGACCGTGGTATTGGTATCAGAAATGATATTAATTCGATTTAAAACTCTGCGCCAAACTCCTCTTGATATCTTTTCTTAAATTTATCCATGGTAAAGGAATGATTCTGCGTGCCATGACTTTCAATCTTGATTGCGCCCATTAAAGAAGCAATTCGTCCTGTTGTATCCCAGTCCATGTCATTCATCAGACCGTATAACAACCCAGCACGATAAGCATCTCCACAACCAGTAGGATCTTCAAGGCTTGTTGGTTTAGCGCTGGGAATTTCATAGCGCTTATCTTGGGTATAAATCAGCGAGCCATCACCACCCTTGGTAATAATTACTGCGTCCACCAACTCTGCCACGTCATGCGGTGTCATCTCTGTATGCTCTTGCATTATCTGCCATTCGTAATCATTCACGGTGATCCAGGTTGCCTGCTTAAAAAAAGTCTTCAGATCGTCAGTATCAAACATTGGCAAACCTTGACCAGGATCAAACATAAAGGGAATATCTGCTGCGACAAACTGACTGGCATGTTGAATCATGCCATCGCGCCCATCAGGTGAAATTATTCCGATACTGATATCTTTGGCATCAGACACTTTGTTGTCGTGAGAAAAATTCATGGCTCCTGGATGAAAGGTGGTGATCTGATTATTATCCAGATCCGTAGTAATAAATGCCTGCCCAGTAAATACATCCTCAATAACTTTAAGGTGTGTTTGATCAATTTTATTTTTTTTCATCCAGTAACGATAAGGATCAAAATCCTTGCCCACTGCACCCATAGGAATGACTTTGTCACCGAGTAGATTGAGATTAAAAGCGATATTACCGGCACAACCACCAAATTCGCGCCGCATATCTGGCACCATGAAACAAACATTCAACATATGCACCTTGTCCGGCAAGATATGATTTTTGAATTGATCTGGAAAGACCATGATGTTGTCATAGGCAAATGAGCCGCAAATTAACGCTGACATAAAAATATCTCTACTGTTCTACATTAAAAAAATATTGGTTTAAATTTATTTTTGTTGATTATAAGAGACACGCCAGAGCTTGCCTGCCGCGTCGTCACTTATCAAGAGTGAGCCGTCTGGCATTTGTAAAACTGCTACAGGTCGACCCCAGACTTCTGCCTTATCTTCGGCTAACATCCAGCCAGTTAGAAAATCTTCCGGGCCTGATGCGGGCTGACCATTTTTAAAAGGCACAAAAATAATCTTGTAGCCAGCACGCTTCGAACGATTCCATGAACCATGTAATGCTAGAAATGCGCCGCCCTGATATTTTTCCGGGAATTGTGCGCCAGTATAGAATGTAAAATCCATTGAGCCGACATGCCCTCCCAATAAAACACTCGGATATAATGTTTGCTTAACCTTATCTGGCGCAACGCCTGTATGACGTGGGTCTTCATGTGGGCCAATATAAGCATATGGCCATCCGTAAAACCCACCTTTCTCTAATTTAGTGAAGTAATCCGGAACCAGATCATCACCCAGGCCATCTCGTTCATGAGCTGTGACCCACAATGTTTTTGGTTCAGTATGGGGAGACCATTGCAAACCAATAGGATTACGAATACCAGTAGCGAATAATTCAAAACCCGTTCCATCTGGGTTGTAACGACTTACCGCCGCACGAATCGGCGGCTCACCAAGGTTCACGTTTGATTCCGACCCCACTGTTAGATAGAGTTTCTCAGCTGTCTCATCAAACAAAATAGAACGTGTAATATGCCCGGTAGCATAGCGATGTAAAGGAATCACTTCTTTGCCTTTCCCCAGACTATCCTGTTTCGATGAGTATTTATAACGTTTTACTGAAGTGGCTTCAGCAACGTATAACCAGCCCCTGTAGAAGGCCATGCCATAAGGTCGACTTAAGTTTGTGATTAATGGCACTGCTTTTTTGTCACGTATGATATAGATTATCCCCGCCGACATATCTGCTAGCAGGACTTCATTCTCAGGTCCAAGCAGCATGAATCTGGGTTGCAAAAAATTAGATAAATATTCTTCAACAATAAATCCTTCAGGCACTGAAAGAGATACATCTTTTGGTTTTTCGATCAACCTTGGAGGATTGGTTGCAGATTTAGTGTGATATGGTTGAGGTAGTTTCTGCCAATTTACAGGATACCGTGAGTGATCTTCAAGAAATGGTTCATCGAGTTCATTCGCAATACTGATTTGGCTGCAAAATAATAGAATAAAAAAACCAATAGTTATTCTTAATCTCATGAAGTCACCGCTAATTTATTCTTGCTTACTGGTTTTTTTGTAACTTTTTTATTGTGGTATCCAAGCAGGGGTTTTAAATAATGTCCGGTATGTGATTTTTTATTAGCAGCAACTTCGGTCGGCGTACCTACTGCGACGATCTCCCCACCACCACCACCACCTTCTGGACCCAGATCAATTATCCAGTCAGCCGTCTTTATCACATCCAGATTGTGTTCAATGACTACCATGGTATTCCCGTGATCACGTAGTCGATGTAATACTTGCAATAATTGTTCAATATCATGAAAATGTAAACCAGTCGTTGGTTCGTCGAGAATGTATAAAGTTTTGCCTGTATCTCTTTTTGATAATTCGCGCGAGAGTTTCACCCGTTGTGCCTCACCGCCGGATAATGTCGTCGCGTTCTGACCCAGTCTGATATAAGAAAGACCAACGTCCATCAAAGTTTGCAATTTACGTGCAATCACTGGCACCGGATCGAAAAACACTCTGGCCTCTTCAACCGTTAATTTCAGTATTTCGTAAATATTCCTACCCTTATAACGAACATCCAATGCTTCCCTATTATAGCGTTGGCCTTTGCATGTATCACATGCCACATAGACGTTCGGTAGAAAATGCATTTCCACTTTAATAACCCCATCGCCCTGACAAGCCTCACAACGCCCACCTTTGACATTAAAGCTAAAACGCCCTGGTTGGTAACCACGCGAACGTGCCTCATGGGTAGCAGAAAATAATTCTCTGATGGGGGTAAAGAGTCCCGTATAGGTTGCCGGATTTGAACGTGGCGTTCTTCCTATGGGACTTTGATTAATATCAACAACCTTATCAAACCAGCTAAGACCCTCAACTGATTTATACGCTGTCGGCTCCAGATTGGAGCCATTAATTTCACGTGCGGCAATTTTATATAAGGTCTCGTTAATCAGCGTTGATTTGCCCGAGCCTGAAACACCTGTAATACAAGTCATTAAACCAATGGGTAATTCAATATTTATATTTTTCAGGTTATTGCCAGTCGCACCTTCCAGCTTGAGTACTTTGGCATTATCAAAAGGGGTTGTTTCTGAGGGTACATGAATTTGCTTGGTGCCTGATAAAAACTGTCCTGTGATGGAGTCTTTATTTTTGATGATGTCTCTGGGCAAGCCTTGCGCAATAATACTACCGCCGTGCACCCCAGCACCAGAGCCAATATCAATAACATGATCTGCCTCAAGAATAGCTTCTTCATCATGCTCGACGACGATCACCGTATTACCCATATCTCTTAAGTGTTTTAAAGTCTTCAATAAGCGTCGATTATCACGTTGATGCAATCCAATGGAAGGTTCGTCTAATACATACATAACACCGACCAGACCTGCACCAATCTGGCTGGCTAATCGAATACGCTGTGCTTCGCCTCCAGATAAAGTTTCGGCACTGCGATTTAAAGTTAAATAGTCCAAGCCGACATTCACCAGAAACTGCAAACGATCAATCACCTCTTTCAGTATCTTCTCAGCAATCTCAGCGCGCTGACCTTTCATCTTTAATTCTGCAAAAAATTTTCTGGCAGTATCAACAGGCATTGCCGTGATATCTGGCAAAGTGTATTCATTCACAAAGACATGACGAGCAGCAGTATTTAGTCGTGTACCATGACATGCTGGGCATGATCTACTCTTCATATATTTAGCTAGTTGTTCCCGCACCATGGCCGATTCAGTTTCATTATAACGACGATGCATATTAGGGATTACTCCCTCAAAGATATGTTTTTTCTTAACTATAACTTTCCTGTCAGTTAAATATTTGAAATTAATTTCTTCATTGCCACTGCCATAAAGAATAATGTTCTGAATTTCATCTGAGAGATCATGAAAAGGAATATCTATCTTGAATTTGTAATGACTGGCCAGAGATTTAATTAATTGAAAATAATAAGCGTTACGTCTATCCCAGCCACGGATTGCGCCACCAGGCAAACTTAGTTCTTCGTGTTGTACGACATGCGTGGGATCAAAAAACTGCTCAATACCGAGGCCATCACAACTGGAACAGGCCCCAGCAGGATTGTTAAATGAAAATATTCTCGGCTCCAGTTCATTCAGACTGTATCCACACTCATGGCAGGCAAAACGAGAAGAAAAAATCAGCTCTTCTGAGCCAGATATTTTTTGTTCTGATATTTTCTGAACAGCATCAATCATGGGAACAACTTTGGCAACACCATCCGATAGTCGAATTGCAGTCTCGAATGATTCTGCCAGTCTCAATTTTAAATCTGGATGCACCTTGAAACGATCAACCACAACTTCGATATCATGTTTCTTGTATAAATCTAGTGCGGGCACTTGATCCAGTTCAGTGACAACACCATCGATACGCGCACGCACAAAGCCCTCACTGCGCAAGCGATCAATTAACTGAGAATGCTCCCCTTTACGTCCCTGCATTACGGGCGCAAGTAATATGAGACGTTTTCCCTCCGACTGTTCCAAGACATGATCTACCATTTGGCTAATGGTTTGTGCCGCCAGAGGAATATCATGTTCAGGACAACGCGGCTCGCCAACTCTGGCAAATAATAATCTCAGGTAATCGTAAATCTCTGTAATGGTGCCTACGGTAGAACGCGGATTATGTGATGTTGATTTTTGCTCGATAGAAATGGCTGGTGATAAACCTTCAATCAAATCGACATCCGGTTTTTCCATGATCGACAGAAATTGTCTTGCATAAGCAGAAAGCGATTCGACATAGCGACGTTGACCTTCGGCATAAATCGTATCAAATGCGAGCGAAGACTTACCTGAACCCGACAAACCCGTAATAACAACCAGCTTGTCTCGAGGGATATCAAGGTCAACATTCTTTAAGTTATGAGTACGTGCGCCACGTAATCGAATTGTATCCATGAATACATTTTGTCTTCGTTAATTTATGAGTCCGCGAGTATACATTGTTCAAAGCACTCGTTGCTGGCAATATGTGCCCTTTTTCTAGAATCGAGGGTTAAGTTCTGGCATGCGGCCTGAAGATAAAATGACAGCAATAGAATTAAGAGGAAGCCTGAGTCTGGCATCCATCTTGTTCCTGAGGATGCTGGGGCTATTTCTGATCTTGCCAGTATTCACCCTCTATGCCGGAACACTGACTGAATCGACACCCACTTTGATTGGGCTTGCCTTTGGTATCTATGGTCTGACCCAGGCATCTTTACAGATCCCATTTGGTATGCTGTCAGACAAACTAGGCAGAAAACCAGTTATCTTTGCCGGTCTATTGATATTTGTAGTGGGAAGCCTAATTGCCAGTCAGGCAGATTCCATTTGGGTGATGATTCTTGGTCGCGCATTACAGGGTGTGGGAGCAATTTCGGCCGCACTCATGGCCTTGGCTGCTGACCTTACCCGTGAACGACAAAGAACCAAGGCCATGGCTTTGATTGGTATCAGCATCGGCTTTGCCTTTTCCCTAGCATTCGTCGCCGGCCCGTTACTGGATTCACTGATTGGTATTTCCGGGATATTTATAATCAGCGCAATACTAGCCTTACTCGCCATGATTGTGCTTTATTTCCTCGTTCCAACGCCTGAGGTTTCCTCCTTCCATAGCGACGCAGAAGTCTCGTTGGCAATGCTTGGTAATGTACTAAGGGATCATAAGCTTCTTAAGCTGAATCTGGGTATCTTCATCCTGCATACCGTATTGATGGCTAATTTTATTGTTGTGCCTACAGCCATGCAGGATTTTGCGGGATTGGCATCTGCCCAGCATTGGCAGATATATCTACCCGTATTATTTGCATCTGTTGTACTGATGGTACCGGCTATAATATTTGGAGAACGTTCAGGGGCATCTGGGACATATTTTAAGATGGCTGTACTAACACTCATGCTCTCACAGGTCGGTTATTTTTTCTGGCACAGTACGTTAATTACATTAGCAACCATGCTTCTGGTATTTTTCACGGCATTTAATTATTTGGAGGCCTCCTTGCCATCATTGATTTCAACAATGTCATCAAAAAATAGCAAAGGTACAGCGCTAGGTGTCTACGCCTCGTCTCAGTTTATGGGAACGTTTACTGGTGGGCTAATTGGTGGCATTATTCATCAGTGTTTTGGGCTGTTCGCAATCTTCATTTTTGGCAGTATCATGACACTAATATGGCTTCTGGTGACGCTATTGCCCACGAGCCACGCACAGGCTCAATACATAGAATCTCAACTAACTGATAAAACATTTTAAGGAGGGAAACAAAATGGCTAGAGGCGTAAATAAAGCAATTATATTAGGTTCACTAGGAAATGACCCTGACATCAGATATACCGCTGCTGGCGCAGCTGTTGCAAATATCAGTATCGCAACCAATGAACAATGGAAAGATAAAGAGTCAGGCGAAATGCAGGAGCGAACAGAATGGCACCGTGTAGTGTTTTTTGGGCGTCTGGCTGAGGTTGTGGGCGAATACCTGCGGAAAGGGTCACAGGTCTACATTGAAGGCCGTATACGGACGAATAAGTGGCAGGATAAGGAGGGGCAGGACCGCTACACCACAGAAATTGTCGCCAGTGATATGCAAATGCTGGGAAGTAAAAGTGGCGGAGGAATAGCTGATCAGTCACCACCAGCTCAATCATCAGCACCGGCAGGACCGGAGAAGGACTCTAATGATGACTTCGATGATGATATTCCGTTTTAATAGCCAGATTTTTCCAAGAGGTATCACAATATAATGATTAAATACTGAGTAGAATAGTCGTGGATATAATCAGTCTTTTTTATGATGCCAACTTTTCTTGCTGAATAAACAGAATCTCCAATCTTTGATTTTAACGATGGATATATTTAATGAATTGCTGTAGAAATTTAGGCTCTTTTCTAAAGACCAGCAACATAACCACAATATTTAATACAGCCACAATCAGAAATATCTCCGAGATTTCGATCCCTACAGATATGAGTAATATCATTGACACAGCGGAGCCCGCCATAAAAAGCGCATTAATGATATTATTCGCCGCAATGATCCTGGAACGATGGTAGGGATTACTTTTCTTTTGAATCAGTGCGTACAAGGGAACCATATACAATCCGCCAGATAAACCAATCAGACTTAGATCAAGCAGCGTCCGCCAGTGATTAAAATGCTCAAGGAACATACTGGCCGTTAATAGCGTATCTCCTTCTGAAAATTCGAGCTCTGGCAATGATATGAATGACAAATCTATTGCAAACAGTGTCAGTCCAATAGCGCCAATTGGTACTAGGCCTAGGTTAATTTTCCTGCTTGATAATTTCTCACACAATAGTGAGCCTATGCCTATGCCAATAGAGAATGCAGTGAGCATTAAGGTTGCAATCTCCTCATTAGCAGTTAAAACATCTCGCGTATAGCTAGGCACTAAAGATAAAAAAGTGGAACCGTAAAACCAGAACCACGAAATACCAATCACTGCCCAGAAAACGGTTCGATCTTCTCTGGAAAATTTAATAATTTTGATTGTCTCTGTAAAAAAATTCCAGTTAATACGAAGGGATGGTTCAGGCGCAGCAGCCTCTGGTATTAAGCGGCTGATAGCCCAACCGCTTGTAGCGAGCAAGATGATTAAGATAGAGACATAAAAACGTCCATCAGGGTCCATCGTGATAAGAATACCGCCAATAATTGTTCCCAGTAATATGGCCAGATATGTTCCCATCTGGATCATGCCATTGCCCCCCAGCAATTCATCTTCCGCTAAGTGTTGCGGGAGGACGCTATATTTCAATGGGCCGAATAATGCCGACTGCATCCCCATAAAAAATAAAACGGTTAGTAGTATTGGTGCGCTCATTAAGTAAAAGCCCATGCTTGCCACACACATAATCAAAATTTCCGCTAACTTGATGCGGCGGATTAGCATGGATTTTTCAAACTTATCTGCCAGTTGACCTGCCGTGGCAGAAAAAAGGAAGAAAGGCAAAATAAATATCCCGGCGGCAGTGATTACCAAGATACTGCCATTGGTTTCCATCTTGTCGGCGAGGGAAAATGCAATCAATATAACGATGGCGTTCTTAAACACATTGTCATTTAGTGCACCCAAAAACTGAGTGCAAAAGATAGGTAAAAATCGTTTGTGTTTTAAAAGATCAAACTGGTTCATAATCGGGCTATTAGGATTTATTGATTCACTCGCCCCAAAGGGGATGGCAATTTCAGTCAGTTATAATTTCATACTGACATAATAATTTGATCGAAGGAAACGGAGTTAATCATGGGCATTGTTACAGACATCAAGCTGCTAAAGAACAGACGCACAAAAATCCTTGCGACACTAGGACCAGCTTCTGACTCACCAGAGGTTATCAAACAGTTAATCGAGGCTGGTGCCAATGTTTTTCGTCTAAATATGCCCCATGGCGAATATGCTTCTCACGAAAACGCCTATAATCTTGTCCGCAGTATTGCCGATGAACTTGGGAAGCCCGTTGCTGTACTGGTAGATCTATGTGGCCCCAAGATCCGCACTGGAAGGTTTAAAGGTGGGCAAATCACATTGATCAATGGCGAGCCTGTGACTGTCACGACACGCGATGTTGAAGGAAAACCTAGTCTTATCCCTTCTAAACATAAAGCCTTAGCTGACGATGTCGAAATTGGGAGTCGTATATTAATCAACGATGGCAATATTGAGCTTAAGGTTAAAAGCGTCGATGGTACTGAAATCTCTTGCATTGTTGTCTACGGCGGTATTCTCAAAAATAATAAGGGGATTAATTTACCTGGCGTCAATATTTCTGCACCTTCACTCACAGATAATGATCGTAATGATGCACAATTTGCTTTGGGTCTGGGGGTGGATTTTATGGCGCTGTCATTTGTTCGCTGTGCAGATGATATTAACGATCTTAAGTTGATAATTAGCGAGGCTGGCGCCAAGACAAATATCATTGCCAAGATCGAAAAACCTGAAGCACTGGATGATATCGATGGCATTCTTAATGCCGCTGACGGCATCATGGTGGCACGAGGAGATCTGGGGGTTGAACTCAAACCTGAACAGGTTCCAGTTGCCCAAAGCCAGCTAATAGATAGAGCCAGACAAAAATTCAAACCTGTCATCGTCGCCACCCAAATGCTGGAATCTATGATTGAGAATGCCAGACCGACGCGTGCCGAAGTCACAGATATCGCTTATGCCGTAACACTAGGTGCTGATGCTGTGATGTTGTCTGCTGAATCTGCGGTCGGGAGTTTCCCTGTCGAGTCTGTAGACATGATGGATAGTATTCTGCGCCAAACTGAAGCCCACCTCTGGCAAACTGGAGAATATAATTCCGGATTATCAAATATCTCGGGCGAGGTTCCCATGCCTTTACGGGATGCCATGGCAAATGCAAGCAACAGTTTAGCTCGGGATTTGATGGCTCGTGCCGTTATCGTTATTTCACAAGAGGGTATGTCAGCGGCAACCATGAGTTCTGCAAGACCTGCAGCGCCTGTTGTCGCCATCTCAAATCGAGTCAGCACCTGCAGAAGGATGGCAATAATGTGGAGCATCATTCCGTTTCTGGCGACAGAAGACGATATGAGGGACCATAATGTATTGGCAAAAAAGGTTGCCAAAGAACTGGATTTGGCAAGCATTGGAGATATCGTCTTACTGGTAAAAGGCTTTCATCATGACCCTGATTTGAATTGCCCATCGGTAACCGTCGTGACCGTTTAGCCGCTTATCAAACATTTATCATCGGTATTTATAGAGAGGCTTAACACCATCTGCTGCGGCCTGATATTTTACAGGAAGCTCAGAGAAGGCATTCAATGCGTCCTGTATGTCTTTATCTTCTCTTAGCTGAAAAGAATTAATCCCACAGCGTTGCATAAACAGCAGTTGATCCCGCAAGACATCTCCGACTGCACGTAGCTCACCCTTGAAGTTATACCTGTCACGTAACAGACGCGCATGTGAATAAGAACGCCCATCAGTAAGAGCAGGGAAATCCAGTGCAATCAAGTCAAAGTGTTTAATATCTTTTGCTACTTCCTCTGTATCGTTATCACCGTTGATGCATACACCTAACATCCCGTCACGATTTGATAATGTTTCCTTATGCTCAAGCCAATAAATGAAAGGAACAATGACATCACCTGTGGGTATGCTTGTATCTGCGGCTATTTCAATGAGGTGCTGCCAATTATCTTCAATAATTTTTTGATCTTTAATTAGCTGCACTGGTAATCGCCTCTTCTGCTAAATATTTTTCTGGATAAACTCTTTGCTTGTAAGGTTCAATACCCACTCGACGATAAGTATCAAGAAAAGATTCTGCTTCTTCGCGATGTTCAACATAAACATCAAGTAATTGACCGATAGTGTCAGCCACTTTCTCTTTTTCAATCCCTGGACCCAGACGATCGCCCAGGACCGCGTCATTCTCAGCCGAACCACCCAATGTCAATTGATAAAATTCAGTGCCTTTTTTATCTACACCGAGAATACCGATATGACCAACGTGATGATGACCACAGGCATTCATGCAGCCCGACATTTTGATCTTTATGTCACCAATGTTATGCAGATAATCCATATCATCAAATTTTTCATTGATCTGTTTCGCAATTGGTATAGAGCCAGCATTCGCGAGTGAGCAAAAATCCAGGCCGGGACAGCAAATCATATCAGTCAATAAACCAATGTTAGGTGTTGCCAAACTCTGCGCGACCAAACCTTCCCACAAAGAAAACAAATCGACTTGTTTTACGTGGGGGATAATAAAATTCTGGTCGTGAGTAGTGGTTATTTCGCCAAAACTATATTGATCGATTAAGTCAGCAAGATGATCCATCTGTACATCGGTAACATCTCCAGGTGCAATTGTCGGTGCTTTGAGTGACACGACAACCGCGCGATAACCATCCACTTTATGTGATACAACATTTCGACCAACCCACGAAGCAAAGGCCGGATTGCTGGCCTGGTGTCCTACAAAGCTGGCATCTGCATCTGCATTTTCTTCATAATTTGGTGCTGTAAACTGTGCGCGAACACGATCGATTTCTTTCTGCTCCAACAACAACACAGAATCTTTAATATACGACCATTCTTCTTCTACCATCTCGGCAAATTCTTCGATACCAATAGCATTCACCAGAATTTTAATTCTCGATTTATATTTATTATCTCTTCTGCCAAACCGATTGTAGACGCGGAGGATAGCTTCCATATAGGAGAGCATATGTTTCTTTTCGAGGAATTCGCGAATAACTTTTCCAATCACTGGCGTACGACCAAGACCGCCACCAACGAGTACCTTGAATCCAATTTCACCAGCATCATTACGTACCAGATATAACCCAATGTCATGCACCTGTACTGCAGCACGATCATGTGTCGCACCGGAAACAGCAAACTTAAACTTCCTCGGTAAATACGCGAACTCAGGATGGAAGGTTGACCACTGACGTAATATTTCGCAGTAAGGTCGGGGGTCTTCTACTTCATCTTCGGCAACACCAGCAAACTGATCAGAAGTGATATTACGGATACAGTTACCACTGGATTGAATGGCGTGCATTTGTACGCTAGCAAGATCTGCCAGGATATCAGGGACAGTCTCTAACCTTGGCCAATTATATTGGATGTTTTGACGCGTACTAACGTGGGCATAATTCTTGTCATACTTGCGAGAGATGTGAGCAAGCATGCGTAATTGTTTGGAGGATAATAATCCATAAGGAACATCCACGCGTAACATAGGCGCATGTGTCTGGATATATAAACCGTTCATCAATCGCAACGTTCTGAATTCAGCCTCTGATAATTCGCCCGCGAGGTAACGTCGAGTCTGATCCCGATATTGTTCTACGCGGTCGTCTACTACCTGCTGATCGTAGTTATCGTACTGATACATCCTTTTCCCACCATATTAAGTAACTGACTAGATTTAAGGGAACCTATTCTAGCGGAGGGAGAAGATAACAATAACCGCTTATGCGTAAAAGGAACTAATTTAACTAAAGTTAGGTTATTTAGTTATTAATTTTAATTACTTTCTTCTTCCCTTGCGGATGAGGCAAGCCGAATGCTAAGTTATATAGGCTATTTAATTTATTTAAGTCAAGTTATTAATATAACTATTTGATTAAATTGATATTTATGGGATATGTTGCTTGGCGAGATAATCGCGTGTCTGCATCTCTGTAAGACGGCTAATTGTTCTCAAAAATGGCTTGGCCAGGCGCTTGCCTGTGTAGAGCTTTGGCGGTTCCGCCGCCGCAGTCACAATCAACTTAACGTTGCGGTCATAAAATTCATCTATCAGGGCAGTGAAGCGCTTGGCCTTATCATTCGCGACTTCATTCATCACAGGAATATCTGCTATTAAGACTGTTTGAAATAACCTAGCGATCTCAATGTAATCTGCAGACCCTCTTGGCCCATCACAGATGACATCAAAATCGAACCAAACGACACCATCTGCATGGCAAATGGTTTGAATCATTCGCCCTTCGATTTCAATCGGCAATCCTTTTGTGACTTCGTTTGGTGCAATATGCTCAAAATTAATTGCCAGCATCTCCATGGCTTTATTATCAAGTGGTGAATGATAAATCTCCGCCTTATCCAAAAAACGTAGCCGATAATCAATACCTGAATCAACATTCACAACCTCCGTATATTTTTTTATCAGATCAATCACTGGCAAAAACCGTTCTCTCTGCAACCCACCCCAGTACAGTTGATCTGGCGCCTCATTAGAGCTTATAACCAAGACTACACCTTGTTCAAACAAGCCTTTGAGTAAACCACCCAACAGCATAGCATCAGTAATATCTGACACATGGAATTCATCAAAACATAAGACCTCAGTTTCAGATGCAATATTCTCTGCTACAGCCTGCAATGGATCTTCTACATCACTGAGATCTCTTAATTGCGCATGGATTATTTGCATGAACCGATAAAAGTGAATGCGTTGTTTTTGTCTGAAAGGCAAACTATCGTAGAAAGAGTCAATAAGGCAGGTCTTGCCTCGTCCCACTCCACCCCAGAAATATAAGCCCTTAATAAAATTTGATCTGTCTTTCTGAAATTTCTGTCTAATCTTCTCGAAAAAATTATTTTCAGTATCATCATCAAGTAAAAGTGTATCGAAAAGTGTTTGAGTTTTCCGCACGGCGTTTTCCTGCGCTTGATCCGCGTAAAAATCTTCGCGCAATAAATTCGCCTGATATTTTTCCAAGGGTGTCATCATCACAACTAGTGTTATTATTAGTGCGGTGAAGTATAGCCGAAAACAGAACATAGGCTGAGAACAGTGAAACCATGATGTTTGCCATCGTAGCAATTCTAGTGATCTTGTTCATCTTTGGGCCGCAAATATGGGCCAGGCATATATTTACAAAATATGCAGTGGAGATTGATGCTTTTCCGGGAACAGGTGGTGAGCTTGCCGAACATCTAGTCAAGCGGCTCGAACTAGTTGATGTCCATGTTGAAGAAGGTGCAGCAAACGAAAACTATTACGAACCAGAGAATAGACTGGTAAGACTATCTCCAGATAATTTCAATGGGAAATCATTGACCGCCATCACTGTTGCCGCCCATGAAATCGGTCATGCTCTTCAGCATAAATCCAACTATCAACCTCTGGCTTTACGCTCCCGCCTGGCCAGATTCTCTTGGGTTGCAGAAAAAATAGCTGCCGTACTACTGATTGCATTTCCTTTTATATCGTTACTCATACATCTTCCAGCCGCAGGTATTCTTACATTTGCCTGTGGCTTGGGCATTCTACTATTGCCCGTAGTGGTCCACCTGATTACCTTGCCAGTAGAATGGGATGCCAGTTTCAAACGAGCACTGCCAGTATTAATTGCAGGTGAATATATTCCTGAATCTGCCGTCCCTATCGCAAAACAGATTTTGACGGCTGCAGCACTTACCTACCTCGCTGCCTCTCTCGCCAGCATTCTGAATTTCTACCGATGGATGGTCTTTTTGAGACGTTAATTATACCGTTTCCTTTTTACCTCTTGTCATCCCGAATTAACATTCTGGGAGATTTATATCATCTCAGCTTGTCCGTTTTGATCGGAGTATCCTTAATTTTTTCGGGCTGGGGTTTTCGAGCTTGTCTAGGTGTATTTTGCTACAACATCCGTAATGGTCCGTATTGACACGGGTTTGGTGATGAACTCCAGAGCCCCGAGTTCTTTAGCGATGGCCATATCCTGAGCATAATTCTTTGAACTAACGATGATTATTTGTGTTTGTTGATGCTGGGGGAGCTCTCTTATTTCTCTTAGCAAAGATAGGCCATCTTTGTTGGGTAATATGATACTTAGAATGACCAGATCTGGCGCGTTTGACTGCAGGTATGACCACACTTCTGCTGCGGAAGTAAACACAGTCAAATCAATATCCAGATCTTCTGTGCTTCTTTCGAATAACTTTCTCATCGATGGGTTGTTATCCACTCCGATGACAATTGGCCTGCTCTTCCCCATAAACTTAGCCTTCTCTTCTCGTAAACCTACAATCTGAATCCACTTAGGACTGTAGTCAATTAATGAATATTAAACTTGGGAGCTATCCCAGATAACTAATTCAAACACAGCCCAAAATGCGCCTTGGGCACGCCATTGAATCTTCGCAGACGACAAAAACTCTCAATGCTGCTAATGAATCTCTGGCATCAGCAAAGTGTTTACAATGATTGCTGCGACGCTACTTAAAATCGCTCACATCTGACGCATTATAACCTCTCTAGCAATCGGAATAAACGGGGTGACCTTGCGCTCAATAATCAACATCAATCTCGTCTGGTTTTACGTTAGGAAGAAAAACCCAGCGCTTTTGTGGATTCGCACCGCCTACCTTGTCTTGAGTCTATCCTGATATGAGATGTTCAATCAAACGGTCTGTAGTGGTTTAAACGACTTGCCGACGATAAACCCTCTTTTTTTGAGTTATCTGGGTGAATGTTGCGCCAAAAGTATGTGATAGAGCACGCACTATGCGTCAGATGAGTTTTTCTGGTACCTTAAATGTAGATTGACTCTAGTTTGTCATGCGGGTGTAGTTCAATGGCAGAACATCAGCTTCCCAAGCTGAATACGTGGGTTCGATTCCCATCACCCGCTCCAGCTTTTTCAGATGCTCGCTCTTTATTTAAGTTTTAGTAATATATAATTAAACTTATTGTCAGCAAGTTGTTGACGAATCATTGAGAGCCTGTCTGATTCAGCATAGGGACCGACTCTTACTCGATGCCGAATATCTTTGCCGTTAATTACAACGCGTTGTACATTGGCACGGATTCCCATGAGTGCAAGTTTTGCCTTTACTTCATCAGCGGCATCATGTTGCCTGAAAGAACCAATTTGCAGGATATAGATTTCGGATGTTTCATTGCTTGGTTCAGCTTGTTCTTCAATACCCTCATCTTCTTCAGCTTCCCATTCGGAAACATTGACTTCCATATTGGGGAGGATTTCATAGAAATCAAATGAGGGCAGAGGCGTGTCATTTGGCAGGCCTGAATCTGGCTCGGGAATTTCGACAATAACCTCTGGCTGCTCTACCTCTGTTTGTTGTCCGAGGCCATGCTGGTAGAAATACACGACGATGGCAATGCAGAGTCCGATTGTCAGGCCAGAAAAGAAAGATTTTATTTGGTCAGCATTTGCAGGCTTGCTCTTTTTCTTTGGTTGGATATTTTTGTAATCTTTAGGCATATCTACATTTCTTTCGGTGCGGAGACACTCAAAATTCCAAGCCCATTGCTAATGACCTGTTTAATGGCATTGATCAGGTTAAGACGTGCATTCCTCAATTCATCAGAGTCGACGATGAATTGGCAAGATTTGTAATAGCTGTGAAACTCGTTTGCGAGATTTCTCAGGTAATAAGCGATTTGATGAGGCTCATATTCTATTGCGGCAGAATGTATGATTTCTGGATAACAGGACAAGGTCGTGATTAATTTCTCTTCGGATGGCTCGGTCAGAGTATGCAGGCTGTTGCTTCCGATTGTTACGTCGTAGGTAAACCCCTTTTCTTCCACCTGTTTAAACACACTACAGATCCTGGCATGTGCGTATTGAATATAGTAGACAGGATTTTCATTGGATTTAGATTTAGCCAGTTCCAGATCAAAATCAAGGTGTTGCTCACTTTTGCGCATGATATAGAAGAAACGCGTGGCATCTCTCCCCACTTCTTCTCGCAGTTCTTTCAATGTAACGAATTGTCCTGAGCGAGTGGACATCGGTAGCTTTTCAGTCCCTCGGTACAGCGTTGCAAATTGAACCAGTAATATTTCAAGGGCATCGGGATTCTCGCCAAGGGCGGAAAGTGCTGCCTTAACCCTAGCAATATAGCCATGATGATCTGCTCCCCAGATATTAATGGCCTTGTCATAGCCGCGTGAAAATTTTTCCATATGATAAGCAATGTCTGCTGCAAAATAAGTTGCTTGCCCACTATTACGGATGATGACTCGATCTTTTTCATCCCCAAATGCGGTTGAACGAAACCAAAGAGCACCTTTTTCCTCATAAACAAAATCGCTATTTTTGAGTTTGCTGATGCATTGCTGAATTTGATCGTCGTTTGATAGTGAACGCTCAGAGAACCAACGGTCGAAGACCACGCCAAAGTTAGCCAGGTCTTCACGTATCTCGCCGAGTATGACATCTAGACCCAAATTCAGAATGTGCTGATAATTTTCACTACCAAGTGTTGCCTTGGCAAAGGCAATCAACTGATCCAGATTTTTTTCTAGGTCATCCTTTGCTTCAGGGAAATCCATGTCAGAACTGAGAGCGAGTTGTTTCTCGCTTAATAGTTTATTGGCAATATCATGGATATAATTTCCTCGGTAAGCATTTTCAGGGAAATCAATTTTAATCTCGCATTGTTCAAGATATCGGAGCCAGATACTGATGGTCAAGATATCCATCTGGCGTCCGGTATTATTGATGTAATATTCCCTGTCTACCCTATAACCAATGGCTTCAAGTAAATCGGCAACAACAGCCCCGTAAGCGGCCCCACGACCGTGACCTACATGCAGAGGCCCCGTGGGGTTGGCTGAAACGAATTCGACCAGTATTGATCTTCCAGAGCCAAACTCTGAGCGACCATAAGCTTCAGTTGCTTGCAGGATGTTTGTGATGACGCTCAAGCGAAATTGTTTGTTGAGAAAAAAATTGATGAATCCAGGTTTCGCAATTTCAACACGCTCGATAATTTTCGACTCAGGTAAATTTTCAAGTAACGAAGCAGCCAGTTGTCTCGGATTTGTTTTCGCCTGTTTGGCAAGCACCATGGCAATGTTGCAAGCGAAATCACCATGAGACTGATCACGGGTTCTTTCTATTTGAAGATCATCAATGGCGGAGAATGAAACATTCATCTTCTCCTGAACAATTGAGATAGCCTCCATCAAGAGTTGCCGTAATTCTTGTTTCAAACGTTTTGCTCCTGATGCTTATATCTATGAAAAATCGCGCATTGTAGCGTGAGCGTTTGGACAGTAGGAGGTGATTCTATTATCACAGGTGAATTTTTGATCTTTAATTTGTCTATTTGACGACGGTCAGGCCAAGGTTGTGCCAGTTTTGCATACCGCCTCGGTACCACTTTAGCTTGTGTGCCGGGTAGCCAAATCTCAATAATGTCTTTATGTTGGATGGAGATTGGCCACACCATAGACCATTACAAAAAAGTACCAATGTTCTGGCGTTGGAAAAATCCCATAGACCTTCTAATGATTGTGCGCCAAACTGTTTTTCCAGAATGTCGGCTATGCTGAAAGGATCGGCGCCTGCACCCTGTTTTAGTTTAGTCCATGGAAGATTAATACTGCCCGGGATAGTGCCATCTTTAACCCAATCAGGCGTGCGTGAATCAATTACAAGAATGGTTTGATCGCCTGCACTTGAACGTCTTAGATAGTCCAGTATTTCCAGCTCGCCAATTGTTTCCACACCTTCAGCGATTTTGGCAGGGTGGATACAAAATGGTGGGCACTTTCGTGAAGTCTTTGCGTAGGTTGGTTCAACGGTATTCTCTGTATCTTGATTGCGCATAATGGTAACTTTTTTGCCATTGTGAACAACCTCTACTGAATCAATTTCTGTGCTGATGGCTGTTTCATAAGCGACACTGTACAGAGGTAGAAAACTCCCCGTCAGAAAAACTAGCATTAAGAAATAACATTTACGATGCATAATAATATTCCTCTGGTTTTGCAGTCCTTTAATTATCTGATCTAGGTCCGCCTTGATGCAGTACTCCGAATCGAGTTCAAATTCTGCTGACATTCTATAGAATAACCTGAGTCAGATCATGTCCTGCGGATCAACATCTACAGACCATCGCACTTTACGCGCCTCAGGAAGTTGATCAAGGTCTTCTACCCAGGGCGTTAAAAACCTTTTCATGATTCGCCTGTTTTCGGCCTGAATAATGAGTTGCAGTCGGTATCGTCCTGCTCGTTTTTCCATAGGCGCGGAAATAGGCCCATAAATTTCTAATTTTCCCTGAGCCAGAGTTTGTAATCTTGTTTTGGCAATATTCAGAAATTTCATAGCAATGGTTTGCTGATTTGATTCTGCCCGAATCAATACCTGAAAGGAAAATGGCGGCAGTTGTGTCTGTTGCCGTTCTTCAAGTAGTAATTGTGTGAATTGTTTATAATCATGCAGGGTCAATTTATTGAGCAAAGGGTGTTCAGGATAATGGGTTTGCACAATCACAGTCCCTGGAATATTACCACGCCCTGCGCGTCCACTGACCTGCATCAATATCTGCGCCAAGCGTTCACTTGCTCGATAATCGACACTGAATAGACCCCTGTCAGCATCAACAATTCCAACCAATGTAACATTAGGAAAATGATGGCCTTTGGCTAGCATTTGTGTGCCAATAAGAATATCTGCATCACCTGCATGGATATCATCCAACATCTTTTTCATGGAGACTTTACGCCGTGTACTATCTCGATCGATTCTCAATATTTTTGCTTTGGGTAATAGTTCTACCAGTGTTTCTTCCAGCCGTTCTGTACCATGACCAACATCAATAAGCTGATTTCCTGAGCAATCAGGGCAGGCGCTAGGTAAACGTTCGTTGTGTTCACAATGGTGGCAGCACAATTTATTTTTGTGCTTATGGAAAGTCATATAAACATTACAACGAGGGCACTGCGAGATAAAACCACAGTCGTGACACATAACAACCGGAGCGTAGCCACGACGATTAAGAAATAACAATATTTGTTGTTTATTACGTAGGCGTTGTTCGATATTTTTCAGTAAAAATTGGGATATTGCCCCATACATTTTTTCATTCCTGATATCATGAATATGAATATCAGGAAGCTTTGCGTTGCTCACTCGTTTTGATAAAAGGAGTTCTTGGTAACGCCCATCTCTGGCATTTTTCATTGATTCCATGGAAGGTGTTGCAGAACCAAGTACGACTGGAATTTTTTCTTTTTGTCCGCGTATTAAAGACAGGTCTCTAGCTGAATAACGTAGGCCGTTTTGCTGTTTGTAGGAAAGATCGTGCTCTTCATCAATAATAATCATCCCTAATTTTGGCATCGGCGTCCAAATGGCAGAGCGTGTACCAAGAACGACGGATGCTGTCCCATCACGTGCTTTTAACCAGGCGATTAATCGCTCACTTTCAGATAAGCCAGAATGTAGTACAGCGACATCATCTCCAAACCTCTGTTTGATACGGTCAATGAATTGAGGTGTGAGACCAATTTCAGGGATCAAGGCAAGCACTTGCTTAGCCGATTCCAATACATGTCTAATTAATTGTAAGTAGACCTCTGTTTTGCCGCTACCGGTAATGCCATTAAGAAGAAAGGCCTGATAAACATCTGAACGAGCAATAATTTTATCTATTGCATTTTGTTGTTCTTTATTTGGTTTCAGAGCCCATGTTTTATCACTTTGGTAAGTAACCGTCCGTTCAGATTTTTTTATTGCAGCAGTTGTTTTCCCAATCAATTTTTTTGCCGACAATTCGGTTGGTGGGTTTTGTGAATTTTCAAATTCATTCTGGATGTGTGTTTGTAATACGCCTTCCTTATGCTGTTTGATGAATTGTATCTCCGACTGTTTCTTTGCGTGGGAAAGTTGTTCAGGCTTCAAGTCTTGATCTGTATTTGTGAGATGACAGATGGCTTCCTGTTTAATTTTTGCAGATGTGTCTTTACGCAATGCAGAGGGGATAGATGTGAACACTGTATTCCCGATAGGATGGTGGTAATAATGACTGGCCCATTCAATCAGCTTAAGGTGCCTAGTCGGGAATAATGGTGTCTCATCTAACAGAGCCAGAGCTTTTTTCAGCTTATGTTTTGGTACCTGAGTCGTGTTTGTTATGGAAAAAATGATGCCTGTACGCACACTATTTTTGCCAAAAGGAACTTGTAGTCTTTGTCCGGGAGAAAAATGTTTAAGGATGTAATTATCAGGAGGAAGATAGTCAAATAGACTACGTAGGGGCGAATTAAGTGCAACGCGAAGGATAAGCATGATTGACAATCATCGCTCATGCGTGGTAAAAAGTGTAGCAATGACTTACTTGCTGCCCTGCATCAAGGACTGTGCCTTTTTGATATTTGTACGTTTCGATATTTGTACGTTTCATTGATTTTTCATCTACGGGGCAAATAGGCATCTGTTTAAAACATTATCGGGGATCAGAATGTTTAACTAGGGGCCAATCTTAGAAGAGATCAATGATGCCAGAATCTCTCGGGCCCGTTGATTCGTTATCAAGTACTGGAGTATGAGTCTCGTCACTTAACGCTGTTGGTGTATATTCGGTGCGGAAGACTTCGAACATGGCGTCTGGGTCATTGGGCTGCGCCAATCTCCCCGTGGTTTTGTTGATGCGGGCATAAACGAGTTCTGGTGGCTCGGGCAGGATATGCTCAGGCGTTCCTTCCAGTACGGTCTTCATATACTCAACCCAGATGGGCAACGCAGCACGAGCACCGGTTTCACGGTTGCCCAAAGGTTGAAATTTGTCAAAACCTACCCAAGCGACACCAACAATATCTGCATTAAATCCATAGAACCATGCATCGCGTTGTTCATTACTGGTACCTGTTTTGCCTGACAAATCCTGGCGCTTGAGTACTAAAGCTCTACGGCCGGTGCCGTGTTTGATCACATCTCGGGTGATTGAATTCATGATCCATATATTGCGTTCATCAACAACGCGTCTTGCATAGATTGGTTTTTTAGCAGCCTGATTTAAATTCAGCTCCTTATCTGTCTGAAGTTCTTCTGCTAGCGAATCATTGCCTGGTAAATCATCAACAGGATCGTTCTCCTGTTCGATACATGCTCGGCATACAGATACGGGCTCGGCTTGGTAGAGAATCTCACCATCACCTGTTGCTATGGTTTCTATAAGGTAGGGTTCAACTTTATAACCACCATTGGCGAAGACACAGTAAGCACTAGCCATCTGCCAGGGAGATAAGGTTGCGCTGCCCAGCGACAGAGATAAATTTTTTGGCAGATCGTTGGCGTTAAAACCAAATTTTTTGATGTGTTTCAAGGCAAAAGGAACACCAATCGCATGTAGTAACCTGATCGATACAAGATTACGAGAATGGGTGAGTGCTTCACGCAGTCGCGTTGGACCATAATTTTTATGACTATAATTTTCTGGTCGCCAGACATCTTCAGCACCAAGATTTTCAAATACGACCGGCGCATCATTGATAAGAGTGGCGGCGGTATTTCCCGCAGCCAGTCCCGCAGAATAAATAAAAGGTTTGAATCCTGAGCCTGGCTGTCTGAAGGCTTGGGTGACGCGGTTAAATTTACTGCGTTGGTAATCAAAGCCTCCAACTAGGGCCAAGGCTGAGCCGTCGTTAGGATCCATTGAGACGAAGCCGGCTTCTACCTCAGGGATCTGGGCAAGTTTCCAATTGCCCTTGCTGTCTTCACTGAGCCTGATGACGTCGCCCAGTTTCAGAAACTCGGATGCAGATTTTGGTTTTGCACCTCTTCTGTTCGCACTTAGAAATTTACGTGCCCATGATAGTCCAGGCCATTCAACATCAATCAAACCAATGCCAGATAAATAGCCTGTTATAGATTTTTCATTAACTTGAACGACCAGAGAGGGGTAGAGATGTCCGATATCGGGGAAACTTTCCAGTAGGCGCATCCATGCCGTCTCATCATCTTCTGGATTTAAATCATAATGATGTTCCGGACCGCGATAACCGTGGCGTTCGTCATATTCGGATAATGCTTTTCGCAATGCACGGTTAGCTGCAGTCTGGTTTTTATCCTTGATAGTAGTCGTTACTACCAAGCCGCTGATGTAAGCATTGTTTTCATACTGCTCTATCAGTTTTTTCCTTACAATTTCAGCGACGTAGGGCGCCTCTACTTCTATGGAAGGATTATGCAGGCTCGCGGTAATGGGTGAGCTAACTGCTGTTTGATAATCTTCTTCTGATAAAAATTTTTCTTCAAGCATTCGTTGTAAGACATAATCTCGCCTGATTTTTGCCTGTTCAGGGTTGCTTATCGGATTTTTTTTTGAGGGCGCTTTAGGTAAGGATGCAAGCATAGCCATTTGCGCCAGGGTAAGCTCATCTATCTCGACGCCGTAATACGTCTGTGAGGCGGCGGCAATACCATAGGAGCGATGACCTAGATACATTTTATTCAAGTACAATTCCAGTATCTCGTCTTTCGATAATTCCCGTTCAATCTTAAGCGCCAGAAAAATTTCATTTAGTTTTCTCCGGTACGTTTTTTCACGACTAAGGAAAAAATTCCTGGCAACCTGCATGGTGATGGTGCTGCCACCTTGTGACTTAACACCGGTTTTAAGCAGATGCACTGCTGCACGGATAATACCCTGCCAGTCAACCCCAGGATGCTGATAGAAGCGATCATCTTCAGCGGCGAGAAAGGCCTCTATGATTGACGTAGGAACTTGGTCTATCAAGATTGGTTGCCGTCTCTTCTCGCCAAACTCTGCAATCAAGGAGTCATCTTGGCTATAAATTCGCAATGGAACCTGCAATTTTACATCCCGTAAATTGCTTATGTCTGGTAGTTGAGGGAGCAAATACCAAGATAATCCGACAATAAATGTTAGTCCGAGCAAGAAGAAAAAGAGGATAAAATTGAAGGCAAATCGCAACATATTGTGTAGTCTAATTCAAAATTCTCCCATATATATGGTTTTTTTAGCTTAAAAATTTATTAATGTAATACTTCAATTAATGCTAAAAACTAATTGTTTTTTAAGTCTTCGTTGGCTATAGTTGACACATGTACTTAATGTTATTTATATGTTTAACGTATAACTCTTTGACAATATAAAGGAAAAAACTTTGTTTCCGTTTAATAAAAAGTCTAAACCATTATTGGGTATAGATATCACTGCAACTGCCATCAAGCTACTTGAGCTGAGTAAGAGCGGCAGCAAGTACCGTGTTGAAAGTTACTCTGTTGTCCCGCTTTCTGCAAATTCTGTTGTAGAAAAAAATATTGCAGATATTGATGCCGTCGGAGAGGCAATTGACAAGGCTGTCAAGAAGTCTGGTTCGCGCAATAAAGATGGTGTGACAGCAGTTTCTGGTTCTGCGGTAATTACCAAGATAATTACCATGCCGGCGGGCCTAAGTGACGATGACATGGAAAGCCAAATACAGTTAGAAGCTGATCAATATGTCCCATTCCCGCTAGAAGAAGTCAGTATGGATTTTGAAGTTTTGGGTCCGACAAGAGGCGACGATGGGCAGGCGGATGTGTTGCTGGCGGCATCAAGAAGTGAGAATGTCGATTTGAGAATTGCCGCACTTGAGATAGCTGGTTTGGAGACAAAGATTGTCGATGTTGAGGCCTTTGCTTTGGAAAATACTGTCGCCATGATGGCAGATGATTTGTTTGGCGGTGGTGAAGATCGGGTAATAGCAGTGGCTGATGTAGGCTCTGCGGTAACCACATTTAGTGTGTTGGAAAACTTAAAAACCATTTACTCCAGAGAGCAGACCTTTGGTGGCGCTCAATTAACTGAAGATATTCAGCGTCAATATGGACTTTCCTTTGAGGAAGCAGGGTTGGCCAAAAAACAAGGCGGACTGCCAGAGAGCTATGAACTAGAAGTTTTAGGACCATTTAAGGAATCTATGGCCCAGCAAATTAGTCGTGCGCAACAATTCTTTTTTTCATCCAGCGCGATTGCGGAGATTGATCATCTGGTACTCGCGGGTGGCTGTGCTTCCATAGCGGGTATTGCGAGGATTGTAGAGACAGAGGTAGGTGTGCCGACGGTCATTGCGAATCCATTTGCAAACATGTCTTTATCATCAAGAATACCTGCTCAGGCATTGAATAATGACGCGCCATCTTTAATAATTTCGTGCGGATTAGCTCTGAGGAGTTTTGACTAATGGCCAAAATAAATTTACTGCCTTGGAGAGACGCGCGACGCAAGGAGCTTCAGCGGCAATTCTATATGACGATGGGGATGTTTGTCGCTCTGACGCTTTTTGTCGGGGTTCTAGCCCACGTTGTTAATGCGCAGCGAATTAAATATCAGCAGTCACGAAATCAAACTATTGAAATTGAAATCGTCAAGCTAGATAAAAAAATCGAGGAAATAAAACGTCTCGAAAAAGAAAAAGAAAGATTGAAGGCTCGCATTAATGCCATTGAACGATTACAAGGTAACCGCCCGTTGATTGTGCGTCTATTTGATGAAATGGTGATCAGCTTGCCTGATGGTGTCAGCCTTATAGCTGTTACTCAGGAAGGCAAGGCGATCACGATTAATGGTGTGGCTCAATCAAATGCCAGAGTTTCTTCATTCATGAGAAAACTGGATGCTTCTGAGTGGTTAGGGGATCCACAGCTTGAGGTGATTGAGGCGAAAAATGATGAGGGGCAACGAGTGAGTAATTTCACCATGCGTTTTAATCAGGTGATACCAGATGCTTCCGACGAAGAGGAGAAGGACGCATGACTCTAGATGAATTAAGTAGTCTTGACCCACAGAATATTGGCGCTTGGCCGCTTCCTGTCAGGGCAGTTGTTATCCTCTTGATTTGTCTTGGTGTTGGCTATGGTTTTTGGATTAAAGATATAGAGCCACAATTGCAAGAACTTGCAGAGGCTGAAAAAGAAGAGATTGAATTTAGGCAAGCCCTTGATATCAAGCAAAGGAAAGCGGCTAACCTAGAGGCATTGCAAGAACAATTGGCAGAGATGAAGCAGTCATTTGGTGACATGCTCAGACAATTGCCGGATAAAACAGAAGTTGCAGGTCTTATTGTTGATATATCCCAAGCAGGACTTGCCGCAGGACTGGTATTTGAGTTGTTCAAGCCTAACAAGGAAAAACCTGCTGAATTTTATTCAGAGTTGCCTATCTCTATTCGGGTTGTCGGTAATTACCATCAATTAGGTGATTTTGTGAGTGGCATAGCAACGCTACCAAGAATTGTGACAACTCACGATATCAGTATCAATAAATCACCAGATAATGCAGAAAGTAAAGGTTTGTTGGTTATGACGGCAACAGCCAAGACTTACCGAGCTTTAGATGAAGATGAAGATGAAGGCGAAGATAAAGATGAGGGGGAATCATGATGGCTTTGTTGCGTTTGAAAGTCATTTGGATTATAGGTTGCGCATGCACATTTATGGTTTTGGGTGGATGCTCCGCGACCAATTCTGGTGATTTACAAGAGTACATTGCGGAAATATTGGCGAGGCCAGGAGGCAGAATTGAGCCCTTGCCTGAAATTAAACCGTATGAGGCATATACCTATCAATCTTCAGGTCAGGATGCACGGGATCCATTTAAACTTTTTTATCAGAAAGACGAAGAAATGCTGCGAGAAGAACAGGAAAATAGTGGCCTAACGAAAGAAATGGAAGCTGAAGTAAGGCATCGTAATAAGGAGGAGTTAGAGAAGTTCGAATTAGATAGTCTGCGTATGGTTGGCACCATAGAGAAGGAGAGTGAAGATATCATCTGGGCAATCATACAAGATCCTGATGGTGAGCTCTTCAGGATCCGTGTTGGAAATTATATGGGACAAAACACAGGAAAAGTACTGCGGGTTTTTGAAGACAGGGTAGAACTCAGGGAGATCTTTAGAAGTAGTCAAGGGCGCTGGGAAGAACGTGATGAAACAATTAAGCTAGTTGAGCTAGATGGAGAATAATGATTGGAATTTTGGAGCGTATGAGGATGACTACGAATAATATTAATATTAATGCTAGAGGTATACAGGTGATGACAAATCGACTCGGTCATAGCGTAACTATTTTTGGATTAATGTGTATTTTTTCACCGGTGCAGGCAGCGACACTGGATGGTATCGGTTATTCCGTGTTGCCAGGTGAAAGAGTTCAGTTGCAAATTGAGTTATCGGAACCATTACAAGATGAACCATTGAGTTTTACTATCGATAATCCAGCGAGGATCGCACTGGATTTTCCAAATACTACGCTTGGTGCAGTCGCTAAGAATCAGCCAATAGATGTTGGTGTGGCACATAGTGTTTCTGCCGTTGAGGCGGCAGGCAGAACTCGGGTCGTGCTTAACCTCGTTAAATCAGTATCTTATGACCTTGAGGTCCAGGATAACAGGGTTCTGGTTACGCTTGGCGGTGTCTCTACAGTAGCTGGCGGTGTCCCTGCGGCAGCTGCTTATGTTGGCGAATCAAACTCAGTGGTGGAAGGCATTGATTTTAGAAGAGGTGAAAATGGTGAAGGCAGAATCATTATTGCCCTGTCCGATCCTTCCATTGGCGTAGATATGAATCAGGTAGGCGGCAATATTGTGCTAGATTTTATTGGTGCTGGGCTTCTTGGTGAACTGGATAGAAAACTGGATGTGATTGATTTCGCAACGCCAGTTAAGGAGATTGATACAAAGGGAAACGATAATGGGACGCGGATGCAAATATCAACAGTAACCGAAGACTATGAATATCTGGCATATCAGTCAGATAACACGTTTGTTGTTGAAGTGCGAGCCTTAGACGAGCAAGCGCAAGAGGCTAGAAAAGAGCAGTTGGGTTTCACTGGAGAACGTTTATCTCTGAATTTTCAGGATATTGAAGTACGCGCCATATTACAGTTGATTGCTGATTTTACAGAACTAAATATGGTTATCAGTGATACTGTTGGTGGCAACGTAACGTTACGACTGAAAAATGTTCCCTGGGATCAATCGTTGGATATTATCTTGAAGTCAAGAGGTTTAGGCATGAGACAAATCGATGATGTCATCATGGTTGCGCCGAACGCAGAGATCGCTGCACGTGAAAAACTTGAGCTTGAAGCCAGCAAACAGGTTGATGAACTTGCGCCGTTACGTACTGAATTTATGCAAATCAATTATGCCAAGGCTGATGATTTAGCCGCCTTGATCAAGGCAGAAGAAAATAGTTTGTTGTCTGAGCGCGGCAGTGTGACGATTGATGCGCGAACCAATACCTTGATTGTTCAAGATGCCCCAAAAAGCTTGCAGAGTGTGCGAGAAATGATTATCAAGATTGATATTCCGGTGAGGCAAGTGCTTATTGAAGCAAGAATTGTTAATGCTGATGAAAGTTTTGCCAAGGATTTAGGGGTAAGGTTTGGTTTTAGTAGAGCCATCCGTGGGGATGAGGATATTAAAACATTAGGTGGTGGTAATCCGGGGAGCACAGAATTTGCAGGTACAACATCTTTCCACACTGACGGTCGGGAAAATCTAATTGTAGATTTACCATCGACAGCAGTTGGTTCAGGGGCATTACATCTTGCAGTCGGCAAGATAGGCTCATGGCTACTGCAGTTAGAACTTTCAGCATTACTTGCAGAAGGGCGTGGTGAAAATATTGCTAGTCCTAAAGTGATTACAACTAATCAGCAGGAAGCTGTCATCGAGTCAGGCGTCGAGATACCATACTCTGAAGCCTCATCAAGTGGCGCAGCGACTGTATCATTCAAAAAAGCAGTACTATCTCTGAGAGTAACGCCTCAAATCACGCCTAATGGTAAGGTACTGCTTGATTTGCAGGTTAATCAGGATACTCAAGGTGCACTGCTTGTTGGAGGTATTCCTACCATCAATACCAGGAATATTGGAACACAGGTAATGGTAGACAATGGTGAAACGGTGGTTCTGGGCGGTGTATATTCGCAGATAAGAAACAAGACTGTGAATAGAATCCCTTTCTTTAGTGATTTGCCCTATGTAGGATTTTTGTTTAATCGTTCAGGTAAAACGAATTCCAAAGCCGAGCTTCTCATTTTTATTACGCCAAAAATATTAAAGGAAACCCTTAAGATATAATTTGGTAAACTCGGCGTATTTTTTTTTGAAAAAAAGGATGTGATATTAATATCACATCCTTTTTTATTTTCTGCTGATGTTTTATCCTTGGCAAATTAATTTAATTCTGATCTTCATATGCAGGTTGGGTTGTTGTTTTGAAATCTAGCTCTAACATTTTTCTGGTTGGACTAATGGGTACAGGAAAATCGACTATTGGGAAAAAGCTGGCGAAGAAATCATCGCAACAGTTCTATGACTGCGATCATGAGATTGAAAACCGTACTGGTGCAGCAATTAATCTTATCTTCGAGATTGAAGGTGAAGAAGGCTTTCGTAGTAGAGAAACACAACTGTTAGATGAGCTTACCTCAATGTCTGATATTATTCTGGCAACGGGCGGTGGCGCGGTACTAAGTGAGGAAAACAGGACGCATCTTTCAGCAAGGGGATTTGTGGTTTATCTTAAGTCTGGTATTAATCAATTATTAAAAAGAACATCCAGGAACAGCAAGAGACCTTTGCTGCGAAATTCCGATCCTGAAGTTATCCTCAGAGAACTACTCAAAACACGTGGTCCCTTGTACGAAGAAGTTGCTGATATGGTGATCGATACAGCGGAGCTATCCGCTAATGATATAATCGCGCAAATCATGTCGGCTGAGCAACAATAATTAGTGAAAACAATAACTGTAGAGTTAGGTGAGCGTAGTTACCCAATCTATGTAGGCAATGACCTGCTTGGTAAAAAAGAATTGTTCTCTGAAAATATTAGATCTAAACAAGTGATGGTCGTCAGCAATACAACTGTTGCGCCTTTGTATCTTGAGAAAGTTGTGCAATCCCTGCAAGACTTTAATGTTGAAACAATGATTCTTGCTGATGGTGAGCAATATAAAACACTTGATGCAGTCAATGAAATTATCACCGCGCTGCTGGAAAAAGGTTTTGGTAGAGATAGCTATTTGCTGGCATTAGGAGGGGGGGTTATTGGAGATATTACTGGTTTTACTGCAGCCTGTTATCAACGAGGTATAGATTTCATTCAAATACCCACGACCATTCTGGCACAGGTAGATTCATCCGTGGGTGGTAAAACGGGCGTTAATCATATCGCTGGCAAGAATATGATCGGCGCATTTCATCAGCCTCAAGCGGTGATTGCTGATATCTCTGTATTAAGTACGCTCAATGATAGAGAAGTTAGCGCGGGACTTGCTGAGGTTGTTAAGTATGGTCTGATCAGAGATGCAAAATTTTTCGATTGGCTAGAAGATAATGTTGATAAATTAGTGAACCGCGATGCAGAAACGCTTACCTACATTATTGAACAATCATGCAGAAATAAGACCGATGTTGTTGCTGAAGATGAAAGAGAGTCTGGTGTTCGTGCAACGCTGAATCTTGGTCATACCTTTGGCCATGCCATAGAGACAGGCCTGGGTTATGGGGCATGGTTACACGGGGAAGCTATTGGTCTGGGCATGTTGATGGCAGCAGGCCTTTCACAGCGTATGGGCTGGATTGATAGTGAAGTATGTAATCGGATTGAAAGCATATTGCTTAAATTAAATTTACCTGTAACTCTGCCAGATGACTTTGCCCCAGAAAAAATGCGCGAGTTAATGTCTGTCGATAAAAAAGCGAAAGATGGTAAGTTGTTTCTGGTTTTGTTGAAAAGTATTGGCGAAGCTGTGGTCACAAATAAATTTGATGAAGAATTATTAATGGAAACAATAAGCCACTTTGACAATAATAATAGTGCTGGCAAAGGCAACGAATAGTCATGAGTCTGGCTAGCTACGCAGCCAGTGAAAAACATTCTTTAGGGCGCGAGTTTAAAGAATCGGAACCTTCTCATCGCAATCAGTTCCAGAGAGATCGCGACCGCGTCGTTCATTCATCAGCATTCCGAAGACTGGAATATAAAACCCAGGTGTTTGTGAATCATGTTGGTGATATGTTCCGTACCCGTTTGACCCATTCAATAGAGGTCGCCCAGATTGGCCGCACCATCAGTCGTGCACTGCAACTCAATGAAGATTTAACTGAAGCTGTTTGTCTGGCACATGATCTCGGTCATACGCCTTTTGGACATGCGGGTCAGGATGAGCTCAACCTTTGTATGAAGGAATTCGGAGGCTTCGAACATAATCTACAATCCTTAAGAGTCGTTGATGTACTTGAAGAGAAATACGCAGAATTCTCAGGTTTGAATCTGATGTATGAAACCAGAGAAGGCATCCTCAAGCATTGTTCACGTAGCAAGGCAAAATACCTGGGGAATATTGGACAACGATTTCTGGATAGATTGCAGCCGGGTCTGGAAGCTCAGGTGGCAGATATTGCCGATCTAATCGCCTACAATAACCATGATGTTGATGATGGTTTGCGATCCGGATTGCTAACCTTTGATCAGTTGGCAAGCTGTGAACTGTTTGCAAGAGAGCAGACGCTAGTGAGTAAGAAATGGCCAGAGTTATCAAATAGGAGGATGGTCCATGAAGTGATACGCCGCATGATTAACACGCTAGTCGGTGATCTTATCTCAAACAGTCAGGTAAACATAAGATCATTAAACCCGTCAACGATTCATGATGTCAGAGAAGCAGGCAAACCCCTAATTGGTTTAAGTGATGATGTTGCTGCAAAGAATATCGAATTGAAACGATTCTTGAATAAATATCTTTACCAGCATCCTAAAATGGAAAAGATGAGTGAGGCAGCCAAACAGGTGATTCGACACTTGTTTGATGGCTTTATGTCAGAGTCTTCATTATTACCTGAGGAGGCGCAGAAAATTATCGGTGACGGCAATGATGAGAAGGAATCAGGTAAAGCCAGGGTGATTGCCGACTATATTGCTGGCATGACAGACAGATTTGCATTTGCGGAGTCTGAACGTATTAGCGGCTAAGCGATGAGCTAGAATCAGTGATAATCTCTTCATATATTCACTAAATAACCAATAAATGAGAGCTTTACATAAATCAGCTTAGCGACAAAATGTTCCTGATTTTTCGTCAAAAACCGGTCATCAGCTTGTTAAAAACGACATTTTTGTCGCAATTAGGAACAGGTTTAATCTCTCTTCTGTCAACATTTTGAATTATGCAAAGGTCTCTAAATATCATTTCAATCTACCTCTAAAAGTTGTTATCTACGTATTCCAGATATCTCTGTGTTGCCCTGTCCAGGTTCATGCAAATGTGAGACTTTTTACTTATAGGCATGTCAAGCTGAACGTCGGTATCAGCTCAAACGCTGCGATGGGATTAGAAACACCCATGTAGTTATTATCAGCGACTTACGGAGGCGGCCTAAAAAAGTCTCATAGGTACTGAACTTGGACAGTATCGTGACATAATGTCGATACAGCACTATAATCACTGGCCGTTTAAAAATTAGTCAGTCCTACAGAGCTCAATAGCCCTTTCGTAGAAAATAATCATAATTATTAAAAGGGAGTCTCACGAGACAAGCAGCGGCTTTGAGCGCGGGATCGAGAAAGATTGACAATTTTAATCCAACATTAAATTTGGCGAACAACTGAATGCAAAAAGAATACCCACAAACACATACTCCACCCACGAAAGGTCTTTACGATCCAGCCTACGAACATGACTCTTGCGGTGTTGGTTTTGTTGTAGATATTAAAGGACGTAGTTCACATAAAATCGTAGAGGATGCGATGACCATTCTCAAGAATCTAGTACATCGTGGCGCATGTGGTTGTGAAGAAAATACCGGTGACGGCGTTGGCATGATCATTCAAATGCCACATAAATTCTTCGTTCGGGTGTGTAAGGAAATCGATATTAAATTACCTGAATATGGCTATTACGGCGCAGGCATGGTGTTCTTGCCTACCGATGCCAAACAATCAAAGCAGTGTCAGGAAATGTTTCAAAAGATAACCGAAGAAGAAGGGCAGACAGTCTTGGGTTGGCGAGATGTGCCCACCAATGATTCTGATTTAGGTCCAACGGCGCTGATGGGCGAGCCGACCTTCAAGCAGGTCTTTATTGGCCGCGGTGATAACATTAAAGATGAGGCCAGCTTTGAAAGAAAACTCTATGTTATCCGTAAATTAGTAGAACATGCAGTATGGGACTCTGATTTAAGCGAACAAGATAAATTTTATCTACCATCATTATCCTACAGAATGTGCCTATATAAAGGCATGTTGACAGGCTCCCAGATTGAACCCATGTTTCCGGATATCAATGAGCCAGATTTCGAATCAGCCATGGCGCTGGTTCATCAAAGATTTTCCACCAATACTTTTCCTGCCTGGAAACTAGCGCATCCTTTTAGATATGTTGCACACAACGGTGAGATCAATACCTCGCGTGGTAATGCCAATTGGATGCGCGCACGTGAGTCACTCTGTGAATCAGAATTGTTTGGTGATGATCTGAAAAAATTATTTCCGATTGTCATCGAAGGTGGCAGTGACTCTGCAACATTTGATAATGCCCTGGAATTTTTACATATGACAGGACGCTCGCTGCCGCATGCCATCTTGATGATGATACCAGAAGCCTGGAGCGGCCATGAGACCATGGATGCCGAGCGTAAAGCCTTTTATGAATACCACGCGACATTAATGGAGCCCTGGGATGGCCCCGCCTCAGTTGCGTTTACCGATGGCGAAGTTATTGGCGCGATACTCGATCGTAATGGCCTGAGACCTTCACGCTATTATGTCACCAAAGATGACATGGTGGTGATGGCATCAGAAGTCGGTGTGCTGGATATCGCGCCAGAAAATGTGTTGATTAAAGATCGTTTGCATCCAGGCCGTATTTTTATGGTGGACACCAAACAGGGCCGCATCATTGATGACGAAGAGCTGAAAAAAGAATTTGCCATAGAATATCCTTACGCAGAATGGCTGAAAGATAATCTGATTCCAGTTGAAAATTTACCCAGTCCAAAACAGATCCATGGCTCTGATTGTGATACCTTGTTACAAAGACAGCAGGCTTTTGGTTACACCCACGAAGATCTAAAATTGTTAATGGCACCCATGGCAAGCAATGGCCTGGAACCAACTGGTTCGATGGGCGTAGACACGGCGCTGGCTGTATTGTCAAATCGTCCACGTCTGCTGTATGACTATTTCAAACAACTATTCGCACAGGTCACCAATCCACCACTGGACGGTATTCGTGAAGAACTGGTGACACAGGTTGCCACCACGGTTGGTGCGGAAGGTAACTTGTTAAAACCAACCCCCAAAAGTTGTCGGCAGGTAAAACTAAGTTCACCTGTGTTGACCAATGATGAGCTGGCACGTATCCGTGATATGGATCTGCCGGGACTGAAGACTAAGGTCGTCGATATATTATTCCCAATAGCAGACGGTCAGGCGGGTGTGGATAAGACGCTGAATGATGTCTGCGCCGAGGTTGATGCCGCAATTGAAGCAGGTTTCACCAATATTATTCTTTCTGATCGAGGTATTGATGAGAACCATGCAGCGCTCCCAGCGTTATTAGCCACCGCGAGTGTACATCATCATCTGATTAGAGTCGGCTCAAGAACCAGAGTAGGTCTTATTCTCGAATCAGGTGAGCCCAGAGAAGTCCATCATTTTGCCGTATTGCTTGGTTTTGGTATCGGCGCTATGAATCCTTATCTAGCTTTTGAATCATTGGCCGATTTGATTGGTAAAGGCCATGTACCGGAGATGTCTCATGAAACGGCAGTGAAGAATTTTATCAAGGCAGTGAATAAAGGTCTGACCAAGACCATGGCCAAGATGGGTATCTCAACCGTGCAATCTTATCGTGGCGCACAGATTTTTGAAGCCATTGGCCTGAACAAAGAATTCGTTGATAAATATTTTACCTGGACGGCATCACGCATAGGTGGCATCGGTCTTAAAGAAATTACTGAAGAAATCAGCCTGCGTCATCACAATGCCTTTCCTGAAAGACAGATTAAGAAACCTGATCTGGAATGGGGTGGTGAATATCAATGGCGTCGTGATGGTGAATATCATCTGTTTAATCCAGACACCGTATTCAAGTTACAACATGCGACGCGTTCTGGGCAATACGAAATCTTCAAGCAATATACAGATCTGGTTAACGATCAAAATGAAAATCTGGCCACCTTGCGCGGTTTGTTTGAATTCAATGCCAACGGCAAATCAATTCCCTTAGAAGAAGTCGAATCGATTGCCGCCATCATAAAGCGTTTTTCTACGGGTGCCATGTCTTATGGTTCCATCAGTAAAGAAGCCCATGAAACACTGGCCATTGCCATGAACCGTATCGGTGGTAAATCAAACACTGGCGAAGGTGGTGAAGATGTCGATCGTTTTACTCCGGATGAAAATGGTGACTTAAGAAGAAGCTCGATCAAACAGGTGGCTTCAGGTCGCTTTGGTGTCACCAGTGAATATCTGGCCAATGCTGATGACATACAAATTAAGATGGCACAGGGTGCCAAGCCTGGTGAAGGTGGACAATTACCAGGCACCAAGGTTTATCCATGGATTGCCAAGGTGCGCCATTCAACCGTAGGTGTGGGTTTAATCTCACCACCACCACATCATGATATTTATTCGATTGAAGATCTGGCGCAGTTGATTCATGATCTGAAGAATGCCAATCCAGAAGCACGTATCCATGTGAAACTGGCCGCAGAGATCGGCGTTGGTACCGTTGCGGCAGGTGTGGCCAAGGCGCACTCTGATGTTGTGCTGGTTTCGGGTTATGACGGCGGCACTGGCGCATCGCCGATGAGTTCGCTGAAACATGCCGGTCTGCCATGGGAATTAGGTCTGGCTGAAACACAACAGGTGTTGGTCTCTAACGGACTTCGTGATCGTATCGTGGTGCAAACCGATGGTCAGTTAAAGACCGGACGTGATGTGGTGATTGCTGCATTACTCGGCGCCGAAGAATATGGTTTCTCGACAGCTCCCTTAGTCGTCATGGGTTGTGTGATGATGCGAGTCTGCCATTTGAATACCTGCCCTGTGGGTGTGGCAACACAGAATCCTGAACTGCGTAAGAAGTTTGTCGGTCAGCCAGAGTTTGTTGAAAACTTCTTCAAATATATTGCTGAAGAAGTTCGTGAGCATATGGCCGAGCTAGGTTTTAGAACCATTGAAGAAATGATCGGACAGGTTGACAGGATTGAAACCAGAAAGGCCGTGAATCACTGGAAGGCACATGGGCTGGATTTCACCAATATTCTTTATAAACCAGAACCGCATGCAGGCACGGGCGTGTACTGTAGTAAAAAACAGGATCATGGTCTGGAATACTCTCTGGATGTGAAGACCTTAGTGCCTCTCTGCAAGGATGCACTGGAGAATAAAAATCCAGTGGATATTATCCTGCCAATTCTGAATACCAATCGTAGTGTCGGTACTATTCTGGGTTATCACATCACTAAGAAATATGGTGGCGAAGGCCTGCCTGAAGATACCGTTAATGCACATTTCAATGGTTCTGCTGGGATGAGTTTTGGCGCCTTCGTGCCTAGGGGGGTAACCATGACACTGGAAGGCGACGCTAACGATTATCTGGGTAAAGGGCTGTCTGGTGGCAAGATATCAGTCTATCCACCAAGACACTCAAGCTTTGTGCCGGAAGAAAATATTATTGTCGGTAATGTCTGTCTGTATGGCGCGACTGCAGGTGAAGTTTACATACGTGGCATTGCTGGCGAACGCTTTGCCGTGCGCAACAGTGGCGTCAATACCGTGATCGAAGGAATTGGCGATCATGGTTGTGAGTATATGACTGGCGGGCGTGTCGTGGTCATTGGCCCAACTGGCCGAAACTTTGGCGCAGGTATGTCAGGTGGTATTGCCTATGTATTGGCAGATAAAGCAACCTTCAAGACTCAGTGCAATCTTGGCATGGTCAATCTGGATACTGTCGAAACAGACGAAGATGTGGAAACAATTAAAACATTGTTAGCCAAACATGTGGAAGCCACACACAGTACCGTGGCGAAAAAGATTCTAGATGATTGGAAAGAGCAGCAATCAAGATTTATTAAAGTGATGCCAACGGATTACAAACGTGTATTAGCCGCCATCGAAAAAGCCAGGGCTGAAGGCACCTCGGAAGATGAAGCAGTGATGGAGGCCGCTCATGGGTAAAGTGACAGGGTTCCTCGAAGAGAAAAGAGAAAAACAACCATATCGTCCGGTTGACGAGCGTAAAGCTGATTACAAACAGGTCATGCAACCATGGCCGGTTGAGCCTTTGAAGCTACAAGCCTCACGTTGTATGGATTGCGGTATTCCGTTTTGTCATCAAGGTTGTCCCCTGGGCAATATGATTCCGGACTGGAATGATCTGGTCTATCATGATCAATGGACTGATGCCATTGAACGTCTACATGTAACGAATAACTTTCCAGAGTTCACCGGAACTCTGTGTCCAGCACCCTGTGAAGGTTCCTGTGTATTAGGCATCAATGATGAGTCGGTAACCATCAAAGCGGTCGAACTATCAATCATTGACAAGGCCTGGGAAAACGGCTGGATAAAACCAGAGATTGCCGATAAAAAAACTGGTAAAAGCGTTGCCGTGATTGGTTCTGGCCCAGCAGGCATGGCCGTCGCACAACAACTAGCAAGAGCCGGACATAATGTCGCCGTACTTGAAAGAGCTGATCGCATTGGTGGTTTAATGCGTTATGGCATCCCTGAATTCAAGATGGAAAAACATCATCTGGATAGAAGGCTGGAGCAAATGGAAGCTGAAGGGGTAACCTTTAAAACCAATGCTCACGTTGGGGACAATATTTCTGTGAATGATATCCGTGCAGACTTCGATGCATTGATCTTAACCGGTGGTGCCTGTGAAGCGCGGGACCTGCCAGCGGCAGGACGCGAGTTGAATGGCATTCATCAGGCAATGGAATTTTTGCAGATGCAGAATAAATTATGCGAAGGTGATGACAAACCCGATAATTTTATCAATGCCGCAGGCAAACATGTGGTGATTATCGGTGGTGGTGATACCGGCGCTGATTGTTTAGGCACAGCAAACAGACAAGGTTGTGCTTCAGTACATCAGTTGGAGATCATGGCCAGGCCGCCGGCAACAAGACCAGAAGATAACCCCTGGCCAGAATGGCCAAGGATTTTCAGAACAGCCTCAGCCCATGAAGAAGGGGTCGAACGTGTTTACTCAGTCAACACCAAGCGCTTTGTGGATGACGGCAAGGGTAATGTCAAAGCATTGCAACTGGTTACCGTCGAATTAAAGTATGTTGATGGCCGTATGTCCTTTGCAGAAGTTGCAGGTAGCGAACAGGAGCTGCCATGCGATCTAGCTTTGTTAGCCATGGGCTTTTTGGGTCCGGAGAAACCAGGCATGTTAGAACAACTCGGCGTTGAATTAGATGGCCGCGGCAATGTGCTTGCTGACCCTAAAACCTGGATGACAAGTGTTGAGGGTGTGTTTAGTGCAGGGGACATGCGTAGAGGGCAGAGTTTGATTGTTTGGGCGATAGCGGAAGGGAGGAGTGCTGCTGCAGGCGTAGACGAATATTTGATGGGGTCATCCGACTTACCTGCTCCAGTTTAGACAAATCCGTCATGTTGGCGAAAGCCAGTATCCAGTAATTTAGTGCCTTTTGATTGATAATAGCAAGAGCTAAATATCCAACTGCTGTGATTTTACCCCTTAACTGCGTGTCGTTAAGCACCTTTGTTGTCCATGATCTTGAACGGCTCTATCAAATACTTTCCTGAAATCTGTGATGGTTGAGCCATTGTTTAATACGTGACTAATACCACCACGAAGGTCATTATAATAAATCAAGTTTTATCGCACCGATAATATGATATAGGCTGTCTCATTTTGGTTATATGTCGATATTTAGCATCGCTGTTCCCGAGTAAACTATGTATAGTACCTTGGCGGTAATCCTCATATTTTTTATCGGTTAGAATAAGTAGCGAGCCTATCGTAGCCTGTCCTTTAAACCGTATGATTGAGTTGTACTTACAAGTTGAATTCACATTATTATTGAAGGAGATATATATATGGATTGGGGAATAATATTTACGTTTATCTTTCTAGGGCTGATCATTATTGGTTTTTTCAAAGGCGTTAATATGGTTGATCAGGGTTACGAGTATACGGTTGAGCGCTTTGGAGAATATCGAAGAACGTTACGTCCAGGCTTGCACTTTATTGTCCCTTACTTCGATACCATCGGTGCCAAGATGAATATGATGGAATCTGTCATGGAGGTGCCTTCTCAGGAAGTGATCACCAAAGATAATGCCATGGTCAAAGTAGATGGCGTGGTCTTTTTCCAGGTTCTGAATGCAGCTCAGGCGGCCTATGAGGTGAATGATCTGACCCGAGCAATAATGAACCTTAACATGACCAATATTCGTACGGTCATGGGTTCAATGGATTTAGATGAGCTGTTATCAAAAAGGGATGCCATTAATGCACAATTACTCAAAGTTGTTGATGAAGCCACTGGCCCTTGGGGGGTGAAGGTCACGCGTATTGAGATCAAGGATATTACACCTCCAGCTGACCTAGTTGAATCAATGGCCAGGCAAATGAAAGCGGAGCGAGACAAGCGTGCGAATATTCTTGAGGCTGAAGGTTTCAAGCAAGCCGAGATTCTTAAAGCAGATGGTGAAAAGAGAGCGGCCATTCTTGAAGCAGAAGGTCGCAAGGAATCAGCTTTTCGCGATGCAGAAGCCAGAGAGAGACTGGCTGAAGCCGAAGCCAAGGCGACCACCGATGTTTCCAATGCCATTGCCTCAGGAGATATCCAGGCGATTAACTATTTTGTGGCAAGCAAATATGTCGAGGCGTTGAAAGATATTGCCTCTGCGCCAAATCAGAAAGTGATCTTGATGCCACTCGAGGCCAGCAACGTCATCGGTGCACTTGCGGGGATTACCGAAATTGCCAAGGAAACATTTGCCAAATCAAATGATGATGGGCCACGTAATTAATTACACTTAATCAATTTCGTATAAAGGGTAAATTAGTATGGAATGGATTAACGGTATAATATTTTGGCACTGGCTAATCCTGGCGGTGGTATTGGTTATTTTGGAAATACTCATGCCTGGCGCCTATTTTCTATGGATGGGTATCGCAGCGTCTGCAGTTGGCGGCACGATGTTTATATTCCCGGGGATACCCTTTCTGATGCAGATTCTATTCTTTGCTGTGTTATCGGTTATCACTGTGTTGATATATAAAGCTCATCGCAAGAATAATCCGGTGGTTACAGATGAGCCAGCGTTAAATCGCCGAGGGGAACAATATATTGGCCGATCGTTTACTTTGACAGAACCTATTGTTCATGGCAGGGGGAAGATAACTGTAGATGATTCAACTTGGAAGATAAGTGGTGAGAATATGCAGGCAGGCGCGGAGGTGCGGGTTGTCTATGCAGAGGGCTCGACATTAGTTGTAGAGGGTTTGACGACGATGACCGATGATTCCTAAGCGCAATAGATCGGGCGAAGACACTTACTAATGAGAAATGTTGATGTTTTGCTGAATGCGTATAGTGAAAGCCACCAGAATAGAACCAACAAAAAGATTCATTGGATCTGTATTCCAGCAGTTGTGCTCAGTTTTCTTGGGATACTCTGGACACTGCCATTTCCTGTTAGTATTTCGCCATTTTAATTGGGCAACAGTACTAATAGTTGCATCAGTTATTTATTGAGACCTTTGCACTCGTGCAAAGGTCTCTTATTATTATTTTCTTTCTTATTTCAACAGAACTATGCGCTCAATTACCTGTTTATAATTAACCTTATAGCTTTATGATGCGGTAATACTATTATGAAAATAAGAATAATGAATATGAAAAAACTGTTCTACTTTTTGTCTGTTGTCATTTGTTTTGCATCGAATCTGGTTAATGCTCAGGAAAGACTACGACTTGCCACAACAACCAGCACAGATAATTCTGGCTTACTTGCAGAATTACATCCGTCATTTGAAAAAGAGTACGGCGTAAAGGTTGACGTAATCGCTGTAGGGACAGGCAAGGCATTTCGTCTTGGAGAGAATGGTGATGTTGATGTGGTGATGGTGCATGCACCTGTTGCAGAGATCAGCTTTGTTGAAAAAGGCTTTGGCATCGCTCGCTTGCCAGTGATGCATAATGATTTTGTTATATTGGGTCCGAAAAATGATCCGGCAGGTCTGCATGAAGCAAGAACATTAAATGCAGCATTACAAAAATTATTTGACTCTGGGAGTTATTTTGTATCCAGAGGAGATGACTCAGGCACACATAAAAAAGAAATGTCACTTTGGCGCGCTGCCGGCAAAAAACCGGATGGCAACTGGTATATGGTTGCAGGGCAAGGAATGGGAGCAGTTATACAGATTGCGCATGACAAGCAAGCCTACACCCTTGCAGACAGAGGAACTTATCTGGCGCATAAAGACAAGATCGAATTGGTTCCAGTGTATGAAGGAGATCCTGCATTATTCAACCCCTATCATGTGATTATTGTAAACCCGGTAAAACACCCTCATGTGAAAGTCAAATTAGCCAGAAAATATATCGATTTTATTCGTGGTGATATTGGTCAAGAAATTATCAGAGAGTTTAAAACAGATGGTGAAACATTATTTAAACCAGATGTCGTGCATCTTTGAGCTATTCAGGTAGTGCTGAATTAATTGATGAGCAGAATAATAATAATATTTTTGATATTACTCCCAAGTTATATCGCCGCTACAGAGCTTTTTAAGCAGATTAATGGACAACAATTGTTCCATCCTGCGCCAAAAATAGTGACACAGCAGCAAACGAATTCAGGAGTAGGAATAGAACGAAGCTTCTTCCTTGATGCAATAGATAAGTCATTCAATCTTATTTTAGATTTTGATAAAGAATTATTTTTAGTGGTATGGACTTCTCTCAAGATCTCATTGGTCGCAGTATTGCTTGCTTCAGTCTTTGCCATTCCTTTAGGGCTTGTTGTTGCATTAAAACAATTCCTCGGACGCAATTTTTTATTGAGCATTTTGAATACCTTAATGGCTTTACCAACAGTCATTGTTGGACTTCTTTTATATGGTTTGTTAAATCGTCAAGGTGTCATGGGGGAATTTGGTCTGTTATACACCCCTACAGCAATGATTATCGGGCAATCTATTTTGATTATCCCTATCATATGGAATTTATCTATTGCAGCAGTGAGGAGCGCCGACCCAAGGCTAAGGATCACCTGTCTTTCTCTCGGAGCCAACCTGTTTCAGAGAGGAATAACCTATGTCAACGAAGTGCGTTACGCATTAATGGCGGCAATCATTGCTGGTTTTGGTCGAGCGATTGGCGAAGTTGGTGTGGCTATGATGTTGGGCGGAAATATTGAAGGCTTTACCAGAACTATGACCACAGCGATTGCACTTGAAACCAGCAAAGGAGATTTTGAGTTTGCCCTGGCGCTTGGACTTATGCTGCTGCTGGTTGCATTTGTGGTAAATATTGTTTTGCAGCAGTTTCAGGAATTAAAGTAATGAGCTGTCAATACCAATTGCACAATATTCAATTCAGTTATGCCGACAAAAAAGTTCTAGATATCAAACAGCAGGTTTTCGAGCAGGGAAAAGTAACTGCATTGGTCGGGATCAATGGCGCAGGAAAAAGTACCTTATTGAGCCTATTGTCTTTTATAGTAGATGCAGATGTAGGTGAGATTGAGTTCTCCGGTGTAAAGGTGAGCAAAAATAATCAAGCATCATTACGAACAGAAGTTGGACTGGTTCAGCAGAACCCTTTTTTTATCAAAGGTAGCGTCATTAAGAATATTGAGCTTGGTCTCAAGTTTCGTCATGTTAAGCCCGCAAAAAGAGAAAGCAGGGCACGAGATATATTGCGTTTACTCAGAATTGAAAATCTTGCTGATCGCTCAGTGAAATCATTGTCTGGCGGTGAAGCGCAGAAAGCAGCAATAGGCAGGGTGCTTGTCCTTGAGCCAAAAGTGATATTGCTTGATGAACCATTCACCTATCTGGATGGTGACTTCGTTGAAGAGTTTGAATTATTGATAAGGAAATTAAGAGATGAACAACACAAAACTATCATCTTTACTACACATAATAAATTACAAGCGCAGACACTATCAGATAATGTGTTTAATATTGAAGATGGTCAATTAACGGAAAATATAATATGGTAATTTTAATTTAGTTCAGAATCGCTAATATTAATGGACATTAAACTATTCAAATCTTTATTGCTAAAAAATAAAGCAGTCTTACTGGAAGAAGAAAAATCTGGAAAGGAAGCTACACGAACTGTTGTGCTGGATCAGACCAGTGTTGGCAGAGTGTCTCGTATGGATGCGATGCAAGGGCAAGCGATAGCTATTGCTGCGAATCAAAGTAGGCAGATGGAACTACAAAAGATTGAAATAGCTTTGAAAAACATTGAATCTGAAGATTATGGTTTTTGTCTTGAGTGTGATGAAGAAATCGCCGAGCCAAGGTTGAAACTGAATCCGGCTACATCACTTTGTATAGATTGTGCGAATAAGAAAGAAACGACTTGAATTATTATTTAGATATGGAGTTATGCAGACTGTAATAGTGCCCATTTAATATGTTCTTTAACTAAATCAGATGCAGATGATTCCTTTTCTTCAAGGGCATGAGTAATATTTTTCATGTCTTCTTTTTCATCTAAATTACTTACCAGGTTTCCCAGAGCAATGGCGATATTTCTCAGCCAGGCCTCGTGACCAATACGTCGTATTGCGGAACCTTCTGTTTTTTTCAAGAACTCCTCTTCTGTCCAGTTGAATAAATTAATTAATGTCGATGAATCCAGATTGTTTCTGATAGTGAAATCAATTTCTCTTGTATTGATTGAAAATTTATTCCAGGGACAAACCAACTGGCAATCATCACAACCATAGATCCGATTACCCATATTTTTTCTGAACTCCTCAGGAATTACTTCACGTAGTTCAATGGTCAAGTAGGAGATACATTTTCTGGCATCGACTTTATAGGGCCCAACGATAGCTTGCGTAGGACAGATATCAATACATGCGGTACAGGTTCCACAATGATCAGTCACGAATGCTTCATTTATGGGTAAAGGTAAGTCGGTATATATCTCACCCAGAAAAAACCAAGAGCCTGCCTTTGGATTAATCAAATTAGTATGCTTACCAATCCAGCCCAGCCCAGCATTTCTGGCGATGGCTTTTTCCAGAACAGGCGCACTGTCAGTAAAGGCGCGATAACCAAATTCACCTGTGATCTTTGAGATTTTGTCTGCCAGCTTTTGCAGTCGGTTGCGAATTATTTTGTGATAGTCGCGGCCAGTGGCATAGCGAGAAATATAAGCCTTTTCAGGGTTGTTTAATATGGTTTCCGGATTTTCACCATCTTCAGGCATGTAATCCATGCGCGCAGAAATAACCCTGATGGTACCCGGGATTAGTTCGGCAGGACGGGTGCGTTTGCTGCCGTGTTGCTGCATGTAATCCATTTCACCGTGCATGGATTGATCCAGCCATTTAAGTAAATATTTCTCATCTTTTGCCAAATCAGTGTCGCTAATACCAATTTGTTGAAATCCGAGTTCAAGCCCCCAGTCTTTTATCTGCTCAGCTAACGTGTTGTAGTCTAGGTCGTCTAAAGATTTGTTCATGGCAGACTTCAGTGGTTACTAAGGAGCGCAAGCGAGATGATATTAATATACAGAATACAGCGATCAGGATAACATTGGTATACATAGGGAATATTAGGCGAAATTAATCTCAATGTTTGAATACTTAAACTCACTGTATCGCAGATACTTTACTGACCCGCAAGCGGCGTTGTTAGTTATTCTATTGGCGGTTGGTTTTGCAATTGTATTCACTATGGGGCAGATGCTGGCACCGCTCATCGCAGCGGTGATTATTGCCTATCTACTCGAAGGTCCAGCACAGAAAATCCAGAAGAAGATATCTTCAAGATCATTATCCGTGTATATCGTCTTCATGTTATTTATGGCTTTTCTTGGTTATTTATTATTCTTTCTGTTGCCCATCTTATACAGACAATTAAGTCAATTTTTGCAGGAAGTTCCTTACATGATAAGCAATGGTCAAGAGCTTTTGTTGAGACTTCCAGAACAGTATCCAGATATTATTACTGAAGCTGCTGTGAGGGAGGTGATACTTGCGATCAAGAGCGGCGTTAGTGATCTGGGGCAAAATGTATTGTCGATATCCCTAGCATCAATACCAGCTATTATCAGCGTATTGGTTTATCTTATTCTTGTGCCAGTGATGATCTTTTTCTTTTTGCAGGATAAAGAATCCATCATTTCTTGGCTAACGCGTTTTTTACCAATTGATCGGCATCTAATCACAGAGATCTGGCAAGAGATGGATGAACAGATCGGTAACTATATCCGTGGCAAGTCCAATGAGATTCTTATTATTTTTGCAGCGTCATTTATCTTGTTCAGGTTAATGGATTTAAACTATGCAACTTTGCTGGCATTAGCAGTGGGGCTATCCGTTCTAATTCCTTATATAGGTGCGGCGGTAGTCACGTTGCCAGTGGCTTTAGTTGCTTATTTTCAATGGGGTCTGGATAGTCAGTTTATGTGGTTGATGATCAGTTATCTGATCTTGCAATTTCTGGATGGTAATGTTTTGGTTCCAGTATTGTTTTCAGATGCCGTTAATCTTCATCCTATTGCTATCATTGTGGCGATATTAATATTTGGCGGTTTATGGGGATTTTTGGGCGTGTTCTTTGCCATTCCATTGGCGACCTTGGTTAAGGCTTTGATCAATATTTGGCCAACGACGACGGATTATTCACAGGAGCCTTCTGGAAGTGCCGCTGTTGAAGTCTAAAAGGCGCAACCATTGCTAAATGATAATGCAGCTATCTGAATCTGCTTCACAGCAACCAGCCCAAATTTTATTTATTATTTTTTATCACATCGAGGATATCTTCAACATGTCCCTTTACTTTTACCTGCCGCCATTCATGTATCAGTATGCCATCTTCATCTATCAGGAACGTGCTACGCACTATCCCCATGAATTTTTTGCCATACATACTTTTTTCCTTGATCACGTCAAATTGCGTGCATAGTTTTTTATCAGGGTCAGCAAGAAGTTCAAAAGTGAAGGACTGTTTGTTTTTGAAATTTTCATGAGATTTAACACTGTCACAAGAGACACCGAGGATAACGGTATTTCTTGCAGTGAATTTTCTTTTGTTATCGCGGAAACCCTGGCCTTCGAGCGTGCATCCTGGGGTAGCATCTTTTGGGTAGAAAAATAAAACGATTTTTTTGCCCTTGAAATCAGATATTTTGAGCGTTTGATCGCCAGTTGCGGCTAATCTTATATCTGTGATTTTTTTGCCGACCTTTACCTTTGTCATTTTGCACTTGTCATGAACTAATGTAATTCTGATTTTTCAATCGCAATGGCAATCATTGTCCAGCTTTGCACTTGCGTCTGCAAGACGTATTTATGAACAACTCTTCGGAAAAATCTCCGTGAACAGAAAATTTGATTAAATTTGATTGTTTATCGGATTTATTGTCACCGCCCAGATGTAGTACACTACGCCACTTTTCCAAAGAGTGATGTGTGAGTGTTCTTGATTCGGGGACATTGTTCGCGGGAAAATAGTTTTTAGGGTTCTTTGCTGAAGGAGAAAAATGAAGGGTTTGAATAATGTTCCAAGGTAGTATGGCTGCTATAGTCACCCCCATGCAGAGAGGCACTGCACCAGAGACACCGCTGGATAAAGAAAGTCTAGCTGGGCTGGTTGAATTCCATATTGAGAATAAAACAGATGCCATTGTGGCTGTGGGGACCACGGGTGAATCTGCAACCTTGAATAATGAAGAACACTGCGAGGTGATTCGCCAAGTAGTGGAATTTGTTAATGGTCGTGTTCCAGTCATTGCTGGCACTGGAGCAAATTCAACATCAGAGGCCATTCATCTGACACAATGCGCAAAAGATGCGGGTGCAGACGCATGTTTACTGGTTACCCCCTATTACAACAAGCCAACACAGGAAGGACTATACTTGCATTATAAGACTGTGGCAGAAGCGGTAAGTATTCCACAGGTTCTGTATAATGTGCCGAGTCGTACGGCTTGTGACATGTTGCCAGAGATAATTGGTAGGTTGTCAAAGGTAGATAACATTATTGGTATTAAGGAAGCAACATCTGACTTAAGTCGTATAGAAGTAATCAGATCCCTTTGTCCTGATGATTTCATGTTGGTCAGTGGCGATGATGCGACCACTAAAGATTTTATATTACAGGGCGGAGATGGCTCTATCTCTGTAACAGCGAATATCGCACCTAGAGCGATGTATGAGATGTGTGCATTGGCAAAAACAGGTGATCGTGAAGCTGCAACAAAGATTGATGAGACTTTGACCGGTTTACACCAACATTTGTTCGTTGAGTCTAATCCAATCCCCACCAAGTGGGCATTGCGGAAGATGGGCTTGATTCAGGCAGGCATCAGGCTGCCACTGACCTGGATGACAGAGAGTTCGGAAGATGTACTTACTGAAGCCATGCAGCAGGCTAGTGTTATTTAACCTTAGATAATTTAAACCAAAGTAATTTAAGCAAAGGCAATCCAAGGCTATTATTATGTTATCAAAAAAAATATTTTTACTATTCGTCACCTCAATCTTAATTAACGGCTGTGGGTCAGTCCCTAGTCTGGATGAAGTGCTGCCAGACAACAGAACCAAATACCAAAGGAGTCAACCGTTGCCTGACTTGGAGGTGCCGCCAGATCTAACCAGTGAGACCACAAGTGATCCATTGGTAATTCCTGGTGAAGAAGATGCTGCTACCTTATCTAAATTTCAACGACGCAAACTCAGGCGTCAAGACGGACAATTGTCTGATGCAGAAATGGCTCTATTGGGTAATGCCGACGAAAAATGGTTAGTAGTGCAGGGAACAACATCCTCGGTCTGGCCTAAGCTGCGCGAATTTTGGATAGCCAAAGGTTTTGAGATGGATCTCGATGATGCGGAGCTTGGTGTTATGGAGACACAGCATAAGGCAGTATCAGTCGATGGCGTGGTTACATATCGAGAAAAATTCAAGATATTTTCGGAAGAGGGTGATGCACCAGGTAAATTGATTTTATTTCTTTCAAGTGAGATGCAGGCCAATATTTCGGGGAGCGGCGGCAATGTGGACTGGATAAGTCAGGAAAGCAGCGATGATCAGGAGAAGGAGCTTATCAGGGAATTGAATATGCACTTGCATGGAGCGACAACAAGTCCAGCTTCAAAGCAATTAGCTAGTTCCAGGAAATCAGTGACCATGGCCGAGATACTGAATATTGCAGAAGGCAAGGAATACCTGACTATTCCTGATGAATTTTTCAAGGCGTGGCGCAATATTGAAGGTGCGATCAGTGAATCCGGTATGTATATTGAGAAGAAAGATATGGAAAAAGGCATTTACACTGTCACTTACTATGCCGATGCAACTGAAGAGAAGGCAGGCTTATTGTCGAAACTTAAATTTTGGGGTGACGATGATGAGGATGGCAAAGAATTTCATATCAGCATGACAGGTGTTGGTGATAAAACCGAGGTTGTTGTTCTGGATGATGAAGATAAATGGGCAGAAAACAGCGATGCCAGTCATATACTGAGTATGCTCCAGAGCCATTACAATAAATTACTAAGGGGCAGACCTATCAATTGAGACCTTTGCACAAGCACCCACAGGGCACAAGTACCCACAGGGCACAAGCACCCACAGGGCACAAGCACCCACAGGGCACAAGCACCCACAGGGCACAAGTACCCACAGGGCACAAGTACCCACAGGGCACAAGTACCCACAGGGCACAAGTACCCACAGGGCACAAGTACCCACAGGGCACAAGTACCCACAGGGCACAAGCACAAAGGTCTCTAAATTAAGACCTTTTCGTGAGTACCAGGAAATCGTGCACGGAAAACCGCAGTGTATATGGAATATTTTGAGTGGGCGGATTAAAAAAATGAACAGTAATACCGGGCTGATGACGATAGGAGAGATCGAGCGCGTTTGGTCTGAGCTGCATCGGGAAATGACAGAGTCTGGTCGCGTCATGTATGTCTCTCTGTGAAAAAAGCATCGGAAATCCTCAATCTGGGGTAGGAGATACCCTATAAAAAACAGGACGAAAAAAAGCGGGATATGCAGGATGGCCTAAAAGCTGGGAACAGCTTAAGCTCATTAAGCATCCAATAATTTGACTTTTCGGCAAAAATAGTGACAATGACGACGGTGTCTAGTGGGCTAACTATTAGCAATTAGTGACCGAAGATGCCCAATTAGGTTAAGGTACTTATATGAAATGGGATGCAGATTAGATTAAAGACACTACTGGGCTTCCTCATTACAGCTTGATTATCCGGATTATCTAGGCATTAATAATTATCTAGGCACTATAAATCTTTAAAAAAGTCTCTAAAAATTTAAACACTACGATCTAAATGGATACACAAATGACCCTCTACACAGCGTATATCGGAAAATACCGTGCCCTTCAGCGCACGGTATTTTATTTTGGCTTGATGATTATGGCAAACTTAGCGTTGTCTTCGGCAGCTCATGCCGCCTCCGTGACGCTCTATAATCTTGACGCGGAGGTTATCAAGGCTGATCAAACGAGAAACGCAAACCTGATCACAATCATAAAAAGAGCCGCAAGTAGAGGAGGTTTAAATACCACAATAGCATATAAAGCTGGTTCAGCAAGGGTCGTGACGCCTTCTTCTCTGGGCACGACATCATTTAATAATACGGCAATACCGAGATTATCCTATCAAGGTCAAGCAATGGGAACTGATTACATCGACTCGGCAACTGTTAGCTTTGAGGATACCGATGATAATCGGCATGTCGTGACCGTCAGATATCGTGTTGGAACAACACCAACAGGAACAACCATAACGCGCTCCACCGTAACGTCCCTCGGCTCTGAGGTGCGTTATAATATTAACCAAGCTGTTACAAGCCACAGTGTATTTGGATCCATCGACCTGGGGCCTATTCTTCTTTCTGGTTCAATATATGACCCTAATAGAATGCCGTCTTCAGCAGTGGTTATAAAGCGCCCTAAGATCGGCACGTTTGGATTTAATCCAACCTCTGCACGGCCACTGCAAGTTAGCTACCGCGTTACTGGTTTATCTTTTCCAAGTACTCCACAACTGCAACAAGCAATTGTCAACTTTGAGGATACGGATCTTAGGCGGTATATCGTGACCATCAACTATATGGTTGGGCCCGTTAGCCCCGGGACAATAGTGCCGACAACCCAAATAACACCAGAGCCCCCAACCATCATAGCCAGCGTCAATGCGCTGGAGGTCAACGCCGGCACTCCCATCACCCCCGTCACTATTACGAATATTGGTGGTGCAGTGGCTAGCTACAGCATCGACCCGCCCGCCACTAATGGATTCAGCTTTAACCCCACCACTGGCGAAATCTCGGGCACACCAAATGCGAATACCCCTAGTTTTGTTGTGGATTACCACATCACGGCCACCAATGCCGCCGGCAGCATGAGTAACACCGCCACCGTCAGAATTAGTGTCAATCAGCTAACGACCACCATCAACGTGGTACCCACCGCCGATGCCGGGCCCGATGCAACCATCTCACCATCGACAACAGCATACCAACTGGATGGCTCGAGCAGTAGAGATGGCGATGGTATTACCGTGGGCTTCATTCCCATTCCCCCTACCGGCTATACCTGGACGCAGATCAGCGGCACCCCTGTGACGCTGACGGATCCCACCACCGCCCGACCTAGCTTTCTTGTCACCCCGTCACTCGTTGGTCAGGTCTTAACATTCCAACTAAAGGTCACCGATATCGAGGGCATCACCTCCTTCAACCCCGACACCGTCAAAATTACCGTTGTTGCTGCCCCCATCGTTGCTGCCCCCGACATCACCGCCAACCCCGATACCCTGTTCGCCACCAAGGGCTTTGCGATTACTCCCATCACCATTGATGACTCAGCCGGTGGTGCAGTGGCTAGCTACAGCATCATGCCAAGCCTGCCGGCTGGCATGATGTTTGACACCACCACTGGCACCATCTCGGGCACGCCAACGACAGCGGCTGCTGAGACTGAGTACACCATCACCGCCACTGGCACTGGCGGCGCCACCGACACCGTCACCGTCAGAATTACCGTTGTTGCTGCCCCCAGCATCATCGCCAACCCCGATACCCTGATCGCCACCAAGGACCTTGCGATTACTAACCCCATCATCATTGATTCTTCAGTCGGTAGTGCATTCACCAGCTACAGCATCGTGCCAAGCCTGCCGGCTGGCATGATGATTGACACCACCACTGGCACCATCTCGGGCACGCCAACGACAGAGGTTGCTGAGACTGTCTACACCATCACCGCCACTGGCACCACCGCCACTGGCACCACCATCACCGCCATGACCACCGTCACCATCACCGTTGTTGCTGCCCCCGACATCAGTGTCAGTAAGGGTACAGTGGTCGCCAACAGGGGCATCCCCATTGACTCCATCATTATTACCAATAACGGTGGTCCAGTCGCCCGCTACAGCATCATGCCACCCCTGCCAGTTGGGCTGACGATTATGACGATTATGACGACTAGCCCCACCACTGGCAAAATCTCTACCACTGGCGAAATCTCTGGCACGGCAGCCAATGTCATCACCCCTGGCACGCCAATTGCGCCCGCTGGCACGACGATTCACACCATCACCGCCACTGGCACTGGCGGTGCCACCGATACCATCACGGGATTTTTGATTACCGTCGCCAATGCGCTACCCACCGCCAATGCTGGACCGGATCAACCCAACGTAGCCGAGGGTACGAATGTCATCCTGGATGGCAGCGCAAGTTCTGATCTCGAAGGCAAGACCCTGTCCTATGCCTGGACGCAAACGGCAGGCGCGACTGTCACCCTGAGCGATGCGACCGCCGCCATGCCGACCTTCACCGCACCCACTCAGTTGGTAGCGAATGCTGTGCTGACCTTCTCACTGGTGGTGAATGATAATGAACAGAGCACGGACTCACCTGTTGATACCGTGACCATCACCGTCACCAACACCAACGATGCCCCCACCATCACCGGCACACCACCTACCACTATTGACGAAGACAGCGCCTATAGTTTCACCCCCGTCGGGGCAGATTTTGACACAGGCACAACCCTGACCTATTCGATTACCAACCAACCAAGTTGGGCTGATTTCAGCGCCGAAACTGGTGCCTTGACCGGCACGCCGGAAAATGATGCTGTCGGCATCACCTCGGGGATTGTGATCACGGTATCTGACGATGGCACGCCGCCGGGCGAGTCTACCCCGATGAGCGCCTCCCTGTCAGCATTTAGCATCACCGTCATCAATACCAATGATGCACCCACCATCACCGGCACACCACCGGCCAGCATTGCCGAAGACAGCGCCTATAGCTTCACGCCAGGTGGTGGTGATGATGATGCAGGCGATACGCCGGTCTATTCACTGTCCAATAACCCAGATTGGTTAATGGTGGACACAGCCACAGGCACATTAAGCGGCACCCCGACCAATGCTGATGTAAGAGTGAATAGCGACATTGTTCTTACCATCACAGCAGGCGGGCAAACAGATACCCTAACCTTTGATATAGAGGTCACCAATGTGAATGACGCGCCGACCATCACCGGCACACCACCTACCACTATTGCCGAAGACAGCGCCTATAGCTTCACGCCAGGCGGCGGCGATATTGATGCAGGCACAACCCTGACCTATTTGATTGCCAACAAACCCAGCTGGGCCATGTTCAGCACCAGCACCGGTGCCTTGACCGGCACGCCGAAAAATGATGATGTCGGCACCACCATCATGGGGATTGTGATCTCGGTCACCGACGGCACTATAGCCATGCCGGTTTCCCTGCCAGCATTTAGCATCACCGTCACCAATGTCAATGATGCCCCGACCATTAGCGGCACACCACCGGCTACTATTGCCGAAGACACCGCCTATAGCTTCACACCAGTCGGCGGCGATGTTGATAATCCTGCGAGTGGCTTTAGCTATGCCATTGCGAATAACCCCGCTTGGTTAATGGTGAATGCTGCCACAGGCGAATTAAGCGGCACCCCGACCAATGCTGATGTAGGAACAACAAATAATATTCGTATCTCACTAACTTCAGGGGGACAAACTGTTTCTCTTCCAGATTTTAGTATTGAAGTAACCAATGTGAATGACGCGCCGACCATCACCGGCACACCACCTACCACTATTGCCGAAGACAGCGCCTATAGCTTCACGCCAGGCGGCGGCGATATTGATGCAGGCACAACCCTGACCTATTTGATTGCTGCCAACACAGCCCTTCCCACCGCATGGCTGATGTTTGACACCAGAACCGGTGCCTTGACCGGCACGCCGAAAAATGATGATGTCGGCATCACCTTGGGCATTATGATCACGGTGTCCGATGGCACGGTGAGCGTCTCACTGCCAGCCTTTGATTTAGAAGTCACCAATACCAATGATGCACCCACCATCACCGGCACACCACCTACCACTATTGCCGAAGACAGCGCCTATAGCTTCACGCCAGGTGGTGGTGATGTTGATGCAAACGATACGCCGCTCTATTCACTGTCCGATCACCCCGCTTGGTTAATGGTGAATGCTGCCACAGGCGAATTAAGCGGCACCCCTGCCAATACCGATGTAGGCACGCATAGCGACATTGTTCTCACTATCACAGCAGGCGGGCAAACAGATACCCTAACCTTTGATATAGAGGTCACCAATACCAGCGATGCCCCCACCATCACCGGCACACCACCAGACATGGTTGCCGAAGACAGCGCCTATAGCTTCACACCAGTCGGCGACGATGTTGATGGCGATACGCTGGCCTATTCACTGTCCAATAACCCAGATTGGTTAATGGTGGACACAGTCACAGGCACATTAAGCGGCACCCCGACCAATGCTGATGTAAGAGTGAATAGCGACATTGTTCTTACCATCACAGCAGGCGGGCAAACAGATACCCTAACCTTTGATATAGAGGTCACCAATACCAATGATGCACCCACCATCACCGGCACGCCTGCCACCACAGTGGCCGAGGACACGGCCTACAGTTTCACCCCGATTGGGGCAGATGTGGACGCAGGCGCAACCCTGGTCTATACGATTGCGAACCAACCAAGTTGGGCTGATTTCAGCACTACAACAGGCGCACTAACCGGCACACCCACCAACGCGGATGTCGGCAGCACCTCGGGGATTGTGATCACCCTGACCTCTGGTAGCGATACCGTTTCCCTGCCAGCCTTTAATCTCACCGTCACCAATGTCAATGACGCACCGACCATCAGCGGCACGCCTGCCACCACAGTGGCCGAGGACACGGCCTATAGTTTCACCCCGATTGGGGCAGATGCAGACGCAGGCGCAACCCTGGTCTATACGATTGCGAACCAACCAAGTTGGGCTGATTTCAGCACTACAACAGGCGCACTAACCGGTACACCCACGAATGGGGATGTTGGCAGCACCTCGGACATTGTGATCACGGTCTCCGACGGCACACTGACCGCGGCACTGCCAGCCTTTGATCTCGCCGTCACCAATACCAATGATGCCCCCACCATCACCGGCACGCCTGCCACCACAGTGGCCGAGGACACGGCCTACAGTTTCACCCCGATTGGGGCAGATGTGGACGCAGGCGCAACCCTGGTCTATACGATTGCGAACCAACCAAGTTGGGCTGATTTCAGCACTACAACAGGCGCACTAACCGGTACACCCACGAATGGGGATGTTGGCAGCACCTCGGACATTGTGATCACGGTCTCCGACGGCACACTGACCGCGGCACTGCCAGCCTTTGATCTCGCCGTCACCAATACCAATGATGCCCCCACCATCACCGGCACGCCTGCCACCACAGTGGCCGAGGACACGGCCTACAGTTTCACCCCGACCGGGGCAGATGTGGACGCAGGCGCAACCTTGGTCTATTCAATTACCAACCAACCAAGTTGGGCTGATTTCAGCACTACAACAGGCGCACTAACCGGCACACCCACCAACGCGGATGTCGGCAGCACCTCGGGGATTGTGATCACCCTGACCTCTGGTAGCGATACCGTTTCCCTGCCAGCCTTTAATCTCACCGTCACCAATACCAATGACGCACCCACCATCACCGGCACACCACCGGCCACTATTGCCGAAGACAGCGCCTATAGCTTCACGCCGATTGGGGCAGATGCAGACGCAGGCGCAACCCTGGTCTATACGATTGCGAACCAACCAAGTTGGGCTGATTTCAGCACTACAACAGGCGCACTAACCGGTACACCCACGAATGGGGATGTTGGCAGCACCTCGGACATTGTGATCACGGTCTCCGACGGCACACTGACCGCGGCACTGCCAGCCTTTGATCTCGCCGTCACCAATACCAATGATGCCCCCACCATCACCGGCACGCCTGCCACCACAGTGGCCGAGGACACGGCCTACAGTTTCACCCCGACCGGGGCAGATGTGGACGCAGGCGCAACCTTGGTCTATTCAATTACCAACCAACCAAGTTGGGCTGATTTCAGCACTACAACAGGCGCACTAACCGGCACACCGACCAACGCGGATGTCGGCAGCACCACATCGGGAATTGTGATCACGGTCTCCGACGGCACACTGACCGCGGCACTGCCAGCCTTTAATCTCACCGTCACCAATGTCAATGACGCACCGACCATCACCGGCACGCCCGACACCACAGTGGCCGAGGACACGGCCTACAGTTTCACGCCGATTGGGGCAGATGCAGACGCAGGCGCAACCCTGGTCTATACGATTGCGAACCAACCAAGTTGGGCTGATTTCAGCACTACAACAGGCGCACTAACCGGTACACCCACCAACGCGGATGTCGGCAGCACCTCGGGGATTGTGATCACCCTGACCTCTGGTAGCGATACCGTTTCCCTGCCAGCCTTTAATCTCACCGTCACCAATGTCAATGACGCACCGACCATCAGCGGCACGCCTGCCACCACAGTGGCCGAGGACACGGCCTATAGTTTCACCCCGATTGGGGCAGATGCAGACGCAGGCGCAACCTTGGTCTATTCAATTACCAACCAACCAAGTTGGGCTGATTTCAGCACTACAACAGGCGCACTAACCGGCACACCCACCAACGCGGATGTCGGCAGCACCTCGGGGATTGTGATCACCCTGACCTCTGGTAGCGATACCGTTTCCCTGCCAGCCTTTAATCTCACCGTCACCAATGTCAATGACGCACCGACCATCAGCGGCACGCCTGCCACCACAGTGGCCGAGGACACGGCCTATAGTTTCACCCCGATTGGGGCAGATGCAGACGCAGGCGCAACCCTGGTCTATACGATTGCGAACCAACCAAGTTGGGCTGATTTCAGCACTACAACAGGCGCACTAACCGGTACACCCACGAATGGGGATGTTGGCAGCACCTCGGACATTGTGATCACGGTCTCCGACGGCACACTGACCGCGGCACTGCCAGCCTTTGATCTCGCCGTCACCAATACCAATGATGCCCCCACCATCACCGGCACGCCTGCCACCACAGTGGCCGAGGACACGGCCTACAGTTTCACCCCGACCGGGGCAGATGTGGACGCAGGCGCAACCCTGGTCTATTCAATTACCAACCAACCAAGTTGGGCTGATTTCAGCACTACAACAGGCGCACTAACCGGCACACCGACCAACGCGGATGTCGGCAGCACCACATCGGGAATTGTGATCACGGTCTCCGACGGCACACTGACTGCGGCACTGCCAGCCTTTAATCTCACCGTCACCAATGTCAATGACGCACCGACCATCACCGGCACACCACCGGCCACTATTGCCGAAGACAGCGCCTATAGCTTTACGCCAGGCGGCGGCGATGTTGATGCAAACGATACCCCAAGCTATTCACTGTCCAATAACCCAGATTGGCTATCAGTGGACACAGCCACAGGCGCATTAAGCGGTAGGCCCGCCAATGCCGATGTAGGTGTGCGTAGCGACATTGTTCTCACTATCACATCGGGCGGAGAAACCGCTGCCTTGACCTTTAGTATTGAAGTGATCAATACCAGCGATGCCCCCACCATCAGCGGCAACCCTGCCACCACAGTGGCGCAGGATCAACTCTATAGCTTCACACCAGTCGGCGGCGATGTTGATAATCCTGCGAGTGGCTTTAGCTATGCCATTGCGAATAAGCCTACATGGGCAACATTTGATGGAGCAACAGGAGAATTAAGTGGAACGCCTGCCAATGATGATGTAGGAACAACAAATAATATTCGTATCTCACTAACTTCAGGGGGACAAACTGTTTCTCTTCCAGATTTTAGTATTGAAGTAACCAATGTGAATGACGCACCGACCATCACCGGCAACCCTGCCACCACAGTGGCGCAGGATCAACTCTATAGCTTCACCCCCGTTGGGGCAGATGTGGACGCAGGCGCAACCTTGGTCTATTCGATTACCAACCAACCAAGTTGGGCTGATTTCAGCACTACAACAGGCGCACTAACCGGTACACCCACGAATGGGGATGTTGGCAGCACCTCGGGCATTGTGATCACCCTGACCTCTGGCGGCGATACCGTTTCCCTGCCAGCCTTTAATCTCGCTGTCACCAATGTCAATGACGCACCGACCATCACCGGCACGCCCGACACCACAGTGGCCGAGGACACGGCCTATAGTTTCACCCCGATTGGGGCAGATGCAGACGCAGGCGCAACCCTGGCCTATTCGATTGCCCAGGATGATACAAACCTTCCTGCATGGCTGACTTTTGACGAGGATACAGGTGCCTTGACCGGCACGCCGGGCAACGCGGATGTTGGCAGCACCACATCGGGCATTGTGATCACGGTGTCCGATGGCACGGTGAGCGCCTCACTGCCAGCCTTTAGCATCGCCGTCACCAATGTCAATGATGCCCCGACCATTAGCGGCACACCCGACACCACAGTGGCGCAGGATCAACTCTACAGCTTCACCCCGATTGGGGCAGATGCAGACGCAGGCGCAACCCTGGCCTATTCGATTGCCCAGGATGATACAAACCTTCCTGCATGGCTGACTTTTGACGAGGATACAGGTGCCTTGACCGGCACGCCGGGCAACGCGGATGTTGGCAGCACCACATCGGGAATTGTGATCTCGGTCACCGACGGCACACTGACCGCGGCACTGCCGGCCTTTAGCATCGCCGTCACCGATGTGAATGACGCGCCGACCATTAGCGGCAACCCTGCCACCACAGTGGCGCAGGATCAACTCTACAGCTTCACCCCGATTGGGGCAGATGCAGACGCAGGCGCAACCTTGGTCTATTCGATTGCCAACCAACCAAGTTGGGCTGATTTCAGCACTACAACAGGCGCACTAACCGGTACACCGACCAACGCGGATGTTGGTAGCACCTCGGGCATTGTGATCACCCTGACCTCTGGCGGCGATACCGTTTCCCTGCCAGCCTTTAATCTCGCTGTCACCAATGTCAATGACGCACCCACCATCACCGGCACGCCCGACACCACAGTGGCCGAGGACACGGCCTATAGTTTCACCCCGATTGGGGCAGATGTGGACGATGGCGCAACCCTGGTCTATTCGATTGCGAACCAACCAAGTTGGGCTGATTTCAGCACTACAACAGGCGCACTAACCGGTACACCCACGAATGGGGATGTTGGCAGCACCTCGGGCATTGTGATCACCCTGACCTCTGGCAGCGATACCGTTTCCCTGCCAGCCTTTAATCTCACCGTCACCAATGTCAATGACGCACCGACTATCACCGGCACGCCTGCCACCACAGTGGCGCAGGATCAACTCTATAGCTTCACCCCGATTGGGGCAGATGTGGACGCAGGCGACACCCTGGTCTATTCGATTGAGAACAAACCCTCATGGGCTACTTTTGACGCGGCAACCGGTGCCTTGACCGGCACACCGACCAACGCGGATGTCGGCAGCACCACATCGGGAATTGTGATCTCGGTCACCGACGGCACACTGACCGCGGCACTGCCAGCCTTTAATCTCACCGTCACCAATGTCAATGATGCCCCGACCATTAGCGGCAACCCTGCCACCACAGTGGCGCAGGATCAACTCTATAGCTTCACCCCCGTTGGGGCAGATGTGGACGCAGGCGCAACCCTGACCTATTCGATTACCAACCAACCAAGTTGGGCTGATTTCAGCACTACAACAGGCGCACTAACCGGTACACCGACCAACGCGGATGTTGGCAGCACCACATCGGGCATTGTGATCACGGTCTCCGACGGCACACTGACCGCGGCACTGCCAGCCTTTAATCTCACCGTCACCAATGTCAATGACGCACCCACCATCAGCGGCACACCCAACACCACAGTGGCCGAGGACACGGCCTATAGCTTCACCCCCGTTGGGGCAGATGTGGACGATGGCGCAACCCTGACCTATTCGATTACCAACCAACCCGGCTGGGCTGATTTCAGCACCACCACCGGTGCCTTGACCGGCACACCGACCAACGCGGATGTCGGCAGCACCACATCGGGAATTGTGATCTCTGTCACCGACGGCACACTGACCGCGGCACTGCCAGCCTTTAATCTCACCGTCACCAATGTGAATGACACACCGACCATCACCGGCACGCCCGACACCACAGTGGCCGAGGACACGGCCTATAGTTTCACCCCGATTGGGGCAGATGTGGACGATGGCGCAACCCTGGTCTATACGATTGAGAACAAACCCGGCTGGGCCGCGTTCACCACCACCACCGGTGCCTTGACCGGCACACCGACCAACGCGGATGTCGGCAGCACCTCGGGGATTGTGATCACGGTCTCCGACGGCACACTGACCGCGGCACTGCCAGCCTTTAATCTCGCCGTCACCAATGTCAATGATGCCCCGACCATTAGCGGCACACCCGACACCACCGTGGCCGAGGGCAACGCCTATAGCTTCACGCCAGGCGGCGGCGATATTGATGCAGGCGCAACCCTGGTCTATTCGATTACCAACCAACCCGGCTGGGCCACATTCAACATCACAACCGGTGCCTTGACCGGCACGCCGGGCAACGCGGATGTTGGCAGCACCACATCGGGCATTGTGATCACCCTGACCTCTGGCGGCGATACCGTTTCCCTGCCAGCCTTTAGCATCACCGTCAATATTGCCAACAGCTTGATGGGTGTCAGTGCCTTGAACGATGAGATTTTATCAAAACTCACTCAGGGCACAGTGGCGAGCATCATGACAGCAGTGAGTAACCGCATGGATACCCTCCTATCCACGGGCACACCACCAGAGGCAAGCTATCAGTTAGACGGGCAGACCCTGCAATTGGATAATCAGGCACAGTTGCTTGGCTACCTCCGTTCACTGAAAGACGGCAGCATGGATTGGAAGCGCGTATTGAGCAACTCGTCTTTGGTGCTGCCTTTAAATACGGCAGGGAATACAGCGGCAGGTAGCGGCAGTCGTCATGACCTGGGCTATGGTTCTGACCTGAGCCTATGGGCTGGTGGCGATTACCTCAGCCTTGATGGTGATAGTGATATTGACTGGAGTGGTGATCTGTTCGTTGCCCAGTTTGGTATCGACAAACGCATAGACAAACACCTGCTACTGGGCACTCTGGTGTCCTGGAGCGAGGGTGATGCTGACTATACCCAAGATACCAATACTGGGAGCTACAACCATCAATCACTCAGTGTTTACCCATATCTAGGCTGGTCTAACCAGGGCAACCATCTCTGGGGCAGCGTTGGCTACGGCGAAGGCGAGCTAGAAATCGAAGACAGCAGCAACAGCAACACCAATAATATTAGCAGCGATACCCGCCTATGGTCTTTCGCCACCGGTGCCAAGGCCGGCCTGTCTAAGGTGCCAGGCTTGAGCCTCAAAGGCGACTTCCTATGGGCGCGCACCGACATCGATAACCCCTTGGTTGACAACGCCCTAGATGCCCGTATTAGAGAACAAAGCATTGACAGCCAACGGCTGCGCTTATTGCTGGAGTTTGAGCATACCTATGGTTTATCTGGAGGCCTATTACGGCCGTTGATAGAGCTGGGCATGCGCTATGATGGCGGTGATGGTGACACGGGTATTGGTGCCATCTTGGGGACAGGCTTACGCTATACCAACGGCGGCCTGACCATGGAAGGCAAGTTACACACCCTGCTGGGACGTGACGACTATAGAGAATGGGGCGTTCAGGGCACAATTGTGCTGGATCCAGGTCTACGTGGACAGGGGCTGGCATTCAGCCTGACCCCAGGTTACGGCTATGGTGATGGTGATGGTGATGTTGGTGTTAGTGGCAGCAGTCAGATCTGGCAAGGTCTACCCAAGGGCCCAAGGAATCAGGGCCACCAGAATCAGAACTACCGTGGACGATTGCAGGCCAATATGGGTTATGGATTCTTCACCTCTGGGGGCGGCTTATTGACCCCATACGGTGAGGTACGTCTCAGCAACAGTAGGTATTATCGTCTAGGGATGCGCTGGAACCCGAATATCCCCTTCACCCTGAATCTATTCGGGGAACACCAGACCGGCAATGACAGCATTGGTAATAGTGCTGGTAATAGTACTGGTGACAATAACGCCATCCTGTTGGAAGGCCAGATACGGTTTTAAGCAAAAGGGTCTGCCTGTCACACAGGCAGACCTGTTTGGCAGGGGGCGATAGTTGCCTTGTATTGAAGCGATGAAACTAACAGGGCTAAAGATTTGGCGCAGATTGCGTAAAAAATCGGAGGGGCTTTCATCCAGCATAGCTCTGTTTCATTGTCGGGAACCCAGCCCATCGCTGTTAATGAACCAACACTAATTAAAAATTAGCCTGTTAACTTAATATCGCCCCTTGAAAAAATAGATTTTATCCCCCAATCCTGTCATTCTGAAAACATTTTTAATGAGGTTAAGCAAAAACTAATGGCCGTTGAAGCACAAAAAGAAACACTGGGATTCCAGGCAGAAGTACAACAGTTACTGGATTTAATGATTCATTCGCTATACAGCGATAAGGAGATATTTCTGAGAGAATTGATTTCCAATGCGTCTGATGCATCTGATAAATTGCGTTTTGATGCGCTCAAGGATGACAGCTTCTATGAGGGGGATGCTGATTTAAAGATTAGAGTTGAATATAGCAAAGACAATAAAACTATTACAGTGCTGGATAATGGGATTGGTATGTTACGAGAAGATGTAGTGGAACATCTGGGTACTATTGCTAAATCTGGCACCAAAGAATTTTTTAGTTCGTTGACTGGTGATCAAAGTAAAGATAGTCGAATGATTGGTCAATTTGGTGTAGGTTTTTATTCTTCGTTCATGGTTGCTGAAAAGGTCGAAGTCATCACACGCAAGGCAGGCGCACCAAGAACAGAAGGCGTGCGCTGGATCTCGAAAGGCGCAGGTGATTATACTATCGAAACGGTAGACCGACCTAAACGTGGTACTAAAGTTGTGCTGACTCTCAGAGAAGATGCTGCTGAATTTCTGGATGGATTTAGATTGCGCCATATCATTAAAAAATATTCCGATCATATTTCTCTTCCCATCATTATGCCAAGTGAAGACACGGGAGCTGATGTATTTTCTGATGAAGACCAAAAAGATGATGCCAAACTGGTCACGACGCATGAAACCGTAAACAGCGCAATAACCCTATGGACGCGTAGCAAAAAAGACATCACAGAAGAGGAATATCATGAGTTTTATAAACATATCGGGCATGACCTCAAAGACCCGTTAGCCTATGTGCATAATAAGGTTGAAGGCAAACTTGAATATAGTAGTTTATTATTTATTCCAACGCATGCTCCTTTTGATCTTTGGGATAGGCAGCAGCGACATGGTGTAAAGCTGTATGTAAAACGTGTTTTTATTATGGATGATGCCGAGCAATTAATACCTTCCTATTTACGGTTTATTCGAGGCGTGGTTGATTCCAATGATTTGCCGTTAAATGTTTCAAGAGAGATTCTGCAAAAAAATAAAACCATTGATTCAATTCGATCAGGCAACACCAGAAAAATTCTGGATCTATTGACCAAGATGGCAAAAGATGAGCCAGAAAAATATGCGACTTTTTGGAAAGAATTTGGTCGTGTCATGAAAGAAGGTGTGATTGAAGAAACGGACAAGAAAGAAAATTTAGCCAGTTTATTCCGTTTTTCATCAACGCATGATGATAAGGAAGAACAATTAGTATCTTTGGCTGATTACATTGGACGCATGCCAGAAGATCGGAAGATTATTTATTACGTAATTGCAGATAATTTCGCAACTGCAAAGAACAGCCCCCATCTGGAAATCTTCCGTAAGAAAGGCATTGAAGTTCTGTTATTAAGTGATCCCATTGATGAATGGCTAACATCACACCTGACAGAATTTGATAGCAAGCCATTGCAATCGATCACAAAGGGTGAGCTGAATCTTGGCGAGCTTGATGAAGAAAAAGACGATGCAAGTGAAAAAGAAAATAAGGAAGAGTCAGGCAAGCTCGTCGAGAAGATCAGAAAAGTATTGGAGTCCAAAGTGAAAGATGTTCGTGTGACCAATCGTCTGACTCATTCTCCTGCTTGTCTTGTCGCTGATGAGCATGATATGGGATTCAACCTTGAGCGGATATTACAGGCTTCTGGCCAGTCAGTGCCTCAGAGCAAACCAATCCTGGAAATCAATATTGAGCATCCAGTTGTGATTAAGTTGAGTGAATCTGAGTCTGAACAATTTGATGATTGGTCGCACATTCTCTTTGATCAAGCATTGCTTAGTGGTGGTGGGCATCTGGAAGATCCTGCCGGGTTTGTTCATAGATTAAATAATATGTTTATAGCCCTTGGTTGATTTAGTTATGCCACTTTGCAAACTGGATTCATTCGGCGGCGGTGTACGTCAGCCAATACACATGATTCTCAGGTGCTGGGGGCTTATTGCTCGGCATATCTACAAGCTAGGGACTTTTCGCCCATAACAAAGGTGCTAACGGATAAAGAGCCTTGTGCGGAATCGGGTAAAGTCAAAAGACGCTAAAACCTCTGGATTATTTGCTTGAATATTGTCCAAATTACACATGGGGAAATGTTCACAACATTTAATCAGACCTTCTTTAATAATTAAACGATGATGGCTTTTCCAAGCCTCTGTCGTTTATCTATTTTACATGACGCATCAAGCGTCTACGTTTCTTAATTTGTCTGTTTGTCAGAATATTCTTCTTGTTCTTGTAGGGATTATCCCCTTGTTTAAAACCTATCAGAATAGGTGTTCCTACCAGCTTTAATTCCTTTCTCATTAAATTAGATAAATAACGTTTGTAGGATTCCGGTACGCAATCAGTTTGATTCCCATGGACAATAATGCGTATTGGGTCACGGCCACCAATGTGTGCATAGCGCAGTTTGATGCGTCGACCATGAACCAGAGGCGGTGAGTGAGCCTGGACTGCCCGTTGCAGGATGGCTGTCACCGTAGAAGCCGTCGGCTCAATTGAAATTGATTTTGAAATCTTGTCGATAGAGACAAATAATTTACCAACACCGCTGCCATGTAATGCCGAGATAAAATGAATACAGGCATAATCAATAAAGCCCAATTTGCGGTTCAGTTGTGCTTTTATTCTGGCCCTTTCTGATGTTTCCAAGCCATCCCATTTATTAACAGTAATAATCAATGCCTTGCCGCTATCAACAATTAGCCCGAGCAAGGAAGCATCCTGTTCTGTGATTGCTTCATGTGAATCCAGCACAAGAATAATAATCTGTGTGTTATCAATTGCCTGAAGTGATTTCACGACACTGAGTTTTTCAATAACATTATTAATCTTTGAACGTCTGCGTATGCCCGCCGTGTCAATCAGCGTGTAAGGGATGCCTTCACGTTCAAAAGGAATGGCGATACTGTCGCGAGTAGTCCCGGGCTGATTGAAGGTGAGCATGCGTTCCTCGCCGATAATTCTATTGGTTAGTGTAGATTTCCCAACATTGGGGCGACCAAGTAACGTGATACGTAAGCCATGTTTAATTTGATCTTCGTCTTCTGACTCAGCGGGTAATTGTTTAATGACTTCATCCATGAGTTGATGAATCCCCGTGCCGCGTTTAGCCGAGATAGCAAAAGGATCGCGAAAACCGAGACGGTAAAAATCAGACAAAATAATAGCGCTATTCAACCCCTCAGTTTTGTTAACCGCTAGAAAGATAGGGTCACATATTGGTCGCAGAACTTCGGCGAGATGCTCATCTTCTGATGTCAGGCCATCGCGTCCATCAACTAGCCATATCAATACATCTGCTTCTTCTATGGCAAGCAAAGACTGATCAGATATGAGATTAGAAATATTTTCTGAATCTTTATCATTTCGGCCTAAACCTCCGGTATCAACCAGAATGAATTCACGTTCTTGATAACTGCCAAATCCATATTGACGATCACGCGTGACCCCAGGCCGATCTGCAACAATTGCATTACGACTACGCGTGAGAAAATTGAATAAGGTGGATTTACCGACGTTGGGGCGACCAGCGATGGTAATAACGGACTTCATATATATTCCGGTTTAGTGAGAGGTATAGGCGCTCAGCATTCCATCACTGCTGTATGTATAAATAATTTCCTCAACTGCAACAGGTGGTGCCAAAATCGGATTCCCTGATATTTTTGTACGTGCGACAAATTGCCCGTTGCTTTTATCCATCCAGTGTAAATAGCCTTCCAGATCGCCAACAACGACAAGGCCACCTATTGTGGCAGGGGCGGTTGCCTGTCTGGCAAATAAATCTTCCTGTTTCCATATTGAGTTACCCGTTGCCCTATCTAGTGCCCAAATATGACTTTGGTCATCCGTAATGTAGATATTTTTTCCATCAGAGGTGAGCCCCGCGTAGGAAGAGATATCACGTGTCCAGGTGATTCGACCATTTTCCATGGCAACCGAGGCAAGACGTCCCTGAAATGTTGCAACATAGATGTCATTACCAATAATCAAGGGCTCCGAATCAATATCAACCATTCTTTCCAGTTGAGAACGACCCGATGCCAGTGAGATACTTGTTTCCCAAATTAATTTTCCGGTTTGTAGTTCGATTGCTGAAAGCCGACCGCCATCAAAACCAACAATGATCACATCGCCTATAATGACTGGATTGCTGGTGCCACGTAATGTTAATGCAGGCACCGTACGATCATAGACCCATAGGCGGCTACCATTGCTGGCATCAAGCCCAAAAATCTTCCCATCGATTGTACGTGCCACAGCAATACCATGGGCCTCCTGTGGGGCGGCTAGAACTTCGCTGGAAACTTTAGTTTGCCACAGGAATTCTCCACTCTCGCTTGAGTATGCCAATATATCGCCTTCCTCTGAACCAATCATGGTGAGAGTTTCACTGGAACCTGGCCCTCCAGTGATAGGCAGGTCTGCATCATTTTCCCAAAGTGTATTGCCATTAGCGGCATCAATGGCTAGTAAATTTCCATTAATATCAGTGGCAAAGATCTTACCCTGAATATGAGAAGGTGTGAGTTTGAGGAAGCGTCTGGTGGAACCCTTGCCAGTATCTTTAGACCAGAGTTTTACAATTTCGGCAAGCGTATCAAATTCCACCAAAGGCGCAGGTGATTCAGAATTACCCTTACCACCAAATAAATCTTTTACATAGTCCTTGGTGCTGCATCCTGATAGCAAGATCAGGACAAGGGCCATTAAATAACAACGGGCGCTTGAGTGCATCAGAGTTGATTTGTCCCAAGGTCATCCAGTTTCATTTGCACAATAGATTGACTATCATTAACGCTCTTTTGTGTTGCTAATGCTTGCACATAGGCATCCTCAGCAGCTTTTAAATCACCTTGTTGCAATAATATATCGCCACGTAACTCATGATAGCTTGCAGCAAATTTTCCCGAATCTACCTCTTCTATCAAAGTTAAGGCAGCATCTTTATCACCTTCTATCAGTAATAAACGTGAAAGTCGTAATCTGGCAAGGTTTCTAAATTCATCATTGTTTGTATTATCAAGAGCCCACTGAAGATGTATCTTTGCAGAGTCGATATCATCTTTTTCTACAGCTTTACGCGCTTGTAGCAGCGATGAAAAAATCGAATATGGCGTTGATTTGTAATCCTGAGTTAACTGATCTGCGATTACCTTTATGTCTGTTCCTTTTTCTTCGCTGATGTCTGCGACAATCTGTTCATAAAGATCAGAGGCTTGTTTTCCTTGTTCCACTAGGCGATCTTGCCAGCCACGCCAGCCAAATATGGCAATCATTCCTAAGGCGATACCTCCAATGACTGATTTACTATTCTCATCCCACCATTTTTTAAGCTGTTCAAGCTGTTCTTCATCTGTTCTATAACCTTCCAAAACCATCTCCTTGCAAAAAAATACGGGAAAACAATCAACCTAGCTGCCAGATAATAATGATGCTTGAAGCATCATGCAATGGCCTATCCTGAAACACTTTCGGGTAACTATTGGATGTTTTTTGCCAATACATCGCCAATATCGTCCCAGGAAACGGTTTCCTGCTCAGACTTTTCTCTTAATGACTTAAAACCTACGGTCTGGTTTTTCACCTCATCACTACCCAGGATTAGGCCGAATAGCGCATCGGATTTGTCAGCACGCTTGAACTGATTCTTAAAACTACCACCACCACAATGGGTCATAAGCCTGAGTTGCGGCAGTTGATTGCGCAAATTCTCCGCCAGTTTCATGCCTGCGGCAGTGACTTCATCTTCAGTTGATAAGATCAAATAGGCATGTAGTGGCGCTTGTTTAATAGCATCGCCATTGGTTTCAATCAATGTCATCAGACGTTCCATTCCTAGCGCAAACCCAAAGGCGGAAGCAGGTTTACCGCCAAAATGTTCTATCAAACCATTGTAACGACCACCTGCACAGATGGCGCCTTGTGCACCGAGCTTATCGGTAACCCATTCAAATACGGTTTGCCCATAATAGTCTAACCCACGTACTAGGTGCGGATTGATTTCATATTTAACTCCCGCCTCATTTAATATGTGCTGTAACTGCTCAAAGTGCAATCTGGATTCCTCATCCAGATGATCTTTCATTACTGGCGCTGCGTTGATTAATCCTCGCATCTCTGGATTTTTACTGTCAAGAATACGTAACGGATTTGTGTGCCGTCGCCGTTGGCTATCTTCATCCAATTGATTTTCGTGTTGCGAGAAATAGTCAATCAGGAACTCACGGTATCGGGTTCTTGATTGGGTAGTCCCCAATGAATTCAACTGTAGGGTAATATCCTTCAGCCCAAGTTCACGCCACAAGCGTGCACTTAACATGATCAGTTCAGCATCAATATCCGGACCATTAAAGCCAAAGGCCTCAACACCAATCTGGTGAAATTGCCTTTGTCTGCCTTTTTGTGGTCTTTCATGTCTGAACATGGGGCCCATATACCAGAGCTTTTGCGTCTGATTATGGAATAAGCCATGTTCAAGCCCAGCCCTGACGCAACTTGCTGTGCCTTCTGGTCGCAGGGTCAGGCTGTCACCATTACGATCTTCAAAGCTGTACATTTCCTTGGCAACAATATCGGTCTGCTCGCCGATGGCGCACGCGAATAGCTCGGTCTTCTCGATCACGGGCATGCGGATTTCCTGATAGTTGTACTTATTTAGGATGTCTGTGATTTTTCTTTCAACAAACTGCCAGCGATAAGTTTCCTGCGGCAGGATATCTGTCATACCACGTATGGCCTGTAATTTCTCAGACAAGGGCTTCACCTGATGGATAGCAGTCATTAAGCGTCATGTTTGTCATTGTATAGGAGCAACAATCTATTGAGTATGGGCATCATCTCTGCATCAATGGAGTGCTAACCAAATCCCCGCGGACAGCGTGTTGCGAAAAATTTCCCCCAGTAATGTATGTTGGCTTATTCCAACAGAAAACGCGCAATATTTGCCTTGGCGTATTCTTTGCTATCGAATGCCTTGCCGTTAAAATTAACTGAAACAGCTTTGGCGTTACCGAGTTTGACTGATAATGGTACTGCGCCAATGATGCTGATTTTCTCGCCCGGTTTGGCAAGGTTAAGATAAAGCTTTTTACCTAAAGCGTCATATACCTCAATCCATGATTCAGCAGTTAATTCTATTTTTAAGATGCCTGAATTTACTTGCGCATTCATGCTGGATAAATCTTCTGCCGATAAAATATTATCGATTTTTGACTCACGGGATTTGCTTGGATTAACAATTTTCGTATTTTTTAGCTCACTATCACCTAATTTAGCCATTTTAGACGCATCAAGCATTTCTGGATGGCTGACAATATCATAAGTATAAGTGAAGCCACCTGGATATTTTCCTCCTGAGCTAGTCTTGGTATTGATCATGACAAAATCCGTGTCGGCAATATGCTGGCCTTGCCACCAGGCGATAATCAAAATAACCAATGCAAAAGTAACCAGATAAGTTATCGCTTGCATAGGCTTATCTCTATTGCTTGCCTGAACCACAGGTTTGACATCTGGCAGGATCTCTGGAGGTGATTTGGCTGAGCTTTCGTAGATGTCGATGAGGCTATCCGCATCTAGCTTAACGGTACGCGCATAACTTCTGATATAGCCTCTGACATAGGTCGGTGCAGGTAATTTATCGAAGTCGTTAGCATCCAACGCTGTAATAATGCTTTCCTTCAGATTAAGTCTGGAGGCGATATCTTTTTGGGATAAAAACAACTTCTCTCTGGCCCTAGCGAGCAAAGCTCCAAGTTCTTTATTATCTTCTAATTGATCTTCTGGCATTTATCTGGTCAAGCTGTCATTTAGTAGCTTGGTTTCCTTGCTATTTGGAAATTTATTTTTTAATAATAGTTTGTAGCTTGCCAATGTATCCTTTTCACCTAGTTCCTTTTCAACTTTGATACCGAGCCAAAGACTCTTCGCTGAATGGGAATTTCCTTCGAGGTATCGTTGTAAATACCCTCTTGCTGACAGGTAGTTTTCAGTGGTGTATGAAATTTCAGCCATTTGCAACAGGGCAATAGAGATTTTGGGGTTCTTTTCCAACGCATTTCTAAAATACGTTTCAGCGATATCTAATTTGCCCTGTTTCATGGCGCAACTGCCAGCATTCGAAAATGCAATTTCTGGTGTTGCATATAGTGGGTTGTTTGCAGCCTTCAGGAAAGTTACCTCAGCCTCATTGAAGCGAGATTCTCGGCAAAGGAATTGACCGTAGTTATTCAAAGAGGAAGAATCCGAGCGATTCAAGCTAAGCGCTTTCTTAAAAAAACCTTCTGCCTTTACTTTTTCTCCAAGCCGCTGGTATAGAACTCCTAGGGCATTGTATATAGGCGGATAATTTCTATCAGCGCTTCGTGCCTTTTGAATTTTTTTTAGGGCTTTTTCGTATTCTCCTGTCTGTAAGTATGCGATTCCAAGTCTGAGGTTAGATTCCGCAATATCGTTGCTTCTTGCTATTGTAGATACAGAACTGTCTGCAACCTGATTGCATCCTTTTAAGCCCAGACCAAGGGAAAAAAGGATAATAGTAAGAGCAATTTTTCTCATGCCTGATTATCCATTTGAGTGTGTTGATATTTCTTCGCACGTGCCATGACTTTGCCAACCAATTGACCACAGGCTGCATCAATATCTTTACCTCTGGTTTTGCGCGTAATAGTGAAAACACCGCCCTTGATTAAAATGTCCCTGAATTTGTCAATTACCATTGTGCTGGAACATTTGTAGTGAGTTCCAGGAAAGGGATTGAATGGAATCAGGTTAATCTTTGCAGGGATTCCATTCATTAGCTTTACAAGCATATAGGCCTCGGCTTCACTATCGTTAATACCGCTCAGCATAACATATTCGAATGTGATGGTATCTATGGCACGGGTTGTTGCATATCTCCTGCATGCATCCATTAACTCAGAGATAGGAAAGCTCTTGTTAATGGGGACTAGCTGGTTACGCAGTTTATCATTGGTTGCATGTAGTGAAATAGCCAGACTGACATCACTTATTTTTGCCAGTTTATCAATTGCTGGCACCAGACCTGATGTACTTAAGGTGACTCGTTTTCGAGAGAGACCATACGCATGATCTTCCATCATCAGATTCATAGCACTGACAACATTATCAAAATTAAGCATAGGTTCGCCCATGCCCATCATGACAATATTACTGATAGTACGCTCTCTGCGTTCGTACTGCCCAAGTGCCTGACAAGCAATCCATAATTGACCAATGATCTCCCCAGTAGACAGGTTACGATTAAAGCCCTGTTTACCAGTAGAGCAGAAGCTGCAGTCCAGTGCGCAACCTACCTGAGATGAGATACATAAGGTACCTCTGTCCTTTTCAGGAATGAATACGGTCTCTATGCTATTTTTGGCATCAAGTCCGAACAACCATTTGCGCGTGCCGTCTTCTGATATTTGTTCGGAGATAATTTTTGGTAACTTAATATGAGCGACTTCAGATAATTTCTCGCGGAGTGTTTTGCTTAAAGTTGTCATCTCCGAGAAATCGGTGATGCCGTGTTGGTAGATCCATTTCAGTACTTGGGCGGCACGAAAGGGTTTTTCCCCTAGATCGGCAAAGTAAGTCTCCATGGATTGTCGATCCAGATCAAGCAGATTGGTTTGCTTGTTCATGCTCCATAGTTACCGCGTGCGCTCGCAGATTTCTTCTGGCTTGAAGAAAAATTTAATTTCTTCTACCGCTGTTTCTGGCGCATCAGAACCATGTACCGCATTTTCGTTAGCTTTGCCATCTCTTGCCATGTCATAACGAATTGTTCCGGGGGCAGCAAACTCTGGCATAGTCGCCCCCATCAATGTGCGGTATTTTGCGATGGCATCTTCACCTTCGAGAATAGTGATCGCAACTGGCCCAGAGATCATAAATTCAATCAGCATGGAATAGAAAGGACGCTCTTTATGAACCGCGTAAAATTCTTCAGCCTGCTCTTTGGTTAAGTGCACCATTTTAGCAGCAACGATATGCAGATTATTTGCTTCAAATCGGGAGTAGATTCCTCCAATATAATTTTTTGCTACCGCATCGGGTTTGATGATGGATAGCGTGCGCTCAACGGCCATTTACTTGCCAAACTCCAAAAAAGATTCCCAAAGGAAAATCAGGTTGCTAAATAATTAAACGCGGAATTATACGTACTTGGATTAAAGGGTTAAAGGCCTTATATAGCTCGATATGACAAAAATCTGATTAAGTGCTGGTTTTTTTGTCTTAATCCCAACGATTGTCGCGTGTTTGAACGATACCATTGGCGATCTGGACAGGAAAAATCGGTATATTTTCATAGGCTGGAGGCGTAAGAACAGCACCTGTTTTCAGGCAAAATCTGGCACCATGTCGTGGACAGATAATTTGATCACCATCGAGTAGTTGCGAGGTCTCCACACTGCAATCCAGCAGTGGGGAATTATCGTGGCTGCAGTTATCTTCAATGGCATGATATTCACCATTAATATTGAACACGGCAATTTGCACATCACCTAGGTCAACCTGTCGAGCCTGACCTAGGGTAAAGAGTTCTATAGGTTCGATGTTAATCCAGTCTGACATAATAGAATTCTAGAAGAGTTATTAATAGTTTCTAGAAGAGTTATTAATAGTAGAGAGGCGTCAATAGAGACCCGTTTGTAATCTTGCCGCTTCTGACATCATGGTTTGATTCCATGGCGGATCAAAAGTCAGTTCGACATTAACCTGGGTAACATTAGGCAGGCTATTTATTTTGGTGCGTACATCGTCAGCCAGAAATTCACCCATACCACAACCAGGCGCAGTCAAAGTCATGGTGATATCCACCTGATTACCTGCTTCGACGGGCGTAACACTGCAATTATAGATCAGTCCCAATTCGACAATGTCGATGGGGATTTCTGGATCGTAGCAAGTGTGTAATTGATCCCAGATTAATGTTTCCTCTACGGTGCCATTACCAGTTAATTCTTTCTCTATGATCTCATTTTGCTTGTTTTCAACTTCAAATCCCAGCGCATCAGCATTTTTACTATCAACGCGGGCAAGATTGCCATTGATATTTACCGTGTAGCTGCCGCCTAGGGCTTGAGTGATGGTGACGATGCTGTTCTTTTCCAGCGTGATAGGTGTGCCATCAGGGATCAATGCAGCGTCGCAGTCTCGTATCAGGGTAATCGTCTCATTACTTTGCATGTTTGGCTCTCAATTATTCTGTTGTCGCGGAACACAGGGTGTCGCCCTGTAGGGCTGAGCGCAGAGTGTGCCAGGAAAGTGTCGCGCATTTGACGCGTGCTGGATATTCTTTAATACCCGCCAGCGCAGCGAGCTTTCCCAGTGACTGCATTTGTTCCTCGTCAGGATATTCCTCTTGCATGATCAAATCGTGAAAATTCTCGAACAGTTGTTCGGCTTCTTCGATGGTTTTGCTTTTTAATGAATCTGTCATTAGAGATGCAGAGGCAACCGAAATTGCACAGCCAGAACCATCAAAACTGACATCCGTGATTAAATCATCTTCTGTTTTTAAATAAAGATTTAATTTATCACCACAAAGCGGGTTATAACCTTCAGCAACCTGAGTTGGATTTTCCAGTTTGCCAAAATTTCTGGGACTGCGATTGTGGTCAATAATCACTTCCTGATAGAGGTCTTTTAAATCAAACATCAGGCAAACATCTCTCTGGCTTTCTCTATTGCTTCTATCAAACGATCAATTTCTGCAAAGGTGTTATAGAAAGCAAAGGAAGCGCGCGCAGTTGCAGGTATATTAAAATATGTCATTACCGGCATGGCACAATGATGTCCTGTACGTATAGCAATACCTTCGTGATCAAGGATAGTGCCTATATCGTGCGGATGAACGCCGTCCATAACGAAAGACAAGATGCTGGCTTTCTGTGCTGCTGTACCAATCAGGCGTAGGCCTTTAATTTGACTGGCCTTTGCCGTGGCATATTCAAGTAGTTCATATTCATAAGCAGCAATGGCATCAAAGCCAATTGAATTGAGGTAGTCAATAGCGGCACCTAATCCAACAACGCCAGCAATATTCGGTGTACCTGCTTCAAATTTATAAGGCAGATTGGCATATATGGTTTCTTCGAATGACACCATCTTGATCATATCACCGCCACCTTGCCATGGAGGTATGGTTTCAAGTAACGCTATTTTGCCGTAAAGTGCGCCGATACCTGTGGGGCCAAATAATTTGTGTCCGGAGAAAACATAAAAATCACAATTCAGCGTCTGCACATCTATAGGTGTGTGTGGCGCAGCTTGGGCGCCATCAATAATGGTAATCGCATTATGCTCATGGGCACGGTCAATAATAGTTTGAATCTGATTGATTGTTCCCAAGGCATTGGAGATATGTACTACCGAAACAATTTTTGTCTTTGCGCTGAGTAATTTTTCAAACTCTTCAATAATCAGTTCACCAGCATCATTGATTGGGATGATTTTCAGTATTGCGCCAGTTTGTTCACAAAGTAACTGCCACGGCACAATGTTCGAGTGGTGTTCCATGGTGGAAATAATGATTTCATCACTGGCTTTAAGATTGGTTCTGCCATAACTCTGGGCAATGAGATTGATGCCTTCGGTTACTCCACGCACAAAAATAATCTCTTTCTCCGAGCTGGCGTTAAGAAAATCACGTACCTTAGCTCGGGCTGCTTCGTAATTGGCTGTCGCTCGCTCACTTAAGGTATGCACACCGCGATGAATGTTGGCATTATCCTGTGTATAATATTTATTCAGCGTTTCGATGACTTTCCTGGGTTTCTGCGAGGTTGCGGCGTTATCCAGATAGACTAAAGGTTTGCTATTGATATTTTGATGCAAGATCGGAAAATCGCGACGTATCTTTTCAATATCTAATGCGGGTTTAAGATTATTTGCAGTATTTGTTTCCGACATTACAAGGCCCCAGAATTTAGATTTTCTTTAATCAAATCAGTATCAGGCAAGCGGCCACCGATGCAGACTTCTAGTTGTTCACGAATAGGTGTAAATTTGATGCGAGCTATTACTTCACCAGTAAAGGCAAAGGTGAGCAGACTTCTGGCGGTATCTTCATCAAGACCGCGCGAACGAAGGTAAAACAACATGTTCTTATCCATCTGGCCAATGGTCGCACCGTGACTACATTTCACATCATCGGCATAAATCTCCAGTTCAGGCTTGGTATCAATCTCGGCATGATCAGATAACAGTAGGTTGGCATTGGATTGTGCTGCGGATGTCTTCTGTGCATCTTTATGCACAATAACTTTGCCATTAAAGACACCTTGGGCACGACCATCCAGCACGCCACGATAATTTTCGTTACTTTGAGTATTTGGTTTTGCATGATTTACCAGCGTGTGATTATCGATATGTTGGTTGCCATTGCCCATATAAAGTCCATTTAAAATAATCTCAGCGCCTTCGTCAGCTAATTCTATGACAATATCATTGCGGACAATCGCACCGCCTAATGAAATAGAGTGTGACTCGACATGGCTATTACGATGTTGTTTAAAATGTGCCCCACCGATATGAAAATTATCGCTGTTTTCCTGTTGTATTTTGTAATGCTCAAGCACCGCACCTTCAGCAGTGTCAATCTCGGTAATGGTATTGGTAAAGCTGACCACACCTTCTAGCCCATGGAAGCTCTCAATCACGTTGGCCTGTGAATTTTTACCTATGATGATTAAATTACGTGGGGTTGTTGCCAATCTCTCTTCGTTGCCGCTGGGACTGGAGATAAAATAGATGACGATAGGCGTTGCAATAACAATGTTGTCTGGTACATAAATAAAAGCACCGTCATTAAATAATGCGGTGTTTAAAGCAGCGAAAATATGACTTTCCTTGGTTTGACTTTCCTTGGTTTGATTTTTCTTAGCGAATTGATTAAATTTATTTTCGATTAGTTCTGGTGTATTTTTTAATGCATCAGCCAGACTGCCAATGACGACTTTTTCGTCGAGCTTGCCAATACTGGAATGTTCTACAGAATACTGACCATTGATAAACACTAGTTCATGACTGTTTTCTGTATTAAATCTCAGCTTGTCCAAATCAGCAGCCTGAATAGTATTATGTGTCGCATCTGCTGACACGAATCCAGTTTTGGTAATGCGAGAGACGTCGGTATATCTCCAGTTTTCGTGGCGACGTGTCGGGAAACCCGCTTCCTGAAACTGCTCAAATGCGGATTGTCTATGAGTAGTCAACCAGGGTATCGAGTCAATACCTTTTTGTGCCGCAAAAGCCGACTGGAAATTTTCCGCTAAAAGGGATGTCATGCCGCATCAGCTCCTTCAAAGACCCAGTTATAACCTTTTTCTTCAAGCTCTAGTGCCAGTTTCTTACCGCCAGATTTAATGATCTTGCCATCAGACAGGACGTGAACATGGTCAGGCAAGATGTAATCCAGTAAGCGTTGATAATGTGTCACCAGTACAATAGAGCGATCTTTATTGCGTAAGTCATTGACACCATTGGCAACGATCTTCAGGGCATCAATATCCAGACCCGAATCGGTCTCATCAAGGATAGCTAATTTGGGTTCAAGCAATGCCATCTGAAAAATTTCATTACGTTTTTTTTCGCCGCCAGAGAAGCCTTCATTGACAGCGCGATTCAAGAGGTCTTCTTTCATTTTGATGACCTTCATTTTTTCTTTCACCAGCGCCAGAAATTCAAAGGCATCCAGTTCAGCTTCACCGCGATGTTTGCGGATGGCGTTCATTGCTGCTTTTAATAAATAAACATTATTTACGCCTGGTATTTCGACAGGATATTGAAAGGCTAGGAATATGCCTTCGCGGGCACGAATCTCAGGCTTCATCTTTGTCAGATCTTTGTTTTCATAAATAATCTCGCCGCTATCGACGGTATAGCCATCGTGACCAGCAAGGACATTTGCCAGAGTACTTTTCCCAGACCCATTTGGCCCCATGATGGCATGAACCTCGCCAGCCTTAATCTCAAGATTAAGGCCTTTAAGAATTTGTTTGTCTTCGGCAGATGCTTTTAAATTTTTAACACTTAACATTAATTTTTTTTCCAAAAAATCGTGTGAAAAGTGAAAAAATGCAGGTTCCATTTTTTCATTATGTTGCACATCTCTAACCAATAGCGCCCTCAAGGGAAATACTTAATAATTTTTGTGCCTCAACAGCAAACTCCATAGGCAACTCTTTGAATACTTCTTTGCAGAAACCATTGACAATCATGTTCACCGCATCTTCTTCCGAGATGCCGCGTTGTTTGCAATAGAACAATTGGTCATCTCCGATCTTTGAAGTCGTGGCTTCATGTTCTGCCGTTGCGGTTGAATTCTTCACTTCGATATAAGGGAAGGTATGTGCACCACATTTATTCCCCATCAATAAGGAGTCGCACTGGGTATAGTTGCGTGCGTTCTCTGCAGTCTTGGCGATGCGCACCAGACCGCGATAAGTATTCTCGGCAAACCGTGCAGAGATACCCTTAGAGATAATCGTGCTGCGGGTATTTTTACCAATATGAATCATCTTGGTGCCGGTATCAGCCTGTTGATAATTATTAGTCACCGCTACTGAATAGAATTCACCAATAGAATTATCACCGCGCAAAATACAGCTAGGATATTTCCATGTAATGGCAGAACCAGTCTCAACCTGTGTCCATGAGATCCTAGAATTCACGCCACGACAGTCACCGCGCTTGGTAACAAAATTATAAATACCACCTACGCCATTCTCATCACCGGGATACCAGTTTTGCACTGTGGAGTATTTGATCTCTGCATTATCCATGGCTACAAGTTCTACCACGGCTGCATGTAACTGGTTTTCATCGCGCATGGGCGCAGTACAGCCTTCCAGATAACTCACATGACTATCTTCATCAGCAACGATCAGTGTTCGCTCAAACTGTCCGGTGTTAGAAGCATTGATGCGGAAATAGGTGGATAGCTCCATCGGACAACGCACCCCTCTGGGGATATAGCAAAAAGAACCATCGGTAAATACCGCAGAGTTCAGTGTCGCGAAATAGTTATCGCCCGTCGGCACTACTGTGCCCAAATATTTTTTTACTAATTCAGGATGATCTTTCACAGCCTCCGAAAAAGAACAGAAGATGACGCCAGCGTCTTTAAGTTTGCCCTTGAATGTAGTGGCGACAGAAACACTATCAAATACGGCATCAACCGCGATGCCCGCTAGCATCATTTGTTCGTGTAGCGGAATACCGAGCTTTTCATAAGTCTCGAGAATCTTGGGATCGACTTCATCTAGGCTTTTTTTTCCATTATCTTTTGATTTTGGCGCGGAATAATAAGAGATTGCCTGATAATCAATCTCTTCATGATGCACATGCGCCCATTCAGGAGTTTCCAGTGTTAGCCAATGACGGTAAGCGTCAAGACGCCATTCTAGTAACCATTCAGGCTCTTCTTTCTTTTTAGAAATCAGACGAATGACCTCTTCGTTTAAGCCGGGGGCAACCGTATCGGTTTCAATGTCGGTAACAAACCCATGTTCGTATTCGGCATTGACCAGCGTCTCAAACTGAGCATCTTCGCCTGTAGTTTCTTTGATGTTTTCTGCTTGGGTTGTCATTAGAGCATGTCCTAATTAATAACTTATTTACGCGGCTTGGTTAAATGCTAAAACTCTCGCCGCAACCACAGGTTTCCTGTGAATTCGGATTGTTAAACTGAAATTCTTCATTGAGTCCTGTGCGGACATAATCCATTTCCGTGCCTACCAACATTGGCAGGCTGAGCTTGTCTACGTAGATATTTATGCCTTTGGATTCGAAGATTTCATCTTGTTCTGTAGTTTGTTCAGCCGCTTCGATAACATATTGATACCCAGAGCAACCAGTGGTCTTAGTCGTTAGACGTAAGCCAATATTGGTGCCGTTCTTGGCCAGAAAAATTTTTACGTGTTCGGCAGCCCTGTCGGTCAGCGTGATGTCTCTTGAGATGGTTGTTTCGCCCATAATTAAATACTCAATTTAGTATGTTACATCTGATGGTGTAGTGGGTATGCAGGCAACATCTTTAATCATGGCGACATCCTGTCGGTCAGCTACCTGCTTTACATTGTTCATGCGAGCCATTTCGCCCAGTGATATGCCATTCAAATATTCAGCGATATGACGGTTCAGGCCCAACCAAAGATCATGGGTCAGGCAACGCGCATCACCCATGCAGTTCTGCTGACCACCACAACGGGTGATATTAATGGGCTCATCAACGGCGTACATCACGTGTGCGATAGTAATTTTATCTGCATTGAGCGCCAGGCGGTAACCACCACCGGGTCCACGCACACTTTCAACCAGTTCTTTCTTGCGGAGTTTGCCGAACAACTGTTCCAGATAAGTCAGGGAGATGTCTTGCCTAGCGGAAATATCGGCCAGATTTATTGGCATCTGATCCTTATGCAATGCCAGATCAAGCATGGCATTAACGGCATAGCGACCTTTTGTTGTTAGTTTCATTTGTTTTTTTTACCTCAGACTTCGCGGCGATTCTCTATTTTCTGACTATTTTAGTCAAGTATATGGTTGATAAGTTTAGTTGGGATTCTGGATTTGTATACGATTTGTTAATTAGAAAGGTATATATTGTAAGTGATTACTTACATATTTTTAACTGTCTGTTTTATTGTCCTCGCGACGACCTGCTTTTCTCCGCAGAAAAATAGGCAAAAGAACCTTTCCCTAATGTCTTATTACCCTGCTTACCCTGCGAAGGTTATCTTGCCCTACATGTGTTGAATTGATCAATTCAATGCTCTAGCCGTCTGGGTCTTTCACAAAAGCAATCTCAGTGATAGGTGAGTTCAATGACGGCACTCTCCGATTCATTCGCATAGCCGATAAATGCCAGGGTGTATTTATACTCTTGGTTTTCAGATTTGTCTGAGTAATTTCATGCCGAGAACATTGGTGTAGAAATTAATAGAGCGATCCAGATCGCCGGTACGGAGCATGGTATGTAAGACACGTTTATTCATACTTATTTTTTCTATCAGATAGTTTGCACCTCTAAACTCTGAAGACATATTCCCTATCTTTCTCATGATCGATATCTAGGGGGGTAATTTTTGTATTTGTCCGCATAGTATTGTTCCAGATGCCCCGCTGAGGCGCGATTATAAGTCGCGTAATACAAACGTCTGGTTGTGTTACTCCATAATTAGAATCAGATGAATGTGGCGTGTAACAATCGAATATCACCATATCACCTGGTTTGGTCGGACAGTGAACAAACTCCATATCTGCCATATTTTCCTCAGTCAGGGGTTCCCATTCCTTGTAAAGGCCGTCATGTTGGTGACCAGCGACAATCTGTAAACAGCCATTTTCAATGGTAGCTTCATCAATACACACTAGGGCGCTTAGAAAGTAATCAGTATAATATCCCTAGCCGGCTTGTTGATCCTGATGCGGGGTGAACCCATCACCACCCGGCATCTTGAAATTAACCTTTTCTTTAAACGTCGCTACTTCTTTACCCATGATTTGTGACATGGGCATTTTTAGAGCTTTACCAAGTTCGGCAAAGCCCTTGTGAAAGGGCGAGATCTTTTCTATACGGCAGATTAATTTTTCATCGGGGGGGGTTAATTTATTTTGTTCGTGATAGAACCCATTGTTTTCCTGATTCTTCCGGTAATTCTGCCAATTCAACTGTCCACTGCTCGATTTTGGCTATGTCTTCTGCATTGAAGGCATTGCGGACGATAACAAAACTATCGCGCTCATAATCTTTGAGGTTTTGTCTTGTTAATTCTGGAGTTTGCAACATGAAGTATTTCTTCTAATAAAATTTAGGGGTCTTCTTCCGTTCAATGTGATGCTAACCCATTGTTATGATGAAGAAAAACAAGTATGCGAACCGTTCAAGAATATCGGCGGTTAAATTCAGGCTAATACCCGAAATGACTGGAAATAATCGTGTCAGTTTAATTACGTTCGTTCTATCTGGGTTATTTATTCTGGCTTGGGAAGTTCGTCAACAGTGCTCTCTACCCAATTTTTTACTTCAGCCATGATTTCATTTGTGGTCTTGCCCTTCGGGTCAATGGCCGGTCCAATGCGCATCTGTATGACCCCAGATTTTTTAGCGATACTGTTTCTTGGCCAGAAATAACCGGCATTGTGTGCAACAGGGATAATCATGGCACCAGATTTTTCAGCCAACATGCCGCCACCGGGTAAATATTCTTTTGATTGTCCTGGGGCCACGCGGGTGCCTTCTGGAAAGATGACAACCCAAAGGCCTTTTTCTAGCCGAGCGCAACCCTGTTTTACTATTTGTCTGAAAGATTTAATCGCAGAGTCACGATCAATGGCAATCGGCTGCATGGATGCCAAACCCCAACCATAAATAGGTAGCCACAATAATTCGCGTTTCAATATCCAAACCTGAGCTGGGAAGATTAATTGTATAGCCAGTGTTTCCCATGCGGACTGATGTTTGCACATGATGATTGCAGCCTCTGCGGGAATATTATCTAAGCCTTCTACCGCGTGTTTTAAATTACAGGTGATCCTCAACCACCATAAATTGAAGGCAGTCCAGCGGGTGACAAAATAATAGCGTTTGGTGAAAGGTAGTGGATAAATAATCAGACAAAAAGGCGCGATGAAAATCGTAGAGGAGATTAAACCCGCGTAAAAAAGTAATGATCTAGGTAGCATTGTTTAATAGGGTGTCTACAAATTCGGCCAGATCGGTGTAGACAGGGACATCCGCTGGAACAGAACCACTATCATCCAGTACAGCACCATTTCCGGTCCTGACTAATACTGGTTTTGCGCCTGCAACCTGTGCGGCATCGAGATCACGTTGACTATCGCCGACAAAGTAAACTTTATCCAGAGAAATACGGAGTCTGTTGGCAATGTTGAGTAACATCCCTGGCTTTGGTTTACGACAGTCACAACCCTGTCGCGGTCCGTGCGGACAGAAAACAATGGCCTCAATTGAACCACCGTATTGAGCTAGATGCGTCATCATTTTTTGATGGATGTTATTGAGGTCGTCTATGGTTAATTTCTTGCGTGAAATACCTGATTGATTGCTGATGATAACGATACGATAACCATTTTGTGAAAGTCTTGATATTCCTTCCAGGCTGCCGGGGATTGGTAACCATTCATCTGGCGATTTAATAAAATCGGCCGAGTCGTAATTAATAACACCATCTCGATCAAGAATGATTAGTGGCATAAGCCTGTGATCCTCTCGTCCTTAAACTACCTAAATTCTGAAGATAGCCCAACAAGCTCAGTCAGGTAAAGTCAATCTAGTTTTGCAGTCTGGAAATATCTGCTATCTTCAGGAACAGGTTACTGAGCTGGCTTAATAATGCAAGCCGGTTGTTTTTGGTAGCTTCATCCTCACACATAACCATGACACCATCAAAGAAGGTGTCAATGTCATCTCTAAGGTCAGCAAGTTCGCTGAGCGCGAGCTCATATTTGTCGTTGTCTAATAATGGATTTACTTTGTCCTTGATCGAATTGAGTGCTGTCGCCAGATTTTGTTCGGCAGCTTCTTGTAGTAAATCATCATTGATCTGAATATTTTCCTGCGCCTCTACCTGCTTAAGGATATTGGCAATACGTTTATTGGCAGCAGTCAGACTTTCTGCCTCTGGTAGTTTCCTGAATTGAACAACGGCATTGAGACGCCGATGGAAATCATAAGGTCGTACAGGTCTACGCATTAATACGGCTTCGAAATTATCAGGGGAGATACCCTGATCGGTATAATATCTTCTCAGGCGTTCCATCATAAAGTCGAAAACCTGCAATGCCATTTCGTCATTGGTTAATCCGGCATCATAATTTTCTACAGCCTTGTTTAGACATGCTTGCAAATCTAATTCAAGTTGGCCTTCGATCATGATACGTAATACACCTAGTGCTGCGCGTCGTAATGCAAATGGATCTTTATCGCCCGTTGGCGCTTTGCCAATGGCGAAGATGCCCGCCAGCGTATCAAGCTTATCTGCAATTGAAATTATCTGACCGATCTTGCTTTGGGGTATTTGATCTCCTGCAAAGCGAGGCATGTATTGTTCATCAAGTGCTGTCGCTACTCCTGTCTTTTCACCGTTGTTGATAGCGTAGTAACGTCCAATGACACCTTGCAGTTCTGGCAGTTCTCTAACCATGTCAGTGAGTAAGTCGCACTTGCTCAAGCTTGCTGCCCGTGCTGCAAGTGTAGAATCTGCACCGAGTAAATTGGCCATAAAAATCGCAAGGGAAGATATGCGTTCTGATTTATCAGCAAGATTTCCTAGTTCTTTCTGAAAGACAACATCTGCTAATTTCGGGGCTAGATCAGCGAGCGTTGTTTCGTTATCTCGTTGCCAGAAAAATTCAGCGTCACTTAATCTGGGTGAGATTACGCGTTGATTGCCGAGCCGTATGACATCAGGTGATTTACTCTCAATATTGGCGACGGCAATAAAGCAGGGTAGTAAATTATTGCCCCTATCAACGACAGGAAAATATTTTTGATGCCCCTGCATAGTGGCGATTAAAATTTCATTCGGCAAGCTAAGATATTTCTCGTCGAAGACGCATGAGAATGCAACTGGCCATTCCACCAATGCAGTGACTTCATTAAGTAAGTCCTCATCAACTACAGCCTGACCATTTACTTTATCTGCGATCTTGTTGACGGTTTCTTTGATCATTGTTTTACGCCGCTCGAAATCGGCGATGACTTTGCCTGTTTCTTCTAACTGTTGCAGGTAACTCTCAGCTGACTTGATTTGGATTGCATCAGGATGGTGAAACCGGTGACCAAAGGTTTGATTGCCAGTTTTGATGCCAAGGATAGAACAGTTGATGGTTTCTGTACCAAACATGGCGACAACCCAATGTACAGGACGAACAAATTCTATATCTCCAGTTCCCCAACGCATTCTTTTAGGGACGGGCAACCTAGATAAAGCGGTTTCAGCGATTTCAGAAATTAACTCAACTGTTGCTCTACCTTTTTCCCAAGCCAGATAAGTTAGCCAGCTACCTTTATCTGTTTCCATGGTCCCAAGTTCAGATATCTCTGCGCCACAGGATTTTGCAAAACCCAATGCAGCGAGGGTAGGTTCTCCAGCATCGTTATATGCTGCTTTGATGGTTGGTCCTCTCTTCAGAATTTCTTTATCTGTCTGCGCAGCATCTAACTCTGTGACCACGACGGTCAGTCGTCTTGGTGTGGCATAATAATTTACTTCAGCGTACCCAAGTTCCATCTTATCCAAATCATCACCTATGCCATTGGCAAAGGCAGTCGCAAGTTTTAATAGAGCCTTTGGAGGAAGTTCTTCGGTGCCGATTTCCAGTAATAATGTTTGTTTTGTCATTAGTTTGATTATTAGGGTTTGATTAAAGGAAACCCCAGTGTTTCACGGCCTTCGAAATAGGTTTGTGCAACGGCTTTGGATAAAGTGCGGATTCGCAAAATGAATCGCTGTCTCTCAGTGACAGAGATTGCGTGCCTAGCATCAAGCAAATTAAAAGAATGCGATGCTTTCAATATCATTTCATAAGCCGGCAGCGATAAATTATTCTCAAGTAATTTCATGCATTCTGATTCGCAGGTATCAAACCATTTAAATAATGAATCAGTATCGGCCAATTCAAAATTATAGGCTGACATCTCAACTTCATTTTGATGATAGATATTGCCATAACTGACTTCGCCTTCCGCAGTTCTGCTCCAGAGCAAATCAAAAACGCTGTCTTTGTCCTGTAAATGTATGGCCAGGCGTTCCAGGCCATAGGTGATTTCGCCAGCGACGGGCGAGCAATCCAGCCCGCCGACCTGCTGAAAGTAAGTGAATTGGCTGATCTCCATACCATCTAGCCAGACTTCCCAGCCTAAGCCCCAGGCGCCGAGCGTTGGGGATTCCCAGTTATCTTCGACAAAACGAATATCATGTACCAGTGGGTCAATACTAAGATATTTTAAGGACTCAAGATATATTTCCTGAATCTCATCTGGTGAAGGCTTTAATAAAACCTGAAACTGGTAATAATGTTGCAAGCGATTGGGGTTCTTTCCATAACGGCCATCAGTAGGTCTTCGTGAAGGCTGTAGGTAGGCTGTATGCCATGGCTCTGGTCCGATAGCGCGTAAAAAGGTCGAAGGATGAAATGTGCCCGCACCCATTTCTACACTATAGGGTTGTTCAATAATGCAGCCTTGATCTGCCCAGAAATGCTGTAGCTGGAAGATTAAATTCTGAAAGGTCAGTAAGTTTTTTGCGTTTGATTTTGCCAAGGTTATGCCTGTTTAATATGAATCATAATTACGCGAAGCAGTATAACTTAGCTTATAGTTTTTTTATTCAGCTTAAGTCCAGGAATTAGGCTGAGCAACTAATTTATTCGGAGGGTTGGGCAACATTTACGTCTAGCGTCTCAAATTTGAACTCTGGGATTTCATAGACCCAATGGCTCAGAAGTTGATTCCATAGCTGACTTTCTTCTTCGACACTCACGGTTTCTGAATTAGTCTCTGGCATTTCATCGCTAGTATCCGTATGTAGGGAGTTATTATTGGAGGCTGTCGTGAATGAAAAATGTGCGAAGGCTTTGCCTTCACTAAGAATATTTTTAACGGTAATAATCAGGCCATTAAATGTTGTAAATGTCGTGGTCGTGGCATTCTCAGCAAACTCGAAATTATCTGCTGCGCGAACACCTGCAACATACATGTCTTCAAAGAAAGTCCCTAGTTTGTTCAATAACACTGAAGGTGATGCAGTTTTACCAGCAATCACTTTAAACTCAGTATCGCCTTTGGCAAGTTTTTTTATAATAAGTTGTGCACCAGTGCCTTTGGCAATATCCACATTTTGTATGCGCGAAGCAGGGAGATGAATAATATTTCGCTCGTACCAGTCACTATTGTTTGGTTTAAGTTGCAGGTAACCTTCAACCAGAAGTGCATTTTTTGCATCTGCTCGACGAACATAAAGACTCGGTCGACTGCTGCTGCCAGTATTTTTCCGTGGTTTGCCGACGATAAGCGATGCCAGTGTTATGCCAGATTGCTCGCTGAGCGTTAGTAATAATGAGCTTGTGTCTTTACCTTTGGAAGATCCAATACTGGGCCCTTCAACACCCAGTTGCGGATACAGCTTAGGGTTATCTGTCTTGGTTGCCAGTATCTTCAACTGAGATAAGCTAATAACGACATCTTTAACTTTGTCAAATTGTGCAGGATAGTTGTCTGCACTTTGTAATGCCCACTGTCCACCTTCCATTTTTTGCAGGATGACATCACGATCTTCATTACTTTTAATTTCTATACGCACGACATCATTAACCTTGTTGACAAGATCTGGAAACAACATTTCTTTTTTTATAGTTGTTTGCGGTGCACGCGATTGATTAAATAGTGCTGCAATAATAATGATGGTAATTGTTATTGCAGAAAGAAGTAATAGTTTTTGATGCTTCACGGGTTGAAAACCTTAGCTCTATTTATCAAGCACGACGAGTGATGCGGTAGACATTCGCACTAATGGAGATCAGGATAATAATTAATGGTAAGAATGCGATATTGAAGAAACGCAACTTGGCTCCGAGAGACTCGATGTTTTTCTTTAGATCATGTTGAACCGCACGTAATTGCTTGCGAGTATTGATGCGCAATGTTTGAAATTTTTCAATCTCTGCACTTTGTTCAGGGGTAAGTAATAGGGTGCTTTCCTCGCCGTTACTGCCTTGTTTCTGTTGCAGTGTACGAATCTTTTGCTCAGTTTCCTCTAGGGTCGTCAGGAGTTTCTGTTCACGTTCACGATATTCCAGCTCTGCTGAGCGGCGGATGGCTTCGACCCTTTCAAAGGGGCGGGTGTATTCCCCTCGAGTCCTGAGGCCTGCCAGATCATTACTTCCTGACAGGTTTTCCAGCGCATTGACAACAAAGTCACCATTATTCGCAATCGGTTGCGGGAGGTTTACACCGAAGTAAGGTTTATTTCTTATCCAGAAGGCATCATTGAGGATGTCTGTATCAGCAATCACAATGATATTGATATCACCTGCGCTAACCAAAGCATCGTTTCCGCTATTTTTCTTATTGCCTTCATCATCAAGCAAACCTTCTGGGAAGGCTGTGGTGACACGCCCCTGTAGACGTGCTGCGATAATTTGTTCTTTCTCTTCTGATTTGAAATTATCAAGAATGACTTTTGGGTCTCTTTGTATAAAAAGGAAATCCCGATCCAGTTGCATGGATTGCATGGTGCTTTTAATCAATGGCGTGAAAGAAATTCCACTGTTAGCATTTTTTTCAATAATGCCAGTGGTTCCCATGTGGATAACATTGATCTGGTTTGTAGCAAAATCATCCTGATTGAAGCTTTCCTTAGCAAGTCTTAACCATGGAAGATAAGTGACTGTCTGTGGACCTGTGGCACTGCGAGTCTGAACATGCATAGCAGCATTAATATCGCCGACAATCTTTTGATCGAGTACGGTGATGCCCCATTGCTTGGTGAGCCTTTCTAGATCCGAGTCCAGATCAGGCAATACTGAGCTGTCTGGATCCTCAGGTTTACTGAGGTCACCTTCAGCCAGGGGGTCAATAAAGAGCATGACTTTGCCGCCCTTGAGGGCATATTGATCGATGGCAAACATCGTTTCTTCTTTGATATCTTTAGGGTGGATGATCATTAGCACATCAACGCCATCAAGGTTTTTAGGATTGGTGCCTAGAACGCGTAATTCAAAGAACTCTTCGATTGTGTCGGTAATAGTCCACTTAGCTAGCTTCTCCTGTTTATCACCAAAGATAGGCAGTGAACTCATGATGCCGACGACTCTTCTTTCAGGATAGGAGAGATTATAGAGTAGCTTGCTAATATCATATTCAAGTGCTGATTCTTTGCTGGACTGGAAGAAAGGAATATTCTTTTCTTCATCTGTTGAATTAGTCCCAACCAATCCGAAGTAGGCACGATCACCGACATTGTTTAAGGGAATGCTTTGCATGCCACTGGCAACGGCTTGATCTTCCTGTTCTGAGAAAACTTCCGGATCGACGATATTCAGATCCAGCATGCCGTTTGAATGTGCTTCGTACTCCAACAACATGTCACGTACTCTGATGCCGTAATTCATCAGGGCAGGATAACCAACCATCGCCTTCTGCGAGAAATAAAAATCCAGCCTGACTGATTCCTCAAGATTATGCAAAATATTCAGTGTGCCTCCAGAGAGGGTGAATAATTTATTTTCAGTCAGATCAACACGCCAGCTGGTGAGTGTTGCGTTGGCCAGAATGATAATGGCAACAAACAAAGCAGCAGCCAGCGCCATGCCTGTTGTAGAAGTAATGTTTTTATTCATCATTTATAATTTTTTAATTGGCTTTTTTTGCATCAATGATTACGACATTGGCATACAGCCAGAAGCTGATCAGTGCAGTAAAGTAAATAATGTCTCGTAGATCGATCACGCCTTTTTTGATCGACTCAAAATGTGTCAGGAAGCTGAAGGATGCAATGGCATCGACTACGGCTTGTGGTGCCCAGCCATTGAAAAAATCCAGAACTAACGGAAAACCACTTAGTAAAAATAGGAATGAAATCAACAGACTAATGACGAAGGCAATCACCTGACTTTTACTCAGGGCAGAGACGCAGGAACCTATTGCCAGGAAACCGCCGGCCATGAGTAGACTGCCGATATAGCTAGCCAGAATAACAGTGTTGTCTGGGCTGCCAAGATAATTAACCGTAATCCAGATGGGGAAAGTCAGAACTACAGCGACCGTAGTGAAACACCAGGCAGCTAGGAATTTTCCAATCACGATTTGAGGAATCGGAATAGGTAGGGTCATGATGAGTTCGATGGTGCCTGACTTTCTTTCTTCCGACCAAAGACGCATGGCGATGGCAGGGATTAGAAACAGGTATAACCAAGGATGAAAACGGAAAAATGGTTCCAGATCGGCCTGGTTTCTTTCGTAAAAAGCACCAATGTAAAATGTGAAAGTCCCTGTCAGGAAAAGAAAGATAACGATAAAAACGTAAGCAATTGGTGTGGAAAAATATCCGGTAAATTCCCGCTTAAAGATAGTTTTAATATGATTCATGACTGCGTCACCTCACCTTTTTCCGCATAAAATGCTGTGGTGATATCACGAAATACATCATCCATGCGACCGCTATCTGATTTGGCTAATAATTCTTTCGGGGTGCCATTGAAAAGCAGTTGGCCTGAGGCAATGATAATTGCGCGTGTGCAAATGGCATCGACTTCTTCCATTATGTGGGTGGAAATAATAATGGCTTTATGTGCGGCCATTTCTCTGATGAGCTCACGGACTTCATGTTTTTGGTTCGGATCAAGACCATCGGTGGGTTCATCCATTATTAATACTTCAGGATCGTGTAGTAACACATGGGCAACTCCGACGCGACGTTTAAAGCCTTTGGATAAAGTATCAATAAGCTGATCACGGACTGTCTCAAGATTGATTTTTTTGATGATTTCATTGACACGGCTCTGTTTTGCTTCACCCTTGAAGCCGCGAATCTCTGCAATAAAATCGAGAAATTTTTTTACCGTCATCTCTCCATATAAAGGCGCACCTTCAGGCAGATAACCAATTTTTTCCTTAACTGCGATAGGCTCTTCGAAAATATCATGTCCACACAGAGTAACAGTGCCAGACGTGGCTTCCAGAAAGCCTGTGATCATTTTCATGGTGGTAGATTTGCCTGCACCATTGGGCCCAAGAAAGCCCAAAACCTCACCTTTCTTTACAGAAAACGAAAGGTTTTTAACGGCATGGATGGCGCCAAATTTTTTGTCAAGCGCTTTTACCTTGATGAGTGTTGGTTGCGTATTTTCAGTCAAGCTAGATGCCTAAATTTATTGTAAAAAGTAGAATTCAAATCAACTAGTTACAATCCTTGTACGATTTGAGGGCTGCCTATTCTGCATAAAAAATGCACAGCGTCAATCTATTCCTTGATTTCCAGAGTCTCCAAAACAGACCTCGTTGAGATTTAATTGAGATTTTAATCATGGGTGGTTGGGTTCTAGGATTGTCCGGATTTACCTTAGGTTCAGTCTTGTGGCTTAGCCAGTTGAGCCTTTTTCAGGCGATATAGACTGGAGATATCTTCGTTACCAAAGCCTTGTTTCATCAGTCGTTGATAATGAATTAATGTCATCTCGATCATCGGTAAACTTGTATTGCAGGTATTCTCAAGCATGGCCTGACAGATGCCTAAATCTTTGTGATGCAGAGCCAGCTTGAATCCTGGTGCATAGCTATCTGCTAACATGGTTTTGCCTCGGTGATCGAGAAACCAGTTGCCTGCAGCACCAGTAGCAACGATATCAACGACTTTGTCCATGTCAAGCCCCATGACCTTGCCAAAGGCGAGAGCTTCAGTGACTGCTTGATTAATCCCCGCCACCATCAATTGATTCACCGCCTTACATGCCTGCCCACTTCCTGTCGTACCGATGTAAGCAATATTGGTGGCGATAGCACTCAGCGTTGGTATGGCTAGCTTGAGCACAGCTTCATCACCGCCAACCATCATTGCTAGTGTGCCATTCTTCGCACCTTCCGCACCACCTGAAACTGGACAATCCAGTAAATAGGCATCGTGCTTTTGTAAGATCTCAGCAGCTTGTTTCGCTGTGTCTGAAGCCACAGTTGAAGTATCGATAACAATGGTTTCAGGTTTAATGGTTGCGGAGATGCGTTCAATGACACTCAGCACATCTTCATCACGGGAGACGCAGGTAATGATTAATTCACACTCTTCAGCGAGTTGTTCGGGCGACTCAGCAATAGTAACGCCAGTTTCTTTGTTAAGGGCATCTGCTTTTCCCTGGGAACGATTCCATACGCGATGCAGCGAGCCTGCCTTGTGGAAGTTGATGGCCATATGAGCGCCCATGACACCTAAACCTATTACACCTGTTTGCATTTATTGATTCTCCAAGGTCGCAACTTAATTTAAAAATTTATTGATTTATCCTTTGGCGTATAGCTCGCTACGATTATTCCTGCTCCCAAATTTTTCAGGGGAGAGGCAAACATCCATAGCAAATTAATGGTAAGCGGAGTTGGTAAATAATAAAGCAATCTTCGATCACATGAATATTGCCAGCTGATTGTATATCGGGCAAACTACCGGCTCCAATCATAGTCAGGGCGGGTCGCCAGCTTACGGTTAAAAGTCAATTCTGCAGGGTCATTTTGCCGCATAGGCTCGGTTTATTCATTAAGAAGTCATTGGCGTAGAATGCTTTGAATGTTAATGTATTGTAGCATGAGACTGATAAAGTGAATTTAGACGAATAACGCAAGATTTATGGTATAAATCGGATATATTCAGTTCAAATTCTATTAACCTTTTGGAGAAAATAGCTAATGTTGCTCAAGAAACTACGATTAATTTTTATATTTACTTTATCTGGATTAGGTTTGGCAGCCTGCGGCGATGATGGAGACATGAGTTCTAACAGTGCTTCTTTAGGCGCACCTATGGAAATGGCTGCAGATGGAACGCTGGCAGACTACGATCCTGATGTTCCCTCAGTGATGGTCGAAGACAATGGCGTTATTAGTGAGGAAGAAATCTACAAAGCCTGGCCGCAATAAGTTGTTGTAAGTAATTTAGCTATGTCGCAGGTCGTTCTGTGGTGGTGTGCCGTTCTATAATAGTGCGGTCGTGAAGGTCTTGGCGATGGGGGGCGATGGGGTGGTATTCCTCGGATTATAGTCTGTAGAATAAAAAAGCTGCTTTTAAAGCAGCTTTCTTTATGGTTGTTCTGTTAGTAGTTTTTTGATGGTTTGTTCGATTTGTTTGGCGCGTCTATCGCCTTCGTGAGTTTCTCCAAAAAATGCAGCACGGATTTTGCCTTTCTTGTCGATGATGTAATATGCAGGCCAGTAACGGTTATTCATCGCACGCCAATAAGATGAGTCATTATCAATCATGACGGGGTGATGTAATTCAAATTCTTGTACTTTGGCTTTTATGTTTTTTCTGACTTTTTCATTATCAAATTCAGGGGTGTGTACACCGATGACTTGGAAGTTATCTTTAGCTAATCTATTTTCCATGGCATTTAACCAAGGGAATGAGAGATAGCAGTTCCAGCAACCGAAGGTCCAGAAATCTATCAGTACGACTTTACCCTGGAGATCTTTAATGTTGAGTGGCGATGAGTTGATCCAGTCTTGTTTCTCACTATGGGTGAATTCTGGAGCTTGCATGGGTGTTTTTAAAGAACCTCCCGCAGCAAAGGTGATATCTTGTAAAATGGCTGTCGATATCACGACGATCAGGAAACTAATGGCAGCAAATTTTTTCATGATGCTTTCTCTAGGACGATCTTCTTATGTTTTATTGACAGATGAATAACTGACTCGCTTTCGAAAGATTTGTTCAATAGCTGCGTCCATTACAATGACAGTGACGGATTGATGATTTATCATTTTATGGATCCATAACGAAGAGATTTCCAAAATGACAATTAGAAGTTTGCAGGGTAATGTGCCAGATATCGCTGACTCCGCATTTGTTGATGAAACCGCATTGGTAATTGGCGATGTGACCATAGGTGAAGATTCATCAATATGGCCGATGACCGTGGTCAGGGGAGATGTGCAAAAAATCACCATTGGCAAGCGGACAAATATTCAGGATGCCTGCGTTTGTCATGTGACCCATGACGGTAAATATACGCCCGGAGGTCTCCCTTTAACGATAGGCGATGGTGTCACTGCCGGTCACCGTACGACTTTACATGCCTGCACCATCAGAGATTATTGCCTCGTCGGTATGTCAGCAACAATCATGGATGGTGCTATACTGGGCGACAGGCTGATCATTGGTGCGGGGGGATTAGTGCCAGCAGGGAAGAAACTGGCAGGTGGCTATCTTTATGTCGGCAGCCCAGTGAAGCAGATTCGGGCACTGAACGAAGACGAATTAAAGTCTCTTGAATATTCCGCAGATCACTATGTTGAAGTGAAAAATATGTATATGCGTGGTTAAACCACGCATTTTAGAATGTTGCGAAATGATAATGAGTCTATTGGAACAACAATTTGATGTCATCGTCGTTGGCGGTGGCCACGCGGGGGCAGAGGCTGCTCTGGCTTCTGCGCGCATGGGTGTTCGTACCTTATTGTTGACGCATAGTATTGATACGCTTGGTCAGATGTCGTGTAATCCTGCTATCGGTGGGATTGGCAAAGGGCACCTAGTAAAAGAGATTGATGCGCTGGGTGGGTTGATGGCCCGTGCCGCAGATAAGAGTGGTATCCAATACCGTATTCTAAATGCCAGTAAAGGCCCTGCAGTCAGGGCAACAAGAGCGCAGATTGATCGTGCTTTATATCGCCGAGTAGTTCGTCCATTCCTGGAATCTCAGAAAAATCTATTTATCTTTCAGCAAGCCGTTGATGATTTGATCGTCGAAGGTGATCGAGTGGTTGGTGTGGTGACGCAATCGGGTCTGAAGTTTCGGGCAAAAAATACCATTTTGACCGTAGGTACTTTTCTGGCGGGCAAGATCCATGTTGGCAATGAACAATCTGCTGGTGGTCGAGCAGGAGATCCCCCGTCAAATGCACTGGCAAGTCGTTTACGAGAGATGCCTTTTCGAGTCGCACGTTTAAAAACGGGTACACCCCCGAGAATCGATGGCAAGACGATTGATTACAGCAAATTAAAGGAACAGGTGGGCGATACCCCAGTTCCCGTATTTTCTTACATAGGTCATGCGGACGAGCATCCACGGCAGATGCCATGTCATATCACTTATACTAATGAAAAGACTCACGAGATTATTCGTCAAGGTCTGGATCGTTCTCCCATGTTTAATGGCAATATTGAAGGCACGGGTCCACGTTATTGCCCTTCTATTGAAGACAAGGTGGTGCGATTTGCTGAAAAAGCTTCGCATCAGATTTTTATAGAACCAGAGGGTCTGAACGCCCATGAAGTTTATCCCAACGGGATTTCAACCAGTCTACCTTTTGATGTGCAACATGAAATGGTGCATTCAATTGAAGGATTTGAGAATGCACATATCACGCAGCTAGGCTATGCTATTGAATATGATTTCTTTGATCCCCGAGGCTTACGTCCGTGGTTAGAAACCAAACATCTATCCGGATTGTTTTTTGCTGGGCAAATTAATGGTACGACAGGTTACGAAGAAGCTGCGGCACAGGGTTTAATCGCGGGAATGAATGCAGCACTGTTAGTGCAGGATAAATCACCTTGGAGTCCACGCCGCGATCAAGCTTATGTCGGTGTGCTGATTGACGATCTCATCACGCGAGGTACTAGTGAACCCTATCGTATGTTCACTAGCCGTGCCGAATATCGATTGTCGTTACGTGAAGACAATGCAGATCTACGTTTAACCAAGATTGGTCGTGAATATGGTTTAGTAGATGATGATCGCTGGCAGAAATTTTCTGATAAGCATGAAGCCATTATCAGGGAGCAACAGCGTCTTGAAAAAACATGGTTAAAACCTGATGCCACGACAGCGGAGGATGCAACCCGTGCGCTTGGTCAGCCGTTACAAAGAGAATATAGTTTGATGCGGTTATTGAGCCGTCCGGAAGTCACGCATGAAGGTCTGATGTCACTTACTGATTTTGATGCCAGCGATATCGATGATGTTGTCATCCAGCAAGTAGAAATCCAGGCCAAGTACAGTGGCTATATTGATCGTCAAGAAACCGAAATTGCACGTAACCTAAGTTATGAGAAAGCGACTCTGCCTGATGATATTGATTTTGCCAAAATTAATGGATTATCCAACGAAGTGATTCAAAAACTCAGTGAATACAAGCCCCATAGTCTAGGACATGCCTCCCGTATTCCCGGGATGACCCCTGCCGCGATTTCTTTGCTGCGTATTCACTTCAAAAAGCGGCAGTTTCAGTCCAAGGAAACTGCTTAATCAAAAGTCTAGCGTGATGTCTGATTCACTATTAGGTCACCTTCAGCAAGGTGTTGACAATATGGGCTTAGCGCAGAGTGATTTACCTCTGGAAGCTTATTTGTCTTATGTTGAGTTACTGGCTCAATGGAACTCAGCTTATAATCTGACGGCCATTCGTGACCCGGAAAAAATGCTTGCCTACCATATTTTGGATAGCCTCTCTATTTTGCCTTTTATTCATGGAAACGAATGCCGAGAAGATGTATGTCTAGATATTGGCACAGGTGCTGGCTTACCCGGTATTATTCTGGCGTTGGCAAAGCCGGACACGTATTGGGTTTTACTGGATGGAAATAATAAAAAAACACGGTTCGTACAGCAGGCAGTCATCACATTGAGTCTAAAAAACGTGGAAATTGTTTGCTCACGGATTGAAAAATACCAACCAGAAATCCTGTTTAATACAATAGTTTCACGCGCTTTTGCTTCATTGATTGAATTTTATTCTTGCAGTCATCGTCTTCTTGCTCCAGAAGGGAGTTTGTTGGCGATGAAAGGCTCTGATCCGGAAAATGAAATATTGGACTTATCTGTAGATGATGTTTTTACAAAGGTTACTTCATTGTCTGTCCCTGGCGTGGCGACAGGCCGAACCTTGGTGCAGATTATCTCCAGGTAATTTGGGCATGAAACTTTCAAGCTGTCTATGCCATAATGATCGGCTGAACAACTCAGAAAGGTCGTAACGATAATGACAGCCATGACCAAGATCATAGCCATAGCAAACCAGAAAGGAGGCGTTGGTAAGACCACAACCAGCGTCAATATTTCCGCCTCATTGGTGGCCACCAAACGGCGTGTATTACTGATAGATATAGATCCACAGGGTAATGCCACCATGGGTAGTGGTGTCAACAAAATGGATCTTGAGTACACGGCCTTTGATGTTTTGATGGGTGAGAAATCCATTGCTGAAGTACTGATGAAAACTGTCGAAGGTGGTTATGATTTATTGCCAGGGAATGCTGATTTGACGGGTGCGGAGGTAGGCCTGCTGGATGAACTGGCGAAAGAAATACGCCTGCGTAATGCCATTAATGAAGTGAAAGAAAACTACGATTTCATTTTCATAGATTGCCCCCCTTCCCTGAATATGTTGACGGTCAATGCCTTGGTGGCAGCGACATCAGTTATTGTTCCCATGCAATGTGAATATTATGCCCTCGAAGGTCTGTCAGCATTACTTGGAAGTATTGAAAAGATTCGTAAATACTTGAATCCTGAACTCAAGATTGAGGGCATGTTACGTACCATGTACGACCCACGCAATAATCTTGCAACTCAGGTATCAGCTCAGTTACTGGAACATTTTGGCGAGAAGGTCTATCGCACCATCATCCCGAGAAATGTCCGTTTAGCAGAAGCACCAAGCCATGGTTTGCCTATTATCAAATACGACAAAGCTTCACGCGGTGCATTGGCATATCTTGCGTTGGCCGGTGAGATGCTTAGGCGTGAGAGCAGTGCTGTCTGATGAAGAAAAAACGGAGTCTAGGTAAAGGGTTAGATGCTCTACTGTCTCCAAGAGGCGGTGGTGAAAGTACTGAATCAAATCAGGAAGAACAATTAAGGACATTGCCCGTAGATGTAGTTGTCCGTGGTCAGTATCAGCCGCGTATGAAAATGGACTCGGATGCGCTTGAAGGACTAGCTAACTCAATAAAATCACAAGGCGTGGTTCAACCTATTGTCGTGAGACCCTTAGAGGGTGCTGACACCTACGAAATCATTGCTGGGGAGCGTCGTTGGCGGGCAACACAGTTGGCTGGTCTGCATGAAATCCCTGTCATCATCAAGGATGTCACAGATCAGACGGCGATGTGCTTGGCTCTGATTGAGAATATTCAGCGCGAAGACCTGAACCCGATAGATGAATCACGTGCGCTTTCTCGTTTATTGCAGGAGTTCAAGATGACGCACGATGCTGCAGCGGAAGCGGTCGGCAGATCGCGCTCATCGGTTTCCAATCTACTTCGATTGCTGGACCTCCATGTGGATGTGCAACAATTATTAAAAACTGGAAAGATCGAGATGGGTCACGGCAGGGCAATTTTGGCCCTGGACATCACTCGTCAGACAGAGGTGGCGAGGAAGGTCGTCAAGCAAGGCTTATCTGTCAGAGCCACAGAGCAATTGGTGAAAGGACTGAAAGACAACAGAGGAAAGCCAAAAGGGAATAAAAGAAACTCAGGTCCATCTAAACTGGACCCAAACCTGAGAAGTCTGCAGGAAGATATATCTGAGCGTTTGGGAGCGGCAGTGACTATCAAGCATAGTAAGGGCGGCAAGGGGTCATTAGAGATAAATTATAATTCACTGGATGAATTAGACGGAATCTTGAGTAGAATAAAATAATCACTTATTCGGGGTTAGGGATGACCGGCAGTATTTATCAAAAAAATTAATGATTAAAGAATGAACATAAAGAACAAATCAAGGGCACAATACCCAAGACCCACAAGCAACATACAATATAAAGACCATAGCAGACGGCAAGCATAACCCCCCCCCGATGGATTTAAGCTATACATCATGGCCTTGTCGGTTAATTTAAAAATAATGTCAAAATTCATATATTTGTTCAAATAAACGACAATAGTCCGCTTTATTTAAGTCCCAATGGGCTATTTTAGGCTATGGGTGCCTTAAATCTGCCCTTTAGACAAATTTAAGACGGATTTATCCTAGTATTTACCCTAGTATTTACCCTAGTATTTACCCTGGGCAGGCACCAAATTGAGGTTTTCAAAACCCAACGCAATCACTCTTTTGCGGTTGAAAGTCAGTGTGCGGATGCCTAATTGCACCTTCTGCAAACCTCGATAACGAACCCGCCGGTTACGCTGAGCAAAGACACGTTCATAAGGTGAACGCATCGCTGCAAGCCAACCATCTTTTTTAGCATCTTTGCCTATCCTATTGGCTTTTGCTCATACAACAGCAACCCTTTTTTATTTTCGGGTCATCTTATATTTTCAAGCTATTAACCGACAAGCCCACAATGATGGCGCGAAACAACACGTCATGGGGCGGTTTCACCAGCGGTTTGTGTTTCCCAGTCTCAGTCATTCGTCGGCCTTTCCTGCGCGCGCCGCGGCGCATATAATGTTCTTTCTAGCAGAGACCGCCGGCACCCACAACAAGGAGAGTACCGCAAACATACTTAAGGCGAGGGATTTAACCCACCCTGGTTACAGATATTAAATCCGCCCACCAACCCCTTTAAATTTCTCAACAAACGCCGCGATTTTTTGAAAAACACGCTGTTTTTTCGTCAAATACCGTGGGTTTAGCGGGCTCATTTTGGGCAATATCGCATTCAGCTCTGTGCCATTGTCACTGGCAAATTCGCGTTTGATCGATATGGATATATAACGCTTTGCCGCTTCGGCATTCAGATTTTCAGCGTTAATCAGTTCCTGAGCTTCGCGCCGTTGCTCTGCTTGGGCGAAGGTGAAAAAGGCTTCAATCACACTGGCCTTATCGCCAAGTTCATCGAGATCGGTTTGATTGATAAAATCCACCAACAGGCTTTCTTTGGCGCGGTTGCCAAGGCTGGCGCGAATGACGCGACGCACTTCGTCAACCAGGTCGGCTTTACTCCTGGTTTTCTTGCTGTGCTCAAAGATCAGTTCCAGAATGTAATCCAGATTGATCTCCTGGGATTTCAGCAGCTCAACCTCAAATACCACATCATCCCAATCAATGGTGGAATTTTCTGTTTCGCTATCTGCCTTCTCTCGGCGCAGCCAGTCGCGAATATCGTTGTAGGTAGAGCGATAATCCTGAATCTTGCGCTCGGCAGGGATGCGGATGGTTTGCAGCACTGCCAGGTCTTCATCATTCAAATAATGTTCGGCTTTAAACGCTCCAACCGCTTCAGCGTCACTCATGTCAACATTTTGCAGGGCTTTCAGGCTGGCAAATTCATCGTAGTTTTGCAGCACATTTTCCACTCGCAAGTATTCGCCAAACAGCGTGGCAAAGACTTTCTTGTCAGCCTCTTTTTCAATGGCGGAAGGGTCGGGAAAGCGCTGTTCCAACTCGCTCACCACGTCCATGAAACCGCGCCTTGCTTCGCCGGTGATCACATCGGTAAAGCCATCCATGTATTCCCTATAGCTTTTTTCCAGCACCACATTTTTGGTGTTTTCATCGCCAAATAAGGTAATGGCATCGACGGTAGCCTCCTCCAAATCACGGAAAGTAACGATATTACCGAAAGTTTTGGTCGCATCATAAATGCGGTTGGTGCGGGAGAAGGCCTGCACCAAACCGTGGTAACGCAGGTTTTTATCCACAAACAGGGTGTTGAGCGAGGGGGCATTAAAGCCAGTAAGAAACATGCCCACCACAATCAGTAAATCTATTTCCTTAGACTTAACCCGCTTGGCCAAATCGCGGTAGTAGTTCTGAAAACCCTTGCTGTCCAGGCTGAAGCTGGTTTTAAAGTAAGCATTGTAGTCACCAATGGCAGCGCTTAAAAATTCCTTGGCGCTGCTGTTCATGGCCGACACATCAAAACTTTCATCTCGAATATCGCCGACGGCATCCTGCGCTTCATTGGCGGCGAACGAGAAGATAGTGGCGATTTTTAGTGGTTTATCGCTATCCACCTGTAATGTATTGAGGGTTTCATAATACAGTTTGGCGGCGTCCACACTGCTCACGGCAAACATGGCATTAAAGCCTTTGCTGCCGGTTTGCAGGCGATGGGTTTTCTGGCGAAAATTATTCAGGACATACCGGGATATTTCTCGGATACGCTCGGGGTGCAATAAGGCTTGGTTGTTTTCCGCCGCATTGAGCCTTCCCTCATCCTGCTCGCTTTCAATGGCCTTAAACTGTGGCCGCACATCGTTATAATCTACCTTAAACTTGAGTACTTTTTCATCGCGAATGGCATCAGTAATCACATAGGAATGCAGCTCACGGCCAAACACACTGGCGGTGATGTCTGCGCCGAGGGCATTTTTCAGAAAAATGGGCGTGCCGGTAAAGCCAAACTGATAAAACCGTTTAAATTGCTTCTTCAGGTTTTTCTGCGCCTCACCAAACTGGCTGCGGTGGCATTCATCAAAAATAAACACCACCTGCTGGTTATAAACCGCCAGGCCGCTTTCGCTTTTCATCAGGTTGTTGAGCTTCTGGATGGTGGTGACGATGATCTTGTTATCATCTTTTCCCAGATTACACTTAAGCCCAGCCGTGCTATCCGAGCCATTCACACTATCGGGAGAAAAGCGCTGATATTCCTTCATGGTCTGGTAGTCGAGGTCTTTGCGATCCACGACAAAAAACACCTTGTCGATAAAATCCAGTTCGGTAACCAGGCGCGCCGCTTTAAAACTGGTCAGCGTTTTACCAGAGCCGGTGGTGTGCCAGATAAACCCACCGCTTTCGGATTTGCTCCAGTTTTTGGCTTCAAAAGAGCTGTTGATCTTCCACAAAATACGCTCGGTGGCAGCAATCTGGTAAGGACGCATCACCAGCAAGGTATCGTTGACATCGAATACCGAATATTGCAACAGCACCTTGAGCAAGGTATGTTTTTGGAAGAAGGTGGCGGTGAAATCTTTTAGGTCTTTAATCAGACTGTTATCGGCCCTCGCCCAATGCATGGTGAAGTCGAAGCTGTTTTTATCGCGCTTCGTGGTATTGGCAAAATAGCGGCTGTCGGTACCGTTTGAGATCACGAACAGTTGCAGATACTTAAACAATGAGTTGTCGGCATTAAAACTTTCTTTGCTGTAACGGTGTACCTGGTTAAAGGCTTCACGAATAGCAACGCCACGTTTTTTCAGTTCAATTTGTACCAATGGCAAACCATTGACCAAAACCGTGACATCGTAGCGATTGGCGTGGGTTTCGCTTTGCTCAAATTGTTTGATCACCTGTAGTTTATTGCGGGCAATGTTCTTTTTGTCGAGCAGGTAGATGTTCTGGATGCGGCCATCATCAAACACAAAGTCATGAATATAGTCATCGTGAATTTTGCGGGTTTTATCGATGATGCTGTCGTTGGGTTTGTCCAGATAAGTTTCCACAAAACGCCGCCATTCGTCCTCGGTAAACTGCACGTTATTCAATGTTTGCAACTGCACCCGCACATTGGCCAGCATCGCCTTTGGGTTATTCAGGTCAAGCGGGTATTCATAGCCCTGGTTGACCAAATCCTGAATTAGTTCACGCTCTAAATCACCTTCGCTCTGATAGCCTTCAGCAACCTGCCATTCCCTGGTGTATTTATCGAGTACGATAAAGTTATTCAATTCTGCAATCGGTTTGGTGTAATCAACCATTTTGTTCTTCCTGCGGCCAAAAACCATAGTTGTTAACTAAATGATCCAGCAAAAACTTTACTGTTTGCTGCTCTGGCGGTGATGGCTCGGCAACCGCTTCGTTCGATAGGGTGCTGTGACTGGTGAACTGAATAATACGGTTTAAATAGGTCTGTTTATCATCAGGTAAAAGTTCCGACCATTTCGGATACCCCAGAAAACGGGCGGTTTTTTCATACAGGTTACGCAGCAGCGTAAAGTGATATTGCTGAATTTGATTTTCGGCAATCGCCTGCTTCAGGGTATTCTTTAAATACAGAGGATAGAAAAAGCGCTTGTTGGAGTCCCCTTTCTTTGCAGTCAAGGCAAACGAACCCTCCTCAAAACGCTCTTCCCGTGAAAGGCGCGTTTTGCCGGTGCCGTTGAAGGCATAGATCAGTTGCACCTTTTTATCGGTGCCTTTTAACGTTTCAGCTATTTCCGTCAGTGTCTTGCTCATCTTATGCTGCGTCCTCATCAGGTTTGGGGAAGCTCAGCAGCAAGTCACGATAATAGGCATATTGCTTTTGGCGTAGCGCGATTTCACGCGGCAGGCCTTCGCTGATGGAGGTGGTCAGGGCATCGAATTTATCGAGGATCGTAACGATGCGGGCTTGTTCTGCAAGGGGAGGAACTGGAATTTTGAACTTTGAAAAATCATCTTTTGTGATTGTTTTCAGAGTACTCCCACGTGCTCTTTCTTTTTCAAAATCGAATTTTCTTTCGAGCTGGTAAGCAAAGTATTTTTGCTCAATCGATCCGTCTAAACTTGTAAAAATCGCCAAAGTTCTATCAACGAAGCAGTCGTACTGAGTGACTGCTACCCGCCCCAATGTACCTTGAAGCGTTACAAGGACTGTTCCACTTTTAACAAAAACGCTTTTTGGCTGGGCCAACTTAGAGATGTACTTTTTTGTAGTTGTTTTCAATCGAAACCCGTTGTCGGACACGTCAACAACTTGAACAAACGGCATTTTTCCCTCGCCGTCATACCAATCCGCATTTCCGTACGGCTGTGGGAACGAACCTCTTCTAAACCCCGCGATCTCCCCCAAAGGCTTCCATTCCACCTCACCTTCTTCAAACGTGAGCAGTTGGTCGCGGTAGTGGTTGTATTGTTTTTTGCGGGCCTTAAGCTCGGTGGTCAGCTCGGTGGTCAGCTCGGTGGTCAGCTCGGTGAAAGCGTCCAGAATACGGACGATTTCCGCCTGTATCGCCAGCGACTTCTCCGGGTTATCTGGGCATGGGATGGGGATTTTCAGCTTTTCAACGACTGTTTTCGACAAACGCGGAATGCTTGCTCTGCGAACCTGACCCAAAATTTTGGGTTTCTGCACCAAAAGGTAGTGATACAAAAACTTACTTAGGATGTTATCCGTGGGCAGGAAGAAATGAACATCATCTGCCGCCCAAAAATCGAGGCTGCTGTAGCCAATGTCACCGGCCGCCCCTGCGCAGATAATAAAGGCTGTATCAGATTTGACATTGCTTTCATGATAGTAGCCCAACGGCTTCATGCTATTTTGGTAAACAGCGTAATTACCAATTTCCTCCAGTTGACTTTTGACAAGCCGTTTTCCGCGTTGGATTTTCACCACATCCCCCAACGGCTTCCACTCCACCTCCGCCCCATCCAGCAGCTTTTCCAGGAAACTGTGCTTATTCACCGGTACCTCCTGACTTGCGGCTTTCCTTGTTGGCCTGCTTGTCCAACTCGGAAATCGTTTTGAGATAATCCCGTTCCACTGAGTCGAGTGTTTTGGCCTTATACTTACCATATTCCAGCCTGGCTTTGTCTTTTGCCTGGTTGTGCGAGACCTCGCCCGCATGGTCCAACCGCTTTCGCCCTGCAGACGAAAGGATGGCATTTAGCTCGCGCACATAATCGGCCATGCGCATTTCCCGCTCTTCAATCGCGCTGAGTTCTGCGAGATCGAAGTATGCCGATACGAGATTATTGAGAACGCGCAACTCTGAGGTGCTCAGGTAGTTTTTAGCAATCATGGCTTCGGCCTGGGTCGGTTGCTCTCCTTTAAAATTACTCAGGCCGGCAAACGGTTTGTCGCTGTCTACCCGCCGGTAAATCACCTCGCTGGCGGTATGGCCGTGGGCGGCGTAGTGCAGCTTGTTCTGGACGATCTTAAAGAATTGAGCGCTCTCTTGGCTGTTTGGGTTGTAGTCGATCGCAATGGCATACAAATCAAGCACCTGTCGATACATCACCTTTTCGCTGGAGCGGATGTCGCGAATGCGATCCAGCAGCTCTTTCCAGTAGTTGCCACCACCGAGGTGCTTCAGTCGTTCATCATTTAAGGCGAAGCCCTTTTCGAGGTATTCTTTTAAGACCGTGGAGGCATAGCGCCTGAATTCCACTCCGCGCACGGAGCGAACGCGGTAGCCCACTGCCAAAATCATATCCAAATTGTAAAGGGTGATGTTGCGGGTGATCTCTCGCGTGCCTTCTTTTTTAACTGTCAACCGTTGGTTGACAGTTGCCGCTGCTTCCAGCTCCTCGTCCTCATAGATGGTCTTGATGTGCTTGCTGGCGTTTTGCTTGCTGATTTGAAAGAGCTCAGCGATTTGCCGCTGCGACAGCCAGACATTGCCATCTTCTAGACGCAAATCGATCTGGGTCCGCCCGTCGCCGGTGGTGTAGAGAATTACCTGACTCATGATGCCGCCCCGTCTCCTTCGATCTCAGCCACAATCGCATCTATGTCCGTGCGTAATTGGTCGATCTTGCTGACAGTGGTTTGCAGTTCGGCATTCAGCTCGGCAATATTGATCACTTCACGGGTGTCTTTGGGTTCGACATAAGCGCTGACTGACAGGTTATAGTCATTGGCGGCAATCTTTTCATAGGGCACTGATTGGGCGATGTGGTCGATATTCTCCTTGCTCTCGAACATGTTCATGATTTTTTCAATATGCTCATCCTGCATGACATTGTTATTGGTTTCTTTCTTAAAGAAATCCTCGCCGCTGGCATCGATAAACTGAACCCGTGTATCGGTTTTGTTTTTCGCCAGCACCAGAATATTCACCGCAATGGTGGTGCCGTAAAACAGGTTTGGGGCAAGCGAAATCACGGTTTCGACAAAATTGTTATCGACCAGATACTTGCGGATTTTCTGCTCCGCTCCTTTGCGGTAAAAAATCCCCGGAAAGCAAACAATCGCCGCGCGCCCTTTGCCGGAAAGAAACTTAAGCGCATGCAGCACAAAGGCAAAGTCCGCCTTGGATTTCGGCGCCAGCACGCCGGCGGGGGCAAAGCGTTCGTCGTTGATCAGCGTTGGGTCATCTGAGCCGATCCACTTCACCGAATAGGGCGGGTTCGAGACGATGGCATCAAACGGTTTGTCGTCGCCAAAATGCGGATTGATCAGGGTATTGCCCAGTTGAATGTTGAACTTGTCATAGTTGATGTTGTGCAAAAACATGTTCATCCGCGCCAGGTTGTAAGTGGTGTGGTTGATCTCCTGACCGAAAAACCCGTCTTCAACGATATGCGCATCAAAGTGCTTTTTGGCTTGCAACAGCAAAGAGCCGGAACCGCAGGCCGGGTCATAGATTTTGTTGACGCTGGTTTGCTTGTGCATGGCAATCTGTGCAATCAGCCTGGAGACGTGTTGCGGGGTGAAAAACTCGCCACCGGATTTACCGGCATTGGCGGCGTATTTCGAGATCAGGAATTCGTAGGCATCGCCAAACAGATCGATTTGGTTGCCGTGAAAATCGCCTAATTTCAGTTCTACCACGCCTTTCAGCACGGCCGCCAAGCGGACGTTTTTATCCTTCACCGTGTTGCCAAGGCGATTGCTGGTGGTGTCGAAGTCAGCAAACAAGCCTTTGATATCGCCTTCAGAAGGGTAGCCGCTGGCTGAGCTTTCAATGGCGGCAAAGATGCTGGCCAGATCCGTATTTAAGCTGTCATTGCTGTTGGCGGCTGCGACCACATTGGCAAACAGTTGGCTGGGGTAGATAAAATAGCCCCTGGTTTTGATGGCATCGTCTTTGATCTCTGGCGTAATGACGCTATCTGGCAGCGCGGCATAGTTGATACTGTCGTCATCGGCTTCGATGTAGCTGGCAAAGTTCTCGCTGATAAAGCGATAAAACAGAGCGCCGAGAACATATTGCTTGAAATCCCAGCCATCGACTGCACCTCTGACATCATTGGCGATTTGCCAGATTTGACGATGTAGCTCGGCGCGTTGTTGGGTACTTGTCATGCTGTTATTCCTCTTTATTTCTGCTCTTGTTCACTAAATCCTACGCTCTTATGAACGATTTTTGGCTTGAAAATTGGCAGAAAACGTAACGGCCGAAGGCGCGTTGAATTCAGTGCGCGGATGCCTAATTGCCCCTTCTGCAAACCACGATAACGAACCCGCCGGTTACGCTGAGCAAAAAACGTTCCATTTCACGATCACTAATATCTTCTATGAATTGTAAAACCAGGGCGCGTAAGCCAAAGGCAACCCCTTTTTCTTTGCGCCCTTTAACCGAATAGAGATTAGCGTAAGGTTTGGCCAGTTTCTCGAATGACAATACAGCATCAGGCTTACGCTAGCGATGGTTGGCTACCACCAGAGCGTCTAGCGTCATAAACAGCGTGTTTTGTTGGCGTTTGCTCATCAATAAGACCCGTTTTGAGTTTCGGGTATTATCTCATGCTTTCGGGCTATTAACCGATAAGTCTATCAAATGGCAATGCAGACGCTGCTTTTTAAGATTCTCAATGCCACTTTAAATGTGAATTCTGGTATTGGCAAAAGTATTTGGATTGATGCGATCGCCCACATCCAGCACATTAATAACCTCTTCAGCAATTAGTATAAACAATACTGTCTGCGCTCAATAATCGGCATTAACATCGCTGGTGAAGCGTCGGGAATAATCTTCGTATAAACTTTTGCAATGAGCGATCTTGCCCGCCGCCCCCGTATTTTGTTTTATAATCGCCGTTGATTACCTGCGCTTAGCTAGACTATAATCAGCCCTCCCATGTTGGAGGGGTTCCAGTATTTCAGCTTCGATTTAGGGGGTATGGGCAGTTCCGAAGACTGGCAAGAAGAAGACTGGCAAGAACGACTGCTAAATACTCGGAGAGGCAGTGGTTGAGTAGTAATACAGAAATAATAAAAAATAGAGCTACCGCGTTTAGATTGGTTTATGTTCAGCTAATCGTTGCGGTTGTAGTAGTGCTCCTGTCACATGTATATAGCGGACTGGTAATGTCGTATTCTGCATCATTGGGTAGTGCAGCATACATTTTGCCGAATATTTATTTCGTCAGGTGCGTCTTTAGAAAAGCGGAGTCACAAAGCCCGCAGTCGATGGTGAACTGGCTTTATCTTGGTGAGGCGTTGAAGATTTTTTTGACGATTGGTTTATTCGCAATGTGTTTTGCGTTGGTAAAACCATTACATGTGCCCGCGGTGTTTGCTGCATACGTCGTGGTGATGGTTGTGAATTTAGTGGGAATGGCCTTGGTAAAGGGCGATTTTGAAAAAAATACGGAATAATAAATAGTTATAAAACTGGATTGAGAAGAATCAAATGTCGACTGAAGGCCTAACTCCTACTAGTTACGTAAGGCACCATCTCCAGAATTTGGTATATGGAGAATTACCTGAGGGTTATGAACGAGCAGATGGATCCGTGCTCGAACAGTCAACATGGACAATCGCTCACAGCCCTAAAGAAGCTATTGATATGGGGTTTTGGTCAATCAATGTGGATTCTATGGGCTGGTCAATCTTTCTTGGCTTTATTTTTTGTTACTTCTTTCGCAAGGTTGCGAAAAACATTGAGCTTGGCGTCCCTGGGAAACTGCAAAACTTAATCGAAGCACTGGTGGAGTTTGTTAACCAAAACGTCAAAGACACTTTTCATGGGAGAAGCAATCCGTTCATTGCATCAGTCTCACTAACTATCTTTTGTTGGATATTTTTGATGAATGCAATGGATTTGGTGCCGGTTGATGTGTTGCCATTTATCGCCCAGCAAATCAGCGGTGACCCGTATTTCTATTTCAAAGTTGTGCCGACAACCGATCCAAATATTACCTTTGGTTTCTCGCTTGCTGTATTCGCGTTGATTATTTTCTATAGCGTGAAGGTCAAGGGTATTGGTGGATTTGTTGGTGAATTGACTCTGCGACCTTTTGCTAAATGGTGGATGATTCCGTTTAACCTTCTGTTAGAAGGGGTTGCCTTGTTGGCCAAACCTGTATCACTTGCGCTGCGTTTATTCGGAAACCTGTATGCGGGCGAGCTTATATTCATATTGATTGCAATGTTGGGATATTTCCAGCTGCCACTGCACTTTGTTTGGGCAGTATTTCATATCCTGATAATCGTATTACAGGCATTCATTTTTATGATGTTGACCATTGTCTATCTAAGTATGGCGCATGAGTCGCATTAGGCAATCACATTAATTATTAAAATTTGGTATAAGTAGTAAAACAGTAAAATCTGGAGGAGTATGATGGAAACAATTTTGGCATTCACAGTATTAGGTGTACTGCTCGTATTGGGTATGGGTGCGTTGGGTACAGCGATTGGTTTTGGTTTATTGGGCGGTCGGTTTCTGGAGGGTGCTGCTCGTCAGCCTGAACTTGCGCCAATGTTGCAGGTCAAGATGTTCTTGGTTGCAGGTCTTCTTGATGCGGTAACAATGATTGGCATTGGCATTGGTATGTGGTTCACCTTTGCCAACCCATTCATAGCACAACTGCACTAATGAGTTGGCCTAATATAGCCATTTACGAGAGGGTATTGCTGTGAATTTTAACGCAACTCTTATTGGGCAGATGATCGCATTTGCCGTTTTTGCTTGGTTTTGCACCAAGTACATCTGGCCGTTTATTGTCAAGGCGCTGGATGAACGTCAGGCCAAAATAGCAGATGGTCTTGCCGCTGCTGATAAGGGTCAGCACGAGCTGAAACTGGCTGAGAAACAAGCCGGTGAAATCTTGCGAGAAGGTAAAGAAAAATCTCAGGAGTTCATCAATCAGGCGCAAAAACGCCATGATGAGATTGTTGATAAAGCTAAAGATGATGCACGCGAAGAAAGTCAGCGGATTCTGGCTGCGGCAAGGGCTGAGATAGAGCAAGATCGTCAACAGGCAAAAGAAGCGCTTCGAGCTGAAGTTTCTATCCTAGCGCTTGCTGGCGCCGAACAGATTCTGGAGAGAGAAGTTGATAAGAATGCTCACAACGATGTGCTCGGCAAAATTAGCGCCAGGTTGTAAATCATTCAGGTTGTAAATCATATTGACCAAGGCAGAATAAATGCAGGAAAAAATGACAATTGCCAGACCTTATGCGCAAGCAGTATTTGAGACGGCCAGCGAAGAAAGCAAATTAGGCGAGTGGTCAGAGATGTTAGGCCTGCTTGAGATGGTTGTGAGTGATATTCAGATGAAGGCAGTGCTAATGAATTCAAAACTGGACGCTGCGGCATTATATGATTTTGTTCAGGGTGTGTGCGGTGAAAAGCTTAGTGAAACAGGTAATAATCTGGTCAAAGTTCTTGCTGATGCTGGCCGCCTGTCCTTTCTTCCTGAAATAAATAAATTATTTGAGCAGCTTCGAGCTGGAGCCGAGGGTATTGCTGAAGTCAGGGTGGTATCGGCTTATGAACTGACAACAGAGCAACAAGCCTCAATCTCTGAGGTTATGGCGCAACATTTAGGTAAAAAAATAGAAATAAGTAACGAAGTCGATGATTCGTTGATTGGTGGCGCGGTAATCCGGACTGGTGACAGTGTCATTGATGCTTCGGTAAGAGGTCGTTTGCAAGCACTAGCTTCGCAGATGATGCCCTAGCTTCGCAGATGATGCCCTAGCTTCGCAGATGATGCCCTAGCTTCGCAGATGATGAATTAGTAGAAAATAACCAGTTTAAGATTTTTTGGTATGATAAAAAAATTAGTAGCGGTATAACCGATAAAGAAATGGTAGGCGAGGAATAAGTATGTCCATCAGCGCAACAGAAATCAGTGATCTGATTAAGAAAAAAATTCAGGGTCTGAATCTTGAAACCGAAGCCCGTACCGAAGGTACCGTGGTGAGTTTGAAAGATGGGATTGCAACAATTCATGGCTTAAGTGATGCCATGCAGGGTGAGATGATTGAATTCCCTGACAATACTTACGGATTAGCGTTGAACCTTGAGCGCGATTCAGTGGGTGTCGTCATCATGGGTGCTTACGAGCATATCTCTGAAGGCGATACAGTCAGATGTACGCAGCGCATTCTTGAAGTGCCTGTAGGTAGAGAATTATTGGGACGTGTTGTTGATGCCCTTGGCAATCCTATCGATGGTAAAGGTGATATTGCTGCTGCTGAAAGCTCCCCAGTTGAAAAAATTGCCCCTGGCGTTATTGCCAGAAAATCAGTTGATCAACCAGTGCAGACAGGACTGAAATCAATTGACTCCATGGTGCCAGTTGGTCGTGGCCAACGTGAATTGATTATTGGTGATCGCCAGACAGGTAAAACAGCTGTCGCACTAGACACTATCATCAATCAAAAAGGCACTGGCGTTAAATGTGTCTATGTTGCGATTGGTCAGAAAGCCTCTTCCATTGCAGCGGTTATTCGCAAACTTGAAGAACATGGCGCACTGGAACATACCATCGTCGTATCGGCCAGTGCTTCAGATTCAGCAGCACTGCAATATATTGCACCTTATGCTGGTTGTGCCATGGGTGAGTATTTTCGTGATTTGGGTGAAGATGCACTGATTATTTATGATGACTTGACCAAGCAAGCCTGGGCCTATCGTCAGATTTCACTGTTGTTGAAACGCCCGCCAGGCCGTGAGGCATATCCTGGTGACGTGTTCTATTTGCATTCACGTTTACTGGAGCGTGCGTCTCGCGTAAGCGCGGAGCACATTGAAAAGATTACGGGCGGCAAGGTCAAGGGTCAAACTGGCTCCCTAACAGCTCTACCTATTATTGAAACGCAGGCAGGTGACGTTTCTGCCTTCGTGCCGACTAATGTAATTTCTATTACCGATGGCCAGATATTTCTGGAAACAGATTTGTTTAACTCTGGTTTCCGTCCTGCGATTAACGCCGGTCTGTCAGTGTCTCGTGTCGGTGGCGCAGCACAAACCAAGATTATTAAGAAGCTGGGCGGTGGTATTCGTCTGGCTCTTGCTCAGTATCGTGAGCTGGCAGCTTTTGCCCAGTTTGCATCGGATCTTGATGACGCAACTCGTGCACAGTTGGAACGTGGTCAACGTGTGATGGAGCTGATGAAGCAGAGACAATATTCCCCACTCAGTATTTCTGAAATGAGTGTCAGCTTATATGCAGCTGAAGGTGGTTTTCTGGATGATATTGAGCTGGAAAAGGTTAGTATCTTCGAAGATACATTACATGCTTTCATGCATAGTAATCGTGCAGATCTGATGAATCAGATCGATGAAAAGGCTGATTACAATGATGAGATTGAAGTTTCGCTGAGGGAAAGCATAGAAAATTTCAAGAAAAATCATACATGGTAAACCCCGGGTGTTTATTAAGCTGAATTGATTGAAGATGAGACTATAGATAAATGGCTTCCGCAAAAGAAGTAAGAACCAAAATTGCCAGTATTAAAAATACGCAAAAGATTACCAAGGCAATGGAGATGGTTGCTGCCAGTAAGATGCGTAAGGCTCAGGAACGAATGAAAGCAGCCAGACCGTATGCTGACAAGATTCGAAATGTCATTGCTCATCTAGGTAATGCGAATCCTGAATATAACCATTCCTATCTGGAAGAGCGTGATCAGGTTAAGCGGATTGGTATCATTATCATCTCCAGTGACCGTGGTCTTTGTGGTGGTCTAAACTCAAACCTGTTTCGTAAAACGCTCAAGTACATGAAAGAATGGAATGACAAGGGTATCGATTTAGAAATGTGTTTGATCGGTACTAAAGCGGTTAGTTTTTTTACTCGTGTTGGCGGATCGATTGTTGGTCAATCAATCCACGTTGGCGACCAACCAGCAATTGATGATTTGATCGGAACAGTAAAGATCATGCTTGATTCTTTTAATGAAGGAAAAATTGATCAACTGTATCTGGTTTCTAACAAATTTATTAATTCAATGACACAGCAGCCAACAGTCGAACAACTGTTGCCGGTTCAGGCAAGTGATGAAGATGAGTTGAAACATTACTGGGATTACATTTATGAGCCAGATGCAAAGGAGGTTCTTGATTATTTATTAACTCGATTTATAGAGTCATTGGTATATCAAGGTGTCATTGAAAATATTGCCTGTGAACAGGCGGCACGCATGATTGCAATGAAAAGCGCTTCTGATAATGCTGGCACACTTATTGATGATTTACAGTTGGTTTATAACAAGGCGCGACAGGCAGCGATTACTCAGGAATTATCCGAAATTGTCAGCGGTGCAGCAGCGGTTTAAATCAAACGTATTTATTGAGATTTATTAAAGATATTAATTGAGGAACAGAAGAAATGAGTTCTGGAAAAATCGTACAAATCATCGGCGCTGTCGTCGACGTGGAATTTCCAAGTGCATCAATCCCTAAAGTGTATAACGCTTTGCTGGTTAAAGGTGAAGGCATTAATACTACGCTGGAAGTACAGCAGCAGTTAGGTGATAGTGTGGTGAGAACCATCGCACTTGGGTCTACAGATGGATTAAGACGAGGTCTGGATGTAGACAATACGGGCGCACCAATTTCTATTCCTGTCGGCGAAGGTACATTAGGGCGTATCATGAATGTTTTGGGTGAGGCCATCGATGAGAAAGGTAATATCGAAACGGATGAAAAGTGGAGTATTCACCGTGAGGCACCAACATTTACAGAATTAAGTCCTGCAGTTGAGCTACTGGAAACGGGCATTAAGGTGATTGATCTGTGCTGCCCATTTGCTAAAGGTGGCAAGGTTGGACTGTTTGGTGGCGCTGGTGTTGGCAAGACCGTTAATATGATGGAATTGATTAACAATATTGCGACAGAGCATTCCGGTTTATCTGTTTTTGCTGGTGTCGGTGAGCGTACTCGTGAAGGTAATGACTTTTACTTTGAAATGCAGGAATCTGGCGTTGTTAACGTAGAGACTCCTGGCGATTCAAAGGTATCTATGGTCTACGGTCAGATGAATGAGCCTCCTGGTAACCGTTTACGTGTTGCCTTGACAGGTCTGACCATGGCGGAGAAATTTCGTGATGAAGGACGCGATGTATTGTTCTTCGTGGATAACATTTACCGTTTTACATTGGCAGGAACGGAGTGTTCGGCATTGTTGGGACGTATGCCATCTGCTGTGGGCTACCAGCCAACATTGGCAGAAGAAATGGGACGTCTACAGGAACGCATTACTTCAACAAAGACGGGTTCGATCACCTCAATCCAGGCGGTTTACGTGCCTGCTGACGATTTGACTGATCCATCTCCTGCAACAACATTCGCTCATTTGGATGCAACAGTTGTGTTGTCTCGCCAGATTGCAGAGCTAGGTATTTATCCTGCTGTTGATCCGCTGGACTCTACCAGTCGTCAACTGGATCCATTGGCGGTTGGACAGGAGCATTACGATACCACTCGTGCAGTGCAGAATACATTACAGCGTTATAAGGAATTGCGTGACATTATTGCGATTCTGGGTATGGATGAGCTTTCTGAGGAAGATAAGCTGGCCGTGACACGAGCACGAAAGATTCAACGCTTTCTCTCACAACCATTCACAGTGGCTCAGGTTTTTACTGGCACGCCAGGAAAATACGTACCACTGAAAGATACCATCAGGGGCTTCCAGGGGATTGTTGATGGTGAATACGATCATCTGCCAGAGCAGGCTTTCTATATGGTAGGGACTATCGAAGAAGCTGTTGAGAAAGCAGAATCGATGAATGCGGAAGCCTGATAAATCTCCTTGGAGACTTTGAAGAGTAACGAGTAACGACTATGATAATCCATGTTGACGTTGTAAGTGCTGAAACGGAACTCTATTCTGGTTCGGCCGAGATGGTATTTGTTCCAGCGATAATGGGTGAGATTGGTATTGCACCAAGACATACACCGTTGGTGACGACTTTGGCTCCAGGCGAGGTAAGATTAAAATTGCCAGAAGGCAAGGAAGAGTCTTTTTATGTTTCTGGTGGCTTACTGGAAGTGCAACCGCATGTGGTAACTATTCTATCTGATAGTGCCTCCAGAACTGAAGATCTGGATGAGGCTTCTGTGTTGAAGGCAAAAGAAGAAGCTGAGCATGCATTTCATAATCGTAGTGATGATGTTGATTATCAATATGTAGAACAGCAAATGGTTGAAGCCGCAGCGAAATATCAAGCACTACAAAGATTACGTGGCCGTACAGGTCGCGCCTAGTCCCTAGCCTCCCTATTTTTCAATATTAAGCCATCTGTTGGCATGATGGTTTAATTTTTATCGACTATCCGGTAGACTCATTTTTATCTTATCTCTAGGTCTATATATGTCTCTAAGCATTATTATTCTAGCGGCAGGTCAGGGTAGTCGGATGTATTCTAAGTTACCAAAGGTATTGCATCAACTTGCTGGTAAATCACTTCTTGAACATGTCTATCATACAGCATCAATGTTGGAGGCGCGTGGTATCCACGTCATCCACGGTTATGGTGGCGATCAAGTAATGGAAGAACTTTCTCACCTTGATGTTGACTGGGTTGAACAAGCCGAGCAGCTAGGTACCGGTCATGCAGTTAAGCAGGCTTTGCCTAACATTCCAGACCAAGACTTGGTGCTAATCCTTTATGGCGATGTTCCTTTGATTACCAGCGAAACACTTACTGACCTTATTGCGGCTGCAGGAGAATCAAGTTTTTCTCTTTTAACCTGTTTTGTTGATGATCCGCGTGGTTATGGGCGAATCATGCATGACGACAATGGTAATGTATCCGGAATAGTAGAAGATAAGGATGCATCAAATGAAGAAAAGCAAATTCAGGAAGTTAATGCTGGAATGATGGTTGCCAATAGTAAGGCGATAAAACAGTGGGTAGAAAAACTGGAAAGCAATAACGCACAGAGTGAATATTATTTAACCGATGTTATCGAAATGGCGGTTAAGGATGGAGTAAAAGTCAATTCTGTGCAGCCATATTCAGAGGTTGAAACCAGAGGGATAAATAATCTTGCGCAGTTATCAGAACTGGAACGTTATTATCAACTGGTTCAGGCGCATCAGTTAATGGAGCAAGGTATCACCATTATGGATCCATGTCGCTTTGATCTCAGAGGTGACTTAGAGATTGATTCTGATTGTTATATTGATATCAATGTTATATTGGAAGGCCGCTTGGAAATTGGCAGGGGTGTTCGTATTGGTGCGAATTGTGTTATTAAGAATAGCGTTATTGATGACGATGTAGAAATATTACCAAATTCAATCATAGAAAATTCAGACATTGGCAAGGCTTGTCGCATAGGCCCTTTTGCCAGAATCAGGCCTGAGACAGTGCTTAATGAAAATGTGCATATTGGAAATTTTGTGGAGATTAAAAAATCTATCGTGGGCAATGCTTCGAAAGCAAATCATTTAAGTTATATTGGCGATAGTGAGATTGGAGTAGAGACGAATATCGGTGCGGGTGTGATTACCTGTAACTATGATGGAGCTGATAAACACAAGACTATTATCGGTGATAATGTTTTTGTTGGATCAGATGTCCAATTGGTTGCGCCAATCTCAATCAGTTCTGGAGCGACGATAGCGGCAGGAACTACAGTGACAAAAGATGTTGCTGAAAATGCATTGGTATTAAGTCGAAGCCCGCAGAAATCTATGCCGGAATGGAAGCGCCCAAAAAAATAATAAGCAAGCCATTTTAGTTGTTGCTAATCAGATCTGTTGGTAAATAATACATCTCTCATCGGGATAAGGAATATCTGTAAACTCCATGGCATCAATTAAAGAGCGCCACAAAAAATATCAAATTCTGCTTTTGTGATTTCCATGCCCGAATGAGCCTCAAGCATATTCATGCAGGGCGTCATTTAGAAAGCAAATCTGATTTTCAAGTTGTTTGGCGAATTCTGTATCGTTGGTCTCCTTCTCAAAAAACAGAGCAACAGATTGAGCGTAAGCAATGGGCTTAGATTAGGTCTCATCAATAGCATGTTCTGACTAATTTATAGTGTGATTTTAGGTAGATATCAGATATTCATGATATTTAACGCTAGATATTGTATGAAATTACTGATACTTTAATAATCAAGCAGATAATCTTGTTTGTGATCTGAATTTATGTTTGTGATCTGAATTTATTTTTTTAGATGAAGCAGAGTTTGGGAAACTATCGCTCAATTTACGGTTCGAATCATTAAGGGCTTAGGTTGCCTCATTTAAAATAAAATTCAATACGAGGGGATCGCATGTCCAGAAAAGCTAAGTACAGAAGATGCATCTCAGGAATTATTTTATCCACCGTATTTGTTGGGGATATTTTAGCGGTGGAATTTAGTGGGCAGGTGAAAATAAACGAAAAGGGCCATGCGGCGGCTGCGAAAGAATATCAGGATGTAGTGATATATTTTATCCCTGATGCAGGTATTAGTGATCTTGCGCCTTTGGCCGAGGTCGAGATGCGTATGGAAAACAAGTTATTTATTCCACGTGTAATACCTGTTACGTTAGGTACCAATGTAAATTTCCCAAATTTTGATCTGATCTTGCACAATGTTTTTTCGACTGCAAATAGAAATAATTTTAATCTGGGGCTTTATTCGGCGGGCAAGACCGAGTCACACATGTTCGGTAATGTTGGTCTTGTTCGTGTTTATTGTGATGTCCATCATTCAATGGTCGGTTATATTCTAGTACTGAATACACCTTATTTCACAAAATTAGGATCTGATGGAAGATTTAATCTGCAAAATTTACCCTCTGAATCAGGAACACTTTATTTATGGCATCCAAGAGCCAAGATGACTAAACAGAAAATCGATTTTTCGCGAGGTCTTCGCAAGGATAAGGATGCAAGATTTAAACTTAATCTGGTCAAGCGAAGAATACCGAAACATAATAATAAGGCTGGCAAGCCTTATCTTGGGGAAATAGAATTTAGTTACTAGTGATGAGTCTTAGTCTAGGCAAGCGAATCTCCCTGGCATTTAGTGGCTTACTGGTTTTGGTGTTGGGTATTGTCACTGGGATAATTTATGTTCAAGGCAATAGGATTGCTGAACGTTCGGTTGTCAATGCCTTGGAAAATATACGTGATGTTCAAAAAGGTTTCGAGGCACAACGTTTTCAACAATTAATCTTGGTCTCTTATATCTTTGCATCTGAACCTCATTTCTCCAGTTATATTGCCGAAGCAACCAGTAGTGACCTGAGCCTAGGTTATGGGGTCGATGCAGATTCAATTGTTGATCTATTAGTTGAGCATCAGCAAAAGCTTGGTTTCGATATTGCCATGGTATTAGATGATACTGGTAAAATTATTGCTAGAACCGATGATCAGAAATTGACAGGAGAGGATATTTCGACAGATAGTATTGTTGGGTCTGTGATTGAATCATTGAAACCTGCAACAGGTTACTGGTTTCGTGATGAAGAAATTTTTCAAATCGCTGTTATTCCACTCACTGACGAACAAGATTTGATTGGTTTTTTATTGACCGGATTACTTGTCGATAAAAAATTTATAGAATATATTAAAAATATTAGTGGTTCTGAGTTGGTATTCCTGATTGAAAAAGAAGGAATATTAGAAATTTCTGTGGGCACACTTAATAGTAAATCATTAAAAGATTTGCTTGGAGATAGGGATTTAATTAAAGCAGCACTGAATACCAAACCAGTAGAAATAAAACTTGATAATAAATTGTGGCTAGCATCTGTTAACCATACTGGAAATATTGAATCAGGCGGGATAACTATCGCGCTAACCTCTTTGGACGAAGCTCTGGTAAATTTTCGTGCGATGAGAAATGTATTATTAGTAGTAATAGGATTCAGTCTATTGTTAACAGTTCCTCTATCATTTTTCATTTCACGTCGTGTTTTGGTGCCGGTACGTAATCTTGCCAGTGCGGCACAAGCAGCAGCACATGGTGATTGTCAAGCAAGGTTTGATATTAAAGGCAATGATGAATTGGCTCATTTGACGGAAGCCTTTGATATTTTACTGAGCGACTTACGAGAAAAAGATGATATGCAGAATTATATGACTAATCTGGCTAAATATTTGCCAGAAGAGACTTTAGAGCTAAATTCTGGTTCAAGCACCTCCAGAAAATCAGGCCAACAGCATTCAAAGCTGGGTGTGTTTTCATTGCTGGGGATTGATTTACGACGATTTGCTAAACAAGGTAATCAGATGTCACCTGAAGAAATTTTTACTTTACTCAACGTAAATCTACAAAATATTAACTCTCTGGCGAAGGCCTATGGCGGCAGACTGTTAAATATCTCTGGTCATCATGTTATGGTTATTTTCGAAGGTCAGGGGAGTTTTAAGAGCGCACTTGCAACAGCTGGTCCCGTGTTAAATAGCCTGGTGAATCAAGGTAAAGGGACTGCCGCAGCTGTCATTGAAGGTGAGGCAGTATTAGGAACTGTTTATCTTGGTGAAGAGAATATTGGAAATTTATTAGGTTCTTCTGTTTATCAATTGGAAATATTATTGCAGGAAGCGCCCTCCGGTAATATTTTAATCACACGCTCCATTCAGGAACAAATCAAGAATGCCTTTCCAGATTATCAAGCTCGCGGAGCTCCTGGCGCTATAAGTAAAAGCAAGTTTTATGCGCTAAAGCCGGATGATGCCAATATCTTTGATATAGAAAGTGATGAAGATACTCTGCAATCGCTCCAAGTTATAGATGATGGGCAGGTTAAGCGTATTCGCATTGCGCCAGGCATGTCCTTGGGCGGTCGCTATGAGATTATTTCAGAGCTCGGTGCTGGTGGTATGGGTATGGTCTATAAAGCACGTGACCATGGACTGAATGATCTTGTTGCATTAAAGATGTTGAAATTGGCGAATGCAGAAGGGGCGGACGCTTTCCTTGAGGCAATGAAGAGCGAAATTCGTTTGGCCAGGAAAATCACTCATCCATCTGTGTTAAGGACATACGATTACGGTGAGATCGACGGCGTACCCTATATTTCGATGGAATATGTGCGCGGACTGACACTGAAATATTTATTAAATCAAAGCGGAAAGATTCCGTATTCGGCAGGATTACATATCGTAAAAAAACTCACTGCTGGTCTACAAGCAGCCCATGCACAGGGAGTATTGCATAGAGATATCAAACCTGAGAATGTCATTCTGGAACAAAATGGCAATGTAAAGCTCATGGATTTTGGTATTGCAAGACGGATAACAGGTTCTGGTTTGGGAGAATTGGAAGATGCAGTCATTGGTACGCCGAGTTACGCAGCACCTGAACAACTTGAAGGTAAGACTATTGATGAACGGGCAGATATTTATTCTTTGGGCGTGATCATGTTTCAAATGTTTACTGGAGAATTACCATACAAAGAAAAATCGCTCGCTCGACTATTAGAGATAAAAACAGCGCAAGAACCTTGCCTACCATCTAAATATCAGGGGAAATTTCCAAAAGGTCTAGAGAAATTAATTCTGAGTTGTATTACATGTACGCAAGTCGATAGATTAAAGAGCGCGGATGATTTAATGGCTGCCTTGGAAAAACTAAGAGCATGAGAATAGAAAGATGAATTCAATTATTTCAAAACCCGCTCTAATAGGTTATTTATCTTGCATGGTCATGCTTTTCCTGTGCTGAAAAATGACTACTATTGCTGATCGAAGACCTGAGTATTATCAGAGTCTCAAGAAATAGTAACTCAAAAGAAGTATTGATAGGAATAAACAAAGATGACTTTTGCCACTGCCGATCTATGCGATGAATATGAAGAAAAGCTTCAGATAGCAGCCCCGATGTTTAATGATTACGGTGGTAATCTGAAATTTTGTGGTCCAGTATCAACCGTTAAGGCATTTGAAGATAATTCACTGGTCAAGGCCGCGCTTGAAGAGCCAGGTGAAGGCAGGGTGCTGGTTGTTGATGGTGGTGCATCATTAAAATGCGCTCTGGTGGGTGATATGCTGGCAGAGCTAGGCAAAAACAACGACTGGGTGGGGATTATTATCTATGGTTGCATTCGTGATTCTGCTATGATTGCCGATATTGCTATTGGGATAAAAGCCTTAAATATCAATCCCCGTAAAAGTGTCAAAAAAGGTGTTGGCGAGCGTGATGTTGCCGTTAGTTTTGCTGATGTCATCATTAGTCCAGGCGACTATATCTATGCCGATGCCGATGGTCTTTTAATATCAAATGAAAACTTGGCAGATAAAGATCTATCCTGATAAAAAGTAGGAGATGATGTGAACCATATAAAACCAAGATTTGGTTTTATATTACTAGCTTTCCTGATGGCATCCCATGCTTAGGGGGCAGATGAAGGATCATCAGGCTTGTCCGACATACAGGAAACAAATCGTTATTGGTTGGCTGGTCATGTTCAGTTAATATTATTCACTTTGGATTGTAGAGGATGTCATGAAAAAAATAATCATTTTTACATTATTGCTTATCTCGGTCTCAGTCTTTGCTGGCGGACGAAATGACCAAGTGTCATATCCAGAAGGTTATGAGGATTCATTTACACATTACAATACTCAGAACCGTGCCAATAACAAACAAATTGCTGATATGTATGCCAATGATATCGCAATCAATAGCATGAAAAACAGCACTCTTGCTGAAGGTTCTATTATCGTCATGGAAATCCATAAGCCGGAAGTAGATGAGGCTGGAAAACCGATTGCTGGCAAAGATGGTCTCTTCATCAAGAAGCAATTTGCCGCTGTTGCCGTCATGGAGAAACGTAGCGACTGGGGTGCTGATTATGCTGCCAGTGAACGCGCAGGGGATTGGGGGTTTGCTTTATATGATGTTCAGGGCGCACCGAAAGAGAATGGACTTGATTGTGCAACCTGCCATCAGCCACTAACGACAACGGATTTTATGTTTACTTTTCCAAAGCTTTTGGAATTAAATTAATTAAATTGTTTAAAATTTAAGAATGCCTGCGTTGACTAATTGAGCTCACAACTTAAAGCGAAAAGGCCATGGTAACAATCTCTCAAGGCCGTTTACACTTATTGGAAAAAATGAAACTGAACACGACCGCAGAATTAATTTAGGGTCTTCCTTAGCGTAGTATTTTCAATATGATGCGAATTGTTCAAGAGTATTGGCGGCTAAATCCAGGCAATCAGTGAAGTTATTTTTTGGATTTAACAGCAACACAAATAGCGGCACTTAAGTGAACTGAATATTAATACGGTTGATAAATATCTTGTTTGGTTTGTGCTGGCAACTGGATGTTGCGTTTGCCCTCGACCTGTTCGGCGAACGGCAAGAAACTGGTGGCGGGGATGATGACAGGTTATTGCTGGAAGGGCGGATGCAGGACTTTACCGATTTTTGCTCTTGCAGGTTACTTCCTGTAGATTAGTATAATTGATCGAAAAACTAGATTGACCCTCTATCTATTTTCTTTATTACTTTTTCGAAGCTATTTATTGTTGCCTTTATAACAGTGTCTGTATGGACGCTGGACATGAAGCTTGTTTCAAATGACGAGGGGGGCATATAGATTCCTTTGCCTAACATGCCATGAAAGAATTGATTAAAATGCTCTGTATTACAATTCATCACCTTATCAAAAGAGTCAACATTTCCTTCATTTGAAAAGAAGAGTCCAAACATGCCGCCGACTGAATTGGTGGTAAATGGAATTCCAACCGCGTCAGCTTTTTTTTGCAGGACATTCACTAGGGAGTTAGTTGTCTCTGTTAATTCTTCAAAGAAATTTGCTTTCGAGATCAGGTTTAGTGTCGTGAGTCCTGCGCTCATAGCAACGGGGTTACCGGAAAGTGTACCTGCTTGATAGACCGGGCCGTCTGGGGCAATGTGGTTCATAATGTCTTCATGACCGCCAAAAGCACCTACTGGCATACCGCCACCGATAATCTTGCCTAATACGGTTAGGTCAGGAGTGATATTATAGATTGATTGCGCACCACCGAGTGCAACCCGGAAGCCAGACATGACTTCATCAAAGATAAGCACGCTCTGATGTTGATCGCAGGCACAACGTAATAGCTCAAGAAATTCCTGTGTGCCGGGGACGCAATTCATATTGCCAGCAATCGGTTCCACGATAATGGCCGCGATTTTATCTCCCATCTTATTAAACAGATCTTCAACTTGTTCTGGATTGTTATAGTCTAAGGTGATCGTGTGCTGGGCGAGGTTTGCAGGGATGCCGGGTGAGGTCGGCACGCCCAGTGTTAATGCCCCTGAACCTGCTTTTACTAAAAGTGAATCTGCGTGCCCATGGTAACAACCCTCAAATTTAACTATCTTGTCTCTACCGGTAAAACCTCGTGCCAGACGTATCGCACTCATGGCGGCCTCTGTACCTGAATTAACCATGCGAACTTTCTTGATTGATGGCATCAATTCACAAATTTTGTTGGCCATTTGTGTTTCGAGTTCTGTTGGCGCACCAAAACTCAGTCCATTGACTGCAGTTTCCTGTACTGCCTTAATGACATCTGGATGAGCATGCCCCAGCACCATGGGGCCCCATGAGCCCACGTAGTCAATATATTGTTTACCATCGCTATCATAAACATAAGCACCCTGCGCTCTGGATAGAAATATAGGGTCACCCCCCACCGATTTGAATGCGCGGACGGGTGAATTGACACCACCAGGGATATATTTTTGTGCAGCTTTAAATAAATCCTTTGTCATGAGTCTATCGTAAATAAATTAATGTATTTTTTTGTCTTGTTAGAAGGGTCATCAGACGCATATAGGTCACTAACAACAGCCAGCATATCAGCACCCGCATTAATCAAAGATTGCCCATTCTCAGTGGTAATGCCGCCGATGGCAACTACAGGAAGATCATATTTCTCTTTTGTCTGACTAATGAGTTCTGGCATTGCTTTGACGGCATCAGGTTTCGTGGGAGAAGGGAAGAAAGTTCCGAAAGCAATATAATCAGCACCGTTATTGACTGCATTATATGCGCGATCTAAATCGTTATAACAGGAACAGCCAATGATTGCCTTACATCCCAATTGTTTGCGCGCGGCGGAAATGGATGAATCACTCCTGCCTAAATGTATCCCATCGGCACCCACTTGAATTGCGAGGGCAATATCATCGTTGATAATCAAGGGGACTGAATGTTGTCGACATAAATCGTGGAGTTGTCTCGCCTCCGTAATACGTATGTTTTTATCTCCCTGTTTATTTCGATATTGCAGAACCTTTGCGCCTGCGAGTAAGATTTCTTCGGTCTTGGATAACATGACTTGAGAGCTATAGTTAGCCGTATCTGTGATTGCATAAAGGCCTTTCATCTCGGAATTCATGATCGATTAATTTTTATAGAAACGATTCGGATGTAATTGACTGCTGCCAATTTGCAAGCCGTGCTTAAGGCTATTCCAGGTGTATTCCTGTGCTTGTTCAATGGCCAGGATGGGTTCAATATCTTTAGCAAGATTCGCACTGATTGCAGAGGCTAGCGTGCAACCTGAACCATGATAATTTCCAGACAAACGATCATAGATAAATATTTTAGCCTGCTCGTTTGCTGGATAAAGATGATTAATAATTTTTGTTTCAGAGTCTTCTGCATCTGTGATCAGAATATTTTTACAACCCATCTCAAACAGTTTTTCGGCGGCTGATTGTAGATCTAGCTCTCCCGTTAATTGTATTGCTTCGTCACGATTCGGCGTGATGATTGTTGTCATGGGCAAGACAAGCTCGCAAAGCAAAGCACACATCTCTTCATTCAAAAACTTATGGCCTGTTGTTGATTGCAGGATGGGATCAAGCACTATAGGGAATGGTTTATCGATAATTAATTCATGGGTCGCACGGATAAGATCAGGAGAACCAATGGCTCCAATCTTGCAGGCATCTATCTTGATATCCTCAAGCACGAGCTTGCCTTGAGTGAGAAAATTTTCTCTGGTTTGGGCAATATGATGAGAAAAGCATTGTGTGTTTTGTGCGGTCAAAGATGTGATGATTGAGGTTGCAACACATCCGTGTGCTGCCAGCGTTTCAATATCTGCCTGAATGCCAGCGCCTGCGGAAGGATCATGTCCTGCCAGTACCAAGACAACGGGTTTGCTCAGCGATTGTTTATTCATGGCCATCATTCTAAATGAGTCTAGGTTGTTATAGTATGCAGAATCTATAATTTTGGTATGAAGGACAATCTAATGAAACAATATATGTGTGCAATTTGTGGTTTTGTTTATGAAGAAGAAAAAGGCTGGCCCGAAGACGGAATTGAGGCAGGAACCAAATGGAAAGATATTCCTGAGGACTGGGTTTGCCCTGAATGTGCTGCGACCAAAGCAGACTTTGAGATGATAGAGATTTAGAAAGGTCTGACAACTGCCAAAATGATAATTGCAACTAGGACCAGAACTGGGAATTCATTTAGCCAGCGATAAAACAGATGACTGTGCTGGTTACGGTCATGTTTAAAATCCAGTAATAATTTTCCGCAGTAGATGTGATAGATGAGCAGCACAGCTACTAAAGCCAGTTTTATATGAAGCCATAGCACTCCTGCATAAGTTTCCCAACCATTAGCGAATAATACCCCAAAACCAAAGGTTATGGTAAGGATTGCGCCTGGGGTCATGATGCCAAAGAACAGCTTGCGTTCCATGATTTTGAAGAGATCAATGCTTGCCTGATCTTCACTCATAGCGTGATAGACAAAAAGTCGTGGTAAATAGAACAGTCCCGCGAACCAAGTCACCATAAATATTAAATGTAAGGCTTTAAGCCAAAGCATGACGTAAAGATTTAAGTCAGGTTGAAGGTGCAGCGGTTGAGTTTAAGTCGGTGACTATGTTTTGATTTGGCAACATTGAGATTATTGAGTCACGTAGTTCATTCATATCCATTTCACCGATCGTGTGTTTGACAATTGTACCATCTGGTGCGATTAGAAATGATGTTGGAGTAACCAGAACATCACCAAAAGCAACCACCGCCTTGCCTTCAATATCGATGGCGATGGGGTAGGGAATTTCTCTTTCAGAAATCATTTTAACCACCCGATTAGGGGGGTCATAGGGCATGGCAATACCAATGATTTCCAGGCCATCATCAGCAAGCTCGTTATAAAGTGCAATCAAGTGCGGCATTTCACGAACGCAGCCGATACAGGAAGTTGCCCAAAAGGTTATTAAGACTGGCTTGCCTTGCAGTTCATCCAGATCGATGCTTGTTCCATCGGTGATGGTAAGCTTGATATTGGGCGCCTGACTAATTCCACTCGGCGAGAACCATAACCAGACAACAGCGGTTATAAATCCCACGATAAGAGGGATTGTAAGCAGAGATCGCTTTTTCATTTAGGGTCAATTATCAGGCTGGTAAATAATTTCATTTGCAGTTTTATTATTTTAGCGCAACATTAGAAGGCAATTGTCTGTTTCGACTGGCCAAAAGCATATTCGTTCTTCTTTCAATGAATAAATTGTGGAGCCACTTCAGAGATATTCAAATTTGCGGTATTCAGGGCTGTAATATTTTCTTTGGCACTAAAATCGGCTAGTATTCGCCCGAATTATGAAATATATAGCCTATTCATCTGTTTCATTGAGAATATTTATTATGATATAAGTGACGATACAGCACTTTCTGAAAAAGAGGCCGTGGCCGCTTTCTTTAATTTTTATTTGGTGAATTCAGCTTGTAAGTGCAACTCAATTATACGGTTTAGGGGCAGGCTGCCGTTTACTCTAGCCAATAAAAGTATGAGGCACGATACACAGTTTACCTAGGAACAACGATAGCAAATATCAACATATATGAAAGCAGGATATGACCAAAGTGAGACATCCCATATTGTCGGTGTTAATAGATCAACAATCTCCCGTGAATTAAATCGCAATCATGGTTGTCGAGGTCATCGCCAAAAACAAACCTAGCAACTGGTGTCGCATTGATAGCAAGATAAGGTTCGCTTGAGTTAAATCCGCGATTGACAATAACGAATTTTAGTAAGTTTTAGAAAAGCAGGTGTGCGTGTAGTGAGTGGCAAAATTTTGAAAGTGGGTATTGTTGGAGCGACGGGTTATACCGGTGTTGAATTGTTACGCCTGTTAGTGGGACATGAACAAGTTGATATTCATGTAGTGACTTCAAATTCCGAGGAAGACCAATACGTGACTAATGTTTTCCCAAGTTTATCTGGATATCTGGATCTAAAATTTGCTGAGCATGATTCACCTGCCTTGACTAAATGCGATGTGGTATTTTTCGCTACGCCGCATGCGACATCCATGTACAAGATCCCTGAATTGTTAGATGCTAATGTAAAGATTATTGATTTGTCAGCTGACTTTCGTTTGCAGGATGCCGAACAATGGCAGTATTGGTATGGAGTTGAACATGCCGCACCGGAATTGTTAGAAACTGCTATTTATGGTTTGCCAGAAATCAATCGCGAACAGATTGCCAAAGCTGATCTGGTTGCCAATCCTGGGTGTTATCCTACCGCAGTTTCTCTTGGACTATTGCCTTTATTGGAAAAAGGTATTGTTGATTTAAATTCCTTGATTGCCGATGTCAAGTCAGGCGTAAGCGGTGCTGGGCGTAAGGCAGCCGTGGGCAGTCTTTTTAGTGAAGCCAGTGAAAATTTTAAGGCATATGGTGTTTCTGGTCATCGGCATTTGCCTGAGATTTGTCAAACATTAAGCCTGTACTCAGAACAGGCAGTGGATATCACTTTTATTCCGCATTTGGTGCCAATGGTGCGAGGTATATTTGTCACGCTTTATGCGAACTTGAAGCAGTTGGATCTTGAGGTCACTGATATTTACACCAGCCGTTATATTAATGAACCCTTTGTCGATGTCCTCCCGAATGGGTCACAACCTGATACCCGTGGAGTACGAGGAACAAACATGTGTCGAATCGCAGTAAGTCAATCACAAGATAGTGACAAACTTGTTATTTTATCAGTTATTGATAATCTTGTGAAAGGGGCTGCGGGTCAGGCGATTCAGAACATGAACATTATATTTGGTCTGAATGAGTTGTCAGGGCTTAATCTTCCAGCACTTCACCCATAAGTAAAATCATTTTTAAAAATTCTTGTAACAATGAAATTTCTGAATAAGAGTGTTTAAGTGTGAGTTTCTCAAGAAAACTCGTAATTAAATATCACAGCCCATTACATATCTTTGCTGTTATTGTTGCCTCCTGTGCGGTAATAACAATAACGACATGGATTCTTCTTGATGGGAGTCAATGGCCGTACATTAAATCAAGTCTTATTGAGGCTAAAAAGAATAGAGAACTGTGGCAAGAAAACAAATTAATGAGCAATACGATTGTAAATTTGGAAGAACACATTGTTATGTTTGAAAGGACAGCTCAAATAGAAAGGCAAACTATGACAAATCTTCAAGGAGAAATGATTAAGCAGCAGGATAAAATTTATAAGCTGAAGAAAGAACTTGAATTTTACCAGGGTATTATGGCTTCGGCTGGTGAGTCCAGAGGTCTAAGTATACAGGGACTGAGTATTGAAGAAACATCGCAACCCAGAAGTTATTATTTCAAGCTCATATTAACCCATGTCTCAAAAAGTGATAAAGTAGCGGTGGGTAGAGTATCAATACTATTGGAGGGTGTTCAGGATGATGCCCCTAGAACCATTGATATTCGTGATCTGACGCTGTCAAAGTCATTATTATTAACCTTCAAGTTGAGCAGTTTTGAACGTATTGAGGGCAGTATCATGTTGCCTGAGGGCTTTGTTGCTCACAGAGTGATAGTCCGGGCTCGTCAGAAGGGTAAGGAAACGATTCCTGAAATGGAGCGTATTTTTGATTGGGCAGAAGCGATGGAGCATTAGAGGAGGAATTTTAGATGTTGGGTAAAGGTAAAAATAAAAAGACCACGCGTATAGATACTTTGGTTGGGCCTCGAAGTCAGGTGTCTGGTGATGTTAAATTTACTGGCGGATTACATATTGAAGGTACAATAAAAGGCAATGTTATTGCAGAAAATGACGGAAAATCATTAGTTCAACTGAGTGAAAATGGAACTATTGAAGGTGAGGTAAGAGCCCCTTTTGTTGTGTTAAACGGCGTTGTTATTGGTGATGTTCACGGAGGAGAGCATGTTGAACTTGCATTGAAGGCACGTGTCGCAGGAAATGTGTACTATAATCTAATTGAGATGGCTGTGGGTGCAGAGGTGAATGGCAAGCTTGTACATACGCAGGCTTCTGAAGATGTGCCACTGGCATTAGGTTATGCAGAGACTCTGGATGAACCAGATATAGATTAATTAGAAGATTTAGTCAGGTAAAAATACAATGAACACAGGGCAAGAAGAGAAGACTCCAAAAAAAATTACTATTGCTGAAATTTCAGAGGATGAGGATATAGCTGATCCATTGTTATTTACTGAGCAAGCAGCAGCAAAAGTAAAATCCTTGATTGAGGAGGAGGAAGATGATGCTCTGATGTTAAGAGTTTTCGTCAGTGGAGGCGGTTGCTCTGGTTTTCAGTATGGCTTCACCTTCGATGAAAGTATTGCAGAGGGTGATACGGTTGTTGAGAAAAACGGCGTGAAATTACTTATTGATCCTATGAGTTTTCAATATCTGGCGGGTGGTGAAATTGATTACACTGAAGGTTTGGAGGGTGCTCAATTCGTTATACGTAATCCTAATGCAACGACGACCTGTGGCTGTGGATCGTCCTTTTCGGTCTAAATTCCCGAGTTAGCATTATAGATTGCACCAAGTATTGTTTGATCATCGGCACCTGTTACTGAGGTCAAATTTCCTGGTTTATTTTCCATTCGACGTTTTGCTAACCAAGCGAATGCCGCTGCTTCAACAGCATCAGGATTAAGACCAGCTTTCTCGACAGAACTAATCTTTATTTTAGTTTGTAACTCGCGTAAACGCTGCATCATAAATTTGTTATGGACACCGCCTCCACAAACCAGAATCTCATTAAAATTCAGCGCGTGATTTTCTATTGCAGCACTAATAGTCGTAACACTTAGCTTCAGTAAGGTTGCTTGTACATCGTTTGGGTCAATGGCTGTTCTTAACTTTGATAAGTTTTTCTCAAGCCATTGTAGGTTAAAGAAATCCTTGCCCGTACTCTTTGGTGGTGCAGTTCTAAAGTAGGTTTCTTCAAGTAATATAGAAAGTAATTCTTGATTGCATTGGCCAGATTTTGCCCAATTCCCATCTTTATCAAAATCCTGTTCAAGATGTTGTTGTATCCATTCATCCATCAGCGTATTACCCGGACCCGTGTCAAAGCCTGTAATAGCAGTCTTATCATCGGTAGGAAGAATGGTTATATTGGCTATGCCACCAATGTTTAAAATGACTCGTTCAATTTTTTTACTTTGGAATAGCCATTGATGAAATGCAGATGCCAGCGGTGCACCTTCTCCACCTGCGGCAATATCCATGCGCCTGAAATCTGCAACCGTCGTGATACCTGTTTGGTAGGCAATAATGTTTGCATCACCAATCTGCAAAGTCCGGGGATGTTTCTCATTAGGTAAATGCAAAATAGTTTGGCCATGACTACCAATGGCGTGAATCTCGGATGGAGATAGATCTGTAGCTTCAATAATCTGTAGTGTAGCTTCCGCAAAAAGATATCCCATAATGACATCAAGTTCTGATATTTCACTCAGGGTAGACTCAGTGTTGATAGATCTTATGATTTGCTGAAGATTTCTTGAAATAGGAGTTTGTTGATACTGAATCAGCTCTAACTCTCGATCAACGATGCGAACCAACGCTGCATCGACCGCATCCATGCTGGTGCCTGACATCAACCCTATATAAAACACGACTTCCTCAAAGCGTTAATTAGTTGGCGAGGATGAGCGCACTTTTCTATTCAGCGCAACGGTGGTTTGGGCCATGGTGGATAGGTTTTGATCATCGTCAGTTGCAACAGTCGCATTGTTTGTAATACTGCTCAGTTGAGCCAGTAATGGCTCGGTTTGTGTTTTGAATGCAGCCATCAAGTTATCAGGGATTCTCACGGCCTTCGGTAATTTAACTGTTAATGGATTTCGGTGCACGCCATTAACTCGAAACTCATAATGCAGATGTGGTCCAGTGGCCAAACCTGACATACCTACATAACCAATGATTTGTCCTTGTTTGACATGCTTTCCTCTTTTTATTCCGCGACCATAACGCGATAAATGACCATAGAGCGTCGTGTACTTCCCGCCATGTTGAATGATGATTACTCTTCCGTAATCATTTTTTCTTGCAGCAAGTTTTATCACGCCATCTCCTGATGCCCTGACAGGTGTGCCCGCTGGCGCTGCATAATCTACTCCTCTATGTGCACGAACCTTGTTAAGTATTGGGTGCTTTCTTCCCAGGCTAAAACGGGAGCTTATTCTAGCAAATTTAACTGGTGTTCTTAGAAAAGCCTTGCGCATGCTGCTACCATTTTCAGCATAGTAATCAGAATGCCCGTCAGCATGTGTATAGCGGACGGATGTGAAAGATTTTCCACGGTTGATAAATTCTGCTGCCAGGATTGGACCATCCTGTACCTTCTCGCCATTTTTATAGCGCTCTTCATAAATAACGCGGAACTGATCTCCCTGGCGGACTTCCATGGCGAAGTCGATGTCCCAACCATAGAGGCTTATCATTTGCATGATCATGTTATCTGAGAGACCGGATCTTTTTCCAGAGAGGAATAGAG